>NZ_OZ413142.1:0-1863859 GCF_980469475.1 Aggregatibacter sp. HK296
ATGCTGTAAAAAGCAAAAACCCCCGATGCACTCACATCAGGGGTTCGTATCAGGCTTGGCGGTGACCTACTCTCACATGGGGATGCCCCACACTACCATCGGCATTACGGCGTTTCACTTCTGAGTTCGGTATGGAATCAGGTGGGCCCACCGCACTATCGCCGCCAATATTCTTTATGATTTCTATCTCTTCTTATTCGCGTCTTCTTAATCTAAAAACAAGCCTTCTCTCAACTCTCTCTTCTACGTCCATTCTCTTAACTGTTATCCTTCCAACTCGCTCATGTCCAGGGTAACCCCAAAAACACTTGAGCGTTGTATGGCTAAGCCTCTCGGGCAATTAGTATGCGTTAGCTCAATGTATCACTACACTTACACACCGCACCTATCTACGTCTTAGTCTTAAACAACCCTTACACACTTAATGTGTGGGAGAACTCATCTCTTGGCAAGTTTCGTGCTTAGATGCTTTCAGCACTTATCTCTTCCGCATGTAGCTACCCAGCAATGCCTCTGGCGAGACAACTGGAACACCAGTGATGCGTCCACTCCGGTCCTCTCGTACTAGGAGCAGCCCCAATCAATTCTCCAACGCCCACGGCAGATAGGGACCGAACTGTCTCACGACGTTCTAAACCCAGCTCGCGTACCACTTTAAATGGCGAACAGCCATACCCTTGGGACCTACTTCAGCCCCAGGATGTGATGAGCCGACATCGAGGTGCCAAACACCGCCGTCGATATGAACTCTTGGGCGGTATCAGCCTGTTATCCCCGGAGTACCTTTTATCCGTTGAGCGATGGCCCTTCCATGCAGAACCACCGGATCACTATGACCTACTTTCGTACCTGCTCGACTTGTCTGTCTCGCAGTTAAGCTTGCTTATACCATTGCACTAACCTCACGATGTCCGACCGTGATTAGCAAACCTTCGTGCTCCTCCGTTACTCTTTGGGAGGAGACCGCCCCAGTCAAACTACCCACCAGACACTGTCCGAGACCACGTTTCGTAATCTTCGTTAGAACATCAAACGTTAAAGGGTGGTATTTCAAGGACGACTCCATAATCACTGGCGTGACTACTTCAAAGTCTCCCACCTATCCTACACATCAAAATTCAATGTTCAGTGTCAAGCTATAGTAAAGGTTCACGGGGTCTTTCCGTCTAGCCGCGGGTACACCGCATCTTCACGGCGATTTCAATTTCACTGAGTCTCGGGTGGAGACAGCCTGGCCATCATTATGCCATTCGTGCAGGTCGGAACTTACCCGACAAGGAATTTCGCTACCTTAGGACCGTTATAGTTACGGCCGCCGTTTACTGGGGCTTCGATCAGGAGCTTCTCTTTCGATTACACCATCAATTAACCTTCCAGCACCGGGCAGGCATCACACCCTATACGTCCACTTTCGTGTTTGCAGAGTGCTGTGTTTTTAATAAACAGTTGCAGCCAGCTGGTATCTTCGACCGGTTCAACCTTCGCCCGCAAGGGACTACAATCTACGCCGGCGCACCTTCTCCCGAAGTTACGGTGCTATTTTGCCTAGTTCCTTCACCCGAGTTCTCTCAAGCGCCTGAGTATTCTCTACCTGACCACCTGTGTCGGTTTTCAGTACGGTTTAGATAAACCTGAAGCTTAGTGGCTTTTCCTGGAAGTGTGGTATCAGTTACTTCAGCTCCGTAGAGCCTCGTCATCATCTCTCAGTGTTAAGGAAGTCCGGATTTGCCTAAACTTCCCACCTACCAACTTAAACGTGCATATCCAACAGCACGCTAACCTAACCTACTCCGTCCCCACATCGCAGTTTATCCAAGTACGGGAATATTAACCCGTTTCCCATCGACTACGCTTTTCAGCCTCGCCTTAGGGGCCGACTCACCCTGCCCCGATTAACGTTGGACAGGAACCCTTGGTCTTCCGGCGAACGGGTTTTTCACCCGTTTTATCGTTACTTATGTCAGCATTCGCACTTGTGATACGTCCAACAGCCCTCTCGAACCATCTTCATCCGCTTACACAACGCTCCCCTACCCAACAGACTTACGTCTGATGCCGCAGCTTCGGTGCTATATTTGAGCCCCGTTACATCTTCCGCGCAGGCCGACTCGACTAGTGAGCTATTACGCTTTCTTTAAATGATGGCTGCTTCTAAGCCAACATCCTAGCTGTCTAAGCCTTCCCACTTCGTTTCCCACTTAATATAGACTTTGGGACCTTAGCTGGCGGTCTGGGTTGTTTCCCTCTCCACGACGGACGTTAGCACCCGCCGTGTGTCTCCTGAGTATCACTCTTTGGTATTCGTAGTTTGCATCGGGTTGGTAATCCGGGATGGACCCCTAGCCGAAACAGTGCTCTACCCCCAAAGGTGTCCGCTCAAGGCTCTACCTAAATAGATTTCGGGGAGAACCAGCTATCTCCCGGTTTGATTGGCCTTTCACCCCCAGCCACAAGTCATCCGCTAATTTTTCAACATTAGTCGGTTCGGTCCTCCAGTTAGTGTTACCCAACCTTCAACCTGCCCATGGCTAGATCACCGGGTTTCGGGTCTATACCTTGCAACTAGCCGCCCAGTTAAGACTCGGTTTCCCTTCGGCTCCCCTATTCGGTTAACCTCGCTACAAAATATAAGTCGCTGACCCATTATACAAAAGGTACGCAGTCACCCTTTCGGGCTCCCACTGCTTGTACGTACAAGGTTTCAGGTTCTATTTCACTCCCCTCACCGGGGTTCTTTTCGCCTTTCCTTCACAGTACTGGTTCACTATCGGTCAATCAGGAGTATTTAGCCTTGGAGGATGGTCCCCCCATCTTCAAACAGGATATCACGTGTCCCGCCCTACTTGTCGTTAGCTCAGTACCACAAAAGTATTTTCGAGTACGGGATTATCACCCTCTACGATTCGGCTTCCCAGCCAATTCCTCTAATACTTCCGCTATCACTAACAGGCTCCTTCGCTTTCGCTCGCCGCTACTCACAAAATCTCGGTTGATTTCTTTTCCTCGGGGTACTTAGATGTTTCAGTTCTCCCGGTTCGCCTCATTATCCTATGGATTCAGATAATGATAGTAGGTTCTTCACCCACTGGGTTTCCCCATTCGGACATCTTGGATTAAACGCCTCTTATCGACTCATCCAAGCTTTTCGCAGATTAGCACGTCCTTCTTCGCCTCTGATTGCCAAGGCATCCACCTTGTACGCTTTGTCACTTAACCATACAACCTCAAGTATTCTTACCTTATTATTTAAATAATATTAAACAACAACTTTCAAACACTTCAGCTACGATTAATAACAGTTAATTAAGAGCAATCGCCTTTTATCAATCACTCTCACTCAGACTTTCTTGAAAGTCTCGTTTTCAGCTTGTTTCCAGATTTTTAAAGAACAGTAAAGATGAAAAATCATCTTTAAATGGCGTCCCCACGGGGATTCGAACCCCGGTTACCGCCGTGAAAGGGCGATGTCCTAGGCCTCTAGACGATGGGGACAGCATGTAAAGATGCTCTCTTCTCTTTGATATTGTTGTTCTTTCCTTGTCTACAACCATCAAACAAACTGTGTGAACACTTAAAGTCGAGTCTATCTTTGGTAAGGAGGTGATCCAACCGCAGGTTCCCCTACGGTTACCTTGTTACGACTTCACCCCAGTCATGAATCATACCGTGGTAAACGCCCCCCCGAAGGTTAAGCTATCTACTTCTGGTACAACCCACTCCCATGGTGTGACGGGCGGTGTGTACAAGGCCCGGGAACGTATTCACCGCGACATTCTGATTCGCGATTACTAGCGATTCCGACTTCATGGAGTCGAGTTGCAGACTCCAATCCGGACTTAGACGTACTTTGTGAGATTCACTCCACCTCGCGGCTTCGTCGCCCTCTGTATACGCCATTGTAGCACGTGTGTAGCCCTACTCGTAAGGGCCATGATGACTTGACGTCATCCCCACCTTCCTCCGGTTTATCACCGGCAGTCTCCTTTGAGTTCCCGACCAAATCGCTGGCAACAAAGGATAAGGGTTGCGCTCGTTGCGGGACTTAACCCAACATTTCACAACACGAGCTGACGACAGCCATGCAGCACCTGTCTCATGGTTCCCGAAGGCACTCTCATATCTCTACAAGATTCCATGGATGTCAAGAGTAGGTAAGGTTCTTCGCGTTGCATCGAATTAAACCACATGCTCCACCGCTTGTGCGGGCCCCCGTCAATTCATTTGAGTTTTAACCTTGCGGCCGTACTCCCCAGGCGGTCGATTTATCACGTTAGCTTCGGGCACCAAGCTTAAAGCCCAATCCCCAAATCGACAGCGTTTACAGCGTGGACTACCAGGGTATCTAATCCTGTTTGCTCCCCACGCTTTCGCACATGAGCGTCAGTACATTCCCAAGGGGCTGCCTTCGCCTTCGGTATTCCTCCACATCTCTACGCATTTCACCGCTACACGTGGAATTCTACCCCTCCCTAAAGTACTCTAGACTCCCAGTCTGAAATGCAATTCCCAGGTTAAGCCCGGGGATTTCACACCTCACTTAAAAGTCCGCCTGCGTGCCCTTTACGCCCAGTTATTCCGATTAACGCTCGCACCCTCCGTATTACCGCGGCTGCTGGCACGGAGTTAGCCGGTGCTTCTTCTGTATTTAACGTCAATTTGTCGTGCTATTAACACAACAACCTTCCTCAATACCGAAAGAACTTTACAACCCGAAGGCCTTCTTCATTCACGCGGCATGGCTGCGTCAGGGTTGCCCCCATTGCGCAATATTCCCCACTGCTGCCTCCCGTAGGAGTCCGGGCCGTGTCTCAGTCCCGGTGTGGCTGGTCATCCTCTCAGACCAGCTAGAGATCGTCGGCTTGGTAGGCTATTACCCCACCAACTACCTAATCCCACTTGGGCTCATCCTATGGCATGCGGCCTTGCGGTCCCGCACTTTCGTCTCTCGACTCTACGCGGTATTAGCGACAGTTTCCCGTCGTTATCCCCCTCCATAAGCCAGATTCCCAAGCATTACTCACCCGTCCGCCACTCGTCAGCAAGAAAGCAAGCTTTCTCCTGTTACCGTTCGACTTGCATGTGTTAAGCCTGCCGCCAGCGTTCAATCTGAGCCATGATCAAACTCTTCAGTTCAAAAAGTTTAATCGCTCAATACTGCTAGCCAAGTAATCTATCTATAAATAAATAAACGTTTTTCGTAGCACTATTCAGTTCAATTTTAAAATCTTTAATGATAAAAACGAATCTTCAAGTGCCCACACAGTTTGTCTGATTGATTGTTAAAGAACAAAAAACGACGCGCGGTTTTATGCTTTACAACGGCGCGTCGTTGTGGGGGCGTATTATAGGCATTTATCACGACCTTGCAACCCCTTTTTGCGATTTTTTGCAAAATATTTTTTAATTGATAATAATTTAAGCGCAATAAAAATTACATCTTAAACTATTCAACCAACTTGCAAGCCTTAGATCAAAAATGGTGTTTTATGTATTACTCCATTTTCATTATCATTCTCTAGCACCCTTTGATTTTCCTCATCCCATTAGCTTCAAGCATAAGGTTTAATTTAATAAGGGTTGATGATTTTTCTTTTTCTGTCAACAAGTTGACGTGTTTATCCATTAAAGCAGCTCTAAATGTCCAGAGTAAATCAATACTTGCAGGAATACCTAATTTTTTTAATCTGACATAACTATGAATAGCACCCAATGTTCTAAAATCACTGACTGTATGAATATTAATTTTGGCTAATAGCCTTTCATGCTTAATAGTGAAATTAGCCAATTCTTTGATACGTTCTTTTTTAGCTAAGTTTTCAGAAAGTTTCTTTCTTTTAATTTGTTGAATAGAAAGGTTAATGACTTGTTTAAAAAGAGTTTTGTTTTTACGAACTGAAGGAGGCAATTGATAATAATGATAAAGAGCTAATTTACTCATATTATTAGGATTGAGTGAATAGGCAACAGCCCCAAGCCTCTCCAAATAAGGTACCAACTCTCCCTCGGCTCTAACAAAAATTGCGTCATTTTGGGACAAAGCAAACATGGCATCTTCTTGGAATATTCCATAACCGGTAAACAAATTCTTAACTCTTACCTCACCAATCAGTTCAGTAAATTCATTGCGTAGTTCTTGTTTTGTATTACACATAGTTTTCCCTCATATTATTATGTGAATTAGTTATATCATACTTTTTATTTTTTAAGAAAAAGATATCATTAATAACATTCAAAAATGTGAAGTAGATCGAAAAAATAAAATTTTTTAACTAAAATATCAGCTAAAAGCACATAAGATATGTAAAAAATTAGCGTACTATTCTTTATCTTGGATACACCATTTATTTTGCCTACTTTCCTTTATTACTGTATTTTGCTATTCTTATGCACACTTTTGGGGCTGATTTTGGATTCGACGGGATTAGCGAAGCCCGAGGTGCACGTCGAGGTGCGGTAGGCCTCGTAAATAAACCGCAAAAAAATAGTCGCAAACGACGAACAATACGCTTTAGCAGCTTAATAACCTGCTCATAGCCTTCGCTCCCCAGCTTCCGCTCGTAAGACGGGGATAAAGCGGAGTCAAACCCAAACGAGATCGTGTGGACGCCGCTGTTTGAGGATCGAAGCATTAAATTGAATCAAACTAGCTTAATTATCGCGTGTCTGTCCGCAGGATTAAGCGAAACTTAAAGACTGACTAAACGTGTAGTGCTGACGGTAGAGGAATTTCGGACGGGGGTTCAACTCCCCCCAGCTCCACCAAATAACAATCCAAAGTAAACTTATCAAATCCCAAAAGCCCTTGAAAACATTGACTTCAAGGGCTTTTTTATATCCTAATCGTTCCTATCTAATCCTATAAAATCCTTGGGTTTTAGTTATACTGATAGCCGTATAGCAAAACCGGTATAACCAAAATCACACAAAACCTATTATAAAAAAACGTTAACGATGTTTTAGCTATACCCTATTTTTTAAAAGTCTGAATTGCCCCGCCAATGGCATTAAAGGCATTTAAGCTGTATCAAGACGAAGAGCATTTAGAAAAGCTCAAACGAACAATTCAGAAGCATAACGAGATCATGACTTATGCCCTACACCGAGACTTAATCTCTTTTAATCCCACAGCAAACATCGAAAAGGAATTTGACAGTCCGACGGTTGAACATTTTAAAACCCTGAAGCCTGAGGTAAAGTGCGGTCGATTTTGATGGCGTTTTACTGTTTGATAATTTAAAGAATTAATGCGGCTAGGCGCGGCTTAATTAACCGAACCGAGAGATAGTAACCCTTATTACTATTTGTCGCACTTTCACTATAATGGACGTTAAAAAATGGCTAAAACCCAACAATATTATTCTCTTACTGAATGTTCTATTATTGATTATGAAGTTATTCCATTACCAGAGGTGACTTTATTATAGTGCAGTGGTCGGTTAAGGGTCGTTAGAAAACACAGAGAAGACAGAGAAATCGTTATTGATCATCTAGGCAATGTTAAGAAGAATACTAACGGAAGTCCAATTCATAGATCACGTTGCTTACGCTCTTCCGCCACTCCAACTTTTCCCTCACGCCTAACAGACCAACTCCGAAAAACACCTTCAGAAAATAAGTTTTTTATTCCCGACGAAAATTCTCCGCACCGTCCTCTTTTCTAAGGTAAGTTAAAACCCATACTAAAACGACGCCGAAAATGGCTGAGGTGAGGAAAGTCGCACTGAAAGCACGTTGAAGCAGTTCGCCACTGTCCCCGATGAAATGGCGATAAAGATCTAAAATCACAGCGGACACGGCAATACCGATACTGATTCCCACTTGTTGAATCACACTGAGATAAGTAGCGCCTGCGCTGGTATTGTGTTCGTCTAAATCACTAATCGTAAGTGTGTTGACAGAAGTAAAAATAATCGACATACAGCTACCATACCACGCCAAAATCAGCACCAAACACCAAATCGGTGTGTCTTGTTGCAACAGGCTCATGGCAGCAATGGCAAGCGCCATCGAAAGTGCGGTCAACATTAATGTCATTTTATAACCGAAACGCGCCAGAATTTTTCCAACAAAGGATTTCGTTAACACGGAACTTAGTGCAATTGGCGCTAGCAACCAACCGGCAACATCCGCGCTATAATTAAACACTACTTGCAACATCAACGGCATTAAAAACGGAATGCCTGAGCCACACAAACGGATAAAAATATTCGCCATCATGCCCAATCGAAACGTGCGCGTAGCAAATAAATTTAACGGCAATAAAGGATTCTGCACCCGTTGAGCATACCAATAATAAAAGGAGAAACAGCCGAACCCCACAGCCAAAATTAACGCTGTCAGCCATTGGTCGATACGGTCTTCAGACAACAAATCCAAGCCGAGTGTTAAGCCTACCAGCCCACCACCAAACAGTAAAAAGCCCCACCAATCCAGCTTGCTAATATTGCCTGTGCTGTTTGGCATATACCGACCGGCAAATCCAATCCCAAGGATACCAATAGGAATGTTAATTAGGAAAATCCAATGCCAGCTGGCATGTGTCACAAGCCATCCGCCCACAATCGGCCCGAGCACCGGGCCAATCAGCCCCGCCATCGCCATGGCATTCCATGCGGCAACCAATTGATTTTTTGGCACGTGACGAATAATTGCCAAGCGCGCTACCGGCATCATCATTGCCCCGCCCAACCCTTGCAACACGCGCGACCAAATCAATGCGTTTAATGAATTGGAGGCGGCACAAGCAACAGAACCAAGTACAAAAATTGCCACCGCAACCCGAAACACATTGAGCGTGCCGTATTTATCGGCAATCCAACCGGTGAGTGGAATAAATAATGCAACAGTGAGGGAATAACTGATTATCGCCATTTGCATTTCTAACGGTGATTCATGCAAATCGGCAGAAATGGCAGGCAATGCCGTATTCAAAATGGTGGCATCGAGGGACTGCATAAATAATGCCATGGCGGCAATTAAGGATAAATGGCGATAATGTTGGAGCTCAGGCATAAAAAACCACGCTTAAATTCGACCGCACTTTTGCTCGTACCAAGCCGTAATAAAATCAGCAATCTGCGCGATATTATTAATATCCAAACAAGGTTTATCTACCGCTAAAGGGTAATCTGTAGCAACGGCCAACACGAGCTCATCAATGTCAGGTAGCGGTTTAGTCATGTCTTTTCGGTGCAACAAAATCTTTTCAATCGGCTCTTGTTTGAAGCCTTCTACCAAAATGAGATCCGTTAATTCATGATCAAATTGTTCACATAAATAAGACAGGGAAATACGTTGTTGTGGCGTTTCCGTCATAAGAGCCCAGCGGTGGTCACAAGCCATAATTACTTGGCTGGCACCGGCATCTTTCATACGCCAACTGTCTTTGCCCGGTTTATCCACTTGCGCATCATGATGACTGTGTTTAATCACCGCCGGGCGCAAGCCACGTTGTTTTAATTGGGGAAGTAATTTTTCTAATAAAGTGGTTTTGCCGCTGCCGCTGTAACCGGTAATGCCAAGCATGGGGAGCATAATATTTCCTTAAAGACGATAAAATAAACGGGCTGATTATATACCAGCCCGCCAAAGAAAACGAATGATGCTCAAAGATTTAGAGCACGCGCAGCAACACCGGTTGATAAGCTGATTTGCGGTTCAGTTTTCGTGCATACCAACGCACTCCGAGGAAGGAAAGTGCGGTGGAAATAAAAATAAAAAATACACTGACGAGTTCGTGACTAAACAACGAATCGAACAATAAGGTGCTGAAGACTAAAGTGAACAACGGGACACAATACATCAGCAACGCAGATTTGATCAGAGAATGTTCCGATAAACCAATTTCGACCAACTGCCCCACTTTTAGCGGTGTAATGGTTTCAATGGTGAAAATATGCTCACCACGTGCACCGCTACCGGCTAATTCCGATAATGCCGAATTCCCGCAAGCGGATTTTGCTGCACAAGTGCCACAGGCACTTTGCGATTGGCATTTTACTTTCGCCTTACCGGATTCGTATTCAATCACGACCGCACTTTCTGTCAACATAATAAACCCGTTTAGTTTTTCTTAAATTGAATGTCTTGCACGATGCGTTTTGCCGTAGAAATCGGTAATTGCCCGATAATCGTCAAGTCTTTGTTATCCACAGTTTCGTTATAAATCGTGTAAGCACCTTGTCGCCAAGTATTATCTTGCAGTGTATTTTCTAGGATTTTGTCGGACACATATAACGTAAAAGAAAACAGCCCGTCGCTGTAAAGTTGCGATTCGATTTTATCGTCGCCATCACGTTCAATACTGCGATTTACCGCTTTAAAACCTTGTGGCAACCAACCTGGAGCCCAATTAAAATCCGGCGTTTGATTTGCGTTTTTATCCATTAATAACGGAGGGAAAGCCACTTGATTTAAATAATCCACTAAGCCTGAAATCCCGTCTCCCACATACAGATTTACAACACGAAATTGATCCAATAAATTGCCGTCCCGATCAAGCATATCACTGCGCAAAAGCAAGTTATTGTCCTCGTCAATAAAGGCCACATATTGATAACGAAAATCGTCTTTCGGCAAAATTCGAATGGTTTGTACCACATGATCCGCTACGCGATTACGCCCGATGTTAACGAAGTCATAATATTGCTCTAAAGTATCAAAATTGGCACGAGTGAGGGGCGGTAAATTATCGGTAATGCCTTCACTGTTAATAGTGAAAGGCTGATAGTTCGGTTGAAAATAGCTAATTAAATTATCACGTTGAACAATTTCTTGTTGTGCACCATCTAACGTCACCAATTGCGCAAAAGTTTTGCCGTTAGATTTAAAGTGACGGTACCGCAATGAATCCATGTTAGAAGGCGTGGTTTGCACGAAAGAAAACTCATAATTTAGCTGTTCTGCCGCTTTCTTCATATCCAGCAATAGCTGTTTCGGCGAAAGGGAGTCTGTACCAAAGGAAGAAAATGACGTGCTAAATAAGAAAAAAAGTGCGGTAGTTTTTAGAAATGTTTTTAACATGATCAAATTCCTAATAAACAAATTCACCACCAAAAAATGGTGGTGAATTCTGATAAAAACAATTATGCCTGAATACATGAACTATTATTTATTGCTCTGATTCTGTCCTAAATTCATTGAATCGGCATAAACACGACGTTGTAATTCATAGCTTTGCAACATAGCGCCAATACGTTTATTTTTTTGTTCAAGCTGTTCTGTCGTAATGACATCTTTGCTTGGCGCATTGTAACTGACTTCTTGCACACCGTTGTTAAAAGGCAATGTTTGTAACACTGGGGTATCTGCTGCATTTTGTACGGTAGATTTTGCAGTGAAAGATTGTACACCTAATACAGCCACCAAGCACACACCCGCAGCAACAGCAACCTGAGTCATCGGCATAAACCATGCTTTTAACTTTTGCATAAACGGCAAGTTTTCGACGTCCTGCGGCAATGGTTGAGACTCAGTGACTTCAACTGCTTGAATTTCTTCTGAAGCAATCAAACTTTCCATTTTTGCAGTGAAATCAGCACCCAAGAAAACATTTGTTTCTTGACGCATAACAGAACGAATGGTGTGGAAATTTACCCAACTCTCCTGCAATTCCGCATCTTGGCATAATTGTTCGGTGAGTTCATGATTAACTTGTTCACCATCAATATATGCTGAAAGTAGTTCTTTTTGCATGTTTGTACTCCGACTAATCGTAGTTGTATTCCTGTTTTTTATTAACGTTGTAAAAGCGGTTTAACTTTACTTTCAATGATTTCACGCGCTCTAAAAATCCGCGATCTCACAGTCCCCACCGGACAATCCATAATTTCTGCAATTTCTTCGTAACTCAATCCCTCGATTTCGCGTAAAGTAATTGCTGTGCGTAAATCTTCCTGTAAACCTTTAATCGTATCAAATACGATATTCTTTAACTCGTTGGATAACATTTCATTTTCAGGCGTATCCACAACCCGTAAATTTGTTCCTACATCGTAGGATTCTGCATCTTCAGCTAAAATATCTTCGCTTGGCGGGCGACGCCCTTGTGCAGTCAAATAATTTTTTGCAGTATTCACTGCAATTCTGTATAGCCAAGTATAGAAAGCACTATCACCACGAAAAGAGCCGATGGAACGGTATGCTTTTATAAATGATTCTTGTACAACATCGGGAATATCATTCGGTGAAATATACCGAGTCAGTAATCCAGCTACTTTATTTTGATAACGCGATACCAACAAATTGAAAGCTTTCTTATCTCCCTGCTGCACCCTTTCTACCAAAGCTTGATCTGTTAGCTGTTCAGCCATATAACCTCAAATATCACGTCTAACAAACTTTAATTTCAAAGCCAGCAAGCTATTGTTATGCGTTAGACGAGATGAATAAAAAAAAGTTCAGTTATTTTAGAAAAAACCAATAAAACAATGAAAATCAGTGCGTTAGACTCAATTTTTGCTGAATTTCCAGCACCATTTCTCGCAATTCCGAATCATTGATTTCGCCGTTATTAAAGAACCATGAAAAAAGCTGTAAATCGGTCGAGGCTAACAAACGAATAAAAACCTCTTTTTTATGCTCGCTAAGCCCGTCAAAATACTGTTTATAAAAAGGCATGATGACCTTGTCTAATTCCAACATACCGCGCCGACAATCCCACTCAATGCGCAGCGAATCATACTTTTTCATCCTATTCTCCTTTCCAAAAAATCAACTGGATTATAGCGTTAGTGCGCTGTTTGCGAAAATAAATTAATCACCAACACACCACAGATAATCAACCCCATGCCAATTAAACCGGCAGTATCAATTTTCTGCCCAAAGGCGAAATAAGCCACAATGGCTGTCAACACAATACCCACGCCAGACCAAATGGCATACACCAAACCAACGGAAAGCGTACGAAAAATAATGGCAACAAAATAGAACGAACAGCCATAAAAAGCCAAAGCGCCAAGCGTCGGCAACGGTTTAGTAAAACCGTCGCTGACTTTCAATAGATTGGTGGCAACAATTTCCAAACAAATGGACACGGCCAATAAAATCCACGGATTCATGTTTTCCCTATACAAAAGTGCGGTCGGAAATTCAGTTAAAAATCCGACCGCACTTTTTATTTCAATTACGCCTTAATTTGGCTTTTTAAGAAGTCAATCAATTGCTCTTTCGCAATCATTTGTTTCTCACCGCTACGACGATTTTTGTATTCGATTTCGCCGTTCGCTAAATTTTTCTCACCGATGACGACCATGTGCGGCACACCGATAAGCTCCATATCCGCAAACATCACGCCTGGGCGTTCTTTACGATCATCAAAAATCACTTCCACGCCTTGTGCCAATAAAGTGCGGTATAACTCTTCAGCGAATGCTTGCACGCTTTCCGATTTGTGCATATTCATCGGCGCAATCGCCACGGTGAACGGCGCCATCGCATCGCTCGGCCAAATAATGCCGCGTTCATCATGATGTTGTTCAATAGCAGCTGCCACAACACGCGTCACACCAATACCATAGCAGCCCATGGTAACGACCGTAGGACGTCCGTCTTCACCTTGCACTGTCGCATTCATCGCGTTGGAATATTTGTCACCTAATTGGAAAATATGGCCGACTTCAATACCGCGTTTAATTAATAAGGTACCTTTGCCATCCGGACTTGGGTCACCTTCCACCACGTTACGAATATCCGCCACTTTCGGCAACGCCACATCGCGTTCCCAGTTAATGTTGAAATAGTGTTTACCGTCAATGTTAGCGCCAGCGCTGAAATCGGACATGATCGCCACACTGCGATCAATAATAACCGGAATGTTTAAATTGACCGGCCCAAGGGAACCGACACCTGCGCCAATTTTGGCTTTAATGGCCGCTTCATCAGCAAATTCAAATGGGGAAGCCACTTCTGCCAGTTTTTCCGCTTTGACTTCATTTAATTCGTGATCACCACGAATGATTAACGCCACTAACGGCTGTTCTTCACTAGCCCCTTTTACAATCAAGGTCTTAACGGTTTTCTCAATCGGTTGGTTAAATTGCGCGACAAGCTCCGCAATGGTTTTCGCATTCGGTGTATCCACCAATTCCATCGCTTTGGTTGGTGCGGCACGCTCACCCACCGCCACCGCTTCGGCAAGTTCGATGTTCGCCGCATAATCGGATTCCGTGGAGAAAATCACATCATCTTCACCGCTGTTTGCCAACACTTGGAACTCATGGGATGCGCTGCCGCCGATAGAACCGGTATCCGCTTGCACGGCACGGAAATCCAACCCTAAACGGGTGAAAATGTTGCTATAAGTTTGATACATCACCTCATAGGTTTGTTGCAAACTTTCTTTGTCCATGTGGAAAGAATAAGCATCTTTCATGATAAATTCGCGGCTACGCATCACACCGAAACGTGGACGCACTTCGTCACGGAACTTGGTTTGAATATGATATAAATTAAGAGGAAGTTGACGGTAAGAGGTCACTTCACGACGCATTAAATCGGTGATGGCTTCTTCATTGGTCGGGCCGATCACGAAACTCCGTTCGCCACGGTCGGTAAAACGCAATAATTCCGGGCCATACTGATCCCAGCGACCGGACTCTTGCCATAATTCTGCCGGTTGCACAACGGGCATTTTGATCTCGATAGCACCGCTTTTATTCATTTCTTCGCGAATAATGTTTTCCACTTTTTGTAGCACACGCCAACCGGTTGGCATCCAGTTATAAAGGCCTGAAGCAAGAGGACGAATCATGCCCGCGCGCAACATGAGTTGATGGCTAACAATCGCCGCTTCTGCCGGGGTTTCTTTTAAGGTGGATAATAAATATTTACTTGTACGCATTGAATTACCTATAATTCCAAGAATTTAAAAATACGAGAAAAAAATTGGCGTTAGTGTATCTAATGCGCACGCAAAAGCAAAGAAGAAATCAGGTTTCACGCCTTATAATCCCCGCTAAAAATGCCAATTTAACCCAGAAAAAGGAATCATCATGTCAGCCCTTTATCAAGCCCTTCCCTCCGTCGATAAATTACTCAAAACCCCGCAAGGTGAACAATTCGTGGCAGAATTTGGCCATAGCGCCACCGTCAACGTGTCTCGCGAGATGTTGCAACAAGCGCGCGAACATATAAAACGCCATGAAAACCTACCACACTTTTTGCAAACCGATGACGCCACCTTTCAGTACATCCACCAACAATTATTGTTACAACAACAGGTGAACATAAAAAGCGTACATAATTTAACCGGCACGGTATTGCACACCAATCTCGGGCGCGCGTTGTGGTCACCGGCGGCACAAGAGGCTGCGCTGGATGCCATGCAGGGCAATGTGGCGCTGGAATATGATTTAGCGGCTGGTGAGCGCAGTCATCGAGATAACTACATCAGCGACTTACTGCAACAACTCACGGGCGCAGAGGCGGCCTGTGTAGTGAACAACAACGCAGCAGCGGTATTACTGATGTTGGCGACTTTCGCGCAAGGGAAAGAGGTGATCATCTCCCGTGGTGAATTGATTGAAATTGGCGGTGCTTTCCGCATTCCCGACATCATGGCACAGGCTGGTTGCAAACTGGTGGAAGTGGGCACCACCAACCGTACCCATTTAAAAGATTATCGCAACGCAATTAACGAAAATACTGCCTTTTTAATGAAAGTTCACAGTAGTAACTACCAAATTTGCGGTTTCACGCATTCTGTTGATGAACAAGAACTAGCGGAATTAGGTAAAGAATTTGGCATTCCGGTCATCACGGACTTAGGCAGTGGCGCGTTAATTGATTTGAAACAATTCGACTTGCCGGAAGAACCGACGGTGCAAGAAAAATTACAACACGGCCTAGATTTAATTTCCTTCTCCGGCGACAAACTGCTTGGTGGGCCACAAGCGGGCATTATCGTGGGTAAAAAAGCATTGATTCAACAGCTACAAGCCCATCCGCTCAAACGCGTGCTACGTTGCGACAAAGTCACCCTCGCCGGGCTGGAAGCCACTTTGCGTTTGTATTTGCAACCGGAAAAAATCACTGAAAAACTGACCGCACTTCATCTGCTCACTCAACCTGTAGACCAATTACAAGCACAGGCGGAACAACTTAAAGCGCGGTTGGAAAATCGTTTAAATGCAGATTACGTTGTTGCGATCGAACCAAGCGAAGCGCAGGTTGGTAGCGGCTCCCAGCCGCTGGCACGGATTCCGTCAATCTCGGTCACCATTGCGCCGGCAACAGAAAAAATGCCGACAAAAACCACCGCACTTTTCACCCGTTTATTGGCGCTGCCGCAACCGGTTATCGGGCGCATTGAACGGGATAAAATTTGGTTGGATTTACGCAGCTTGGCCAATCTCGAACGCTTGCTCGACACCTTGGAGGCGCTATGATTATTGTCACATCCGGACACGTTGACCACGGCAAAACCGCGCTATTGCAAACCCTCACCGGCACGCATACGGCGCATTTACCGGAAGAAAAAAAACGCGGCATGACCATTGATTTAGGCTACGCCTATTTGCCGTTAAAAGATCAAATCCTCGGCTTTATCGATGTACCGGGGCACGAACGTTTTCTTGCCAATATGTTGGCAGGCCTAGGCGGCATTCATTACGCCATGCTTATCGTTGCCGCAGACGAAGGCGTGCAAGCGCAAACCATCGAGCACTTAAACATTTTGAGCTTGTTGCAATTGCAGGAAATCATGGTGGTGATCACCAAAGCCGACCGTGCCGATGCGCAACAAATAGACGCATTAGAACAACAGCTACGCCAACAATATGCTCTCTTGGCGAACAGTAAATTCTTTGTCACGTCTGCTACCACCGGTCAGGGCATCGAAACGCTACGCGATTATTTGGCGCAGTTGCCGGAATTATCGGACACGGAAAAACCGTTCCGTTATGCCATCGACCGTATTTTTACCATTAAAGGTGCCGGCACCGTGGTGACGGGCACTGCATTTGCGGGCAAAGTGGCCATTGACGACGAATTGTATTTAAGCAATGGACAAAAAGTGCGGGTGAAAAATATCCACGCACAAAACGAACAAAGCACGGAAGGCTTGGCGGGGCAACGCCTGGCATTAAATATTAACCTAGATTTCGACCGCACGTTAATTGAACGCGGCGATTGGTTGTTCTCTCAACCGCCTGCCAAGGCGACAGATCGCGTCACCGTTTGGCTAGAAAACCAAATTCCACTGAACGAAAGCCAACCGGTGCATATTTATCACGCCGCCTCACACACCACGGGCAAGCTGACGTTATTGCAACAACCCAAACTCGCACCTCAGCAACACGCGCTGGCAGAACTGATTTTAGAACAACCGTTATTTTTGGCGCATGGTGACAAAATCATCTTACGCAACAGCAACTCTACCGCCGTACTCGGTGGCGCAAAAGTAATTGAAATCCATTCACCGAAACGCCATAAGCGCACAGAAGCCCGTTTCGATTATTTACGCCAACTGATTCAAGCAGAAACAGCTGAAAAACGCACCGCACTTTATCTTCAAAATCATGCGGTGGAAGCCGAGCTGTTAATGTGGATTGAACAGCTGACAGACTCCCAACTGAACGACATTCTTGAAAGAAACGGCGACATTCGCTTCCAAAGTTGGTGCTTTAATGCCGATTATCGCACGCAACAAACAGCGAAATTATTGACCGCACTTGCGCAATATCACGAACAACATCCCGACCAACTCGGCTTAGGTAAAGCCCGTTTATATCGCATTGCGGCACTGAATCAGCCAGAAAAACTGATTTATCATTTTATTGATGAATTATTAGCCGAGAACCAGCTACAGCAAACCCGTGGTTGGCTACATACCGCTGATCATAAAATTCAATTTAATGAACAAGAACGCGCATTATGGCAGCAAGTTCTTGAACAATTTGAGCAACATAACGGACAAGCGTTGTGGGTGCGTGATCTCGCGGGCTTATTAGGACAGGAAGAAAGCGCTATGCGCAACTTCCTCTACAAAGCCGGTAAATTAGGCTATCTCACCGCCGTGGTAAAAGACCGTTTCTTCCTGACCGAGAACATTTATGCCACTGCTCGCTTAATCAAACAGCTTGTCGCCGGGAAAGAGGGCATATCGGTAAACGAATTGCGCGATGCGTTACAATTCGGACGTAAAATGACCGTCCAACTGGTGGAATATTTCGACCGCTGTGGTTTCCTACGCCGCAAGGGTAATATTCACGTATTGCGCGATGCGGACGTGTTTGATCTATAAAGTGCAGTCGATTTTCACAACATTTTTATACAAGGAGTTTCTATGAAAAAACTGCTCGTTTCTGCTTTAGCCGTTGCCGGTCTAACGCTTACCGGCTGCAATGATGAAGAAAAAAATGCGCTTTCCGAACAAGTGAAAAAACAAACCCAAACGATCGAGCAGCTAAATGCACAAGTGAATACCTTACAAAGACAGGTTTTGGATTTGGCGGAAAATCAAGCAATTCAAGTAGAACCGGAAGTCCTCTTCCAAAAATCAGAAATCATTTCACCAACAAAAGGCACTGATGATACTTCCATAAACAAGGTGAAATTCGATATTACGATGTTAAAAACCAATTCGGATTGGCTAACTGCTTTGTTATTAAATGAAGTCATTGCCTCATTCAATGTGGAAGGGCAGCCTAAAATCGAAAATAAACAACAGTTTATTGAACGATTAGAGAAAGACATGGCTGAAACCCTAAAAGAAGCAAGAGAGTATGAAACCTTGGCGATAGAAACCAAAGTTGGCATGGAATATTTAGGGCAGCGTGAAAACTTAGCCTCCTTCACCCTCTACTATTATAGTTATTCCGGTGGTGCGCACGGGATGTATTCCACCCATTTTGTGAACGTTGATTTAGACAAAAAAGCCGTCATTCGATTAGACGATGTCTTTACTAAAGCACAACAAAACAAAGTTAAAACGTTGCTATGGGAGATTTACCAAAATGAATCTCGTGGCGATAACGGTGAACGGCAAGAGCCTTTTACCACAAAAGCCGATTTTTACCTCAGTGATAATTTTTATTTTTCACAAGATGGCATTGTGTTTGTCTATCCGCCTTATGCCCTTGGCCCTTATGCAGCGGGTGAAAAGGAACTGCGCCTGTCTTTATATGATGATGAAGTCAAAGCCTTATTAACACCGGCATTTAAATTTTTAGGAAAAAATTACGTTGAATAACAAACAAAAATCCCCAAGCGCATACTTGGGGATTTTTTTAATTCTCTAATTCTAAACTCAGCACATCCGGTTCATTCTTTAATAATAAGTACAATTCGTGAATGGTATCTTTGTCATTAATCGTGCAACGAATCGTCAATTTGGTTTCACCGTTTGCCTGATCTTTCATATTAATATTTTCAATCAGATGGTTATGGGTATGTAGCAGCTGAATAAATTGCCCCACCGCAGCCGGCGAAGCCAATGTGGCGGTAATGCGGGTTTTCTTCTTTTTCTCATAACGACGCACCCAACGATGCACAGACGGGCTCAAACGAATGGCGATTAAAATCATAAAGGTGGCAATAATCGCATCAAAATAGAATCCAGCACCGGAAGCAATACCGATACCTGCAGCCGCCCAAATAATTGCCGCCGTGGTCAAACCGGAAATGGCATCGTTATGTTTACGCAAAATCACGCCCGCACCAAGGAAACCGATGCCGCTAATCACCTGAGCTGCCAAACGCATTGGGTCAGTACGAATGTTTTCCGACACTTGCGCATAATGTTCAGCTGATTGAATGGAAACAATGGTTAACACACAGGTCGTCACCGCAATAATCATGCAGGTTTTTACCCCCACGGGTTTGGCTTTTAACTCACGCTCTAAACCAATGATGCCGCCTAGCACCATGGCAAACGCCATTTTCACGAAAATAAAGAAATGGCTGTCTCGCGCCAAAGTTTCAAAGAAAACGGATAGGTTACTCATCATGTTAAATTGTTAATCCAAGTGATTGATAAAGTTGTTTTAGTTCATCTTGCGTTAAAGTGCGGTAGGTTTTTGGCGCTAAACTTTGGAGCGTAAACCCGGCAAGCTGATAACGAATTAAACGCAATGTCGGAAAGCCAATATGCGCCGTCATTCTGCGTACTTGCCGATTTCGCCCCTCATAAATTTTAATTTCTAACCACGATGTAGGAATATTTTTTCGCTCGCGAATGGGCGGAACGCGTTGCCATAAACAATCCGGTTCGGAAATCAACCGCACTTTTGCCGGTTTTGTCATACCATCTTTTAATTGCACGCCTCGCCGAAGTTGCTCTAACGCGGTTTCATCAGGCACGCCTTCCACCTGCACCCAGTAAGTTTTTTCCATTTTAAACTTAGGTTCCACCAAGCGATGCTGAATCTCCCCGTTGTTAGTCAACAGCAACAATCCCTCACTATCCCGATCCAACCGCCCGACAGGATAAACCTCGGCGATATCAATAAAATCTTTCAACGTGCTACGACCATTTTCATCACTAAATTGGCACAACACATCAAAGGGTTTGTTGAACAAAATTACTTGAGTTTGAGAAAACGCGATTTTAGGCTTAGAAACACTGCCAAAATGAACCGCACTTTGTGCTAGTTTTTTCCGTTTTTGGGGTTTTCGCCGAAAAGATGTTGGCTGCATAAACAAGGTATTCATAAAAATTTTGCATACTTTAGCACCAATCGAAGCAAAATCTAAATTTATGCCCGAAATAAATGCACAAAATAGGGAACTTTTTCATCATTAGCGTTTTATTCGGCATTTTATGTCCTTTTTTAGCAAGTTAACGTTGTTTTTTAACAAATCTCATTTTTTTATTCTAAAAATTAAATTTTAAAACAGAATAAAAAACTATTATTTAAAAATAATTTAATGAAAAATAACGTAAATTTTCATAATTTGTTATTTTTATCTATTGACTCGCATTTTTATTGATTTATATTGACGCTCTAACATTTTTTTAACTTTAACAGGTTGTTCCATGACTCAAACACATAAACGTGAAACATTCTCCGGACGCAGAGCCTTTATTTTTGCGGCGATCGGTTCGGCAGTCGGCTTGGGAAACATTTGGCGTTTCCCTTATGTTACTTATGAAAACGGCGGCGGCGCCTTTATTTTGCCTTACATTGTGGCGTTATTAACGGCCGGTATTCCTTTGGTCTTTTTAGATTATGCTTTAGGCCACAAATTCCGTGCCTCTCCACCACTAGCTTATCGCAAACTCAAAACCGCCTTTGAAACCTTCGGTTGGTGGCAAGTGATGATCAACGTGATTATTGGTCTTTACTATGCGGTTATTCTTGGCTGGGCTGCGAGCTACGCTTATTATTCCTTCAGCTCCGCTTGGGGTAGCAATCCGGTAGATTTCTTCCTGCACGAACACATTAAGATGGCAAGTGAAGTGGCGTTAAGCTTGGATTTTGTTGACACCGTTGTTGGACCGTTACTTGCCGTGTGGATTATCACGTTGTTGATTCTTTCTTTTGGCGTACAAAAAGGCGTGGCGCGTTCTTCCGTTATCTTCATGCCAATTTTGGTGATCATGTTCATTACCTTGGTGGTTTATTCCTTGTTCTTACCAGGTGCAGAAAAAGGTCTTGATGCTTTATTCTCACCAAACTGGGAAAAATTAGCCGACCCAAGTGTTTGGATTGCCGCATACGGTCAAATCTTCTTCTCGCTTTCCATTTGCTTCGGCATCATGTTGACTTATGCCTCTTACTTGAAAAAAGAATCGGATTTAACCGGTGCAGGCTTAGTAGTTGGTTTTGCTAATAGTAGCTTTGAAGTCTTAGCGGGTATCGGCGTATTCTCTGCTTTAGGGTTCATCGCTGTTGCAAACGGACAAGATGTCAGCGAGGTTGCCAAAGGCGGTATCGGCTTAGCGTTCTTTGCCTTCCCAACCATCATTAACCAAGCACCGTTAGGTCAATTATTGGGCGTACTATTCTTCGGTTCTTTAGTTTTCGCCGGGTTAACTTCTTTCATTTCCGTATTAGAAGTTATCATTGCGGCAGTACAAGATAAATTACGCTTACGTCGTGCACATGCCACATTCTTGGTTGGCTTACCAATGATGGTCGCATCTACCTTATTGTTTGGTACGGCAGCCGGCTTACCAATGCTTGATACCATGGACAACTTCGTCAACATGTTTGGTATCGTTGCCGTAGCGTTCTTCTCTTTACTCTCCATTATCGTTACCGGCAGATTAAAAGAACTTGGTGAACACTTAAACGAAACCAGCTCTTTCAAAGTTGGCTCAATCTGGAAAGCCTGCATTGTGGTTACTACCGGCGTATTAGCGTTCATGCTTTACAAAGAAGCCACCAAAGTATTGGCAAACGGCTATGAAGGCTATCCGGAATGGTTCGTTAATACCTTCGGCTGGGGCATGGCGATCGGCTTAGTCATCATCAGTTTCTTACTTTCCCGTTTACCGTGGAAAAATATCGTACAAAAACAAGGAGAAAAATAAGATGTCAACCAATGCAATTATCATGATGGCTATTGCGCTTATCATTATCTGGGGCGGATTATTGGTTTCCGTCATCAGATTACCAAAAGAATAATTTAGCTTTCAAAAACAAAAATCCCATCAAATCATTGATGGGATTTTTTATATAGGAAAAGTGCGGTAGATTTTCTCAGCGTTTTAAAACACCATGAAAACCCACCGCACTTTAACGTTCAACAAACCTTAACTATGACATCCGTCCGTTAGCGATTGGAATAACCTGATCACAAATCGCCATAGTAGAAGCACGATGGCTTACCAAGATAATCAATTTTTCCGCTTTCACGTTTAGCAAGGATTGCAAAATCATGGCTTCGTTTAAGCTGTCCAGATTACTTGTCGGTTCGTCCAACAAAATAATCGGTGCATTGTGCAAGAAGGCGCGGGCAATACCGATACGTTGTTTTTCACCATCGGAAAGGTTGTTTCCCATTTCAGTGATTTTGGTGTCGTAGCCTTCCGGCAAGCTCATGATAAATTCATGAATGGAGGCTTTTTTCGCCGCTTCAATCACTTGCTCTTTCGTTGCCTTACGGTTTGCCAACACAATATTTTCATACACCGTTTCATTGAAAATATAGGTTTGTTGGGTGATGTAAGCGATATTGTCTCGCAAATTCACCGTATTAATGTTTTTTAAGTCCGTATCGTTAATGCAAATACGACCTTGTTGCGGATCGTAAAAACGCATCATTAATTTCAAAAGCGTACTTTTACCGCTACCACTACGACCATGAATTCCCAGAATTTCGCCTTTTTTGATCTGCAAATTCACATCAGACAAAATTTGTTCGTCCGCATAAGCAAAGCTGACGTTTTCTACGTTAATTTGCTGTACATCTGCGATGTTCACGCCATTTTCTACGTCTTTTAATTCGGGTTGTTCTGCCAATAAGGCCAAGACACGTTCACCACTGGCGAGGGTTTGCAATAAGTTGTTAGACAGGTTACTTAAAGCAATCACCGGGCCGTAACTGGACATCAATAAAATCACACCAATGAGCAAGCCGGCAAAATCAATGTAATCGTAAGCAAAGAGCGTTAAGCCCACCAATAAAATCAGGATATTGAAGAAAGACACCGCGATTTCGGTGAACGAACGCACGTTGCCTTCTTGTTGTTTAATTTTTAAAAAGGCTTGGTCAATTTTTTCACTGCGTTGGTGGATTTCCTGTAAGCGTTTTTCCTCGTTGCCGAAAAGTTGAATTTCTTTCATGCCACGAATGCTATCGAGGAAGAAATCGTTCATTTCGCCTACCAGCTCACGGTATTTACGACCATCTTCACGCGCCATTTGGGTGGTGACGATAGGCAAAATAATGCCAAGGGTGACATACGCTAAAAATGCCACCAACACGAACCACCAAGAAATATGAGCGAACACCGCCAATAAAATACCGGAGGTTAAAAAAGCAATGGCGATCGGCGCGATGGTGTGCGCATAAAACACTTCCAACAATTCAATGTCGTTGGTGACCAAGGAAAGCAATTGACCGGATTGTTTGTCCTGCAATTTTACAAACGCCAAACGACGTAATGCACTGAACACTTTGTCGCGCAACAATGCCAATAATTTGAAGGCGATGTAATGGCCAGACATTTGTTCCAAATAACGCAAAATGCCGCGCGCTACCGCAAGCACAATAAGTGCGGTCAAAATTTGCGATAAATTTAAGTGGGTGTGGAAGTTAAGCAATTCCGACAAGCCCATGGCTCCCAGCACCATAATGAAAATAGCACTGAGGAAACCGAGGGTACCCATAATAATGGTGAAACTCATGATATGCGCCAATGGCGTCACCAATTTCATGAGCTGCCACATGACGACAAATCCATTCTTACGCATGATTTGCCCCCGTTCTGATATTTTCTAAATTCTTTTGTTGATTAAACATTTCTGCATAAATTCCGTTTTCAGTCATTAAAGAAGCATGATCGCCTGATTCTGCCAAGTGACCGCTTTGTAACACATAAATTTGATCGGCATTTACCGCATTCGCCAAACGATGAGAAATCATGACGATAGTTTTTTCGTGTTTAAGCTGTTGAATAAATTGCAGAATGATTTCTTCACTTTCTACGTCGATGTTACTGGTGGCTTCATCGAAAACGTATAAGTCGGCATTGTGTAACAAGGCACGCGCCAACGCTAAACGTTGAATTTGACCGCCGGACAAGTTAGTTCCGCGACTTAATAACGTCATATCCAATCCGCCGTTTTCACGGACGAAATTCGCCAAATTAACTTGCTCCAAGCATTGATAAATAGCGTCATCAGAA
Source organism: Aggregatibacter sp. HK296 (assembly GCF_980469475.1). Classification (NCBI taxonomy): domain Bacteria; kingdom Pseudomonadati; phylum Pseudomonadota; class Gammaproteobacteria; order Pasteurellales; family Pasteurellaceae; genus Aggregatibacter; species Aggregatibacter sp. HK296. Next base: position 24,794 of record NZ_OZ413142.1, read on the forward strand.
GCATCGGACAATGCCATCAACATATTTTCTCTGAGGCTGCCTTTGAAAATGTAACTGCTGTGGCTCACCAACGAAACATGGCGATACAAGGAATGACGGTTAATTTGTTTAATATCGACGCCATTAAATAAAATTTCCCCTTGCTGTGCTTGGTAAAAACCCATGAGCAAGGAAACCAGCGTGGATTTACCGCAACCGCTTTTACCCACAAAAACCGTTAATTGCTTCGGCTGAATATTAAGGTTTAAACCGTTAATGGCCGGTTTTTCTGCAGAATAGGCAAAATGTAAATCCCTAATTTGCACGGTAACTTCATTTTTAGCCGGAAAATCCACCGCACTTTTGTTTTCTTCTACCGGAGTATCTAACAGCGTAAAGATTTTTTCTGAAGCGGCCTTGCCGTTCATCGCCACGTGGAAGAAAGAACCGAGTAAGCGTAACGGAATGAAAAATTCGGAAGAAAGCAAAATGAATAAAATGACACCGAAAATGCTTAAGCTGCCGTCTTGGTATTGTAAAAGCGCCGTCAAAATCCCTAATGCCGCACCGCCGTAAGCCAATAAATCCATTAAAGAAACGGAATTTAGCTGCATGGTCAACACTTTCATGGTGATGGTACGGAAATTCTCCGCTTCGATGTCCATTTGTTTGGCTTTGTAATCATCATCTTGATAGATTTTCAAAGTAATCAAACCTTGTAGATTATCCAAAAAGCTGCTGCCTAAACCCACATAAATAGACCAATATTTCGCCAACAAACGTTTTGCGATTTTATTTACCGCAATGATGGACATTGGAATTAACGGCACACAAACCAAAAGAATTAATGAGGTTGGCGCGTTAAAAAAGACCAAGAAAACAAACAATGTGAGCGGTGCAAGCAGGCTGTAAAACAATTGCGGAAGATAACGGCCGAAATAAATTTCCAGTTGTTCCACGCCTTCAGATGCCACTTGGATCACGGAAGATGTAGATTGTTGGTTAACCTGATTCAGCGGCATGGAAGACAATTTTTGATAAATCAGCGTACGCAATTTATGCTTCACTTGCGTACTCGCTTTATAGGAGGCTTTTACCGCCATTTTTCCTGCCCAAGCACGCAACACCAGACAAGCAACCAAAATGACGGTAAAAATGACCGCACTTTGTAGTGTAAGTGTGCGCTCAAACGCCCATTGCAAACAAATGGCAAATACCACCGCACTTATAATCCCGCCGATTAAGGCGACCCAGTTCCATAAGACATTAATAGCAATCCATTTTTTGCTATCTGCGACTGTGTTTATCAGCCGTTTATCAATCATCATAACGTTTATTTTTCCTTAAAAAAATCATATGAGTAAAAAGGGCTACATCATAACATTTTTATAACAAATGATAATTAATTTTATTCTAATTTTTAGTGTTTTTATATTTAACGCTTAAATTTAAAACAAAAAAATAGCACCTTAAGAAAGGTGCTATTTGTATAAAATTCAAATCGGTTTATAGAAAGATATTGGCAAATAACAAACCAAAACCTAAGCAAAATGCCATACTTAATAAACCTGGTAGCATGAAACTGTGGTTGAAAATGTATTTACCGATTCGAGTAGTACCCGTGGTATCAAAGTCAAGTGAAGCGATGATTGGACCGTAGTTCGGGATAAAGAAATAGCCGTTTACCGCAACAAACACACCAATCAAGATTGCCGGTGGAATACCAAGAGCAATACCCAATGGGAACAATGTCGCTACGGTAGCGCCTTGGCTGTTTACGAGTACAGAAAGTACGAACAAGGCGAAGGCAAATGTCCAAGGTGCAGTTTCAACTAAACCTTTTACTAAACCTTTTACTTCCTCAATGTGAGCTTGCATTAAGGTATCTCCTAACCATGCGATACCGAAAATAGCGATTACCGCACGCATACCAGCGTGGAATACGGAACCTTTGGTGATTTCTGTACCATCCGGCTTACAGGTTAAGATAATTAATGCACCGATAGCTAACATAATAATTTCAATGGTGTGCGCCATACCCATCGGTTTGCCGTCAAACACCGGGCGAAGAGAAGGCATTGCGCCCATTAACACGACAAGTAATGCACCGAACAAGAAAAGAGAAACAGAAATTTTCGCTGTTTTGCTGATTTCAAGTTCTTTGCCGCTGATAGTTGAGTTAAAGGCTTCCGCATATTTTGGATCTTTTAAACGACGTTGGTATTCCGGATCATCTTTTAATTCTTTACCCATTTTGTTCACAAATAAACAAGCACAGAAAATACCAAGAACAGTCGATGGAATGGTGACCATTAACACGTCACCCAAGTGAACGCCTTGTGGTTCAAGATAAGCTACTACCGCAACCACAGCTGCAGCAATCGGACTGGCAACAATCGCAAATTGAGAAGCGATAACTGCCATGGACATTGGACGTTCCGGACGAACACCGTTTTGGCGACTCACTTCAGCGATAACCGGCAACACAGAGTAAGCAACGTGACCTGTACCTGCTAATAAGGTAAACGTCCAAGTTACTGCCGGCGCAATAAACGTGATGTGTTTTGGATTGCGACGTAAAATATTGGTCGCGATTTTGATCATGTAATCCAAGCCACCGGCAGCTTGCATAGCCGCAGCGGCGGAAACGACCGCCATAATCATAAACATAACGTCAATTGGCAAGCCTGCCGGTTTTAACCCAAAACCGAAAGATAAAATAGCAAGCCCCAAGCCGCCAAAAACACCCAAACCGATACCGCCAACACGTGCACCGACCAAAATACAGAGCAACACGATGGCGAATTGAAGTAAAAACATAGCAGACATACTGCCTCCTTAGAGAATGAAAATAAAATCTGTGTAACGTATAAGAAATTATACTCAGTTATATTTTGATAGAGATGCCTTCCCAAGGCAATCGGGATTTAACAGCCCACAAAGTTCAGCCTAATTATATAAGAATGTTGTAACACTGAGTATGGTTGATTTTGAATGTTCTCATTAAATTATGATCCATATCAGGTTTTAAACAAAATTTTGATGATTATTTCAACAAAATCAACACCCTCCATAAAAACAATAACTTTTGATAAATAGTCAAAGTAAAGTTATACTTGAACCCTTATTTTTAAACCTAATTATTGAGAAATATATGGAAGAATTTATGCCGATGGCAATTGAATTTGCCAAAAATCATTCTTTAATTGTTGTTGCTTGGGTCGCTATTTTTCTAATGGTTATCTACCACTTCATCAAATCAGCCACCAGCAAAACGAAAGTGATTGAAAATATGGAAGCCATTGCGTTAATTAACAACCAAAATGCTGTTGTTATTGATTTACGCTCAATGGATGACTTTAATAAAGGCCATATCATTAACAGTTTAAACCTGCTTCCTACCGAAATAAAAAATCACAATGTTGGTAAAATCGAACAACATAAAGAAACGCCTGTTATTTTAGTTTGTGCCAACGGTGTGACTTCCGCTTCTTCTGCTGAAATTTTGGCAAAACAAGGATTTATTCACGTTTATTCCTTGAAAGAAGGCATTGCAGGCTGGCGAGCAGCAAATTTACCTTTAGTTAAAAAATAAATAAGGACACAAAAATGACCGAAGAAAACAAAGATGTTGTAAACAACGAGGAACAAGAAGTCCAAGCAGTACTTCAAATTCAACGTATTTATGTCAAAGACGTTTCTTTTGAAGCACCTAATTTGCCACACATTTTCAATCAAGAGTGGAAACCAAAACTGGCTTTTGATTTATCTACTGAAACCGTTAAATTAGCCGATGATTTATACGAAGTTTGCCTAAATATTTCCGTTGAAACTACTTTAGAAGATTCTGGCGATGTGGCGTTTATTTGTGAAGTGAAACAAGCCGGTGTATTCACTATTAGCGGTTTAGAAGATATGCAAATGGCACATTGCTTAACAGCTCAATGCCCAAATATGTTATTCCCTTACGCCCGTGAATTGGTGTCTAACTTAGTCAACCGCGGTACTTTCCCTGCATTAAATCTTTCTCCGGTTAACTTCGATGCTTTGTTTGTTGAATATTTACAACGTCAACAACAAGAGCAAGAATCTGCCGAGCAAGCAAAAGCAAATTAATCTCAAAAAACCCACTTTATCAAAAGTGGGTTCTATTTTTTCGTTACTCTCATTTCTATCCGTCAAGGAGTCAATGATGAATACGACCTTAACCCATTCTTCTATTACCGTATTAGGCGCCGGTTCTTTTGGTACTGCTTTGGCTATCGCATTTTCCCGCAATGGACATTTAACCCATCTTTGGGGACATAATCCGACAAAAATGCAAAAACTTGATAGCGAGCGACAAAATACAGAATTTTTACCGGAGATTGTTTTTCCCGATTCGCTCCAAATAGAAACGGATTTAGCCAAAGCCATTCAAGCTTCACGCGATTTATTATTAGCCGTTCCAAGTCATTGTTTTGGTGAAATTCTCGATCAAATTCGACCGCACTTACGTCCTGATAGCCGTATTGTTTGGGCTACAAAAGGCTTAGAAAGAGATACCGGTCGTTTGTTGGAAGACGTTATCAAAGAAAAATTAGGCAACCACTATCCTTTAGCGGTACTTTCCGGCCCAACTTTTGCCAAAGAGTTGGCTTCTGGTCTCCCGACAGCTATTACCTTAGCTTCCAACGATGAAGAATTTGCATTGCAATTTCAAGCGCGCATTCATTGCAGTAAACATTTCCGCGTTTACATTAATAACGATATGCTTGGTGTACAACTTGGCGGTGCCATTAAAAACGTTATTGCCATTGGCGCAGGGATGTCCGACGGCATGGGATTTGGCGCAAACGCTAGAACAGCACTTATCACGCGCGGTATTGCCGAAATATCTCGTTTAGGTATCGCCCTTGGCGCAAATCCAAATACTTTTATGGGCATGTCCGGCTTAGGCGATCTTGTTTTAACCTGTACGGATAACCAATCCCGCAATCGTCGTTTCGGTATGATGTTAGGACAAGGTTTTTCCGCCCAAACAGCAATGGATAATATTGGCCAAGTGGTGGAAGGTTTCTATAACACCAAAGAAGCTCATTTACTCGCACAACAACACGGTATTGAAATGCCTATCACTGAACAAATTTACCAAGTGCTGTTCTGTGGCAAAAATGCAAAAGAAGCCGCATTGAGTTTATTAGGTAGAGAACGTAAAGAGGAATAATCCATGTCATCAATGGTTTGGCAATATATTCGTCAAGAAGCAAAAGCGTTGGTAGAAAACGAACCTATGCTTGCCAGTTTTTTCCATTCAACGATTTTAAAACATCATAATTTAGGCAGCGCATTAAGTTACATTTTAGCCAATAAATTGGCCAATACCATTATGCCGGCCATTGCGTTACGCGAAATTATCGAAGAAACCTATCAGGAAAAACCAAGTATCATTGAATGCGCCGCTTTTGATATTCAAGCGGTTCGTCAACGTGATCCGGCGGTAGAACTTTGGTCAACTCCCTTGCTTTATTTAAAAGGGTTTCACGCTATTCAAAGTTATCGCATTACCCATTATTTATGGCAACAAAACCGTAAAGCACTGGCTATCTACCTGCAAAACCAAATTTCCGTTGCGTTTGACGTAGATATTCACCCTGCTGCCAAAATCGGACATGGCATTATGTTCGACCACGCCACCGGCATTGTTGTCGGTGAAACCTCCGTGATTGAAAATAACGTGTCTATTTTACAGGGCGTCACCCTAGGAGGTACCGGAAAAGAATGTGGTGATCGCCATCCGAAAATTCGTGAAGGGGTCATGATTGGCGCAGGTGCAAAAATTTTGGGCAATATTGAAGTGGGTAAATACGCTAAAATTGGCGCAAATTCTGTCGTGTTACAGTCGATTCCTGAGTATGCTACCGCCGCCGGCGTACCAGCACGAATTATCGGAAAAGATAAAGACGCCAAACCGGCATTTGATATGAACCAAAATTTTATTGATTTAGGAATGGAATTGAATATTTAGGCTCAACGGTTATCTCAAAGTTGAGCCTAAAAACATCTTCAAAAATGACCGCACTTTAACGTTTATTAAGCCCCTATTAAACGCGAAAGTGCGGTGTCTTTTCGGTCTAAATAATGGGTAGATTGAATACGACGGATTGTTCTGGATTTTCCTCGAATTAATAAGGTTTCCGTGGTTGCCAAATTACCTTTACGATGAATGCCTTTTAATAAATCGCCATTAGTAATTCCAGTGGCCGCAAAAACTAAATTATCATCACGTACCAATTGTTCAAGCTGTAATACCGTATTTACTTGAACGCCCATTTCTTCACAACGACGTATTTCTTCTGCTGCCAAGCCATTATTTTCCGGAGTTTCCCCTTTAACGACATTTCGTGGTAATAAACGGGATTGCATATCTCCCCCTAAAGCACGAATTGCCGCCGCCGCAATAACCCCTTCCGGTGCGCCGCCAATCCCATACACCATGTCAATTTCCGCTTCCGGTAAACAACATAATACCGATGCCGCAATATCACCATCTGGAATAGTAAATACGCGTACACCTAATTGATGCATTTTATCAATAACCTCTTTATGACGAGGTTTATCTAAAATCGTTACCGTTAAGTCAGATAATAATTTACCCAATTTAGAGGCGACACGACGCAAGTTTTGTTCAAGCGGTAAATTTAAATCGATGATGCCTTTAGCCTCCGGGCCAACCACCATTTTTTCCATATACATATCAGGCGCTTTTAAAAAAGTATTTTTACCACCTGCTGCCAACACGGAAATAGCATTAGTTTGCCCCATTGCCGTCATACGCGTGCCATCAATGGGATCAACGGCAATTGACACTAACTCGCCCATGCCGGACCCTACTTTTTCACCAATATACAGCATTGGCGCTTGATCAATTTCGCCTTCTCCAATAACGACTTCCGCATCCATATGCACTAAATTCAACATATAACGCATTGCTTTCACGGCGGCATCATCAGCCGAATTTTTATCACCACGTCCTAACCAAGCAAACCCGGCTAATGCGGCGACTTCTGTTACTCTTGAAAACTCAATGGCTAATGATCTGTTCATGGGAATTCCTTAAAAATGAGAAGTAAAAAAATCGGCTTATTTTATCACTAAGCAAACGTTTGCATACCAAAAACATCAAGAAATTTTCTACAGGGTAATTAATTCAAAGATTATTTGATTCTCCGCTTTAATAAAACCAATTAACTAGGTAGAATAAAGCCACTTTTATCCATTTGTTTTAGAGGAAATTACCATGTCATTCGAAGTATTAGATCAGTTAGAAAACAAAATTAAGCAAACAGTTGAAACTATTCAATTACTTCAATTAGAAGTTGAAGAGTTAAAAGAAAAAAACAACAAATCACAACAAGAAAACGATGCATTACGTGGTGAAAACGAACAGTTAAGAAACGAACAGCAAAATATTCAAGAGCGTTTACGTTCCATCATAGGCATGACTGACGGTATCTAATCGATTAATAAAAAACAAAGGCTTAGTTAATCTAAGCCTTCTTTTTTTGGAGAAAAAAATGCAACCTAAAATTTGCTTAATCACCGGCAGCACTTTAGGCGGTGCCGAATATGTTGCCGAACATGTAGAAAGCGTATTACAACAGCAGGGATTTAGCACAGAGTTACATCATGGCCCGACATTAAATGAAGTAATCAATGAAAAATTATGGTTGGTGGTAACTTCCACCCATGGTGCCGGAGAGCTGCCGGATAATCTCAAACCGTTATTTGAAGCACTTGATGCAAGCGATATAGATCTTTCAACATTGAAATTTGCGGTGATCGGTTTAGGAAATTCTGATTACGACACCTTTTGCTTTGCCGTAGATAGAGTAGAACAAACGTTATTGGCAAAAAGTGCGGTCAAAATTATCGATGCTTTGCGGATTGACGTCTTAACAGAAACCGACCAAGAACAATGCGCAGAGGACTGGTTGCCTAATTTTACGAATAAAATTTCATCAATATCGTTTTCATAAAATCAATTAATAAGAAAAAACACTTGTGGATAACTTAACATAAAATTGTTAAAAATCTGTTTTTATAAAATGGGTAACTTTTTCAAAAGATCATGCTGTGGATAAACCACGAAGTTATAAACAAGAATTGATGTGTAGGATCAGTACGATCTTAACAGTTTTAAAAATGATCTATGTTCTTCATTTACAACATAAAAAAGATCTTATTCAAGCTATTTAGCGATCCTAATAATAGTAATAATAAAATAGATCTTTATATAAAGATCTTACTCTTATTAGCGAGAGATCCTTTTTATGATCTCTCTTTCTCTTTCAATGAAACTGACCTTTTAACAAAACAAGATTTTCAGTAGAATAGCGACCAATTTTTTTAAAGGATCAAAAGATCCGTACCTCATTCAAAATAGAGATCATTAATAATCATGTTTTACACTGAAACCTATGATGTCATCGTGATCGGTGGCGGTCATGCAGGGACTGAAGCCGCATTGGCGCCTGCTCGTATGGGATTAAAAACCCTATTACTTACTCATAATGTAGATACCCTAGGACAAATGTCTTGTAACCCGGCAATTGGCGGAATAGGAAAAGGCCATTTAGTCAGAGAGATTGATGCCATGGGCGGTTTAATGGCCACGGCAGCAGATCAGGCAGGTATTCAATTTCGTACACTAAATAGCAGTAAAGGTCCGGCTGTGCGAGCGACTCGTGCACAGGCAGACCGTGTGCTATATCGACAAGCAGTAAGAATTGCTCTTGAAAATCAACCTAATTTAGATATTTTCCAACAAGAAGTCAGCGATATTTTAGTAGAGCAAGATCGCGCTACCGGTGTTGTGACGAAAATGGGACTGAAATTTCATGCGAAATCAGTAATTTTAACTGCCGGCACGTTCTTAGCCGGTAAGATCCATATTGGTTTGGAAAATTATGAAGGTGGACGCGCGGGTGATCCGGCTTCTGTTACACTTTCTCATCGTTTAAGAGATCTTGGTTTACGTGTGGATCGTTTAAAAACGGGAACACCCCCACGTATTGATGCGCGTACCATTGATTTTTCCGTACTTGCTGAACAGCATGGTGATGCACAGTTGCCGGTATTTTCTTTCATGGGATCCGTTGATCAGCATCCTCGCCAGATTCCGTGTTTTATCACACATACGAATGAAAAAACACACGAAGTGATCCGTCATAATTTGGATCGTAGCCCAATGTACACGGGAGTGATAGAAGGAATTGGTCCGCGTTACTGTCCATCTATTGAAGATAAAGTAATGCGTTTTGCCGATCGTAATTCGCATCAAATTTATTTAGAACCGGAAGGTTTAACGACAAATGAGATTTACCCGAACGGGATTTCCACCAGTTTGCCGTTTGACGTACAAATGGGTATCGTGAATTCTATGAAAGGGTTGGAAAATGCCCGTATTGTTAAACCGGGTTACGCCATTGAATATGATTATTTTGATCCCCGTGATTTAAAACCAACGTTAGAAACCAAATCCATTCAAGGTTTATTCTTTGCCGGTCAAATTAACGGGACGACCGGTTACGAAGAGGCTGCCTCTCAAGGGTTGTTAGCAGGAATTAACGCGGGTCTTTATGTGCAAGAAAAAGAGGCTTGGTTCCCACGTCGTGATCAGGCTTACATGGGCGTATTGGTGGATGATCTTTGCACGCTTGGCACCAAAGAACCTTATCGTGTATTCACGTCCCGAGCGGAATATCGTTTGCTATTGCGTGAAGATAATGCCGACATTCGTTTAACGCCAATTGCTCATGAATTAGGGTTAATTGACGAAGCCCGCTGGGCACGTTTCAATCAGAAAATGGAAAATATTGAACAAGAACGTCAGCGTTTACGCAGTATTTGGTTACATCCACGCTCAAAACATTTAGAAGAAGCCAACCAAGTATTAGGCAGTCCGTTAGTGCGTGAAGCCAGTGGTGAAGATTTATTGCGTCGTCCGGAAATAAATTATCAAATTTTGACCGCACTTACGCCGTTTCAGCCACCGATGGCCGATAAAGAAGCGATTGAACAAGTGGAAATTGCTATTAAATATCAAGGGTATATAGAACATCAGCAAGACGAAATCGAAAAACAAAAACGTCATGAAAATACGGCTATTCCGGCTAACTTTGATTATAGTAAAGTGTCTGGTTTATCCAATGAAGTACGTGCGAAGTTGGAACAGCATCGCCCGGTGTCTATTGGACAAGCTAGCCGTATTTCCGGTATTACGCCGGCAGCCATTTCCATTATTTTGGTGAATTTGAAAAAACAAGGCATGTTAAAACGTGGTGAGTAATGGCTAATTTAGAACTTCAATTAACGGATAAGCTAAAAACATTATTAAAACAAACCGCACTTTCTGTCACGGAGCAACAGCAACAACAATTAGTTAAGTTGGTTTTATTGATCGATAAATGGAATAAGGCATATAACCTGACTTCAGTACGTGATCCGCAAGAAATGTTGGTTAAACATATTTTAGACAGTATTGTGGTTAGCCCTTATTTACAAGGTAACCGTTTTATTGATGTCGGCACCGGTCCGGGTTTGCCCGGTTTGCCTTTAGCCATTGTTAATCCGCAAAAACAATTTGTTCTATTGGATAGTTTAGGTAAACGTATTAGTTTTATTCGTAATGCTATTCGTGGGCTGGGGCTAACTAATGTAGAACCGGTACTAAGCCGAGTAGAAGATTACCATCCCGATCATCAATTTGATGGCGTGTTAAGTCGTGCTTTTGCTTCCTTAAAAGACATGACCGACTGGTGTCATCATTTACCTAAATCGGATGGATTATTTTATGCGCTAAAGGGTCTTTATCACGAAGAAGAAGTGAAAGAATTAAATCCTCAATTTAAGGTGAAAAATGTCATTAAATTAGAGGTTCCCGAACTAACCGGGGAGCGGCATCTCGTCATTTTGTGATGATTTGTTTAAAGTGTGATTTATTTAACGCTTTTTTTACTTTTTTATGTTGAATCTCTTTAGTTCAAAGGTATAATTAGCCAGTTTTTGCATATAAAAAGTAAAATAATGTCCAGAGTTTTAACGCAGACTAAAAATCGTTATAAAAAAACGATGCTAACAGAGATTGGTATCATCCTCGTTTTGAGTGTGCTGTTAGCTTTCTGGAATGGAAAAAGTGCGGTTGATTTTGGTTTAGGATTTCTCTGTGCTTTTTTACCTTTTTGTTTTTTTGTTTATGCGATTTTTTATCGCAAACAACATTTATCAACAAAACTGACCGCACTTTATCGTGGGGAAATTGTTAAATTTATCTTAACAATTATTCTTATCGCTGTAGCATTTAAATGGTTGGTTATAAAAGAATTTATTCTATTTTTTATAGGTTTTTTTATGGCATTAATGTTGAATAATCTTATTCCATTTTTGCTTAATAGGTCTTAATTTTTTATAAAGGGTTACTATGTCTGGACAAACAACCTCTGAATATATCAGTCACCATTTATCATTTTTAAAAAGTGGTGATGGTTTTTGGAATATTCATATAGATACCTTATTTTTCTCTATCGTATCAGCCATTATTTTCCTTTTCATTTTTTCACGTGTTGCGAAAAAAGCGACACCGGGCGTGCCAAGCAAAATGCAATGTTTGGTCGAAATTTTAGTGGAATGGATTAATGGTATCGTAAAAGAGAACTTCCATGGTCCACGTAATGTTGTTGCGCCATTGGCGTTAACCATTTTTTGTTGGGTATTCATTATGAATGCCATCGACTTAATCCCGGTGGATTTTCTTCCGCAATTTGCAGGTTTATTTGGTATTCACTATTTGAGAGCTGTGCCAACAGCGGATATCAGTGCGACACTAGGTATGTCAATCTGTGTATTCTTCCTGATTCTTTTCTATACAGTAAAATCCAAAGGTTTTGGCGGTTTGGTTAAGGAATATACGTTACACCCATTTAACCATTGGGCGTTTATTCCGGTTAACTTTATTCTTGAAACCGTCACTTTACTGGCTAAACCGATTTCTCTGGCTTTCCGTTTGTTCGGTAATATGTATGCAGGGGAATTGATCTTTATTCTTATCGCTGTGATGTATTCTGCGGATATGGCACTTGCAGCATTGGGAATCCCGTTACACCTCGCTTGGGCTATTTTCCATATTTTGGTTATTACGTTACAAGCATTCATCTTTATGATGTTGACGGTTGTTTACTTGAGTATTGCTTATAACAAAGCAGATCATTAATTTTATTTTTTTATTAACCAGCTCTAGGGCTAAACTTAACTTCTATTGGAGAACATTATGGAAACTGTAATTACAGCTACAATCATCGGTGCATCAATTCTTCTTGCATTCGCTGCATTAGGTACAGCAATCGGCTTTGCTATCTTAGGTGGTAAATTCTTAGAATCTTCTGCTCGTCAGCCTGAGCTTGCATCTAGCCTATTAACTAAAATGTTTATCGTTGCAGGTTTATTGGATGCGATTGCGATGATTGCTGTTGGTATTTCTTTACTTTTCATTTTCGCAAACCCATTCATCGGTTTATTACAATAATCACCTTATTTGCTTATCAACGTAAAACAAGCAGATTAAGGAGGACGTTGTGAATTTAAATGCAACATTGATTGGTCAACTTATTGCGTTTGCAATTTTCGTGTGGTTCTGCATTAAATTTGTTTGGCCACCAATTATTAATGCAATTGAAAAACGTCAAAGCCAAATTGCGAATGCTTTAGCTTCTGCTGAAGCGGCGAAAAAAGAACAAGCAGATACAAAAATGCTTGTTGAAAAAGAAATTTCCCAAGCAAAAATTCAAGCACAAGAAATTTTAGATTTAGCCAATAAACGTCGCAATGAAGTTTTAGACGAAGTGAAGGCAGAAGCCGAAGAACTTAAAGCTAAAATTATTGAACAAGGCTATGCAGAGGTTGAAGCTGAACGCAAACGTGTTCAAGAAGAATTACGTATTAAAGTTGCGTCTTTGGCTATTGCAGGTGCTGAAAAAATTGTTGGGCGTACTGTGGATGAAGCAGCCAACAATGACATTATTGATAAATTAGTTGCAGAACTATAAGAAGGTTGAGCTTATGTCAGAATTAACTACCATAGCTCGCCCTTATGCTAAAGCAGCGTTTGATTTTGCCGTTGAACAAAGTACATCTGATAAAAGTGCGGTTGAAAAATGGAATGAAATGTTAGGTTTTCTTGCTTCGTTAGTGAAAAACGAAGCAATGAAAAGTTACTTAACAAGTTCTTTTTCAGCTCAAAAACTAGCAGATACGGTGATCTCAATTTGTGGTGAACAATTAGATCAATATGGGCAAAACTTAGTTCGGTTAATGGCTGAAAATAAGCGTTTAACTGCCCTTCCGCAAGTTTTTAAAGAATTTCAACATTATGTTGAAGAGTATAAGGCTATTGCGGAAGTTAAAGTAACATCGGCTCAACCATTAAGCGCCATGCAACAAGAAAAAATTGCTGCCGCAATGGAAAAAAGATTAGCCCAAAAAGTTAAGTTAAATTGCAACGTTGATAGCTCGCTCATTGCTGGCGTTATCATTCGTACAGAAGATTTTGTGATTGACGGAAGTAGTCGTGGACAACTTGCCCGTTTAGCAAATGAGTTGCAATTATAAGAGGATTAGAAAATGCAACTAAATTCAACTGAAATTAGTGAATTAATAAAAAAACGCATTGCCCAGTTTAATGTAGAAAGTGAAGCACGTAATACGGGTACAATCGTTTCTGTAAGCGATGGTATTATTCGTATTCATGGGTTAAGCGAAGTAATGCAAGGGGAGATGATTGCACTTCCGGGTAATCGTTATGCGATGGCATTAAACTTAGAAAGAGATTCTGTTGGTGCTGTGGTAATGGGACCTTATGCAGATCTTGCTGAAGGAATGGAAGTTCAATGTACTGGTCGTATTCTTGAAGTACCAGTTGGTCGCGGTTTATTAGGTCGAGTTGTAAACACTCTTGGTCAACCAATTGATGGTAAAGGTGAAATTGAAAATGATGGTTTCTCTCCGGTTGAAGTTATCGCCCCAGGTGTAATTGAACGTAAATCCGTTGATCAACCTGTACAAACCGGTTATAAAGCGGTTGACTCAATGGTACCAATCGGTCGTGGTCAACGTGAATTGATTATCGGTGACCGTCAAACCGGTAAAACAGCATTAGCGATTGATGCCATCATTAACCAACGTAACTCAGGTATTAAATGTATCTATGTTGCAATTGGTCAAAAAGCATCAACAATTGCTAATGTAGTACGTAAATTAGAAGAACATGACGCATTAGCTAATACTATTGTGGTTGCGGCGTCTGCGTCTGAATCAGCAGCGTTGCAATATTTAGCGCCTTATGCCGGCTGTGCAATGGGTGAATATTTCCGTGATCGTGGTGAAGATGCATTAATCGTTTATGATGATCTTTCTAAACAAGCGGTTGCTTATCGTCAAATTTCCTTATTATTACGTCGTCCGCCAGGTCGTGAGGCATATCCAGGTGACGTATTCTACTTACACTCACGTTTGCTTGAACGTGCTTCTCGTGTAAATGAAGAATACGTAGAAAAATTCACCAAAGGTGAAGTAAAAGGAAAAACCGGTTCTTTAACTGCTCTTCCAATTATTGAAACTCAAGCGGGTGACGTTTCTGCATTCGTTCCTACTAACGTGATTTCTATTACCGACGGTCAGATTTTCTTAGAATCTAACTTGTTTAACTCAGGTATTCGCCCTGCGGTGAACCCGGGAATTTCTGTTTCTCGTGTAGGTGGTTCTGCACAAACTAAAGTTATTAAGAAACTTGCAGGTGGTATTCGTACTGCACTTGCACAATATCGTGAATTAGCGGCATTTGCTCAGTTTGCTTCAGATCTTGATGATGCAACTCGTAAACAACTTTCTCACGGTGAAAAAGTAACCGAATTGTTGAAACAAAAACAATTTTCTCCGCTTTCTGTTGCTGAGCAAGCAGTAGTGTTATTTGCGGTTGAATTTGGTTATTTAGACGATGTTGAGTTATCTAAAATTGCAAGTTTTGAGACCGCACTTCTAGATTATGCAAATCGTAATTATGCCGAGTTTATGCAAGAGCTTACTAAAACCGGTAACTATAATGATGAAATCAAAGATACATTAAAAGGTATTTTAGATAGTTTCAAAGCTAATAGTGCTTGGTAGTAACGGAGAAATAAGATGGCAGGTGCAAAAGAGATAAAAACCAAAATTGCCAGCGTACAAAGTACGCAGAAAATTACTAAGGCAATGGAAATGGTTGCAACCTCGAAAATGCGTAAAACGCAGGACCGTATGGCGGCATCTCGTCCGTATTCTGAAACTATCCGTAGTGTTATCAGCCATGTGTCTAAAGCAAGTATCGGTTATAAACACCCGTTTTTAGTTGAACGGGATGTAAAAAAAGTTGGTATTTTAGTTATTTCTACTGATCGTGGAATGTGTGGTGGTTTAAACGTGAATTTGTTTAAAACCACACTTAACCAAATTAAAGATTGGAAATCACAAAATGCGACGACTGAGCTTGGCTTGATTGGTTCTAAAGGGATTAGTTTTTTCCGTACCCTTGGTTTTAAGGTAAAAAGCCAACTTTCCGGTTTGGGCGATAACCCTTCTTTAGAAGAATTAATTGGTGTAGCAAATACCATGTTTGATGCTTATCGTAATGGAGAAATTGATGCAATTTATATTGCATATAACAAATTCATTAATACGATGTCGCAAAAACCGGTTGTACAACAATTAGTTCCTTTACCGGAAATGGAAAACGATCACTTAATCGAAAGACAACAGGCATGGGATTATATTTACGAACCTGAACCAAAAGTGTTATTAGACAGCCTTTTAGTTCGTTATTTAGAATCTCAAGTTTATCAAGCGGTTGTAGATAATTTAGCTTCAGAACAAGCGGCTCGAATGGTAGCGATGAAAGCAGCAACAGATAACGCAGGCAATTTAATTAATGACCTGCGGTTGGTGTATAACAAAGCTCGTCAAGCAAGTATCACAAATGAATTAAATGAAATCGTTGCCGGTGCGGCTGCGATTTAATAGAAGAGGAACGGTAATGGCGACAGGTAAAATTGTACAAATCATCGGTGCGGTGATTGACGTCGAATTTCCACAAGATGCAGTACCAAAAGTTTATGATGCATTAAATGTTGAAACAGGTTTGACCCTTGAAGTTCAACAACAATTAGGTGGTGGTGTGGTACGTTGTATCGCATTAGGTGCTTCCGACGGTTTAAAACGTGGTTTGAAAGTAGAAAACACAAACGATCCGATTCAAGTACCGGTAGGTACAAAAACCCTTGGTCGAATTATGAATGTGTTGGGTGACCCAATTGATGAACAAGGTCCGATTGGCGAAGAAGAACGTTGGTCTATTCACCGTTCTGCACCAAGCTACGAAGAACAATCAAACAGTACCGAATTATTAGAAACCGGTATTAAAGTTATCGACTTAATTTGTCCATTCGCAAAAGGGGGTAAAGTTGGTCTATTCGGTGGTGCGGGTGTAGGTAAAACCGTTAACATGATGGAATTAATCCGTAACATCGCGATCGAGCACTCAGGTTACTCCGTATTTGCAGGTGTAGGTGAGCGTACCCGTGAAGGTAACGACTTCTACCACGAAATGAAAGATTCCAACGTATTGGATAAAGTATCTTTGGTTTACGGTCAAATGAATGAGCCACCGGGTAACCGTTTACGTGTAGCATTAACCGGTTTAACTATGGCAGAAAAATTCCGTGATGAAGGTCGTGATGTATTATTCTTCGTGGATAATATCTATCGTTATACCCTTGCTGGTACGGAAGTATCTGCGTTATTAGGTCGTATGCCATCCGCAGTAGGTTACCAACCAACCTTAGCTGAAGAAATGGGTGTGTTACAAGAACGTATTACTTCAACCAAAACAGGTTCTATTACCTCTGTACAAGCGGTTTACGTGCCTGCGGATGACTTAACAGACCCATCTCCGGCAACAACCTTTGCGCACTTAGACTCAACCGTTGTATTGAGCCGTCAAATTGCGTCTTTAGGTATTTATCCTGCGGTTGACCCATTAGATTCTACATCTCGTCAATTAGACCCATTAGTTGTTGGTCAAGAGCATTATGATGTTGCTCGTGGCGTACAAGGTATCTTACAACGTTATAAAGAATTGAAAGATATTATTGCAATTCTTGGTATGGATGAATTATCTGAAGAAGATAAATTGGTTGTAGCGCGTGCGCGTAAGATCGAACGTTTCTTATCACAACCGTTCTTCGTTGCTGAAGTATTTAACGGCACACCAGGTAAATACGTTCCGTTAAAAGAAACCATTCGTGGCTTTAAAGGTATTTTAAACGGCGAATACGATCATGTTCCGGAACAAGCGTTCTACATGGTTGGTTCAATTGACGAAGCGCTAGAAAAAGCCAAAAATATGTAATCACTTCAAGCTGATGCATATCAAACTTGAAGGAGAAAAACATGGCAACATTTAATTTAACAGTCGTAAGTGCAGAACAAAAAATCTTTTCCGGTAATGTGAAAAGTGTTCAAGCAACAGGTATTGAGGGTGAACTCGGTGTTTTACCTGGGCACACCCCTTTATTGACTGCAATCAAGCCAGGTATTGTTAAATTTACTTTAGAAAATGATAGCGAAGAAGTTATCTATGTTTCTGGTGGTTTTTTAGAAGTTCAACCAACGATTGTTACTGTTCTTGCGGATGTCGCAATTCGTGGTCAAGAGCTTGATAGCGAGCGTATTCTTGCTGCTAAGAAACGTGCGGAAGAAAACATTCGTCAACATCACCATGATGCTGATTACGAATTGTTAATGTCTAAACTTTCTAAAGAATTGGCAAAACTTCGTGCTTACGAACTTACAGAGAAGTTAGTGAAATCTAAACGCTAATTTCACCGCACTTTAAAACCTGTATTAAATCTGCATTCTAGAATCGAATTACTTCGTTATTTAGAATGCAGATTTTTTATTTTCACTTAATAACCAGTGTCTGTATCTTTTAATCCGTTTACGATAGAAATACCCGCACTGGCGCCAATGCGAGTTGCGCCGGCATTTATCATGGCTAATGCTGTTTGTGTGTCACGAATACCGCCGGAGGCTTTAACACCAATATTGCCTACAGTTTGTTTCATTAGTGCAACATCTTCTACGGTAGCTCCGCCTTTGTTGAAGCCAGTAGAGGTTTTAACAAAAGCTACTTGTAATGCTTTACAAATTTCACAAGCATGGACAATTTCGTCTTTGGTAAGCAAGCAAGTTTCCAGAATTACTTTTAGTGGTACCCCATGACAGGCATTAAGAACACCTTGAATATCTTCTTTTACAGCTTGCCATTTTCCCGATTTAATCCAGCCAACGTTAATTACCATATCAATTTCATTTGCGCCGGCAGCAATGGCCTGTTCTGTTTCAAACGCTTTTACTGAAGTTAAATTGGCACCTAGCGGAAATCCCACAACGGTACAGATTTTTACGTTGGAATGCGCTAATTTTTGTTTTGCTAAAGGAATGTAGCTTGAATTAATGCATACAGAAAAGAATTGGTGGGCAATAGCTTCCTCACAAAGTTTCAAAATATCTGTTTCGCTCTTTTCCGCTGTTAGTGCAGTGTGATCAATATAATGTGCAATTTGTTTTGCTTCCATTTGTATTTCCTCCTTAGAAAATAATCAGATAATTATAACTAAAATAAGTTTAATGAACGTGATCCATTTAACGTTTCTAAGGTTTTGCTGTAAGTGAGAATAATCTTTGTGCTTTTTATTATGGGTATGAAGAAAAAGAGGGAGAAAGTGCGGTGGGTTTTTACCGTGTTTTTCGTTGCAATATTCCGTTAGAATGTGTTGAGAACAGTGTTTTCGCCTGCGTGGCTATTAAAATGTTATATGAGGTTGTAATGAAAAAATGGTGGCGATATGCCTTGTTTGCTTTATTTGTGTTAGTGGTTGGGGTGTGTTCTCTGCCATGGTGGTTGACGCCCAAACAGGTGGAACAAATGGCTAACCATTTTTTATTGCCTGAATACCGTTTACAGCTTTCAGATCAATGGCTGATGCAAAGTAGTGAACTACAACTTTCTGAATTACAGTTGGCTACCTCAGAATGCACGCTTGCTACGTTACAAAATGTTCGTTTGAATTGGTGGCCGCCTCGTCTTGAGGTGGAAAGTGCGGTACTGGATTATGCTTGTTTTGACTATTTGCCTGTGAGTGAAGAGACAAAAACACCGCCAAAATTGACCGCACTTTTTGACATTATTCCTGATAGTGAATTGGTTGTTGAACATTTACATATTAAAGGGTTGGATGGAACACAACAGCCAATGCTACATCAATTGATTTCTTCCGATAAGTCAGTCTCTGCGCATTATGATGGTGAAAAACTGAAGCTTCATGCAAATGCGAGAACGAATGCAGGATTGCTATTACAACATCATTCTACTCTTGTTCGTCAACATTCCTCCTTTCAATGGCGTGGACAAACAGATTTTCATCCCTCTACCACAGAGAACTATCATTTAAATTTCACATTGCAACTTAATGATGAATTATGGCAGCCACCTTCACAGGGAGACATTATTCTGGATTGGCAGAATTCGCAATGGACGGTAGAAAAAGGACATCTTCAATTTGTTTGGAATGGAGTTGAGGGGAAAATAACAGCCCAAGATTTGACCCGAAACGCGCCCTTGCTTGATATTCCTTTTACTTTTACGGAGAAGGGATTGGATATTTCTTGGGGGACTTTTTATTGGACGTTTGATGGGTATCAGCCGATAAAAGGCTTCTTGGGTTTGGCTGCTCGTAAGCCACAAGAAGGTTGGCTACCTTTAGGCTTAGATTTAAACGTTATATTGCAAACCTTTGGAGAACAAGGCAAAGGGGAAATTGTTATTTCAGGTAAAAATGGTGAGATAGGCGGCGGTGAAAAGAAGAATGCGCTTTTCTTTGATCTGACGACTCGAGGGGATTTACGTTATAACAATACAGTGGCGCAAACGAACTTGAAATATCATATTGGTGGTGACTTTGATTTGCCTTTATTGCGTTTTTACCCCGGCTCTATTTTTAAAATGGATAATTTACAGCCTGACTCAAAAATCCATGTGCGCATACCTTTAGATGATGTTCTAATTGGGCGCTATGGTTTAGAAGGGCGATTGCAAGCAACGTTGCAAGGATTTACACCACAATTTGAACAATTGGATTTGAAATTAGATGGGCTGGCACATGAGTTTATTGCCGGTATTAAAACAATTTTTGAATTGCGTGATGAGCGACAAAAACTTCGTGTAGCTGAATTGCAGGCTGCAAATCGTTGGGATTGGACAATTGAAGGTGATGCGCTGTGGAAATCTTTAAAGACGCTGGTAAATATTAAAGGTATTGGTTTTTGGGAGGGGGATCATATTGAGCTTAACCAACTTTTTGCGCATTCTGGAAAAGTGAGTATTGATGGCGTCAAAATGGCACCTATTTCTTTAGAGCTGAAAGATCGTTTACGTTGGAATTACGAAAAACAACACTTTCGAGGATTGATGCAAGCAAAAACCGACTGGATTGAATTTGCCTATGGTGGACGGTTTGAAAAACCGGTTTTTGGTTTAGGGATTGATGGAAAAAGCATCGATCACTTTAATGCTGCAGGGGATTTAAAAGCGGGTTCGCTTGGTCCGTTAGATTTGTTTGCAACATATGAAAATAATGCGCTTAGCGGAAAAATTAGTTGGAAGGAACAATCTGCGAAAGTTTTCCAATCCTTGTTTCCGCGACAATGGGAATGGATTATCCACCAAGGCAGTATTAAAGGCGAAAGTGATTTTGTTATTAATGGTGGCGGTATTGCCATGACCGGTATATTAAATTTACACCATGGTAAAATCACCATGCCGGATGGTGAAATTGAGGGACTTAATATTTCTTTTCCTTTGAATTATCAAAACCTTAAATTACAGCTTAAATCAAACCAACCGATTAACTTTTCTGTTAAAAATATGAGAATAGGGGTGCTTACAACACATAATGGAACGTTTGATATATTCGGCACTTATCCTTATTCAGAGCATCATCCGTTAACTTTAAGTAAGGTAAAAATAGGTTTGTTTGATGGAGAATTAATAGTAGATAAGTTGAATTTTCCTCAGCGACAAATGGCAGTGCTTTCCTTTAAAAATATTGACTTAGCACAAGTGCTAGAAATGGCGCAGTATAATCAGTTGAGTTTAAACGGGCGGGCAAATGCAACATTTCCTTTTTGGTTGGGACATAAAACGTGTTTGATTTGTAATGGTAAATTGGAGCAAGTAGGTAAATTACACCTTAAAGTGAATGAGAGTGTTGTGGATGGCTTAAAAAAAGGTGGTTGGACAGAAGGTATTTTGGTGGATTTACTTAAAGAATTGGAATTAAACGGTTCTCAGGCTTCCATTGATTTAGCGCCCAATGGGCAAATGACATTACGTGCGACTATCAATGGGTTTAATCCTACTAAGCAAAGCCATCATCCAATAATTTTAAATTATATGCATAGAGAAAATATGTTTGAGTTGTGGGACATGATAGACTACGGCTCGCAATTTGAACAAAAATTACAACATCGACTTTATCGGCAGTTAGAAAAATGAAAAAACATCTGAAAAAATCACCGCACTTTTTTTGCTTATTGCTTTGTTTTGTACTTGTGGCTTGTACCCCAACGATTCAGCTGGATACCCCTAAAGAAGGCATTACTATCAACATGAATGTAGTAGTAGATCATAATATCAGTGTCAAAATGGATGAAAAAACACAAGAGGCAACAGGTGCTAGCGTAAAGTCTTCGGTGAAATAAGGAAATTCCGCATAGGTTCGCGCCGTATTATAAGAAATAAAAAGCCTTTAAAACTTTTGTTTTAAGGGCTTTTTATTTTAGTTTATTAGCTGGGGTAATCGGGAGGTTTCGGAACGCTATAAAAAAAGAGGTTTTTTGGAATTATAAAAAGCGATTTAACCAGAAAATGATGATGGTTAGAAATGCGAAAAAATTGGCAGTCTCCGCGCGTCAGAAACCCTGTGGAGGTGCTATTCCCTCAGGAGTACCTTTCTTTAAGGGTGAATAAATCTGTTTTATCTGCCAACATCACGGTATAAAACGACAACAGAGAAAATCTGCCGTCATCTTGTGCTTTATAGAATTTCGCTAAAAGTTCCGTCAGTTTGTCAGGCTCTATGGTGTTCATGCCTTTTACGCGCGGTTTATCAAATTCCCATTGAATTTCGGCTAAGTTGTTAGTGGCAATTAAGCCACGGTGCAAGGCGTAGCGCATAACATGATTTACGTTGTTCAATATTTTCCTGACGGTCTCTAATTTCCCCGCATGCTCTAATGGCTTGAAGGCATTAATGCCAATAAGCGCCAATATTCTTCACGCTTGGCGCGCACATCAGCAAGGGAAAATTTAGGATAGCTTCCTAAGCCAAATTTATCCCGCTTCTTGGTGTGAGGATGATAGTAACTAAAAAACGATTACTAGTAGCTTATGTAGATTTACAATAAAGCTTTTTAGATATTGGTTTGGTGGGTTGTTTATGTGGATTTATCGGGATGACATGGATTGGCGGAAGATCGTAGGAGTTGAACCTACCCGAGACTGCTGGCAGCCTCAACAGGATTTGAAGTCCTGCCGCTTCACCGGAAACGACGATCTTCCTTTTGGAAATTGGTGCGAACTTTAGCGCAAAAGTCGGGGCGATTCAAGTTGAGTTGAAAAATAATAGCGTGAATTGATTAAATAAAAAGTGCGGTCAGAAAAATGATTAAATTTCTGACCGCACTTTTGGTTTTATCGCTTGAAATTAACGACGTGGTAAATAACGTGTTGGATCCACAGATTTGCCTTTGTAGCGAATTTCAAAGTGAAGTTTTACATCGTTGGTGCCGGTGTTACCCATTTTGGCGATTTGTTGGCCGGCTTTCACTTCTTGCTGATCTTTCACTAAGATGCTGTCGTTATGGGCATAGGCACTGAGGAAATCGTCGTTGTGTTTGATGATGATAAGATTTCCGTAACCGCGGAGTGCATTGCCGGCGTAAACGACACGGCCACCTGCCGCAGCGTTAACGGCTTGACCACGAGAACCGCCAATATCAATCCCTTTATTGCCGCCATCGGAGCTGGAGAAGCCTTGAACGACATTACCACTTGTTGGCCAGCGCCAAGCAATGGTGGAGGCGACCGGTGCATTGTCTTGTGGGATTGGTTGGCTTGCCACAGGTTGGTTTTGAACTTGTACTGGTTGATTTACCGGTGCGGTGTTTACCGGCGGTAAACCACCTGCGGTGGCTTTTACCGGGCCGGTGATAGTGCCATCAGAACCATATTGTGTGCCATTTGCACCCGGCGTGTAAGTAACGGTTGGCTCACTGCTTACCGGTTGTTGAACTGGCGCTTGTGGTTGAGGCGCAACAGCAGGTTGTGTCACGCTTTGAGTACGTCCGTTAGACACTTTCAAGGTTTGCCCTACGCTTAAATTGTAAGGTTCCTTCATATTATTTAAAGCCGCCAATTCTTTCACATCCAAACCGGAAATGTACGCGATAAGGAACATGGTATCGCCTTTGCGCACGGTGTAAGTGTTACCTTTGTAGAAGCCTTTGTTAATTTGGCTGTAATCCGGTGCGTTGGTGGTTGGATTGCGCGGAATCGTGAAATCCTGAGAAGTTTGTTGCGGTTTATTTTGCACTACCGGCGCTGATTGTGGTTTTGGTGCCGGTTGCGGTTGATAAGTTGGTTGGAAATTTGGCTGTGGCGCAGATTGTGCCGGTGCTTGAGGCATTGGCGTATTCATGCTGTTGGGTATGCTACTTTGTTGAATTTGTGGTTCCCAAGTGGCATTCCCGCCCATAGATGGGCTGTCAACCGGCTGCATCATGCCCGGTGATAATGTGCCATCGGCACTTTCTACCGGGGCTGGAGAATCTGAGCTACAAGCTGTAAGAACAGCAAGGGTAATTGGTAAAAGTAAAAAGGATTTTTTCATGGAGGTATTCCTTATTGCATATTTGTTGGCATACGTTGTTGTTGAATTTCTGGCATCCAACTACCGCCTGCGATAGCGCCGGTGCCTTCTACCGGTTGCATAATGCCCGGCGGAAGTGAATTTTCGTCTTTGCGAGCATCATCAGAAGAACAGGCCGCGAGAGTTAATACCATAGACAATAATAAAATTGATTTTTTCATTTTATAACCTTGATTAACGTAAAATAAAATAAGCGACAACAGCTAAAAGCACCACTGACCAACCGATGACTTCAATGGATTTGCGCAGTTTAGCTGCAAATTTCTCGCCGCCCCAAGCCGCTAATTTGGCGACTAATAGAAATCTTGCCGCGCGGGAAATAAACGCGGTGATGACAAAGGGTAAAAATGCCATTTGCATCACGCCGGCACAAATGGTGAAAACCTTGTAAGGAATTGGTGAGAACCCAGCTACAAACACCACTAAAATGCCCCATTTTTCAAACCATTGAATAGCGGTTTGCCAATGTGATTGATATCCCCATTGGTTAATATAATGTTCTACAAAATCAAACGCATAATAACCCAATGCATAACCGATGATACCGCCCAACACGGAAGCAATCGCCGTAAATAAGGCAAATTTCATCGCACTTTGCGGTTTTGACATGGACATTGGGATAAGCATGACATCCGGCGGAATGGGGAAGAAAATTGCCTCAATAAAACTGACAAACGATAACCAAAATGGGGCGAAACGGTGTTTCGACCAAGCCATGGTTTTATCGTACATTGCGCCAAACAAATTCATTTACTTTCCTTATGTTGAAAGACGAAATTATTCACTTTCTAACCAATGTTGTAAAGCCTTCATTGAATGGTGTGCCGTCATATCGACTTGTATTGGTGTGATGGACACATAGCCGTTTTTTACCGCATGAAAATCCGTGCCTTCGCCCTCATATTCCGGCAATCCGCTCAGCCCGATCCAATAAATATCTTCGCCACGGGGGCTTTGTTGTTTAATGACTTCGGCGGAAGAAGAACGGTAACCCAAATGGCAGACTTTAATGCCTTTGAGTTCTTCATAAGGCACATCCGGCACATTAATATTGAGAATTTCGTGTTTGCCCAATAATTGAGAATGTAATTTAGGGACGAGTTCGCATACCACACGGGCTGCCGTTTCAAAATGTTGACGGCCATCAAGAGATACCGCAATAGACGGCAAGCCAAGATGACGCCCTTCAAAGGCGGCGGCCACGGTACCGGAATACAATACGTCATCACCCAAATTTGCGCCGGCGTTAATGCCGGATACTACTAAATCGATGCGTCCGGAAAGAAAACCGTTGAGCGCAATGTGAACGCAATCAGCGGGCGTACCGTTAACGCAATAATCGCCATTTTCCAAATGTAACGGTTGTAATGGTTTCACTAAGGTTAACGAACTTGAGGCGGCACTGCGGTTGCTGTCCGGTGCCACAATGGTGACGTTGGCGATATTGCGTAAGGCGTCTGCCATGGCGCGAATGCCTGGGGCATGAATGCCGTCGTCGTTACTCAATAAAATATTCATATTCTTCCTGTGTTTTAATTTTCTACGTTGACCAGTTCGCGAATAAGCGCAGTGGCATAACTGCCCGCCGGTAAATCAAATTGAAGTCGCAAGCCGTTTGGTTCAAATTGCCATTGGAATTGCTGGGGTTGCATTAATATTGGGCGGCGTGCCGCTTTCATACGTTCTTGGCGCATTAACGCGAATAACGCTTGATGTTGGGCGAAAATTTCATTTTCAAAATCCACCGCACTTTTCTCTTCTTCGCCGATAAGTGGCGCGGTGAGCAAAACATCTTGTTGCACCAAACGTTGTTGTAATTGCGCTAAATCTTCCGATTTATCCACCATAAACCAACTGTGTGAACCGCTCAGTTGCAAAACATCACCGATCAAAATTTGCTGAGCCAAGTCTAATTCCATTCGTTTGGACACGATTAAATTGAAAATTTCGCTGCGTGCGGCGGAAAGATAAAAACTGCGTTTATGACGATCTTTGACTTTAATTTCGCCGTTTGCCCAGCGTAACGCCTGGGTTAAGTTATTGCCATCACGGCCAAAACGTTGTTCGGTGAAATAATTTGGGAAGCCGTTTTTTGCCAGAAAATCTAACCGCACTTTGAGTTCGTCGGTTTCTTCAGCGTTGCGGAGCAAAATCTCAAAATGGTTGCCTTGTAAGCTGCCGATACGAATTTTGCGTTGGTGGCGGGTGACGTCGAGAATTTCTACACCCTCGAGGGAAAATTGACTGAAATCCGGTGTTGGTTGCCCGGGCATTTGCAGACTGAACCATTGCTCGGTAACAGCCTTGCGATCTTTCAAACCGGCGTAGCTCATATTGCGCGCGGAAATGCCGGCAAATTTCGCCAGTTGCTCGCCCACAAACAAGGTGTTGCAATCGGTTTTACGTACTTTTACAGCGACAAATTCGCCATCGCCACTCATGTCGTAGCCGAGTTGTTCTTTCACCACAAAATCTGCACATTCCGCTTTTAAAAGTGCGGTCTGTTTTGGCGGTGTTTTTTGCAAATAGGCTAAATCCATCATGGTTTGCATACCAACAATGCCACGGCTTCGCAGGCAATGCCTTCACCGCGACCGGTAAAGCCCAGTTTTTCCGAGGTGGTGGCTTTGACATTCACTTGTTCGATATCAACGGTTAAATCCTGCGCAATGAGGGCACGCATGGCGTCAATGTGTGGGCGCATTTTTGGCGCTTGGGCGATAATGGTTACATCTACATTGCCTACGACATAGCCTTTTGCCTGTACTTGACGGTACGCCTCGCGCAATAACACGCGGCTGTCTGCGCCTTTGTATTGCATATCCGTGTCAGGGAACAGCTTGCCGATATCGCCCAAAGCGACCGCGCCAAGCAAGGCATCGGTCAGTGCATGGAGCGCCACATCGCCGTCGGAATGGGCGATAAAGCCTTTGTCAAAGGGAATGGTGACGCCGCCGATAATGAGCGGGTTGTCGGTACCGAAAGCATGAACGTCAAAACCATGGCCGATTCGTATCATTTTGTCTTCCTCATTAAATAAAATTCCGCCAACGCCAAATCTTCCGGGCGGGTGACTTTAATATTATCGCTACGTCCCGCCACCAAGTGCGGTTGAAATCCTGCGAGTTCCATGGCAGAGGCTTCGTCAGTCACCGCAAGCTGTTGCTGTTGGGCGTGGATTAACGCATTTCGTAATAACTCTGCGCGGAAAAATTGTGGCGTTTGCGCCAACCAAAGTTGACTGCGATCTTCGGTGTGGGCAATTTGTTGTGAAGGCAGAGCGCGCTTGATGGTATCCGTCGCCGGAATCGCCAAAATTGCGCCGTTATCATCCTCAATTTGAAGTAATTTGTCTAAATCGCCGTGCGTTAAGCAAGGACGTGCCGCATCATGTACCATCACCCAAACATCCGTGCCGGCATTTTGTATTGCTTTTAATCCGTTTAACACCGAATCCGCACGGGTTTCTCCACCTTCGACCAACGTCATTTTGGGGTTTTGTGTCAGATTAAGTTGAGCAATATAAGGATCGTCGGCAGCCACTGCCAACACGATTTGACTGATGTGCGGATAAGAGAGCAGCACGTTTAGGGTGTGCTGCAAAATAGGTTGTCCGTGAATAGGAAGGTATTGTTTCGGTTTGTTCGCCTGCATCCGACTGCCAATGCCGGCCGCCGGCACAACGGCGATAATCTTGCGATTTGAGGTCATTATTTATGTTCTTTGACGATGTGATAGAAAGTTTCGTTTGGTTTCACCATTTCATGCTGTAAACGGGCGCGTTCTTCAATGGCATCCACCCCTTCTTTTAAGTCTTTAATTTCTGCAGCAATGATTTGATTTCGTTGGGAAAGTTTTTCATTTTCCTGTTGATGGATGGCGATTTCTTTGGTGGTGTTTTTATAATCCCAATAGCCGTTTTTGCCGAACCAAAAATCGTATTGGAACAGTACCAAAACCGCGAATAATAAAGAGAGAAATAAGCGCATAAAAAACCGGTAAATCGAATCGAAAAAAATTGCGCCTAGTTTACCTTGAATTGCACCAAAATGCGATATTGCCCGCCCTGCGCCGAATAATTTCTTAAAAATTGAGGTGTATCGTAGTAAGATAAGGCAATTTTTAATAGCCTGTGAGGTGCTCATGAAACCCTATTTAATTGCTCCTTCCATTCTTTCTGCTGACTTAGCGCGTTTGGGTGAAGATGTGGAAAATGTCTTAAAGTGCGGTGGTGATGTCGTTCATTTTGATGTGATGGATAACCATTATGTCCCGAATTTAACTTTCGGGCCTGCCGTGTGCAAAGCCTTACGCAATTATGGTATTACTGCGCCGATTGATGTGCATTTGATGGTGAAACCGGTGGATCGCATTATCCCGGATTTTGCCAAAGCGGGTGCCAGCTACATTACCTTCCACCCGGAATCCTCTGAGCATATC
The DNA here is from genome assembly GCF_980469475.1 of Aggregatibacter sp. HK296. Classification (NCBI taxonomy): domain Bacteria; kingdom Pseudomonadati; phylum Pseudomonadota; class Gammaproteobacteria; order Pasteurellales; family Pasteurellaceae; genus Aggregatibacter; species Aggregatibacter sp. HK296. The sequence continues at coordinate 53,326 of NZ_OZ413142.1, forward strand.
GACCGCACTTTGCAACTTATCCGTGATAACGGCTGTAAATCCGGTTTAGTATTTAACCCGGCAACGCCGTTAAGCTATTTAGATTATGTGATGGACAAAGTGGATATTATTTTATTGATGTCGGTGAATCCGGGCTTTGGCGGACAATCTTTCATTCCGGCAACCTTAGAAAAACTAAAACAGGCAAGAAAACGTATTGATGAGAGCGGATTGGATATTCGTTTAGAAGTGGATGGCGGCGTGAAAGTGAGCAATATTGCAGAAATTGCCCGTGCCGGTGCGGATATGTTCGTTGCTGGTTCGGCGATTTTCGATCAACCGGACTATAAAAAAGTCATTGATGAAATGCGTCAACAGTTAGCCGCAGTAGGAAAATAAGCATGACAGGACAGTTTAAATTAATCGGTTTTGATTTGGATGGCACGTTGGTGGACAGTCTGCCTGATTTGTCGCTATCTGTAAATTCAGCATTAGCAGAATTTGATTTGCCACAAGCGCCTGAAACGTTGGTGCTCACTTGGATTGGCAACGGCGCGCAGATTTTAATTGCTCGCGCATTGGAATGGGCAACGGCACAATCGAGCAAAACCTTGACAGAAGGCCAAACTGCCACATTAAAAGAGCGTTTTAATGTCTTTTACGGCGAAAATATCTGTAACCGCAGCCGTTTATTCCCTCACGTGAAAGAGACTTTGCAGAAACTCAAAGCCAAAGGTTACCGTTTGGCTGTGGTTACCAACAAACCGACCCAACATACCCGCCCTGTGTTAAAGGCTTTCGGCATTGAAGACTTATTCGATGAAGTGTTGGGCGGACAATCTTTACCGGCCATCAAACCTCACCCGGGCCCGCTGTTCTATTTATGCGGCAAATTCGGTTTATACCCGAAACAAGTGCTGTTCGTCGGCGATTCCCGCAACGATATTATTGCTGCCCATAATGCCGGTTGCCCGGTGGTGGGATTAACCTACGGTTACAACTACAATATTCCAATCTCTGAATCCCATCCGGATTGGGTCTTTGAGGATTTCGCGGAGCTATTGACGCTTGTTTGATTGATTCTTCTGAATGGATGGCGCAAACGTCCACGTTTGTGCCTTTATTTAATTTTGGCTACAGCACAAGCGTGGACGCTTGCGCTATCAATAATAAGATTTAAAAATTAAGGATGTAAAAATGACCAAACCTATCGTGTTCAGCGGCGTACAGCCATCAGGTGAATTGACTATCGGTAACTACCTCGGTGCGTTGCGTCAGTGGGTGAAAATGCAGGATGACTACGAATGCCTGTTCTGTATCGTGGATCAACACGCCATCACCGTACGCCAAGATCCGGTGGCATTACGCAAAGCCACCTTGGACGTGTTGGCATTATATTTAGCCTGCGGTATCGACCCGGCAAAATCCACGATTTTCATTCAATCTCATGTGCCGGAACACGCGCAATTGGCTTGGGTGTTAAACTGCTACACATATTTCGGCGAAATGGGTCGTATGACCCAGTTTAAAGACAAATCCGCCCGTTATGCAGAAAACATCAACGTAGGTTTGTTCACTTATCCGGTCTTAATGGCGGCTGATATTTTGCTTTACCAAGCCAACCAAGTACCAGTGGGCGAAGACCAAAAACAACATTTGGAAATCACCCGCGACATCGCGCAACGTTTTAATTCCTTATACGGACCGCACTTTGCTGTGCCGGAAGTGTTTATCCCAAAAGCAGGTGCGCGCGTGATGTCCTTGTTGGAACCGGAAAAGAAAATGTCTAAATCGGACGAAAACCGCAACAACGTTATCGGCTTATTAGAAGACCCGAAAGCGGTTGCGAAGAAAATCAAACGCGCGGTAACCGACTCCGATGAGCCGCCGGTGATTCGTTATGACGTGAAAAATAAAGCGGGCGTGTCCAATCTTCTCGATATTCTCTCTGGCGTGAGCGGCAAAACTATTGCAGAACTTGAGCAGGAATTTGAAGGCAAAATGTATGGTCACTTAAAAGGTGCTGTCGCCGACGAAGTTTCCGCCATGTTGACTACGTTGCAAGCACGTTACCACCATTTCCGCAACAACGAGGAATTACTCCTCCAAATTGCTAAAGACGGTGCGGAAAAAGCCAAAGCACGCGCACAAGAAACGTTAGCGAAAGTGTATGACGCCATTGGGTTTATTGGTGCGAAGTAAGTCATTCCACACAAAAACAAAAGCGGCGTTAAAGCCGCTTTTTTATTTCAAGGGAAAAGCTAAAGGCAAACAAAAAGTGCGGTGAAAATCCACTGTAAATTTTGACCGCACTTTTTCATCGTGATAAAAAAATAGAGAATTTTAGGATGTAATTACGCCATCACCGGATACGACGATATTTCCAACGTAAGAGGGTTTTGTAAGGCGTTTGTTCATTGATTAATCCTTAGGAAAATTGGCACAAGAGTGGACGCTTGCGCCATCGGAGGCGTCTTATGTGTTGGCGACAAAGCAGCAGCGGAAAAAATTCGTCAAGACAGTTTAAAATCAGCCATGTCTATTCAAGATAAACCTGCTGAAATACAAGATGAACCAAAAACAGACGAAGAACCAACCGCACTTATTGCGAAACGTGATTAAAATAAACAACGACGGGGCTGAATAAAGCCCCGTTTTTTTCATTCCTAACCACCATTTATTTCATTTAAAACCCGCTGCTTATTACATTTCATTATAGGTAATAACTTTCCATTCTTTTCTCACCGATTCAAAATTTTTTACTATATCGCCACGCAAACGATTAAATCATGAAAAATGAATTGGGATTATATTTTAAGTGCCACACCACGTTTTGTTCATGCCATGCTGATGACACTTCATCTCGCCTTTTGGGGTATTTTATTGTCGCTGGTAATTGGTGTGATTTGTGCGGTGATTACCACCTACAAAGTCAAATCATTAACTTGGCTAGTAAAAGGCTATATCGAGCTTTCTCGCAATACGCCTTTATTAATTCAAGTATTTTTTCTCTATTTTGGGCTTTCTAAAATTGGTCTGAAATTAGATGGGTTTACTTGCGGCATTATCGGCCTGGCATTTTTAGGTGGAAGCTATATGGCAGAAGCTATTCGCGGAGGTCTGGAAGCGGTATCAAAAGGGCAAATTGAATCAGCCTTAAGTATTGGTCTAACCCCTTTTCAAGCTTTTCGCTATGTGATTTTCCCACAGGCCTTTGCGATTGCGACACCTGCAATCGGCGCAAATTGCTTGTTCTTAATGAAAGAAACCTCAGTGATCAGTGCCGTTGCCGTAGCCGAACTGATGTTTGTAGCGAAAGAAGTCATCGGGCTCGATTACAAAACCAATGAGGCCTTATTTTTATTAGTGGTGTTTTATTTGATCATTCTATTACCGATGTCTCTGTTCATCAGTTATTTAGAACGCCGGACTCGGAGAGCAAAATATGGGGCTTGAGTTATTATTCCAAGGTAGCAACATTGAACGCTTGCTTAACGGTTTATGCGTGACGGCTGAAATTGCGTTCATTTCTGTCTTCTTCGCCTGTATTTTAGGCGTGATTTTTGGCGTAATCATGACGAACAGAAACCCAATTATCAAAGCCATTTGCAGCTTTTATTTAGAATTTGTACGCATCATTCCATTATTAGTATTACTTTTTCTCGCTTATTTCGGTTTAGCAAAATGGTTTGATATTCACTTAGATGGCGTTTCTGTATGTATTTTGGTGTTTATTTTCTGGGGAACAGCAGAAATGGGGGATTTAGTGCGTGGTGCATTAACTTCCATTGAAAAACATCAAGTGGAATCAGCCTACGCTCTGGGCTTAACGCCGTTTCAAACCTTTGTGTATATTTTACTTCCGCAAAGTTTAAAGCGTGTGACACCAAGTGCTATTAACCTCTTTACTCGTATGGTAAAAACCAGCTCTTTGGCGATGTTAATTGGTGTGGTTGAAGTAATTAAAGTCGGTCAACAAATTATTGAGCATTTATTATTTAGTAATCAATCGGCGGCGCTTTGGATTTACGGTGTCATTTTCGGTTTATATTTTGTGATTTGTTACCCGCTATCCTTATTTTCCCGTTATTTAGAAACCCGTTGGGAAAGTTAATTTTAATTAGGAAAACACATGGCGTTATTAGAAATTAAAAACCTCGTCAAAAATTACGGTGATGTAGAAGCACTCAAAGGCATCAATCTTTCTATAGAGAAAGGCGAAGTTGTCGTTATTTTAGGTCCATCGGGTTGTGGTAAAAGTACTTTTTTACGCTGCCTAAATGGATTAGAAGAAATAAAGAGCGGTCAGATTTTGCTTCAAAATGCTGGAGAGTTAGGTAAAGACATTCCTTGGGTCAAAGCACGTCAACGCATTGGGATGGTATTCCAAAGTTATGAACTCTTCGCTCATTTATCAGTAATTGACAATATTTTACTCGGTCCTTTAAAAGTACAAAAACGCGATCGCGCAGAAGCTGAAAAACAAGCCGATGAGTTACTTAAACGTGTAGGTCTATATGACCGAAAAAATGCCTATCCGCGTGAATTATCAGGTGGGCAAAAACAGCGAATTGCTATTGTGCGTTCACTTTGCATGAACCCTGAAATTATTCTGTTCGATGAAGTCACTGCTGCCCTTGACCCTGAAATGGTACGCGAAGTACTTGATGTGATTTTAGGTCTCGCTAAAGATGGTATGACGATGCTCATCGTTACCCATGAAATGAACTTCGCCCGTCAAGTAGCTAACCGCATTGTGTTTATGGATAAAGGGCAAATCATTGAACAGGCAAAACCGGAAGATTTCTTCACGAATCCAACCACGGATCGTGCGAAAACATTCTTAAATATCTTAAATTATGAACCGAGAGGGACAAACTATGAAGAAAACATTTAAAACATTGACCGCACTTTTAGCCACTGCCACCTTAGCATTTGGCTTAACCGCGTGTAATGATAAAGAACTAGCTAAAGACGGAGCAAAAACAATCTCAAGCCTTGAGCAAATACAAAAAGATGGCAAAGTGCGCATTGGTGTATTTAGCGATAAACCACCATTTGGTTATGTGGATGCGCAAGGTAAAAGCCAAGGCTTTGATGTCGAAATTGGTAAAGAGATCGGTAAAGACTTATTAGGTGACGAAAACAAAGTAGAGTTTGTTTTAGTGGATGCCGCAAACCGTGCTGAATACTTACTTTCTAAGAAAGTTGATATTATCTTAGCTAACTTTACTGTGACACCTGCTCGTAAAGAAGTGGTAGATTTTGCTAATCCATATATGAAAGTGGCACTCGGTGTCGTTTCAAAAGATGGCTCAGTCATTACTGATCTTGAACAATTAAAAGGCAAAACTTTAATTGTAGATAAAGGTACCACGGCTGATATTTTCTTTACCAAAAACTATCCAGATGTGAAGTTATTGAAATTCGAACAAAATACAGAAACCTTTGAAGCCTTACGTGATGGCCGTGGTGATGCCTTATCTAACGACAATACCTTCTTATTCGCTTGGGCAAAACAAAATCCAGGTTATACCGTAGGCGTAAAAAACTTTGGTGATCAAGATGTTATTGCACCAGCTGTTCGCAAAGATGCACCTGAATTGTTAAATTGGTTAAATAACGAAATCCAAACCTTAGGCAAAGATGGTCGTTTAAAACAAGCTTACGAAAAAACTTTATTGCCAGTTTATGGGGATACCGTAAACGAAAGCGATATCGTGGTTGAATATAAATAATTTAACCCAATTCACTTCCCCTGTAATTTCCCCACAGGGGAAGTGAAAACTCCTTTATTTTTGACCACTCTTTGGAAGATGTGGTGTAAATCTCGCCTTTAATGGCATTCTTTCCTGAATACGTTCCCGATTAATCTATAACGCCGCCTCTGTGGCTTCATAGTCCAACCATAAACTTGGATCATCAGGTAACATTTCATTCCAAATATATTGTACGTTAAAGCCTCGCGCCTTACATTCCGCATGCAATGCATCATACCGTTTCTTTAAAAACGCCAATTTATTAAAGAAAAAACGCACATGCCCTTCACCTAATTTATATTCCGTAGGCTGTCCTTTCAAATGAAATTTACCTTTCGCCACGGCATTAGGAATGCGGGTTAATTCACGATGTTCAGCTAAAAGATGCTGATCACAAAGCTCCTCAGGTGGAACAAGATTAATTCGAGTCATAAGTCATACCAAATAAAAAGGAACATAGTACGGGGCGTAAAGGTATTTGTCTATGATTTACTTATCTCTTTAAAAGAATAAATATTCAAGCATTTCAAAAAAGATATTTATCTGAGCATTTTAATAAAGTATTGATCTATTCAAAATAAACAGTACGATCGTCCTAACCTTAACAACTTATTATGGTCCACAAGAGCAATATTCATAATTTAAAGTGAATAAAGAAGATACCATAAAAAATATTTCATACTTTTGAGACATTCCAAATGAGAATCCTACTCTTTTTAACGCATTTCGCCATGCTGTTATTTAGTGCTTATTTATGGCACAAATTTGGCGTGCATTGGTTGCAAGTTAGTGGTTATGATTTAACGTTAAACGACCCTGTAGCTAATAGTCTAAATCATTCTATTAATATCTATTTTAGACTTATTGCCATTACTAGTTTCAGCTATCTCTTTTTTGCTATTTTTCAACGTTTTTATCGCAGCTTTGCGATGTTGCTATGGATGGCGAAAGTTGGAGTATTCGGGAAATATTTATTTGATTTGAATGCGCTACAAGGCACCAATTATGATGGTATGTTCCAAACCTCATCGGTTTATATTTATTTTTTATGCCCATTATTGTTAAGTTTGTTATCCTACCTTTATTGTAAGAAATAAAACAAGTAAACTCATAACTTAGCAATTCAAAAGGGTTTGCAAGCGGTTAAATTTTGTAGAAATTTTACCAATTTCGCCATTCAACAAGGAATTCAACATGAAAAAATTATTTGTATTCGCTTTATGTACTTTCTCTGTTTCTAGCTTTGCCTTAACCCCGCAAATAGAAACAGCATAAAACTCAGACTCTTTTATCAGTTTCCGCACTGCTAATGATGCTATTTATTGCTCTGGCGATATTCCTGACCTAAACCCCAAAGTTGAATGTGTTACTAAAATCAAAGGAAAACCGATTTTGCCGCGTCCGAAAGATTGTGAATTAGAATGGGGCGAGCTATTTTCTGTTGGCGCTACAGGAAAAGCCTCACTTGTTTGTGCCAGTGATACCCCCGCTGTACCATACTCTCAGATCTTAAAAGACGGCGAAACAATTAAAGGCAAAGGTTGGCAATGTACTGCGTCTGGTGATTCAGTTACTTGCTCAAACCAAGAAAAACACGGTTTTAAAATTAGCCAAGCAAAACAAAAATTATTTTAGTTTGTAGCGTATTTGAAAAATACACAATACGTTAATTGCCTTACCACAAGAGCGGTCAAATTTTTCTCACTTTTTACAAGGAATAAAAATGAAAAAATATTGGTTAATCCCATTGATGATACTTATTGGATCCCCCTATGCCAATAGCTGTGGCGGGCAATTTGATCCTGCCAGTGGAACCTGCCGAATTATTGGTCCTGACGGAAAAATGATCCTGTATAACTCAGCTCCACCTCAAAGTGGATATTCCGGAGGGTATTCAAGTGATGACTACTCAAACGCCCCTAGCCAACCCATCCCTTCTTACGCTGCAATCGCTGTGAATAGAAATACTGGTGATTGGGGATGGTCAACAGGTACTTTGACTGAATTTTCTGCTATCGAAGATGCCAAAAATAACTGTGAAAAAGCAGGAAATGGCCCATGTGAAGCTACGGCAACACAACTCAATGGTTGTCTTGCAATGGCATCATCTAGAGGCAAAAATGGTAGCTGGTCTTATTTCTTATCAAATTCGGGAACTTGCGGCTCAGTTGAAAAAGAAGCACTATCAAACTGTCGAGCAAGCAAAGCTAAAAACTGTAAAATTGAAATCCGCCAGCTTGATTCTGAGTATCAATACTTGGTTGAACCGCTATTAAGAAACTAGCTTATAGGGAGACATTCACGCACGGCTGTTATACACACTCGTGCGTGAATTGTAAAAGCTCATACTACTTTAATCTTCTTGCTACAAGAGCGGTCAAATTTTTCTCACTTTTTACAAGGAACACCAATCATGAAAAAGTCTCTTCTCTTAACGATTCTTTGTCTTCCATTTATGGCTCAAGCTAACGACAGTACGGGAACCGTCTCTACTGGTGGTGTGGAATATATTAAGAATGAGCACATTGCGATGCAAAAAGAAAACCTATTTATCAGCCAAGATAAAATTAAGGTGGAATATGAATATCGCAATCTGACCGATAAAGACATTACTGAGACGGTGCTATTCCCATTACCGGAAGTCATACTGCACGATTACGGTGATTTTGCTCACACCCAAAGTTTAATCAATTCGTTTAAGATTTATGTGAATGGCAAAGAAATCAAACCGACAACTCATGTACGCGCGTTCTTTTATGAAACCAAAAATGCAGATGATGCAGAGAAAAGAGAATTTATTTCTCACGATGTCACAGAGATTCTTCGTGCCTGTGGTTTAACTGAAGAAGAGTTAATGGAGCCTTGGTTACGTAAATCTGATTCTGCAGATGAGAAAATCTTGAAATGTCAGGATCCACGTCTTGCTAAATATTCATACAAAGACTCTGAGGATAGCGAAGATATCACTTGGGGCGGACAAATTATTTATAGCTGGCAACAAACCTTTAAAGCCAATTCGATTACTCAAATTCAGCACGAATATGCCCCTCTAGTCGGGGGTGGTATGGGACTTCCTGAGCTCGTGAATTATAAAAAGTTTGCCGATACCTTTTGTATTGATCCATCATTTAAAAAATCAGTAAAAGCAAAATCTAATCAAGGGATATACTACTGTGAGCTAGGTTATATTCTCAAAACTGGAGCAAACTGGGCAAAACCTATTGCGGATTTTACGCTTACCATTGAAAGACCAAAAGATCAGATTATTTCTTTCTGTTGGAAAGGTAAAGGCGAGGTGAAAAAAGTGCTGCAAAATGACAAAGTTGTGCAATATCAAGTAAAAGAAAAAGACTTCTTACCACAACATGATTTAGATGTGCTATATGGTGTAGATGCAAGGTTTGTTGAGTAGAAACTTATTACTAAACGATATGCTTTTACCATAAAGAGAAGATAAACCTCACAGAATTTTTCACAAGGAATCCAAAATGAAAAAATACTGGCTAATTCCATTAATGATGCTTGCTTTCACCTCCTATGCGAATAGCTGTGGTGGGCAATTTGATCCAGCAACTGGAACGTGTCGAATTATTGGTCCTGATGGAAGGATGATTATGTATAATTCAGCCCCTCCGCAAGGGGGATATTCAAATGCGCAAGTAGGGCCACCCGTAGGTTCTGACTACTATGCTGCCATTGCCATCAATAAAGCCACTGGAGATTGGGGATGGTCAACCGGTTTTTTAGGCGAATCTACGGCTATCATGGATGCAAGATTACACTGTGAAAAAGCAGAACGAGGAGAATGCGAAGGAGCAGCAACACAATTAAATGGCTGTCTTGCTATGGCATCGTCAAAAGATAAAAACGGGAATTGGACTTACTTCTTCTCTCGTTCTGGCATCTGTGGCACAGTTGAACAAGAAGCGTTATTAAATTGCCAAGCCAGCAAAGCTAAAAACTGCCAAATTGAAATTCGTCAATTAGACGCGCATTATAAATACTATATGTATCAATAAACGCTGAAAATCAATGTAGGGCGTATCAAATACGCCCTAACAAAAGGATTATTATGAAAAAATTACTTACATTGGCTTTATGTGCTTTATCCGTTTCAGTTTCTGCAAAAACCCCCACGATGGCGCAAGCGTCCTCGCTTGTGCCTATCAACTAAAAGTGCGGTCAAAAAATTCAAAGAATTTTGAATATTGGCTCTGCCGATGGTTATGAGTAAAATTCACAATATTTTTATTAAACAGCACCAGCGTGGACGCTGGCGCTATCATTGGGGCCATGTGAATGCGACCGTGCTGAAAGTTAAACTTTCTATGTCAATTATCAGCATTTCGTCTATTCACTTATTGCAAACCTTTGTGAATGCCTCAAAAATTCCTGAAAAAACAATTATGTGGGAAGTAATTATTCATTTTGCTTTCTTGATTTCAGCAATTGCGATGGCTTATACCGACAAAATTCTGTACAGTACAAGCCACAAAAACCATTAATACACAAAGTGCGGTCAAAATTGACCGCACTTTTTTTATTTAAACCTATAAAAATATTCACTTTATACTTACAATAAAAGCTGATAACCTGAGCAAATTACTATATTATTATCACGTATCTTTATCTTTTAATAAGGAAATATATCTCATGTTATCTCATAAGATTAAGCTAGTTTGTCTAGTTGCGTTCACACTCTTTTTAACAAGTTGCTCAACAATGTATAACCCATTAGACACTTTATACTGGCATGGTAAAGAAGACTATGAGTTTTTTGCTCGAAAACGTTTGCCAGATGAATCTTATCAATGCTTTAAAGACAATGAAAGAAGTTATATTCACGCTTATCGACTTGCTCTTTATGATTTACAAACCTATGAAGTTGGCAGAAACTCTAGAACAATCTTTCTAACAACAGAAAAAGTATATACTGGTGGTCATACATGGACTTATGTATTTACGGATGCAAGCCATAAAATCACATCTATTAGAGATGCCACAGGGTTTGGAGACATTGAAAAAGAATTTGGTTGTGGTGAGTATCAAGAAGCAGTAAAAATTGCTACACCAGAAGAACTAAAAAAACGCAAAATTAAACCTAGATTATGGGCTGCAATTGTTCGCACTCCAGAAATAAATCAAATGATGTGGGCTTCTGATGCAGCTTATAGTACTCTTGAGCAAGCCAAACAAGATTCACTAAAACAATGTCAAGAGTATGGTGGCAAAGACTGCCAATTAGTGATTGGTATAAGTAATATGTGTTTAGGGTTAGCTAGTGGTCGAGATAGTAGAGGTATGAGAGATTACTTCGGAAATAGCATTATTCCTGAGCACGCTAAAGAAATGGCGGTTGAAAATTGCCAAGCGAAAGGGGGCTCATCTTGTAAGCCTAGCCCAGCCCCTTCGCTTTGCGCCCTACCGTGTGATATGCTTAGAGATAAAACTTGTAACTTTGATAGTCCTCAAGTCATCATACCAGGAATTAAAGGCGGAAAAGCATTTAACGTAGCATTAGATGGTAATGTACTTAAATAGTAAATAATATTTTCAAAGTGCGGTCAAATCTGACCGCACTTTTGATCTGCACCTCAAAACCTGGACACCTAATTTGAGGTGCAGATTATGTCCTACCCTTATCAATTTCGTTTGAAAATTATCAAACTCGTCACCGAACAGGATTATGGTATCCGTGAGGTGGCTAAACTTCATAAAATTTCCCACGCTCTCGTCATTTATTGGCTAAAAGCATTTCGGGAAAGAGGGCTTGATGGCGTAAAATCGCCTCATACAAACCTTCAAACCCCGAAAATAGTGAAGTCAAAGATGAAAAAGAAAGACATTGAAATCCCGGAAACCACAGACTTTTCACCTAAAGCGTTTAGAAAGTTACAACGAGAGCTCGCCTTGGCTCGTGCGGAGATTGCTTACCTAAAGGAGTTGGAGGCGCTCGACCGTCAAAAACAACGACAGAAAAAGAAAAATCATTGAAAGATTGAAGCCAGACTATGTGTTAAATAATTTACTTCATGTGGCTAAAATGCCTCGCTCAAGCTTTTACTATAAAGAGATTAAGCGAAATTATCACGAGGTAAAAGAGACTATCTTATCGCTGTACAAAAAGAACAGAAAACGAGATGGTTATCGCCCCGTGACATTTAAATTACGCCAAATGGGTAACGGATGTAACGGAATTTCATGTTGGGCAAGAAAAGCTTTATTTTTCACCGTTGATGGACTTGGCTAACCGAGAAATTATTGCCTATAACTTTGCAACACGCCCGAAGTTTTCATTGGTGAAAGGTATGCTAGAACAAGGGCTTAGTCGGCTTAAACCGACAGAATGCCCGATTATTCATAGCGACCAAGGCGTATTGTATGGCTCGGCGGAATGGGTAAAGATGTTGGAAGGTAAAGCGGTTCAAAGTATGAGCCACCGATGAAATTGCTACGACAATGCGGTGATTAAAAGTTTTTTTGCGATACTAAAATCAGAGTGTTTTTATTCACGGAGCTATCATTCAATCGCTGAATTACAGGCTGAAATTGAAGAATATTTGGTGTATTACAATCAAGAACGAATTAAACTTGATTTAAAAGGATTAAGCCCAGTGCAATACCGAGCTCAATATTTAAGTTAACTAACCTGTCCAACTTTTTGGGGGCAGATCACTTTGTAGAAAATAAATCGATTAACTCATTTGCGTAAAGAAATCACGAATGCCCACCAACATATTGTTAATAGCAACCGCGGCTAAAATTAACCCCATCACCCGACTAATCACCGCCGCACCGGTGTTACCAATCCAGCGTTGAATGCGGTTGGCGGCGAGGAATAAAAGATAGGTGATCAACAATACAGAAAGCATGATTAAGGTTGTCATGGTTTGATCGAACAGGCTGAAACGATGGTTGTCGGTGAGTAACACAATTGCCATCATCGCGCCGGGCGAGGCAATAGACGGTACGGCTAACGGATAGACAGCCAGTTCGTTAAGATTGGATGAAAGTTTAATTTCTTGTTCCGGTTTGCCTTCACCGAAAATCATGGTCAAAGCGAACAGCAATAACACCAAACCACCGGCAATTTGGAAGGCGGTGAGGGGAATTTGCATGGCTTCTAACAAGGCTTGTCCGGCGATGAGGAAGAAAATCAAAATACCGGCGGAAATCATGACTGCTTTTAACGCGATTTTGCGGCGATCTTCCACTGAAAGGCCCACTGTTTTGGTTAAATAAACGGGAATAGAACCGATTGGATCGATGACCGCCCACAGCACCACAAATTGAACGACGAGAGAATCAAACATTGGCAACTCCGAGAAAAAAGTGGAAAATAACGCGTCTTTTTACAAATCAATATCTTATATTAAATTCATTATAAACCAATGCTTTTTTTCACAAATTTAACCCTAAAACGGGGCTTGACTACGCTCCTCGAAAACGCCAATGCCACCATTAATCCGGGACAAAAAGTCGGCCTGGTTGGCAAAAACGGTTGCGGCAAATCTTCCTTATTTGCGTTGCTTAAAAATGAAATGAGCGCCGAAGGTGGCGAGGTGTCTTTCCCGTCAACTTGGGCGTTGGCGTGGGTGAATCAAGAAACGCCCGCACTGGATTGTCGCGCCATTGATTATGTGATTCAGGGCGACCGTGAATACAGCCGTCTGCAACAGGCATTGCAACAAGCGAACGCGGACAATGACGGTAATGCGATTGCCACGTTGCATAATCAACTTGATGCCATTGATGCTTGGACGATTGAAGCACGCGCCGGCGAATTATTGCACGGTTTGGGATTTTCTCAGGCGGAATTGGAACAGCCGGTGAAGGCATTTTCCGGTGGTTGGCGGATGCGGTTGAATTTGGCCCAAGCCTTGATTTGTCGCTCTGATTTATTATTGCTCGATGAACCGACCAACCACTTGGATTTGGATGCCGTGATTTGGTTGGAGCGTTGGTTAAAACAATATCCGGGTACATTAATTCTAATTTCGCACGATCGTGACTTTTTAGATCCGATTGTCGGCAAAATTCTGCATATTGAACAACAAAAACTCAATGAATACACGGGCGATTATTCTTCCTTTGAATTGCAACGGGCAACGAAATTAGCGCAACAAAATGCCATGTATCGCCAGCAACAACTGAAAATTGATCACTTGCAGCGTTATATCGACCGTTTCAAAGCCAAAGCCACCAAAGCCAAACAGGCGCAAAGTCGCATAAAGGCATTGGAACGCATGGAAAAAATTGCGCCGGCGTATGTGGATAATCCGTTTCATTTTGAATTTCGTGAACCGCTCTCCCTGCCAAGTCCTCTATTAATGATGGAAAACGCTTCTGCCGGTTATGGTTCGGGTGAAAGTGCGGTGGAAATTTTAAGTAAAATTAAACTGAATTTGGTGCCCGGCTCGCGTATCGGGCTGCTCGGTAAAAATGGCGCAGGGAAATCTACCTTAATTAAATTATTGGCAGGCGAAATCCCCCCGACCGGTGGCACGATTCAATTGGCGAAAGGCGTACAATTAGGCTATTTCGCCCAGCATCAATTAGACACGTTGCGCGCGGATGAAAGCGCCTTGTGGCATTTACAAAAAATTGCGCCTCAACAAACAGAACAACAACTGCGCGATTATTTGGGTGGATTTGCTTTTCATGGCGACAAAGTGAATCAGCCGGTGGCGTCTTTTTCTGGTGGTGAAAAAGCGCGTTTGGTGCTGGCGCTTATTGTGTGGCAACGTCCTAATTTACTGTTGCTGGATGAACCGACCAACCACTTGGATTTGGATATGCGTCAGGCACTGACTGAAGCGTTGGTGGATTATCAAGGTTCTTTGGTGTTGGTGTCGCACGATCGCCATTTGTTGCGCAATACTGTAGATGAATTCTATTTGGTGCATGACAAGCAAGTGGAAGAATTTAAAGGTGATTTGGCGGATTATCAGAAGTGGCTGAACGAGCAGAATGCACAACCAGCAGAGATAAAAGCACAAAATGAGCCGAGTGAAAATGAAAATTCTGCTGCCAACCGTAAAGAGCAAAAACGTAAAGAAGCGGAACTTCGCCAACAACTTGCGCCATTACGCAAACAGGCAACGGAGCGAGAAACTCAAATGGAAAAATTGGGAGCTAAATTGCAACAGATTGAAACGGAGTTGGCGGATCCGAGTTTGTATGACGCAGAAATGAAAGCAAAATTGACCGCACTTTTAGCCGAGCAGGTGCAGGTGAAAAAGCAGTTGGAAGAGGTTGAAGTTGACTGGTTAGCACTGCAAGAAAGCATAGAAGACATCATGTCTCAAGCAGAATAAACGGCAAAATAATCTTGTTTTGGAAGCAACATCACATAAATTTTAAAAAGATCAAAATTTCACTTGATACTGTATATTGATACAGTTATTATAAGCGCGAATTTTGATAATGATTTTCCCGAGGTAAAAAATGGCAACTCAAGAAGAAAAACAAAAAGCGCTCGAAGCCGCGTTAGGTCAAATCGAAAAACAATTTGGTAAAGGCGCCATCATGAAATTAGGCGACAGCCAAAAATTGGATATTGAAGCGATTTCCACCGGCTCCTTCGGTCTTGACTTAGCGTTAGGGATCGGCGGTTTGCCAATGGGACGTATCGTTGAAATTTTTGGCCCGGAATCTTCCGGTAAAACCACCTTAACGCTTTCTGTGATCGCTGAAGCGCAAAAAGCAGGTAAAACCTGTGCCTTTATCGATGCAGAACATGCCTTAGACCCAATTTATGCCTCTAAACTGGGCGTTGATGTGAAAGAGTTGTTGGTTTCTCAACCGGACAACGGTGAGCAAGCGTTAGAAATCTGTGATGCCTTAGTACGTTCCGGTGCGGTGGATGTGATTATTGTTGACTCCGTTGCAGCTTTAACGCCGAAAGCAGAAATTGAAGGCGACATGGGCGATTCTCATGTGGGCTTGCAAGCACGTCTCATGTCTCAAGCGTTGCGTAAATTGACCGGACAAATTAAAAATGCCAACTGTTTAGTGATTTTCATCAACCAAATCCGCATGAAGATCGGGGTGATGTTTGGTAACCCGGAAACCACTACCGGTGGTAACGCACTGAAATTCTATGCCTCTGTACGTTTAGATATTCGTCGTGTCGGGTCAATCAAAGAAGGCGATGAAGTGATTGGTAACGAAACCCGCGTGAAAGTGGTGAAAAACAAAGTCGCACCACCGTTCCGTCAAGTGGATTTCCAAATTCTGTACGGTGAAGGCATTTCTAAAGAAAGCGAATTGATTGATCTTGGTGTAAAACACAAGCTCATCAGCAAAGCCGGTGCATGGTATGCTTATGAAAACGAGAAAATCGGTCAAGGTAAAACCAATGCAATGAAATGGTTAAAAGACAATCCGGAGCAAGCGAAATTAATTGAAAGCACTTTGCGTGATGAATTGTTAGCGCATCCTGAAACAGCCATTACCGCCGATGTTGAAGATGAAGCAGGTGAAGCTGACTTCGAATAAGATGAGTGATGTCAAAAAGTGCGGTCAAAAATGACCGCACTTTTTATATCGGTTTTTAACCATAATAACAAGTAACACAATATGTCCTCCCTTGCCTTAACTTATGTGATGAATTTACTTTCTCGCCGTGAATACAGCGAATTTGAACTGCGTTGTAAAATGCAGGAAAAAGCCTTTTCCGAGGAAGAAATTGACCAAGCCATTGCCCATTGCCAGCAAAAAAACTGGCAAAGTGATCAACGTTTTACCGAAAGTTATTTGAACAGCCGTTCTCAACGAGGCTATGGTGTGAATAGAATCAAACAAGAATTGCGTCAATTAAAAGGGATTGAAAGCGCAACCATTGAAGCGGTTGTCCGTGAATGCGATATTGATTGGTCGGCATTGGCGTTAAATGTGTTACGCAAAAAGTTTCCTGATTATAAGGAAAAGCAACCGCCGAAAATGCGCCAAAAAATTTGGCAATACATGCTGTCACATGGGTTTCATCAAGAGGATTTTGCGGATTATGTGGGTTCTGACCCGAGCAAGTTTGATTAGCGTTGTATAGTAACTGACATGTTATCGATTTCAACGTAGAATAACCTCTCACAAAATCATTAGTTAGGAGAAAAAATGACGAAAGTAGTTCATACAGAGAAGGCACCGGCCGCGATTGGGCCTTATGTACAAGCCGTTGATTTAGGCAATTTAGTGCTGACTTCCGGACAAATTCCGGTCAATCCGGTAACCGGTGAAGTGCCGAAAGACATTGTGGCACAAGCTCGTCAGTCTTTGGAAAATGTGAAAGCGATCATTGAACAAGCCGGACTCACTGTTGCTGATATTGTGAAAACAACGGTATTCGTGAAAGATTTAAATGATTTTGCGGCAGTCAATGGCGAATATGAGCGTTTCTTCAAAGAAAATCATCACCCGAGTTTCCCTGCACGTTCTTGTGTGGAAGTCGCCCGTCTGCCGAAAGATGTTGGCTTAGAAATTGAGGCTATTGCCGTAAGGGCGTAGTTTTGTTCACAGATGTGTTTATAAAAAATCCCGCAAGTCAGTTTGCGGGATTTTTTATGTTTCACCTTGCGTTACGGCAATAAATTTTCTAATTGCCATAATTCGTTTAAAGCCTCGCGACGGCGGATAAGATAAGCTTTATCGCCATCCACCATCACTTCCGCCGTTCTTGGGCGAGAGTTATAGTTAGAAGACATACTTGCGCCGTAGGCACCGGCAGATCGTTGGGCTAAATAATCCCCTTCCGCAATGGCAAGTTTGCGTTGTTTGCCGAGGAAATCGGAGGTTTCGCAAATTGGGCCAACCACATCATAGATTTTTTCTTCACGCGCTAAAGTGCGGTCGATTTCGAGAATGTTCATGTAGGCTTGATACAATGCCGGGCGAATCATGTCGTTCATGCCGGCATCCACAATGGCAAAATTGCGACTTTCGTTGGATTTTAAATACTCTACTTTGGTTACCAAAATCCCCGCGTTGGCGGTAATGGCGCGCCCCGGTTCGACGATGATTTCTAGCTCACTGAATGCACTTAACTTTTCCCATAATGCTTTGGCATATTCTGTCGGATGTGGCGGTGTTTCGTCCGTATAAGTCACCCCCAAGCCACCGCCTAAGTCTAAGTGTTTTAAACGAATGCCATCTTGTTTTAATTGTTCCATGAGGACAATTAAGCGATCTACCGCATCTAAAAAGGGTTGTAATTCCGTGAGTTGTGAGCCGATATGGCAATCCATGCCGACGATTTTAATATTCGGTAAGGTGGCGGCTACTTTATAGACTTCACGAGCCTGTTCTACACTCACGCCGAATTTATTTTCTTTTAACCCTGTGGAAATGTAGGGGTGCGTGTGGGCGTCCACGTCCGGATTTACGCGTAACGAAATTGGTGCGATTTTGCCCATTTCACCGGCGATTTGGTTAATACGCAATAATTCTGCTTCCGATTCCACGTTAAAACAACGAATATTGACTTCTAAGGCACGAGCGATTTCTTGGCGGGATTTTGCGACTCCTGAAAAGACCACTTTGGCCGCGTCACCGCCGGCGGCAAGGACGCGTTCCAATTCCCCTTGGGACACAATGTCAAAGCCTGATCCTAATTTTGCCATCACGTTTAAAATCGCAATATTTGGGTTGGATTTCACCGCAAAACACACCAAGTGCGGATGCTCGCCGAAAGCGTTATTAAATGCGTGCCAATGGCGTTCAAGGGTGGCTCGAGAATAAACATACAACGGCGTACCAAATTGTTCGGCCAATTGTTTGACCGGCAGATTTTCCGCCATGAGTTGATTGTTTTTATATTGGAAAAAGTCCATAAGGTCGCCTATAAAAAGTTATTTGGTTGTTTTCTGAGCGCTGTCTTGTTCGGGGAAATACAACGGACCTTTTACGCCGCAGCCGGTACTTAGCGCGCACAATGTCACGAGTAAAAATACGGAAATAAGTTTTTTCATTGGTTGTTCCTTGTGCTCAAATTTGACTGTTCTTTTTACCACTAAATCCGGCTTTGTGCTATCACAACGCACAGAAAATCTTTATAATTTCCGCCCTACTGTTATTTATTGGAGTGATTTTATGAATATCGTCGAGTTTCATCAGAAAATCGAGCAAATTTGGGATGAAATTGAAGAGCAACTGGAAGCGCAAGATTGTGATGCCGATTGTGAACGCCAAGGTTCCGTGTTCACGATTACGCTTGGCGATCGCAGTCAAATTGTGATCAACAAACAAGAACCGTTGTTGGAATTATGGTTGGCGAGCCACAATGGCGGTTTCCATTTTGCCTATAAAAATGAACGTTGGGTCAGCAACGATGGCTTAGATTTTTGGCAAGCCCTAACCGAAGCGCTTGCTAAACATGGTGAGCAGGTGCAGCTCGGTTAATGAATCACCTGACCTCATACGAACCGATGAAAAGTGCGGTGGATTTTCTCGATAAATCGTCGGCAAAATCCACCGCACTTTATGCGATGGCAAAGAATGTGTTGCATTCGGTGTTCGGCTATCAAGCTTTCCGCAAAGGGCAAGAGGAAATTATCCAGGCGACGCTGAATGGGCAAGACTGTTTGGTCATTATGGCGACAGGCACGGGGAAATCATTGTGCTACCAAATTCCTGCGTTATGTTTTGATGGGATGACCTTGGTAGTATCGCCGTTGATTTCACTGATGAAAGACCAAGTGGATCAACTGCGTGCTAGCGGCGTAGAAGCGGATTATTTAAACTCCTCGCAAACCTTTGAAGAACAGCAACAGGTGCAAAATAGGGCGATTTCCGGCCAGTTAAAATTATTGTATTTGTCCCCGGAAAAAGTCATGACCAACAGCTTTTTCCAATTTATTTCTTTATGTCAGGTGAGCTTTATCGCCATTGATGAGGCGCACTGCATTTCCCAATGGGGGCACGATTTTCGCCCTGAATATACCCAACTTGGCGGCTTAAAAGGCAGCTTCCCGAACGTCCCGATTATGGCACTCACTGCCACTGCAGACCCTACAACGCAACAAGATATTCTGCAAAATCTCCGCCTAAATCGACCGCACTTTCATGTAGGGAGTTTTGATCGCCCGAATATTCGCTACACCTTAGTGGAAAAATTTAAGCCGATGGAACAGCTGTGTCGTTTCGTGGTGGCACAAAAAGGCAAAAGTGGCATTGTGTATTGCAACAGTCGCAACAAAGTGGAACGCATTGCGGAGACCCTGTGCAACAAAGGTGTGCGGGCAGCGGCTTATCATGCGGGCATGGAAAATAGCTTGCGGGAAAAGGTACAACGGGATTTTCAGCGGGACAACATCCAAGTGGTGGTGGCGACGATCGCCTTCGGTATGGGGATTAATAAATCCAACGTACGCTTTGTGGCGCATTTCGATTTACCGCGTAGCATTGAATCCTACTATCAAGAAACCGGCCGTGCAGGGCGGGATGATTTGCCGGCAGAAGCGGTGCTATTTTACGATCCGGCGGATTATGTGTGGTTGAACAAAATGCTCATGGAAAAGCCGGAAACGCCACAACGCCAAGTTGAACAGCATAAATTGCAAGCCATCGGTGAATTTGCCGAGAGTCAAACCTGTCGCCGTTTGGTCTTATTGAATTATTTCGGTGAACATCGTCAAACCGCCTGTCAAAATTGCGATATTTGTCTTGATCCACCGAAAAAATACGATGGGTTGTTGGACGCGCAAAAAATTATGTCGGCAATTTATCGTACTGGTCAATCTTATGGTGCCCATTATGTCATTGCTGTCTTGCGTGGCATGAATAATCAGAAAATTCGCGATCAGCAACACGACCAACTGAGTGTGTATGGCATCGGCAAAGAACACAGCACGGAATATTGGCAGTCAGTATTACGCCAGTTAATTCATTTGGGCTTTGTGCGCCAAATCATTGGCGAGTATGGCAATACGTTACAGCTCACAGAAAACGCCAAGCCGATTTTGCGGGGAGAGATGCCGTTGGAATTGGCAACGCCACGCCTGTCATCTATCGTCACTACGGCCATGATGCACAAAAGTGCGGTCGGTTCTTACGACAAAGATTTATTTGCACGTTTGCGCTTCTTGCGTAAGCAAATTGCCGATAAAGAAAACATTCCCCCGTATATCGTGTTTAACGATGCGACTTTACAAGAAATGGCGCAATACCAACCGGTCAGCAACATTGAGATGTTGCAAATTAACGGTGTCGGTACGATTAAATTGGAACGTTTCGGACAAGCGTTTCTGTCTTTAATCCGCGAACATAAAAATGCCCGCGCAACCGAATAAGTCTAAGTACCGTTTAAGTGCAGTTATGTTTAGCTAATTGCGCAAAATTTTGCTATAATCCCGCCCAATTTTTTACGAATTACACAGAGAAGAATTATGTCAACAACTACTCCAGAAACTTATGGTGCAAACAGTATTAAAGTGCTGAAAGGGCTTGATGCGGTGCGTAAACGTCCCGGCATGTATATCGGTGACACAGACGATGGAACGGGTTTACACCATATGGTTTTTGAGGTGGTGGATAACGCCATTGATGAAGCCTTGGCAGGTTATTGCAGTGACATTATCGTGACTATTCACTCCGACAATTCCGTTTCTGTGCAAGATGACGGGCGCGGTATTCCAGTAGATATTCACCCGGAAGAAGGCGTTTCTGCTGCAGAAGTCATTATGACGGTCTTGCATGCGGGCGGTAAATTTGACGATAACTCCTATAAAGTCTCCGGTGGTTTGCACGGTGTGGGCGTGTCTGTGGTCAATGCGTTGTCCGATAAATTGCAACTGACTATTCGTCGTCAAGGCAAAGTGCATGAGCAATTTTACAGCCTTGGCGATCCACAAGCGCCGTTAGCCGTGATTGGCGAAACCACCCAAACCGGAACCACCGTGCGTTTCTGGCCGAGTTCGACCATCTTCACAAATATTGAATTTGAATACGATATTTTAGCTAAACGCCTAAGGGAGTTATCTTTCTTAAACTCCGGTGTTTCTATCCGTTTAATTGACGAACGTACCGACAAACAAGACCATTTTCACTACGAAGGCGGTATTCAAGCGTTTGTGGAATATATCAATCGTGGTAAAACGCCGATCCACCCGAAACCGTTCTATTTCTCTGCAGAAAAAGACGGCATTGGCGTGGAAATTGCGTTGCAATGGAACGATGGTTATGCAGAAAACATTTACTGCTTTACCAATAACATTCCACAACGCGATGGTGGTACGCACTTGGCAGGTTTCCGTGGCGCGATGACCCGTACGTTGAATAACTACATGGAAAACGAAGGCTACACCAAGAAATCCAAAGTGGCGACTTCCGGTGATGATGCCCGTGAAGGCTTGGTGGCCGTGATTTCCGTGAAGGTACCTGATCCAAAATTCTCTTCTCAAACAAAAGACAAATTGGTTTCCTCCGAAGTGAAAAGTGCGGTGGAATCTTTGATGAACGAGTATTTGCAAACCTATTTGTTGGAAAATCCAAACGATGTGAAAATCATCGTGACCAAAATTATTGATGCGGCACGTGCACGTGAAGCCGCACGCAAAGCCCGTGAAATGACCCGTCGTAAAGGCGCATTAGACTTAGGCGGCTTGCCAGGTAAATTGGCGGATTGTCAGGAGCGTGATCCGGCGTTATCCGAACTTTATATCGTGGAGGGTGACTCTGCGGGCGGTTCGGCAAAACAAGGGCGTAATCGTAAAAACCAAGCGATTCTGCCGTTAAAAGGGAAAATCCTGAACGTGGAAAAAGCCCGCTTTGATAAAATGTTATCTTCTGCGGAAGTGGGTACATTGATTACGGCGCTAGGTTGCGGTATCGGTCGTGACGAATATAACCCGGATAAATTGCGTTATCACAGCATTATTATCATGACCGATGCGGACGTGGATGGTTCACACATTCGTACGTTGTTATTAACCTTCTTCTATCGTCAAATGCCGGAGCTGATTGAACGTGGTTATGTGTATATTGCCCAGCCACCGTTGTATAAAGTGAAAAAAGGTAAACAAGAGCAATACATTAAAGACGATGAAGCCATGGCAGAATTTGAATTGGCGATTGCGTTGGAAAATGCGGCGCTTTATGTGAATGACAACGCGCCGGGTATGCAAGGTGTGGCGTTACAAAATCTCGCTTCCGAATATCTTGCAGTACAAAAAATGACGACCCGCTTGAGCCGTTATTATCCGGAAAGCGTGTTGAAAGAATTGATTTATCAACCGGCGTTGACCACAGCGTTAATGCAACAGGAAAGTGCGGTCAATTCTTGGGCTGATTCTTTGGTTGCTTCTTTAAATAGAAAAGAAACCGACGGCAGACATTATAGCTATCGTTTGCAATTCAATGCTGAACGAAACGTACATGAAGTGGTGTTAACAGTGAGAACACACGGGATTGATACGGATTATTTCTTGAACTTCCAATTTGTGACCGGTAATGAATATGCGCGTTTAATTACGTTGGGTGAAAAATTGGTCGGCTTATTAGAAGAAAATGCCTATGTTATGCGTGGTGAACGTAAAGTTGCAGTCGCTTCTTTTGAACAGGCAATTGAATGGTTGATGAAAGAATCTCGTCGTGGTTTGATGATTCAACGCTATAAAGGGTTAGGTGAAATGAACCCGGAACAGCTTTGGGAAACGACAATGGATCCAAACACTCGCCGCATGTTGAAAGTGTCTATCAAAGATGCGGTGGCGGCAGATCAGTTATTCACCACCTTGATGGGAGATGAAGTTGAGCCTCGCCGTGAGTTCATTGAGAGTAATGCGTTAAGAGCGAATTTGGATATTTAAAATCCATTTAAAAAAAGCACCGCACTTTGAATAATAAAGTGCGGTGCTTTTTTTGTTATTTTCTTAAGGTGACCAATTCGACTTCATGGTTTGCGCCTTTCTTTAGAATTAAATCGGCGCGTTCTCGCGTTGGTAAAATATTTTCCTTCAGGTTCAATCCGTTAATTTCATCCCAAATTTTCCCTGCCGTGGTAACCGCTTCTTGTTCAGAGAGATTCGCATAATGTTTGAAATATGAGTTTGGATCGGTAAAAGCACTTTGGCGGAACTTCAGAAAACGGTGAATATACCATTCTTTTAATAAGTCTTCTTCCGCATCAACATAAATAGAGAAGTCGACAAAATCAGACACAAACAGCTCATTGGCTTGATTTCTGTTAGGTTGCAAGACGTTTAACCCTTCTAAAATCAGAATGTCTGGTTGATTGATGACATTAAATTGATCAGGAATAATGTCATAGGTTAGATGAGAATAAATTGGCGCAGTAACATTTGGCTTGCCGGATTTTATATCTGCTAAAAAACGAATCAGTTTTGGCGTGTTGTAAGAAATCGGAAAGCCTTTTTTATGCAATAAATTGTGTTCTTGAAGATAGGCTAACGGGTGTAGGAAACCATCTGTCGTAATCAAATCGACTTTACGTTGTTGTGGCCAATGGCTTAAGAGCGATTGCAGAATCCGGGCAGAGGTGCTTTTCCCTACCGCTACGCTACCTGCAATACTAATAATGTAGGGCACTTTCGCGTTTTGTCCGCCAAGAAAACGGCGCAACACATTTTGGCGACGAATGTTTTCATCTATATAGTAGTTAATCAAACGGACTAACGGCAAATAGATGGTACGAACTTCGTCAAGGGAAAGTTCTTCATTTATCCCAAGCAGAGGTTTGAGATCCTGTTCGGTTAATGTTAACGGAACCGATTTACGCAATTCTGCCCAACGTTGCCGATCAAATGATAAAAATGGCGTAAGTTGTTCCGACATAGAAGGAGAAACCGAAAAGTCCACGTGCTGAATTACTCTTTTTTAGCCAATGATAGGTTGCAAAATATACCCTATAAATAAGAGATTGAGCAGTAAAATTTTTGCATAATCAGCTAAATTCACCGACGTTAGAGGGTTTTTGCTTGATAATTAAACGAATAACCAAAAAAAACTTTATTTACTAAAAAAAAACTTGTCAGGCATAAAAAAATCCCTATAATACGCCTCACTTGTTTACGACGCCGACTTAGCTCAGTAGGTAGAGCAACTGACTTGTAATCAGTAGGTCATCAGTTCGATTCCGATAGTCGGCACCATTTCTCGTATTCAAGTTCCAACTTAGAGTGGAGGGATTCCCGAGCGGCCAAAGGGAGCAGACTGTAAATCTGCCGGCTCAGCCTTCGAAGGTTCGAATCCTTCTCCCTCCACCATTTCTAAGCGACCGATGGGACAGATGAATTAAGAACGGCGGGCATCGTATAATGGCTATTACCTTAGCCTTCCAAGCTAATGACGCGGGTTCGATTCCCGCTGCCCGCTCCAAGCGCTGATATAGCTCAGTTGGTAGAGCGCACCCTTGGTAAGGGTGAGGTCGGCAGTTCGAATCTGCCTATCAGCACCACTTCTTAATAATCTCTCCATTACAAATTTTAATACTTTGGTTAGTCTGGTAAATTGAACCATCGATAACCGTGTTTGTTTAGAGGGACTCTCAATGTCTAAAGAAAAATTTGAACGTACAAAACCGCACGTTAACGTGGGTACAATCGGCCACGTTGACCATGGTAAAACCACTTTAACTGCAGCTATCACAACCGTATTAGCAAAACACTACGGTGGTGCAGCTCGTGCATTCGACCAAATCGATAACGCGCCAGAAGAAAAAGCGCGTGGTATCACCATCAATACATCCCACGTTGAATACGACACGCCAACACGTCACTACGCACACGTTGACTGTCCGGGACACGCCGACTATGTTAAAAACATGATTACCGGTGCGGCGCAAATGGATGGTGCTATCTTAGTCGTAGCAGCAACTGATGGTCCTATGCCACAAACTCGTGAGCACATCTTATTAGGTCGCCAAGTAGGTGTTCCTTACATCATCGTATTCTTAAACAAATGCGACATGGTAGATGACGAAGAGTTATTAGAATTAGTTGAAATGGAAGTTCGTGAACTTCTTTCTCAATATGACTTCCCGGGTGACGATACACCAATCGTACGTGGTTCTGCATTACAAGCGTTAAACGGCGTAGCAGAATGGGAAGAAAAAATCCTTGAATTAGCAAGCCACTTAGATTCTTACATTCCTGAGCCTGAGCGTGCTATCGACCAACCGTTCCTTCTTCCAATTGAAGACGTGTTCTCAATCTCCGGTCGTGGTACTGTGGTAACTGGTCGTGTGGAGCGTGGTATCATCCGTACCGGTGATGAAGTTGAAATCGTTGGTATCAAACCAACTGCAAAAACAACTGTAACCGGTGTTGAAATGTTCCGTAAATTACTTGACGAAGGTCGTGCAGGTGAAAACATCGGTGCATTATTACGTGGTACTAAACGTGAAGAAATCGAACGTGGTCAAGTATTGGCTAAACCGGGTTCAATCACTCCACACACTGATTTCGAATCTGAAGTGTACGTATTATCCAAAGAAGAAGGTGGTCGTCATACTCCATTCTTCAAAGGTTACCGTCCACAATTCTATTTCCGTACAACTGACGTAACCGGTACAATCGAGTTACCAGAAGGCGTGGAAATGGTTATGCCTGGCGATAACATCAAAATGACCGTATCCTTAATCCACCCAATCGCGATGGACCAAGGTTTACGTTTCGCTATCCGTGAAGGTGGCCGTACAGTAGGTGCTGGCGTGGTAGCTAAAATTATCAAATAATTGATAATAAACCTGATTAGAAAGGCGTATCGAATGATACGCCTTTTTGTTTTCATCATGTTGATAAAACGACTCTGCTGAAAACACAATAAAAAATGACCGCACTTTCACGAAATAAAGTGCGGTCATTTTTTCTATTATTTTTTATTTTCTAGCAAGCGGTGGAACGAAACAAATGCCCATATCCCAAGGTTGTTCGATCCATGTGTTTTGTGGAATATCAACCACATAATCATCAACTAATTCTGCGCCGGCGGGTTTGGCGAAAACAGTAACGAAATGAGCATTCGGGTACATCTCACGAATGGCGCGTGCAGTGTTTCCGGTATCTACTAAATCGTCAATGACGATAAATCCTTCTCCACCGTTTTCTAATTGAGCTGCATGTAAAACCTGCAATTCACCTTGTTTATCGTGGTTATAGCTGGCGATACAAATGGTTTCTACATGACGAATACCTAACTCACGGGCAAGTACTGCGCCAGGAAATAAGCCGCCACGGCTGACTGCGACAATACCCTTCCATTGGGAAGCTGGAAGTAAACGTTCAGATAATTTGCGTGCGTGCATATGGAACATATCCCACGTCACAACATATTTTTCACTCATAAACACACCTTTTAAAAATTTTACGGGCATCGCCCAGGAAATAAAAATTGCGTTAGGATAACCCGAAACGGCATTTTATGCTATTATTTTCCCTAATTTTTTAAGGAGGAACTATGTCAGAAATACAACAATTAAGTCCGAATTTATTATGGAAATGGTTTGATCAAATTTGTGCAATCCCACATCCATCCTACCAAGAAAATGAACTTGCGGAATTCATCATCAACTGGGCAAAAGGGAAAGGTTTTTACGCGGAACGGGATGATGTAGGCAATGTATTAATCCGTAAACCGGCAACAAAAGGCATGGAAAATCGTCAAAAAGTTGCTTTACAGGCGCATTTGGATATGGTGCCGCAAGCGAATGAAGGTAGCTCACATAATTTTGCCACTGATCCTATCCGTCCTTATATTGATGGTGAATGGGTTCGTGCTACAGACACGACCTTGGGGGCAGACAACGGTATTGGGATGGCATCGACGTTAGCCATTTTAGACAGTGATGATATCGCCCATCCTGATTTAGAAGTGTTACTCACCATGACAGAAGAACGTGGCATGGAAGGGGCTATCGGATTGCGTCCAAACTGGCTACAAAGCGACATTATGATTAACACCGACACAGAAGAAAACGCAGAAATTTATGTGGGTTGCGCCGGTGGTGAAAATGCGAATGTGACATTGCCGGTGGAATATCAAGACAACGCTTTCTCTCACAGTTATCAAATTATTCTTAAAGGTTTGCGTGGCGGACATTCCGGTTGCGATATCCATACTGGACGTGCCAATGCGATTAAAGTGCTTGCGCGTTTCTTAGCAAAACTCACCCAAAATCAACCGCACTTTGATTTCCTTTTAAGTGATATTCGCGGGGGTTCTATTCGTAATGCTATTCCGCGTGAAGCGTTTGCAACGTTGAACTTCAACGGTGATGTGGCTCAACTAAAAAGTGCGGTGGAAAATTTTGCTGTTTTATTAAAAGCTGAGCTGGCACTAATTGAACCGAATCTTACTTTTGATTTGCAGCCTGCTGATAAATCTGAGAGAACCTTTACTGCGGCTAGCACACAACGTGTGATTCATTTCTTGAACGTGCTACCTAATGGTGTGATTCGTAATAGTGACGTGTTAGAAAACACCGTGGAAACATCCCTCAGTGTTGGCGTATTAAAAACAGAAGAGAATCAAATTAAAGCCACGATTCTAGTACGCTCGCTCATTGATAGCGGCAAAGAATATGTTGCTGAGATGTTGACATCGCTTGCTTCATTAAGTGGCGCTTGCGCTGAATTCTCCGGTTCTTATCCGGGCTGGGAGCCACAGGCACATTCACCAATTGTTGATTTAACTCATAAAATCTATGCGGACGTCTTGGGCTATGAGCCAACAATCAAAGTGATTCACGCTGGTCTGGAATGTGGTTTATTGAAGAAAATCTATCCAAATATGGATATGGTTTCCATCGGGCCAACAATCAAAAATGCACACTCACCAGATGAGAAAGTTCATATTCCGGCAGTACAAATTTATTGGTCTTTGATCACGAAATTATTAGCAGAAATTCCGGCGAAATAACTTCATTGGAAAAAGAAAAACCCGCTCTCGATGGAGCGGGTTTTCTCTTTTTATACGCTTCAAAAATGCATTAAAAACTGACCGCACTTTTTAGTTTTTTCAGTGCGTTAGTCTCTAGCTGACGAACACGTTCCGCAGAGATGTTGTATTTTTCGGCCAGGTCTTGCAAGGTCGCTTTGGTTTCATCTAACCAACGGGCTTTGATGATGTCTTGGCTACGTGCATCAAGATTATTTAATACTACTGCAAGTTGATCTGTGGCTTGCGCTTCATAGTTTTCGTTTTCTAACTCGGCAGCAAAATTGGAGCCTTTGTCTTCCAAGTATAACGCCGGTGCATAGGTTTCTTCATCATGATCGTCTGTTGGTAAATCAAAGGCAACATCCGCCCCTGTCATGCGAGATTCCATTTCCACCACATCTTGAGGAGAAACGCCTAACTCATTCGCCACCATGTCCACTTCGTTTTCATTAAACCAACCTAAGCGTTGTTTTGTTTTGCGTAGATTAAAGAACAACTTACGTTGCGCTTTGGTCGTCGCGACTTTCACAATACGCCAGTTACGCAAAACGTATTCGTGAATTTCTGCTTTGATCCAATGCACGGCGAAAGACACTAAGCGAACGCCTACTTCCGGGTTAAAACGCTTAACTGCTTTCATTAAACCGATATTGCCTTCTTGAATTAAATCCGCTTGCGGCAAGCCATAACCGGAATAACCACGGGCAACATGGATAACGAAGCGCAAGTGAGATAACACGAGTTTTTTTGCTGCTTCAATATCTTCGTTGTAATACAAACGTTCCGCGAGTTCCTTTTCCTCTTCCGCCGTTAACATTGGGTATTCATTCGCTGCGCGAATATAGGCTTCTAAGCTTCCTTGGGGAACTAACATCATGGTTTGAGTTTCTTTATCCATCATCTTCCTTCTTATTAAAGTCACCAGGCTTGATTGAGAGAGCCCAGTTATAACACAATTCATGAGAATTTCAATCGGTTTTAGCGATTGGAATTCGTCTTTTCATCGTTTATATGACCAATTTTTTGCCTGAAAGTTCTTTTATTTTACTAAAAAACGACCGCGCATCATGAGGTAAATTGTCCCTAAAATCAATAGGCCAATCATCGTTGAAGCAAACCAAAATAGGGATAGGCCAATAACGCTTAGGATAGGGTCTGATGTACCTTGATAAATATGCAATCCCACGTTTGCCATGGATGCTAGTCCAAACGAGAATGCCCAAAATGAAACCGTGAAACCATTTTGGAATAGCCAAGGCAATAAACGGATTAAGAACAACAGTTGCAATACACCATAACCGACGAATAGCTTCACCAATAAATCCACCTCACCACCATTTAACGTTAAGTAAGTTGAACAACCCACAAATGCCGGTGCAAGTTGAATCCCCATCGCTGGACGGACGGCAGGTGCAATGGGCTCTAAATTGCGTAAGCGCTGCAAAATTGCGGGTTCAAGGCTTAGCCATGAAAACACACCGGCACCAAAAAAGAGCATTCCCAACTCGTTATACCCCAAATAGCCTAATGCTGTGCCGCTGACAAAATTAGTTGCTACGGTTGGTAAATACATAATCGGTGTTGCGGCTTCTGCTTTGTGAATGCCGCGCCATAACCCAGCAACTCGGAAAGTGGCGAAACCTAACTGCCCTATGATCCCTAATGCAATTAATCCTATGGATAATGGGAAGGCATATGGCAAGACAGCCAAGCCAATTAAAATGGTGGTGATGGGAATTAAACTGATAAAACAGCCCAGAATTAAGTGATGTAATTCTTCTTTGGCTTGTTGAGGGAAATGTAACCATTTCACTCCATAAGCCACAATAAATATCAACCAAATGATAGTCGCTAAACCTAGCAAGGTTTCGCTAACAATCGAAGGCAGTCCTACAGTATGCGTGCCATAACGCCAAGCCAAGCCTAACGCGGATAAGCCTAAAACAATACTGAAATAATTGACAGGAATAGGAAATGGTTTTTGCTGTTCCATTAGTGAGCCTCAATGTGATAATACAAGTCTTGTTCAATCACGAGCAGTAATAAATCAATATTCGGATGTTTACCCGGAAATTGACGAGCATCTTCCGTATGCTCAGCGAAGAGTTGCAAGCCTTTCTGTGCAGAAGTGCGGTCTAATTTTCCGTTAAATTCCTCTGCAAGCGCGTTATATACTCGTAATGAACCTAATTTTCCAGGTGCAGCCGGAATTTGGTGAACCTGTTTGCCGTTTTCTAAAATTTTGATTTCATTTAAATGGTCAATTGTGGGCAATGTGGCTAAAATTTCGTTAAATGTCATGGTGTTCCTGTAATTAACTGATGGTTTGTTGGCTATCCACTTCACCGTACTTGCCGATAAAACGTACTTCCGGTTGTAATTGAATGTCGAAGCGAAGTGCTACCAAATGATAAATGTGATGCGCCAATTCAACGACATCAGATGCGGTGGCATTGCCTTTGTTTATAAGAACCAAGGCTTGTTGTTGATGTACCGCTGCGCCGCCGATTTGGTAGCCTTTCAAGTTGCATTGGTCGATAAGCCAGCCTGCGGCTAATTTTATTCTGCCGTCCGCTTGTGGGAAATGCGGAATCGTCGCGTATTCTTGTTGTAGACGCTCAAATTGTTGGGCTGAAACAACAGGATTTTTGAAGAAACTGCCGGCGTTACCAAATTGTTTCGGATCGGGTAATTTACTTTGGCGAACGGCACAAATTTCTGAAAAAATGCCGGCGGAACTGACCGCACTTTTATCTAGGTTTACCAAGTTGCCGTATTTCAATACCGGTTTCCAATCTTTTGCCAGTTTTAATCCGACGGCTGTCACCACATAACCTTTTACATATTTATGTTTGAATACACTTTCCCGATAACCAAATTCACATTCGATATTGGTTAAACGGAATTGCTCGCCGGAGGCTAAGTTTAATACCTCTACATAGTCGCACACATCTTTAAATTCGACGCCATAGGCACCGATATTTTGGATGGGGGCGGAACCGGCGCAACCCGGGATTAAGGCGAGATTTTCCAAGCCGTAAATGCCTTGTTCGATGCTCCATTGCACCAAATCATGCCATACTTCGCCACCATTAACGTGCAGATAATGGAAATGCTGGTCTTCTTTGTGTTGAATGCCGAGTAGGCGGTTAATGAGCACGACACCGGCAAAATCCTCGACAAATAACACATTGCTACCCTGCCCTAAAAACAACACAGGCAGATTTTCTTGTTGGCACTCGTCCCATACCTGTTTCAGTTGAGGAATAGAGGCAATTTCAATGATTTTTTCGGCATGCGCCGGAATAGCAAAGGTATGAAACGATTGTAAATTCTGCATAATTTCCTCTGAATTAAGATGATACGTGCGCCAATGTGACTTTCACTTCTGTGCCGCCACTTGCTTGATTGGTAATGGCGAGCTTGGCGTTGAGTTGCGCGCTACGCTCATGCATGATGTTAAGTCCGTAATGTCCATCCGGTTCTTCTAAACTTGGAATGCCGATGCCGTTATCACGCACAATGAGCTCTTGTTCGCCATCTTCACTGGTACGAGCGATGACTTCAATGAGTGTTGCTTGTGAGTGTTTAATGGCATTGAGTACCGCCTCGCGTACGATTTGCAAGGCATTGACTAATTGTTGTGCATTAAAACTTTGCGAAGGCAAAGAACAATCTACGCTCATTTGAATATCTGTTTGATTGCGTAAGGAATCAATCACTTGTTCTAATGCGAGTTTCAAATTGGCTTCCTGAATGGTTAAGCGGAAAGTAGCCAATAGTTCGCGCAACTGGCTGTAACCATCACTTAAGGCTTGCTCAAACTGTTTAATGATCATCAAACTTTTGTGTTTAGAACCTGGTTCGTCTTTATTTAAGTTATGCTTAAGTAGAGTCAGTTGAATTTGTAAAAATGCCAAAACTTGCGCCAACGAATCATGTAATTCACGCGCAATAATAGAACGTTCCTCCATGAGCAATAGCTGTTCTTGTTGACGTTGTGTGCGTTGGAAATACAAGGAGCGGCTTAGCATTTGCGCTAAGTTTTGCATGGTGCGTAAATCCGGGCAAGGAAGCCCTGCTTGCCAATACAACACCGCCAAGGTTTCTCCTTCAATGGTCACTTCTGTTTGTTGTAATTCCAAGTTGTCATTTTTCTCACCTAAGCAAATGTGCCAATGTGCCATATCCAATACATCTAGCTCCAGATAGCGCAAATGTTCGCTGAGCATGATGTTTTGTAAGACTAACTGCAAAATTTTACTGTCAATTTTATTGGTTGTGACAAGTTGTGAACAGTGATACAGCGTGCTTAAAGAGTGGTTAGTTTGTTGTAATTTTTGGGTTTTTTCATTTACCGTCGCCTCCAAGCCGGAATATAACTTGCTTAAATCCGAAGCCATTTTGGTGAAAGTACGCGCTAAATGACCTAATTCATCTTCTTTTTGAAGATCTAAAGGAATATGATTAAATTGCCCCATTTGTACTTGAATACTGGCGCGAGTCAGTTGCTCCAATGGTGTCACGACGGCTTTGCGAGTATACCAATTTACATAAGACACCATGGCGACGATGAGTAGCATCGAAACAATAATGACGCAGAGTGCCCAAATCCATCTTTCTTCCGCTGAATGTTGTAAGGCGAACACGAACTGATCCACTTGCGCTACATAATTAGCAATGTTTTGTTGATACTCAGAAAAGTTGCCTTCTCGTGCAAGACATTCCATGCCTTCCCAGCGTTTAATCAAATTGCGATAGGCATCTTTTACTTCTTGTGAGGCGAAAGGATGATAATTAATTTCTATCAGGGATTTTGAATGCAAACTGACGCGATATTGACGTAGGCTTGTTTCCACCATTTGGGGATTATGTTCGATTTCATAGAGTAAG
Organism: Aggregatibacter sp. HK296; assembly: GCF_980469475.1. NCBI lineage: Bacteria > Pseudomonadati > Pseudomonadota > Gammaproteobacteria > Pasteurellales > Pasteurellaceae > Aggregatibacter > Aggregatibacter sp. HK296. The sequence continues at coordinate 86,847 of NZ_OZ413142.1, forward strand.
CGGTAACTCTGCATCCGTAATGAACCAGACACGTTAATTGCTTCTGCATAGGAACGATTACCTTCCATTAGTGTTAAACTAAATGCGCTGATAATGCCAACAAAGATAATAATTACGATGAGATAGTTGGCTATGCGGGTAGAAACAGAATGCTTGATTTTCACAATAAAAAACCTTGGTGGAAAATGTGCCGCTAGTTTAACAAAAAGTGCGGTCTCTTTTATAAGAGTTTTTTAGGGAGAATGAGAGCAAACCAATAATAGAGTTTGATCTAAAACAAATTGAAGGCAGAAGGCGAGGGAAATACTTATTTATAGTTATGTTAATTGGCTATGAAGGAATTAACATACAGGATCTAAAAATAGATTAATAGGTAAAGACGAATGACAACGCCTGATGTTTCACGGCGCCATTTTTTACGTGGTTCTTTCTTGTCATCGTTACAGACAGAACAACAAAAAATCCAAGGTTTTAATGGTATTCGACCACCTTGGAGCAAAGATAACCAAGTATTTATTCAGCATTGCACCCGTTGTGACGACTGTATTGAAGTGTGTGAAACACATATTTTGATTAAGGGGGAAGGCGGTTTTCCGCAAGTGCAATTTAGCCAAGGTGAATGTACTTTTTGCCATAAATGCGTGGATGTTTGCAAACAACCGATTTTCCGTTTAATAGAAGAGAAACCTTGGGAACATAAAGTAGAAATTACCTCTTTATGCTTAACGCAACAGAAAATCGAGTGTCGTAGCTGTCAAGATAACTGTCCGGTAAATGCCATTCGATTCCGCTTACAAATAGGCGGTGTGGCACAGCCGATGGTAAACGTGGATAACTGTAATGGGTGTGGCGCCTGTTTAAACAGTTGTCCGGTGAATGCAATAAAAATTACATATCCTAACAACAATGAATGAAACTGAAGTTTTAACCATGGAAGAAGCGAAAGACTGGCACGTCGTCGGTTTGGTGGTGCAAGGAAAACCCCAAAAAATACCCGCGATTCGTACCGCACTTTTAGCGATTCCAAACACAGAAGTGCCAACCTTTGACGAAAAGATTGGTAAGATTGTTGCTGTTATGCAATCTCACGATCAGCATATTTTGCTTAACAACATGGAATCTGTGAAAGATATTGACGGTGTTATTACCGTTTCGCTGATTTATCATCAACAAGATGAACAGCCTGAATAACTCAAAAATCATATAGTGGGGGGAAAACACTATGAATTTAAGTCGTAGAGACTTTATGAAAGCCAATGCTGCCATGGCTGCAGCAACGGCTGCCGGATTAGCGATTCCGGTGAAAAATGTAGAAGCTGCCGAATCCGAAATTAAATGGGATAAAGCGGTTTGTCGTTTCTGTGGTACAGGTTGTGCCGTATTGGTAGGAACTAAAGATGGTCGCGTTGTAGCATCACAAGGTGACCCGGATGCAGAAGTAAACCGTGGTTTAAACTGTATTAAAGGTTATTTCTTACCGAAAATCATGTACGGTAAAGACCGCTTAACTCAGCCGATGCTACGTATGAAAGACGGCAAATACGATAAGAACGGCGATTTCACACCAGTTAGTTGGGATGTCGCATTTAAAACCATGGCAGACAAATTCAAAGCTGCTGTGAAAGAATTAGGTCCAAACGGTGTGGGAATGTTCAGTTCCGGTCAAACCACCATCTTTGAAGGTTATGCCAAAGCCAAACTTTGGAAAGCCGGTTTCCGTTCTAACAATATTGACCCGAATGCGCGCCACTGTATGGCGTCCGCAGCGGTTGCGTTTATGCGTACCTTTGGTATGGATGAACCGATGGGTTGTTATAATGATATTGAGAATGCTGAAGCCTTTGTGCTTTGGGGTTCCAACATGGCGGAAATGCACCCAATTTTGTGGTCTCGTATTACCGACCGTCGCTTATCCAACCCAGATGTGAAAGTCGCCGTACTTTCAACCTATGAACACCGTAGTTTTGAATTGGCGGATTACAGCTTAATTTTCAAACCGCAGACCGACTTGGTAATTTTGAACTACATTATTAATTATCTAATCCAAAACGATGCAATTAACTGGGATTTCGTCAATAAGCACACTAAATTTAAACGTGGTGAAACCGATATCGGTTACGGCTTGCGTGATAATCACCCATTGCAAAAAGCGGCAAAAAATCCGAACAGCGGCAAAATGTATGACAGTAACTTTGAGGAATTAAAAGCCCTAGTTGCTGAATACACCTTAGATAAAGCCCACGAAATGTCCGGCGTACCAAAAGATGTGTTGGAAAACCTGGCGAAATTATATGCTGATCCAAAACGTAAAGTGGTTTCTTATTGGACCATGGGTTTCAACCAACACACTCGCGGTGTGTGGGCAAACCACTTAATCTATAACATCCATCTATTAACCGGAAAAATTTCTATTCCGGGTTGTGGACCATTCTCCTTAACCGGTCAACCGTCTGCTTGTGGTACAGCGCGTGAAGTGGGTACATTTATCCATCGTTTACCGGCCGACTTAGTGGTGACTAATCCAAAACACCGTGAAATCGCAGAGAAAATTTGGAAATTGCCTGCTGGACTTATTACGGATGTGTTAGGTTTCCATGCCGTTGCTCAAAGCCGTGCATTAAAAGACGGCAAAATGCGCGTATTGTGGCAAATGTGTACCAATAATATGCAAGGCGGTCCGAATATCAACGAGGAAACCTTCCCGGGCTGGCGTAACCCGGATAACTTTATCGTGGTTTCCGACCCATACCCAACTGTTTCCTGCTTAGCAGCTGACTTAATGCTTCCAACCGCCATGTGGGTAGAAAAAGAAGGCGCTTATGGTAACGCAGAGCGTCGTACCCAATTCTGGCGTCAACAAGTGAAAGCACCGGGTGAAGCGAAGTCTGACGTATGGCAATTAGTGGAGTTCTCTAAATATTTCACCACTGATGAAATGTGGCCGGCAGAAATTTTAGAGAAAAATCCGGAATATAAAGGCAAAACTTTATATGAGGTGTTATATCGCAACGGTAATGTTGATAAATTCCCATTAAATGATCTTGCTGAAGGTCAATTAAACGATGAATCTCATCATTTTGGTTTCTATTTACATAAAGGCTTGTTTGAAGAATACGCATCATTCGGTCGTGGTCATGGTCATGACTTAGCGCCGTTCGATATGTATCACAAGGCACGTGGTTTGCGTTGGCCGGTTGTGGACGGTAAAGAAACCTTATGGCGTTACCGTGAAGGCTTTGACCCGTATGTGAAAGAAGGTGAAGGCGTGGCGTTCTACGGTTACCCGGATAAAAAAGCGATTATTCTTGCTGTGCCTTATGAACCACCTGCAGAGTCACCGGATGCTGAATACGATTTATGGTTATGTACCGGCCGTGTATTAGAACACTGGCACACAGGCACAATGACCCGTCGTGTACCGGAATTGCATCGTTCCTTCCCGAACAACGTTGTTTGGATGCACCCGAACGATGCGCAAAAACGCGGATTACGTCATGGTGACAAGATCAAAATCGCCTCACGTCGTGGTGAAATGATTTCTTACTTAGATACCCGTGGTCGTAATAAAGTACCGGAAGGCTTGGTTTATACCACTTTCTTTGACGCAGGACAGTTAGCCAATAAATTAACATTGGATGCAACTGACCCGATTTCCAAAGAAACCGACTTCAAGAAATGTGCGGTAAAAGTGGAAAAAGCTTAAAAAAACGGTGAGAAAAAAGACCGCACTTTACCGTGCGGTCACTAAGACAATGAAAAAACCAACAGTAACACCTGAGCGCCGAAAATTCCTCAAAGAAGCAACCCGTACTGCGGGCGGTTTAGTTGGGCTCGGCCTTTTATTAGGTTTACAACAAAAACAAAGCTTAGCCCGTGAAGGTGTGGCGTTACGTCCACCGTTTGCTATTGAGGATGACGAGAAGTTTGCGGCTGCCTGTATTCGTTGTGGTCAATGTGTGCAAGCTTGCCCATATGATATGTTGCATTTGGCATCCTTACTTTCTCCAATGGAAGCCGGTACGCCATACTTTATTGCACGAGATAAACCTTGTGAAATGTGCCCCGATATTCCTTGCGCTCACGCTTGTCCAAGTGGTGCGTTAGATCGCCATGCACAGGATATTAACGAATCCCGCATGGGGCTTTCTGTATTGCTAGACCACGAAACCTGCCTTAACTGGCAAGGTTTGCGTTGTGATGTATGTTATCGTGTTTGTCCTTTAATCGATAAGGCGATTACGTTAGAAAGTCATCGTAACGAACGTACCGGTAAGCATGCTGTGTTTATTCCGACCGTGCATTCTGATGCTTGTACCGGTTGTGGTAAATGTGAGAAAGCTTGCGTATTGGATGAGGCGGCAATCAAAGTATTACCGATGTCTCTTGCTAAAGGTATGTTGGGCAAACATTATCGTTTAGGTTGGGAAGAAAAATCGAAAGCAGGACATTCTCTTGCACCGGACGATTTGATTTCTATGCCGACCCGATTACCGGAGGGAATATCAACACCTGCAGGTGCTATTCCTGCAACAGGTGTTGAACAAATTCCAGAGCCTGTTTTGGCACCGGTATTAGGAGGTAAGTAATGGCTAATGCACCAAAATTTGCCGGACGAGAAGCCAGAGAAAAACTGGGCTGGTGGCATGCTAATCGTTTCCTATTTTGGCGACGTGTAAGTCAGCTAAGTATTTTGTTGATGTTTTTAAGCGGACCTTATTTGGGTGTTTGGATTTTAAAAGGCAATTATAGCGGAAGTATACTTTTCGATATTATTCCGTTTAGTGATCCGTTAATTACCTTAGAAAGTCTGGCTTCCGGCCATTTACCGGGTATTCTGACTCTCAGCGGCGCATTGATTATCTTTATAACCTATGCGTTGTTAGGTAGTAAGGTTTTCTGTGGTTGGGTTTGTCCGTTAAATGTCGTCACCGATTGTGCGGCTTGGATTCGCCGTAAGTTGGGTATTCGTCAAACGGCAAAAATTCCACGCAGTTTACGCTATGCTATCTTAGTCATGATTTTAGCCGGTAGTGCGGTAAGTGGTTTGTTACTATGGGAATGGGTGAACCCGGTTGCTGCATTAGGAAGAGCTTTAATTTATAGCTTTGGTGCAACAGCGTGGTTAATCTTAGTTGTTTTCTTCTTTGATTTATTCATTGTCGAACACGGATGGTGCGGACACCTTTGCCCAATCGGCGCAACCTATGGTGTTATCGGTGCGAAAAGTCTGCTTCGGATCAAAGTGATTGACCGAGCAAGATGCGATAATTGCATGGATTGCTATAATGTTTGTCCGGAACCACAAGTGTTACGTTCTCCATTACACGGTAAAAATAACGAAAGCCTGCTTGTGCTTTCTCAAGATTGTATCAGTTGCGGACGTTGTATCGATGTTTGCGCTGAAAAAGTATTCACCTTTAGCCATAGGTTTAATAACGATATTCCTGTCGTCAATTTAAACCAATAAAAATAAAAAATTTCCATCATTCGGGGGAGTGATTAAAATGACTAGAAAAAACCTCTTTGCTTTTAGCGGTGCTGTATTCGCGGCATTGTTTGCGACTTCTGTCATGGCAGAACAATCAAACAGCGGTGCCGGAGACTTTTTCAATAATTCACCGGAAAGTGTTGCACCGGCATTCCACGATGCACCGAAACAAAGTGAATTACCCGCATTAAATTATGTTAACCAACCACCAATGGTGCCACATAGCGTAAAAAACTATCAAATCACCAAAAATGTTAACCAATGCTTGAACTGTCACAGCGTTGAAGCCTCTCGTGTTACCGGTGCAACTCGTATCAGCCCAACACACTTTGCTGACCGCGATGGCAATATCGGTTCCAGTTCATCTCCACGCCGTTATTTCTGTTTGCAATGTCACGTTTCTCAATCTGATGTTGAGCCAATCGTGCCAAACGAATTCAAACCAATGAAAGGTTACGGTAAGTAATAAGGGGCGATTATGTCAGATAAAAAACCAAATATTCTAATGCGACTTTGGCGTTGGTTTAGGGCGCCTAGCCGTATCGCGGTAGGAACCATTATTGTTCTATCCTTCATCGGCGGAATTTTATCTTGGGTGGGCTTCAACTACGGTTTAGAACAAACTAATACGGAACAATTCTGTTCCGGTTGCCATACAAATGACGCATACCCGGAATACTTACACAGCGTGCACTATCAAACTCGTACAGGCGTAGGCGCTAGTTGCCCGGATTGCCACGTCCCTCATGAATTTGGTCCAAAAATGTGGCGAAAAATGGTCGCAGCTAAAGAGGTTTACGCACATTATATGGGCTTAACCGATACGCTTGAGAAATTTAACGCACGTCGTCCGCACATGGCGGAAAATGAATGGGCGCGTATGAAAGCTAACAATTCTCAAGAATGTCGTAACTGCCATAAAATGGATCGCATGGACTTCTCTCAACAAAAAACCGTGGCGCAAAAAATGCATAAATTTGCGCAAGAAAACGGTAAAACCTGTATTGACTGCCATAAAGGTATTGCACACAACTTACCGGATATGAGTAAAGTTGCTCCGGGTTGGTTGCAAGGTGCTGAGGTTGAGCCGGCTGAGTCAAAGGACAAAAAATAAACCGGTTGAAAACGCTACGTTTTCTCACCGCACTTTAAAATAAAATAGGCACCTTCAAGGTGCCTATTTTGATCTCTCCTAAATCTATTTTACTTTCTGTGCAAATGTCTTATCACTTAAGATGCGTAACGGCTGCATATCGCTGTTACCTACAATGACTCGGGTTGAATCGGAACGCAAACAACTGCCGGCATAATGTCCACCTACGGTGAAAGTACACACCTGCACATACTGCTCTTCGACTTTAGGCAAGCACCATAACTGTTGATAAATGTTCTCTTGTTTACCAAAACGCCCATTTGTACTGTCTAATACGGTTTTACATTCGCCAATAAGTTTCACATTATCACCGCGTCGACCGGCAATTGGTTTTTGTGCATAGCCGTTGGCAATTAATGCTGGCGTGAGCTCAAACTCCGCCTCCAACAAATAACGATGATTAGGAAACAATGACCACAACACCGGTAAAATAGCTTTGTTACTTGGAATAGCCGTCCACAAGGGTTCATAAACCAATACTTCCGGGCGAAGTAATACATCAATTAACCGCACTTTATCTTCCGGATAACCGGTACGAATCGGTGGGGCAACCTCGCGACCCGTGGCATCCTCGCGTAATTGTTCCAACACGGTTTCCCACGCCCAGGTTTTCCATACGCTTTGGACTCTCTGATTTTCATCATCTAATAACTGCCCACGAATATCCCAATGTAGCCCTTCTGTGCCGTGAATAATCTTTGTGTTAAAACCGGCTTGGATTAGTGCATCACGCATAAATAGGGCGTGGTAATCTTCTTCGGCATCGTAGTCCTGCATAATATGTACGAGTGGTGTAGCACGGCTGTGTTTCCAACTGTCCGCTAACGCATTACGTAATCCTTCGCTCGGGTCATGCCCTGCTGTGATGCCAGCTTGTTTTGCCCATTGTGGCAAAATTGCGCCTGCTTCAGCATGACAAGATGCGGAATCGGCATTGTATTCATACACCTTCAAACCGCGCTCATCGAGACAGAAATCTAACCGCCCAGTGATGGTTTGATAACGACGATTTTGCCAAGATAATCGCAGGCGAGGCCAAAGCAGTTTTGGGATGTTGAAATATTGCAATAAGTTATCGTCTTTAAGCACTTTGTCGGTGGCGTGTAAATACATGAGGTGTAATTCATTCGTGGCGCGAATCAGTTCATGCTGTGCACTTTCTGAAAGCACAAAATAACGATATTGATCACCATGATTCACAATATGCCCTTGCATTGCTTTAACGTAAGCTGTCTCTAGTGGTTTTGTTTGATCAAGCCAGTTCGCTGAAAACTGCCCTTGGTTCTCAATGTGTTCCGCATAAATGTTGAGTTTATTCGGTTCCGGCATAGGTTGTGGCAGGCTGAATTCCTCGTTGTCCGTTTGAATCATCCAACCAAGGATTTTTGTATCATCAAAGGTATCATGTAAGCGATAGCCGCTCTCTGTAATCGTCATCGGCAATTCACGGGTCCATTGTTGACCACTCGGTAGGCGGGAGTGAATCACATTTTGTTCCGCGATGCGTACTTTATCTGTCAGCACCTCGGTGATAATAGCCACATGGCCGGTATGTTTGAACTCGCCACCTTCCTGCCAGATTAGCAACGCACCACATTCCGGGGCTCGCTTGCCACCATTGGCAAAGGCTTGTAGTGGTAACAACGCGTCATTAACTACTTGGCGTAGAAAACGCAAAGAAAAAATTTCGTACGCCATGCCAACATCGGTGAACACCATGCCGTAATTGAGATAAAGATAGCGACGGGCGAATTCTACACATTGCCATTTATAGCCCATGTATTCGCCGCCGAGGTAGCTACGAAAGGCCGCATCGTCAGGGTATTCCTGCGCATCTGCTGTGTTGTAGTCTGAAGAGTAAATGGCAACGCCACCGGGTGCATAACCCAACAGGCTGCCGAAGGGATCATGTGTTGCGATATTAGGAGAACGATCCGGCATAACAACTCCGAAAGAGTAGATTAAAGCCGTAGTATAGATCTTTTACTTTTGCCCCCCAACGAATTTATCAAAAAAATCACCGCACTTTGGCGGTGATTTAACTATTTATTCAGTAATGCGGTGAGTTTTTCAAATACGCTTTGTGGCGTAATATCGATCAAACTTTGATGATATCCTTCAGCACTGTCGGTGCTTTTACGCACTTTAATCAAATCGCCTTCAATTAAACGGATGATTTCTGCTTTATCGGATAGTGGAGGCGTGTACGTTGGGCTAGTTGGGCCGTAAAGCGCCACTAACGGGCGATCAGTAGCTGCCGCAATGTGCATTAAACCACTGTCATTACTCACGATCGCCGTACAGTGAGCAATTAAATCTACCGCCTGATTCAGATTGGTTTGTCCCGCTAAATTTAAACAAAACGGTTGCAACTCGGCAGGCAATGCATTGCGAATTTGTTCACCGGCTTCTACGTCTTTCGGCGAACCAAACAATTCTACGGCATAGCCTTTTTCAATCAGCATTTCCGCTAATTTCGCGTAATGATAATGCGGCCAACGTTTTGCCGGGCCAAATTCTGCCCCTGGACAAAAACCAATAATCGGGCGATTGCCTAAAAGTGCGGTCTGTTTTTCAAATGTTTTTAAGGTTTCTGCCTGCTGGGGTGACTCAACGGTTAAGTAAGGTTTTAAGACAGGAATATCTGTTGCCTTCGGCACCGCATTTTTTTCAAACGCCAATGCCACATAACGTTGTACCATCATTGGGTAATCCCGTTTATTGTTACGTAAGTCATTGAGTAAAAAATAACGACTTTCCCCTTTCCAACCACGACGCACGGCAATTTTCGCAAATAAAGGGATAAACGCGGATTTTAAAGAGTTCGGCAAAACAATCGCCATGTCATACTGATGACGTAACGCTTTGCCTAAACGATAACGTTCACATAGCGCAAATTTGCCGTGTCCGAGCGGCATTTCAATGGCGTTACGCACTTCCGGCATGCGTGCCAGCAGCGGTTTACACCAATTCGGTGCCATCACATCAATTTGGCAATTGGGATATTGCCGTTTGAGTTGCTGATACAAACTGTGCGACATCATCATATCGCCGACCCAAGAGGGACCGATAATTAGGATATTCATGTTTTGCCTTATGCTAAAAGTGCGGTTAAAAAACGTCATGAATTTTAACCGCACTTTCTTTTTGTTTTGAATGGGGAGGTGTAATTATTTATTCAACCACGCCATATATTCCGCCACGCCTTCTGCCACGGTTTTAAACGGTTTGTCGTAGCCGGTGGCACGGAGTTTGGTTAAATCCGCTTGGGTGTATTCTTGGTAGCGGGATTTTAAATGTTCCGGGAATGGGATGGTTTCTACTTCGCCTTTGCCGTGGAATTTAATCACCGCTTTCGCTACTTCAGCAAAAGATTCCGCGTTTCCGGTACCACAGTTGAAAATACCGGAAATGCCATTTTGCCAACACCAAATGTTTACGGCAGCAACATCGCCCACATAGACGAAATCACGGCGGAAGTTCTCACTGCCGGCAAATAATTTTGGATTTTCACCTTTCAGGATTTGGTTGTTTAAATGGAAGGCTACGCTTGCCATGGAACCTTTGTGGCCTTCACGTGGACCGTACACGTTGAAATAACGGAAGCCGCACACCGGTGATTGCACTTCAGGTAAAATGGCGCGTACATATTGGTCGAATAAGAATTTGGAATAGCCGTACACGTTCAATGGGCCTTCAAATTCGCGTTCTTCGCGGAATTTGGTTTTGTCGCCGTAAGTGGCGGCACTGGACGCGTAGAGGAACGGGATTTGGCGATCTAAGCAATAATGCAACAACTCTTTGGAGTATTCGTAGTTGTTATGCATGATGTATTTGCCGTCCCATTCGGTGGTCGCAGAACATGCGCCTTCGTGGAAAACGGCATCGATATCGCCTAAATCATCGCCGGCGATAATGGAGGCGATGAAATCCTCTTTGTCACAATAATCGGCGATGTCCAAATCCACCAAATTAATGAATTTTGTACCGTCTTTTAAGTTATCTACCACTAAAATGTCTTTACGGCCCATGTCGTTTAATGCTTTGACGATATTGCTACCAATAAAGCCTGCACCACCGGTTACGATAATCATAGTTCTGTCCTCTTACTAGATATGAAAGTTGTCGCTCATTGTAATTGATTTGCTCACCAAGGTAAAAGCATTCACCATCAAGTTAGGCTTGATTGTTCGCCGATTGATGCTGTTGGCAAAGTCAATATTCAAAAAATGTTGGTTTTTGTGTGATGGGTTTTAAATATGTTTTTTCTTATAAAAACGTCGCCAAAAACAACCGTACTTTTAGTCCCCAATAACTTGTCCAACCGGTCGTCGCCAAATCCATTTTGCCGTGACGCAAAATGATAATAGTGGGGGTAACACCCACATCCCATTGTGTGGCTAATTTTCCTTGCGGATCGTTAACCGTGGTAAAACCATATTGATGTTCCATCAGATAATTCGCCACATCTTGTGCAGAACCTGAACGCAATGCAACGGAAACCACAGGATAGCCTTCTTTTGCCAGATCATTAATTGCCGTTGAGGTGTAACGACAATAACTGCACCAGGTTCCCCAAAAATAAAGTAGCGTTGGCTTGTCTTGATCCAGTTGTGGCAGAAAAAACGGGTTGCCTTGTAAATCGTATAACGCCGTGGCGTTGAGATTATCCGGTACAGTCGGTTTGCGAATAAAATCTAAGATACTGCTCATGATCAGTAAAGTGACCAATAAAGAAACGGCATTTTTCAGTAATTTTTTGATATTAATCGATGTCATGGCGGTCTTTGGCTTCGTGTTTGGTGCCTTTAGCTAACATTCTGAGCTGTAAAATCAACCGCTCTTTTAACTGTTCCCGTTCTGTTTTACTCATGTCTAAGGCGTTAGCGCCGGCAGTAAAGACAATGGTTACCATGCCTTCCGCCTGCACGTAGGCAATGTATTGGGAATAGTTGTTTTTATGAGCGATGTATTCTGCCAGTTCGTCGATGAAATGTTTGATTTCACGGGCGGCTGCGGTACGGAAGGATTGAGATGTACCGGAGCTTTCGCGCAATAACAGGCGGAATACGTTCGGGCTGTTATTGATGAATTCAAAGAAGGTTTCCACCGAAATCACAATGACGCTGCCGCCGTTGGCGATGCGCTTACGTGCCTGTCGCATGAGTTGACGTAGGGTTAGTCCCGCTTCGTCAACCATGGTGAGACCTAATTCGTTCATATCGCGAAAATGTCGATAAAATGAGGTCGGCGCAATGCCGGCTTCGCGAGACACTTCCCGTAGGCTTAAATTGGAAAAACTTTTTTCCGCCGTCAACTGGTTGAACGCGGCATCAATGAGAGCTCGACGAGTTTTTTCTTTTTGTTGTGCGCGAATACCGACCATGCTTTTACTCCATTAATCTAAAAGCGGTTTAATCGAGTTAGAAACCGCTTCGGCAATGCGTTCATAACGTACACGCAATGGGGAACCCGGACGGTAAACTAAAATGACATCACGCGCCGGCTGTGGTGTATGACATGGCAGATATTTCACGCCGCCACGAGCGCCCTCACTAAGAACGGCAAGTTGTGGCATTAAGGTCATGCCGGCATTGGCCGCCACCATGTTACGCAAGGTTTCCAAACTGGTTGCTTGGTAATGTGAATTTTCTTTTGCACCGGCAGTGAAACAATAGCCAAGAGCCTGATTCCGCAAACAGTGCCCATCATCTAACATTAACATTTCACGATCTTTCAGCATGCTCATTGGAATGGTCTCTTCCTTCGCCCAAGGATGGGTTTCGGAAACGGCCAGTAGCATTTTTTCGTTAAATAGTGGCACTTCGATGAACGGTTCGGTTTCACGCACAGAGGCGACAATAGCACAATCGAGCCGGCCGGTTTCTAATTGTTCTAATAATTGATGGGTTTGTGCTTCGTACAAGAATAACTCGAGTTCAGGGAACGCTTGTTGTAACGCTGGAACAATGTGCGGCATTAAATAAGGTCCGATAGTTGGAATGACGCCGACGTGTAATGGCCCGGTCATTTCTTTGCCTTGGTTGCTCGCCATTTCTTTTAATAATTTTACTTCTCGTAAAATGGTTTTGGCTTGATCCACCAGCAATAAACCTGATTGAGTGAATAACACTTTACGACTGGTACGTTCCAATAAAATAATGCCGAGCTCATCTTCTAATTTACGAATTTGACCGCTTAAGGTAGGTTGACTGACATGACAAGAATCTGCCGCACGACGAAAATGCTTGTATTCAGCAAGCGCCACAAGGTATTCTAAATCGCGAATATTCATAGGTCCTCATTATAGAAAGTAGCAATTAAAAGGATAGAATTAATTGATTGTGACTATATCATAATTTTACCTATAATTCATCGTCATTTAGAGACTGTTTAGGTTTTGTACAGCAGTTTCTAATCCGTTCCACATCATTAATAGGAGAAAAATCATGTCCAATATGGAAGGTAAAAAAGTTCCTCAAGTGACATTCCGCACTCGCCAAGGCGACCAATGGGTTGATGTAACTTCATCCGAATTATTTAATAACAAAACTGTTATCGTTTTCTCTCTACCGGGTGCATTTACCCCAACTTGTTCTTCTTCCCACTTACCACGTTATAACGAATTAGCTCCAGTATTCAAAAAATACGGCGTTGATGACATTCTCGTGGTTTCTGTGAACGATACTTTCGTTATGAACGCATGGAAAGAAGACGAAAAAGCCGACAACATCACTTTCGTTCCGGATGGTAATGGCGAATTCACCGAAGGCATGGGTATGTTGGTAGGTAAAGAAGATTTAGGTTTCGGTAAACGTTCATGGCGTTATTCTATGCTTGTGAAAAACGGCGTAGTAGAAAAAATGTTCATCGAGCCAAATGAGCCGGGCGACCCGTTCAAAGTGTCCGATGCCGACACCATGTTGAAATACCTTGCACCACAACACCAAGTTCAAGAATCCATCGCGATCTTTACTAAACCTGGTTGTCCGTACTGTGCAAAAGCAAAACAAATGTTACATGACAAAGGCTTAAGCTTTGAAGAAATCGTATTAGGTCATGATGCTACTATCGTGAGCGTGCGTGCGGTTTCCGGTCGTGCGACCGTGCCACAAGTCTTCATCGGTGGTAAACACATCGGTGGTAGCGATGATTTAGAAGCGTATTTCGCGAAATAATCAGCCTATAGACTGAATAAAAAAGGGCGTCATGTTGACGTCCTTTTTGTTTTTTTAGTTAATAATGCGGTGGCAGGGTTTCTTCCGCTTGGCTGGCGATGTTAGAAGGTTGCATGTCTTTCATTTTATTCACCACATAACGGAGCTGAAGTTGCATTTTGTCTAAAATAAATTGCTGCTCGATTAACGCCTGATTCAATTCTTCAATCACCGTTTCCTGAAAGGTGACTTTCATTTCCAACTCGGCAATTCGCTGTTCTAAATGTTGTTGTATCGACATAATAATTTCCTAAATAAATGTTGTGAATTTGTTGAATCCGTTTTACCCTATCCAACGCATCTGTCACTTATTATAAAGGATTGAACACAATGTTAAAAATTCAAAAAGTCTCCGCTTTAGCGCTCATGTTAAGTGCGGTCATTTCCGGCAACGTTTTAGCAGCTGAACAAAACGATGCTAAATTCAAAGGAGAATCTTCTTATGCCGTCGGTGTGTTGTTTGGTACTGATTTACAAGGCCTTATCAATGCACAAAAAGGCGTTATCGACTATGACAACGCAAAAGTGGTGGCCGGGATTGCCGATGTATTAAACGGCAAAGTTAAGTTGGAAGACAACAAAGACATCGCGACTGCTTTGCAAGGCATTGATGCTAAATTAAAAGCAGAGAGTGAAAAACGTGCCGCTGCAGTGGCACAGAAAGCCGAAGAGGAAGGCAATAAATTTGCCGCAGAATTTGCTAAAAAAGATGGCGTGAAGAAAACCGCTTCCGGTTTGTTATATCGTGTAGAAAAAGCCGGTTCCGGCAATGCGATCAATGCGACAGATGTCGTAAAAGTACACTATACCGGCAAATTACCTGACGGTACGGTGTTTGATAGTTCCGTACAACGTGGTACCCCAGCGGAATTCCCATTGAACCAAGTGATTAAAGGTTGGACGGAAGGTCTGCAATTAGTGAAAAAAGGCGGTAAAATCGAATTGGTGTTACCACCGGATTTAGCTTATGGCAAAGACGGTGCCGGTGCGAGCATTCCACCAAATTCAACACTTTATTTTGACGTCGAAGTCTTAGACGTGACTCCTGCGAAAAAATAACTAAAAAACGACCGCGCTTTTCGGTGTTGAACTGATAAGTGCGGTTATTTGTCTGAATCAACTCAACACGCTCTTTCATGCTCACAGATAAACGCCCTTTTACCGACGAAGATCGCACGATTTTACATTCCTATATTGCCGTGGTTGACGGTGTCAGTGCGCTCATCGGGCAACATTGTGAAATCGTTCTACATTCTTTTGAGGATTTAGAACACTCCGCTATTTACATCGCTAACGGACATAACACCAACCGCCAAGTGGGCTCGCCCATGACGGATCTTGCGTTGCGTTCATTGCACAATATGAAATCGGAAAGCGTCAGCAAACCGTATTTTACCCGCGCTAAGAAAAGCAGTGGTTTGATGAAGTCAGTGACTATCGCGATTCGTAACAGCGCAAAACGTATCATTGGTCTGCTTTGCATCAACATCAATCTAGATGTGCCCATGTCGCAATTCTTGCAAAACTTTATTCCGGCATCGGATCACAGTGAAACCTCTGCGGTGAACTTTGCCAGTTCAGTGGAAGAACTGGTGGTGCAAACCGTCGAAAAAACCATTGAGGAAGTGACTTCCGACCGTATGGTGGCAAATAATAATAAAAACCGCCAAATTGTCGTTTCGTTGTATGAGAAAGGCATTTTTGACATTAAAGATGCCATCAACTTGGTGGCGGAACGCCTCAACATTTCCCGTCATACCGTGTATTTATATATCCGCCAAATCAAACAGGATCAGGACGAGTAATCATGGATTATATATTGGTGGTTAAACAGCCGGTTTATGGGAGCCAAGGCGCTTTTCTTGCGTATCAGTTAGCCCAAGAACTGGTTCACAAACATCACATCCGACAAATCTTTTTCTATCAAGACGGTGTCAGCAATGGCAACGCCTTGGTGTATCCCGCCAATGATGAATTCAATTTAGTCAAAGCATGGCAAGCCTTTTCTCGTCAGTTTAATGTGCCGTTACATTTATGTGTTGCCGCAGCGCAACGCCGTGGCGTGGTGGACAGCGAGTCGGCGGCGGATAAAAGTGCGGTCAGTTTGGCGGACGTTTTTCAACTTGCCGGCTTAGGTGAGTTTAGCCAAGCCTTGCTTCAAGCCGATCGGGTGATAACCGTATGAGTAAACTTGCCTTTATTTTTCGACATGCGCCTTATGGCACGGCCAATACACGGGAAGGGTTAGATGCGCTGCTTGCCGCTACGGCATTTTGTGTGGAAGAAGACATTGCGGTGTTTTTCCTAGATGACGGCGTGTTGAACTTGCAAAAACAGCAACAAGCGGAAGCCGTGTTGCAAAAAGACACGGCAAGTGCATTGAAATTATTGGATTTATACGATATCGAACAGCGCTATGTGTGTGCTGATTCACTGCAACAATTTCAGCTGACATCGTCGGATTTCGTCTTGGATTGTGATGTACTACCGCGTCAACAGTTGTTACAAATCCTACAACAAAGTGAAAAAATTCTGACTTTCTGATTATGCTTTATACTTTTTCTCAAGCCCATTATTCACAAACGGAACTGGAACATTATTTGCTAAATGCCACGGCGCAGGATGCGGTGGTGTTATGGCAGGATGGCGTGTTGCTGGCGTTAAAACAGGCAGATGTGTTGGCGCGTTGTCATGCTCCCTGTTTTGCCTTCGAGAACGATATTTTGGCGAGAAATTTAACCGCACTTCTGCCAAATGATGCAAAAGTGCGGTCCATTTCGTTAGCGGATTTTGTCGCGCTCAGCGAACAGTATTTCCCACAAATTGCCCTATAAAGAACGGGTTAAATTTCATATTCCACGCAAACGGGAATTTTTGCCTGCAACAAGAATTGCTTAGTACGTTCATGTTGTGGATTTTCAAAAAATTCGCGCGCGCTGTTTTGTTCCACCACATTCCCGTCAGCCATCAAAATGACTCGATCCGCCACATCGCGGGCAAATTGCATTTCATGGGTCACGATAATCATCGTCCAGCCTTCTTGTACTAAGAGTTTTAGGGTTTGTAGCACTTCGCCCACTAATTCCGGATCTAACGCCGAGGTGGGTTCGTCCAGTAGAATAATATCCGGTTGAATCGCCAACG
Organism: Aggregatibacter sp. HK296; assembly: GCF_980469475.1. NCBI lineage: Bacteria > Pseudomonadati > Pseudomonadota > Gammaproteobacteria > Pasteurellales > Pasteurellaceae > Aggregatibacter > Aggregatibacter sp. HK296. The sequence continues at coordinate 103,849 of NZ_OZ413142.1, forward strand.
CGCGGGCAATGCCTACCCGTTGTTGCTGACCACCGGAAAGTTGTGATGGATACAAGTGCATTTTGTCTTTTAAACCCACTTTGGTGAGCAATTCCACGGCGTGTTGTTCCGCTTCTGCCTTGCTTTTCTTTTGCACCACGACCATCCCTTCCATTACATTTTCCAGTGCGGTGCGATGGGGGAACAAATTGTATTGCTGAAACACCATAGATGAGCGACGACGTAATTTGAGTTCGTCCGCTTTGCTGATTTTCTTGGCAAAATCTAAGAAGAGGCTGCCGTCGGTAAAACGCAGTGTGCCCTGTTCAGCGCGTTCCAATAGGTTTAAACAGCGCAAAAAGGTGGTTTTGCCTGAGCCGGAAGGGCCGAGAATCGCCACGACTTCGCCTTTTTCAATGTGAAAATCGATCCCTTTGAGCACTGGATTGCCATTAAATGTTTTATGGATGTTGTTCACTTCTAACATGTGATTTCCTTAAGCCTTGAGATGACGGGATAGGCGTTGTTCCAAGCGGTCTTGTGCAAAGGATAAAATCAAACAAATGCACCAGTAAATCAGTGCGGCTTCGCTATAAATCATAATAAATTCATAGTTTTCTGCGGTGATGTTTTGTGCCACGCGAAACATTTCCGTCACTAACACTAACGACGCCAAAGAAGTATCTTTCACGTTGCTGATAAAGGTGTTTGCCAATGGCGGCACCGATACGCGTAAGGCTTGTGGCATGATGGTGCGAGTGAAGGTTTGATAATAATTCATGCCAATGGAATAGGAGGCTTCCCACTGTCCTTTCGGAATGGATAAAATCGCCGCGCGAATGGTTTCCGAGGCATAAGCGCCAATATTAATGGAAAAGGCGATAATCGCGGTGGGGAACGGATCGAGCTTAATGCCCACTTCAGGTAGCCCGTAGAAAATAATGAAAATCTGCACTAACATCGGCGTGCCGCGAATGGTGGAAACATAAATACGGCAAAGTATTTGCAATAAACGCATGCCGAGATTTGGCTTTTTCACAATGCGAATCAACGCCACAACTAACGCGATAGCGACTCCGGCAAAGAAAGAAATCACCGCCAGCGGAATGGTTTTATCAATGGCGGCTTCCAACATAGGCCAAAAAGAGCTGATGACCTCATCAGCTCTTTCTGCATTCATAAAGGGAAGTGACGCGAGGAAATTATTGAGTAATGTCATCACCGAACCATTTGATTGAAATTTGTTTCAAGGTGCCGTCTTTTCTTAACTCTTCCAATGCTTGGTTGATTTTTTCGATCAGCGGTTCTTCCCCTTTTAATACGGCGAAGCCGGAAGGCACTTTTTCGTCACGTTTTACGGCAATTTTTAAACCGGCATTTGGTTGCTTTTTGAAGTAATCCAAAACAGCCAAGTGATCGTTCACTGTTGTTTCGGCGCGATCTTGCGCAATTAGTTTCAACGCTTGTGCCAAACCGTCCACCACGATTAATTCTGCCCCGTTAGCTTTGGCGATTTTGCCGTAGTTACTGGTTAAGGATTGTGCCGCTTTTTTGCCTTTTAAATCTTCAAAGGTTTTAATGCTATCGTCACCTTCTTTGGTCACGATAACTGCGGTGGAATAGTTATACGGCGCAGTGTAAAGGTATTTTTTCAAACGTTCCGGGCTTGGGTTGGTTTGGTTGGCGATTAAGTCGAAACGTTTGGCGTTTAAACCTGCGTACATAGAATCCCATTGGGTTTCGTTAAATTGAATGGTTAACCCTAAACGTTGTGCTACGGCTTCAATGACTTCCACATCAAAACCGGTTAATTTGCCACTGTCATCGTGGAAGGTGAAAGGGGCATAAGTGCCTTCGGTGCCCACTAATAAGGTTTTGGTTTTTTCTACACGGTCAGAAATTTCACCCGCCATGGTTTGAGTGGTAATACCCAGTGCCAAACCGGATAACAGTAATACGTTTGCGAAAATGGATTTTTTCATCAGTTATTCCTCTCTTGCAAATTGACTTAATAAGACCAAAAGTGCGGTCAATTATTACAGTAAATTTATGCACGATAAAATAATCATTTTCTCTATCGTATAACCAAAAGAAATAAAATAATGGCGTCAGATTAACGGTATTTATCCAAGAAACGGTAATAGTTCACGCCGATTTTTAATGCCAGGTTCTTCACTAATTTGCCGCCGAATATTGAAGGCACTTTTAATTTAGTGAAGATAGCCAAGCGTTCGTCGTTACCTAAAATGGCTTCTGCGACAACACGTCCCGCCAAACCGGTGAGCGCCACGCCGTGGCCGGAATAGCCGTGGGCAAAATAGATATGCGGCGAAATGCGTCCGAAATGCGGATTGGAATTGATGGTCATGTCGATAGGGCCGCTCCAACCGTAATCAATTTTAACGTTTTCCAACTGTGGGAAAACGTGCAACATATTGTGTCGCATGACCTCAATCATGTTTTTCTCGGAACTGGAATCGCTACCGAACAATAAACGGTTGTCGGCGCTTAGGCGGTAATAATCCAGCAAATAATTGCTGTCGCACACAGACATACCGTTGTTGATCACGGAATCGGCGGTGGCTTGATCAAGCGGTTCGGTGGCGATGATAAAACTTTCTACCGGCAGAATTTTGCGTGCAATCCCGTGGTGAATGCTTTTCGGCAAGGCTGCGATGTAGGCATTGGTTGCCAGCACCACATCTTTGGCGATGACAGCGCTTTGATCGGTTATCACTTCAATTTCTGTCGCCTTTTCACGTAAATCCACCACAGGCGATTGCTCATAAATACGCACGCCCAAATCCAAACAAGCTTTTGCCAAACCTAAGCAATAATTGAGCGGATGCAAATGCCCAGAATTACTGTCATACAACGCACCACAATAAATTTTGCTGCCGAGATGTTGTTTCAGTTTTGCCTTGTCCCATAGCTGCATATTTTGATAGCCGAAAATCTCGTGGCTGGCTTTTTCAATGGCGATTAAATCCTCCATGCGCCGCTCGTTGAGCGCCAACGTTGCATAGCCTTTCTTCCAATCGCACTGAATGCCGTATTTCGCAATGCGTTCATCAATAATATCAATGGCTTCTAAGGACATTTGCCATAGCTTACGGGCAGTTTCTAAGCCTACTTGTTCGATATATTCATCGATGCCGTCTTCAAAACCGTTAATGGCTTGCCCACCACTACGCCCAGATGCGCCAAAGCCAACCCGCGCGCCTTCCAGCACGATTACGCTTTTGCCTTGTTCGGCAAGTTCTAATGCCGTGGATAAGCCGAAAAAGCCTGCACCGACAATGCACACGTCAGCCGATTCTTTTTGATTTAATGGCGGTAACTCGAAATGTTGGTTACGGGTGACAGAATAATAGGATTCAATATGTTCTTGATGTGAAAACGCTAGCATAAATAAACGCCTGTAATGAAAAGTGGGTGCATATTACTACGCAAGGGGGAGAAGTCAATATTTGAACAAACACACGAAAAAGTGCGGTTATTTTTCTACCTGAATTTTATATGGCGTAAATCTCGCCTTTGCCGGCATGCGTTCTTGAATACGTGCGCGGTTGAGCGCGAGGGCTGCTTCTGTGGGTTCGTAATCTTGCCATAACGTGGGATCTTGCGGCAACTCTTCATTCCAAATGTATTGCACGTTAAAGCCGCGCGCTTTGCATTCGGCATGCAGAAGATCGTAGCGTTTTTTCAAAAAAGCCATTTTGTTGAAGAAGAAACGAACGTGGCCTTCGCCGAGTTTGTACTCTGCTGGTTGTCCTTTTAAATGATATTTGCCTTTGGCGACGGCATTGGGAATGCGAGTGAGTTCGCGGTGTTCGGCGAGTAAATGTTGATCGCATAATTCGGCAGGTGGCACTAGGTTGATTCGGGTCATGCTTTTTCTATAAGGTTAAAAATGATGCATCATACTAGAAGAAATCGGCGATATCGTCCAATGACTTTTTTATTGGCATCCATAAAAGTATAAAGTGCGGTCAAAAATGGGTGTATTTTTTGACCGCACTTTGCGTTTTGTTTATTGCAACGCTTTCAATGCCTTGCGATATTCTTTTGATTGTTGCAATAAAATTTTAGCGGCTTCGCGCAGTTTATCCACGTCAGACTCCGGCAAATAGAAAGAGGTACCGATGTTGAGGACGTCATTTTTCAACTGTCCTTCCGGTAGATTTTTCAAACTCAAATTCACAAAATAAATTCTAATTTTTACGTCTTTTTTACGCTTAGCATAAGCGTTCCATTGTTCGGCAAATTTTTGTGAGTATTTCACCGTAGATTCCGTGGTTTTATCAATCGGTACATTAATGACCGTGTTCACCACTTCTTTGATGCCCGGTACGTCGGCAGATTTATCAATGTGGCTGGTGCGCTCGTTTTGTGCGTTGACGTTGACCACCACAATATTGCGTAAATTGTAGTGTTTAAGCTCAGCATATAATTTGCGCATGCTGAGTAAATTCGACACATCCAATAAACTGGCTAGGCCAAGATTGTCTGTTAAGCCGCCGTCAACCAGATGTAAATACGGTCTTTCCGCGCTGTTTTGGTAACGTGCAACACGTTTTTTCATGGCTTCAAAATTACTCAACAACAGACGATTTTTCGGTTGTGTCAGCATCAGCAAGTTTTTTTTGCTTTCCGCATGGCAGGTGCCGCCGTGATTGTTTTGTGTGATTGGCGAGAAAATTAGCGGCACGGCACTGGATGCAGCCACGGCGCGGGCGATTTCAACATCATTGAGATCCAAGCAAAGCCAATCGAAGAAATCTTGTGTAAAGGAAATTTTTTGTTCTGCGGTCATGTCGGTGGCATTAATGACGGCAAAGGGCCCTTTACGTTGTTCAAGGTCGGCAAATTTTTTCCCACCATACAATGCGAGATTGAGCTGCTCCTGTAACAAATCGCTACGTCCGAATTGTGGGGAGGTAAGGCGAGGGACGTTGCTTACAGAAAGGACTTCGTTAATGACTTTTTTCTGGAAATTCTTTTTCAAAAAGAACTCATTAAATTTCGGAATAATGTCTTGTCCTTCTAACGCAAAATACGCGGCAAGCACGGAGCCGCCTGAGACACCATACACCACGTCAATATTTTGTAACAAGGTATCGCCTTTTTCAGTTGGACGTACGCTGGCGTGTTGGAATTGTTCTAACACACCGTAACCCAAAGAAGCTGCCCGTGAGCCACCGCCGGAAAAGGCGACGATCACTAAATTTTCTTTTTGCAACGCCTGTTGCATCGCATTTTCCAGACGATAACCTTTTTCCGGTTCGATTTGCTCGATGGTTTTGGTGGGGTGATAAATAATGGAATGGCATGCGGTAAGTAAAGCAAGGCTGCCAGCAAGTAAGGTGAATTTGAAAGAAAAGTGAAGGTGTTTCATAACAATATCCCTTTGCTGTGATTGGATAATTTTTATTCTACAACGCTTATAAGCAAGGGGAAAGGGAGGTTGATCACACATCATGGATTTTGACGGTTGGTGATGCCATTGAGTCAGCCTAAGTGCGGTAAGAATCTGTAACGTTTTACATAAAAACAACCTGAAAATTCACCGCACTTTATGCTGTAAAATTTCGCCCGGTTTGCCCGAAAGCACGGGACAAGCGTTTAAAATCTGCTATACTGCCCGCTGAGTTTTTACTCAGTTCCTTTATGAAAATTAACCACTCGCTATGATTAGCTTTGGAGGACAATAAATTGAAAAATTTGTTTGCAAAAACGCTTAAAACCCTCGGCTTGACGCTGACTCTCCTTTCCACCACCGCCTTTGCGCAAGAAAAACTGTATGTTTATAACTGGACCGATTATGTTCCTTCCAGTCTTGTTGCTGAATTTACCAAAGAAACCGGTATTGAAGTGATTTATTCCACCTTTGAAAGCAACGAAGAAATGTATGCCAAACTCAAACTGATTTCTGATAACGCCGGTTATGACTTGGTATTCCCATCCAGCTATTATGTGAACAAAATGGCGAAAGACGGCATGTTGCAAAAGCTCGATCACAGTAAGTTAAGCAATTTCAAACAAATTCCCGACAATTTATTGCATAAAGACTTCGATCCGAACAACGAGTATTCCTTGCCGTATGTTTACGGCTTGACCGGGTTGGCGGTGAATTCCGAAGATATTGACCCAAGCAAAATCACCAGCTGGGCGGATTTATGGAATCCGGAATACAAAGGCAAAGTGTTGCTGACCAGTGATGCGCGTGAAGTATTTCATGTTGCGTTATTGTTAGATGGCAAATCGCCGAATACCACCAATGAAGAAGAGATTAAAGCGGCTTATGAGCGCTTGGTGAAACTGCTACCGAATGTGGCGGTGTTTAATTCCGACTCGCCGGAACTGCCTTATGTGCAAGGCGAGGTGTCATTAGGCATGATTTGGAATGGTTCCGGCTATTTGGCGCATAAAGAAAATGACAAAATTGCTTTTGTGTATCCGAAAGAAGGCGCGATTTTCTGGATGGATAATTACGCGATTCCAAAAAGCGCAAAAAATGTCGAAAATGCCTATAAATTCATCGATTTCCTATTGCGTCCTGAAAATGCCAAAGTGGTGTTGGAACGGTTGGGTTATTCCATGCCAAATAATGGGGTGAAAGCCTTGTTGGATCAGACTATGGCGGAAAATCCAACTTTATTCCCACCGGCAGCGGAAGTGGAAAAAGGCATTATCCAAAGCGATGTAGGCTCCGCGGTAGATATTTATGAAAAATATTGGAATCAATTAAAAACCAATTAATTTCTATTCTGCTAATAAATACATGAAAAACGACCCGCACTTTATATGTAAGTGCGGGTCGTTTTTTTACTTAAGCCATCAAATGATAAAAATCCACCGAATTAACATTTATTTTATAAGATGAAACCTATTGATTTCATTACGTAAGAACACGTCTTAAAAGTTGCTTTCTGGGCTAAGTGGGGGTATATTCCTAGTACTTTTTGGCTATGCGCAAAGATAGCTATCTTAACGATTCAACTCGTTTTTCCACCCTCCAAATAAAGGAATACATTATGACTAACCAGTTAGATTCTCTTCGCGAACTTACCGTTGTTGTTGCCGATACCGGTGACATTGATGCCATTCGTCAATATAAACCTGAAGATGCCACGACGAATCCATCTTTGATTCTGAGTGCAGCGGCGCTACCTCAATATGCGGCGTTGATTGATGAAGCAATTGCTTATGGTAAACAACAAAGTCAAGACAAAGCACAGCAACTTATTGATGCAGAAGATAAATTGGCAGTCAACATTGGTTTGGAAATCTTAAAATTAGTGCCGGGTCGCGTTTCTACGGAAGTGGATGCACGTCTTTCTTATGACACCGAGGCGACCGTTGCAAAAGCAAGAAAACTAATTGCGTTATATGAAGCGGCAGGCATTAATAAAAATCGTATTTTGATTAAAATCGCCTCTACATGGCAAGGTATCCGTGCTGCGGAAGTCCTAGAAAAAGAAGGCATCAACTGTAACCTCACCTTATTATTCTCCGAAGCGCAAGCACGCGCTTGTGCAGAAGCCGGTGTTTATTTGATCTCGCCATTTGTAGGCCGTATTTTAGACTGGTATAAAGCTAACACCGATAAAAAAGAATATGCGCCGGCAGAAGATCCGGGCGTGATTTCTGTGACCAAAATTTACAATTACTACAAACAATATGGCTATAAAACCGTGGTGATGGGCGCCAGTTTCCGTAACGTGGGCGAAATCATTGAATTAGCCGGTTGCGACCGTTTAACTATTGCTCCGCCACTATTAAAAGCCCTACACGAAACACCAAATGCAGTGGTGAGAAAACTGGGTTTCCAAGGCGAAGTGCAAGCCAAACCGCAACCATTAACCGAAGCTGAATTCTATTGGCAACATAACAGTGATGCCATGGCAGTGGAAAAACTGGCCGAGGGTATTCGTAAATTTGCCGTTGACCAAGGCAAATTAGAAGAGATGTTACTGTCTAAATGGTAATGGTTTATTAGTTATGTATTAAGCAAAAGTGCGGTGGACATTTTCCGTGTTTAAAAACGCTGAAAAATCTGACCGCACTTTTTTATGAGCACACCCTATTTTGTCAATTTATCTCAATCAGGAGGCACAATGTCAACTCGTCAACAACTCGCCAATGCCATTCGCTTTTTAAGTATGGATTCGGTGCAAAAAGCTAAATCCGGTCACCCGGGCGCACCGATGGGCATGGCGGATATCGCAGAAGTATTATGGCGTGATTTTTTACATCACAACCCAACTAACCCACAATGGGCTAACCGCGACCGTTTCGTGTTATCTAACGGCCATGGTTCCATGCTGATTTACAGCTTGTTGCATTTAAGCGGTTACGATGTATCTATTGAAGATTTAAAACAATTCCGTCAGTTACATTCCAAAACACCGGGACACCCAGAGTTTGGTTATACACCCGGTGTTGAAACCACTACAGGCCCACTAGGTCAAGGTATCACCAACGCAGTCGGTATGGCGATTGCAGAGAAAACGTTAGCGGGTCAATTTAACCGTGAAGGTCATAACATCGTGGATCACCACACCTATGTTTTCTTGGGCGATGGCTGTTTAATGGAAGGGATTTCCCACGAGGCTTGTTCTTTAGCAGGTACCTTGGGCTTAGGTAAATTAATTGCGTTCTACGATGACAATAACATTTCTATTGATGGTCATGTTGACGGTTGGTTTACCGATGATACACAAAAACGCTTTGAGGCTTACGGCTGGCAAGTAATTCCGGCAATCGACGGTCACAACCCGACACAAATTATTGAGGCGATTAAACAAGCGCAAGCGGAAACCAACAAACCGACCTTAATTATTTGTAAAACCATTATCGGTTTCGGTTCCCCGAATAAATCTAACTCTCACGATTGCCACGGCGCACCATTAGGTGATGAAGAAATCGCATTAACCCGTAAAGCACTAAACTGGAATTACGCACCGTTTGAGATCCCAGCCGATATTTATGCACAATGGGATGCAAAAGCGAAAGGCTCAGAGCTAGAAAAAGCATGGCATGAAAAATTTGCTGCTTATGCGAAAGCCTATCCGGAATTGGCTGCTGAATTTACCCGCCGCATGGAGAAAAACCTTCCGGCTGATTGGGCAAAAGAATCTCAGGCGTTTATTGAGCATTTACAAGCGAACCCGGCAAGCATTGCAAGCCGTAAAGCCTCACAAAATGCTATTGAAGCTTATGCAAAAGTGTTACCGGAATTACTTGGCGGTTCTGCCGACTTGGCAAGTTCCAACCTTACGCTTTGGTCCGGTTCTAAACCGATTCGCGCGACTCAAAACGTGGATGGTAACTACCTCAACTATGGCGTACGCGAGTTCGGTATGGCGGCAATCATGAACGGTATTGCGCTTCATGGCGGTTTCATTCCTTATGGCGCAACGTTCCTTATGTTCATGGAATACGCTCACAACGCGATTCGCATGGCAGCACTAATGAAACAACGCAGCTTATTCGTGTTCACCCATGATTCCATCGGTTTAGGCGAAGACGGTCCAACCCACCAACCGGTTGAACAAACCTCCGCATTGCGTTTAATTCCGAACTTGAACACATGGCGCCCTTGCGACCAAGTAGAATCTGCCATTGCTTGGAAAGCAGCGATTGAAAGAACCGATGGCCCAAGCGCATTAATTTTCACCCGTCAAAACTTGGCACAAATGGACCGCACTTCTGAGCAATTAGCTAACGTGGCGCGCGGTGCTTATGTATTAAAAGACTGCGCCGGCACGCCGGATCTGATTTTCATTGCGACCGGCTCTGAAGTGGAATTGGCGGTGAAAGCGGCAGAACAATTAACTGGAGAAGGCAAAAAAATCCGTGTGGTTTCAATGCCAAGTACGAACGTGTTCGACAAACAAGACGAGGCTTATCGCGAAGCCGTATTGCCAAGTGCGGTAACTAAACGTGTGGCTGTTGAAGCAGGCATTGCCGATTTCTGGTACAAATACGTCGGTTTCAACGGTCGTATCGTTGGTATGAACAGCTTCGGTGAATCCGCACCGGCAGACCAATTGTTCAAACTCTTTGGCTTCACGGTGGATAATGTGGTCGCTAAAGCGAAAGAAATTCTTTAATTTCTGACCGCACTTTAAACAAAAAAAACCACCTCTGTATGAGGTGGTTTTTTCTTATAATTCAAATCAATGAAATGAATGACCAGTCGTTTCTTTCAGAAGTTAGGTTTTATGCCTTTAAAAGAATGATTAGACCTTTTTTGAGAGGTAATATGAGGCAAAAGAAATAAAGGGAGGAGGTATGATAAAACGTTGTTCTTGGTCGGAGGAGTTGCCAATTTATCGAGATTATCACGATAAGGAATGGGGCAAGCCGCAATTTGATGAGCAGAAATTATTTGAAAAGCTATGTTTGGAAGGTCAGCAAGCGGGGTTGTCTTGGATTACGATTTTGAAAAAGCGAGAAAATTATCGAAACGCTTTTTTTCAATTTGATCCGGAAAAAGTTGCCCAAATGACGGCTGAAGACATTGATCAATGTATGCAAAATCCAGGATTGATTCGTTACCGAGCAAAGCTAGAAGCCATTGTTAAAAATGCGCAGGCATTTCTTGCCATGAAAAAGTGCGGTGAGAATTTCAGTGATTTTATTTGGTCTTTTGTGAATCATCAGCCGCAAATGAATGATGTCCCCGAGCTTTCGGTGGTGCCGGCACAAACGCCAACGTCTATTGAAATGTCAAAAGCGTTAAAAAAACGCGGTTTTGTGTTTGTCGGTCCAACCACCTGTTATGCCTTTATGCAATCCATGGGATTGGTGAATGATCACTGGAATGAATGCCACTGTAAATCGCCGGATTAAACAGTGCGATCCCCCTTATTTTCCCGTATAATCACGCCATTATTTGGCTAGAAAAATGGTTGTCCAATGAAGAAAAATGCTTATACCTTAATTTCACTGTCAATTTTGACCGCACTTTATAGCGCAACAAGTGCCGCCGATTTAGCAAAACAATGTTTATCCGGCGTACCGCACTTTAGCGGTGAGGTGGTGTCCGAAAATCCAAATGATTTGCCGATTTACATCGAGGCGGACAGTGCGGAAATCAACCAATCTAACGGCGGTGTTTATAAAGGCAACGTAGATATCAAGCAAGGCGTTCGCCATTTGCAATCTGCGGAAGTGGAGATTCAACAGACAGGTGCAGGCGATAACGTAGAACGTTATGCCTTTGCCCGTGGCGGTTTTGATTACCGGGACAACCAAATTAATCTTTTGGGTGACGATGCGAAAGTGCATTTAAACAACAAAGATACGGATATTCAAAATGCCAATTATCAATTAGTGGATCGCCAAGGCCGTGGCGCGGCAGAAAGTGTAGAATTGCGTGATGACTATCGCGTGATGAAAAATGCCACTTTTACCTCTTGTTTGCCGGACGATAATTCTTGGTCTATTTACGCCAATGAAATGCGTCAACATGTAAAAGAAGAATATGCGGAAATGTGGCATGCCCGTTTACGCGTACATGGCGTGCCGGTGTTTTATACACCGTATTTACAGCTTCCAATTGGCGATCGCCGTCGCTCCGGGTTACTTGTGCCGGTTGTGGGACATTCCAGCCGTGACGGTTATTTCTATGCCCAACCGGTGTATTGGAATATTGCGCCGAATTTTGATGCCACGATTGCGCCAAAATATATGTCTCGCCGTGGTTGGCAAGTTAACGGTGAGTTTCGTTACCTTAGTGCCTTGGGTGAAGGGCAAATTGCTGGTGAATATTTGAATGATGACCGCTTAAGTGATTATGTCAGCGATAACCGTAAACGTCATTTATTCCATTGGAAACACAATGCGGCGTTTGCACAGGATTGGCGCTTAGATATTGATTACACCAAAGTGAGTGACAAACGTTATTTTACTGATATTGATTCCAACTATGGTAGCAGCACCGATGGCTATACGAATCAAATCGCGCGTTTAGCCTATTATCAACCGAACTACAATATCGCCCTTTCCGCCAAACAATTCCAAATTTTTGATGAAGTAGATGTTGGGCCTTATCGTGCGTTACCGCAAATTGATTTCAATTATTACCAAAACGGTTTGCTTGACGATAAGCTCGATTTTAAACTCTTTTCTCAAGCGGTGCGCTTTGATAATGACAGTGCAAGCATGCCAAAAGCGTGGCGTTTTCACCTTGAGCCAAGTTTAAATAGTACGTTGTCAAATCGTTATGGTAGCGCAAATTTTGAAACCAAATTATATGCGACCCATTACCAACAAAAGCGGGGTAAGGGAGCGGCTGCCGAGGATGTTGAACGTAGCGTTACTCGTGTAATTCCACAATTTAAAGCAGATTTCCAAACCGTATTGGCGAGCAACAAGAGTTTCTTAGACGGCTACACACAGACCCTTGAGCCGCGTGTGCAATATTTGTATCGCCCTTATAAAAACCAAAGCAATATCGGCTCGAAACGAAATTCAGAGTACCTTGGCTTTGGATACGATTCTTCATTATTGCAACAAGACTATTTCTCTTTGTTCCGCGATCGCCGTTACAGCGGCTTAGACCGAATTGCTTCGGTCAACCAAGTGACGGTTGGCGGAACGATGCGCTTCTTTGATGAAAACAAAGAAGAGCGTTTTAATGTTGCCGCCGGACAAACCTATTATTTGGAATCTTCACGCATTGACGATGATCCGCGTAATAAAACCTCCGGTTTATCTTCTTCCTGGGCGGTTGAGTCTAACTGGAAGATTGATGAACAATGGCACTGGCGTGCGAGTTTTCAATACGACCAACAGTTAAAACAAATTTCTTTAGCAAATACCGGCATCGAATTTAACCCAATGAACCATAATGTCATTCAGTTAAATTATCGTTATGTGAGTCAAGAATATATCGATCAAAACTTAACGTCTAATGCTCAAGGCTATAACCAAGACATTAATCAGTTAGGGATTCAATTCGGTTGGGAATTAACGGATAACTGGGCAATCGTTGGGCGTTATTACCAAGATCTTTCTTTGCAAAAACCGGTAGAACAATACCTTGGTCTGCAATATAACACGTGTTGCTGGAGTGTTGGTGTGGGAGCAAGACGTTATGTCACAAACCGTCAAAATCAAAGAAATGATGAGATTTTTTATGATAATGCCATCGGCGTGACCTTTGAATTACGTGGTTTCGGCAATGATCACCAAAGCGGTATCGAAAATATGATGAGACGCGGAAAATTGCCTTATCTACAAGCGTTCAGCTTATATTAACCGTATGAGATAAATGAAAAACGTGAGCCATAAGCTCACGTTTTTTATTTTTATATGGTATTAAAGTGCGGTCGTTTTTCTCTGCATTTTTACTCTGCCAACGCATCCTGTAATCGCCCTTTGTTCTGCGCTAAAACAGCTTCTGCTTGCGCTTTATCTAATCTGCTCAACAGCATCATAATCGCCAATTTTGCATTGCCATTGGTGGTGTGTAAGGTTTGTTCGGCGGTAGCTTGGTCGCAATCAGTCGCTTGCATAACGATGCGAATGGCGCGCGCTTTGAGTTTTTGGTTAGTGGCTTGTACGTCCACCATAAGATTTTGATAGCACTTGCCGAGACGAATCATGGCAGCGGTGGTGAGCATATTCAGCACCATTTTTTGCGCTGTACCGGATTTTAAACGGCTAGAACCGGTGAGTGCTTCAGGGCCGACCGCAGTGGTGATGGCAATGTCTGCTATTTCGCTCATGATAGCGTTCGGGTTGCTGACCAAAGAAACCGTGATAGCACCGAGTTGTTTGGCATAGGTTAAGCCGCCGATGACGTAAGGCGTGCGACCACTGGCAGCGATACCCACCAGTACGTCTTTGTTACTGAAATGAATATGGCGTAAATCCTGCTCGCCTGCTTTGCGATTATCTTCTGCTCCTTCCACGGCATTGCGTAAGGCAGTTTCGCCACCGGCAATTAAGCCCACCACCATACTTGACGACACGCCAAACGTTGGCGGGCATTCGGACGCATCCAGTACGCCAAGGCGACCACTGGTGCCGGCACCCATATAAACCAAGCGTCCGCCCGCCTGAAATGCCGCCACGATGTGTTCTACCGCCTGTGCGATTTGTGGCAAATTTTTCTCCACGGCGAAAGCCACTTGTTTGTCTTCATGATTTAACAGCGTGACAACCTCTAACGATGATAAAGCATCAATGTGCAAAGTGTTCGGGTTACGTTGTTCGCTTAACATTTTTTCAAGACTGTTTAATAAATTCTGTTCGCTCATGCCTGTGTCTCCGCAGGGAAAATTGCGCCTAAACTGACCGCACATTGGGCGCCGGTCACACTTGGCAAGTTAGACGGTTGGTTATGTATGCGGCGATAAGCCAGCCAAGCAAAGGCGGCAGCTTCTACATAATCCACATCCAATCCTTCATCATTGGTCGGGCGGCATTGCCATTGTGGTAATAGCGCTTGTAATCGCGCCATCAGCAAGCTGTTTTTTGCACCACCGCCGCAGACTAACAACCGGCGTGGTAATGGCGTTTCAAGTTGATTTAATGCGAGTGCAATGCTTTGTGCGGTAAATTCCAACAAAGTGGCTTGTACGTCTTGTGGTGGAATCTCGCCTAAAAGTGCGGTGGTTTTTTCTAATGTTTTTTCAAGCCAGGCAAGATTGAATAACTCACGCCCGGTGCTTTTCGGTGGGAGCAGTTGGAAATAAGGTTCTTTCAACATTTCCGTCAATAATTCTGCTCGCACGTTTCCACTACGCGCCCATTGCCCGTCAGCATCATAAGATTTTCCGAGATGGCGTTCGATCCAACCGTCCATCAGCGCATTGCCTGTGCCGGTGTCGTAGCCAATAATTGGTTGATGGGGAAAGAGGATGGATATATTGCTGATACCACCGATGTTCAGTACCACAGTTGCCCAATTCTCATCATAAAACCACGCTTGATGAAACGCCGGCACTAACGGCGCGCCTTGCCCGCCAAATGCCATATCTTTACGTCGGAAATCCCCGACCACATCAATGCCGGTGCGCGCAGCAAGCAGGTTCATGTCGCCTAATTGCATGGTGAACGGAAAATTGCCTTGCGGTGCATGCCAAACAGTTTGTCCGTGGCAACCGATCGCGCGAATTTGCTGCGGTTGCAGTTGGTGGTGGGTGAGAAAATGATTGACCGCGTTAGCGTATAGCAAGGCTAAGCGCTGATCCAATTCGCCCAGTTGCTGCAATGTAGAACTGCCTTGCGAAATTAATTGCAATAAATCTTGGCGTAATTCTGCGGGCATTGGCGTGAATTGTGCCGCGATAAATTGCGGTTGTTCGCCAAATGCCATTAGCGAAATGTCCACACCGTCCAAACTGGTGCCGGACATGATGCCGAGATAATATTCTTGTTGCATGGCGGCTTATCCTTAACTTAACTCGAAATGGCAAGAATGATATACTAGTGCGCAATTTTTAGCGAACAAAAGAGACATTTTTATGACAACTCAAGCACTCAGCGTCGTCATTTTGGCGGCCGGCAAAGGCACCCGCATGTATTCCGATTTACCCAAAGTCTTACATCCGATTGCGGGCAAACCGATGGTGAAACACGTTATTGACACAGCGAAACAACTTGGCGCGCGCAATATTCATTTGGTTTACGGACACGGTGGCGATTTAATGCAACAGCGTTTGGCGGCGGAACCGGTGAATTGGGTTTTGCAAACAGAACAGCTCGGCACAGGGCATGCGATGCAACAGGCTGCACCGTTTTTTGCGGATGACGAAAATATTTTGATGGTGTACGGCGATGGACCGATGATCACGCCTGAAACCTTGCAAAAGTTGATTAATGCCAAGCCTGAAAATGGCGTTGCTGTTTTAACGGTGGTATTGGATAACCCAACAGGATATGGCCGAATTTTACGTGAAAACGGTAAAGTCATTGGGATTGTGGAGCAAAAAGATGCCTCACCGGAACAACGGGAGATTCGTGAGATCAATACGGGGGTTTTGGTTGCTGACGGCGCGAGTTTTAAGAAATGGCTTGCTCAGTTAGACAATAATAATGCGCAAGGCGAGTATTACATTACAGATGTCATTGGGCTAGCAAATCGTGATGGGCGTGCTGTTGTTGCAGTACAAGCTGAGGATTTTATGGAAGTTGAAGGTATTAATAACCGTCAACAATTAGCGCGCATGGAGCGTTATTTTCAGCGTAAACAAGCGGATAAACTGATGTTGGCAGGCGTGATGCTGTTAGATCCTGAGCGTTTTGATTTGCGTGGTAACTTGACTCACGGCAAGGATGTTGAAATTGATGTTAACGTGATTTTAAACGGCGAAGTGCGGTTGGGAAATCGCGTGAAAATCGGTGCCGGCTGCGTGCTGACAAACTGTGACATCGGCGATGACGTGGAAATTAAACCGTATTCTGTACTGGAAGATGCCACCGTGGGCGCCAATGCGGCTATTGGCCCATTCTCCCGCTTACGCCCGGGCGCCGAACTGGCAGAAAACACCCATGTGGGCAACTTTGTGGAAATAAAAAAAGCACAAATCGGCAAAGGTTCTAAAGTGAACCACTTAACCTATGTGGGCGATGCGGAAATCGGTCAAAATTGTAATATCGGCGCAGGCGTGATTACCTGTAACTATGACGGTGCCAATAAATTTAAAACCACCATCGGCGATAACGTCTTTGTGGGCTCCGACAGCCAACTTATCGCACCGGTGACAATTGAAAGCGGTGCGACGATTGGTGCCGGCTCCACCATTCGCCGTAACGTGAAACAAGATGAGCTGGTGACCACTCGTGTGCCGCAAAAACACGTACAAGGTTGGGAAAGACCGAAGAAGAAATAAGTTAAATTGATTTCACGTTTCAAAGAGCAACATGGCTAGACTGTGTTGCTCTTTTTTATGGTATTTGAGGAATAAAGTGCGGTGGATTTTAACGGCATTTTCTCAGCAAATGTTTTTGATAACGTATACAATTCACGAAAGAAAACCACCTGAGACGGTGGTTTTGATAAAAAAGTGCGGTTAAAAATGTTGACGTTTCCAACCGCACTTTACCCTCGGGATGTGACCCATTGCATGAGAGACATTCATCTTCTCATGCACCGCTATTAAAATATTGGCAACCCATTGCTTTAGGCTGTTACCGAAATCCCTAGTAGAGAGTTTGTCGATCCTTCGACACATCTTTAGTGTACAAAAATCAAATTTAAAAACAGGGAGGCGGATCACACTTTTGAATTTTAATGTCTAAAAAAACAGCATTAAATGGCTATTTTGTCCACGTTGCACCTTTCTTTTTGTACAACGTTTGACGGTCTTATTTAGGGTGTTATACTCCCGCCACCTTAATTACAGAGAAGAATAAAATTATGATAAAAAAAGCAACGTTGACAGGTTTACTGTTATTTGGAATGTTTTTCGGCGCAGGAAATTTGATTTTTCCACCAAGCCTAGGTGTGTTGTCCGGAGAGAATTTTTGGCAAGCGATTAGTGGATTTGTGTTGTCCGGCGTGGGCATCGCTATTCTCACCTTGGTGATTGGTGCGCTTAACCCGAAAGGTTATGTGTATGAAATTTCGATAAAAATCGCTCCTTGGTTTGCAACCTTGTATTTAGTCGCGCTTTACCTTTCCATCGGGCCGTTCTTTGCGATTCCGCGTACGGCAACGGTGGCCTATGAAGTGGGTGTAGCACCTATGTTGTCGGCATCGTTTAGTGCTACCGGGTTGATTATTTTTACGGTGATTTATTTTATTGCGGCCTATTTGATTGCGTTAAATCCGTCCAAAATTCTCGACAGTATCGGCCGCATCTTGACCCCGATTTTCGCCCTACTTATCGTATTGTTAGTCACATTAGGCTTTTTCCAATACGGTGATACGACGCCGTCTTCTGCCCTTGGCGACTATGCGACCTCTGCGTTTGGCACCGGATTCATTGAAGGGTATAACACCCTGGATGCGTTGGCTTCCGTGGCATTTAGTGTGGTCGCGGTACAAACCTTGAAGCAGCTCGGTTTCCGAAATAAACAGGAATATGTTTCTACGGTGTGGCTAGTGAGTCTTGTGGTGGCGTTAGGCTTTAGTTTGCTGTATATCGGCTTGGCGTATTTGGGTAATCATTTCCCTGTGCCCGCGGATGTGATGGCATCTGACACGAACAAAGGCGTGTATATTCTTTCTCAAGCAACACAAGCAATTTTTGGGGCTAATGCGCAAATTTTCTTGGCTGTGATGGTGACCATGACCTGTTTTACCACGACAGCGGGTTTAATTGTTGCCGTTTCTGAGTTTTTCCGTGAGCGTTTTCCGCAGTTGGGTTACAAAACCTACGCCACGCTGTTTACCTTGATTGGTTTTGGGATCGCAAATTTAGGTTTAGGCGCAATCATCCAATATTCCATTCCGGTGTTGTTAGTGCTCTATCCGATCACGATTGCCATTGTGTTGCTGATTATCGTGAATAAATTTGTTGCGTTATCCAAAATTGGTATGCAACTTACCATTGCGTTGGTGACGGCGATTTCTCTTGCCGGAGTCATTGCAGATCACTATCAATTAGCGTGGTTAACGGATTTCCTTCACCATCTGCCGTTTGCTGAGTATTCCCTTTCTTGGCTTACCCCGGCACTGGTTGGTATCGGCTTATCTCTCGTATTGCCTCAACGACAACGTAGTGAAACTTTTGAAATGGAATAATAGTGACAGCGAATCTAAAAGGTTCGCCGTTTTTTCTAAAAAACGTTTTTAAAACTGACCGCACTTTGGGCTATGACTGAAAGTGCGGTCAGTTTTTTTCTGTGTTTTTTATTTTGCTTTTACTGTTGCTAATGTTGGGCAGCATTCCGTTTGCGCTTCCTAACTGAATTTTCAATGCGGTTAATTTCTCTTTCACACTCATCGAGGCAGCCACTCTGTGCTATGATAGCGCCATTCAGACTCAATGTTTTGATATGACAGAAAACGTCTTTTAGATACGATGAAAAGGAGAAAGTAAAAACTTTCTAGTAACGTTTATGATGAAAAAGAAAAATCAAATTTTAGTGACATTATCCGTAGTGGCGCTGTTAGGTGGTTGCTCGGAAGATGAAGTGCAACGGGATGTGTACAACAGCTTAGATGATTGCGTTGCTGACTGGATTAGACCGGAATTATGCGAACAGGATAAATCTCAAAGCGCAAACACGGGTCCTGTGGCAAATAACAATGGCAGCGTGGCGAGCAGTGAAAATAACGCAGTTGCCGGCGACAATAATGCAACGCCAACTACCACAGCCAGCGGCGATGAAGGTCCTTCTATCGGCAGTGCCATTGCCGGGGCGGCGGCAGGCTACATGATCGCCAAAGCCATGAGTGGTTTTCTAGGCCCGAGTTACAATCCCAATAATCGTGCCGTTTCGACCCCAACAGGGCAAATTATTCGACCGCAAGGTAACCATTCTGTGGGGAAACCGGTGTTGGTTAAGGGTGGCGTCGGCAGCGCAAACAGTAAACCTGTTTCACGCGGTGGGTTTAGTAGCAGTAACACCAGTAAAAGTGGTGGTGGTTAATCATGAAACGTATCACCGGTATTCCAACCCGTCCCGACATGGTGCAACAGCTGCTTGAGGTGGGTTTTGATTATTACAATCTGCCTTCTACTGATGGCTCGCATTATTGGTCGGACAATGTTGCCTATGAATTTTCATTGTCGGAAATCGACAAAATCGAAGATGCTACCAACGAATTGC
Organism: Aggregatibacter sp. HK296; assembly: GCF_980469475.1. Taxonomy (NCBI): domain Bacteria; kingdom Pseudomonadati; phylum Pseudomonadota; class Gammaproteobacteria; order Pasteurellales; family Pasteurellaceae; genus Aggregatibacter; species Aggregatibacter sp. HK296. Next base: position 123,568 of record NZ_OZ413142.1, read on the forward strand.
ATGCTATGTGCATGGATTTTGTCGCCGATGAAGTAAAACAAGGCGATTACGAGCACTATCGCTTCACCGATTTACAAAAAAATCTGATTGAACAATCTTGGCGTGAAAACGCACCGCACTTATATGGGCGTTTTGATTTTGGCTATGACGGCGACAATCTCAAAATGTTTGAATATAACGCCGATACGCCGACCTCTTTGCTGGAAGCCGCAGTGGTGCAATGGCAGTGGTTGGAGCAAGTGGAAGGCTTACCGAATCGCGATCAATTCAACTGGATTCATGAAGAATTGATTACCCGTTTTTCCGTGTTGCAACAGCAAAGCGGCAAAACCGGTTGCCATTTTGCGGCGATGGCGGATGCCGGACGGGAAGATTGGGGCAATTTGGATTATCTTGCGGATGTAGCCTATAACGCCGGTTGGCATATTCACCGATTGACCATTGAAAACATCGGCTACGATAGCGACACGCAACAATTTGTCGATCTCAATAACCACCCCATTGAAACGCTGTTCAAATTGTATCCGTTAGAATGGATGACAACCACTGAATACGCACCGCACATGTTAAACAGTGCAACGCAATTTTTTGAACCGGCATGGAAATTGTTACTGAGCAATAAAGCCCTGCTCGCTAAACTGTGGCAAAAACACCCGAACCATCCGTATTTATTGCCAACCTATTTTAATCGACACGACATTACGGATCGCAACGCCATTTGGGTGAAAAAACCGTTATTAGGCCGCGAAGGGGCTAACGTATTTTATTATGAAAAGAATAACGGCTTGGAGTTTGCCGCCAAAGGCAGTGAACATTCAAATTTCTATGCCAATGCAGGCTATATTTATCAGCAGAAATTTGAGTTACCGAATTTTGACGGAATGTATCCGGTCATTGGTTCTTGGGTGGTGGGCGATGTGGCATGCGGCATGGGCTTGCGCGAAGATTTCACCGCCGTCACCGGCAACGACAGCCATTTTATTCCTCATTATTTTGTGGAATAGAACGGCTCAGTCGTGTTTCACATACACGTCAAAGCGGTGATTCTTCGTTTCGCGTGAAAAGTGCGGTGCTTTTTGCGCGAGAAAATCAGCGTAGTCAGGGCGCTTGACCACGACGCGCTGACGGGCGAGTTGGAGTGCGGGCGCAAGTAGTTCGTCCGCATCTAAATCGGCACCGACCAAATGTTGAAACACGCGCATTTCTTTCTTCACCAAAGCGCTTTTGGCTTTGTGTGGGTACATCGGGTCGAGATACACCACATCAGCGAAATCCCTGTCAGGATTCAGTTGATTGATGTGTTGATAAGGCAACAGTTGCATATTTTGTTGCATCCATGAGCCGATTTCTTCGTCGGCATAAGCACGTTGTAAGCCATCTTGTAACAACAAACGTACGACTGGGTGGCGTTCAACCAGTTTCACTTGGCAACCGAGCGCCGCCAATACAAAGGCATCACGCCCTAAACCTGCCGTGGCGTCAATCACCGTCGGCAGATTATCTTGTTTTATGCCTACCGCTTTTGCCACCGCCTCACCGCGACCGCCACCAAATTTGCGGCGATGCGCCATAGTACCGCCGACAAAATCCACAAACACTGCGCCTAATTTTGGCTCGTCTAATTTGCGTAATTCCAAGCGTTCTGTGCCTTCCGCTTCTGTCCATACTAACGCCAACGGGCTATTCGGATCATGTGTTAAGCCGGCTTCAGCAAAAAGTGCGGTTGGTTTTTGCGGTGTTTTGGTTTCGCAGAGCAGTTGGATGTTCATGTTTATCCCTTTCTCACTAACCAAACGCCCGCTTCCATGTGTTCCGTGTAAGGAAACTGATCGAACAAGGCGGCTTTTTCAATACGATGGGTTTGGCTGAGTGTTTTCAGGTTGTCGCACAGCGTATGCGGGTTGCAGGAAATATACAAAATGCGCTCATATTGTTGTACCAGTTTAACGGTCTCCGCATCTAAGCCGGCGCGTGGCGGATCGACGAAAATGGTGTTGCATTCATAGGCTTTCAAATCAATGCCTTTTAGTCGATTAAATTCGCGCACGCCTTGCATGGCTTGGGTAAATTCTTCGGCAGACATGCGAATAATCTGTAAATTCTCTATCTCGTTGGCGGCAATATTAAATTGTGCCGCAGCCACGGACGGTTTGGCGATTTCTGTGGCCAACACTTTACGGAAATTTTGTGCCAGCGCGATAGAAAAATTGCCGTTGCCGCAATAAAGCTCCAATAAATCCCCATAGCTGTTACGCGTGCAATCCACCGCCCATTCCAACATTTTGCTGTTTACTGCCGCGTTTGGTTGCGTGAAGCTGTTTTCCACTTGACGATAAATGTAGTCTTTGCCCTGTACCTGTAGGATCTCATCTACATAATCTTGTTCCAGACAAATTTTCTGCTTGCTGGCACGCCCGACAATTTGCACGTTAAAACCTTGCTGTTGGAGTTGTGAACGCAAGGTTTGCGCAGCGGTTTGCCAATTTTCATCCAAGGCTTTGTGATACAACAAACTGACGATAATCTGTTGGCTTTGCGTGCTTAAATAATCGATTTGGAACAGTCTGTGGTGTAATACCATTTGCTGTTTTAACAACGGTAACAATGCCGTCATCATGCGATTAATCAGTTCGCTGGTGATAGGGAAATTATCCACCCGATAACGTTGTTTGCTCTGTTGATCGAACATGATGTGATAGAAATCATCGCCTTCGTGCCAAATTCGAAACTCTGCCCGCATGCGGAAATGCTGCGTTGGCGAGGCGAACACCTGTAAATCAGGTGCATCAAATGGCGATAAAAGTGCGGTCAGTTTTTGTTGCTTTTCTTCGAGCAATTTGGCGTAACGATCAACGGGTAAATTAAGCATAGCATTCATGGGATTGGCGGTCGTAAAAACAAAAGGCTCGGAATCCCAAGCCTTCTGATTGTTGTTTAAGTGATTAGTCTGCCGAGTAGTCGTCCAGATTGTCCACGCCAACCACACCGGATAAGGTGTAAAGGCGTTTGTTGGTGGAGATACGGCTACGATATTTATGCCAGGTTTTTTCGAAGAAAGTTTCCGCAGCACGTTCACCACGACAGAATGCAACAAAGCTTTTTTCTTCTTTGGTTACCGGCTTACGTTCGCCTGAATCTAATGCGCGGAAGGCTTGTCCGTATTGTTCTAAAGCTTGTGCTTCTTTGATGGTGTAATCACCGTGACGGGCAAAGCCACGCGGGTAGTTTTTGTCGTCAAAAAAACGACGGGTTACGCTAAAACTCTCAGCCATATAATCCTCTAAAATAGGTATCGAAAATAAAAATCGGCAGGCATTAAACCAATTTTTGTTTATTTTTGCAATAAACCTTTTACGGTTTCGACGTATTCGGTCACAAAAGTGTTTTCATCATGCGCCAAGCCTTCCATGTTTACACGATATTTACCGTTTACATAGAAATCGGGCACACCACGCACTTGGTATCTTTCCACTAACTGCTGCTGTTTGGAGACTAAACCGTTTACCGCGAAGCTATTGATACCGCCGTCAAATTGTTCGGCAGAGATGCCGTTATCAATAAAGATTTGGCGAATGTCGTTCATAGAACTCAATGTATTGGCTTGTGCTGCTTTAAATAATGGCAGTTTGACTTTTTCTTCCGCTTTAATTGCAATAGCCAACGCCCACGCGCGCGTGAGATTTTCAGATTGGCGACCTAAAAAATCCACGTGATATTGCTTGAATGGCGTGCCTTCCGGCAGGCTCTCGCTAATTTTTTGTGGAATGTGAAATTGGGTTTCAAAGTGATAACAATGCGGGCAATAAAAAGAGAAAAACTCTAATACTTCCGGTTGTGCACTCTGTTGTTGCCCTTCTACCACCACATATTGTTTACCTTCCGTTAAGTTAGCTGCTTGAACAGAAACAGATAGCGCTGCTGTCAGCGCTAAAAATAACCATTTTTTCATTTGTTATCCTTAATAATCGATTTATTTAATAATACCGCGCGCTTTTAATAACGCGGTTTTAAAGTCTTCTTCGTAATCTTTTTTAATGCCGGGAATCGGCTCGAATTTATCTTTGCCGGCCATTTTTAGGTGGTAAATGATGACTTCATCAGATAGTTCTGCGAGAGGTTTATCAAATCCCGTCTCGTCGGCAATTTTTTGCATAATTTGCATTAATGATAAATCGGGGTCTTTAGACCAGTAAGGTTGTAAAAGTTCCAACACTTCATTCAGGCGATGACATTTCATACGCATTTCCTTATTATTGTGAGATAAACGGGCGGGATCATACTTGAATTAACTTCATAAGAAAACAAAGAAGCATGACAATTTCAATTAGCGCAGTCATTTTAGCCGGCGGGCAAGCAAAACGCATGGGCAGTGTCGATAAAGGCTTGCAGCCCCTGCAGGGAAAACCGTTATTTCAATTTATTTATGATCGCCTGCATTCGCAGGTGGAACACATTTCTGTTAACGCCAATCGCAATCAGGCGATTTATGCTGTCGCCGGATTGCCGGTGTTTGGCGATAATATCGAAGGCTTTCAAGGGCCGTTAAGTGGGATTTTGACCGCGCTGGAACGATCTGAGACGGATTTTGTCTTATTTGTGCCTTGTGATAGCCCCTTCTTTCCGGACAATTTACTGGAAAAATTAAAAAGTGCGGTGGATTTTCACGGCGTTTCTATTGCGTATGTGCATGATGGTGAGCGTGAACATCCTACTTTCTGTTTAATGGCGCGTAGCTTAAAAGAGAAACTTGCGGCTTATTTGGCTACCGGTGAACGCAGAATGTTGCATTTTATGCGCCAAAATGAGGCTGTGAGTGTGGATTTTTCAGAAAATAAGGCGGCGTTTACCAATATCAACACATTGGATGAGTTGCAGCAGTTTAACGTGCAATAATCGTGAGCTATTTATTGCATGCTAGAGAAACAGTATAATGAGCGCCACGCTTGAGTTAGTTTGTTTTCTTCCACCGAAATTCAAGGATTTTTATGATTAAGAAACTTTCCATTCTTTTCCTAGCCTCTTTATTGAGCGCTTGTTCCCTTTCCTCGTATGTGCCTTTCATAGGCGACAAAAAAACGGTCATTGACTTAGACGAAGATAAAATTGACCAAAAATCTTACGCCACCGCGTATGAGGCTACGGTCGCAACCTACCAAGGGCGCGTGCACAGCGATTTTAATGTGAATTCTTTCGCCAGTGGCGCCAATGATTGGTATTTAGGTCGAATTCTTGTGCCTGTTGAACAAATCAAAGAAAAATTGTATAGCCCACAAGGACAGGATTCCGATGTTTATGCCTATTACAGCGGCGTTGTACATGCCTCTGCGTTACAAAATAATTTTGGCAAACTGAATACAAAATGCTGGAGTCTTATCGATGCGCCGAGCGTGACCCAAGGTATTTATGACGCCATGTTAGATTTGAAAAAAGACAAAGTGCGGTCTGAAAATGACGAATATATCGTGCAAGGTTCCGAGCAATTACTCAAATTGTGCACCGGAAAATAATTTACAAAACTGTCGGTTTTTACCGGCAGTTTTTTGTATTTTAAATCTTAGCTGAAAGGTTTTTGCATTGTTCAGTACCCAATTTATACCCTCGTAGAAACAAGGAGACAGAATGTTTAATTTACCCGAAAGTAACATTCATTTGGCGGCGAGTGCCGATAATAAGCAGCAAGCCATTACGCTGGCGGCAAACGCACTAGAGCAGGCCGGTTATGTGGAAAGCGGTTATTTACAAGGCATGCTAGGGCGCGAGCAACAAACATCGACCTTTTTAGGCAATGGCATCGCCATTCCGCACGGCACGTTAGAAACCCGTGGCATGGTAAAAAATACCGGCGTGCAGATTTTCCAGTTTCCACAAGGGATTGAATGGGGCGAAGGCAATATTGCTTATGTGGTGATCGGCATTGCGGCGCGTTCTGACGAGCATTTGGCATTATTGCGTCAACTGACTCATGTTCTCGGCGATGAAGACACGGCCGCAAAATTGGCCACGCTCACCGATGTAAAAAAATTCCGCGCCATTTTAATGGGTGAAGCGGATGAATTTAATGTGGTTGATGAAAACATCAGCTTAGATGTGGACACCAGCAGTTTGCTCACCTTAATCGCCATTAACGCCGGCAAATTAGAACAACAAAGTGCGGTCAATCATCAGTACGTTTCGGAAGTCATTGCCAATCCGGCATTGCCGTTGGCGCAAGGTCTATGGGTGACCGATGCCGCCGTAGGAAACCAAAAGAATGGGTTGGCGTTCAGTCGTGCAAAACAGGCGTTTAATTTAAATAATAAAATCGTGCATGGCGTGGTGACGGTGGCTTATGCAAACGAGCAAATTGACGAAACTTTAGCCCGTCTGTTAGATGCCAAGGTACAGCAAATCTTGTTAAACGGCGACAGCGCACAGATTGCTGCAGCATTAAATGGCAAGGCGATTCCGCAAGCTGCGACACAGGCGACATCAACTGCGTCTGCCGTGCCGTCTGTGGCTGCCGGCAGCGTTGTCGGCACCTTTACTATTCGTAACGAGCACGGTTTACACGCCCGTCCAAGCGCCATTTTGGTTAACGAAGTGAAAAAATTCGCGTCTAAAATTACTGTGGAAAACCTCACGCGCGCCAGTGTACCGGTGAGCGCTAAGAGCCTGATGAAAATTGTCGCCTTGGGCGTGACGCAAGGTCATCGTTTACGTTTTGTGGCGGAGGGCGATGACGCACAAGCTTCAGTTGAAGCTATTGGTAAGGTGATTGCGTCAGGGCTTGGCGAAACTATTTCTGCGGTACCACCAAGCGAACCGGACACCATTGAAGTGATAGAGCAAGTTGCGTCGGCAATTTCTGCGCCAAGTGGTGAAAGTGCGGTGGAAAATCCGAGTGAATCCGTGGAAGGCGTTTTTGAAGTAAAAAATGAACACGGATTACACGCCCGTCCGGCGGCAGTGTTAGTGAACGAAGTAAAAAAATATAACGCCAATATCGCCGTACAAAATCTCGATCGCGATACGCCGTTGGTCAGTGCAAAAAGTCTGATGAAAGTGGTGGCGTTAGGTGTAGTGAAAGGCCACCGTTTACGTTTTGTGGCCACCGGGGAGCAAGCACAACAAGCTATTGAGGGTATCGGTGCAGCAATTAACGCAGGATTAGGGGAATAATGATGGCAAACGTCGCAACTATCACTTTAAACGCCGCTTATGACTTGGTCGGGCGTTTAAAACGTATCGAATTGGGCGAAGTCAACACCGTGGAAACCCTCGGGCTTTTTCCTGCGGGTAAAGGCATTAACGTGGCGAAAGTGTTAAAAGATTTGGGCATTGACGTCACTGTGGGCGGTTTTCTCGGCGAAGACAACCAAGGGGATTTTGTCACCTTATTCGACAAACTGGGATTACAAGACAAATTCCAACGCGTGCCGGGCAGAACCCGAATCAACGTGAAAATTACCGAAACCGACGCGGATGTTACTGATCTCAACTTTTTAGGTTATGAAATCAGTGAAAGTGCGTGGCAACAATTTGTGGCGGATTCTCTTGCGTATTGCAAATCCTTCGACATCGTTGCCGTGTGTGGCAGCTTGCCGCGTGGCGTGACGCCGGACTTGTTTGCCGATTGGCTAAAACAACTCCATCAGGCGGGCATAAAAGTCGTGTTAGACAGCAGTAATGCAGCGCTAACTGCGGGCTTGAGCGCACAACCTTGGTTGGTGAAACCGAATCATCGCGAATTAGAAGCATGGATCGGGCATGGATTGCCAACGATGAACGACATCATTGCAGCGGCGAAGCAACTGAAAGCACAGGGCATTGCTCATGTGATTATTTCCATGGGGGCGAATGGTTCTTTATGGTTAAGTGACGAGGCTGTGATCCAAGCACAACCGCCAAAATGCGAAAACGTGGTGAGTACCGTGGGCGCGGGCGATTCTATGGTGGCGGGTTTGATTTACGGTTTAATTAACGACCTTCCGCCAAAAGACACTCTTGCCTTTGCCAGTGCGGTGTCCGCTTTTGCCGTGTCGCAAAGTAACGTGGGCATTTCTGACCGCACTTTGCTTGAACCAATTTTAAACAATGTCAACATTACTGTCATTGAGGGATAATCTTATGCATATTTATTTAACTCCATCCGCTAATTTGGGTAACGCCAAAGCCTTTCTATTGCGTGAAATGCTAAGTAAAACTGCGCAAGTGCAACATCAAATCGTGGACAGTGCCGAGGCGGCGGATTTGATCATCGTTTTGGGGAATGTTTTACCCAATAATGCCGGATTTAATGGCAAAAAAGTGTTTTTGGCAAAAATTGACGAACATTTCAACGCACCCGAAAACTTGTTAGACACGGCCATTCAACAGGCGCAGGATTATGTTCCGCCTGCTGAAAGTGCGGTCGTTTCTAACGGTAAAATGAAAAATATTGTGGCGGTGACTGCTTGCCCGACAGGCGTAGCGCATACGTTCATGTCTGCCGAAGCCATCGAAACTTACGCCAAACAACAAGGCTGGCAGGTGAAAGTGGAAACCCGCGGACAAGTGGGCGCGGGCAATGAAATCACGGCAGAAGAAGTGGTGGCAGCGGATTTGGTGTTTGTGGCGGCGGATATTGACGTGCCGTTGGATAAATTCAAAGGCAAATTAATGTATCGCACCTCTACCGGACTTGCGTTGAAGAAAACTGCGCAAGAATTCGACAAAGCCTTTAAAGAAGCCAAAATTTACGAAGGCGGCGCAACGTCCGCGGCGAAAGCCGAAGAGCGCGGCGAGAAGAAAGGCGTCTATAAGCATCTGATGACAGGCGTATCGCACATGTTGCCGTTGGTGGTGGCAGGCGGTTTGCTTATCGCCATTTCCTTCATGTTCGGTATTGAAGCGTTCAAAGACGAAAATATCGCGGGCGGCTTGCCGAAAGCCTTAATGGATATCGGTGGTGGCGCGGCGTTCCACTTAATGATCGCGGTGTTTGCAGGTTATGTGGCGTTCTCCATCGCCGACCGTCCGGGACTTGCCGTGGGGTTAATCGGCGGGATGTTGGCGACGACCGCAGGTGCGGGGATTTTAGGTGGCATTATCGCCGGCTTCCTTGCAGGTTATGTGGTGAAAGGACTTAATGATGTGATTAAATTACCGCCAAGCCTGATGTCCCTTAAACCGATCTTAATTTTGCCGTTATTGGGGTCTTTTATTGTCGGCTTAGCCATGATTTATCTCATTAACCCGCCTGTCGCGAAAATCATGACGGCGTTGAGTGAATGGCTAAAATCCATGGGCGATGTGAATGCCATGGTGCTTGGTGTGATTATCGGCACCATGATGTGTATCGACATGGGTGGTCCGGTAAACAAAGCGGCTTATACTTTCTCCGTGGGCATGATCGCCTCTCAGGTTTACACCCCAATGGCAGCGGCAATGGCAGCAGGCATGGTGCCGCCAATCGGCATGGCGATTGCCACTTGGTTAGCGCGCAGTAAATTCACCTCCAATCAACGTGATGCGGGTAAAGCCTCTTTCGTGCTTGGTTTCTGTTTTATCTCCGAAGGGGCATTGCCATTTGTGGCGGCCGATCCGCTTCGTGTGATTATCAGTAGTGTGCTAGGTGGTGCGACTGCAGGCGCCATTTCCATGAGTTTAGGCATTGCATTACAAGCGCCGCACGGTGGTTTATTTGTGGTACCGTTTGTTTCTGAGCCGTTGATGTATCTTGCGGCTATCGCCATAGGTTCCGTCGTCACCGGTGTGATTTATGCGGTGATTAAACCAAAGGCGGAAGCATAACGTGGAACAAAGTGCGGTGGATTTTCACCGCATTTTTTATCTTATGAGGACATACTATGCCATTTAGTGAAGATGAAAAACGTAGCCTTTTATCTCAAAAAGGTATCGGTGCAACAATCTTAAAGCGTTTGGAAGAAATGGGATTAGATGACGTCAAAATACTAGCAGTGACCAGTCCTGATTTTATTCTCCAAAGAGGTGCTGAAATCACGGGTTCAACTTGTTGGCGCAATAGCCCACAAGCCCGAAACGCTATTGAAACGGCGGTGAATTGGGCAAAAGTGATGGGTCAAAAATAACTCCATTTTAAACGAGGCGGAGACCTTTTATTGACGAAGTATTCTATGGATATCGCATTTATTCTTGGTAGCAAAATTGTTGAGCTCACGCTTATTGTCTTAATGGGTTATGGGTTGGTAAAAGCCAAATTACTGAAATCAGAAGACAGCAAGCCATTGTCTATTATCGGTTTGTATATCATCAGCCCCGCCGTCATGATTGAGGCCTTTCAGATTTCATATACACCGGAAATTCTAGAGGGATTAATGCTGTCTTTTGGTATGGCAGTGTTTTTACATGGCATGCTGGTGATTATCGGTGCGGTGTTAAAGAGAACGCTGAAATTGGATCCTATCGAGCATGCGGCATCCATTTATGCCAATTCAGGTAATTTGATTATTCCGTTGGTGATGGGATTGTTCGGTAAAGAATGGGTGGTTTACGCCAGTTGTTTTATCATCGTGCAAACGTTTATGTTTTGGACGCACTGTCGCCTGATTATTGCCGGCAAAGGCAATTTAACGCTGAAAATGGTGCTAAAAAATATCAACATTTGGTCGATCATGATGGGTTTAGTAATGTTTGCCTTTCAAATTAAACTGCCAGATACCATCAATGGTACGTTGTCTTCCGTCGGGATGTTTATCGGTCCGAATGCCATGTTGATTGCCGGCATGCTGATTGCCTCTATTCCACTACGGGAGCTTTTTTCGTCTAAACGAATTTATTTGGTGACGTTTCTGCGTTTGTTAGTGATTCCGCTGTTTTTAATGGTTGTCGTTAAACTTTGCGGCTTTTCAGGTTGGGTACAAAACGGTGAAACGATCGCTTTGATTAGTTTCTTGGCAACGACGAGCCCGGCGGCTTCCACGGTCACGCAAATGGCGTTAATTTTTGGGAATAATCCGCAAAAAGCCAGTGCCATTTATGGGGTTACCACCCTCCTTTGTATGTTTAGTATGCCCTTTATTATTGCGTTGTATCAGTTGTGGTAAAAAGTACGGTGGATTTTTGACGATGTTTTAAAAACACGCTGAAAAACGACCGCACTTGTGTAAATGCGCAATTTTTAATTGTGAAACTGGAAAATTAGCTGCTATAATCCTGCGTTCGAAAAAGGATCCCTATTTTTTAAAGTTACATAATGGATAAATTTTTATGGCATTAGAGATTGAGAAAAAGAAAAATGAATCTGAGACTGTGGTTGAAAAGTCTAAAGGATTAAACATTTTTTTATGGTTGTTAGCCGTTGCGATTATTGCTGCGAGTGCATTTGGTAATATCTATTTCCAAGATCAATATTCCACCCCGATTCGCGTTGTCGCGGTTATCGTGTTGTTGTTGATCTCTTTAGGGGTTGCAGCGACAACCAATCAAGGCAGAAAAGCTCTTGGTTTCTTTCAAGATGCCCGTACTGAATTACGTCGAATTGTTTGGCCAAGCCGTCCGGAAGCAACGCAAACCACCTTTATTGTTGTTGGCGTGACCGTATTTGTGTCTTTAATTCTTTGGGGCTTGGATTCAATTATCGTTAGCATCATTACCTTCTTAACCGACTGGAGATTCTAAAATGACCGAAACCGCAAATAAAAAACGTTGGTATGTGTTGCAAGCGTTCTCCGGTTTTGAAGCGCGCGTAGCGACCACATTGCGTGAATACATCAAACTTCACAATATGGAAGAACAGTTCGGTGAAGTGTTAGTACCAACAGAAGAAGTCGTGGAAAATGTGGCAGGTAAACGTCGCAAAAGTGAACGCAAATATTTCCCTGGTTATGTGTTAGTACAAATGGAAATGAACGATGATACTTGGCATCTAGTGCGTAGCGTGCCACGCGTTATGGGTTTCATCGGCGGTACACCGGATAAACCAGCGCCAATTAGCAATCGTGAAGCGGATATCATTTTAAATCGTTTGGAACAAAACAGCGATAAACCGAAACCAAGAACAACCTTCCAACCGGGTGAAGAAGTGCGTGTAACCGAAGGTCCATTCGCAGACTTTAATGGTACAGTTGAAGAAGTGGATTACGAAAAAGGCCGCTTAAAAGTGTCTGTATCTATTTTCGGTCGTGCTACGCCGGTTGAACTTGAGTTCGGTCAAGTAGAAAAGAATAACTAGTAAAATGGTTGAATTTTCCACCGCACTTTTTAAGTGCGGTGCATTTTTCGGCATTTTACTTGAAAAACCGGTTGTGTTTGATTAGAATGCAACCCTTTTTAACAACAGGGGAGCTAGTAATAGCGTTATTACCCATTCAGAGGAAACTAAAATGGCAAAAAAAGTCCAAGCCTACGTTAAGTTGCAAGTTGCAGCTGGTATGGCAAACCCATCACCACCGGTTGGTCCTGCGTTAGGTCAACAAGGTGTGAACATCATGGAATTCTGTAAAGCATTCAACGCTCGTACTGAGAGCTTAGAAAAAGGTTTACCAATTCCGGTTGTTATCACCGTTTATGCAGACCGTTCATTCACTTTCGTTACCAAAACTCCACCAGCAGCAGTATTGTTGAAAAAAGCTGCAGGTATCAAATCTGGTTCCGGTAAACCGAACAAAGATAAAGTGGGTAAAGTAACTTTAGATCAAGTTCGTCAAATCGCTGAAACTAAAGCAGCAGATATGACTGGCGCGTCTATCGAAACCAAAATGAAATCAATTGCTGGTACTGCTCGCTCTATGGGCTTAGTGGTGGAGGAATAATACGATGGCTAAATTGACTAAAAAAATGAAAGCAATCAAAGCTGGCGTAGATTCTACTAAAGCATACGAAATCAACGAAGCGATCGCGGTATTAAAACAATTCGCAACGGCTAAATTCGTTGAAAGTGTTGACGTTGCAGTAAACTTGGGTATCGACCCTCGTAAATCTGACCAAAACGTTCGTGGTGCAACTGTATTACCACATGGTACAGGCCGTGAAGTTCGTGTTGCTGTGTTCACCCAAGGTGCAAACGCAGAAGCAGCTAAAGAAGCTGGTGCTGATTTAGTAGGTATGGAAGATTTAGCTGAGCAAATCAAAAAAGGCGAAATGAACTTTGACGTTGTTATCGCTTCTCCTGATGCAATGCGTGTTGTTGGTCAATTAGGTCAAGTATTAGGCCCACGTGGTTTAATGCCAAACCCTAAAGTGGGTACTGTCACACCAAACGTTGCTGAAGCAGTGAAAAATGCTAAATCCGGTCAGATCCGTTATCGTAACGATAAAAACGGTATCATCCACACCACTATCGGTAAAGCAAACTTCTCTGAAGTACAATTGAAAGAAAACCTTCAAGCGTTGTTAGCTGCTTTAACTAAAGCGAAACCTGCAACATCTAAAGGTATCTTCATTAAGAAAGTAAGTCTTTCTACTACAATGGGTGCCGGTGTAGCTGTTGATCAAGCTTCACTATAATCCGTAGAAATACGATGAAATATGACCGCACTTTTATAAGTGCGGTTATTTTTTCGGACATTTATCATTGTCGAATTGGTGATTTTTTATCATCAGGCATTTACAAATGTTATTTCGACCGTTATAATTTCCGTCCTTTTTAGACCGTATTTTATTTGCGGTTTAGCATTTCTGGTTGGTGCTTGACCTCATTCAAGCCCCGTCCAAGACCGTAGGGGAGCAATCTTAATCATCCTACGTAGATGGTGAACAGAATAAGAATTTTCTTGCTTCTGTGCACCGAATTCGTCCTAATAGTTGTTTTATTAGGTATTTAAATTCCGAGCAATCGGAGTGTATTCAGGAGCTAACAGCCAATGGCATTAAATCTTCAAGACAAACAAGCAATTGTTGCCGAAGTAAATGAAGCAGCCAAAGGTGCCCTTTCTGCTGTGATCGCGGATTCCCGTGGTGTGACAGTAGATAAAATGACCGAATTGCGTAAATCTGCACGCGAAGCGGGTGTTTCTATGCGCGTTGTTCGTAATACTTTATTACGTCGTGCGGTAGAAGGCACTGAATTCGAGTGTTTGAAAGACACATTTACCGGTCCAACACTTATCGCATTCTCTACTGAACATCCAGGTGCTGCAGCACGTTTGTTCAAAGAATTTGCAAAAGCAAACGATAAGTTTGAACTTAAAGGTGCAGCCTTTGAAGGTAAGATCCAAGATGTTGAATTCTTAGCAACATTACCGACTTACGACGAAGCAATTGCACGTTTAATGGGCACAATGAAAGAAGCTGCGGCAGGCAAACTTGTTCGCACTTTTGCGGCATTACGCGACAAATTACAAGAAGCGGCTTAATCAAGCGTTTCTTCATCCAATTAACTTTATTTACTTTAGGAATTGATTGTTATGTCATTAACTAACGAACAAATCATTGAAGCGATTGCTTCTAAATCTGTAACTGAAATCGTTGAATTAATCGCAGCGATGGAAGAAAAATTCGGTGTTTCAGCAGCGGCAGCAGTAGCAGCAGCTCCAGCAGGTGGTGCAGCAGCAGCGGCAGAAGAAAAAACTGAATTCGACGTAGTTCTTGCTGAAGCTGGTGCTAACAAAGTAGCAGTAATCAAAGCAGTACGTGGTGCAACCGGTTTAGGCTTGAAAGAAGCTAAAGACTTAGTTGAATCTGCACCGGCTGTATTGAAAGAAGGCATTGCTAAAGCTGAAGCAGAAGCACTTAAGAAAGAATTAGAAGAAGCTGGCGCGAAAGTAGAAATCAAATAATTTTGATTTTATTTCGTCCTGTTTCTCAGGCTAAATGGCTGGTGGGTGACCATCAGCCATTTTGTGCTATCAAAAACAGAAGTAAATTTGCCGTTTGATTACTTTTGTTTCCTCAAGTTAAACAAAGCATTTTAATTTGAGCTACCCACTAAAGAAGTAAGGTTCATAGTGCGGTCATCTAAAAACGGTATCTAATACATTATCACCAATATTTGTCACAAATATTGCGTGTTGATTGTGGGTCACTGAACAGCAAGCAGAGGAACCCTATGGTTTACTCCTATACCGAGAAAAAACGAATTCGTAAAGACTTCGGCAAACGTCCGCAAGTTTTAAATATTCCCTATTTATTAACAATCCAGCTTGATTCTTTTGAAAAATTTATTCAAAGAGATCCGGATGGTCAACAAGGCTTAGAAGCCGCTTTCCGCTCCGTATTCCCAATTGTTAGTACCAATGGAAATACCGAATTACAATATGTTAGCTATAGGCTAGGCGAGCCGGTGTTTGATGTGCGTGAATGTCAAATCCGTGGTACCACTTATGCGGCACCGTTACGTGTGAAATTACGCTTAGTTAGCTATGATAAAGATGCCGCGCCAGGCACGATCAAAGATATTAAAGAACAAGAAGTTTACATGGGTGAGATCCCATTAATGACCGATAACGGTACTTTCGTTATTAATGGTACTGAGCGTGTTATCGTGTCTCAATTACACCGTAGTCCGGGTGTATTCTTTGATAGTGACAAAGGTAAAACTCACTCTTCAGGTAAAGTGCTGTATAACGCACGTATTATTCCTTACCGTGGTTCATGGTTGGATTTTGAATTTGATCCGAAAGATAACTTATATGCCCGTATCGACCGTCGTCGTAAATTACCATCAACGATTATCTTACGTGCATTGGGTTACACCACTGAACAAATCTTAGATCTTTTCTTTGATAAAGTTGTCTTCGAAATTAAAGATAATAAATTGCTGATGAATTTAATGCCTGAACGTTTACGTGGTGAAACGGCAGCATTTGATATTGAAGCAAATGGCAAAGTGTATGTGGAACGTGGTCGTCGCATTACTGCTCGTCATATTAAAGCATTAGAAAAAGATAATATTAAACAAGTAGACGTACCGACTGAATATATCGTGGGTAAAGTTGCTGCGAAAGACTATGTCAATTTAGATACCGGCGAATTAGTTTGTGCGGCGAATATGGAGCTTTCTCTTGAGGTATTGGCGAAATTAGCACAAGCAGGCTATACCACAGTTGAAACCTTATTCACAAATGACTTGGATTACGGCCCATATATTTCCGAAACATTACGTGTTGATCCGTCTAGCGATCGTTTAAGTGCGTTGGTGGAAATTTATCGTATGATGCGTCCGGGTGAGCCACCGACAAAAGAAGCGGCAGAAGCGTTATTTGAGAATTTATTCTTCTCTTCCGACCGTTATGACTTGTCTGCGGTAGGCCGCATGAAATTCAACCGCTCTTTAGGGATTGAAGAAACCACCGGTAGTGGCACATTAAGTAACGAAGATATCGTGAGTGTCATGAAGAAATTGATCGAAATTCGTAACGGTCGTGGTGAAGTGGATGATATTGACCACTTAGGTAACCGTCGTATTCGTTCTGTGGGTGAAATGGCAGAAAACCAATTCCGTATTGGCTTAGTGCGTGTTGAGCGTGCAGTGAAAGAGCGCTTGTCTTTAGGTGATCTGGAAGCTGTGACACCACAAGATTTAATTAATGCGAAACCAATTTCTGCTGCGGTGAAAGAATTCTTTGGTTCATCTCAATTATCTCAATTCATGGACCAAAACAACCCATTATCAGAAGTTACACACAAACGTCGTATTTCTGCATTGGGACCGGGCGGTTTAACTCGTGAACGTGCCGGCTTTGAAGTGCGTGACGTCCATGCGACTCACTATGGTCGCGTGTGTCCGATTGAAACACCTGAAGGTCCGAACATCGGTTTGATTAACTCTCTTTCCGTTTATGCACGTACCAATGACTATGGTTTCTTAGAAACACCATATCGTAAAGTCGTCAATGGCCAAGTGACTGAAGAAATCGAATACCTTTCTGCGATTGAAGAAGGTAAATACGTTATCGCACAGGCGAACTCAAATCTTGATGAAGAGTTCCGCTTTACCGATGCATTTGTCACCTGTCGTGGTGAACATGGTGAATCAGGTCTTTATAAACCTGAAGAAATTCACTATATGGACGTTTCTACCCAACAAGTAGTTTCTGTGGCGGCAGCATTAATTCCGTTCTTAGAGCATGACGATGCGAACCGTGCCTTGATGGGTGCGAACATGCAACGTCAAGCGGTTCCAACCTTGCGTGCAGATAAACCATTAGTCGGTACCGGTATTGAGAAAGCGGTAGCGCTTGACTCCGGTGTTGCGGTTATTGCAAAACGCGGTGGTACGATTCAATACGTGGACGCTTCCCGTATCGTGGTGAAAGTCAATGAAGACGAAACCGTTGCGGGCGAAGCTGGTATTGATATTTATAACTTAATCAAATATACCCGTTCTAACCAAAACACCTGTATCAACCAAATTCCTTGTGTGGAATTAGGTGAACCGGTTGAGCGTGGTGAAATTTTGGCGGATGGTCCTTCTACCGATTTAGGTGAGTTGGCACTCGGTCAAAATATTCGTGTGGCGTTCATGCCGTGGAACGGTTATAACTTCGAAGACTCCATGTTAGTTTCCGAACGTGTCGTACAACAAGATCGTTTCACCACTATTCACATTCAAGAGCTTTCTTGTGTAGCACGTGATACCAAATTAGGTGCAGAAGAAATTACTGCAGATATTCCTAATGTCGGTGAGGCTGCATTAAGTAAATTGGACGAATCCGGTATCGTGTATATCGGTGCAGAAGTGAAGGGCGGCGATATTCTGGTCGGTAAAGTGACACCAAAAGGTGAAACCCAATTAACCCCGGAAGAAAAATTATTACGCGCGATCTTCGGTGAAAAAGCGTCTGATGTGAAAGACTCTTCGTTACGCGTACCAAACAGCGTTTCCGGTACCGTTATTGACGTACAAGTGTTTACCCGTGATGGCGTAGAAAAAGACAAACGTGCGTTAGAAATCGAAGAAATGCAATTAAAACAAGCGAAAAAAGACTTAAGCGAAGAGTTTGAGATCTTGGAAGCCGGCTTGTTTATGCGTGTCCGCAACCTATTGTTGTCCGGTGGTTTCGATGCGAAATCCTTAGATAAATTAGACCGCACTAAATGGTTGGAACAAACCTTAGATAACGAGGAAAAACAACACCAATTAGAGCAGTTAGCGGAACAACACGAAGAATTACGCAAAGAATTTGAACGTAAATTAGAAGTTCAACGCAACAAGATTATCCAAGGCGACGATTTGGCTCCAGGCGTGTTGAAAGTCGTTAAAGTGTACTTGGCGGTGAAACGTCAAATTCAACCGGGTGATAAAATGGCGGGGCGTCACGGTAACAAAGGGGTTATCTCAAAAATTAACCCTGTGGAAGACATGCCATACGATGAAAACGGTCAACCTGTTGAAATCGTATTGAACCCGCTGGGCGTTCCGTCCCGTATGAATATCGGTCAAATCTTAGAAACTCACTTAGGTTTGGCGGCAAAAGGTATCGGTGATCAAATTAACGCGATGATTAAACAACAACAATCTATCGCGAAATTGCGTGAATACATGCAGAAAGCCTATGACCTTGGCGGTGGTTCACAAAAAGTGGATCTCAGCACCTTTACTGACGAAGAAGTAATGCGTTTAGCGCAAAACTTGCGTAAAGGCTTGCCGATTGCGACACCGGTATTTGACGGTGCTCATGAAAAAGAAATTAAAGGCTTATTAGAGCTTGGTGGTTTACCGACTTCCGGTCAAATTACCCTTTATGATGGTCGTACAGGTGAGAAATTTGAGCGTCCGGTAACGGTAGGTTACATGTATATGCTCAAATTGAACCATTTGGTTGATGACAAAATGCACGCGCGTTCAACCGGTTCTTATAGTCTTGTTACTCAACAACCGTTGGGTGGTAAGGCGCAATTCGGTGGTCAACGTTTCGGTGAGATGGAGGTGTGGGCACTTGAAGCTTATGGTGCGGCTTACACCTTACAAGAAATGTTAACCGTGAAATCCGATGATGTGAACGGTCGTACGAAGATGTATAAAAACATCGTCAGCGGCAACCAACACATGGATCCGGGTACACCGGAATCTTTCAACGTAATTATGAAAGAAATCCGTTCACTTGGTATCAACATCGACTTGGACGAAGAATAAGTCAGGGTATTGACCCCTATTGAGCCCAAGTGCGGTCGATTTTAAAAACGTTTTGAAAAACGACCGCACTTGAATAAGTTTAACTCCGACAGGAGCAAATCTGTGAAAGACTTAGTTAAGTTTTTAAAAGCACAATCAAAAACCGCTGAAGATTTTGATGTGATTAAAATCGGTTTAGCCTCACCTGACATGATCCGTTCTTGGTCATACGGTGAAGTTAAAAAACCTGAAACAATCAACTATCGTACCTTTAAACCGGAACGTGACGGTCTTTTCTGTGCCCGTATCTTCGGACCGGTAAAAGATTACGAATGTTTGTGCGGTAAGTACAAACGCTTAAAACACCGCGGTGTGATTTGTGAAAAATGTGGCGTAGAAGTCACGCAAACTAAAGTTCGTCGTGAACGTATGGGGCATATTGAATTAGCCTCACCGGTGGCCCACATTTGGTTCTTAAAATCCCTGCCGTCCCGTATCGGTTTATTGTTAGATATGCCGTTGCGTGATATTGAACGCGTGCTTTATTTTGAATCTTACATTGTGATCGAACCGGGTATGACCGATCTTGAGCGCGGTCAGTTGTTAACCGAAGAACAATACCTTGACGCGGAAGACCGTTGGCAAGATGAGTTCGATGCTAAAATGGGGGCGGAAGCCATTCAAGCCTTATTGCGCGGCATCGATTTGGAAGCGGAATGCGAAAATTTACGCGAAGAATTACAAGAAACCAATTCCGAAACCAAACGTAAGAAAATCACTAAACGCTTAAAATTATTGGAAGCCTTCTTACAGTCCGGCAATAAACCGGAATGGATGGTGATGACCGTATTACCGGTGCTTCCACCGGATTTACGTCCGTTAGTGCCGTTAGACGGCGGTCGTTTTGCGACTTCCGACTTGAACGATTTATACCGTCGTGTCATCAACCGTAACAACCGTTTAAAACGTTTATTAGATTTAATCGCACCGGATATTATCGTGCGTAACGAAAAACGTATGTTACAAGAGTCCGTTGATGCGTTGTTAGATAACGGTCGTCGCGGTCGTGCAATTACCGGTTCTAACCGTCGTCCGTTAAAATCATTAGCGGATATGATTAAAGGTAAACAAGGCCGTTTCCGTCAAAACTTGTTGGGTAAACGTGTTGACTACTCCGGTCGTTCAGTAATTACCGTGGGTCCATACTTACGTTTACACCAATGTGGTTTGCCGAAGAAAATGGCATTGGAATTATTCCGTCCGTTTATCTATGCGAAATTAGAAAGCCGTGGTTATGCAACGACGATTAAAGCCGCGAAGAAAATGGTAGAGCGTGAAGACGCCATCGTTTGGGATATCTTGGCTGAAGTGATTCGTGAACACCCGATTCTATTGAACCGTGCGCCAACATTGCACCGTTTGGGTATCCAAGCGTTTGAACCGATCTTAATCGAAGGTAAAGCGATTCAATTACACCCACTTGTTTGTGCGGCGTTCAACGCGGACTTCGATGGTGACCAAATGGCGGTACACGTACCGTTAACGTTGGAAGCGCAATTAGAAGCGCGTGCGTTAATGATGTCTACGAACAACATCCTTTCTCCGGCAAACGGTGATCCGATTATTGTTCCGTCACAAGACGTGGTGTTGGGGCTTTACTACATGACCCGCGAAAAAGTGAACGGTAAAGGTGAAGGCATGTTATTGCAAGACCCGCGTGAAGCAGAAAAAGCCTATCGTACCGGTCAAGCAGAATTACATTCTCGCGTGAAAGTTCGTATTACAGAGTATGTGAAAAACGAAGCCGGTGAGTTTGAATCCAAAACGACGTTAACCGATACCACTATCGGCCGTGCGATTTTATGGATGATCGCGCCGAAAGGTATGCCGTTTAGCTTGTTTAACCAAACACTTGGTAAAAAAGCGATTTCTAAATTAATTAATGAAAGCTATCGTCGTTTAGGTTTAAAAGCCAGCGTCATGTTTGCAGACCATATTATGTATACCGGTTTTGCTTATGCTGCACGGTCAGGCTCTTCTGTTGGTATCGATGATATGGTCATTCCAGCGAAGAAATACGAAATTATTTCTGCAGCGGAAGAAGAAGTGGCTGAAATCCAGGAACAATTCCAATCCGGTCTTGTGACTGCCGGCGAACGTTATAACAAAGTGATCGACATTTGGGCTGCCGCCAACGAACGTGTTGCTAAAGCCATGATGGAAAACCTTTCTACGGAAGAAGTCATTAACCGTGAAGGGAAACTGGAAAAACAAGCGTCCTTCAACAGCATCTTCATGATGGCGGATTCCGGTGCGCGTGGTTCTGCGGCTCAGATTCGTCAGTTAGCGGGTATGCGTGGTTTGATGGCGCGTCCGGACGGTTCGATTATCGAAACGCCGATTACGGCAAACTTCCGTGAAGGTTTGAACGTTTTACAATACTTTATTTCCACCCACGGTGCGCGTAAAGGTTTGGCGGATACTGCGTTGAAAACAGCGAACTCCGGTTACTTAACCCGTCGTTTGGTTGACGTAGCGCAAGACCTCGTTATCGTAGAAGATGACTGTGGTACACACGAAGGTATCGTGATGACTCCGTTAATCGAAGGTGGCGATGAAAAAGTACCTCTACGCGAACAAGTTTTAGGCCGTGTCGTTGCTGAAGACATCTTAAAACCTGGCTCAGAAGAAGTGTTAATTCCACGCAATACATTATTAGATGAAAAATTGTGTGATGTGTTAGACGAAAACTCCGTGGACAGCGTGAAAGTACGTTCTGTTGTAACCTGTAATACCGACTTCGGTGTGTGTGCGAAATGTTACGGTCGTGACTTAGCGCGCGGTCACCTGATTAACCAAGGTGAAGCCGTGGGTGTTATTGCGGCACAATCTATCGGTGAGCCGGGAACACAGTTAACGATGCGTACGTTCCACATCGGTGGTGCGGCGTCTGCAGCAGCCAAAGAGTCTAGCGTACAAGTGAAAAACAACGGTACATTGCGTTTGGCCAATGCGAAATTCGTTACCAATAATGAAGGCAAATTAGTGTTAACATCTCGTAATACCGAATTAACCGTTGTGGATACCTTTGGTCGTACGAAAGAACACTATAAAGTGCCTTACGGTGCCATTTTGAACAAAGGCGATCAGCAAGATGTGAATGCCGGTGAAACCATTGCTAACTGGGATCCGCATACTATGCCTGTTATCTCTGAAGTAAGCGGTTTTGTAAAATTCGTGGATATCGTGGACGGTTTAACTGTTACCCGTCAAACCGACGAATTAACCGGTCTTTCTTCTATCGTGGTGCAAGACGTGGGTGAACGTGCGACAGCAGGTAAAGACTTACGTCCAGCGATTAAATTGGTTGATGACAAAGGTAATGATATTGTTATTCCGGGTACTGATGTTGTAGCGCAATACTTCTTACCAAGTAAAGCTATCGTGACCCTAGATGACGGCGCAGAAGTGCATATCGGTGATCCGTTAGCACGTATTCCGCAAGAATCCGTGGGAACGAAAGATATTACCGGTGGTCTTCCACGCGTGGCAGACTTGTTTGAAGCGCGTAAACCGAAAGAGCCTGCGATTTTAGCGGAAATCTCCGGTATCGTGTCCTTCGGTAAAGAAACCAAAGGTAAACGTCGCTTGTTGATTACTCCGGCAGAAGGCGAAGTGTACGAAGAAATGATTCCAAAATGGCGTCAATTGAACGTATTCGAAGGTGAAATGGTAGAACGCGGTGATTTAATCTCCGACGGTGCGGAAACACCACATGACATCTTACGTTTACGCGGTGTACACGCGGTAACCGAATATATCGTTAACGAAGTCCAAGAAGTTTACCGCTTACAAGGGGTAAAAATTAACGATAAACACATCGAAGTTATCGTACGCCAAATGTTGCGTAAAGCGATTGTTACCAAAGCTTACGACTCCGAATTCCTTGAAGGGGAACAAGTGGAAGTAGCTCGCGTGAAAATCGTTAACCGTAAACGTGAAGCGGAAGGCAAACCACCGGTGGAATTTGAACGTGAATTATTGGGTATTACCAAAGCGTCCTTGGCAACCGAGTCCTTCATCTCTGCGGCATCCTTCCAAGAAACCACTCGTGTGTTAACGGAAGCAGCGGTAGCAGGTAAACGCGATGAATTACGCGGTTTGAAAGAAAACGTCATCGTGGGTCGTCTGATCCCGGCGGGTACCGGTTTTGCGTATCACCAAAATCGTCACAAAAACCCAGCGGTTATCGCTGATGAAGATGTGCCGGTAAGACTATCGGCCGTGGATGAAGAAGAAATTGCTTCTGAATTCGTTATGACCTCTGAAGATGCTTCCGCCAGCTTAACTGAAATGTTAAACATGGTAGAAGATGACGAGCACGCGGAATAATATTCCCTCGTATAAAAACCCGAGCTAAACCTCGGGTTTTTTTATGGGCATGATTCGCTAAATGAAAAAATACCTTTTATAATGACCGCACTTTTTTCTTCTCAGAACAACAAAGTGCGGTGGAAAATTTAAGCGTTTTTCACGTATTTAAACGGGTGTTAAAAAATGAAATTAATTCAAGCTGAAGACAAGGGTTTTTGGCTTTTTACACAGGGTTCTACCATACATCTTGTTGATGGCAATCTTCCTTTTGGTTCTGCGGCTGAATTAGGTTTAACAGGGCATCATGCGCTTTTTCTTGGGGAGTGGTCAGCGCAACCGTTATATCTCGTGGAGCATCAACTGAATGATGCGCGTGTGTATTTTTCCTTACGTGATCTGCTGTCATTGCCGCAGGAACAATTTAATCTGCTTGCTCGTGGCGTTGAATTAAATCATTTTTACCAAACGCACCAATTTTGTGGCAAGTGCGGTGGCAAAACCGAACAAAAATCGGATGAGTGGGCGGTACAATGTCAAGTTTGCGGCTTTCGTACTTATCCTGTAATCTGCCCTTGTGTGATTGTTGCCGTTCGGCGCGGTTCGCAAATTTTGTTAGCAAATCATATACGCCACAAAGGCGGTATGTACACGACGCTGGCAGGCTTTGTGGAAGTGTGTGAAACCTTTGAAGAGGCTGTGCACCGTGAAGTTTGGGAAGAAACACAGATTAAAGTGAAAAATTTACGCTATGTTGGCAATCAGCCGTGGGCATTTCCTAATTCACAAATGGTGGGCTTTTTGGCTGATTACGCAGCAGGAGAAATTCACGTTCAACCGGAAGAAATCTACGATGCCCAGTGGTTTGATTGCGAACAGCCTTTGCCCGAATTGCCGCCACATGGCACTATTGCGCGTAAATTAATTGAAGCAACGCTTGTTTTATGTCAACAAGATAAAAATAAATCATGAGGTTTTATGAGCACATTAAAAAATGACCGTTATTTAAGAGCCCTTTTACGTCAACCTGTGGATATGACGCCGATTTGGATGATGCGCCAAGCGGGGCGTTATTTGCCGGAATACAAAGCCACTCGTGCGCGAGCCGGTGATTTTATGTCCTTGTGTCGTAATGCGGATTTGGCTTGTGAGGTGACATTACAACCGTTGCGCCGTTATGCTTTGGATGCCGCGATTTTATTTTCCGATATTTTAACGATTCCTGATGCCATGGGACTCGGCTTAAGCTTTGGCGCCGGTGAAGGGCCGAAATTTGAACGGGTCATTGACAGCAAAAGTGCGGTGGAAAATTTACCTATTCCGGATCCGGAACAAGAACTGCAATATGTGATGAATGCGGTGCGCACGATTCGCCGTGAACTCAATGGTGAAGTGCCCCTTATCGGCTTTTCCGGGAGCCCGTGGACATTGGCCACTTATATGGTAGAAGGTGGTTCTTCTAAAGCCTTTACGAAAATTAAAAAAATGCTATATAGCGAACCCCACTTATTACACGCCTTGTTAGATAAACTGGCAGACAGCGTGATTCTTTATTTAAATGCGCAAATTAAAGCCGGCGCCCAGGCGGTCATGGTGTTTGATACGTGGGGCGGCGTGTTGGCGCATCGTGAATATCCGGAATTTTCCTTGCGTTATATGCACAAAATCGTAGATGGTTTGATTCGCGATCATGAGGGGCGTCGTGTGCCGGTCACCTTATTTACCAAAGGTGGCGGATTATGGTTAGAAGCCATTGCTGATACCGGTTGTGATGCGGTGGGCTTGGATTGGTCGGTGGATATCGCTGAGGCACGTCGTCGCGTAGGGCATAAAGTGGCGTTGCAAGGCAACATGGATCCAAGTGTATTATATGCGCCTGCCGGCCGAATTGAAGACGAAGTGCGGTCAATTTTAGCGGCGTTTGGTGAAGGGAGTGGTCACGTATTTAATCTTGGGCATGGCATTCATCAGGATGTGCCGGAAGAAAGCCCGAAAGTGTTGGTAGATGCCGTACATCAACTCTCTAAACCTTATCATCGCTAAAGTGCGGAGAAAAAATGATGCGAAATCCGATTCAGAAACGTTTAGAAAATCTCGCCACTTGGCAACACATGACATTTATGGCTTGTTTGTGTGAGCGAATGTATCCCAACTACCATTTATTCTGCCAAATTACAGAACAACCACAAAACGCCAAGGTGTATCACAATATTTTGAATTTGGTGTGGGAATACTTAACGGTTAAAGATGCCAATATTAATTTTGAAAATCAGTTAGAGAAGTTAGAAAACATTATTCCCGATGTGAATGACTATGATTTTTATGGTGTCGTACCTGCGTTGGATGCCTGTGAGGGGCTTGCTGAAGTGTTGCATACGGTCATCGCCGGCGATTCATGTGTGCAAGCAGTTAAGTTGAGTGAACTTTCTTTGCAAACCGTTGCTGATTTATTGGTCGAGCAAAATGGTCGTGAATTATCCGAAGCAGAACTAAAGGAAACGGAAGAAATTCAGCAGGAATTAGATGTGCAATGGCAGATTTATCGAGCATTGAAAGAGGCTGAAAAACACGACGTTGATTTGATCGCTGATTTAAAAAATGAGTTGCGCGAAGTGGGAATTTCCAATATTTGTATAAAAATTAACCGGTAGTGTGATTTTTTACACAAAAATTAAAAATCGTGCTTTGTTTTCAAGGCAACTTAGATTAAGCTTTGCCTGCACTCACTGCAGTGATTCTGGTTTATTGAATAGGGTATCTTAAAATCCTTATTCAGCCACTGTTAAATTTCTTAAAAAGAAGGTACTAATCCATGAACAAAACAGACTTAATTGATGCTATTGCAAGCGCAGCTGAATTAAATAAAAAACAAGCTAAAGCAGCTTTAGAAGCAACTTTAGACGCAATCACCGGTAGTTTGAAAAAAGGTGAAGCTGTACAATTAATCGGTTTCGGTACATTTAAAGTAAACGCGCGTAAAGCTCGTACCGGTCGTAACCCACAAACCGGCGCAGAAATCAAAATTGCTGCTTCTAAAGTGCCAGCATTCGTTTCTGGTAAAGCATTAAAAGATGCTGTTAAATAATTAGTTCTGATATTTAATCTTCAAACCCTGTTTCCCGTAAACAGGGTTTTTTGTTGCCTATCTTTTTATTTACATCCTTTCTAAATGGCTATAAACTTTCGAACCGAAATTTAACCGGAACTATTTTGGTTTGGAAATGACTAAACGACACATTCAGCCTCGTAATACCCAACAGCGTCGCCACGGCATCATGCAATTATTACTGGAGCGCGGAGAAGTTAGCGTTGATCAGCTTGTCCAATTGTTTGATACATCGGAAGTGACGATTCGTAAAGACTTAACGGTGTTAGAAAACAACGGTTTCTTAGTGCGCCGTTACGGTGGCGCGATCTTGATGCCGCAAGAACTCATTGAAGATGAGCAAGAGGATTTTCTTTCGGAACAAAAGTTGTCAATTGCTAAACGCGCAGCAGAACGTATTTTAGATCACAACCGCATTATTATTGATAGTGGTACTACAACGGCGGCATTGATTAAACAGTTGAATAATAAACAGGGATTGGTGGTGATGACCAACTCTATGTATGTGGCTAACGAACTCCGTTCCCTCGAAAATGAACCCACCTTATTAATGACGGGGGGAACATGGGATAAAGCTTCAGAATCTTTCCAAGGTAAAGTTGCGGAACAAGTATTGCGTTCCTATAACTTTGATCAGTTGTTTATTGGGGCTGATGGGATTGATTTTGATCGAGGAACGACAACGTTTAACGAGTTAGTTGGCTTAAGTCAAGTGATGGCAGATGTGGCTCGTGAAGTGATTGTGATGGTGGAATCACAAAAAATTGGTCGAAAGATGCCTAACGTTGAATTGGTATGGCAACAAATTGATGTGTTGATTACTGATAATTTATTATCGGAAGAGAGTAAAAAACGCATAGAGGCACACGGCGTGGAAGTTATTTGTGCTTAAAAGTGCGGTCGTTTTGATGAGTGTTTTTTTAAATTGAATTTAGGAGAGCAAAATTTATGTGTGGAATTGTTGGTGCAGTCGCTCAACGTGATGTTGCAGAAATTTTAATTAACGGATTACATCGTCTTGAGTATCGCGGTTATGACTCTGCCGGTTTAGCGGTGGTGGATGCACAGCACGAATTACGACGTATTCGTTGCTTAGGTAAGGTCAAAGCGCTTGATGAGGCGGTAGAAAAATCCCCGATTATTGGAGGCACCGGCATTGCGCATACCCGTTGGGCAACCCATGGTGCGCCTTCAGAAGATAACGCCCATCCGCACGTTTCCGGTAATTTCGCCGTAGTGCATAACGGCATTATCGAAAATTATGAAGAATTACGGACATTGCTAAAATCCCGTGGTTATATTTTTACTTCTCAAACCGACACAGAGGTGATTGCGCATTTGGTGGAATGGGAAATGCGCAGTACGGAAAGTTTATTGGCTGCGGTACAAAAAGTCGTGAAGCAACTGACCGGCGCGTATGGTATGGTCGTGATGGATCGCATGCATCCGGAACATTTAGTGGCGGCTCGTTCCGGTAGCCCATTGGTAATTGGTTTAGGGATCGGTGAAAATTTCCTTGCCTCTGATCAACTGGCATTATTGAGTGTCACCCGCCGTTTTATTTATTTAGAAGAAGGCGATATTGCGGAAATTACCCGTCGTTCTGTGGATATTTATGATCGTGATGGCAATCAAGTAGAACGTGGCATGAACGATTCTAATGCCGAAAATGATGCGGCGGAGAAAGGAAAATTCCGTCACTACATGCAGAAAGAAATTTACGAACAACCGACCGCACTGGTAAACACCATGCAAGGGCGTTTGACGCATGATAATTTAGTCATTGAGTCCATCGGCAATGGGGCGAAAGCGATTTTAGAGAACGTAGAACATATCCAAATCGTGGCCTGTGGCACCTCGTACAATTCCGGTATGGTGGCACGTTATTGGTTTGAAAGCTTGGCCGGTATCAGTTGCGATGTGGAAATTGCCTCCGAATTCCGTTATCGCAAGTTTGTGACCCGTCCGAACAGCTTATTGGTCACCATTTCTCAATCCGGTGAGACAGCTGATACCTTAGCGGCATTACGCTTAGCAAAACAAAAAGGCTATATGGCTGCGATGACCATTTGTAACGTGGCCAGTTCCTCGTTGGTGCGCGAATCGGATTTAGCCTTTATGACCCGTGCCGGTGTGGAAATCGGTGTGGCGTCTACCAAAGCCTTTACCACACAGTTAGCCGCGTTATTAATGTTGGTGGTCGCGGTTGGTAAAGCAAAAGGCACGCTCTCGGCTGAGAAAGAACAGGAGATCGTGAAAGCGTTAGAAGCATTACCGGCAGAAATTGAAAAAGCCCTGGCTTTTGATCAACACATTGAGCAGCTCGCGGAAGATTTTGCTGAAAAGAACCATGCGTTATTTTTAGGTCGTGGCGCGTTTTACCCGATAGCCATGGAAGCATCGCTAAAATTAAAAGAAATTTCTTACATTCATGCGGAAGCCTATGCTGCCGGTGAATTAAAACACGGCCCGTTAGCGTTAATTGATGCGGACATGCCGGTGATTGTGGTGGCACCAAACAATGAATTACTGGAGAAAATCAAATCCAATATTGAGGAAGTTCGCGCACGCGGCGGTCAATTGTATGTTTTTGCGGATAAAGAGGCTGGCTTTAGTGAAGCGGAAGGCATGAAAATCATCACTATGCCGACAGTAAATGATATTACTGCACCGATTTATTACACCGTGCCGATGCAACTGTTGGCCTATCACATTGCGCTCATTAAGGGTACCGATGTGGATCAGCCACGTAATTTGGCAAAAGCGGTCACCGTGGAATAATTCCTAAAAACAGTGGAAAAAGAAACCGCACTTTGGTTGTTCAGATCAAAGTGCGGTTGTTTTTTTATGAGGAATTTTACTTCTTAAACGCGCCTAAAATTCCCCGCATAATTTGTTTGGTGATTTGGCTGCGGATATTGCGTCCTACGGCTTTTGCTACACCGCTGACCAATTCTTCCGTCACAGTTAATTGTTCGCCACGTTTTTTCGTACCGAAGATCATGCGGCTGAGGCTACCCATAATGCCGTTTTCTTCTTCCTGCTTGGCTTGTTCCGCTTGTTTTTGCGCCACGGCGGCTAAATCTGCTTGTTGGTTTAACACCTCAAAAGCAGATTCGTTATCCACGTAATCTTTATAGAAGGCATACAAATCGTCGTCTTTCACCCAAGCGGTGCGTTGTTCGGCGGTAATCGGCGCTAATTGGCTTTTCGGTGGGAAAATGTAAGCAATTTCCACCGGTGTCGGCATGCCTTTTTCATCTAAGAACGAGACTAATGCCTGACCTACGCCGAGTGTTGAAATCGTTTCAACCACGTTTATGCTCGGGTTGGAACGGAAGGTTTCCGCAGCTGATTTCACGGCCTTTTGATCGCGTGGCGTAAAGGCGCGCAAGGCGTGTTGTACGCGGTTACCTAATTGACCGAGCACGGTGTCCGGTAAATCCAATGGGTTTTGGGTCACGAAATAAATGCCCACGCCTTTGGAACGAATCAAACGCACAACCTGTTCCACTTTATCCACTAATACACTTGGTGCGCCGTCAAACAGCAAATGTGCTTCGTCAAAGAACATCACGAATTTCGGTTTGTCGGGGTCGCCCACTTCCGGTAGCTGTTCAAACAATTCCGCCATTAACCAAAGCAAGAACGCGCTGTACATACGTGGAGAGTTAATTAATTTTTCCGAATTGAGTACATTGATGACGCCGCGTCCGTCACGGGTTTGTAGCCAGTCATCTAAGTTAAGCGCCGGTTCGCCGAATAAATTTGCCGCCCCCTCATTTTCTAAGGTTAATAAGGCACGTTGAATGGCGCCCACACTGGCGGCAGACACGTTGCCATATTCCACTTGGAAGGTTTTGGCATTTTCCGCCACATATTTCAACATGGCACGCAGATCTTTTAGGTCGATAAGCAATAAGCCTTTGTCATCTGCCACACGGAATACAAGGTTGAGCAAGCCTTCTTGCGTCGCGTTGAGGTTTAATAAACGGGAGAGCAGCAACGGCCCCATTTCGGAAATGGTGGTACGGAGCGGAATGCCGGTTTCGCCGAACACGTCCCAGAAGGAAACAGGATAACCGCTCAAATAGCTTTCGCCGCCTAAATTGAATTGTTCGATACGCTCGGCGATTTTGCCTTGCATCGCGCCCGGTTGCACTAAGCCGGAAAGATCGCCTTTCACATCCACTAAAAACACCGGCACGCCATCGTCACTAAAGGCTTCCGCCATTTTGCGTAATGTCACGGTTTTACCTGTGCCGGTGGCGCCGGCGATTAAACCGTGGCGGTTAGCCATTTTCGCGGTAATGCCGAGTTGTTGGTTTTGGCTGGTTTGGGCGAGTAAATATTGCATATTTTGTTATTCCTAATTGATTGCGTATTGTGCAAAGAATGATATTTAAAAAAGTCAGTGGGGTCAAAAAAGATTATGTTTTTACGGTATAATTTGCCTCATTTCATTTATGCAGTTTGAGGTAACGTATGTCCAATGCGGAAATTTTAGTGATTAAAATCGGTCAAGTGCAGTCTTTAACATTTGCGGATGGTTCGTGTTATGAAAGCGCCATTCGCAAGCAACCGGTAGAAGCTGTGAATATTCATGCGCTAGGGGCGGAAGGCAATGATGTGGGCCTAAAAGCCCATCACGGTGGCGTGGATAAAGCGCTCTTTTTTATGTCGGCAGATTCTTTTTCTGCGTTAAATGCGTTGCTAGATGAAAACTTTTCGTATCAAGGCACGGCGGTTTACGGCGAGAATTTTGTGGTTTCTGAATTGAACGAAGATTCCGTATGCGTAGGAGATCGTTTTCAAATCGGCTCTTGCGTGCTGGAAGTGTCGCAACCGCGTAAACCTTGTGAGCGTTTATCGAAAAATACCAATAATTCAAATACACAACAAACCGTGTATCGTTCCGGTTGGTCGGGCTGGTATGTACGGGTGGTACAAGTGGGCGTAATTCACAGAGGTGATCGGCTGGTATTGTTGAGTCGTCCGCATCCTGAATTTACCATTCGTCATTTGAACCGTTTATTGTCAGCCCCCGAACACGCGGACGAGTTAGAGCAGGCCTTGGCGCTTGAAGTCTTGGCGCCGGCGTTCAAACGTTCTTTAAATTCACAACTGATGAAATTACAAGAAAAACAGAGTTAAACATGACCGCACTTTTAGATTCAGCTTGCCCTTGTCAATCGAATAAATCTTACGAGGATTGTTGTGGGCGTTTTCATACACATACGCAATTCCCTGAAACCGCTGAGCAGCTCATGCGTTCCCGTTATGCCGCTTATGTGCTGAAAAATGTACCTTATATTGTGGAAACCACCGTGCCAAGCCAACAGGCGTTACTCAACGTACAAGCCATTCAAGCATGGGCGGAGGTAACGCAATGGCTGGAATTGCAAATTTTGAATACGGAAAGCTTAACGAAAAACCAAAGTGCGGTGGAATTTCACGCCGTTTTTCAAGGTGAGGAAGGGGAGCAAACTCATCATGAGCGGTCGATTTTTGTGAAAATTGATGGGCGTTGGTATTTTTTCGATCCAACCGTGCCACTGCCGACGATGAAACAACCTTGCGTGTGCGGTTCCGGCAAAAAATTTAAGCATTGTTGCGGAGGCTTTTTATGATTGAGTGGAAAATGTTCTGTACGATCTTTTGGCAGCGTTTTAATCAGAATAAATTAACCCAAGCAGCCGGTTATTTAACTTATAGCACCATGCTTGCCATTGTGCCGTTGATTATGGTGGTGTTTTCTATTTTCTCTGCGTTCCCCGTGTTTAATGAAGTGACGGGTTCCTTGAAAGAATTTATTTTCACCAATTTTGCCCCGTCGGCAAGTGACATGGTGGGGCAATACATTGATGAATTTGTGAATAATTCCAAAAAAATGAGTGCGGTGGGGATTATCAGCTTGATTGTCGTGGCGTTGATGTTGATTAATTCCATCGATCGCACGCTAAACAGCATTTGGCATGATACTGGCACGCGGCCAATTTTCACCTCTTTTGCGATTTATTGGTTGATTCTTACACTTGGTCCGTTGTTAGTTGGCGCCAGTATTGCCGTCAGTGCCTATGTAAAAACCATGTTTGAGAGCGCGTCAAACTTTTCTTTTGGCTTGAAGTTGTTGAGTTTTGTGCCGTTTTTATCCACGTGGTTTATTTTCACGATGATTTATATGGTGGTGCCGAATAAAAAAGTCAGCATCAAACATTCCGCTGCCGGTGCGTTGATTGCCGCGGTGTTTTTCACCTTGGGTAAGCAAGCGTTTGCTTGGTACATCATGACGTTCCCGTCTTATCAATTAATTTATGGTGCGATGGCCACCCTGCCAATTATGTTGCTGTGGATTCAGTTAAGCTGGACGGTCGTGTTGCTCGGCGCGCAATTAGCCGCTGTGTTGGCAGAAGTGCGGTCAAAAAAAATGATGAATTTAGAACAAAGTGAGGAAACAAAATGATCGCATTAATTCAGCGCGTCTCCAGTGCAAAAGTGGAAGTTGACGGTGAAATCGTTGGGCAAATTGGCAAAGGTCTGCTGGTGCTGTTAGGCGTGGAAAAGGATGACGACCGACAAAAGGCAGATAAGTTGGCGGAGAAAGTCCTGAATTATCGTGTTTTCAGCGATGCAGATGACAAGATGAATTTGAACGTGCAACAAGTGGCTGGCGAAGTCTTGGTGGTGTCGCAATTTACCTTGGTGGCGGATACCCAAAAAGGGCTTCGCCCGAGTTTTTCCAAAGGCGCAACACCATCGTTAGCAAACGAACTTTATGAATATTTTACACAAAAGTGCGGTGAAAAAGTGAAAGTGGAATGCGGCCGATTTGCAGCGGATATGCAAGTGAGTCTAGTAAATGAGGGGCCGGTCACATTTTGGCTAAATAGTTAGAACTTGATAAAATCTTTTTGAGTTTTTTGTAGAAGCAATGTTTTTTTTCTGTTAAATTTAAATTCCTTTTGTGATTGATAGAAATTTTTATCCTTCGCATAAATTTATTTTATATCAAATCATTAGTAATGATTTTGTATAAATAATCATCATAAAGAGGTTATTCTATGAATTTTAATACCTATGAAACTCTTGCTTTAGCAGGATTTGTGCTCTTGCTAGGATACTTTTTAGTAAAACGTATCTCCCTATTAAAAAACTACAATATTCCGGAACCTGTTGTTGGCGGCTTTCTTGTCGCGATCATCTTAACGGTATTATATCAAGGTTGGGGTATTTCTTTTACCTTTGATACGGGTTTACAAACATCGATGATGTTAGTCTTTTTCTCTTCTATCGGTTTAAGTGCTAACTTTGCCCGTTTGATTAAAGGTGGAAAACCCTTAATTATTTTTGTGGTTGCCGCAGGGATTTTGATTGCATTACAAAATATAGTCGGTGTTGCCGGTTCTTTGTTGCTTGGGATTGATCCTGCTTACGGTTTGATTGCCGGTTCGGTTACCTTAACCGGTGGTCATGGTACAGGTGCAGCGTGGGCCAAAACCTTTACTGAAACATTTGGCTTACAAGGTGCGACAGAGCTTGCTATGGCCTGTGCGACATTTGGTTTGGTGTCCGGTGGTATTATCGGTGGGCCGGTAGCGCGTCATTTATTGAAAAAAATGCACCGTGATGAAAGCCCGGAAAATGAAGACAATAGCGACATTCAAGAAGCGTTTGAACACCCGACTTTCCAACGTAAAATTAATACCCGTTCATTAATTGAAACCATCACTATGTTGGCGTGTTGTTTACTTATCGGGCAATTCTTAGATGCGCAAACAAAAGGCACCGCACTTGCATTACCTACCTTTGTATGGTGTTTGTTCACCGGGGTAATCATTCGCAACACCTTAACGCACATCTTCAAATTTAATGTGGCGGATGCGGCTGTTGATGTGTTAGGTAACGTTGGGTTGTCTCTGTTCTTGGCTATCGCATTAATGTCTTTGAAATTATGGCAATTGGCCGGCTTGGCATTACCGGTAATGGTAATCTTAGCTGTTCAAGTTGTTTTAATGGCCGCATTTGCAATCTATGTGACTTATCGCATGATGGGCAAAGACTATGATGCGGTTGTGTTAAGTGCAGGTCACTGTGGTTTCGGTCTTGGTGCGACACCAACTGCTGTTGCAAATATGCAAGCAATTACGAGCCGTTTTGGACCATCACACAAAGCATTCTTAATCGTACCAATGGTTGGTGCATTCTTTATTGACCTAGTGAATGCCGCCGTATTGAAAGGCTTTATGGTTGTGGTGACATCCCTGCATTAATTGCTAGGTATTTAGTTATAAAAAAGAACCCTATTGAGAAATCGATAGGGTTCTTTTTTTTGATGGAAACTTTTTAAGTGCGGTCTATTTGAGCGGAATTTTAGTTATTTTTAAGCAGAATATACCCTTTGCCTCTGACGGTTCTAAACCAAGGTAAGCCATTTTCTCGGCTAGGCAATTTTTTGCGTAAATTGGACATATGCATATCTATGGCACGATCAAAAGGCGTTAACAGCTTATTGAGGATCGCCACACTTAATTCTTCACGAGTCATCAATATATTCGGGCGTTTAACGAATTGGAGAAGCAACGCAAATTCAGTATGGGTTAATTCAATTGGGGTGCTACCAAAAAAAAGTTGCTGGGTTTCCGGATGGAGCGTCAATAAATCAAATTTAATTTGTTCTGATGTTGCGGAATGCGGTTCGATAAAGTTGGCTTGTTGCCCACTTCGACGCAAAAGCATTTTTATTCTGATAATGAGTTCATGCGCGTTAAAAGGTTTTACTAAATAGTCATCAGCACCCAGCTCTAAGTACAGGATTCGACTCATCGCATCATTTTGGGCGTTTAAGATGATAAGCGGTGTGGAATAATGTTTCCGGATTTGTTTGAGAGTTGCGATGCCGTTCCATGTGGGAGCAATCACATCTAATAAGATAAGATCGTAAGACAGATCAAGTTGCTGTGCTATTTGATCTGTCTTTGCGATAGTGACCCGGAAACCTTCCAATGTCAGGAAGTTGGCGAGCAATTCAGATAATTCAGTATCATCATCGACAAGTAAGATTTTGGGCATAAAGAAAACCGTGTTTATGTCAATCTATACGATGAAACTTTAAGACTATTACCAGAATTTCCACCAGCTCTTTGAGGGAGCACTTGGTCCGTTGATAATCGTATTATTGACTTCTACTTGGCCGCTATTTGGTAATGGTTTATCTAAATCGACATTAGTCACAATACCACCTTGGTCGAAGTTGACGACCAATGTATGTTGTTCCGGTGTTTCATAAGCTTTTTGTTGTAGGAAAACGTAGTACCAAGTTTGGTTGCTGTATGGATCGATGAGAACCGGTGTACCTAACAAATACTGAACTTGCTGTGCTGTCATACCGGTCTTAACTTGAGCCACAGTTTCTGCTTGCAAGTAGTTGCCTTGCGGCACGTCAATACGATAAACAATTTTGTTAACGCTCGAACAGGCAGTTACGCTGAGTGCCAAAATGAGTGTGGTTAGAACAGATTTGAATTGCATTTTTGCTTTTTATCCTCTGTAAATAGTTGCAATGATCATACTGAAAGTTTAGTGCATTGCCAAATTAATTCAATGCTTTTAACCGGCGCTGTAATTGATCCCGTAAATTCGGTGGAAGCCCTTTGATGGTTAAAGTATCGGCTGCCTCATCCCAAATGATTCGCTGATCAATTAATTCGGCATCAAAGCTAATGGTAACGCCTTTGCCGGAGCCGGAAAATTTGGTCAACGATTTAAGTGCGGTGCGTACCGGCGGAATATTTTCTTCCAGACCGTAGTTTTGTTCTTGGGTAAACGCCATAAAAGGTTGCTGGTTTAGAGTCGGCAGCTCATTGGAAAGTTCCGCTAATTCAATTTCTTCTCCACTGTTTAATTGACCTTTGCAATATTCAAATACTTGTTTTTTCACCGCTTGCGTTTGCTCTCGGTTTAATTCGCCTTGAACACAATAATCATCAACCGCTTGTAATAAGCATTGGTTTTGTACTTGCGGATTTAATCCTTCCTCTGCACCAAGAAAATCCATAAAAAAGTCAGCAATTTTCCGTCCAACGCGACCTTTAATGAAGGTTAAATAGCGGTTTGAGTTTGCATTCAGTTGTAAATCCGTCAAATTAATCCGGGCAGCAATGTCGAATTGGGTAATATCAAGATATTCTGTACGTTGAATTTCTAACTGTTCGTTAACTAGCATACTGATTCGGCTATCTAGCAATGCGATAAATAAATAGTCGGTGGCTAAAAAGTTGTACTGACACAGCACCAATGTACCGTTATCAGCAAAGTTATACTTGCTTAATTCGTTGATGAGTAAATGTGTTGATTCATGACTAAAAGGCAGAAAGTCTAATTCATTTTCCAATAAACGATTCAAACTTTGTGCAAAAATAGATGATTCCTGAAAGATGCCATAGCCTTTGGCTTTATTTTGATAGCCTTGATGAAGTTGTAACATCATTTGTTCCACTTCAGGCGTGATAGCGAGTAGTTGTTCCCGCAAAACAGCGGTTAATTGAGGAGAATTTTCAGCTTCTTCATTAGATTTAACAACTTGATGAAGAATCATTTGTTTAACGGTAATGCTCATAAATTTGCCTCTAAAAAATTTCTGCTATTATAACCGCACTTTTTAACAGAACTAACAAAATATGTTAGGATTAGCGCAATTATCAGTTAATATAAACGGCATTTTAAACCGGTAAATTATCACTATGGCAATCCAATCTAAATATCAAGATAAACAAATCGATGCGATCTTAAATGACATGATTGCAGTGCTTGAGAAACATCAGGCGCCTCTAGACTTATCCTTAATTGTTCTCGGTAACATGACCACAAATTTACTTACCGGTAGCGTGGGCAAACAGCAACAACAAGTCTTAGCGCAAGCATTTTCTGATGCCTTACTCAACTCTATTAAAACGGCAAAATAATTAGCATATGTGGACATTTAAAAGCAGACAATATCGTGAAGAAACCTCACAGAAAATTTCTTGGGGCCACTGGTTTGCTTTTTTTAATATCCTTTGGGCTATTTTCATTGGTGCCCGCTATGCCTTCATCATTGATTGGCCGGATACCTTATTCGGTAAAATTTACTTTTTTATCAGCTTACTTGGGCATTTTAGTTTTATTGTTTTTGCCTTTTATTTGCTGGTCATATTCCCCTTAAGTTTTATCGTTAAAAACCACCGCACTTTTCGTGGGCTAACGGTCATTCTTGCAACGATCGGCAACACTTTGTTGTTGGTGGATAGCGAAGTATTCTTGCGTTTTAACTTGCACTTGTCATCATTAGTCTGGAATCTCTTGGTGAATCCGGAGAACGGGGAATTATCGCGCAACTGGCAAATTTTCTTTGTGCCGATGCCATTGATTTTATTGGTGCAAATGTTGTTTTCTCGCTGGTCTTGGCAAAAACTGCGTAGCTTAGAACGCCAAAAATGGCTAAAAGCAGTGGGCGTCTTCTTTGTTTGCACCTTTAGTGCAACTCACCTAATTTATGCATGGGCAGATGCCTATTTATACCGTCCGATTACCATGCAACGTTCTAATTTCCCGTTGTCTTATCCGATGACGGCACGTTCCTTTTTAGAGAAACACGGTTTCTTAGATAAAGCAGAATATGCACAACGTCTTGCACAAGAAGGGCGATTAGATGCCTTAGCCATCGACTATCCGAAAAATCCGTTAGTCTTTGCTGAGCAACAGGAAAATACCAATATCCTATTAATCACGCTATCAGGCTTGCGCCATGATGTGATTGATGCGGGAAAAATGCCGAATTTGGCACAGTTTGCAGAGAATTCGACACAATTTATCAATCATTACAGCAGTGGAAATAACGATAATACAGGGTTAGTCGGATTGTTTTATGGTCTAAATGGCAGTTATACCGACAGCTTGCTCAGCAATAAAACCCCTTCTGTGTTAGTGGAGCGTTTAACACAACAATATGCGCAAGGCGTGTTTTCTTCTAAAAAGATGGATGCGGGTATTTTCCGTCGTGCCATTTATCCAAAAACGAAGCTTGTTGCGGAGAATGGTAATCAGGCCGCGATTCATTCCTTCACGCGTTGGTTGGATACTGCAAAAACGCAGAATAAACCGTTTTGGGGGCATTTAAGCTTGAATATCGAACCAAATCTTACGCAAGAGAAATATGAGCAGCAGCTGGCAGATATTGATGTGTCATTAGGACAATTGTTGCCCGAGTTAAATTTGCCAAATACCCTTGTGATTATTACTGCTGAGCATGGCTATACGTTCAAAAAATTATCGGAAAAAGAAGAAACAAATTATTTTTCGCGTGATGAAGTGCAAGTGCCAATGATTGTTCACTGGAATGGTTTGGCAACCGGGAAAATCTCCAAGTTAACTTCACATGTGGATTTAGTGCCGGCTTTAATGAAGCATATTTTTAAAGTGAAAAATCCGATTGCTGATTATGCACAAGGGCGAGATTTGTTTGATCTTACGTCTAGTGTGGATTGGGTTTTAGTTTCTAATTATCGTTGGAATGTGATTGTTCAACCGGATGGAACGCAATATCATATTGATAACCGCGGAAATTATGAAAAATATGACCGCACTTATCAAAAAATGTCGTCCGAAAGACCGCCTTTAGGATTGTTTTTAGAAGCCTTTAGTCAGGAGCGTTCTTTTTTAGAAAAATGATGAAATAGTCGCTGACCGATAGCTAAAATCAATTATATTTTTGTAGCAGCGAGTTTTATACTAGCGCGCAATTCCATCAGGACAAATAAGATGTTATTAATTAAAAATCTGAGAATTTTTCATAACATTGTTCGTTATTTCAATGAATTATCATTGAACCTCTTTCTATTTTCAATTAATAAGCCATCCTCTTTCATGAGGATTTTTTTCTATTTGCTCCCTGCCCGTTTCCAAAACTTACTCATTACGGAGTCGTTATGACCAAAAATCACGTTCGTAGTTTTAAAACTTATATTCGGGATGAAATCATCAAAAAAGGGGGCTGGGTAAATGCTCATGCCCACGCGGATCGTGCTTTTACTATGACGCCGGAAAAAATTGGCATTTACCAAAGTTGCAATTTACAACAAAAATGGGACTTGGTGGATGAAGTAAAACGTACGTCTTCCGTGGATGATTACTATGCCCGTTTTTGTCAATCTATCGAATTAATGATTTCTCAAGGGGTAACGGCTTTCGGAACCTTTGTTGATATCGACCCAGTGTGTGAAGATCGGGCGATTATCGCGGCACATAAAGCGCGTGAAGTCTATAAACATGACATCGTATTGAAATTCGCTAACCAAACCTTAAAAGGGGTTATTGAGCCAACTGCACGCAAATGGTTTGATATTGGTTCGGAAATGGTGGATATGATTGGTGGTTTGCCCTATCGCGACGAGCTAGACTATGGTCGCGGTTTAGAAGCGATGGATATTTTGTTGGATAAGGCTAAATCTTTAGGGATTATGTGCCATGTGCATGTGGATCAATTTAACTCGCCAACCGAAATTGAAACCGAACAGCTATGTGACAAAACCATTGAACATGGGATGCAAGGGCGTGTTGTCGCGATTCACGGTATTTCTATCGGTTCACATTCCAAAGAGTATCGCTATCGTTTATATGAAAAAATGCGTCAAGCGCAAATGATGATGATTGCTTGCCCGATGGCATGGATTGATAGTAATCGTAAAGAAGAACTGATGCCTTTCCATAATGCGTTAACACCGGCAGATGAAATGATTCCGGAAGGTATCACGGTAGCGATTGGCACGGATAATATTTGTGATTATATGGTGCCGCTGTGTGAAGGTGACATGTGGCAAGAATTAAGTTTGCTTGCTGCAGGTTGTCGTTTTCCGGATTTAGATGCTATGGTGAATATTGCCAGTATTAATGGTCGTAAAGTTTTGGGATTGGATTAACTCTCTGAGTTCATATCAAAAATACCGAGCAATTGCTCGGTATTTTTGATTAAAGTGCGGTCATTTTTGGCTGAGTTTTTCTTCTTTCTTCACTTCATCCCAAAGCACATCCATTTCCATTAAGCTTGCATCTTCAAGGCGACGGTTTTGTTGTTTTAATTTCTCTTCGACTTTACGGAAACGTTGTTCAAACTTTTGGTTGGCTTTGCGCAGGGTTTCTTCTGCTTGACAGTGTATATGACGACTTAGATTGACGGTTGCAAAGAGCAAATCCCCCATTTCCTCTTCAATTTTTGCCTGGTCTTGTGGCTGACGTGCGAGTTCTTGTTTGACCTCTTGTAATTCCTCTTCTACCTTGGAAAAGACCGGCGCGATGTTATCCCAATCGAATCCGATTTTTGAGCAGCGTTTTTGTAATTTTTCTGCCCGCATTAAGGCGGGAAAAGACTCTGGAATATTATCTAAAATCGAAGTATGTCCAAGTGTTTTGTGTTCTTCGGCTTTCATCGCATTCCAATTTTGTAAAGCTTCTTGCTCATTTTTTGCGTGTTTATCCCCAAACACATGAGGGTGGCGCCGAACGATCTTTTCGGCTACGTTTTGTACGACGTGGTCAAACGTAAATTTATTTTCTTCCGTCGCAAGTTGACTCAGAAATACCACTTGGAGCAATAAATCGCCCAATTCTTCTTTTAGATTTTCAACATCATTTTTTTCAATCGCTTCAATGACTTCATAAGTTTCTTCTTTTAAACAAGAAATCATGGAATGATAGTTTTGTTTAATATCCCACGGACAGCCATTTATAGGATCGCGTAATTGGGCAATTAATTTTAAAAAGTCGTTTATTGAATAGGTCATATTTTTGAAAATAGAGAGAAAAAGGAGACAAAATAATAACATAAAAGACATTTAGGATCTTTTTTCCAAAATGTGATCTTGCACATATTTTTTCTTGAAACCTAGTGATACTATACTGATGAAGATTAATTAACCCTGATCGGATAAGGAGTCGATTATGTATAAACATGTATTAGTTGCAGTAGATCTTTCAGAAGAAAGTCCAATTCTCTTGAAAAAAGCGGTGGGTGTTGCAAAACGTCACGATGCGAAATTATCTATTATCCATGTTGATGTAAATTTTTCGGATCTTTATACAGGGCTGATTGATGTAAATATGGTGTCAATGCAGGATCGTATTTCCAGTGAAACGCAACAAGCGTTATTACAATTAGCAGAACAAGCGGGTTATCCGATCAATGAAAAACTTAGCGGTAGTGGCGATTTAGGTCAAGTGTTGACGGATGCTATCGAACAATATGATGTTGATTTATTGGTAACAGGACACCATCAAGATTTCTGGAGTAAATTGATGTCTTCTACTCGTCAGGTGATGAACTCAATTACCATTGATATGCTCGTAGTTCCTCTTCGTGAAGAATGATTACAAAGCGTAGCCAGTTATTAAAAATATTATAAAAACCGACCGCACTTTCACGAGTTCAGAGCGTAAGTGCGGTTTTATTTTCTCTATTATTAGAAAATAAAGTGTGCGGTATAAAAAGTTTTTTTATAAATTTCAAAAATATGTAAGAATACAGAGTTACTCCGTGAATTGACGGTATTTAATAAGATTTAAAAGCTAAGGCGTGTACATGAAAACAACAGCACAAATTCGACAGTCGTACCTTGATTTTTTCCATAGTAAAGGGCATCAAGTTGTAGCAAGTAGTTCTTTGGTTCCAGACAATGATCCGACGTTATTATTTACCAACGCCGGGATGAACCAATTTAAAAATGTTTTTTTAGGATTAGAAAAACGCCCTTATACTCGAGCAACTACAGCACAACGCTGTGTACGCGCGGGGGGAAAACATAACGATTTAGAAAATGTGGGGTATACCGCCAGACACCATACTTTCTTTGAAATGTTAGGTAATTTCAGCTTTGGTGATTATTTTAAACAAGATGCAATTCATTACGGTTGGGAATTTTTAACTTCACCACAATGGTTGGGCTTACCGAAAGAAAGATTATGGGTGACTGTGTACGAAACCGATGATGAAGCCTATAACATTTGGCATAAAGAAATCGGTATTCCTGCAGAGCGTATTATTCGTATTGGCGAC
The DNA here is from genome assembly GCF_980469475.1 of Aggregatibacter sp. HK296. Taxonomy (NCBI): domain Bacteria; kingdom Pseudomonadati; phylum Pseudomonadota; class Gammaproteobacteria; order Pasteurellales; family Pasteurellaceae; genus Aggregatibacter; species Aggregatibacter sp. HK296. Next base: position 166,120 of record NZ_OZ413142.1, read on the forward strand.
AACAAAGGCGCACCTTATGCGTCGGATAACTTCTGGCAAATGGGCGATACTGGTCCTTGTGGTCCTTGTACTGAAATTTTCTACGATCATGGTGATCATATTTGGGGTGGTCCTCCGGGTTCTCCTGAAGAGGATGGTGACCGTTATATTGAAATCTGGAACATCGTGTTCATGCAATTTAACCGCCATGCTGACGGCACAATGGAGAAACTTCCAAAACCGTCTGTGGATACCGGTATGGGGTTGGAACGAATCAGTGCCGTATTGCAACACGTCAACTCCAACTATGATATTGATATTTTTAAAACCTTAATTGCCAAAGTGGCAGAGTTAACCGGCGAGAAAGATTTAGCCAATAAATCATTACGTGTTATTGCCGACCATATTCGTTCTTGCGCTTATTTAATTGCTGACGGTGTGGTTCCTTCCAATGAAGGGCGTGGTTATGTCCTTCGTCGTATTATTCGTCGCGCAGTACGTCATGGGCATTTACTCGGTGCAACAGAAGCATTCTTCTACAAACTCGTCCCAACACTGATTGATGTGATGGCGGAAGCGGGTGAAGAGGTGAAAAAACAGCAAGCGACAGTGGAAAAATTCTTGCGCTTGGAAGAAGAACAATTTGCTCGCACATTAGAACGTGGTTTGACCTTGTTGGATGAAGCATTGGCCAATGTAAAAGAGAATATCTTGTCTGGTGAAGTGGCATTCAAGTTATATGATACCTATGGTTTCCCACTGGATTTAACTGCAGATGTTTGCCGTGAGCGTGGTATTGCGATTGATGAAGAAGGTTTCGAGCGTGAAATGGAATTGCAACGCGTTCGCGCACAATCTGCAAGTCAATTCGGCATGGACTATAACAGTGTAATCCGTGTTGACGGGACAACTCGTTTTGAAGGATATACCGAGTCAGAAACACTGGCAAAAGTGACCGCACTTTTCCATGAGGGAAATTCGGTGGAATCGATTTCAGCGGGTCAAAGCGCCGTAGTTATTTTAGATAATACGCCGTTCTATGCAGAATCCGGTGGCCAAATTGGTGATATCGGTCGTTTAGAAGGCAATGGTTTTTGTTTTGACGTAAAAGACACTCAAAAATATGGTCAAGTGTTTGGTCATATTGGTGAGCTTACCCAAGGTAGTTTATCTGTTGGGCAGTCTGTAAATGCAGTGGTTGACGATGTTCGCCGTCAACGTATTTCGTTAAATCACTCCGCAACACACTTGTTGCATGCTGCATTACGTCAAGTATTAGGTGAACATGTCGCGCAAAAAGGCTCACTTGTTTCCGATACGTTGTTACGTTTTGACTTTGCTCAACATGAAGCAATTAGCAAAACACAATTAGCTGAAGTTGAACGTATTGTGAACCAGCAAGTGAGAGCAAATAATCCAATCCAAACCGACATTATGGAGTTGGAAGCCGCAAAAGCAAAAGGTGCGATGGCGTTATTCGGTGAGAAGTATTCCGAACAAGTTCGTGTCCTCACAATGGGTGATTTCTCTATTGAGTTGTGTGGTGGTATTCATGCAAAACGTACGGGAGATATCGGATTATTTAAAATCGTCACAGAAACTGCTGTGGCAGCAGGTATTCGTCGAATTGAAGCGATTACCGGTGAAACTGCGATTGAATGGTTACAACATCAACAAACTTTATTGAATCAAAGCGCTGAATTACTGAAATCGGACGTTAATTCCGTTACGGATAAGATTTCTCTGTTGCAAGATAGATGTAAGAAAGTTGAGAAAGAGTTACAAACATTAAAAGAAAAAGCTGCACTTCAGGCCGGTAATGACTTGGCGAAAAGTGCGGTCGAAATTAATGGTGTTTCTGTGATTGTGCAGCAGCTTGATGGTATTGAAGCGAAGTCTTTACGCGCAATGGTTGATAGCCTGAAAAATCAATTAGGCTCTGCCGTCGTGGTGTTTGCTTCCGCGTTGGATGAAAAAGTTAACTTAATTGTTGGCGTAACTCAGGATCTAACTGCCAAAGTAAAAGCCGGTGAGCTTGTGAATTTAATGGCTCAACAAGTCGGTGGTAAAGGCGGTGGTCGCCCGGATATGGCAATGGCCGGAGGTACTGAACCACAAAATATCAACAAAGCATTATCCGTTTGCTCTGATTGGTTAAAAGCAAATTTGTAATCTTTGTTTCTTGTTAATTAATTATGGGCACTTATGATTTCATGAGTGCCAAAGTACAAAGTATTGTTTAATGTTTGATAGGGATGTTGGAAGCAAAATAGGGAAGTTGGAAATAAACTATAAAAGGTGAGGAGTTTATATGCTGATCTTAACCCGTAAAGTTGGCGAGAGCTTGCTCATCGGCGATGATGTTTCTATCACGATTCTCAATATACGAGGCAACCAAGTAAAAATTGGCATGCAAGCCCCCAAGGATGTTTCTGTTCATAGAGAAGAAATTTACCAGCGTATTCATCAAGCTAAGGATGAAAACAAAGCATAGTAGCAAATTTCATTTTATGGACAATTAAAATGGAGTAGTTATGAGTAAATTGACTTGCTTTAAAGCTTACGATATCCGTGGTCGCTTAGGCGAAGAGTTAAACGTGGATATTGTGTATCGTATAGGTCGTGCATTTGGGCAGTTTTTGAAGCCTAAAACCATTGTCGTTGGTGGAGATGTTCGTTTAACGAGCAAAGAACTAAAAAGTGCGGTAACAAATGGATTATTGGATTCCGGTGTTAATGTAATTGATTTAGGTGAAACGGGGACAGAGGAAGTCTATTTTGCTACGTCATTTTTGAAAACCGATGGTGGTATTGAAGTTACCGCAAGCCACAACCCAATGGATTACAACGGACTCAAATTAGTACGTGAAGGTTCCCGTCCGATTAGTGCAGATACCGGTTTGGCGGATATTCAACGTTTAGCGGAAGAAAATAATTTTCCACCTGTGACTCAACGTGGTGAATATAAACAGCTTTCTGTGCTCGGCGATTACGTTGAACACTTGTTGTCCTACATTAACTTGGCACAGTTGAAGCCTTTAAAATTAGTGATTAACGCCGGTAATGGCGCGGCAGGACACGTTATTGACGCAATTGAAGCTCAATTTAAAGCAAAACAAGTGCCGGTCGAGTTTATTAAGGTTCATAACAATCCGGATGGGACATTCCCACATGGTATTCCTAATCCTTTATTGCCGGAAAACCGCCAAGATACGATTGATGCTGTTTTGGCAAATCAAGCGGATATGGGAATTGCCTTTGATGGTGATTTTGACCGTTGTTTCCTATTTGATGAACACGCGAATTTTATCGAAGGCTACTACATTGTCGGCTTGTTAAGCCAAGCGTTCCTGCAAAAAAATAAAGGCGCGAAAATTATTTATGATCCGCGTTTAATTTGGAATACGGTGAAATTAGTGGAAGAAAATGGCGGCGAGGCTGTTATGTCTAAATCAGGTCATTCTTTCATTAAAGAGAAAATGCGTGCAGTAGACGCAATTTACGGCGGTGAAATGAGTGCGCACCATTATTTCCGTGATTTCTTCTATTGTGATAGTGGCATGATCCCGTGGTTACTCGTGATGGAACTTGTTTCTGTTACCGGTAAATCATTAGGTGAGCTAGTGAACAATAGCGTGAATACCTTCCCGTCTCCAGGCGAAATTAACAGCAAATTAGCCGATGCGAAAAGCGCCATTGCACGTGTACGTGCTGCGTATGAAAAAAACGCTGTTCGCGTTGATGATATTGACGGTATTAGTATTGAATATCCAAATTGGCGTTTTAACCTGCGTTCATCAAATACCGAGCCGGTGGTTCGTTTGAACCTAGAAACCCGTGGCGATAAACAACTGATGGCGGAAAAAACCGAAGAGATTTTGGCATTACTTCGCCAGTAAAAATACATAAAAAACTTACCGCACTTTTCAGAAGAGAGAAGTGCGGTCTTTTTATATAAGGAAAATAGACATGAAAGCAATTATTCCTGTTGCCGGCTTAGGCACACGTATGTTGCCTGCAACAAAGGCGATTCCAAAGGAAATGTTAACGCTGGTGGATAAACCACTTATTCAGTACGTTGTAAATGAATGTGTTGCCGCGGGCATCAAAGAAATTGTGTTGGTTACCCACTCTTCTAAAAATGCTATCGAAAACCATTTTGATACCTCTTTCGAATTGGAAACGATGTTAGAAAAACGGGTAAAACGTCAGCTCTTGGAAGAAGTTCGTTCTATTGTGCCAAAAGATGTCACCATCATGCATGTTCGCCAAGGGAATGCGAAAGGCTTGGGACATGCCGTATTATGTGGTCGTCCGTTAGTCGGCGATGAGTCTTTTGCGGTGATCTTGCCGGATGTGTTGTTAGCGGAATTTTCGGCTAATCAGAAAAAAGAAAATTTAGCGGCAATGTTAAAACGCTTTAATCAAACGAAAGCCAGCCAAATCATGGTAAGTCCTGTTGCACCGGAAGCAGTAAGTAGCTACGGTATTGCTGATTGCGGTGGCGTTGAAATTCCGCCGGGAGAAAGTGCGAAAATTCATAGTATTGTGGAAAAACCAAGTGTTGATGAAGCGCCATCTAATTTAGCAGTTGTGGGACGTTATGTGTTCTCCGCGGCTATTTGGGATTTATTGGAAAGAACGCCGATTGGTGTTGGCGATGAAATTCAATTAACCGATGCGATTGATATGTTAATTGAAAAAGAAACTGTCGAAGCGTTCCATATGACCGGCGTTTCTTACGATTGCGGTGATAAAATTGGTTATATGAAAGCCTTCGTAGAATATGGTTTGCATCACAATAAACTGGGTGGTGAATTTAAATCTTATTTAAAAGATTTAGTAAAAACATTTTAATTGTGTTGAATAAAAAGGCATCGATAAGATGCCTTTATTTTTTCTATTTTTAACGCTGGAAATCTAGCAGTCTCCACGGCTAGATTGTTATTTTTATTATTTTTTATTACAATATCTCGATAATTAATAAGGTTATTTTAGGAATCAATTATGGCCGATTGGAACGGACAATATATCAGTCCTTATGCGGAACACGGTAAAAAAAGCGAACAAGTTAAAAAGATTACAGTATCTATTCCGATTAAAGTGCTTGAAATTTTGACCAATGAACGTACCCGTCGCCAAATTCGTAATTTGCGCCACGCCACCAACAGTGAACTATTGTGTGAAGCATTTTTACATGCTTTTACAGGTCAACCTTTGCCAACAGATGAAGACCTGTTAAAAGAACGTAGTGACGAAATTCCGGAAGAAGCGAAAAAAATTATGCGTGAATTGGGCATTGATCCGACACAGTGGGAATATTAATTTTTTCACTTCGCATTTTTCGTTTTGCCATCTGCTTTTCTGCTATGATAGAACAAATTATTTTTACTTATTTGTTCTATTATGCGAATACCTCGAATTTATCATCCAACTTCTCTTAATTCACTTACCTCCTGCGCACTTTCTGAAGATGGTGCTAACCATGTCGGCCGTGTTTTACGTATGCAACCGGGCGATCAACTTGAACTTTTCGATGGCAGTAACCATATCTATCAAGCTGTCATCAATGCGGTAACGAAAAAATCCGTTGATGTCGATATTTTGAGTCGTCAGTTAGATGATCGTGAAAGTCCACTTGCGATCCATTTAGGACAAGTGATTTCCCGTGGGGAACGCATGGAATTTACGATTCAGAAATCCGTTGAACTGGGTGTGAATGTCATTACGCCTCTGTGGTCGGAACGTTGTGGCGTGAAATTAGACGGTGAACGCATGGAGAAAAAAATTCAGCAATGGCAAAAAATTGCGATTGCTGCCTGCGAACAGTGCGGACGGAATACCATCCCGGAAATTCGTCCGTTAATGAAATTACAACAATGGTGTGCCGAACCAGATGACGCACTCAAATTAAATTTACATCCAAGAGCCAGTTATTCCATTCGTACTCTGCCGGCAATCCCTAAGGCGGGGGTTCGCTTATTAATCGGTTCGGAAGGCGGTTTGTCCCCACAAGAAATTGCACAAACCGAGGAACATGGCTTTGTGGAAGTCTTATTAGGAAAACGTGTATTACGCACTGAAACCGCAGCGATGGCGGCAATTACCGCCTTGCAAGTGTGTTTTGGTGATTTAGGATAGAGAAAAACGAAATATGATGGATTTACAAGATCATCTCTTGATTGCTATGCCCAATTTAGATGACAGTTATTTTTACCGCTCGGTGATTTATATCTGTGAACATAATGAAAAAGGTTCTATGGGATTGGTATTAAATCAACCGACAGATTTAAGTATTGCGGAGTTGGGTGCCAAGATGAATTTCATGATGGTTAGCAATCGCACTTATAGTGATAAGTTGGTACTTGCCGGCGGGCCGGTCAATGTTGATCGTGGTTTTATTTTGCATACCAACACCCATGAGCCTTTTGATCATAGTTATCGGGTGAACGACAACCTCATGCTGACGACTTCAGCGGATGTCGTGGATACTTTTGGTACGTTATTGGAGCCGGAAAAATACTTGGTGGCACTTGGTTGTGCGAGTTGGGAACCGAATCAGTTGGAACGGGAAATTATGAATAACTCTTGGTTAGTTGTACCAGCAACCGAGCAGATTTTATTTGATTTGCCGTACGAAGAGCGCTGGCTTGCAGCAAATCAATTGTTAGGTATTGATTCCCATAATTTTGCCGGTCAGGTAGGGCACAGTTAATGGGCATTACGGTTATCGCCTTTGATTTCGGCACAAAAAGTATCGGTTGTGCGGTCGGGCAAAGTATTACCGGCACGGCGCAATCCTTACCCGCATTCAAGGCGCAAGACGGTATTCCAAACTGGGAAGCCATTGAAAAGTGTATTCAAGATTGGCAACCTGAACGACTTGTGGTGGGGTTACCATTGAACATGGACGGCACGGAACAGCCGTTAACTTTACGGGCAAAAAAATTTGCTAACCGTCTTCATGGGCGTTTCAATTTGCCGGTGGAGTTACAGGACGAACGATTAACTACCACAGAAGCCCGTAGCGAGATTTTCGAGCGGGGCGGTTATCGCGCGCTCAATAAAAGTAAAGTGGATGGCATTTCAGCCTGCTTGATTTTAGAAAGTTGGTTTGAAAATTACGTTGAGTGACTGGTCATAAAATACATAAAAAATCACCGCACTTTTTATCTTTCAACAAAAAGTGCGGTGTTTTTTTAGCGCGTTTTAATAACCGCGATGGTTATTAATTAAGCTTGACCTTTAACCGCTTTCAAGCCTGGGAACGGCGCTGGTGTACCTGCGCGTTCTAATGCTTCTTCGATACGGATTAATTGGTTGTATTTCGCAATACGGTCAGAACGGCTCATAGAACCGGTTTTGATTTGACCTGCTGCGGTACCCACTGCTAAGTCAGCAATAGTTGCGTCTTCAGTTTCACCGGAACGGTGAGAGATCACAGCAGTGTAACCAGCATCTTTCGCCATTTTAATCGCAGCCAAGGTTTCACTTAAAGAACCGATTTGGTTGAACTTGATTAAGATGGAGTTTGCGATACCTTTTTCGATACCTTCTTTTAAGATTTTGGTGTTAGTTACGAATAAGTCGTCACCCACTAATTGAACGCGGTCGCCTAACACTTTAGTTTGGTATGCGAAGCCTTCCCAGTCAGATTCGTCTTGACCGTCTTCGATAGACACGATTGGGTATTGTTTGGTTAATTCTTCAAGATAGTGTGTGAACTCTTGAGAAGTGAATGAACGGCCTTCGCCTTTCATTTCATATTTGCCAGTTTCTTTGTTGTAGAATTCAGAAGATGCGCAGTCCATGGCTAAAGTCACGTCTTTACCTAATACATAACCTGCTTTTTCTACTGCTTCTTTGATACAGGCTAACGCGTCTGCATTAGAGGCTAAGTTTGGTGCGAAACCACCTTCATCACCGACAGCTGTGCTCATGCCTTTAGATTTTAATACTTTTGCAAGATTGTGGAACACTTCTGCACCGATACGAAGTGCTTCACGTAAGGTTTTCGCACCAACCGGTTGGATCATGAATTCTTGGATATCAACGTTGTTGTCTGCGTGCTCACCACCGTTGATGATGTTCATCATTGGTAATGGCATAGCGTAAACGCCTGGCGTGCCGTTAAGTTCTGCGATGTAAGCGTAAAGTGGTAAACCTTTAGACGCTGCGGCTGCTTTTGCGTTTGCTAAGGATACCGCTAAGATGGCGTTTGCACCGAAGTTAGATTTGTTGTCAGTGCCATCTAAATCGATCATGATTTGGTCGATTTCAGCTTGGTTAGACGCATCTTTACCAAGAATTGCTTCAGCAATCGGGCCGTTTACTGCGGCAACCGCTTTTAATACGCCTTTACCTAAGAAGCGGGATTTGTCGCCGTCACGTAATTCTAACGCTTCGCGAGAACCGGTAGATGCACCTGATGGCGCCGCTGCAAGACCGACGAATCCGCCTTCTAAATGCACTTCGGCTTCCACTGTTGGGTTACCACGAGAGTCGATAATTTCGCGACCAATGACTTTAACGATTTTTGCCATTTTATTTTCCTCATTAAGTTAATTAAAACGGGTTAGTTTGCTCTAAAAATGTCGGTATCATAAAGCTATTTTGTTCCTTTGTCTTGCAAAAACTACAGACAATTTGATTTTGCTCTATGTTTTCTGGCGTCTGAAGTGCGGTTCAATTTTAAGATGAATTTTTCAAGCTATTTCACCACGAATTTGAACGAAAATGTCTCGTCATTCGGCAAAATATTGCAGTAAATTTTTCACCGCACGTTGCCAGTCTTGCGTTTTGGTTACAGCGGAAATCACGGCTATGCTGCCTACCCCGGTGTCCAAAATATCAGGAAAATGCGAAGCACTGATGCCGCCGATTGCGACAGTCGGCATTTTACCTAAGTTTTTCACCTGTGCGGCCAAATTAGCAACGCCTTGAGGGGCGGAAGGCATCTCTTTGGTTTGTGTCGGGAAAATATGTCCGAGGGCAACATAAGAGGGGCGCAACGGTAACACCAGATCGACTTCTTCTTGATTGTGGGTTGAGACACCGAGACGTAGCCCCGCTTGTTGGATGGCGTTTAAATCCGCTGTGAGCAAATCCTCCTGCCCAAGATGGACGCCATAAGCCTGATACTTAATTGCCAACGGCCAAAAATCATCTACAAATAACCGAACTTGATACTGTTTGGCTAAGGTAATACAGCGCGCAATTTCCTCTTCCGCCTGTTCTGCAGTGCGATCTTTAATACGAATTTGTAACGTTTTCACGCCGGCGTGAATGAGCCTTTCAACCCATTCATAACTGTCCACGATGACATACAAGCCCAACTTAAATTCGGTGGGTGCAAAAGGGGCTTTGGGCGGGATGATTTCTGATAAATGAGACACGGCTTCCGACATGGTAATCTCCGATAAGATGAATAAAAAGTAGCTTGCGCGGAAGGTGTGATGAAATGTAAATGGCTAATAACTTGTTCCCTACGCGGGGATTAACCCACAGGTTCCACGGATCTCGCATTCATTGCGATCTCAGCCTTCCGGCACTCCGACAAGAGGGTTCTCAATATAGTGAAAGACAAGAGGCAGAACAAGAGCAAAGGCCATTTTTTGTGAAGTGGATCACGGCGAGAAAATAAAAAAGTGCGGTCAAAAATCCAAGTGTTTTTCTGATCGCACTTTCATTTCAATTTTTCAGAAAGCCGTTAGTCAGATTTTTTCTGATTGGTTTTTGCCGCTTTCACAAAGCCTTCGAATAACGGGTGACCGTCACGTGGCGTAGAGGTGAATTCCGGGTGGAATTGGCAAGCGACAAACCAAGGGTGGTTTGGCACTTCAATGATTTCCACCAGTTTTTTATCGGCGGATAAACCGGTCACTTTTAAGCCTGCTTTTTCGATTTGTGGAAGCAATACGTTATTGACTTCGTAACGGTGACGATGGCGTTCTTCAATGGTTTCTGCGCCATATAATTGACGTGCTAAGCTGCCTTCAATTAAATGACATTTTTGTGCGCCAAGACGCATGGTGCCACCTAAATCGGATTCATCGCTACGGACTTCTGTATTACCGTCAGCATCTTGCCATTCGGTGATTAAACCTACCACCGGTTGCTGACAAGTGCGGTCGAATTCGGAGGAGTTTGCCTGGCTCATGCCGGCAACATTACGGGCGAATTCGATGAGCGCCACTTGCATCCCTAAGCAAATACCTAAATACGGAATGTTGTTTTCGCGGGCATATTTAGCGGTGAGGATTTTGCCTTCCACACCACGATAGCCGAAGCCGCCTGGTACTAAAATACCGTCTAAGCCTTTTAAGATGTCAACGCCTTTGGTTTCTACATCTTGTGAGTCGATGTATTTAATATTTACGTTCAAGCGATTTTTCAAACCGGCGTGTTTTAAGGCTTCGTTTACGGATTTATAGGCATCCGGCAATTCGGTATATTTACCCACCATACCGATAGTGACTTCGCCCGTCGGGTTGGCTTGTTGATACAATACTTGTTCCCATTCGGATAAATCGGCTTCCGGGCAAGTTAAGTGGAAGCGATTGCAAATGAAATCGTCCAATCCTTGAGATTTCAAGAGTGCCGGAATTTGGTAAATGGAAGACACATCTTTTAACGAAATCACCGCGCGTTCCGGCACGTTACAGAATAATGCGATTTTGGCGCGTTCATTTGGCGGAATCATACGGTCGGAACGGCAAATCAGCACGTCCGGTTGAATGCCGATGGACAACAATTCTTTCACAGAATGTTGTGTCGGTTTGGTTTTGACTTCGCCTGCAGTCGGAATGTACGGCACAAGTGTTAAGTGCATGAAAATCGTGCGTTCACGTCCTACTTGTACGGCAAGCTGACGCAATGCTTCTAAGAACGGGAGGGATTCAATATCGCCTACGGTACCACCCACTTCCACGATGGCCACATCATGCCCCGCTGCACCATCAATTACGCGCGCTTTAATTTCGTTGGTAATGTGTGGAATCACTTGAATGGTGGCGCCTAAATAATCTCCGCGACGCTCTTTGCGTAACACTTCGGAATAGATTTTACCGGTCGTGAAGTTGTTACGTTTGGTCATTTTGGTACGGATAAAACGTTCGTAGTGACCTAAATCTAAATCGGTTTCCGCGCCGTCTTGGGTCACGAAAACTTCACCGTGCTGGGTCGGGCTCATGGTGCCCGGATCGACGTTGATATAAGGGTCGAGTTTCATGATCGTGACATTCAAACCACGCGCTTCTAAGATTGCCGCAAGTGATGCCGCTGCAATGCCTTTACCAAGCGAAGAAACCACGCCGCCTGTGACGAAAATATAATTGGTAGCCATAAGAAACCTATTTGTTGCTATTGGGATGGATGGAAAATTAGGATAAATATAATCTATCAAGACGGGAGCGTAGTTTACAACAAAGGCAGAATGAACTCAATTGCCGAACAGAGAATTACAGGAAAAGTGCAGTCAAATAATACAATGTTTTTTATGTGTTTTTCATCGTTTCGTTACGAATAATCAGGCTTTTATAGTAGAATCCGAAATGCGTCTTTATTTTATTACCAAAGAGAAACGACTATGTTTTCACGCAAAGATATTCTTGTTTTAGGCATGATGATTTTCGCCCTGTTTTTAGGCGCAGGAAACATTATTTTTCCGCCGATGGAAGGCTACACGGCAGGGCAACATTGGGCAACAGCTGCCTTGGGATTTGTGCTCACCGGCGTATTAATGCCGTTTATCACGCTGATTGTGGTGTCTGTGTTAGGTCGTGGCGAAGAACTCACCCGCGACCTTCCCAAATGGGCAGAGATCTTATTTTTAGCCACGTTGTATTTGGTCATTGGTTCTACGTTTGCGATGCCACGCATTACCAACGTCGCATACGAAATGGCATTTGTACCACTTGATATAGTGGCAGACACGTCAGTAAATCATCTGATTTTTGCGGTAGTCTTTAACATTATCGCCATGCTATTTATGTTGAAACCGAACACCATTATTTCCAGCGTGGGCAAATTTATGACCCCGGCCTTATTGGTGTTGTTAGTGGTGGTGACCGTAACCGTCTTTATCTCTCCCTTGTCGGATATTGTCGCGCCAAGCAAAAGCTATGCGGACAGTTCAGCATTGACCACCGGTTTAATTAGCGGTTATCAAACCATGGATGTCTTGGCAGCGATTGCTTTCGGCGGCATCGTAGCTCGCGCGTTAAGCGCAAAAAATATCACCGAACCGAAAAAAATCATGCGTTACACCATATCCGCCGGTGGCATTTCAGTGGTTTTATTAGCCGCACTTTATTTCTCCCTTTTCTATCTTGGCGCAACCAGTGACCAAGTGGCGCAAGGCGTCAGCAACGGTGGTCAAATTTTTTCTCGTTATGTGAACGTATTATTCGGCAAAGAAGGTTCTTGGATTATGTCCGGTATCATCTTCTTGGCAAGCTTAACCACTTTAGTGGGCGTGACCAGTGCTTGTGCTTACTATTTCGCTAAATTCTCTAACCGCTTGCCATATTCTTTCTGGGTAGTGGTGTTTACTGTCATGACGACCATCATTTCCGAAAACGGCTTAACGAAATTATTACAAGTGACGATTCCTGCATTGTTATTAATTTATCCGGTAGCAATCATGTTGGTCGTGTTGCAATTCGTCCGCGCTAAATTGCCTTGTGTGAAATTAACCTATAACGCCACGATTGCGGTCACCGTGTGTTTTAGTCTGTGCGACAGCTTAAATAACGTGGGATTATTGTCTGACGGCGTGAAACAATTCCTTGGCAATTTCCCATTATATGATAATGGTTTGGCGTGGTTAGTGCCGGCATTAGTCGTGATGTTCTTAACCATGTTGGTTGGTAAACGTGCAAAATAGTTTTCACAGACAACAAAAAACCACCTTTTCGGTGGTTTTTTATTTTGGTTTAATAATAAGAATGTTCGCCGCGTTGATGTTCCGTCACATCTTTTGCGCCTTTTAATTCATCCGGGAAGAGGCTGATTAATTGTTTTTCTACGCCGTCCTTCAAGGTGACATCCACCATGGAGCAACCGTTGCAACCACCACCGAATTGTAGAATCGCATACCCGTCATCGGTGATTTCCAATAAGGTGATTTTGCCGCCGTGGCTTGCTAATTGCGGGTTGATTTGGGTTTGAATGACATATTCCACGCGTTCGATTAACGGCGCATCATCTGCCACTTTACGCATTTTGGCGTTTGGTGCTTTTAAGGTGAGTTGTGCGCCTAATTCTTCCGTAACATAGTCGATTTCTGCGTCTTCCAAAAATGGCAGACTGATGTCATCCACAAAGGCAGAAAAGGTGTCGTATTTGAATTCTGTGTCGCTCGCTTCCACTGAGTTTGGTGGGCAATAAGAGACGCCACATTCCGCATTAGGCGTACCAGGGTTGACGACGAAAATACGAATGTTAGTGCCTTCTTCTTGCTGATCTAATAAACGGCGGAAATGTGCTTGTGCTTCCGCTGAAATGGTAATTTGTTGCATAACGCTCCCACGATAAAACCTAATTAAATTTGTCGGATATGATACGCTTCATGCGGTTTTTTTTCCACCTTTTGGTGTAATAAAAAATGCCGCTGCCTTATCATGCGTTTTATGTTCGGGCCAGCCCCCACACTTGAATATGTGTCACATTCGCTTTGCGTAATAACTTGGCGATTTCGTTTAACGTAGAACCGGTGGTGATCACATCGTCTATTAAGGCAACATGACGATAAGGAAAATCTCTGGCTTTATCGGAAAGTTGAAAGGCATTTTTGAGATTTTGACGTCGATCTTTGGCACTAAGGCCTCGTTGGGTCGGTGTGCGTTTGGTACGAGTAATTAAGTCGTTTTTGACGGGAACCTTGAGCCATTGGCTCAGTTGACGCGCCAATAAGTCCGCTTGGTTATATCCCCGTTGCCATTGCCGAACATGATGTAACGGCACAGGCAGGATCACCTCAGGCAAAGGCAATTGATGATTTCGTCGAGTTTCGCGGATGGCCAAATACAGCAGGCGCGCTAAAGTGCGGTCGAGTTGAAATTGTTTTTGAAATTTAAAGCGATGAATCAGCGTGGAAAGCGGTTCGTTGTAACGCCCGATGATGACCATGCGATCCCACGCCGGTTCCTGCTGTAAACAGTTGCCGCAGTGCAAGGCGTTTTCCATCAGTTCTGAACCACAGCAACCACAATAAGGAAAACGCCGAATCGTTCGATTACAACGGCTACATAAGCCATGTTTGGCAAGTTTAAGAGGCGCATGGCAATGCACGCAGCTGGATTGAAAAACGTTCATAAAAGCGACCGCACTTGATTAAGAAAACCGGCACATCATAAAGTGCGGTGCTTTTTTTCGTTGTTTTTTTGCCCGATTTTAGGATCTGCCTCGCAAAAATGCTAAAATCAGGCAACATTTCTGCCAGACAGTGAATTTAATAGAAGAGAAAAGCATGACAATCCCGAATTATCGAGACCAAATCAAAGTGGTCTTTTTTGATATTGACGATACGTTGTTTATGAAAGAACGTGATTTTCTGCCGGCAACGGTGCCGGTGTTTATGCGTAAGTTGAAAGAAAATGGCATTATTCCTGCCATTGCCACAGGGCGTACTCGTTGTGCTTTCCCGCATAAATTGAAGCAGGTGATAGAGCAGGAAGGCATCGATTTGTTTGTGACCATGAACGGGCAAATGGCGAGTTATCGCGGGCAAGTCATTGAGAAACATGTGATTCCAACGGAAAAAATTCGCCGTTTAGTGCATTTTTTTGAGCAACATAATATGCCTTATGCGTTTGTCGCGGATCATACGGTGGCGGTTTCAGAGCGGAATTCAGTGGTGCAGTTTGCGATGGATCCGATCTTGAAAGATTACATCGTGGATAAAGCCTTTTTTGAAACAAATGATGTTAGCCAAGTGCTGCCGTTTTATCGCGCGGAACAGGATGAGTTGGTGCGGAATTCAGGCGTATTAGATGGCTTGCGCGTGGTGCGTTGGCATGAAGATTCTGTGGATTTATTTGATGCAGAAGGCTCGAAAGCACGTGGTATTCAAGCGGTGGTCAAGCATTTGGGACTACAGATGGATAATGTGATGGCGTTCGGTGATCAATTAAACGATTTGGAAATGTTAAGCACCGTGGGCGTAGGTGTGGCGATGGGCAATGGACATGAAAAACTCAAAGCGATTGCCGATCATGTGGCGGAACAGCTTGACCAAGACGGCATTTATCGGTTTTTACTCAAAGCCGGATTAATTGACGAATAAAAAATAACGCGCTGAAAAGCGCGTTTTTTATATCTTTAGTCAATCGCATAACCTTGCGGTGGTAAGCGGTTGCCGTCTAAATAGGCATGGTTGTCGATTAACTTGAGTCTTCCCTCAGCAAACCATTTTATTGCCAACGGATAAAAACGAATTTCCTGTTCTTTGACCCGTTGTTCAATATCCGCAATGTCATCTTCGGCAAAAATAGGCACTTTGGCTTGTAGCACAATGGCGCCGCCATCTACTTCTTCATTTACAAAATGAATGGTCATACCATGCTCTGTTTCACTGGCTTCGATGGCTTGTTGGTAGGTATGCAGCCCGGGATATTTGGGTAATAAAGAAGGGTGAATGTTGAGAATTTTTCCCGCAAAGCGTTGGGTAAATTCTGCCGTAAGGATTTTCATATAGCCGGCAAGCACAATTAAATCCGCACCGAGATTGTCGATTTCATCTGCAATATGGCGATCCATAGCGAGATTGTCGGCATAGTCACTACGTAAAAAAGTGCGGTGAAAAATACCCGCACTTTTTGCCCGCTGTAGCCCAAAGGCATCCGCTTGATTGCTAAACACGCCGACGACTTCACCGTCAATATAGCGCGATTCACAAGCATCAATAATCGCCTGTAAATTCGCGCCATAACCGGAAATAAGAACAACGATTTTTTTCATTAACGAATAACAACTTGCGGTTCGTTTTCATCAGTGAGATGTTGAATATCCCCGATGACCCAAGCGGTTTCACCAGCCTGTTGTAGCAGGCCTAATGCGGTTTCCACGTCTTCTTGTGGCAATGCAATCACCATACCCACGCCACAGTTAAAAGTACGATACATTTCGTAGTCGGTGATATTGCCTTGTTGTTGCAACCAATCAAACACCGCAGGCCATTGCCAGCTGTTTTCATTGATCACCGCTTTGACGCTGTTTGGTAACACGCGCGGGATATTTTCCCAGAAGCCACCACCGGTTAAGTGAGCGATGGCGTGAACATCCACGTGTTTGATTAATTGCAAAATGGATTTTACGTAGATTTTTGTCGGTGCTAGCACATGATCGGCTAATGGACGGCCTTCTAACTGTGCTTCGGCTGGATTTACGCCGGCAACATCAATTACTTTCCGAATTAAAGAATAGCCATTGGAATGTGGACCGCTAGAAGCAAGGGCGATTAATGCATCGCCAACTTTGACTTGACTGCCATCAATGATTTCGGATTTTTCCACCACGCCGACGCAGAAACCGGCAAGGTCGTAATCGCCTTCGTGGTACATGCCCGGCATTTCAGCCGTTTCGCCGCCCACTAAAGCACAGCCGGATTGTTCACAACCATTTGCAATGCCTTTAATGACGTTGGCGGCAACATCTACATCCAATTTGCCAGTGGCATAATAATCCAGGAAGAACAATGGTTCGGCACCTTGCACCACCAAATCGTTTACACACATTGCCACCAAATCGATACCGATACTGTCGTGACGATTTAAATCAATGGCTAAACGCAATTTTGTGCCGACACCGTCAGTACCTGACACCAAAATCGGCTCTTTATATTTAGACGGAATGGCACAAAGTGCGCCGAAACCACCTAAACCGCCCATCACCTCAGGACGAGTGGTGCGTTTTACTTCAGGTTTAATGCGTTCAACTAATTCGTTACCTGCATGGATATCCACGCCGGCATCTTTATAACTTAAGGATTGTGTACTCACGATGGCTTCCCGTTAATGATGACTAAATTAATTAGGGCGCCATTGTACACGCTTACGCAAACGTTTGCGATACGTGTAAAGGATTTTTCTCCGAAAGCCGGCTTTCAATTAGCTATTGAACAAGAATTGTGCCAAAATGAAAGGCATAGGAATAGTGCCCTTTGGCGTGAATAAGGAGTCTGATATGAAAAAAACGTTTGTATTTTTAACCGCACTTTTATTAGCTGCTTGCTCTTCTTCGCCTTCCACCAAGCCGGCGTTAAATTCTCAAGTCAACGCGAAAGCGCAGGGCGATGTGCCGCTTGTTCCGCCGAAAGATACGAAAAACGGATTTTTACAACTTGTACCGGGTATTTTTTATTATGTAGACACCAATTCTGTTTGGGTAGATAACAAGGACAAACGCCTGATTCATTTTGATGTGGTGATTAACTTGGATAAAGGGTTATATGTATTTAAAGATCATCCGACGCTTTATGCCAAATCTATGCGCCAATATAAAATTTTAAATTGTGAGAGCCACTATTTCACCCATGTGCGCAGCGATTTCTACGCTGATTTTTGGGGTGACGGTATTCGCACCGCGCCGAAGCGTCAATCTCAACATACTATCGCGTTACAGCCACAATCTTCCCTTTATACTTTAGGGCAAGTGATGTGTGCGAACATGTACCGTCGGAAATAAGAAAAGAAAAAGTGCGGTGAATGTTGACCGCACTTTCTGTCATCGAGATAACAAAAAAGCCATTTAGCATTCACTAAATGGCTTTTTTTTATCGCTTAAATAATCTTTGAAAAAATGATTTTTTGGGCTGTTTATTGATTGGTTGTTCAGTAGAATTTTGTTTAGATGAAGTTATTAATTCATTTATCTCAGATAAATCCATCCTTATGTTCTTATCTAATACCCAATGTCGGTAACCATACCAGTTCTGATCAAATAATATATTTATTTCAGCATTAAATTTGGAGTAGCTTTTTAATAATGATATAAGATGTGTATAAATTAGTTCAGGCTGAGCACAATATCCATATACACTATATCTATTTTCACTTGGTTGCCTTGTTCTTACAGTTATAACTCCTTTACCTTTTTCATAGATATCAAAAATGGAGCTTTCAAATGTATCGATATCATCTTCATTGTACCCATTCTCTAATGTTACAAACATAAAAAAGAAAACGGATAATCAATAGAGCCAACTAAGTGATTTGCCAACTTATTTCGCATAGGGATAAAGCCATTCATTATCCCTACCTCTTCACCTGATAATGCTGGGAGAAGATATCTATCAAAATGATATCCTTCATTTTTGCTAGAATGTCCTAGCTCATTAATCCATATATTATTAAATGTATCGTATAGTTTAGATAGAGGTATAGGATTTTCTGGCATGTAATCTAACATTTTTATTGAATTTATTTTGCTGTACATACTCCATTCACCTAAAACAAATCGAATAATTACAAAGGCAATATCAAATCTATCTTCACTTATGTTTTCAGAAAAAAACTCAAGATCAATCAAACTTTGATTTTTTGATAATTTAAATTGAATGTTATAGGAATCGGTAAAATCTAATTTATATTGATTTATCATATCCTCTTCAATTAATGATATTCTTAAACCAAAATCGATTTTCGTTTTATCTAAAAACCACAAATAAATGAGATTATTAATATTGCTGTAATCTAAGTTTATTATGAATATTCTTCCGGTTATTTCAGGAAAATATCTAAAACCAATACTTATAGTAGGAAAGTAAATTTTAAATATTTCATTCAAATGATCAACAACATCTAGAGTATCAACCGTTGATAAATCAATATCTTTATATTCTTTATAAATATCTTCCCAAAAAGATATGGCTGTGGTTTTTACATCTACTATTTCTTCAATCTTCATTTTCTGAACCTTATTATGTCATCTTCTAATTTTATAGGGATTTCAATTATTGATAATAATTTTTTTAAATAAATTTTAAGAGAGATAGAAAAAATAGCAGATCATATCTGATCTGCTATTTATTAGATAATTATTTTAATCTCATAATCTGAAAAACAATCTTTAATATCCTCCAAATTTTCTGATATTTTAGATTTATATTGATCTAACTCATCCTTTATAATATCTTCTTTAGAAAAGACTAAGATTATTCTTACATCTTGATTGTTTACTAATTCTTTTTTTGCTTCTAGGAAAATGTATCCTTTAGAAGTCATACTTTCTATCATATAAGCATGTTTTTCTTCACTATTACAAATGAATCTTAGTGTTAGATTATAGGTTTTCATAGTTACCTTTTTACTCTCCCCGTTTCAGGATCAAATTCAACAGTATATGAGCAGGATCCCCTTTTCTGAATTGAAAATCTATAACCTGTGGGGCTTTCATATACACAAGTATGAAATACTCCATCACTTGGAATATCCTCTTGTAAATTAGCATATTCCCAATAAGCAAATGCTTGAGAAGCACTAGCTAATCCAGCAAATAAAATGGTTATTTTCTTTAGGTTAATCATAAATTACCTCTGTTAGTATTCTAAATTTTACTGAATTAAATATGCGATTTACGCATATTTAATAAAATTATATGCTCACTGAGATATTCAGTCAATGCAAAAAATCATAAAAAATAATGCTATGAATGAATAAAATAGCAAAAGAATTTATGGTTCAACCAATCGCAAGTGATGTGGATCGCGCAGTCGGACAACGCATCCAACAAAAACGTAAAGAACTGGGTTACACAGCAGAAAGATTGTCTGAATATGTCGATATCTCTCAACCACAACTTTCCCGCTATGAACGCGGTACAAACAAAATCAACATGTCTCATTTAGTCGCGATTGCTACTTTTCTAAAAACACCGATTAGCTACTTTTTTGCAGATTGTATGGAGTTGGCGGAATGGAATCATGATGAACTAGATAGATATTGGCAGGAATTAACGACACCACAAAAGACAATGCTTGTTGCCTTTTTAAAAGAATTAAAAAAGACAGATTAAAGAAACAAAAAAGTGCGGTTGAAATTAACCGCACTTTTGCATTTAAGATAATCTATTGTTTAGCCACAATTTTGCCATCAACGTAATCCACGCTAATCGGTTTTTCCGGTAACAAACTGCCGGAAAGGATTTGTTGCGCTAACGGGTTCTCAATTTCTTGCTGAATCGCACGTTTTAACGGACGCGCGCCGTAAATCGGGTCATAGCCGATTTCGCTGATGAAATCGAGGGTGGCATCCGTAAAGTGCAACACATAGCCACGGCTTTCCATGCGGTTGATTAAGCGTTTTAACTGAATTTCCGCAATGGCGCGAATGTTGTCTTTATTCAACGGATGGAACACGACGGTTTCATCAATTCGGTTAATAAATTCCGGACGGAAATGTTGGCTCACCACAGACATCACTAACGCTTTCATGTCGTCGTAGCTTTCTTCTTGGTTGCCTTGAATCAAATCGGAACCCAAGTTAGACGTCATGATCACAACGGTATTGCGGAAATCCACGGTTCTGCCTTGTCCGTCGGTTAAACGGCCGTCATCCAACACTTGCAACAAGATGTTGAACACATCGTGGTGCGCTTTTTCCACTTCGTCGAGTAAAATCACAGAATACGGGCGACGACGCACAGCTTCGGTTAAATAACCGCCTTCTTCATAACCCACATAGCCCGGAGGTGCACCTACCAAACGGGACACGCTGTGTTTTTCCATGAATTCGGACATGTCGATACGCACCATGGCATCTTCGCTGTCGAATAGGAATTTAGCTAAAGTCTTACACAATTCGGTTTTACCCACACCGGTTGGCCCTAAGAACAAGAAGGAACCAATTGGGCGATTTGGATCGGAAAGACCGGCACGACTACGACGAATGGCGTTCGCCACGGCATCCACGGCTTCGTTTTGCCCGATAACCCGTTTGTGCAATTCTTCTTCCATGCGTAAGAGTTTTTCTTTTTCGCCTTCCATCATTTTGGCGACTGGAATGCCGGTGGCGCGGGAAAGCACTTCGGCGATTTCCTCATCGGTCACGCGGTAGCGTAATAGGCTCATTTCCTTGCCTTCGCCAGTTTCTGCCTGCGCCAGTTGTTTTTCCAGCGATGGAATCACGCCGTATTGCAATTCGGACATTTTATTTAAATCGCCGGCACGACGGGCTTGTTCCATTTGGGTGCGCGCGTCTTCTAGTTTTTCCTTGATATGCTGCGTACCGGAAAGGGCGGCTTTTTCGGATTTCCACACTTCTTCTAATTCAGCGTATTCACGTTCTTTTTCCGCCAATTCTTTTTCTAACATTTCCAAGCGTTTGCGGCTGGCATCATCATCTTCTTTCTTCAATGCCTGCTGTTCTAACTTCAGTTGGATAATGCGTCGTTCCAAGCGATCCAATGGCAACGGTTTGGAATCGATTTCCATCCGAATGCTGGATGCCGCTTCATCGATCAAATCGATGGCTTTATCCGGCAACTGACGATCGGAAATATAGCGATTCGACAAGGTTGCCGCGGCGACAATGGCCGGGTCGGTAATTTCAACGTGGTGGTGCAATTCATAACGTTCCTGTAAGCCACGCAAAATAGCAATGGTATCTTCCACGCTTGGTTCGCCCACAAACACTTTTTGGAAACGACGTTCAAGAGCCGCGTCTTTTTCAATGTATTGGCGATATTCGTCTAACGTAGTCGCGCCTACACAATGCAATTCACCGCGTGCCAAACTTGGTTTTAACAAGTTGCCGGCATCCATGGCACCGTCGGTTTTACCCGCACCCACCATGGTGTGAATTTCATCAATAAATAAAATGACACGGCCTTCTTCCTGCGCCAATTCTTTCAAAACGGCTTTCAAGCGTTCTTCAAATTCACCGCGATATTTTGCTCCGGCGATTAACGCGCCCATATCGAGTGAAAGTACGCGTTTGTTTTTCAAACCTTCCGGCACTTCGCCGTTCACAATACGTTGTGCCAATCCTTCCACAATGGCGGTTTTACCCACGCCCGGTTCACCGATAAGCACAGGGTTGTTTTTGGTGCGGCGTTGCAATACTTGAATGGTGCGGCGGATTTCTTCATCACGCCCAATCACCGGATCCAATTTGCCACTTTCCGCGCGGGCAGTTAAGTCGATAGTATATTTTTCTAAGGCTTGGCGGCTTTCTTCCGCATTTTGGTCATTCACGTTTTGTCCTCCACGAATATGATCGATGGCTTGTAAAATTTGGTCTTTTTTCGCACCGCACTTTTTCAGTATCTCGCTGATGGCGCCTTTTTCTTCCAAGGCAGCAAGTAAAAAGAGTTCGGAGGAAATAAATTTATCCTGCCGTTGTTGCGCCAATTTATCGCATAAATTCAAAAGGTTAAGCAACTGACGGGAAAGTTGTACATCACCGCCATTGCCGGACACTTGCGGAAGTTTGGCAAGTTCGTTGTTGAGTTCGTTACGCAACACGGCAACGTTCACGCCGCTTGCGGTTAGAATCGGCGCTACTGAACCGTCTTGTTGATTTAACAAGGCACTCAATAAATGCACCGGTTCAATAAATTGATTATCCTTGCCAATCGCTAAAGATTGCGCTTCAGCAATGGCTTGTTGGAATTTGGTCGTAAATTTTTCAATATTCATAGTATTTCCTTCTTCGTTCCATGGATGTTCTGTTGAACATTTGTTCGCCAAATTTAAATAAGATCGTTTTGAGGGATTTCAAGAGAAAAAATAAAAAATTTAGTCTTGCCTATGAATTTTTTAGATTTGATAGGTTTTATTTGTTTGAACTTTTAGTACATCTTTGGCTCTAACAAAAGCGTTTATCATAGAAAAGTGCGGTGTTTTTTCACCGTCTTTTTATTTAGTAAAAAAGGAAGAAAACATGAAATCATTAAAATCTTTGTTGGCGTTAGCGGTTGCTATTGCTGTTTCCTCCACTGCATTGGCGGAAGAAAGTGTTTTATCTGAAGTGAAAGAAGGCGCAAAATCTGCATGGCAAACTGTGAAAGAAGACAGTAAAGTGGCTGGCACTAAAATAAAGAATGGTGCGGTGAAAGTAAAAGAGACGACGAAAGAAAAATTCGGCGAGGCCAAGGATGCAACCAAAGAGAAATTTAGCGAAGCTAAAGATGCAACAAAAGAAAAGTTGGCTGAGGTGAAAGAGGTTACTCAAGAAAAAGTTGCAGAAGGTAAGAAAGCGATAAAAGACAAATTACGCAATGACAAACCGGCGCAGGTGGAAGATAAATCTACCGCGAAAGAAAAAAGTGCGGTGGAAAATAAAGCCAAAATGACACAAGGTAAAAAAGTGGATATTAATACCGCGGATGCGGCGACATTAGAAAGTTTGTCCGGTATTGGTGAGGCGAAAGCCAAAGCGATTATTGAATATCGCGAGAAAAACGGCAAGTTTAAAAATCTCAATGATTTATCCAAAGTCCCAGGTATTGGCGATGCGACGTTAGAAAAAATGAAATCTCACGTGCGTTTTAATTAATTTTCCAAGACAAAAAGAAGGGCTGTATTGAACAGCCCTTTGTTTTTAGAAAATAGAGATTATTTTACTAATTGCACTAAAATACGGCGAATTGGTTCTGCTGCACCCCATAATAATTGGTCGCCCACAGTGAATGCCGCCAAATATTCCGGCCCTAAGTTGAGCTTACGTAAACGTCCTACCGGAACGCTTAATGTGCCGGTGACTTTGGTTGGCGTGAGTTCACGCAAGGTACTTTCTTTATCGTTTGGAATGACCTTCACCCACTCATTGTGTGATGCCAAAATTTGCTCGATTTCTGCCAGTGGAATGTCGCGTTTTAATTTGATGGTGAATGCTTGGCTATGGCAGCGTAATGCACCGATACGCACACATAAACCGTCAACCGGAATTGGATTGTCGCTTAACCCTAAAATCTTATTGGTTTCCGCATAGCCTTTCCATTCTTCTTTGGTTTGACCACTTTCTAATAATTTGTCGATCCAAGGGATCAAGCTGCCTGCAAGAGGCGCACCAAAATTATCAATAGGGAAATCCTTATCGCGCATTTTCGCGGTAACAGCGCGTTCAATATCTAAAATAGAGGAATTCGGATCTGCTAATAAGCCTTTCACTTCACCGTTTAATTCGCCCATTTGCACTAATAATTCACGCATGTTTTTAGCACCGGCACCACTGGCGGCTTGGTAAGTCGCAACGGAGATCCATTCCACTAAATCTTTCTCGAATAAACCGCCTAATGCCATTAACATTAAACTTACGGTACAGTTACCGCCCACATAGGTTTTTACACCGTTTTTCAAGCCTTCGCTGATGACATGTTGGTTTACTGGATCCAACACGATTATCGCATCCTTTTCCATACGTAGTGCAGATGCTGCATCGACCCAGTAGCCGTTCCAACCGGTGGCTTTTAATTTTGGATAAACTTCGTTGGTGTAATCGCCGCCTTGGCAGGTCACGATAATGTCGAGTTTTTTCAGTTCTTCAATATCGAATGCATTTTTTAAGGTGCCTGCATTTTTGCCACCGAAAGTCGGTGCAGGCTGTCCAGCTTGGGAAGTCGTAAAGAAAACCGGATTGATATTTGCAAAATCATTTTCTTGCTGCATGCGATCCATTAAAACGGAACCGACCATTCCGCGCCAACCGATAAAACCAACGTTTTTCATAAGTTTGTCCTTCTAAATAAGATTGAAAATATGTTGTGTAAGCGCGTAATTAATAGCAAGAGAACGCAAATAAAAGCAAGTATTTTTCCGATATTTTTTAACTTTTTAAAATAATCCCAGAACTGACCGCACTTTTTCTTTTATTTATCTTGATGTTAAGGTCAAAAAAACGGGGGGATTGATATGAGCAAAGCGATTGAATTTATGCTATGTTAAATATCGTTTTTATTGTGCTAATGGGTGGCTTTAACTTTATGGAAAAAATCATTATTGATGAAAATCAGTTTTTTAGAACGATTTCTCGTATCTCACATGAAATCATTGAAAAACATCATACGCTAGATAATTTGGTCATTGTCGGTATTAAACGACGGGGAGCGGAAATTGCGGCATTAATTAAACATAAAATTAAAGAATTAACGCAAGTTGAACTCCCATCTTTTGATTTGGATATTACCTTTTATCGTGATGATCTTGAGCCAACCCAAGAAGAGCGGGTGCCTATTTATAGTGGCGCTTCTGATTTTATTAACATCCAACATAAAGAAGTGATTTTAGTGGACGATGTGCTGTTTACCGGTCGCACGATTCGTGCTGCGTTGGATGCGTTAGTGGATTTTGGACGTGCAGCAAAAGTGGAATTGGTGATTTTTGTGGATAGAGGGCATCGTGAATTACCGATCCGTGCTGATTATGTAGGGAAAAACGTACCAACCAGTCGTAGTGAAAATATTCAGGTACGTACCATGAAGTTTGACCAATGTTACGAAGTGGCGTTATTAACGAAATAAATTTGTGAACCTTTATTAAAATTGATAATCTAACCAACAATTTCAACCCTATAATGGAATATTAACGAAGATGAATTTGAAGTCTGTTTTGTTTGTCGCACTTGGTTTTTTGGCATTTATTGCAAATGCGCAAGCTGAGGAAAAAGTGGTTGCGACAGTAAACGGCGTTCCTGTGTTGGAAAGCCAAGTAAAAAGTGCTTTAACTAAGAAAAATAATCGCCAAGCAGCTTTAGATAAAGTGATTGACGACATTTTGGTTGCGCAGGCAGTAAAAGAATCCGGAGTCTCCGTTAATAATGCGCAAGTGGATCAAATTATTGAAGGCATCGCAGCGCAAAACGGTTTAACGTTCGGTCAGTTACTCGATGCCCTTGATTATCAAGGCATTAGTTATGCGGCATATCGTCAACAAATTGCGCAACAACTGATGATGTCGGAAGTACGTAATCGCGCAATTAGCCAAAGCGTTGATGTCTCTCGTGAACAGGTTGAAGCATTAGCGAAAAAAATGTTGGCGGATGCTAAGGCAAAAGGTAACGTGGCGAAACTGACGGATACCCAATACGAAGTGCGTCATATTTTGTTAAAACTCAACCCTTTATTAAACGATGCACAGGCCAAAGCACAGCTTGAACAAATCCGTGCGGATATTCTTGCTGGCAAAACAACGTTTGCTGATGCCGCATTAAAATATTCAAAAGATTATTTATCTGGTGCTAACGGCGGTAGCTTAGGTTATGCTTTCCCGGAAATGTACGTGGGTCCGTTTAATAAAGCAGTACGTACAACAAAACCAGGCGTGATTAGTGCGCCGTTTAAAACCGAATTTGGGTGGCATATTTTGGAAGTGACCAATACCCGCCAGGCGGACCGCACAGAAGATGCTTATCGTCAAAAAGCCTACGAGCAAATCGTTAATCAGCAATTGCAAGATTCGGCACGCGACTGGGTACAAGCGTTGCGTAAACGAGCCAACATTAAATACATAAATTAACGGAAATCCCGACCCAATGGTCGGGATTTTGCTTTATAATACACCGCACTTTTCATTATTTTTATAAGATCTTATTCAATGAATTCAAAAAAGCATTTAGGCCATACGGCGCGTAAACGGTTCGGGCAAAATTTCTTGCACGACAATAATGTAATTCAAAATATCGTGGCGGCAATTTACCCGCAAGCTAACCAATTTTTAGTGGAAATCGGTCCTGGGTTAGGCGCATTGACAGAGCCGGTTGCGGAGCAGGTAGATCGCTTGACCGTATTGGAGCTTGACCGCGATTTGGCGGAACGTTTACGTCACCACCCGTTTTTACATCAAAAACTCAATGTCATCGAAACCGATGCCATGCAGTTTGATTTTTCCTCCCTTTATGAACAAGAGCATTTGGCAGAGAAAGGGCAAAAATTGCGCGTGTTTGGTAACTTGCCGTATAACATTTCTACGCCGTTAATGTTCCATTTGTTTAAATATCACAACATCATTCAAGACATGCATTTCATGTTGCAAAAAGAAGTGGTGAAACGCCTATGTGCTGCCCCAAATAGTAAGGCTTACGGAAGATTGACTATCATGGCGCAATATTTTTGCCAAGTCATGCCGGTGTTGGAAGTGCCGCCAAGTGCCTTCAAGCCTGCGCCGAAAGTCGATTCTGCCGTGGTTCGTTTAATCCCGCATACCACACTGCCGTATCCGGTGAAAGATTTGTATTGGCTGAATCGCGTCTGTTCTCAGGCATTTAATCAACGTCGTAAAACGTTGCGTAATGCCTTGTCCGGCTTATTTTTACCGGAAAATTTGACCGCACTTAACATCGATTTAAATGCACGTGCAGAAAATCTTAGCATTGCCGATTATGCCCGTTTATCGAACTGGTTGGCGGATAACCCGCCGGCAGAGGTGAGCAAAGAGGATGTGGTGGATTCGGAAGCATAAAAGAGCGGTCAAAAATGGCGACATATTTAGTGGGCGACCTACAAGGTTGTTATGACGAATTGCAGATGTTATTGGATCGAGTGAAATTCGACCCAACACAAGATACACTTTATTTAACCGGTGATTTGGTGGCGCGGGGCGATAAATCGTTGGAATGTCTGCGTTTCGTTAAATCTTTGGGAACTGCCGCTTACACCGTCTTAGGTAATCATGATTTACATTTAATTTCCACCGCACTTGGCATTAAAAAAATCAAACCACGTGATCGTGTTGCACCGATTTTTGCCGCACCGGATTTTTTTGAATTAATCCATTGGCTACGTCAACAACCTTTGTTGATTCACCACGAACAGTTGAATTTCGTCATGACGCACGCCGGTATTTCGCCCGATTGGGATTTGGCAACCGCCAAAGCTTGCGCCAATGAAGTGGAGAATGTGCTGCGCCATGGTGATTATCGCTATCTCATTGAAAATATGTATTCGGAACAGCCTGATCGTTGGTCGCCAAATTTAAAAGGACTGGATCGTCTGCGTTACATTATTAATGCTTTTACTCGCATGCGTTTTTGCTATCGGGATCATCGCCTCGATTTTGCATGTAAGTTACCTATTAAGGATGCGCCGGATAACCTTGCACCCTGGTTTGCTTTAGACAATCCGCTGTATCAAACCGAAAATATTGTTTTTGGCCATTGGGCGAGCTTAGTGGATGAAATCACGCCATCGAATATTTATGCCCTCGATACCGGTTGCGTTTGGAACAATCGTCTCACTCTGTTGCGCTGGGAAGATAAGTGCTATTTCACCCAAAGTGCGGTCAAAAATTACAGTGATTTTTAGGAAAAATTATGAATTTCATTAATGCCGATGCGTGCGATCTCTTCAACATTCCCTTCTTCCAATTTGCCCAAATGAAAAAGTTTTGTCCCGAAGATATTCCGCATATTAAGGCGGATTACAAAGCCCATTGGGAACGGTGGAAAGCCACCATTTTGCAAGTGGCTGCCGAACTCGGTACGCCCTTTGCCAAGCCGCATATTGAAAGTTGGACGAACGGTTGGCAAGTACGAGGGCATTTCTTTGCCTATTTTAAATATGAATATAACCTCAATTCCGCCGCGATTTTGTCGGTGTTACTGAATCGTCGTCGTTTATCGGTGAGTTTAGATTGGCATTGTTATCGCGCTGATCGGTCACAAATTAACGTGCAGCAATATAATCAATGGCTCGAGCATGTTGATTTTGCCCGCTTTGCCGAATTGGATATTTGGCGTGGTGATGAAAACGAATGCGATGATTTCCGTAAAGTCAGCCAGTTGAGCCAAAAGGACTTAACTTTGCGTTCTGACGAGGATTTTTGGTGCATTGGGCGAAATGTAGAAAAAACGGAATTAGATAAATTAGATGTGACGCAATTTATTGTGGAAAGCATTCGTGATTTATTGCCATTATATGAGGCTTGCCATCAAGTTAAGCCGTAAAAAATATCCGAAATTCCCACCGCACTTCCTGTTATTTTTCCCTATTTTACGCTATTCTATGGCGTATTTTGTAAGTTAAAACCCGCTAAAGTGCGGTCTATTTTTAAGGTGATTTTTTATGCAAGAACAATATCGTCCTGATTTGCTTGAACCGGAAGTGCAAAAATTCTGGCAGGATAATAAAACTTTCAAAGCGGTACAAGATAACAACAAAGAAAAATATTACTGTCTTTCCATGTTGCCGTATCCATCCGGCCGTTTGCACATGGGGCATGTGCGTAATTACACCATCGGTGATGTGGTTTCCCGTTATCAACGCATGATTGGTAAAAACGTATTGCAACCAATGGGGTGGGATGCGTTTGGTTTGCCGGCGGAAGGCGCGGCGGTAAAAAATAATACCGCCCCGGCAAAATGGACTTACGAAAATATTGAATACATGAAAAATCAGTTGCAACTGCTCGGTTTCAGTTATGACTGGGATCGTGAAGTGACCACCTGCCGTCCGGAATATTACAAATGGGAACAATGGTTCTTTACCGAGTTATACAAAAAAGGCTTGGTGTATAAGAAAACCTCTACGGTGAACTGGTGCCCGAACGATAAAACTGTCTTGGCAAACGAGCAGGTGCATGAAGGTTGTTGCTGGCGCTGCGATACGCCGGTGGAACAAAAAGAAATTCCACAATGGTTTATTAAAATTACCGACTATGCCGAGCAATTATTGAACTGCTTGGATGACTTGCCACAATGGCCGGATCAAGTCAAAACCATGCAACGTAACTGGATCGGTCGTTCTGAAGGCGTGGAAATCACCTTTGATATTAAAGACACCAACAAAAAATTAGCCGTTTATACCACCCGTCCGGACACGTTCTACGGCGTGAGTTATGTGGCGGTAGCGGCAGCTCATCCATTGGCGACACTTGCGGCGCAAAATAATCCTGAATTAGCAGAGTTCATTCAAGAAGCGAAAAACACTAAAGTTGCGGAAGCGGACATCGCCACCATGGAGAAAAAAGGTATGGCTACCGGTTTGTATGCGGTGCATCCGTTAACCGGTGAACAAGTGCCTGTGTGGGTGGCGAACTTTGTGTTAATGCATTACGGTACCGGCGCGGTAATGGCTGTGCCGGCACACGACCAGCGCGACTATGAATTCGCACAAAAATACGGTTTGGCAGTGAAACAAGTGATCGAACCGATGAACGGTGAAGAAATTGATTTAACCAAACAAGCCTTTACCGAACACGGCAAACTGATTCATTCCGCTGAGTTTAATGGCTTGCCATTTGATGCGGCATTTAATGGCATCGCCGATAAATTAGAAAAATTAGGCGTGGGCAAACGCCAAGTGAATTACCGTTTACGCGACTGGGGCGTCTCTCGTCAACGTTATTGGGGCGCGCCGATTCCAATGTTAACCTTGGAAAACGGTGATGTAGTGCCGGTGCCAATGGAAGATTTACCTATCATTCTGCCGGAAGATGTGGTGATGAATGGCGTGAACAGCCCGATTAAAGCGGATCCTGAATGGGCGAAAACGACCTATCAAGGCAAGCCGGCGTTAAAAGAAACTGACACCTTCGACACCTTTATGGAGTCTTCTTGGTATTACGCCCGTTACACTTGCCCGGAATATCAACAAGGCATGTTAAACAGTGAAGAAGCGAACTACTGGTTGCCGGTGGATCAATATATCGGCGGTATCGAGCATGCGACCATGCATTTATTGTATTTCCGTTTCTTCCATAAATTATTGCGTGATGCAGGCCTTGTTACCAGTGATGAACCAGCAAATAAATTGTTATGCCAAGGCATGGTGTTAGCGGATGCGTTCTATTACACCAGCCCGACCAATGAACGTATTTGGGTTTCACCAACCAAAGTGACTTTAGAGCGTGACGACAAAGGTCGTATCGTGAAAGCGGTGGATGATGAAGGCCATGAGTTGGTGCACGCCGGTATGACGAAAATGTCGAAATCCAAAAACAACGGCATCGACCCGCAAGAAATGGTGGAAAAATACGGCGCGGACACTGTGCGCTTGTTCATGATGTTTGCCTCGCCTGCGGAAATGACCTTGGAATGGCAAGAATCCGGTGTGGAAGGCGCGAAACGTTTCTTAGCGCGTGTATGGAATTTGGTGTTTGAATACAGCAAAAATCCAACAAAAACAGCCGTCAATCCGACCGCACTTTCTAGCGTTCAAAAAGCGTTACGTCGTGATGTCCACAAAACCATTGCGAAAGTAAGCGATGACATTGGTCGTCGTCAAACGTTCAATACAGCGATTGCGGCAATCATGGAATTAATGAATAAACTCACCCGCGCACCGTTAGATGACGAGCAAGATCGTGCAGTGATGGCAGAAGCCTTGAGCGCTGTCGTGCGTATGCTTTATCCAATTACACCGCACATTTGTTTCCGTTTATGGAAAGAACTGGGTAATCAAGACATTATTGACTTTGCGCCTTGGGTGGAAGCGGATCCTGATGCGATGATTGAAGATGAAAAATTGATTGTGGTTCAGGTGAACGGAAAAGTGCGTGGTAAAGTCACTGTCGCTGCAGATGCAGATGAAGAAAGTGTGAAAGCGATCGCCTTTGCCGATGAAAACGTCAAACGCTTTACCGACGGAACGCAAATCGTTAAGGTAATTTACGTTGCTGGCAAATTACTTAATGTTGTGGTGAAACCGCAGTAATCTAATCAAAAAATGACCGCACTTAACGCAAAGTGCGGTCGATTTTTAAGGTGATTTTTATGTTTAAACAGCTCAAATCCTTACTTCTTACCGCCAGTGTTTTTGCTTTATCCGCTTGCGGATTTCATTTCCAAAACGGTGAATTGATTCCGCAAGAATTGCAAACCTTACACTTGGAAAGTAGCGATCCTTATAGTGACATGGCGGTGTCTATGCGTCGTCAATTACAGTTGAATAATGTTAATTTGGTAGAAGCTAAGGCGGGTGTGCCGGTTTTACGTTTGAATAAGACAACGACATCTGAGCATGTGGTTTCTATTTTTAAACAAGGTCGTGAAGCAGAAAAACTCTTAGTTTTAGACGTAGAAGCCAGTGTGAAATTGCCAAATAAAGAGGCTTTCCCAATTTCGACTAAAGTGAATCGTACGTTCTTTGATTATTCTCGAGCAGCCTTGGC
Organism: Aggregatibacter sp. HK296; assembly: GCF_980469475.1. Taxonomy (NCBI): domain Bacteria; kingdom Pseudomonadati; phylum Pseudomonadota; class Gammaproteobacteria; order Pasteurellales; family Pasteurellaceae; genus Aggregatibacter; species Aggregatibacter sp. HK296. The sequence goes on from NZ_OZ413142.1 coordinate 198,140, forward strand.
GAAATCTTCGGAAAAAGAGGTGATTTGGCAAGACATGCGTGAGCAAGCGGCTCGTCAGTTAATGAATAAAATGGTTGCCTTGCAACATCAAATTCAAGTGAAATAATGAACCGTTTATTTCCTGAGCAACTTATCCCTTCGTTAGAGCGCAAATTAGCTGCGCTCTATTTTTTAGTGGGGGAAGATCCGTTATTAATTGAAGAAAGCCTGGATGCTATTCAACAAGCGGCAACGAAAGCGTTATTTGATGAAAAAATCCAGTTGGAAATTAATGCCTCTACCGACTGGAATGATTTGTTCGAGCGGGTGCAATCCATGGGCTTATTTTTCAATAAGCAGATTATCGTATTAGATTTACCTGAAAATTTGACCGCACTTTTACAAAAAAATCTGTCGGAGTTTATCTCTTTACTGACGCCTGATGTGTTGCCGGTGCTGCGTTTTACCAAGTTGACCAAAACCACGGAAAAACAAGCGTGGTTTGTGGCGGCTAACCAATATGAACCGCAAGCTGTCGTCATTAATTGCCAAACACCGAATGCGGAGCAGTTGCCTCGTTGGGTGACAAATCGGGCAAAATCATTGGGCTTAAGCATTGATCAGGAAGCGGTACAGTTGCTTTGTTATAGCTATGAAAATAATCTGTTGGCACTCAAACAAACGCTGCAATTACTGGATTTGTTGTATCCTGATCGTAAATTGACCTTTGCTCGTGTTAATAGCGTGGTGGAGCAGTCTTCAGTGTTTACGCCGTTTCAATGGGTGGATGCCATGCTGGCGGGGAAAGCGACTCGCGCTTGCCGGATTTTAAATGGTTTAAAAGAGGAAGATGTTCAGCCGATTGTTTTATTACGCACGTTGCAGCGGGATTTAATGACATTATTGGAACTTGGCAAAAGCGACCAACGACCATCGCTTGATTCGTTATTACCTACCTCTCAGCTGCGTGAACACTTTGATCGTTTAAAAGTATGGCAGAACCGCAGGGCGTTGTTTACGCAAGCGGTCCAACGTTTAACTTACCGTAAACTTTATCTTTTCTGTCAACAGCTTGCGGAAGTTGAGCGTAGTGTAAAACAAGAATTTAATGATGATGTTTGGCTGCAACTGGAAGCGTTATCCATTGAGTTTTGTGCTACCTCATAATGCCTAATGGTTATTATTGTTTCTCTTTATCGCTAAAATTCGTATAATAGGCTGTCGCCTGACTTGAGGTGATATTTTCAAACCATTATGGAGAAAAAAATGAAAAAACTATTAGTTGCAGTATTATTATCCGGTTTTGCAATGTCCGCATCTGCTGGCTTATCTAAAAGCTGTGAAACATATTTTGCTGAAATCGACTCTTTTGTGAGTGCAGTACCTGCAGCACAACAAGCGATGATGAAACAACAATATGAAGCAAGCAAACAACAATTATCTGCTTTACCAGAAGCTGCACAAGAGCAAGCTTGCTCCCAAGCAACTGAACAATTAAAACAAGCTAAAGCAGCAATGGGCAAATAATCTGGCTTTTTGTTTTTTTTCAAAGACCCGACATATGTTGGGTCTTTTTTATGGGTGAGAGTTAGGATTCGGCTAATAAACGTTGAATGAGTTTGGCATTTGCCGGAGGGAATTGACCGGCATCCAGTTCGTTTTGTGCCAACCAGAAACCTTCTTGTCCCTCACGCCCAAAGGGCTCGCCAACCCATTCTTCTACCAGATAAAAAAAGAAAGAAATCACTTTAGTTGGATATTCAAATTCAAAACGCTCAAACAGCTGTGCATTGAGTACCACAATACCGATTTCTTCTTCTAGTTCTCGTTTTAATGCCTGTTCCGGTGTTTCGTCTTTATCAACCTTACCGCCAGGAAATTCTAGGGACTGTGCAAAGTCTTGCCCTTCTAAGCGTTGAGTTAAATAAATTTGTCCAAATTCGTTACGAATAATCCCTGCTGCAACCTGTACAAGCGGTTTCCTCATTTTTCTATCCTTCACTGAATATTCATGAAAAAAAGTGCGGTTAAAAATTTAATTGTTTTTCTAACCGCACTTTTATTTATTTCCAATTAATGTCTGGCACGACTGCCGTGGCAATGTTTGTATTTTTTACCAGAACCACATGGACAAGGTTCATTACGCCCGATTTTATGGTGTTCTTCCACCGCATTTTGAGCGCCTTGTTCATCCTGTGATTCTTCATTGTGATACTGCATTGTTGCCGCCTCTCGTTCCGCCAATTCTTGACGTAAACGTTCTGCTTCTTCCATTTCCTCTTGTGTGCGAACTTGAACGCGACTTAAGGTGGTGACCACGCTTAATTTCAAGGCTTCCAACATTTCGGTAAACATTTGGAAGGACTCTTTTTTGTATTCCTGTTTCGGATCTTTTTGTGCATAACCGCGTAAATGAATACCGCGACGCAAGTGATCCATGGCAGATAGATGTTCTTTCCAAAGTTCATCTAAGGTTTGTAACATCACGCCTTTTTCAAAATTACGCATGGTTTGTGCACCGGCCAATTCTTCTTTGCGTTTATATTCATCAGTAGCTGCTTGAATAATACGCTCACGCAAGGTTTCTTCATGCAGATGATTGTCTTCATCCAGCCATTTGCTGATAGGTAAATCCAGCGCGAAATCTTGTTTTAAACGTTGCTCCAATGCCGGCACATCCCATTGTTCTTCCAGTGATTGTGGTGGAATGTATTGATCGATAACGCTGTTGAATACGTCCTGACGAATCACATCGATGGTATCGGAAATATCGTCATTTTCTAACAATTCATTACGTTGTTCATAAATCGCATGGCGTTGATCATTTGCCACATCATCAAATTCAAGTAAGTTTTTACGCCCATCGAAGTTGTGTGCTTCCACTTTGGCTTGTGCAGAGGCAATGACTTTTGCCAACAGCTTAGATTCCATGGCCTCGCCAGGTTGACTGAAGGCTTTGCGCATCATGTTAAGTTTGCCTTCATTGAGGTAAATACGCATTAACGCATCGTCTAAGGATAAATAGAAACGGGAAGAGCCCGGGTCCCCTTGACGACCGGAACGACCGCGCAACTGGTTGTCGATGCGACGGGATTCGTGGCGTTCAGTACCGATAATGTGCAAGCCACCGGCTTGTTTTACGATGTTATGACGTTCTTGCCATGCAGCTTTGATTGCCTCAATTTGTTCCGCTGTTGGATTTTCCAGTTTATCCACTTCAGCTTTCCAGTTACCTCCTAACACGATATCGGTACCACGTCCCGCCATGTTGGTGGCGATAGTAACGGCGCCCGGATACCCTGCATTAGCGACGATTTCCGCTTCTTGTGCGTGGAACTTGGCGTTCAACACATTGTGTTTAATACCGGCTTTATTCAGCGCATTGGAAAGCAGTTCGGATTTTTCAATGGAGATTGTACCGACCAAAACAGGTTGGTTACGTGCTACACAATCTTTGATGTCTTCAATAATGGCATCAAATTTGTATTCTTCTGTTTCAAACATCACATCAGTGCGATCATCACGAATCATCGGACGATTGGTTGGAATCACGACGGTTTCTAAGCCATAAATTTTTTGGAATTCAAAGGCTTCCGTATCCGCCGTACCGGTCATTCCCGCTAATTTCTCGTATAAACGGAAATAGTTTTGGTAAGTGATAGAGGCGACAGTTTGGTTTTCGCTTTGAATGCGAACCCCTTCTTTGGCTTCGATGGCTTGGTGTAAGCCGTCCGACCAACGACGACCTGCCATCGTACGACCGGTGTGTTCATCGACGATAACAATCTCGCCATCTTTTACAATGTAATCCACATCACGTTCAAATAAGGTATGAGCGCGCAATGCTGCCATAACGTGGTGTAACAAAGAAATTTTAGACGGTGAATAAAGGGATTCGGTGTCTTTCATGAATCCATGTTCAATTAACCATTGTTCGCATTTTTCTTGCCCACGTTCGGTCAAGTAAGCTTGTTTGGTTTTTAAATCCAACGTGTAATCACCCGTGCCTTGATATTCTTCGGTATCTTCTTTGTCTTGTTTAATTAAGACAGGAATCAACTTATCGATAGCAATATACAGTTCGGAGCTGTCTTCTGCCTGACCGGAAATGATTAACGGTGTACGCGCTTCATCGATTAAGATGGAGTCTACTTCGTCCACTAACGCATAGTAGAGATCTTTTTGAAAACGCTCTTGCGGTGAATGCGCCAAGTTGTCACGCAAATAGTCAAAACCTAGTTCGCTGTTGGTGGCATAAGTAATGTCTGCGGCGTATGCTGCGCGTTTTTCTTCCGGTGACATACCCGGCACGTTTACGCCAACGGTTATCCCCAAAAATTCAAATAATGGACGATTAGTTTCCGCATCGCGGCGGGCAAGATAGTCATTCACGGTAACCACATGCACGGCTTTGCCCGGTAATGCGTTCAAATAGCATGGCAATGTCGCAGTTAAGGTTTTCCCTTCACCGGTACGCATTTCCGCGATACAGCGACTGTTAAGCACCATACCACCGATAAGTTGAACGTCGAAATGACGCATACCAAGCACACGTTTACTGGCTTCACGCACAGTAGCAAATGCTTCCGGCATTAAACTTTCCAAGGTTGCGCCTTGTGCTAAACGGTCACGGAATTCCACCGTTTTGGCTTTGAGTTGTTCATCGCTTAACGCTTCGTATTCCGGCTCAAGTTTATTAATTTTGACGACGATTTTATTGAGGCGACGTAAAACACGATCATTACGACTGCCAAAAATTTTGGTTGCAATAGTTCTAAGCATAATTTTTTCTTTTAAAAACAGATAAATGAAATCGTTTAATGATATTAAACGATGGCGTAAATTAGATAGTCGAGGTTAAATCAATGCGGGCCCGGCACGAATTGGCGCATGAGAAATAAAAGGCGAACGCGTAAAGTGCGGTTCGTTTTGCGAGAAAATTTCAACCGCGGGTAATACATGTTGCGGTTGGTATTGTTGCTGTCGGGTTTGTTGTAATAAAGACACCGCCGTTAAAATTTGAGGCGCATTTTGTTGTTGCGTATTTTGATAGTTTTCATTACCAACAGCGGCCGGATAATTCAATTCCTGCGTTACGGGCAAAACAAAAATTGCCAGCATGCCGAGGAGCAGTCGCGACCAAAAATTGTGTTTGCTTTTGTTGGAAATAATCATAGGGATTTCACTATCAAAAAATTGTCGGTATTGTAGCGGAATTTCGCTACAATGTCATAAATATTAGGGCAGAGAAGCGGAAAACAAGGCAATGCGTTATCAAAAACCGATCAATATTCACACCTTATTGCAAGATTCACCCTTGGCGAAAATGATGCAAAAAGGCATTCGATTGAATGCATTAAATCAGCAAATGAAAGATTTTTTCCCTGTGGAATTTGCCGGGCTGTATCGTATTGCCAATATTGAACAACAGAGTTTGCGCATTGAGGTGGCCAATGCCATGGTTCGCCAAAGCTTTTTGTTTCGCCAACAGGCATTATTGGGCGTTATTCAGCAGCATTTGCCAGAAATTACCGAATTAATTTTTTACATTAACCCTGAATTTCGTCCTGAGGCATAAAAGTGCGGTGTCTTTTTCAGGCGTTTTTTCGGAGATGAGATGAAAATAGGGAAGTTAGCCAAAGCGGTTGGTTGTAGTGTGGATGCTATTCGATTTTATGAACAAAAAGGCATCATGCCACGCCCGTTGCGTTCTGCCGGTGGTTTCCGTTTATACACGGACGAACATTTGCAGCGCTTGTCATTTATTTGTTATTGCCGATCTTTGGATATGTCCCTAGAAGAAATCAAATTGCTCTTGAGTTTGGACACTGCATCGGAACAACAAAAGACCGAAATTAATCAATTACTCGATCGGCATATTCAAGACATCGCCAAGCATATTCATCGTCTGCAACATTTACGCATGAATTTGCTGCAATTAAAACAGCAATGTGGCGAGTCTGAGCAGCAGAATTTACTGCAGCTCTTGCAACGTAGTCATGCAAAGTTTAGACCAATAAAATAATTTGAAACGCCATAAAAAAGCACCGCACTTAGTAAAAAAGTGCGGTGCTTTTTTTTATTTGTTTTTAGCCGATAACTTGCGGGAGAACACCAGCTTGAATCAGGAATGGGATGACGATGATTAAAATCCCAATAAGCAAAGCGACAACCAGTGCGAAGTTTCCACCGGCAACGCGATAAGGTAAATTTTTATGTTGTTTTCTTGTACGCCATGCTAATCCGATAGGCAAAATCAAACAGTAGAAAGCACACAATAAACCGGCATAACCTAATGCCGCCAAGAACCCATTTGGATAGAATAGGGCGAACAGCAACGGCGGAATAAAGGTGGTGATGGTTAAGCTGATTCTGTTTGCCGGCATTTTGGCTCGTTTGAATAAATCGTTGAGCCCTTCAAATAAACCTAATGCCACGCCCAAGAAAGAGGTGATTAAGGCAAGAGAGTAAAAGACGCTTAATACATTACTCAAACTGTCGGTAAGTGCTTTAGTGGCGTTGATTAAGCCGGTGAGCGTTGGGTTGTCTTTTAACACGGCAATGAATTCACGTTGGCTTAAAATGCCGTGAGTCGCAAGCTGCCATAATAAGTAGGCAACTAATGGAATGGATGTGCCAATAATAATCGCGTTTTTAAAACGTTTTACATCGCCGTCTAAGTAGCTATTGATGCTGCCCATGACGACATGGAAACCGAAAGAGGTAAAGAAAATCGGTGCGGCGGATAAAATCAACGCATAATCCAATGGCTTTTCCATGAGGTTTTCAAGGCTGATGCGTGGCAACATCATGGCTAGTACAAGAATGAAGATGATTATTTTGCCAGAAAAGAGTAAACGGGTAATGCCATCAACGCCGCTAGTACCAATAACCACGAAGGCACCAAGAAGCACAGTGAAAGCAAGAATCGAGATTTTCAGCGTGTTGTCATTTGAACCAAATAAATCTGTCGGTAATACGTTGGCTAACAATGAGCCGCCGCCGGTCATATAGGCAGCCGATAAGGCGTAAAGGAGAACAAACAAAGAGACCGTAGAAATGACGCGTCCTGGCATGCCAAAGTATTTTTCTGCTAAGGTGGCGACACCGTCATCTTTACGTTGTGCGGTTTGATACACTTCTACAAACAACAATCCGCTGTAAGCGAGAAGTAACCAAAGCCCGAACAACAAGGCGGCAGTAAAGCCAAAGCCCATGCCGGCAGAGGTTAATGGCATGGCTAACATGCCGGCGCCAATAGAGGTTCCTGCGATAATTAAGGCACTGCCCAAGGTTTTATTTTTTAACAACATAAAAAATCCTAAAAAGTAAACGAGTAGGTAACATAAAATAACCCTATAAGACCTATAAATAAATAGCTTTTATGCAAAGTGCAGTCAGATTTTGGGGATTTTTGAGAAAATTATAAATTTCGGTCATCAACGCCGATATGAAGGTAGTTGCCTTGTATATCACATAAGCTGCGAAATCCTACGTTGATAATTTGATAACCTTGTTGTGCCGGTATCGTATATTGAAAATTTTCGTGGTGATGGCCGTGATAAATTTGTGTGACGCCCATTTTTTCAGCCAGTTGATTGATGACGGCAAAACCTGATGGATGCGGTTTTGGCGCTTCATGACAAATCAAAATGTCGGCTTGTTGCTGCTCTAACACTTCAATATCTGAAGGGAAAATTGAGGTACGGTGACGTAACGGCACACCGCCGCGCCAGATTTTTTCTTGTGGACAATATTGGCAATAATGAATTGGGTCAAAGAAAAGCGGTTTGTTTGGCGGCATCCAGATTTGCCCACGAAACACGCCGCCAAGTCCTGCGATGCGTTTCCCTTGAATTTCTTGTACCCGACCATGTAGGCTGCGCGTATGCCATTCCGTTCCCCAAAGGGATTCAAAGGCTGCAATGGTTTTACTGTCGTGGTTGCCGTGAATAAACCAAAGATCCGCATATTGTGCCAGTTTTTCTAACGGTTCCGGGGTGGTGAGTTGTAAATCGCCAAGAATGACCAATGCCACATCCTTATGTTCTTTTATGAACGGATAAAGGTGGTCAAAACTGCCATGGGGATCGCCTGCAAATAAAATCATATTCTCTCTAATTTAAAAAATGGAATGCCCATGCTCGCTATTGAGTTCGGGGAGTTCTTCTTCGTTGAGTATCTTTTCAACGATGGCTTTAACTTGATTGTAACGGTCTAAATAACTCGGTGATTCAATTTCAATGTAAGGCACTTTGTATTTATCTAACAATTTTTTGAGTAAATGTTGAAAACGTTGTCGTTGTTTTTGGCTGCCTAAACTGCGTAAACCATCGTCCACCCATTGGGTATTATTGTTTAGCAAAATGGTCACATCAAAAGGGTATTCTTTAATCATGGAATCCAAAAATGGATGCGCTTTACCTTCATACTGAATACAAAATGCCTGTGTTGTAATAAAGTCTGTATCAATAATCGCCACTTTATGCGCATGACGCACAGCATAGTCAATGTAGCGTTGATGCCCTAAGGCCATTTGTGGATAGTCGGAATATTGCATTGCTTGCTCGTCACCGCCCAGTTGTTCAAAGACGAATTCGCGACCATATTCCCACGCAGACGTGGTGTTAAATACGGTGGCCAGTTTGCTCACCAATACGCTTTTCCCGCTGCTTTCGCCGCCCAAAATTGCAATGGTTTTAGAGAAGAATGGGCGTACTTCTTTCGGAATGAATTTCCAATAATGGAACGGTTTATTACGAATTTTTGTAGCAGAAATATTAAAGAATTCTCGTTCAGGATCGACCAAAGAAACTTCTAGATTTAAATACTTTTCATAAGGTGCTTTGTCTTGAATTTCGCTACTGAATACTATACTAGGTTCAAATCCTTTTTCTTTAAATAATTCCTTCACGCGTTCAGCCCAAGCCGGCCAACCATTTGGATAACTTGGTAAACCGTCCTCAATTAAATGGTGAATGAAAATTTGATTCTTTTGATACTTAAAAATTTGTTGCATCCAACGCAAGCGATCTTGCACTGTTGGCATACGCTTCATTTTGCTGTCGTAAAAGAGTTTCAAATCGCGTTCGGTGTCGCTACACACAATAACATGAACTTCATCAACCTTACTGAACGCTTCATAAATCATATTAATATGACCGGTATGCACGGGATAAAACTTACCGAAAATAACACCGACTTTTTTATGATTCGGCTCGGTAATTTGTAGTGCACGATGAATCGCACTCAGTTTGTTTGCGCTTGGGTTTTTAATTTTTCCGCTCACTAACTGATTGAAATAAGCGCGGGTGATATTGGCGCGTTGGCAAATATCATTGACCTTGAGGTTCAGTTGTTTACGTTTTTCTTGTAAATAATAAAAAGCGGACATACTCATCTCCTTATGAAAGAAAGCATGGGCAAAAGTGCGGTCGAGATTTATCGTGTTTTTACGCAAGTAGTTTAATGATGAAGATGCGTTAATACAGGAATATGTTGTATAACATGCACTATTTTTGAGGAATCTAGCATAGATGCCTCAATTTGGTGAATGATTTGCGCTATTGTATGCAAATCAGCTCTAAATAAAAACATTTTTTCTTCATTTGCTTTGCGCTATACTGTGCCCGCATTCTCAGGGCAGGGCGAAATTCCCTACCGGTGGTAAATATGTTTAAACATAAAGCCCACGAGCGTTTGCCTTTATAGGCAAAGTCAGCAGATTTGGTGTAATTCCAAAGCCGACAGTTAAAGTCTGGATGAAAGAGAATTTTAGTGACTTAATTTATTAGGTCGCTCTTGTTGTTATATGCGATTGATATTGGCAACACTCCCTCATCAGCCCTGGTTCTGGTATCTCAAGTTTTAACGAAGGAATTTACTATGAATCAGTCATTATTATCCCAATTCGGCACCGCAGAAGAACGCGTTATTAACGCGATCAATACCTTTAAACAAGGCCATGGCGTGCTTGTTCTTGATGATGAAGATCGTGAAAATGAAGGCGATCTGATTTTCCCGGCAGAAACCATTACTCCCGAACAAATGACGATGTTAATTCGTTATGGTAGCGGCATTGTGTGTTTATGTATCACGGATGAGTTGTGCCAACAATTAGCCTTGCCACCGATGGTGTCTGATAACACCAGCGTGAATAAGACGGCATTTACGGTGACGATTGAAGCGGCGAAAGGCGTGTCCACCGGTGTTTCTGCGGCAGATCGCGTGACAACGATTAAAACAGCGATTGCCGATGGCGCAAAACCGGCAGATTTACACCGTCCGGGCCATGTGTTTCCATTACGTGCGGCAAATGGTGGTCTGCTGGAACGTCGCGGGCATACAGAAGCGTCAGTTGAATTAGCTCGTCTTGCCGGCTTTAAACCTGCCGGGGTGATTTGTGAAATCACGAATGATGATGGCACGATGGCAAGAGCACCACAGATTGTTGAATTTGCGAAAAAGTTTGGCTACGCGGTAGTGACAATTGAAGATTTAGTTGAGTATAAATTACAACAAAAATTGTGATGAATCTTTGATGGAAAGTGCAGTGGGTTTTAGAAACGTTTTTAAAACCCACTGCACTTTTTTTTTGGTGTTATTTTCCTTTTTTCACCCAATAGCGATAAGGTATTTGATCCGTTTCGCTATGTAGCAACGTATGATCCATAAATTGGCAGAAACTAGGAATATCCCGAGTCGTTGCCGGATCATCAGCAAGCATTAGTAGTACGTCGCCTTCTTGTAAATGGCGAATATGTTTGCGTATCAACATGACCGGTTCCGGGCAACGTAAGCCAATCGTATCAAGTGTTTGGGTGATTTTGATATTATCCATCTTTGTTGTTTATTAGGAAAAATTACGGGATATAATACAGAAAGTATGATACAAAATCAGCAAAATTCCTTAAGCGCATCAAACGTATGATTGAATACCGAATTCCGAAAAGTGCGGTAGATTTTTCCGAAGAAATTAAAAAAAGCCGTTTTATTACTTATTTGCAACATACGGAAGGTTTAGAGCAAGCAAAAGCGTTCTGGACGGAAATTAAGGCATTGCATCCAAGTGCGCGTCATTGGTGTTGGGCAGCTGTTGCCGGTAGTCCGAATGATTCTCAACAATTTGGATTTTCTGATGATGGCGAACCGAGCGGTACTGCCGGAAAACCGATGTTAGCCGCGTTGCAAGGGAGTGGATTGGGTGAAATCAGTGCGGTGACGGTGCGTTATTATGGCGGTATTTTGTTGGGCACCGGTGGATTGGTTCGTGCTTATAGTAGTGGGGTTCAACAAGCATTAAAATTGTTGGAAACTGACATGAAAGTGAACTATGCACATTATGAAGTGCGGTGCGATTATCCACAGATTAGCGGACTGCAGGCATTATGCGAGCATCATGCAGTGTTGATTTTGGCACAAGATTTTCAGGCTCAGGTTATGTTAAGTTTGGCGATTCGCCCCGATAAATTCGCGTTTTTTCAGCAAGCGTTAACGGAACGATTCGCCGGGCAGTTAGGTTTAGTAAAAATAGAATAAGAGAGATTTTTAGTGCATTTTTTATCCATTTTACGCATTGTCGGGATTTTAGTGATGTGCTTTTCCTGCACCATGTTATTGCCTGCATTTGTCGCGTTATTATACGGTGATGGCGGCGGTAAAGCCTTTATTCAATCCTTTGTGATGAGTGCGATTGGCGGTGCAATTCTTTGGTGGGCCTGTCATGAACATAAGGAAGAATTGCGTTCGCGGGAAGGTTTTTTAATTGTTGTGGCTTTTTGGGTTGTTATGGGAAGCCTTGGCGCTATTCCTTTTATTCTTTCTGATAATCCGGATTTAACGGTATCTTCCGCCTTTTTTGAAGCTTTCTCCGGTTTAACAACCACCGGCGCAACAAATATTGTTGGGTTAGATAATCTGCCGAAAGCGATTTTGTTCTATCGCCAGTTATTACAATGGCTTGGTGGGATGGGGATCATTGTATTAGCAGTGGCGATCATTCCTTTATTAGGAATCGGTGGTATGTCTCTTTATCGGGCGGAAATTTCGGGGCCGCTTAAAGAAAACAAAATGCGTCCACGTATTGCCGAAACCGCTAAAACTTTGTGGCTTATTTATGCTTCTTTAACTCTACTTTGTGCCTTTTCCTACTGGCTCGCGGGCATGTCACCTTTTGATGCGATTACCCACAGCTTCTCTACCGTTTCTATCGGTGGTTTTTCGACACATGATAGCAGTATGGCGTATTTTAATAGTCCTGCCGTCAACCTTATTACCGTTGCTTTTTTACTGATTTCTGCTTGTAACTATGCGCTGCACTTCAATGCGTTTTCTAATCTTGGTAAACGGAATATTTTTGTGAGTTATTTTCGCGATCCGGAATTTCGTTTCTTTATGTTTATCCAGATCGCTTTGGTGACGATCTGCTTTTTTATGTTATTAAGCAATCATCATTTTGATGGGACTTTCAAGAATCTCGAGCAAGCAGCCTTCCAATCCGTATCGATTTCAACGACAGCAGGTTACACCACATCTAGCTTTGACCAATGGCCATTATTTTTGCCTATTCTACTTTTATTTGCTTCTTTTATTGGCGGATGTGCAGGTTCTACAGGTGGTGGTTTAAAGGTCATACGTATTTTAGTTCTTTCACTACAGGGAAAACGCGAGCTTAAACGCTTAATTCACCCGAATTTAGTGTACCCCATCAAACTAGGTAAGCGTGTTCTGGATGAGCGGGTAATACAAAGTATTTGGGCATTTTTCTCTGCCTATTTACTGGTTTTTGTGGTGTGCTTACTGGGGGTTATCAGTTGTGGTGTTGAAACGTTCGATGCGTTTAACGCGGTTATTGCCTGTTTAAATAACCTCGGACCGGGGCTTGGTTCGGTGAGTAGCAATTTCGTCAGTATTCCCGATAGCGCTAAATGGATCCTTACGTTAACCATGGTGTGTGGGCGTTTGGAAATTTTCTCGCTGTTAGTTTTATTTACACCGGCATTTTGGAAATCCTAATGAAAACACTTATCTTATATTCCACTCGTGATGGACAAACTAAAAAAATAGCCAACTACATTGCAGGAATTATTCACGAAAATGTTGATGTGAAGTCAATTACTGATATGTATGAGTTGGCTAATTATGATCGCATTATTATCGGAGCCTCGATCCATTATGGGCATTTTAATAAAGCGCTTTATAAAACATTAGAAAAACATACCGTACTTTTGAACCAAAAAACTACAGCCTTCTTCGGAGTCAATTTGACTGCACGAAAACCCGAAAAGTCTACGCCAGAGACGAACGTTTATGTGCGTAAATTTTTACAGCGTATTACCTGGAAACCGACAATGTCAGCTGTATTTGCCGGTGCGTTATTTTATCCACGCTACAATTTCTTTGATCGTATTATGATTCAGTTGATTATGCGAATTACGGGAGGAGAAACAGATCCAACGAAAGAGATCGAATATACGGACTGGCAAAAAGTGCGGTCATTTTCTGAGGTATTTTTGCAGCTAAAATAAGCGAATTGTATTTTTTCTAATCTGTCGATAAGAAAATGCAAAAAATTACTTGATCCATTTATCTTGAACCCTATAATACGCCTCCGCCCCGCAAGGGAGAAAAAATAAATAAATTTTTTCTTGACGATAAATGGAAACTTTACTTATAATTCGCAACCTTGCTTATGCAAATGTTCTTTAACAATCAATCAGACAAACTGTGTGGGCACTTGAAGATTCGTTTTTATCATTAAAGATTTTAAAATTGAACTGAATAGTGCTACGAAAAACGTTTATTTATTTATAGATAGATTACTTAGCTAGCAGTATTGAGCGATTAAACTTTTTGAACTGAAGAGTTTGATCATGGCTCAGATTGAACGCTGGCGGCAGGCTTAACACATGCAAGTCGAACGGTAACAGGAGAAAGCTTGCTTTCTTGCTGACGAGTGGCGGACGGGTGAGTAATGCTTGGGAATCTGGCTTATGGAGGGGGATAACGACGGGAAACTGTCGCTAATACCGCGTAGAGTCGAGAGACGAAAGTGCGGGACCGCAAGGCCGCATGCCATAGGATGAGCCCAAGTGGGATTAGGTAGTTGGTGGGGTAATAGCCTACCAAGCCGACGATCTCTAGCTGGTCTGAGAGGATGACCAGCCACACCGGGACTGAGACACGGCCCGGACTCCTACGGGAGGCAGCAGTGGGGAATATTGCGCAATGGGGGCAACCCTGACGCAGCCATGCCGCGTGAATGAAGAAGGCCTTCGGGTTGTAAAGTTCTTTCGGTATTGAGGAAGGTTGTTGTGTTAATAGCACGACAAATTGACGTTAAATACAGAAGAAGCACCGGCTAACTCCGTGCCAGCAGCCGCGGTAATACGGAGGGTGCGAGCGTTAATCGGAATAACTGGGCGTAAAGGGCACGCAGGCGGACTTTTAAGTGAGGTGTGAAATCCCCGGGCTTAACCTGGGAATTGCATTTCAGACTGGGAGTCTAGAGTACTTTAGGGAGGGGTAGAATTCCACGTGTAGCGGTGAAATGCGTAGAGATGTGGAGGAATACCGAAGGCGAAGGCAGCCCCTTGGGAATGTACTGACGCTCATGTGCGAAAGCGTGGGGAGCAAACAGGATTAGATACCCTGGTAGTCCACGCTGTAAACGCTGTCGATTTGGGGATTGGGCTTTAAGCTTGGTGCCCGAAGCTAACGTGATAAATCGACCGCCTGGGGAGTACGGCCGCAAGGTTAAAACTCAAATGAATTGACGGGGGCCCGCACAAGCGGTGGAGCATGTGGTTTAATTCGATGCAACGCGAAGAACCTTACCTACTCTTGACATCCATGGAATCTTGTAGAGATATGAGAGTGCCTTCGGGAACCATGAGACAGGTGCTGCATGGCTGTCGTCAGCTCGTGTTGTGAAATGTTGGGTTAAGTCCCGCAACGAGCGCAACCCTTATCCTTTGTTGCCAGCGATTTGGTCGGGAACTCAAAGGAGACTGCCGGTGATAAACCGGAGGAAGGTGGGGATGACGTCAAGTCATCATGGCCCTTACGAGTAGGGCTACACACGTGCTACAATGGCGTATACAGAGGGCGACGAAGCCGCGAGGTGGAGTGAATCTCACAAAGTACGTCTAAGTCCGGATTGGAGTCTGCAACTCGACTCCATGAAGTCGGAATCGCTAGTAATCGCGAATCAGAATGTCGCGGTGAATACGTTCCCGGGCCTTGTACACACCGCCCGTCACACCATGGGAGTGGGTTGTACCAGAAGTAGATAGCTTAACCTTCGGGGGGGCGTTTACCACGGTATGATTCATGACTGGGGTGAAGTCGTAACAAGGTAACCGTAGGGGAACCTGCGGTTGGATCACCTCCTTACCAAAGATAGACTCGACTTTAAGTGTTCACACAGTTTGTTTGATGGTTGTAGACAAGGAAAGAACAACAATATCAAAGAGAAGAGAGCATCTTTACATGCTGTCCCCATCGTCTAGAGGCCTAGGACATCGCCCTTTCACGGCGGTAACCGGGGTTCGAATCCCCGTGGGGACGCCATTTAAAGATGATTTTTCATCTTTACTGTTCTTTAAAAATCTGGAAACAAGCTGAAAACGAGACTTTCAAGAAAGTCTGAGTGAGAGTGATTGATAAAAGGCGATTGCTCTTAATTAACTGTTATTAATCGTAGCTGAAGTGTTTGAAAGTTGTTGTTTAATATTATTTAAATAATAAGGTAAGAATACTTGAGGTTGTATGGTTAAGTGACAAAGCGTACAAGGTGGATGCCTTGGCAATCAGAGGCGAAGAAGGACGTGCTAATCTGCGAAAAGCTTGGATGAGTCGATAAGAGGCGTTTAATCCAAGATGTCCGAATGGGGAAACCCAGTGGGTGAAGAACCTACTATCATTATCTGAATCCATAGGATAATGAGGCGAACCGGGAGAACTGAA
The DNA here is from genome assembly GCF_980469475.1 of Aggregatibacter sp. HK296. Classification (NCBI taxonomy): domain Bacteria; kingdom Pseudomonadati; phylum Pseudomonadota; class Gammaproteobacteria; order Pasteurellales; family Pasteurellaceae; genus Aggregatibacter; species Aggregatibacter sp. HK296. Next base: position 214,085 of record NZ_OZ413142.1, read on the forward strand.
ACATCTAAGTACCCCGAGGAAAAGAAATCAACCGAGATTTTGTGAGTAGCGGCGAGCGAAAGCGAAGGAGCCTGTTAGTGATAGCGGAAGTATTAGAGGAATTGGCTGGGAAGCCGAATCGTAGAGGGTGATAATCCCGTACTCGAAAATACTTTTGTGGTACTGAGCTAACGACAAGTAGGGCGGGACACGTGATATCCTGTTTGAAGATGGGGGGACCATCCTCCAAGGCTAAATACTCCTGATTGACCGATAGTGAACCAGTACTGTGAAGGAAAGGCGAAAAGAACCCCGGTGAGGGGAGTGAAATAGAACCTGAAACCTTGTACGTACAAGCAGTGGGAGCCCGAAAGGGTGACTGCGTACCTTTTGTATAATGGGTCAGCGACTTATATTTTGTAGCGAGGTTAACCGAATAGGGGAGCCGAAGGGAAACCGAGTCTTAACTGGGCGGCTAGTTGCAAGGTATAGACCCGAAACCCGGTGATCTAGCCATGGGCAGGTTGAAGGTTGGGTAACACTAACTGGAGGACCGAACCGACTAATGTTGAAAAATTAGCGGATGACTTGTGGCTGGGGGTGAAAGGCCAATCAAACCGGGAGATAGCTGGTTCTCCCCGAAATCTATTTAGGTAGAGCCTTGAGCGGACACCTTTGGGGGTAGAGCACTGTTTCGGCTAGGGGTCCATCCCGGATTACCAACCCGATGCAAACTACGAATACCAAAGAGTGATACTCAGGAGACACACGGCGGGTGCTAACGTCCGTCGTGGAGAGGGAAACAACCCAGACCGCCAGCTAAGGTCCCAAAGTCTATATTAAGTGGGAAACGAAGTGGGAAGGCTTAGACAGCTAGGATGTTGGCTTAGAAGCAGCCATCATTTAAAGAAAGCGTAATAGCTCACTAGTCGAGTCGGCCTGCGCGGAAGATGTAACGGGGCTCAAATATAGCACCGAAGCTGCGGCATCAGACGTAAGTCTGTTGGGTAGGGGAGCGTTGTGTAAGCGGATGAAGATGGTTCGAGAGGGCTGTTGGACGTATCACAAGTGCGAATGCTGACATAAGTAACGATAAAACGGGTGAAAAACCCGTTCGCCGGAAGACCAAGGGTTCCTGTCCAACGTTAATCGGGGCAGGGTGAGTCGGCCCCTAAGGCGAGGCTGAAAAGCGTAGTCGATGGGAAACGGGTTAATATTCCCGTACTTGGATAAACTGCGATGTGGGGACGGAGTAGGTTAGGTTAGCGTGCTGTTGGATATGCACGTTTAAGTTGGTAGGTGGGAAGTTTAGGCAAATCCGGACTTCCTTAACACTGAGAGATGATGACGAGGCTCTACGGAGCTGAAGTAACTGATACCACACTTCCAGGAAAAGCCACTAAGCTTCAGGTTTATCTAAACCGTACTGAAAACCGACACAGGTGGTCAGGTAGAGAATACTCAGGCGCTTGAGAGAACTCGGGTGAAGGAACTAGGCAAAATAGCACCGTAACTTCGGGAGAAGGTGCGCCGGCGTAGATTGTAGTCCCTTGCGGGCGAAGGTTGAACCGGTCGAAGATACCAGCTGGCTGCAACTGTTTATTAAAAACACAGCACTCTGCAAACACGAAAGTGGACGTATAGGGTGTGATGCCTGCCCGGTGCTGGAAGGTTAATTGATGGTGTAATCGAAAGAGAAGCTCCTGATCGAAGCCCCAGTAAACGGCGGCCGTAACTATAACGGTCCTAAGGTAGCGAAATTCCTTGTCGGGTAAGTTCCGACCTGCACGAATGGCATAATGATGGCCAGGCTGTCTCCACCCGAGACTCAGTGAAATTGAAATCGCCGTGAAGATGCGGTGTACCCGCGGCTAGACGGAAAGACCCCGTGAACCTTTACTATAGCTTGACACTGAACATTGAATTTTGATGTGTAGGATAGGTGGGAGACTTTGAAGTAGTCACGCCAGTGATTATGGAGTCGTCCTTGAAATACCACCCTTTAACGTTTGATGTTCTAACGAAGATTACGAAACGTGGTCTCGGACAGTGTCTGGTGGGTAGTTTGACTGGGGCGGTCTCCTCCCAAAGAGTAACGGAGGAGCACGAAGGTTTGCTAATCACGGTCGGACATCGTGAGGTTAGTGCAATGGTATAAGCAAGCTTAACTGCGAGACAGACAAGTCGAGCAGGTACGAAAGTAGGTCATAGTGATCCGGTGGTTCTGCATGGAAGGGCCATCGCTCAACGGATAAAAGGTACTCCGGGGATAACAGGCTGATACCGCCCAAGAGTTCATATCGACGGCGGTGTTTGGCACCTCGATGTCGGCTCATCACATCCTGGGGCTGAAGTAGGTCCCAAGGGTATGGCTGTTCGCCATTTAAAGTGGTACGCGAGCTGGGTTTAGAACGTCGTGAGACAGTTCGGTCCCTATCTGCCGTGGGCGTTGGAGAATTGATTGGGGCTGCTCCTAGTACGAGAGGACCGGAGTGGACGCATCACTGGTGTTCCAGTTGTCTCGCCAGAGGCATTGCTGGGTAGCTACATGCGGAAGAGATAAGTGCTGAAAGCATCTAAGCACGAAACTTGCCAAGAGATGAGTTCTCCCTGTCTTTAAGACAGTAAGGGTTGTTTAAGACTAAGACGTAGATAGGTGCGGTGTATAAGTGTAGTGATACATTGAGCTAACGCATACTAATTGCCCGAGAGGCTTAGCCATACAACGCTCAAGTGTTTTTGGGGTTACCCTGGACATGAGCGAGTTGGAAGGATAACAGTTAAGAGAATGGACGTAGAAGAGAGAGTTGAGAGAAGGCTTGTTTTTAGATTAAGAAGACGCGAATAAGAAGAGATAGAAATCATAAAGAATATTGGCGGCGATAGTGCGGTGGGCCCACCTGATTCCATACCGAACTCAGAAGTGAAACGCCGTAATGCCGATGGTAGTGTGGGGCATCCCCATGTGAGAGTAGGTCACCGCCAAGCCTGATATGAACCCCTGATGTGAGAGCATCGGGGGTTTTTGCTTTTTACAGCATAGGAATTTTATGAGAAAAAGGCTACAATAACGCACTTATTTTAAATTCTAAGAGAAATTATGACTGCTTTAAATGTACTTATTTATCCAGAAGAACATCTGAAAGTTGTTTGCGAGCCCGTATTGGAAGTCAATGACGAGACCCGTAAAATTATTGACGATATGTTTGATACCATGTATCAAGAAGAAGGCATTGGTTTAGCCGCACCTCAGGTCGATATTTTACAGCGTATTATCACTATCGACATTGAAGGTGACAAACAAAATCAATTGGTATTAATTAACCCTGAAATTTTGGATTGCGAAGGTGAAACCGGTATTGAAGAAGGTTGTTTATCTATTCCCGGATTTCGTGCTTTAGTGCCTCGCAAAGAGAAAGTGACAGTAAAAGCCCTCGATCGTGATGGTAAAGAATTTACCTTAAAAGCCGATGGTTTACTGGCTATTTGTATTCAGCATGAAATTGATCATCTTAACGGTATTCTTTTTGTAGATTATCTTTCTCCGTTGAAACGTCAGCGCATAAAAGAAAAGCTGATGAAAGTGAAAAAACAAATGGAAAAGCAAAAATAATTGTGAATCCTCCAGAAGTGCGGTAATTTTTAGCCGCACTTTTATTTATCTATGACGTAGAACATTATGAAACCACTCAATATTATCTTTGCCGGCACGCCGGACTTTGCTGCACAGCATTTACAAGCTTTACTCAATTCTTCCCATAACATTATTGCTGTTTACACCCAGCCGGATAAACCTGCCGGTCGTGGTAAGAAATTGCAAGCCAGCCCGGTAAAACAATTAGCCGAGCAACACCAGATTCCTGTCTATCAACCGAAATCCTTACGAAAGGCAGAGGCGCAATCCGAATTGTGTGCGTTGCATGCAGATGTCATGGTTGTGGTTGCTTATGGTTTGATTTTGCCTCAAGCCGTTTTAGATGCACCAACCTATGGTTGCTTAAATGTGCACGGTTCTTTGTTGCCGCGTTGGCGTGGTGCAGCACCGATTCAACGATCAATTTGGGCAGGCGATGCACAGACCGGTGTCACGATTATGCAAATGGATGCCGGGTTGGACACAGGCGATATGTTGCATAAAGTGTATTGTGATATTTTACCTACTGAAACGTCCACAAGCCTTTATAACAAACTGGCAGAGCTTGCGCCGTCGGCGTTAATTGATGTATTGGATAATTTAGGAACCGGTAAATTCACCGCGGAAAGACAAGATGACACCCAAAGCAATTATGCCGACAAACTTTCCAAAGAAGAAGCCAAGTTAAATTGGCAGCTATCGGCAGCGCAGTTGGAACGCAACATTCGCGCATTTAATCCTTGGCCGATGGCTTATTTGGAATTAATGGATGGACAGAATAATCCGCAAATGCTGAAAGTGTATCAAGCAACCGTGTTGCCCCATGTGAATAAAACCCCTGGCACGATTTTAGCCGCAGATAAACAGGGTATCCAAATCGCGACAGCGGATGGCGTACTGAATTTATTGCAATTACAACCGGCAGGTAAGAAACCGATGTCAGCGCAGGATTTATTAAATGGGCGTGCTGATTGGTTCCAAGTGGGTAAGGTACTTGCCTAATGGGAAAACAATATTCATCTAAAAAAACACCGCTAAAAATAACCGCACTTTCGACGCGAGCGATGGCGGCGAAAGTGATTTTGCAAGTATTGGATGAAGGGAAATCCTTGTCCACGTTGATACCGGAAGCACAATCCTCGGTGAAAGCACAAGATTTGCCGTTATTGCAAGAAATTTGTTTCGGTATATGTCGCGTCTTGCCTCGTTTGGAACAAATCATCAAACGCCTTGTGGATAAACCACTTAAAGGCAAAACGCGCATTGTGCATTGTTTGTTGTTGGTCGGTTTATATCAGTTGCTTTATATGCGTGTGCCGGCGCATGCCGCGGTAGATGAAGTGGTGAATGCGACAAAATCCTTAAAATCTGACAGTTTTCGTGGTTTGGTGAATGGGGTGCTGCGTCGATTTTTGCGCGAACAAGAGGATATTCTTGCGATTGTGGATAAACATTGGCAAACGCTGCATCCCGATTGGTTTGTGAATAAACTGAAAAAGGTTTATCCGAACTGGCGCGAGATCATTGAAGCCAATAATCAAAAGCCACCCATGTGGTTGCGGGTGAATACGCAAAAAAACAGCTTGGAAACTTACCGCACTTTATTATCGGCGCAGCAGATGGAAACGCAGGTGACGTCTCATCCGCAGGCGCTGGGGTTAACTCAGCCGACAGCCGTGCAAAATTTACCGTTGTTTGCCGAAGGTGGTGTGACAGTCCAAGATCTTCATGCCCAATGGGCTGCGTTATTATTACAGCCGCAAAATCATGAGGTTATTTTAGATGCCTGTGCGGCACCGGGGGGCAAAACTACCCATATTTTAGAATTGGCGCCACAGGCTGATGTAATGGCGTTGGATGTGGAAGAAAATCGTTTGCAGCGCGTGACAGAAAATTTAGCGCGGATGCAACAGCAGGCGACTGTGGTGTGTGGCGACGCGGCGAATCCACAAGCATGGCTAGACAAATTGGGTAAAAGTGCGGTGCGTTTTGACCGCATTTTATTAGATGCACCTTGTTCTGCCACCGGGGTAATTCGCCGTCATCCGGATATTAAATGGTTACGTAAAGAGGCTGATATCGAGCAGTTAGTCGCTTTGCAAGGGCAGATTTTGGATGCATTGTGGCATTATTTAAAACCCAACGGGGTGTTGTTGTATGCCACTTGTTCTGTGCTTGTAGAAGAAAATAGTCAGCAGATTGAGCGCTTTTTACAAAAGATACCTGATGCGCAATTGCTCCCGTTGGATTTACCGCCCGATGTACTTGAGCATAATCAAAGTGCGGTCGGTTTTCAGTTTATTCCACAGATAAACGGTGGCGACGGTTTTTATTACGCGAAATTGATGAAACGTCAGGGCTAACATTAGCCATGGAGAGAATCAAATGAAGATAATTATTTTAGGCGCAGGGCAAGTCGGTTCTACCTTGGCAGCCAATTTGGTCAGTGAAGACAATGATATTACTTTGGTTGATGATGAGTCGTTACGTTTGGAGCATTTACGCGATAAACACGATTTGCGGGTGATGCAAGGTTTAGCCTCTTCGCCAAAGATGTTACGTGATGCCGGTGCACCTGATGCCGATTTATTAATTGCGGTGACCAGTTCTGATGAAATTAACATGGTTGCCTGCCAAATTGCGTATACCTTGTTTAATACGCCAACCAAAATTGCCCGCATTCGTAATAGTGAATATTTGAAGGAAAAAGAGAAATTATTTTCCGCGGAAGCATTTCCTATCGATCACATTATTTCACCGGAAAATTTGGTGACGCAGGATATTGTCCGTTTAATTAGCTATCCTGGTGCATTACAAGTTGCGCATTTAGCGAAAGATAAGATCAGTTTGGTTGTGGTGAAAGCCTATTACGGTGGGCCGTTGGTTGGTTACTCTATTTCTACGCTGAAAGAACATTTACCGCATATTGATTGCCGTATTGTGTCGATTTTGCGCCAAGATAAAGTGATTCGTCCACAGGGGTCAACAATCATTGAAGCCGGCGATGAAATTACGTTTATTTGTGCCACCGTGCATATTAAAGCGGTGATGAGTGAACTACAACGCCTCGAAAAACCCTATAAGCGCATTATGATTGTGGGCGGAGGAAATATCGCCACCGGTGTAGCGAAGTTGTTAGAAGAGCATTGCACGGTAAAACTCATTGAGCGGGATGCTGAAAGGGCAACGATGCTTGCGGAAAAATTATCAAAAACGTTGGTGTTCAACGGAGATGCTTCCGATCAGTCTTTGTTGTTTGAAGAGCATATTGAAAATATCGATGTATTTCTTTCTCTTTCAAGTGATGACGAAGCCAATATTATGTCTGCGTTATTGGCAAAACGGCTTGGCGCAAAAAAAGCCATGGTGTTGATTCAGCGTATTGCGTACATCAATTTGATTCAAGGCGGTACCATTGATATTGCGATTTCTCCACAGCAAGCGACGATTTCTGCGTTGCTTGGACATGTGCGTAAAGGGGATGTGGCAAATGTCGTTTCGTTGCGTCATGGATTAGCGGAAGCGCTTGAAATTATCATTCATGGCGAAGAAAGTAGCTCTCATGTTATCGGTCGCATGATTAATGAATTAAAAATGCCTACCGGTGCGGTGATTGGCGCTATCTTACGAGGCAATGATGTATTGATTGGGGATTCAAGAACCGTTATTCAAGCAGGCGATCATGTTGTGGTGTATTTAAGCGAGAAAAAATATATTTCCGATGTCGAGAAATTATTCCAACCAACCGCATTTTTTATTTGAATAAAAATTGTTATTTCTGCGCAAACTCACTATAATGTGCGCCTTTTTTAACCAGTCGGTAAATGTTTTGCCGTTGATTTTTTGACTTATCTTAGGAGAACGTCTATGAGCTTTATTAAAGAGTTTCGTGAATTTGCCATGCGTGGCAATGTTGTTGATATGGCAGTCGGTGTGATCATCGGTGGTGCATTCGGCAAAATCGTCAGTTCATTAGTGGCAGATGTTTTTATGCCGGTATTAGGTATTTTAACCGGTGGGATTGATTTTAAAGACCTTAAACTCACTTTGGCGGAAGCTGCTGGTGATATTCCGGCAGTGACATTAAACTATGGTGTCTTCATTCAAAACGTATTTGATTTCATCATCATTGCGTTTGCAATTTTTATGATGATTAAAGCGTTGAATAAATTGAAGAAACCAGTCGAAGCAGTCAAAGAACCTAGCGCTGAAGAAAAATTATTGACTGAAATCCGCGATTTACTTAAAAAATAATTTTTATTAGATAAAATCTTCTCCTTGTGAGAAGATTTTTCTTTATTCCCTTTTCTATTCCATTCTTCTTATTTTTCAGTAAGGAAAAATTATGAGCGATTTACTTGAATTACAAAACGAAACCCGCGAGATCATCACTGATTTATTAAATGATGGTAGTGATCCGGATGCGCTTTATATTATTGAACACCATATTTCCCATCATAATTTTGATCTGCTTGAGAAAATTGCCATGGAGGCGTTTAAAGCAGGGTATGAAGTGTCTGAAGCAGAAGAGTTTGAAGAAGAAAATGGCAAGGCGATTTTCTGCTGTGACATCATCAGCGAAGTGGAATTGAAACCGGAAATCATTGATGCACAACAAAAAGAATTGTTGCCATTATTGGAAAAGTATAAAGGCAACTACGACGGTTGGGGAACCTATTTTGAAGATCCGAATGCGGATGACGATGAATATGGTGATGACGGTGAATTTTTTGATGAAGACGATGACTTAGATGATGACGAGGATCTCGTTAAACATTAAAAAACGATCTGAAAATCGACCACACTTTTATCTGTAGGAGACACTTATGAAATTAAAACATTTCGCTTTATTGCTTTTGCCTTTAAGTATGGCCTTGACTGCCAATGCGGAAACAAAACCCACTGATGATCTGGAAAAAACGGTGATCTCTTTTAGTACGGAAGTGACTAAAGAAGTGGATTATGATGTCATGGAAGTGACACTTTTCATCAAAGATGAAAATAAAAATTTAAAAGAATTAAACCAAACTATTAATCAGAAAGCGAATGCCGCGCTAGAGGTGATTAAAAAACAAAGTGCGGTGGAAATTAAGAAAAATACACGTAGCACACAGGTGCGTTATGATAGCAAAGGTAAGCAATCTGGATGGATTGAGCGTGCCGATTTAGTGTTGGAGAGCAAGGATTTTGTGGCGCTATCTCAAGTGATTTCTGACTTAAATGATACTTTTGCGATTGCCGATGTAGTTCATAAGCTATCTAAAGAAGCCACAGCAAAATTTGAAGATGAAATAATTAAAGACGTCTTGGCTCAATTCCAACATAAAGCGCAGTTGATCCAAACTTCCCTGAATGCGAAAGGTTATGAAGTGGTAAATTTGAATCTGGATAGCAAAAATGAGATACCGTATTTGTATGAAGGTATGAAATCGGTTCCTAAAATGAAATCTTTTTCTTCAGAGGTGGCTGATGAAGTGAATCTGAATAATAATGGTAAAGTGGAATTAAAAGCCTCAGTGAGTGCACAAATTTACTTATTAAACTAATCCCTTTTTCCCGAATGAGATTTTTTATAAAATGACAACGCTTTTCTGCGGTTAAGGTTGACGCAGAAATTCTCTTTTAAAACAAACGAGGTAAACAATGAAAGTTGCAAAAAATGTGGTGGTAAGCATCGCTTATCAAGTTCGTACGGAAGATGGTGTGTTAGTAGATGAAGCACCGGTAAATCAACCGTTACAATATTTACAAGGTCATAATAACCTTGTTGTGGGTTTAGAAAATGCCTTGGAAGGCAAATCTGTGGGCGATAAATTTGAAGTTCGCGTGAAACCGGAAGAAGGTTACGGTGAATACAACGAAAATATGGTGCAACGCGTACCAAAAGATGTTTTTGTTGGTGTGGAAGATTTAGAAGTGGGTATGCGTTTCATCGCGGATACCGACATGGGCCCATTGCCTGTGGTGATTACCGAAGTAGGCGATACGGATGTTGTGGTTGATGGTAACCATATGTTAGCCGGTCAAGAATTACATTTCACTGTGGAAGTAGTTGATACCCGTGAAGCAACATTAGAAGAAATCGCACACGGTCATTTGCATGAAGAAGGTGGCTGCTGTGGCGGTCATGGTCATGATAGCGATGAAGAAGGTCATGGTTGCGGTTGTGGTGGTCATCACCACCACCATCATCATGATCACGATCATCACCATGACGGCTGCTGCGGTGGTCATGATCATCACGACCACGATCATCACCATGGCGGTGGTTGCGGCTGTGGCGGCAAACACTAAAAATGGCCATAAAAAAGACCGCACTTCAATGCGGTCTTTTGTTTTTATGCTCGTTTATTTTGCACTTGCCTTTTTCAAGACTTCGTACATCGAATCTTTCAAACGTAATTTTTCCTTTTTCAACATTTCCACTTCATTGTGCGTACCCAATTCAATATTGGATTCGATGTTTTTAATACGTTGGTCTAGTTCATTATGTTTATCAAATAAATTTGCAAAGTAAGCATCTTCAACTTTCAGTTTGGTAATTAGATCTCTAAATTCTGGAAACATAGTGGAAATACCTCATTATAAATTTTACACGGCATAACGGCAGTTATGCTGGCATTATCTTACCGAATTCGCGGAGAAATAAACGTGCGAGAGATCACAAAATGCATGTATCAAATTAACATTTCTATCACAAATGATGGGTTTGACGAATTTTTGTTAACAAGGCATCGCAACATTGATCGAGCAAGGCATAAGTTTGCTGAAAGTTCTTGGTATACCAAGGATCCGGAATGTGATCGATGCCTAAATCAGGACAAAGTGCGGTGATTTGAAACAGTTTTTCCGGATGATGTCCAAATAGCTTTTCCAAATCCCGTAAATTTTCATTGTCCATGGCAATCAGATAATCAAAATCCGCCCAATCTTTTGACCGCACTTTACGGCTGACAAAATCATTCGACGCGATTTTATGTTGATCCAGTATGTCGGCAGTGCCACAGTGCATGCTTTCGCCGTCGTGCCAACCGGAAGTGCCGGCGCTGGCAGTGAGGATTTTGTGTTGCAAATGGGCTTGTTTGATTTTTTCCCGCATAACATATTCCGCCATAGGAGAACGACAAATATTGCCTAAACAGACGAAAAGGATTTTGATTGGTTGCATTTTTTTCTCTCTCAAAAGTCATAAAAAAAATCCTCATGGCGAGGATTTTTGTTGAAGGAATTAACAGGTTCCCCATAAATCGTATTCATCGGCATCCGTAATCTGCACAGCAATCACGTCGCCAATATTGACCGCACTTTGGCTTTGATTATCTACATAGACCAAGCCATCAATTTCCGGCGCATCTGCCATGGAACGACCAATAATGCCTTCTTCGTTGATTTCATCCACAATGACTTTCAACGTTTTGCCGATTTTTTGTTGTAAACGGGCGGCGGAAATAGCTTGTTGGAGTTGCATGAAACGATGATAACGTTCTTCTTTCACGTCTTCCGGTACTTGATCCGGCATCTCTGTCGCTTCTGCACCTTCTACCGGGCTGAATTTGAAACAGCCCACGCGATCTAGCTGTGCCTCTTTCAAGAAATCTAACAGCATTTGGAAATCCTCTTCCGTTTCCCCTGGGAAACCAACGATAAAGGTGGAGCGTAAGGTTAATTCCGGGCAAATTTCACGCCATGCTTTAATGCGCTCTAAAGTGCGGTCGATTTTGCCGGGTCTTTTCATGGCTTTCAGAATTTTCGGGCTGGCGTGTTGCAATGGAATGTCCAAATAAGGCAACAGCTTGCCTTCCGCCATGAGCGGAATCAATTCGTCCACGTGCGGATACGGATAAACATAGTGCAAGCGAACCCAAATGCCCAAATTGCCTAATTGGCGACACAAGCTGATTAAATTGTTTTTAATTGGCATGCCGTTCCAGAAGACGGTTTTATTCTGGTTTTCTTTGGTTTGGTCTAAGGCGTAAGCGGAGGTGTCTTGGGACACGATTAACAGCTCTTTTACGCCGGCATCCACCAAACGTTTGGCTTCATCCAAGACTTGAGTAATCGGACGACTGTCCAAATCGCCACGCATGGACGGGATAATACAGAAAGTGCAACGATGATCGCAGCCTTCGGAAATTTTTAAATAGGCGTAATGTTTTGGCGTAAGTTTCACACCTTGCGCCGGTATTAAACTTTCATACGGATTATAAGCCGGTTTCGGTACGTATTTTTGCACCTGGTTCATCACGGTTTCATAACTGTGTGGGCCGCTGATTTCCAACACTTTTGGGTGAACTTGGCGAATTTGATCTTCTTTTGCACCAAGGCAGCCGGTCACAATCACTTTGCCGTTTTCTTCCAAGGCTTCGCCAATGGCTTCCAAAGATTCTTGTACGGCGCTGTCAATAAAGCCACAGGTGTTCACGATCACTAAATCAGCATTTTCATAGCTTGGAATAATGTTATAACCGTTGGAACGTAATTCCGTCAGAATACGTTCTGAATCCACTAAATTTTTCGGACAACCAAGGCTGACAAAGCCGATGTTTGGGGTAGAACTCATAAATTTTCTCAAAAAGTCTATCGAGGGTAATAAAAAAGGGGCTAATTCTACCTTTTTTTGTACAAAAAGGCGACAGTGAAATGCCAATAAAAATCGGGTTTTCGTGCTTGCCTTTCCGTGCAACGGCTTTTCATTTCAGTGGAATCCGCTATAATGTGTGCCGTTTTTTAGCCCTTAAAAAACACATTATATTTTCATTCACAAGAGGAAAAATCATGGCAAAACAAAAACATGCCTTGCAGACACCGCCTCAAAATTCGCAAGGAACGATGACCTATCAGCATCAGCGCGGTGTGATTAAAGAGAATGCAATTCAAGCCTTATTACACGATAAACTCTTTCGCCAACGCGTTGAACGAAATAAGAAAGGCAAAGGCAGCTATCAACGTCAAGCGAAACACGCGAATCGTTATTACGAAAAGCCCGATAATAAGATTTCTATGATCAGAGATTTTATTATCGGGCTTTTTTCTATTCGTAAAGTTTATGTAATGTATTGATATGAATGAGGTTATTATGACAGTGAAAACAGAAATTTTATTTAACAACACATGGAACGTCAGAATCAGCGATCCGGGCGAAGAAGGGGCGAAAAGCCACTTTTTTGAAACCATTTATGTGACGTTGGAAGCACATATCGACGGCAATGAAACAACATATACCTTTACCCGCAAAGTAGAAGACCAAATTAAAATTAAAAAAGATTTCACTGATTTGGATGAATTATTCATTTACTTGAGTGAACAAATTTCTCCGGTAGCATTGGGGCATTTGGGGATTAAAATCGGCAATTTAGGGCTTGCAAAAGATTAACCAATAAAAAATAAACCCGACATGGCATCGGGTTTATTTTTGTCTGCTTACACCATAAAGTGCGGTCACAAAATCCAACGGATTTTTAACGGTGTTTTTATAAAATGGATAACACGCTTTCCGGCGGGCGTCCGATTTTGGCTTTATTGCCATTCACCACAATCGGGCGCTCCAATAATTCGGAATGTTGTGCAATAGCATTGAGTAAATCCTGTGCTGTCAGGCTTGGATTATCCAACCCCAAGGTTTTATACAGCTCATCTTTGGTTCGCATCATTTGGCGAATATCTGTAATACCCAATTTATCTGCAATGCTTTGTAGCGTTTCAACATCGTAGTTCTGTTGTAAATACAGTTCGATGGTCGGTTGAATATGATGGCTTTCCAACAAGGCTAATGTTTCACGGCTTTTGGAACAACGAGGGTTGTGGTAGATAGTAATCGACATAGAAATTCCTCTTGCTTAATGTGTGATTTGCATAGATTTTACCTTATAATCAGGCAGGTTTTATAGAGGAATCAAACATGATTGAAATGTTTAAAAGTTGGTATAACCGACGCTTCACCGATCCGCAAGCCATGGGATTGGCGGCGATTTTGCTGTTCGGTTTCGTGTCCATTTATTTTTTTAGCGATCTCATTGCACCGTTGTTGGTGGCGATTGTGTTGGCCTATTTATTGGAATGGCCGGTACGCTTATTAAATGAAAAATTGAAGTGTCCCCGCTTAGTGGCTGCGATGTTGGTGCTAGGCAGTTTTATCAGCTTGGTTTTTGTTGTTGTATTAGTTTTGATTCCGAATTTGTGGGCACAGTTAGCGAATTTATTAAGTGATTTACCTCACATGTTTAATCGCTTTAACGAGTGGCTTTTATCTTTGCCGGAACGCTATCCGGAACTGATTGATGCACAAACCGTGGAATCTATTTTCGGTACGGTAAAAGAGAAAATTCTCAGTTTGGGTGAATCGGCATTAAAACTCTCTCTGGCATCTATCATGAACTTGGTGACGCTCGGGATTTATGCTTTCTTGGTGCCGTTAATGGTGTTTTTCCTACTTAAAGATAAACGTCAGCTTATTGAGGGCGTCAGCCGTTTTCTGCCGCGTAATCGCACGCTTGCCTCAAAAGTGTGGGTGGAAATGCAACAGCAAATTGCCAATTATATTCGTGGTAAATTGGTAGAGATTTTAGTGGTTACCGCTGTCACTTATGCCATCTTCTTAACTTTCGGTTTGAATTATCCGTTGCTATTGGCCGTGGCGGTTGGGTTTTCCGTCTTGGTGCCTTACATTGGAGCGGTATTGGTCACAATTCCGGTCGTGTTGGTCGCGATTTTCCAATTCGGTGACACTCACACATTCTGGTATATCTTGATTGCTTTCGTCGTTTCCCAATTATTAGACGGAAATCTCCTCGTGCCCTTTTTATTTTCCGAGGTCGTCAATCTTCATCCATTAATTATCATTATTGCAGTGTTGATTTTTGGCGGTTTATGGGGATTTTGGGGCGTCTTTTTTGCTATTCCGCTGGCAACTCTCGTGAAAGCGGTGGTCAATGCCTGGCCTTCTAACGAAACACTTTAAAAGGGTGAGATTGTCACCGTAAAAACGTTAGAAAAAAAGACCGCACTTTGGGTTGAACAGTGCGGTCTTTTTTTTACGCTGAATTTTAATTCGGTTTATTTCCCAAATACCAGATTTAACACCAATGCAATGCCGTCTTCGTTATTCGTGGAGGTGACTTCTTTGCCGGTTGTTTAATGGCGTTAGAGGCGTTGCTTATGATTAACATTTTATGTACATCCTTGAGGTTGTATGGTCGCAGTTTGACACTTAAGCTTGTAATTTCGCTTTCTTGCCCTTTTCCGATAGCACTTTATTATCGCTTAGAATTTGTGAGCGCCTAGATGAATCTAACAGAGTCGGCATTTGGGATTCATGTGAATTTTTTTCGGTAAGACTAATAAGACTAGGTAAACATTGACGTGACGAAATAGCGGAGATTACTCCGCTTGATATAACCGATAACTCACTTGCCCACTGTCTTTCTGTTTTAACACCACCCAGTTTTCCGGTACATTCGGATTTTTGCCTTTTTCCGTTTCCACATAAACCAAGGCTTGCGGACGCAGCCAGTTATTTTGTGCGAGCAAGGTAATGGCTTGCTCGGCTAAATTAAAATGAAACGGCGGATCGAGAAAGACCACATCAAAGTGCGGTTGATTTTTCGGCTGATTTAAAAAGTGCAGGCTATTTTGATTCACGACTTGCGCGCGATCGGCACATTTCAAGGTTTGAATATTCTTGCTTAACTGCTGCGCCACCGCTTTTTCCAATTCCAAAAAAGTGACTTTTGCTGCTTGGCGCGAAAGCGCTTCAAAGCCAAGAGAACCGCTACCGGCAAAACAGTCTAAGCATTCACTGTCAACGATATAAGGCATGAGCCAGTTGAACAGGGTTTCTTTTACACGATCGCCGGTAGGGCGCAAACCTTGGGAGGGCAGCACCGGTAATTTTCGCCCGCGCCATAGACCGGCGATAATGCGCACTTCGCCTTTCGTGCTGTGTTGTGTTGTTGCTTTTTTCATATAAATCGGCAGGAAAATGATGTGTTTTTTTGCTAGAATGAGCGGCATTTTATCAAGTTTAAACAAGAGTGGGCAATTTATGTCAGATGAAAAGAAAAAAGGCGGATTTTGGTCTTGGTTTGGATTAGGCAAAAATAAACAGGAAGTATCAACGGAACTGAAAGATCCGGAATCAAAAGAACAGCTTCCTAATGAATCTGAAGTGCAAGAAACGACAGAAAAAACAACCGCACTTTTAGATGAAACTGCGCGCGAAAATCCATCAACAGAAGAGATATTGATGGCGCAAGCGTCCACGCTTGTGCCTGAAAACCATGAAGTTCAAGTAGAGATCTCTCAAGAGGAAAACCCAGCGGCACAAGCGTGGACGCTTGCGCCATCGGATGAGTCAACTCAATCTATTGAAGAAACGCTAGAAAATTCAACCGCACTTTCTGAGAGCGAAGCAGAAGTACAAGTCGAAAGTGCGGTGGATATTGAAGATGAATCTGTCGTGGAAACGGAAGAACACGAAGAAGAAAGCGCTGTTGCCGACATCGTAGGAACACAGGAAAAACCAAGCGAAGGTGGTTTTTTTAGCCGATTACTCAAAGGCTTGGTAAAAACCAAACAAAATATTGGGACAGGCTTCCGCAGTTTCTTTCTTGGTAAAAAAATCGATGATGAATTGTTTGAAGAATTGGAAGAACAACTTCTCATTGCCGACATCGGTGTGCCGACAACTACAAAAATTATCAACAACTTAACGCAACATGCGACCCGTCAGCAGTTACAAAACGCAGATACCTTATACCAACAACTTAAACTGGAAATGGGCGAGATCGTAAAACCGGTGGCGCAACCATTACGCATTGATGGCAGCAAAAAGCCTTATGTGATTTTAATGGTAGGGGTGAATGGCGTAGGTAAAACCACCACTATCGGTAAACTGGCGCGTAAATTCCAAATGGAAGGCAAATCCGTTATGTTGGCAGCGGGTGATACTTTCCGAGCCGCTGCGGTGGAGCAGTTGCAAGTGTGGGGCGAGCGTAATCATATTCCGGTGGTGGCGCAAAGCACCGGTTCCGATTCGGCATCGGTGATTTTTGATGCGATGCAATCGGCGGCTGCGCGCAATATTGATGTGCTCATTGCCGACACTGCCGGTCGTTTACAAAATAAAAATAACCTGATGGACGAGCTGAAAAAAATTGTCCGCGTGATGAAAAAATACGATGAAAGTGCACCGCATGAAATTATGCTCACTCTGGATGCGGGTACCGGTCAAAATGCCATTAGCCAAGCCAAGTTATTTAACGAAGCCGTTGGGCTTACCGGCATTAGCTTAACCAAATTGGATGGTACCGCAAAAGGCGGCGTGATTTTTGCCATCGCCGACCAGTTTAATTTGCCGATCCGCTATATTGGCGTAGGTGAAAAAATTGAAGATTTACGCGAATTTAACGCAGAAGAATTTATTGACGCTTTATTTGCCCATGAAGAGGAATAAAGTGCGGTTCAAAAATGACGTGTTTTTAGAGAAGAAAAATGATTCGATTTGCAAATGTGAGTAAAGCTTATTTAGGCGGAAAACCGGCGCTGCAAGGGTTAAGCTTTCATTTACCGGTGGGTAGTATGACCTACTTGGTGGGGCATTCCGGTGCAGGAAAAAGTACCCTGCTGAAATTAATTATGGGCATGGAACGTGCCAATGGCGGGCAAATTTGGTTTAACGGGCACGACATTACCCGTTTATCCCACCATGAAGTGCCGTTTTTACGCCGTCAAATCGGCATGGTGCATCAAGATTATCGCTTATTGTCCGATCGTTCAGTGTTGGATAACGTGGCGTTGCCATTGATTATTGCCGGACAACATCCGAAAGATGCCAATAGCCGTGCGTTGGCAGCATTGGATCGTGTGGGATTGCGTGATCGTGCGAATCACTTGCCGGCACACTTGTCCGGTGGTGAACAACAACGCATTGATATTGCGCGTGCAGTGGTGCATAAACCGCAATTATTGTTGGCAGATGAACCCACCGGCAACTTAGATAGCGCACTCTCTTTAGAAATTTTCAATTTGTTTGAAGAGTTCAATCGTCTCGGCATGACGGTGTTAATCGCCACTCATGACATGGGTATCGTGCAACAAAAACCGAAACCTTGCTTGGTGCTTGAGCAAGGTTATTTACGCTAGGAGGTAACATGAGTTTTCGTCTGAATTTCCCTTTTGGCGTGCAAAGTGTATACGTGTTGCGTGCGGTGTTGGCGGATTTATTGAAACGTAAGTTTGCGACATTGCTAACCGTGTTGGTGATCGCCGTCTCTTTAACGATTCCGACCGTGAGCTATTTGCTTTGGAAAAATATTCATCACGCCACCACGCAGTTTTATCCCGAAAGTGAATTAACCGTGTATTTACATAAAAACTTGTCGGAAGAGGATGCCAATTTGGTGGTGGAAAAAATCCGTCAGCAAGAAGGGGTTGAATCACTAAATTATATTTCCCGTCAGGAAAGTTTGAACGAGTTTCGCCATTGGTCAGGTTTTAGCGAAGAGTTGGACGTGTTGGATGACAACCCTTTGCCGGCAGTGGTGATGATTAAACCAAGCAAAGCGTTTAACGAGTCGCAAAAACGCAATGAATTACGGGAAAACTTGGATAAAATCAAAGGTGTTCAAGAAGTCCGTTTGGATAATGATTGGCTGGAAAAACTGACCGCACTGACGTGGCTAGTTGCACATGTGGCAATTTTTTGTACCGTGCTGATGGCAGTTGCCGTTTTCTTGGTAATCGGCAACAGTATTCGCGCTGATGTTTACAGCAATCAAGCAAACATTGAAGTGATGAAATTGCTCGGTGCTACCGATCAATTCATCCTGCGCCCGTTCCTTTACACCGGCATGATTTATGCTGCACTGGGCGGTTTCTTCGCGTGTATTTTCAGTAGCCTCACCATTGGCTATTTCACCGGTGCAGTGAAATATGTGACCGATATCTTTGCCGTCAATTTCAACTTGAACGGCTTGGGATTGGTGGAATTCCTTTTCCTAATCGTGGTTTGCATCATCATGGGCTATATCGGCGCATGGTTATCCGCTACGCGTTATATTCGCTTGTTGGACAAGAAAGGTTAGACGCTAAAAATACAAGCGAAAAAGACCGCACTTGATAAAAAGTGCGGTCTTTTTTGTTACAGTTTTTTTAATGTTGGTGTGGTGTTGTATCAAAATACGATTCATTGTTTCGTAATGCTTTACAGGCTTGATAGACAACAGAAGCACCGCTTCGCAATATTAGTAGGCTTAAAATACTGCTGGCGACAAGGTCAACCCATTGCCAGTTTAGTAGCCATGCGCTTAATCCGGCGATAATTGCCACCAGTGAGCCAAACAGGTCAGCTAATACGTGTAAATAGGCGGCTTTGATGTTTAAGTTTTCATGATCGCCTTTCATCATTAGCCAAGCTACGAAAATGTTTACCAAGAGCCCAGTGATAGCAACGCCTAGCATAGGCAACGCCAACATTGTCGTTGGGTATTGCCAACGTTCTGTCGCTTCCACCAAAATCCATACTGCCACCACAATCAGAGAAGTGCCATTTAACAGCGCGAACCTTTTTTGGTTTTGTGCATTTAAAAACAAAGCAATGAGGGCGAGGAGCAACGATAGGCTGTCATTTGCCATATGCCCGGCGTCAGCCATTAAGGCGAGGCTATTAAAATAATAGCCTCCTAAAAACTCGATGATCATATAGCTGCTGATAATGACCAAACTGGTGCTTAAAATCTTTTTATTTGTTGGTGTATGAGCGTGTGAATGTTCGTGTTTGTGTTGATGTGGCATCTCGTTCCTTCCTTACTTAATTTGTTTGAGTGCAGAACAGCTTAAAGCCCGTAGGGACTACGGGATCAAGTATTTTTTGTTAGAATGGTAAAAATTTTTGGGGAGGAAGAAATGAAAGTCAATGAACTGAGTAAACGCACGGGGATTAATTTAGAAACCATTCGTTACTATGAAAAACAAGGTATCTTACCGGAACCAAAACGACAGGCTAACGGTTATCGATCGTATGACGAAGAAAGCATAACGCAGCTTATTTTTATTAAAAACTGCCGTACGCTAGGTTTTTCTTTAGAAGATATTAAACAACTCAATGCACTCAAATTTCACACTGCTAATCATTATCATGCGGACAAATTGGTGCTTAAGCAACTGGCGTTAGTAGAAGAAAAAATTTCTCAATTACAAGATATTAAAGCGTTTTTACAATCCATCGCCATTAAGGGAAAACATAGTGAGTCGGAATGCAAAGCCATAGCAGGGCTTCAGGCAAAAATAAAGGAGACGGTTTAAGGAGTCTCCTAACAAAATGTGTTCGCTATTTTAGCTTGCTTTAACGCCACAGAATCTCCATTGATTTCGTGCAATGAGTTGCACGCTACGGAAAAAGATCAAAGTGCGGTCAGTTTTGACTACGTTTTTAATTAAACAACATAAACGCCCAGGTGATTGCGACGATAACTAACGCAATAAATACCGCAGCTGAGCCCTGATCTTTGGCGCGACCGGAGAGTTCGTGGCGCTCGGTGCCGATACGATCCACTACGGCCTCGATGGCGCTGTTGAGCAGTTCCACGACCAATACTAGTAACACGCTGCCGATCATCAGTGCTTTTTCAATGGCATCATCGCCAAGCCATAATGCCAAGGGAATCATGAAAAGGCAGCAGAAAAGCTCGTGGCGAAAAGCGGTTTCATATTTGACCGCATTTTTTAAGCCTTGCATGGAATATTGAGTCGATTTAATTAAGTGGGTTAGCCCCGTCGTTTTGTCCATTAGGTTTTCCTTTGTTTATTTATTGTTATTAGAGGCGTTTAGCTTCAATGACATCATCCAGTTTTTCCAAACGGGACAGAATTTTACTCAACATTTCCACGTTGTTCAGCTCAATTTGCATGTCGATGTTTGCCACTTGGCGTTTTGTATCCGTACGGGAAGACACACCGAGTACGCTGATTTTGTCGTTTGCCAGCACGGTGGTGATGTCGCGCAATAAGCCGTTGCGATCTGACGCCACAATGCGAATATTGAGATGGAAGCCGTTAGAATAATTATCACCCCAACGGGATTCCACCACGCGTTCCGGGTGAACGCTTTGCAGCTCAAGGAATTGCTCGCAATCACAACGGTGAATGGAAATACCACGCCCCATGGTGATGTAACCCACAATGCTGTCGCCCGGAATCGGTTGGCAACAACGTGCAATATGGTGCATCAAGTTGCCAACGCCTTCGACGATAACGCAATCTTTGCGTTCCGTTTTTTGTTGTGCGTTAGCCGCACTTTTGGTGCTGACGTGACGCAAGATTTCTTCATCCACTTCCTGTGCGGAAATTTTGATGAATTTGTTTTGCAGGAAGTTGATTAACGGCCCGATACGAATATCACCGCCGCCAATGCCCGCGTATAAATCATCGAGATTTTTTAGGTTGTAACGCGGCAAGGCTTGTTGTTCCACTTGTTTTAAGCTGATGCCCAGGCGGTTAATTTCGCTTTCCAACAATTCTTTGCCGGCCGGAATGTTTTTATCACGATCCTGTTTTTTGAACCACGCGTGTATTTTTGCACGGGCTTTTGCCGTATGAGTAAAGCCGAGATTCGGGTTAAGCCAGTCACGACTTGGGTTTGGGTTTTTCTGGGTGATGATATCTACCTGATCGCCCATTTGGAGCTGATAGGTGAACGGCACAATGCGTCCGCCCACTTTGGCACCGATACAACGGTGACCGATTTCACTGTGAATGGCGTAGGCAAAATCCAGTGGCGTGGAGCCTGTTGGCAAATCCACCACTTCGCCTTTCGGCGTAAAGACATACACGCGATCATCAAACACTTGGCTGCGTAATTCCGCCATCACTTCGCCGGAGTCGGTAATATCGTCTTGCCACGCCAAGAGTTTGCGTAGCCAGGCGATTTTTTCTTCGTAACCGGAACGGCCGGCGCTGGCGCCTTCTTTGTATTTCCAGTGCGCCGCAACACCCAATTCGGCATCATCGTGCATTTGTTGGGTACGAATTTGCACTTCTATCGGCTTGCCGCCTTTACCCAACACCACGGTGTGAATAGATTGGTAGCCGTTCGGTTTCGGGTTGGCGACATAATCGTCGAATTCTTTTGGCAGATGTTTGAAATGGGTGTGTACAACGCCAAGTGCGGTGTAACAATCTTGCAATTTTTGCACGACAATACGCACTGCACGGACATCATATAAGTCGTCGAACTCTAAATGTTTTTTCTGCATTTTTCGCCAAATGCTGTAAATGTGTTTCGGGCGACCGTACACTTCGACTTGTGGGATGTTTTCTTGTAAATAACCGGAAAGCTCGGTAACAAAATCGGCGATGTATTGTTCGCGGTCAAGGCGGCGTTCTTTTAATAATTTGGCGATGGCGCGATATTGTTCCGGATGCAAATAACGGAAACAGTAATCTTCCAGTTCCCATTTGAGCTGTCCGATGCCTAAGCGGTTGGCAAGCGGGGCGTAAATATTGGCACATTCTTTGGCGGCGAGGACGCGTTCTTCTTCCGTATAATTTTTTTCGGCATCACGCAAAAAGGCGATACGTTCCGCTAATTTGATAATCACACAGCGGAAATCATCTACCATGGCGAGCAACATTCGGCGCACGTTATCCACCTGCAAGCTGCTGGCAGAATGGGTGATGTTGAGTTGGCGAATATTGTCCATTTCGATAACACCGCGTACCAGTTTGCTGATATTCGCGCCGAAATCTTCTTCAATTTGGGCTAAATCCACCAGTTGATCGCGGACAATAGGGAAGAGCATGGCGGTGAACAAGCTATCGGCATCCATGTTTAAGCTGTTGAGGATTTCCACCATTTCCACGCCGAACGTCAGCAAATGGGCTTCTTCCTGCTGGTGCTCGGCACGCAAGGTCATTTTCTGTTGCGAATAATGCCATGCCGTCATTAAGTTGGCTTTGACATTTTCCGCTACATTCAAGTTAGCGCACCATTTTTCAATCTCAAAATCTTTAGGATTTAATAAATGAGATCCTCTCACAGCGACCATAATGAATCCTTATCTTTTTCGAAATAAACTTATCGACTCCAAATGACCGGTTTGTGGGAACATATCGATCATGGCGACTTTATCCAATTGATAGCCTGCGTCACGCAAGATTTCCGTATCTCGCACGAGTGTTGCAGGATTGCAAGAAACATACAGAATGCTTTCAGCCTGTAACTGACAGAGTGCATTTAAAGCAAATGCCGCCCCTGTGCGTGGTGGGTCGAGCAAAATTTTATTGAAGGGTTGCTGCGCCCACGATTGACTGATAAAGGGTTTATCCAAATCGGTCCGGTAAAATTGGACATTATGACAACCGTTTCGTTCGGCATTGGCGCGGGCTTTTTCCACCATCGCAGAAACGCCTTCAATTCCTACCGCACTTTTTACTTTGCGACTTAGCGGTAAGGTGAAGTTGCCCATGCCACAGAATAAATCTAACACATGATCCTGTGGATTAAGCTCCAACCAGTCTAACGCCGTTGCGATCATTTGACGGTTTAATTGTGCATTAATTTGAATGAAATCGCGAATATCAAATTGCAACGTGATGTCATCGTCTAAACGGTAATAAGGCTGTTCGCCATACCAATGTTCAATGTTGTCATGTTCTTGTACAAATAACATGAGTTGGTGTTGTTCGGCAAACCGTAATAATAAAGTGCGGTCAGTTTCACCGATGTTTTTTACATGGCGCAATAACATGGCGATGCCATTGTCTGCCGCAACAAGTTCAATATGCCCCAGTTGTTGTGGTGTTGTCCATTGCTCGAAAAGTGCGGCCACTTTGGGCAATAAATCATTCAGCGGGTGTTCCAGCACCAAGCAATGTTCAATCGGAATAATTTGCTGTGAATTTTTACGCCGTAAGCCGATATTCAGCTTACGGTTTTTGGTGTCAAATAATACGCTTAAACGTACCCGACGACGGTAATGCCAAGGTTCGCCTTGCAATAACGGCATGAAATGAATAGGCGCCGGCTGTAAACGGGATAAGCGTTGAACCAATGCGGTTTGCTTGGCAGAACGTTGTAATTCAATAGGAATGTGTTGATTTTGGCATCCCCCGCATTGTTCAAAATAAACGCATGGCGGTGTTTGGCGCTGCGGGCTTGGGCGTAAAATACGCTGTGCTACGCCTTGACCGTATTGGCGTTTTTCTTCCAATACGCGAACTTCTACGCTTTCTTGCGGCAAGGCGTTTTCAATAAACCAGGTTTTGCCGTTGATTTTAGCCACACCTAATCCTTGATAATCTAGATCAAGAATATGTGCGGTGAAATTTGCGGTCTTTTTCTTTGGTTTGTTGTCGCTGTAAAGTAATGCCATGTTATTTTGAATATAAGCTGTGTTGGGTGAATAATTCTCGGCTTTTCAACGGTTTGTCGCCTAAATACGGTTTTAATGCAATACGCGTGAAGCGTTTAGCTGCCGATAACACGGCAGGATCATCAAATTGGGTTTGCTCGAATGCCAATAATTCATGCCCGTAAAAGGTTAAATTATCTTTGATTAAGGAAGCAATAAAGCCTTTTTCTTCACGGTAACGATAGGTCATGTCCGCTTCCACGGGTTTGCCGGAGCCGGCACAATGAGTGAAATCAATGCCATAGCCTAAGGTGCGCAAGAGTTGAAACTCAAAGGTGCGTAGCGCAGGCTCCACGTGGGTTTGTGATACGGCTAATTGCGTTAAACATTGCAAATACTGTTGGAACAATTGCGGATAGGCCGTTTCCGGTTCCAATACGCGGCAAACGAGTTCGTTTAAATAAAAGCCGCTGTATAAGGCAACATTTTGTAAGGGCAAGGCAATGGCGGCGGGTTCTGCTTTGGTGAGAATTTTCAGATCACCACGACCGCTCCAACGTAGCAGTAAAGGCGTAAAGGGTTGTAACACGCCTTTTAGCATGGAGCGCTTTGCCCGTGCGCCTTTTGCCAATACGCTGATACGCCCGAAATCTTCTGTTAGTAGATCTACCAATAAGCTGGTTTCGCTGTAAGATTTGCGATGTAGTACGAAACCGCGTTGCCAATTTTCGATGATGTTACCCTTTCGTCGATAAAAAATCGGTGTTTATTTTAGCAGATTTCCCACCGCACTTTGTGGGATTTTATGGGGGGATTTTAGAAGAAAAGGAAATGGGATATAACGAAATTGCTACAAGGAAGATTTCGGAACAATAGACAATAAAAAAGCAGGTTTTTACACCTGCTTTCTTGCTCAAATGTTCAATTAAGCTTTAGACATGGCAGCAACTTCTGCTGCGAAGTCGGTTTCTACTTTCTCGATACCTTCGCCTACTTCTAAACGGATGAAATTAGAGATTTCAGCACCTTTTTCTTTTAACAAATCGCCAACGGATTTAGATGGATCCATCACGAATGGTTGACCGGTTAAAGAAACTTCGCCGGTGAATTTCTTCATGCGACCTTCAACCATTTTTTCTGCGATTTCACGTGGTTTACCGGATTGCATTGCGATATCCACTTGGATGTTACGCTCATGTTCAACCACATCAGCCGGAACATCGCTTGGGTTAACGTAGTCTGGACGGCTTGCTGCAACGTGCATTGCAATGTGTTTTAACAATTCATCGTCTGCGCCTTTACCTGCCACTAATACACCAATTTTCGCGCCGTGTAAGTAAGAGCCGACAACATCGCCTTCGATGTAAGCCACACGACGGATGGTCATGTTTTCACCGATTTTCGCCACTAATGCAGCACGTTTTTCTTCAAATTGTGCTTGAAGTTGTTCGATGGTTGCGCCTTTGTTTGCTGCTGCGAAATCAGCTACTTCGTTGGCTAAGCCTAAGAAACCGGCATCTTTTGCTACGAAGTCAGTTTCACAGTTCATTTCAACTAATACACCGAAACCATTTTGTACGCGAGCAAGGATAACACCTTCAGCTGCAACACGACCCGCTTTTTTCGCCGCTTTTGCTTGACCAGATTTACGCATGTTGTCGATGGCTAATTCGATGTCGCCGTTTGCTTCAACTAATGCTTTTTTACATTCCATCATGCCTGCGCCGGTACGTTCACGCAGTTCTTTTACTAATGATGCTGTGATTTCAGCCATTTTAAAATCCTCTGTCGGTTAAAGTGAGGTGGAAAAAGACCGCACTTTTAGCTCTAAAAAATACAGGGAGCTATTTAGCCCCCTGCTCATTAATTAATCGTCTGATTAATAAGGGCTTACGCCTTATCGCAATCGCCAGAATTATTCTGCGGCTTGCGCTAATTCTTCAGCAACCGCTGCTTCGTTACCACGACCTTCTTTGATCGCTGCAACAGCAGAAGAAAGATAAAGTTGAATTGCACGTGCTGCGTCATCGTTACCCGGGATAACGAAATCTACGCCGTCCGGGCTAGAGTTAGTATCAACGATAGCAAATACCGGAATACCCAAGTTGTTTGCTTCTTTCACTGCGATATGTTCGTGGTCTGCGCCGATAACGAATAATGCATCCGGAAGACCGCCCATCTCTTTGATACCGCCAAGGCTTAATTCAAGTTTTTCCATCTCACGGGTACGCATTAACGCTTCTTTTTTGGTTAATTTGTCGAAAGTGCCGTCTTGAGATTGAGTTTCTAAATCTTTTAAACGTTTGATGGATTGACGAACTGTTTTCCAGTTGGTCAACATACCGCCTAACCAACGGTGGTTTACATAGTATTGTTGACAGTCTAATGCTGCTGCTTGCACTGCATCGGTCGCTGCGCGTTTGGTACCAACGAATAATACTTTACCGTTGTTGCTCGCAATGCGGGTTAACTCAGCTAATGCTGCGTTGAACATTGGAACGGTTTTTTCAAGGTTGATGATATGAACGCCGTTGCGTGGTCCGAAAATGAATGGTTTCATTTTTGGGTTCCAGTAACGAGTTTGGTGACCGAAGTGAACGCCTGCTTGAAGCATATCGCGCATAGAAACTTGTGCCATAATAATTTTCCTTTTTTTGGGGTTTAGCCTCCACATATCCAGCCAATCGACCGTTTGGCACCCCGATTTAGCCTTTCTGATATGTGTGTGTTTTAGTAAATTGATTAAAAAATAAACGTTATTTTTAAACAGCAAAATAACGGGGTGCTTTATACCATAAAGTGCGGTTGGTTTCCAGCGGATTTTGTTGTGAGAGGAAAATTAACATAAAAAACGGGTAAAAAAACGACCGCACTTTAGGGCGTAAAGTGCGGTCGTTTTTGCGGTGTTTTATTCCTCTTCTTTTTTCTTTGCTCTCAGAATGATTTCTTGGATGTCGGCCGCCATTTTTTGATCACATTCGCGGGCAATGTCACGCATGAGCGGATTTTGGAATAACCCCATGTTGGGGTCATAAACTTGTGACATGAGGGCGACTTCATGGCGATCCGCATCAAAATAATAGTCGCCGATTTCTTTCACTAATTCCGGTTCCATGCCTAATGTTTCCAGTGCGCGTTTACCCGCACGCACGGCGGAATCGAAGGTTTCACGGATAATTTCGTCTGCGCCGGCTTCGTGTAAGGCAAAGGTGCTGAAACGGTCGTAAGCACGAGCAATAATTTTAATATTCGGATTCACTTCACGGGCAAAGTGCACGATGTTTTCCGCTTGTTCTTTATTGTTAATGGCGACGACTAACATATCTGCTTGTTCTAGACCTGCGGCGATCAGAAATTCGCGACGGGAAGCGTCACCAAAATAGGATTTAATGCCGTATTCATTAAAGCCTTTGATCATGTTCGGATTCAAATCAACAATAGTGGTAGCGTAGCCGCTTAAGCGTAATAAGTCATTTACGATTTGACCAAAACGTCCCATGCCGACGATGAGAATCGGATGTTGTTCATCGATTTCATCGGCCGGTAATTCTTCTGCAGTCGGTTTGGGCGCAAATTTTTCATATAAAACCAATATAATGGGGGTTAACACCATGGACAGCACCACGATTGCGGTCATGTTGGCATTGACGGTTTCATCGATGACTTTCTGGTTGAAGGCTTGTGCAAATAAAACAAAGGCAAATTCCCCGCCTTGAGCCATGAGTAAAGCACGCTCTATGGCGGTTTTATGTGTGCTTTTTGCTGCGCGCGCAACAAGATAAATACAGATACCTTTTGTTAGCATTAAAGCGAATACACCGATACCAATTAGCATCCAGTTTTCAACCACGACGGTGAGATTTAGCGACATTCCCACACCGAGGAAAAATAGCCCTAGCAATAAACCACGGAACGGTTCAATATCTGCTTCCAATTGATGGCGGAAAGCAGATTCCGACAGCATGACGCCGGCAACAAAAGCGCCCATGGCTTGTGATAAGCCTGCTTCTTCCATCAGTAATGCCGAGCCTAATACCACAAATAAGGCAGCAGCGGTCATCACTTCGCGTGCTTTGGCGTTTGCCAAAATACGGAACACCGGATTCAAAATGAAACGTCCAATAAGTACAAGGATAGCCAACGCAACTAAGGCGATGGAGGCGGATTCCCACCAAGAAATGGTACTTTCGGTTTCGAGTGGGGAAAGGTAGGTCACGATAGCCAGTAACGGCACGATCAGTAAATCTTCAAATAATAAGATCGACACCATTTTCTGCCCCGGGCGGGTAGACAGGAGTTTGCGTTCCCCCAACACTTGCATCACAATGGCAGTAGAGGTAAGCACGAAACCGGAAGAACAAATAAAGGCGACCTCCCAAGAAATACCGAATTGTACGGATACGAGGGTCATTAGCAGAGCAGAGATCACGACTTGTAAACTGCCCAGCCCGAAAATTTGTTTACGTAAGCTCCATAAATGGGACGGTTTCATTTCCAAACCGATCATGAATAGGAACATTACCACGCCAAATTCTGCAATGTGCAAAATAGCGTGAGAATCGGTTACTAATTTTAACCCGAAGGGGCCAATAATTAAGCCGGCGGCTAAATACCCCAGCACCGAACCTAAACCAATACGTTTAAATAATGGCACCGCCACAACAGCAGCACCTAATAACGTGACAACACGAATTAAATCACCTGCCCCCTGAGCTTCCATCTTGTTCCCCCGAAATAAATGTTATAGTGATGAATATTAAAAAATTTGCTTATTCTAGCGTTTTTTGGGGCGAAATGTTGAGGAAATAGGCAAATTTTGTGATAGGCTTAGTCAATTTTTTTAAAGAAATTATCTCCTCCTTTCTTTGGAAGAAATAAAGCCCGTATCAAACGGGCTTTGGTTTTTCTGAACATTGATTAACGCTGAATCAAATAGCGTAATTTTGTGCCATCTTGTTCCACGCTTAATAACGTATAACCGTGGTTTTTGGTGTCCACCGGAATGTTGTTGATGGATTGTGCGCAGTCGCTGAGTAATTCCAGAATTTCGCCTTCTTTTAATTCCGGCATGGTTTCTAGCATAACAATAGCCGGATACGGACAAGGTTCGCCAACGGTGTCGATGGTGTAATCCGGAACGATGTCTTTAGGATCTTTATCTAATTTGTGTACAACGGTAAATGCCATAATGTGTTTTCCTTCTGTGAAATAAAAATAACGTCAGATCAAACCGCACTTTTACGCCTGTGCGAGAGCGGCGATTTTGGCTTTTGCTTTGGCAAGAAAGCGTTTTTCCCACCAGACGACAGCGATTAAGCAGAGAATCAATAAACCGTAGTTCACCAATAATCCGCCTACCGGACCAAATTCTTTCAGTAAGTTCAGTTTTTCGTAGTCAAGCGCCAATGCCGGTGCCAAATCATCCCAAGCGTAGGCAAGATAAGTAGAGCCGATCACGTTGCCGATACCCACCCACATAAAATGCACTTGGCCTTCCATCGCACGGTACATCCAACCGGTTTCACAACCGCCGGCTAATACAATACCGAAACCGAACAATAAACCGCCGATAATCGCATTCGGGCCTGCCCACATGATTTTTGCCGGAACGCCTAATTGAATGTAGCTGAAGACGCCGATGGTGCCCGCAAGAATACCGAAAATGATCGCTTTTGCCATGTAAGCGCGACCGGTCACCCAAAGATCACGGAACGCGGAAGTGAAGCAGATTTGCGCACGTTCGATAAGTAAACCGAATGCTAAACCACACAACATGGCAAAACCGAGTTTGATGGATTGGGTCATGACATAAAGAGAGGCAATAAAGTAAGCGAAGAACACGACCATACCGATCCAAAAACGGCGTTGTGCTCTTCTCGGATCTGTTTCTTGTAATTTTGCGGCGCCTTTTTTCAATTCCAATTTCACGCGGAACATCGGCAATAAAGTGACTTTTACGCCGGCGTAAGTTCCAAGTGCGGTAGCAATGGTGAAAAACCACGCGTGCACGGAAAATTGTGGAATACCGGTAAATAACGAGGCAAGGTTACAGCCCATCGCCAAACGTGCGCCGAAGCCGGCAATGGCGCCGCCGATTAAGGCTTGTACAATGCGACGTTTATGTGGCTGGTTTCGCCATTTTACGTTGTTTGCCCACAAGGCTGCGGAGATACAACCGGCAAACATGCCTAAGATCATCACGCCATCGACACGGGTGAAAATCGTGCCTTGCATACCGATGATTTTGTAGTAGCTCCAATCGGACACATCAACGCCCAAGGCTTGTAATGCATGGCCACCCCAACGGGTAAATTCGCCGGTAACCGCCCAGTAGGTGCCGGTAACGCCGAAATAATAGGCCGAGATTAAACCGGCAGCGATAACGGCGATGACGGGATTCCAATATTTAATTAAATATTGTTGTTTGAACTGTTGTAAAACTTCGTTCATTTTTAATCCTATTAAAGTGAATGAAAGTATTACAAGGAAGGTATAACAATGAGAAAAGGCTCAAAAGAAAGGCTTTGTCATTTCCTATACACAAACTTGCGATATAAATGAAATTACAAATTAGATTTGCGGGCGCTAGTCTAAAGAATTGTTAATATTTCTGCAACAACATTTTGTGCAGAAAATTGGCAAAAGTGCGGTGGATTTTTCCTATGTTTTTACTTGGTCAGGTAGGCTTTTAGGGCCGGTAGAATGTCTTGCCCGTCACGGACACCTAAGTCATACATTGCCTGCACTTTGGCGATGTCCTTTTCAATACGGCGAATAGGCAGTGTGACAGAAGGGCGAATAACAAAAATCTCCCCTTGTTCGTTAAGACGAATAACATCTTCTACTGCTCGGTTATAGTCGGCATAGCGATTGGTCAGGCGTTCGACCAGTTTTGGGTAACAGCGATAAAAAGCCTTAAAAATTAGCGGATTGGTCGGCGTTTTGCGGTAATCCAATGGACGGGTGAGAATGACGATGATTTTGTCGTAGCCCAACTGTTGACAGAAACGTAACGGAATACTGTCTGCAATGCCGCCGTCTAAATATTTTTTGCCATCGATTTCCACCATTTTTGACACGAAAGGCATGGCGGAGGTGGCACGCAGGGTTTCCATTTGCTCAAAGGCATCGTGGATTTTCACATATTCTGCTTCTCCGCTTTCCACGTTGGTTAACACCGTGTAGAAGTCGATGCCGGAACGGGCGAATGCTGCTTGATCGAACACGTCCAATTCAAAAGGCAATTGATAGAAGGCAAAGTCTTTGTTGACGATATTGCCCGTGGTGAACAGGCTGTGCCAGCCCATGTAGCGTTTGTCATTGAGGTATTTTTTGTTGTAACGCAACACGCGGCCACGTTGTTTGGAAGGAAAATTCACACCGAACAATGCCCCGGCGGACACGCTGACAATGCCGTCAATGTGAATCTGTTCATCCAAGAAGACATCCAACACGCCGGCGGTGAACATCCCGCGCATGGCGCCGCCTTCCAATACCAATCCGACTTTCATCAGCTTAACTCATAAGGCAAGGGTTGCATGTCGAGCAAGGTTTGGTCGTTCGGCAAGCGGAATGCCTGACCGTCTTCCAACGGCGTATTTAACACGGCTTGCAACCACAAAATGCCGTGAAAATTGACCGCACTTGTGATGGTGCCGGTGGCTCGCCAATTGTCGCCAAGTGCCATTTCCAATGCCGAACCGATGTCCGGTAGACTTTCTGTTTGCGCGGCAAAAATAAAGAGAGCGCGTTTATTGGCGCCACGATATTTCGCACGTGCCACGGTTTCTTGCCCGATGTAGCAACCTTTTTGGAAAGAAATCGCTTGTTCGATACTTTGCAGGTTTAACGCTTGCGGAATAAATTCTAATTGGGTCGCTGCCGCTAAACCAG
This sequence comes from Aggregatibacter sp. HK296, assembly GCF_980469475.1. NCBI lineage: Bacteria > Pseudomonadati > Pseudomonadota > Gammaproteobacteria > Pasteurellales > Pasteurellaceae > Aggregatibacter > Aggregatibacter sp. HK296. Next base: position 245,936 of record NZ_OZ413142.1, read on the forward strand.
GCACGCCATCTTGAATATCCAATAAATCCCAAGCCTCCGCTTCAACAGTAGCTTCAAGGGCTAAGCGGGTCGGGTGGAGTAAAATCACGCGCGGTTGTTGTCCATTTACATCAATGCGAATTTGCGCAGAAAATTGACCGCACTTTTCGATGCCTTTTGTGCCGGCTGCGCCGAGAATTTGCCAATCTAGTGACGTAAACGTGACTTTGGAAAACACCGCATATTTTTTCAGTTGATCCAGTGCCGATGGCAATAATTCACTTTTTAACAGCATATAAAAGGTCTGTTCGTCTTGACGAATTAAACGGAACAGCGCGCTCATTTTGCCTTTCGGATCGCAATGAGCGGTAAGGGTGGATTCACCGCCTGCCAATTTGGTGACATCGCAAGTGAGTTGCCCTTGCAAATATTTTTCCGCCTCCGTGCCTTCAATTTGAATCAGCGAGTAGTGCGTTAACGGACAAATAATGTCGTCCTGTTGTGCCGTTAAAAGGGAATAGGCCATCGTACTTTCCTTAAAAAAATATCAATCAATTACTCAAGATTTTGAATTTGTTCGCGCATTTGCTCAATTAACACTTTCAGCTCAATGGCGGAATTGGTCACATCAACATTGATGGACTTGGACGCCAAGGTGTTGGATTCGCGGTTGAGCTCTTGCATCATGAAATCCAACTTGCGTCCCACTGCACCGCCTTTACGCAGAATGTTTTGCGTTTCTTTGACGTGTAATTGCAAACGATCCAATTCTTCGGCGACATCAATGCGTTGCGCCAACATAATCAGCTCTTGCTCTAAACGTTGTGGATCCGGTTGCAGTTGCACTTCTTCAAAGCGTTGCAACATGCGCTCGCGTTGCCATTGTAAAATCTCCGGCATTTTGGACCGCACTTTTTGCTGTTCTTCATTGATGGCGTCAAGGCGTTGTGTCAGTAACGTGTGGATTTTTTCCCCTTCGCGTTGACGCATAGCGATAAATTCCTCGACAACTTGGTCAAACGCCGCCAATAAATCTTGGCTGATTAAATCTACATCTTGTTCCGGCACTTCCACCACGCCCGGATAACGCAACACGTCGGTTAAATTGAGCTCACCTTCGCCCGCTTGCTGTTTTAGCCATTGTAAAGATTGCAATACTTGCGTGGCGAGTTCTTGGTTAATGTGTAATTCTGTCGCGGCTTGCTTTTTGTTATCAATACGCAAGGTACATTCGATTTTGCCACGAGTGAGTTTTTGACGCAGGGTTTCGCGTAAGGTGTTTTCTAAACTGCGGAATTGTTCCGGCAGGCGGAAAAAGGTTTCTAAATAACGTTGATTAACCGAACGGATTTCCCAAACTGCGTTTCCCCAGTCTTTTTTGATTTCTAAACTGGCGAATGCCGTCATGCTATAAATCATAATAATTCCTTCATTTTTAGGCGCTAAAATTTGCGTTCTATTGTACTGCCAAATTTCGTTTCTGTCATTTTGCGTGCTAAAATGGCGCGATTTTTTATTGCTTAACGAGGAATTTTTCATGCGTCCGAATCAACGTGCCAACAACCAAACCCGCCCGATTAAAATCACCCGTCATTACACCAAACACGCGGAAGGTTCCGTGCTGGTGGAATTTGGCGATACCAAAGTGTTGTGTACTGCCACCGTAGAAGACGGCGTGCCGCGCTTTTTAAAAGGTCAGGGACAAGGTTGGGTTACGGCGGAATACGGCATGTTGCCACGTTCTACCCACAGCCGTATGCAACGTGAAGCGGCAAAAGGCAAGCAAGGCGGACGTACTTTAGAAATTCAGCGTTTAATTGCCCGTTCCTTACGCGCTATGGTGGATTTAGAAGCGCTTGGCGAACGTTGTGTAACCTTAGATTGTGATGTGATTCAAGCGGATGGTGGCACACGCACCGCCTCCATTACCGGCGCTTGCGTGGCGTTATGTGATGCGTTGAACGGCTTAGTAGCAAACGGCACATTAAGCAAAAATCCGCTGAAAGGATTGGTGGCGGCGATTTCTGTCGGCATCGTAAACGGCGACGCGGTATGTGATTTGGAATACGTGGAAGATTCCGCCGCAGAAACAGACATGAACGTGGTCATGATGGAAGACGGCCGCATGATTGAAGTGCAAGGCACCGCAGAAGGCGAACCGTTCAGCCATGAGGAATTATTAACCTTATTAGATCTCGCCAAACAAGGCTGTGAGGTCATTTTCCAAACCCAACGTGCGGCATTGGCAGAATAAGGGTAGGAAGATGGAAAACTATAAACAACAGTTTATTGAATTCGCCCTTGCCCGTCAGGTTTTAAAATTTGGTGAGTTCACCTTGAAATCCGGCCGTGTGAGCCCTTATTTCTTTAACGCCGGTTTGTTTAACCAAGGCACCGATCTTGCCCGTTTAGGTGAATTTTATGCGGCAGCCTTACAAGATGCCGGTTTGCAATACGACATGATTTTTGGCCCGGCGTACAAAGGCATTCCTATTGCCACTGCGGTATCCATTGCGTTATTTAACCGCTTTGACATCAATAAACCGGTATGCTTTAACCGCAAAGAAACCAAAGATCACGGCGAAGGTGGCAATTTAATCGGCAGTCCGTTGCGCGGCAAGGTGTTGTTGGTGGATGATGTGATCACTGCCGGTACGGCAATTCGTGAATCCATGCAAATTATTCAAGCCAATGAAGCGCAATTAAGCGCGGTGTTAATTGCTTTAAACCGTCAAGAGCGTGGCAACGGCGAGCTGTCTGCGATTCAAGAAGTCGAGCGCGATTACCAATGCGACGTGTTATCTATCATTGATTTTGCCGATTTGATGGCGTTCATTGAAACTCAACCGGAATACCAACAATATTTACCGGCAATGCGCGCTTATCGTGAGCAATACGGCATTAAATAAAGCGAAAGTGCGGTTGTTTTTTCACGCGTTTTTCAATTTGCTGAGAAAATCCACCGCACTTTTTTGACCCTAACGGAGTGACAATGAATTTTATTGGGAAATTTTTAGGTGCCTTAATCGGCTTTCGATTGGGCGGTTTCTTTGGCATGTTGGCGGGAGTGTTTCTTGGCCATCTTGCAGACAAAAAACTGTATGAGCTGGGCACAGTCAATTCTTCTTTCTTCAAAACGAAAACCACCCGTCAACTACTGTTTATGCAAACCACCTTTGCGGTGTTGGGGCATTTAAGCAAAGCCAAAGGGCGTGTCACGGAAAATGACATTCTGTTAGCGACCCATTTAATGGACCAAATGCAACTAGACGATGCCGGTCGTCGTTTAGCGCAAGAGGCATTTAATCGTGGCAAACAGACAGATTTTCCGATTCGTCAGGTGATTCGTGAATTTCGTCTGGGTTGCGGACAACGTGCCGATTTGTTACGAGCATTTTTATCCGTGCAAATTCAAGCCGCCTTTTCCGATGATCATTTACATGATAATGAAAAAGACGTGCTGTTTATTGTTGCTGAAGAACTGGGCTTATCTCGTGTTCAATTTGAGCAAATGTTGGCGATGGAAATGGCGGCGCGTCACTTTGCACGCGGCGGTTTTTATCAACAAGGCGGCTACTACGAGCAACATTCCGGCTCCCAAGGCGGCTATCAACAGCAATCTCAATCCTCTTCCGGCCCGACCTTAAACGATGCTTATCAAGTGCTTGGCGTCAGCGCGACAGACGATCAGCCCATAGTGAAACGTGCTTATCGTCGTTTAATGAATGAAAATCATCCGGATAAATTAGTGGCAAAAGGGTTGCCACCGGAAATGATGGAAATGGCGAAAGAGAAAACCCAGCAAATTCAAGCCGCATACGACTTGATTTGCAAAGCCAAAGGTTGGAAATAACCTTTGCGCGTCATTTTAGCCCCGATGCAGGGCGTGCTTGATCCTCTCGTACGTCAATTATTAACGGAAGTGAACGATTACGATTTGTGCATTTCCGAATTTGTCCGTGTGGTGGATCAACGCCTCCCGCCGAAAGTCTTTTATCGCCTTTGCCCTGAATTGCTCCAACAGGGCTGCACGGCAAGTGGCACAGCGGTGCGCGTGCAACTGCTCGGACAACATCCTCAATGGCTGGCGGAAAACGCTGAACTTGCTATTCAATTAGGCTCCCACGGCGTTGATTTAAACTGTGGCTGCCCGTCGAAAACCGTCAACGGCAGCAACGGCGGCGCTTCTTTGTTAAAACAACCGGAACTTATTTACCAAGCCACCAAAGCCATTCGTCAAGCCGTTCCATCAGAACAGGTAGTGAGTGTTAAAGTACGCTTAGGCTGGGATTCCCCCGACTTTGCTTTTGACATTGCGGATGCGGTGCAACAAGGCGGTGCGACCGAAATAGCCATTCATGGACGCACCAAAGCGGATGGTTATCGCGCTGATCGTATCAACTGGCAAAAAATTGGTGAAATTCGCCAAAAACTCCATATTCCTGTGATCGCCAACGGTGAAATTTGGCGTTGGGAAGACGGGCAACGATGCTTAGAAATAACCGGCTGTAAAGATTTAATGGTTGGTCGTGGGGCGCTCAATATGCCTAATTTAAGCCGTGTGCTAAAACATAATGACGCGCCGTCAAGCTGGGCTGAAATCATGCCGATTTTGCGCAAATACGCCACATTAGAAAATTGCCACGACAGCGGTTTTTACCACGTGGCACGCATTAAGCAATGGCTGCAGTATTTGAAATGTGAATATAAAGAAGCAACGAATTTATTTGAGAGCGTAAAACGTTGTCATGATGGAGATGAGTTAAGGGTGTTGTTGGAAGCGCACTTGGGCTAGCTTCCTGTTTGAAAAATCACTGAAAAATGCACCGCACTTTTTAACTCATGAGTTCATTAATGGCGCTTTCCTTTTACCTACAACGTAAATTGCAACCGCTATAAAGTCAACACTTATTCCCCATAAAACAAGCCCGTACCATATAAATAAACGTCAACTTCATCTCCCACATACAACTCAATGCCATGGTGTTCCTCTAACTCAATATCGAACCCGTTTATTTCAAGCCGAATCGCCGTAATTTTTCCTTTGAATTCCACATTTTTTACCACCGCGTTAAAAAGTGCGGTCGGATTTTGAGGTGTTTTTAACAGGCTGAATTGTTCCGGACGGAGAAGTAGCGTGCCGCCGCTTTGTTGCCCTTGGCTTTTGTCTATGACGGCAATGTCACCTAATTGGCAATGTGCCGTTGAAGGTGAATTTAAGGTTGCCGGCAACACAATGCTTTCGCCAATAAAGGTGGCAGTGGAAAGGTGTTGTGGCGACCAATAAAGCGTGCGGGGATTCGCGATTTGTAAGATTTCTCCATTTTGCAGCACCGCAATTTTATCGGCATAACGCAAAGCCTCGTCGCGATCATGGGTGACAAAAATGGCGGAAGTACCACTTTGGCGGAGTGCTTGCAACATGTCATGACGGATTTGTTGGCGCAGATGTTCATCTAAGGCGCTGAACGGCTCGTCTAATAAAATCAGTTCAGGATTTGGCGCAATGGCGCGTGCCAAGGCGACACGTTGTTGTTGCCCACCGGAAAGTTGGTGTGGAAAACGGTCGGCGAGCGCACAAATACCGGTGAGCGCCATCACTTCGTCAATGCGTTGTCGTTCTTCCGGGGAACGACCTTTGCCATCGCCCAACCCGTAAGCAATATTGCGATACACATTCAAGTGTGGAAATAACACGCCTTCTTGCACCACATAACCTAGCCGTCGCTGTTGTGGCGGAATATTGCAATTTGCGCTAAAAATCAACCGCTCTTTTAGGTAAATTTCACCGTTATCAGGTTGTTCAAAACCGGCAATAGCACGTAGCAAAGTCGTTTTTCCACAACCGGAAGCACCGAGTAAAAACAAGATTTCGCCACTGTGCAATTCAAGGGAAATATCACGTAGCACATGCGTCTGCCCGAAATGTTTATTGAGGCAGTGGATTTGGAGGAGTGGTGTTGTTTGCATAGAAGTTTGTATTGTCATTATTTAAACGCATATTTTTTAAGTAAAAACACCGGAATGCCGGAAAATAGCATGAGCATTATGGCATAAGGCGTGGCGGCTGCATATTGGGCATCGCTAGTGTATTCCCAAACGGCGATGGATAAGGTTTTGATGTCGTTTGGCGTGAGCAATAAGGTGGCAGTAAGCTCTTTCATCAGGTTTAAAAACACCAACGCAAAGGCACCGGTAATGCCCGGCAACATGGCGGGAATGGTGAGCGTACGGAAAATATAAAAATGACTACGCCCAAGGCTTTGCCCTACTTTTTCGACGTTGTCGGAAATTTGTTCCAAGGAGCTACGCAACGTGGTTTGTGCCAAGGGTAAATACAACATGAAATAGGCGACTATCACCATGAGGAAAGTTTGGTAGAAAGAATAGGCGTAGTTAATGGTGAAATACACCAAGGACAAGGCAATTACCAAACCCGGCATCGCATGCAATAAATATGGCAGGCGGTCAATCCACACAGTGAGGCGACTACGATAACGCACAGCACTCCAAACGAGTGGCAGCGCGCAAAGCACGGTGAGCCCCGCGCCTAAACCGGAAACCAGCAAAGAATTGCTGAAGGCTTCAAAAAAGGCGGAAAAATCCACCGCACTTTCAATAGACGTGCCTACAAACATCCAGTGAATCAACATGATGAGTGGTACACCGATGCTGAGGATAAAAATGGTGAGGAAAAAAATAACAGTCAAGAATTGCTTGCCGGCCGTTAAATTTTTCACCGGATAAGGGCGAGTCACCCCTTTGCCGCTGTTATACAGGATTTGTTGTCCACGAAAGAAAATTTCGCCGAACACGATTAAGGCACAAATCACCATTAACACCGCCGACAGTAACGCCGCCGTATTGTTATTAAAGGCCATTTCATACTCTTGGAAAATAGCCGTGGTGAAGGTTTGATAATTCAAAATAGACACGGCACCGAATTCTACCAATGTATGTAACGCGATGAGTAAAATACTGCTGCCGATAGCCGGTTTTAACTGGGGGAATATGGCATACCAAAAGGTATCGCGACGGCTTTTGCCAAGCGAAAGACTTACTTCCTCCAATGACCGATCCAGCCGTTTTAACGTGGCGGCAACAGGCAAATAGGCAAGCGGAAAATAGCTTAAGGTCATAATGCCAATCGTGCCCCAAAAGCCCTCGACGCTAAAAGTGAGACTAATCCAGGTGAAACAACTAACAAAGGCAGGAATACAAAGCGGCAAGGTCATCGCCACTTGAAAAAAGGGCTTACCCCAAAAACGATAGCGCTCCAATAAAAAGGCGCAAACCGTGCCAAGGATGATGGAAAATGTCGTCACACACACCATCAACAACAACGTATTGCTCAACAGCTCCCACATACGCGGCCGCCAAAGCAATTCAATACTGCGCACCCAACCCACATCAACCGCCCGAACCACCACATAGAGAAACGGTAGAATCAATGGCAAACTGATCAGAATAATCAAGGCGGTTAGCCAAAACGGAGGATTACGGCTCAAGGGGCTGTCCTTTTGAGTATTGGGTTAAAATTAACGGCTCTCGCTAGTATAGCTGTATGCCAAGCACTGTCAGTTACCGGTATCACCTGAAAGCTGTTGTTGGCACAAATTAACTATACAAAATTTCTTCATTTTGTGTTCAGTGTGTCATTATATCTTCCTTTCCGAAATTAAAATAACTAAAATTCTCATTAAGTGATTTTTAAGATGAATTATATAAATAAATTTAATGGATTGTGTCTTTTTATTACTAACGAAATTTAATTTCCGTTAAGGCATTTTCATAAGGAATAAAACAATGAGTGTTAATGATTTAATTCAAGAAGGTGTGAGTTTATTCAAAAGCAATAATTTTGATCAAGCAATTGCAAAATTTAATCAGGCTTTAGATGAGATTGAAGATAAAAACTCTCAACTTGAGGAACAAAATAATATTCACTCTTGGCTTGGTGGTTGTTATTTCGAGCAAGCACGGAAGGTTGGAGATATAACAGAGGCGAAGGGGTTATTTGCCCAAGCTATTGAGCACCACCAAGAGCAACTTAAACTTGCCAAACAGCTGACTGATAAGCAAACAGGTATTCAAAAGCAAAACAATGCTCAATTTGGGCTTGGTCGTTGTTATTTCGAGCAGGCATTGAAGGTTAGAGATACAACAGAGGCGAAGGGGTTATTTGCCCAAGCTATTGAGCACCACCAAGAGCAACTTAAACTTGCCAAACAGCTAACTGATGAGCAAACACGAATTCAAAAGCAAAATAATGCTCAATTTTTGCTTGGTCTTTGTTATTTTGAGCAGGCACGGAAGGTTGGAGATATAACAGAGGCGAAGAGGTTATTTGCCCAAGCTATTGAGCACCACCAAGAGCGGCTCAAGCTTGCCGAACAGCTAACTGATGAGCAAACAGGTATTCAAGAGCAAAATAATGCTCAATTTTGGCTTGGTCGTTGTTATTTAGAGCAGGCATTGAAGGTTAGAGATATAACAGAGGCGAAGGGGTTATTTGCCCAAGCTATTGAGCACCACCAAGAGTGGCTCAAGCTTGCCGAACAGTTGACCGAAGAGCAAACAGGTATTCAAAAGCAAATCAATGCTCACTCTTGGCTTGGTCGTTGTTATTTAGAGCAGGCACGGAAGGTTGGAGATATAACAGAGGCGAAGAGGTTATTTGCCCAAGCTATTGAGCACCACCAAGAGTGGCTCAAACTTGCCGAACAACTGACCGATGAGCAAACAGGTATTCAAAAGCAAATCAATGCTCACTCTTGGCTTGGTCGTTGTTATTTAGAGCAGGCACGGAAGGTTGGAGATATAACAGAGGCGAATAGGTTATTTGCCCAAGCTATTGAGCACCACCAAGAGTGGCTCAAGCTTGCCGAACAACTGACCGATGAGCAAACACGTATTCAGCAGCAAATCCATGCCCAATCTTGGCTTGGTCGTTGTTATTTCGAACAGGCGATTAGAACCAAAGACATAACGAATGTAAAAGATTTATTTGAAAAAGCAATTAACCACCATTATAAACACCAATTACAACTCGCTGAACAGCTGACTGATGAGCAAACACGTATTCAGCAGCAAATCTATGCCCAATTTTGGCTTGGTCGTTGTTATTTTTCACAAGCGACTAAAATTGAAGATAAGTTACAAACTGAAATTTTGATTAAAGATGCGGAGGGCTATTTTTTAGGTTCCTTGGAATTGTTACCACTATTTGATAATGAACAAGAAAGAAAAAGAGTTGAAAAGATAATTTACCACTATTTAAGAAACATTTGTTTTCTTAGAAGTAATTGGATTCTTTATTTTAATAAGAAAAAACAAGATATAAGTAAGGCGTTATTTTCAGATGAGGATAACAACTTGGATAGAAAACTAAAGGAAGCAATTTCTACTATTTTAGCCGTTTTAAATATTCCTCCGATTGAATTGGGTTCAACCCCGCTTGCGCATTACACATCTTCCACAGTGTGTAACAAACTATTTGGTGTTGTTCATGAGGATGATTCTAGTCCAATGACTAGTCCAATGAGAATAGGCAGTTCCACCTATATGAATGATCCTTCTGAAGGAAAAGGGTTACTGGAATTGTTATCGCTACAAGATTTGGAATTGGAAAATAAAGCAGATTGTTCACCTCACAATGCTTTCTTTGCCTGTTTTTCTGCTCGTGTGAATGATTTAAATCAATTTCGCTTATATGGCAAAGAAGATGGTGTAGAAGCTTCGGGCTGTTGCTTGGTATTTAATAAAAATAGAGATTGGTTGAAAGAGCCTGACATTTCAGCACCCTTCCGTAGTTTTCTAAAAAATCTGGACGAAAATTCAGCTGAATTTAAGGAGACGGATATTTCCAACGTGGAATATGAAAAACTACCACTTTATCAAGTTGCTTATATTGCATATAAAGATGAATACATTGCCGAAGAAAAATGTGAAAGATGGCTTGATAACTCATTTGGAATCTGTTTGAAGCCGATAGGTGAAAATAAGGTTTGGCATAATTTTCGTCTTGATCAACTTAAGGAGGCCCTACAAGAGCTTGTTGGCTTTTTTAAGGAGAAAGACCATGTTAATGATAAAAACAAAAATGCGTTGGAATATATTCGCTATTTATTTAAAGACTTTGCCTTCCGTGATGAAGAAGAATTCCGGGTGCTAAAAATGGCAGAAATCGGCTCAGAGGAAATTGAATATTGCAAAACGACCAAATCCATTTATTTACCTTATGCTGATATCAGCTATATGGTAGATGAAGTGATTTTGGGCACCAATTATGAGAAAACTCATATCAGATACAAAGCAGAAGTATTTCAACACCAGATGAAACAAAAATGCCCATATGTTAAGGTTTCTCGTTCATCATTGCCGATTTATGCGAATCCTCCGATTAAGAATGACTAAACCCAAAAAGTTTCCATCTTATTGGAAACTTTTTCTTGTTTAGCTATTTCGCTCGCAACAAAAAAGCCACCCGAAAAACGTGTCAAAAAACGACCGCACTTTCAGGTGGCTTTTTATATTTTTAACTGTACCCACGGTATTTCACGTTGAGAGACACTGTGGTGATACGATTATTTCAATCCCGCTTGCTCAATTAATTTATTGGCTTTTTCTTTGTCTTGCGCCGTTGTTGCGGTGACTTCAGGGGCTTCTAGTTTTGCGTAAGGTTCCATGTTGAATGGAGAAACCACGTCAGTGCGTAATGGGTATTCTGCGCGGGCAGCCACAAGCGCTTCTTGGCCTTTTTTGCTGGCTAAGAATTCGACGAATTTTTTCGCTTCTTCTTTATTTTTGGAGCCTTTTAACACTGCGGCACCGGAGTAGGTGACTAATGCACCCGGATCTTGGTGACGAATGAAATACAAACGAGAGTTTAATTTATCTTCGCCTTTTTCTTTTGCTAAGGCATACCAATAATAGTTGTTAATCAACGCAGCCGGCACTTCGCCATTTTCAACGGCTTGTAATGCCACGCTGTTTTTCGCATAGAGTTTGCCATTTTCTTTCAAGCCTTTTAACCAGTCTAACGCCGCTTGTTCGCCTTTTAGTTTGGTGATGGCTACAACTTGTTCTAAGAATGCACCGGAAGTTGGCACATAACCGATTTTATCTTTCCATTTCGGCGTGGCGTAATCTAATACGGATTTTTCCATGTTTTTTTCGGAGAGTTTATTTTTGTCATAAACCACCACACGGGAACGACCGCTTAAGGCAATCCAGTCTTTTTTCGGTGCTACCGGTACGCCTTTATATTGGGTTTGTTTGATGATGTCGGCAGAGAGGGGTTCGAGTAGGTCTGAGCCAGATAATCCGGCAAAGGAGGCGACTTGTTCAGTATAGAACACATCAGCCGGGGTTTTGTCGCCTTCTTCTTTTAATTGACCGGCAAGCTGTTCGCTTTTGGCGCTGTTTAAGGTCACTTTGATGCCGGTTTCTTTGGTAAAGGCTTCGGTGACGGCTTTGGCCGCTTCTTTGTGTTGACCGTTATACACGGTAATGTCAGCGAAAGTGGCGCTAGAGAATGCCAATGCTGCGGTAAGTGTTGCTAGTTTTAATGCGTTAAGTTTCATAAATGCTCCTTTTTAAATGATGTGATTTAAATAGATTGTTTCCTAAATGTTAAATTTTAACGGGGTTATTTTAGGGGAATATTCTTATAAATGCAAATTATTCTCAATATTAAGATTGGGGTTTAACGTAAAAAGTGCGGTAGATTTTTTCAATGAATTTTGGCGAGAGAAAAGGGTAAAAAGAAAAACGGTCGTATGTGGTACGACCGTTTTTTTAATGACGTTATAGTTTTTCCACTAACTGCACTGCGGCGCCAATATAGCTTGCCGGGGTGAGTTGTTGCAAGCGCGTTTTTTCTTCTGCCGGAATGTCTAATTTCTCAATAAAATCAAACATCGCTTTGGCATCAACGCATTTGCCACGAGTGAGTTCTTTTAGTTTTTCGTACGGTTTTTCAATGCCGTAACGACGCATCACGGTTTGAATCGGTTCGGCAAGCACTTCCCAGTTTTGATCCAATTCTTCGCGCAAATGGGCTTCGTTCACTTCTAATTTGCTGATGCCTTTTTGGGTCGCCGCATAGGCGATTAAGCAGTAGCCTAAACCTACGCCAAGGTTACGCAACACGGTGGAATCGGTTAAATCGCGCTGCCAGCGGGAAATCGGTAATTTGCTGCCTAAGTGCGCCATCACCGCATTTGCTAAACCGAGGTTGCCTTCGGAGTTTTCGAAGTCGATCGGGTTGACTTTGTGCGGCATGGTAGAAGAACCGATTTCACCGGCGATAGTACGTTGTTTGAAGTGATTTAATGCGATATAACCCCACAGGTCGCGGTCGAAGTCGATCACGATAGTGTTAAAACGTGCTACGCAATCGAACAATTCAGCGATGTAGTCATGGGGTTCGATTTGGGTGGTGTACGGGTTCCATGTTATGCCCAAAGACGTCACGAATTCTTCGCTGAAGGTATGCCAATCAATATTCGGGTAAGCAGACAAATGGGCGTTATAGTTGCCCACGGCACCGTTGATTTTGCCCAGAATATCGATTTGTTGTAACTGTTTGTATTGGCGTCTTAAACGATACACCACGTTGGCCATTTCTTTGCCCACGGTGGTTGGCGATGCCGGTTGACCGTGCGTACGGGAAAGCAATGGAATGGTTTTATATTGCTCGGCAAGTGCGGTGATTTTTTCGATTAAATTTTGCCACTCCGGCAACAACACTTCTTCGCGTGCGGTTTTTAACATTAATGCGTGGGAAAGGTTGTTGATGTCTTCGGAGGTGCAGGCAAAGTGAATAAATTCGCTGATTGCCGCTAATTCAGGCAATGCCGCACTTTTTTCTTTAAGGAAATATTCCACCGCTTTCACATCATGGTTGGTCGTTCTTTCAATTTCTTTAATGCGCTCGGCATCTTCAAGAGCAAAATTGGCGACAATTTGGTTAAGGCAATCGTTTGCTTCTTTTGACAAAGAAGGCACTTCAGTGATTTGTGCGGTCGCTGCCAATTTTTGTAACCAACGAACTTCCACCGTAACGCGGAATTTTAATAATCCGAATTCGCTGAAAATATGACGTAAACGGGCGGTTTTGTCTTGATAACGACCATCAATCGGGGAAAGTGCGGTTAGCGCGCTAAGTTGCATAGATGAAAGCTCCATATTAAAGAGAAGAGAGAATGTGTTGTGCCGTGGTGGCGATTTTGCGGCGGAAAAATAGCAGTTGCCATTTGGTGCCGCCCACTTGTTGCCACAAAATAGCGGAACGGATGCCGGCTAATAACGCGGCGCGAATGCGATTTTGTGTGCCTAAATGCTGTAAATATTGAGTCACGCCAGTCACTTGAATTCGGCGACCTAACGGGCTGATAACGTCCACATAAATGCCGGCAAAATTAGACAGCATCTGTTCGTCGAGTAAGTGGTAATGTTCCAGCTGTGTGGGTAAATATTGAATGCGGCGTGCCAATTCTTGTTTGGCTTCCGGGGTTTTGTTGAGTTTTGCCGCCAATGCTAACAGACTGAGCCAATAACGACCTAGTTCCGGCTCGCTGCCGTTAAGCTGTTCGCAAAGTGTGGTTAACCCCAATTTCAGGTTGTTTAGCTCGCCGCCAAAAACATCTAATGCCGTATCCGGTGCGGTTTGTAGCAAACTGTTTAAACCAGTTTCTAATGCCGTTGAGTCCGCTTCGCCATTTAACGCCAGTTGTTGCACTAATTTTGCTGCTTGGCAGACGCCGGCTAGGGCGAGTGTAATGTCGTAATAATTTGCCATTGAGGTTTTAGAATTGCATAAAATAGGTATAAAAAAGTGGGCGGTAATATAGCATTTTTCTGCTATATTTTAAAGGCAATCGGCAATGCCGACGAAATCAATAAGAAATGAAAAAGGAGAAAACGATGCGACGTATTTTTAAAACGTTGTTTTTTATGACCGCACTTTTGCCTCTTGGCTCGTTAGCAAAAATCAGTGTGACCAATCCGATCATTTTTGCAACCCAACAGGCGGGTGAACCAACAGCTGTTTTTATGGAATTGCATAATGACGGTAACGAAGCCGTTAATCTTGCGATGGTGCAGAGCAATCAGCCGGTAAATTTGGTTTTGCACGGCACACAAAACGGCAAAATGATCACCTCGGACGGCATTGAAATTCCTGCCAAAGGTAACGTAAAACTGAAGCCGGGCGGTTTGCATATTATGGTGTTTGATTCTGCTACGGCTTTGCAGGCTGGGGGACATTTTCCGCTGACGTTGCTGTTTGATAATGGTGAGAAAATTCAAGTTAAGGCGAATGTCGTTAAGTATTCACAGTAATATTCTGTAAAAAGACTTAAAAAAATGACCGCACTTTTTATTACGCTTTGTGGGCGCAGAAAGTGCGGTCTGTTTTTTAGCTATTTTTAATAGCGATTATTTTGTTGGGTAATCCCACCAAATATCAAATAATTCGCTAACTTCCACTTGTTCTAAGCCGTTTTGCGTCAACCAGTTTTTCACTAATTCTTGGTGAGACGCATCGCATTTACCGATTTTTTCTAAGCACACTAAACCTTCCCAGTGTAAGTAGCCGCTGCCTTCGTAAGCCAAGCCGTTTTGTTGGATTACTTCGCTGATGAAACGGTCAACGGTGCTGTCGATTTGTTCTACGGAAGTGCCTTCAGCAAATTGCCATTGCACTAAAAAGCCTAACTCTTGGAATTCGGCGATATGCATTTTTTTGCGTTGTCTTTGGTTACGTTTAATAGCCATGATGATTTCCTTCTATTGAGGTGGATGAAATTAAGATTTGATGAAATACAGATCCCATACGCCGTGCCCGAGACGGTGGCCGCGTTCTTCAAATTTGGTCAATGGGCGAAAATCAGGGCGAGGGATGTAGTCGTTTGTGTCTGACGTATTGCGTAATTGCGGATATTGTTGCAACACGTCCAACATATGTTCCGCATAGTTTTGCCAGTCGGTTGCCATATGAATGAAAGCACCCGCCTGTAATTTATTCAATAAACGGTCGATAAAGTGCGGTTGCACGATTCGGCGTTTGTGATGTCTTGCTTTGTGCCACGGATCCGGGAAAAACAGTTGTAACCCGCCGAGACTTTGATCAGCAATGCTGTCGCGTAGAATTTCGGTGGCATCGTGACAAATGACACGTAAATTAGTGACGCCTTTTTCTACGGCATAGGCGATACAAGCGCCTACACCCGGTGTATGCACTTCAATGCCTAAGTAATTTTTATCAGGATTTTGCGCTGCCATTTCCACCAACGAACTACCCATGCCGAAGCCAATTTCCAAAATGACAGGATTGTCGTTGCCGTAAATTGCATTGAAATCAAATGGCTGCGGTTGATAGTCCAAGCCGAGCACCGCCCAGTTTTGGTTCATGGCGTTTTTTTGATAATCGCTTAAGCGTCCTGTGCGTAACACGAAGCTGCGCACCTTGCGTTTATAACGCCCGTCTTCGGTAAACTCGGCGGCCTCAACGGTTTTACGTTTTTGGTCGGCAAAAGTCGGTTGAATGGAATGTTCTGATTGCGTTTCTAACATGAATTCTTTGAAGTTGAAATTATTGTCTGCGGAAAATTTTAGCGGCTGATTATAGGCTGTTTCCAACGCATTAGCAATTTAGCCGGTTTAAACGGTAAAGGATTTCTTGAAGTTTACTGAAGGTGCATTGTACTTTGTGATAAACTTTGCCGGTTTTTGTGTTATCAAGCGGTTGAAAAACAGCGAATATTTTACGCACAATCGAATTAGGTTCGGTTGTTTGCCCCCTTGGATTGGCGGGAAATTGACGTTCAAAAACGTTGTTTTTTGCGACCGCACTTTTATTGAATGTATCAGGATCTATGCTCGCTCAATCATCTCCCCATGCGTCTTTTGCACATGCCGTACTGACGTGGTATGCCAAATACGGACGAAAAAATTTGCCGTGGCAACAAAATAAAACCTTATATGGTGTTTGGCTGTCCGAAGTGATGTTGCAGCAAACGCAGGTAGCGACAGTTATTCCGTATTTTGAGCGTTTTGTTAAAACGTTCCCCAATTTGACCGCACTTGCTGATGCGCCGTTAGACGAGGTGCTGCATTTGTGGACTGGCTTGGGGTATTACGCACGGGCGCGAAATTTGCATAAAGCCGCGCAAATCATGCGTGATCACTATGGCGGTATGTTTCCGACAGAATTTGAACAAGTGTGGGCATTGCCCGGTGTGGGGCGAAGTACTGCGGGGGCGGTGTTGTCTTCTTGTTTAAATGCGCCTTATCCCATTTTGGACGGTAACGTGAAGCGGGTGTTATCCCGTTATTTTGCTGTGGACGGTTGGCCGGGCGAGAAGAAAACGGAAGACCGTTTGTGGCAATTAACGGCCCAGATGACGCCAACAGAACAGGTGGCGGATTTCAATCAGGCAATGATGGATCTTGGTGCAATGGTGTGTACGCGAACTAAGCCAAAGTGCGATCTTTGCCCGCTAAAAAAGGATTGTCGAGCAAATGCCGAACAAAATTGGCAAGCCTACCCCGGCAAAAAGCCGAAAAAAACGCTACCGGAACGGGAGAGTTATTTCTTGTTATTAGAACAAAATGGCAAGATTGCGTTGGAACAACGGGAAAATAGCGGTTTGTGGGGCGGGTTGTATTGTTTCCCACAATTTACTGAAAAGCAGGCGTTGCTAGCTTATTTGGCGGCAAACGGGATTAAGCAATATCAGGAGTGGCCGGCATTTCGCCATACATTTAGCCATTTTCATTTAGATATTTATCCAATTTATGCGCAAGTTGGCAGCTTAACCGAGACCGCAGATGAGGATTGTTCCCCTTGGAAAAAAGTGCCGAAAAAAACGGAGGAATATCAATCAGACCTATTAAGTGCGGTCAAATATTGGTATGATCCGCAACATCCTGAACCTATCGGGTTGGCAACGCCCGTGAAGAATTTATTAACTCAATATGTAAGGAATCATTATGGCAAGAATGGTGTTTTGTGAACGTTTAAAACAAGAAGCCGAAGGGTTGGATTTTCAGTTGTATCCGGGCGAATTGGGTAAACGTATTTTTGATTCTATTAGTAAACAAGCATGGGCAGAATGGATGAAAAAACAAACCATGTTGGTGAATGAGAAAAAATTAAACATGATGAATGCGGAGCATCGTAAGTTATTGGAACAGGAAATGGTGGGCTTTCTTTTTGAAGGCAAAGATGTGCATATTGAAGGTTACACTCCTCCTGAAGCGAAATAAAAAATGAAGAAGTATTTAATTTTAGCCCTTATCCCTTTTTTATATGCTTGTGGCGGCGGTTCGCATCATCGGGGATTGGATTACGATGAAGCCTTTGCAAAAGATACCCGTGGCTTGGATATTTTAACCGGACAATTTGCCAATAATATCGACCGCATTTGGGGGGTAAACGAGCTGTTAGTGGCGAGCCGTAAAGACTATGTAAAATATACGGATCGTTATTTCACCCGTAGCCATGTGAGTTTTGATGAGGGCTTGATTACTATCGAAACGCAGGCAGATTTAAACCGTTTACATAATGCTATCGTCCATACATTATTGATGGGCTCTGATGCGAATGGCATCGATTTATTTGCCTCCGGTGATGTGCCGATTAGTTCTCGCCCTTTCTTGGTTGGGCAGGTGATCGATAACCGTGGAGGCTCTATTGCAGATCAGTTTGCCGCAAGTAATTTCGCCACGTATTTAATTCAAAATAAATTGCAAACGCGTCGTTTATCGAATGGCAATCAAGTGCAATTTGTGGTGATTCCAATGATTGCTAATCACGTGGAAGTACGTGCACAAAAATATTTACCGATTGTGCGTAAAGTTGCGCGTCGTTATGGATTGGATGAAAGTTTAATTCTGGGCATTATGCAAACAGAATCGAGCTTTAACCCGTATGCGATAAGCTATGCTAACGCCATGGGCTTAATGCAAGTGGTGCCGCACACCGCGGGACGTGATGTGTTCCAAATGAAAGGCATGAGTGGTCAACCAAGTAAAAATTATTTGTTTGATCCTGAGAAAAACATTGATGCCGGTGCTGCGTATTTATGGTTGCTACAAAATAAATACTTAGATGGTATTACGAATCCGACATCAAAACGCTTTGCCATGATTTCGGCGTATAACAGCGGTGCCGGTGCGGTATTGCGCGTATTTAACGATGATAAAGAGATGGCCATGATGAAAATTAACCAGCTTTATCCGGAACAAGTGTATCGTATTTTGACTACTAGCCACCCATCCGCGCAGGCGCGAAATTATTTAGTGAAAGTTGATAAAGCGCAAAAGAGCTATCGTGTCAGACGTTAATCGCAATCTTTTGTGAAACTTATTGCCCGCTTAATAAATATTGAGCGGGCTTTCTTTTTATATAAGAAGTAAAAAATTTTCGATAAATGTAGCATTTATGTACGTTTCGCTTGTTAAATGTGCAAACAAGTTAATTATTTCGTATTTTTTAAAAATAGATGTTGACTTGAAATTCAAAAAAACGTTTAATACGCACCACTGATGAGTTGCCTCGATAGCTCAGTCGGTAGAGCAGGGGATTGAAAATCCCCGTGTCGGTGGTTCGATTCCGCCTCGAGGCACCACTATTCCTCCTTAGTTCAGTCGGTAGAACGGTGGACTGTTAATCCATATGTCGCAGGTTCGAGTCCCGCAGGAGGAGCCAAATTCTAGAAAGCCGCTAAGTAATTAGCGGCTTTTGTTTTTTCTGATTTTGTATTTTGCAAAGCAAAAAATAACGCATAAATCGGAATGAAATTTACACGTTATTTTTATCTTGGGATTGTGGTCTAAAAACACTTGGTTTTTGTACCGCTCTTTTCTGAACTCAGCTAGAAAGTGCGGTGGTTTTTCACTGTGTTTTTAGTTAGCGTATTGGTTAATTGCCTGAGTGACTTCTTGGTCTTTATAAATAGATTGAACGATGTCATTAAAGGTTTCACCTAACACCTTTTGGATCTCTGCGTTTTTGGCCGAGAATGCACCCGAGTGGCTACGTGTTGTACCAATATTTTTGGTGAATTGACCTTTAGCACCTTGAACATGAATGGCTAACTGGATTTTGCTATCGATATCGTAGCGTAAGTTTCCTTGATTCACTTTGGCAAAAAACTCTTGCACGTTTACAGTGACTGCCGCATTGGCATTATTTGCCGTACCGATACGGAAACCTTTGCTGATAAGGTTTTGTTGTTCAACTTGTTGGAATAGCTCGGTGACACTTGGCATAGCCGATAATTTTACGAGTTTCCCATCGGCAACATAACTGGAAATCTCAGGGGCTTGGCGCATATCGCGAGTGGTGACGTAAACAACAGCGGATTGGTTTACATTCATGCTCGCTTGTGGCGCAGCAGGTGTAAAACGTAACGTATTGGATTCACTTTGGCAACCACACAATAATGCACTTGAAAGTAAGACTGAACCGAGTACTAAGGTTTTCATGTTAAATTTCATAATATCCTCATAAGTTTAAATAAATTTGTATTATTCTTACAAAGTTATAACTGATTGTATAGTCTCTCCCATTTAATTTAATCATTTGTTTTAGGAAGAAAGAAATATGTCAAAACAACAAGAATTAGAGCAACGATTACGCCAAGAATTTCAACCGCACTTTATTGCGGTTGAAAATGAAAGCTATATGCACAGTTCTGGGCGTGGTGCAGATTCACATTTTAAAATCGTGTTAATAAGTGACGTCTTTGAGGGGAGCAGCAAAGTTGCTCGTCACCGCAAAATTTATCAATTACTCTCTCAAGATTTACAAAATGGCATTCATGCCTTGGCATTGCATCTTTACACCAAGCAAGAATGGGATGAATTAGGGCAACAATTCCCAAAATCACCTCATTGTGCGGGTGTTGGGCAATAAGTCTCTTACCTCTTTGTAATTACCCAATAAAAATTTAAAAATTGATTTTTGGCAAATAATGTGAAGTTTTTCACAAAAATACATAAACAATCGGCTTTCAAAGTGGTAAGAACGTTATTATTTGGTTAAAATAAGCCAATTTTTTTAGCAAAAATTTAACGTTTTTACAGACGAAAATGTCCGTAAAATTGAAACAGAATTTGAGTTTTATTTTTATCGGTTGGAGAGTGGTTATTTAGGCATAGCGGTGTTTTGCCGTTTTCTTCTTTAATCATTTCAACAACTATCACTCAAGACGAGGTAATAACCTTAGGGTTATTGCTGTATTTTTAATCTAACAAAAGTAGTGCAAACAATATGATTACGATTAAAAAAGGCTTGGATCTTCCTATTGCAGGAAAACCGGAGCAGGTAATCCATAACGGGAATACCGTTACTGAAGTTGCTTTGCTTGGTGAAGAGTATGTGGGAATGCGCCCTTCTATGAAGGTTCGCGAAGGTGATGTAGTGAAAAAAGGTCAGGTGCTTTTTGAAGACAAAAAGAATCCTGGTGTCATTTTCACCGCGCCTGCGAGTGGCACGATCACAGCAATTCATCGTGGCGAAAAGCGTGTATTGCAATCTGTGGTAATTAAAGTTGAAGGCGATGAAGCGCTTTCTTTCGATAAATACCCGGCAGCTGAATTGAACACGTTAAGTGCGGAGCAAGTGCGTAAAAATTTACAGGAATCCGGTTTGTGGACAGCGTTCCGTACCCGTCCATTCAGCAAAGTTCCTGCGATTGATGGCGTACCTTCATCCATTTTCGTTAATGCGATGGACACGAATCCGTTAGCGGCAGATCCTGCGGTTATTATTGCTGCGTCCGAAAATGATTTCGTCAATGGTTTAACTGTGTTAAGTCGTTTACATGACGGCAACATTCACTTATGTAAAGCGCCTGATAATAAAATTCCAGCATCACATGCGAGTAATGTGGTGATTAATGAATTTGCAGGTCCTCATCCGGCGGGGTTAAGTGGTACTCACATCCACTTTATTGATCCTGTAGGAATGAATAAAACTGTTTGGTATATCAACTATCAAGATGTGATTGCTATCGGTAAATTATTCACAACCGGCGAGCTTAATGTAGAGCGTGTGGTTTCTCTTGCAGGACCTCAAGTAAAAGCACCACGCTTAGTGCGTACAGTTATTGGGGCTAACCTTTCCCAATTAACGAAAGATGAATTAAGTGCGGGTGAAAATCGCGTTATTTCCGGTTCGGTACTTTGCGGTCAAACAGCAAAAGGTGTTCACGACTATCTCGGTCGTTATGCATTGCAAGTTTCTGTGATCGAAGAAGGTAATGAAAAAGAATTCTTCGGCTGGATTACGCCACAACCGAATAAATATTCGATTACTCGTACCGTATTAGGTCATTTCGGTAAAAAATTATTCAACTTTACTACCGCAGAAAATGGTGGTGAGCGTGCGATGGTACCAATTGGTAGCTATGAGCGTGTCATGCCGTTGGATATTTTACCGACATTATTATTACGTGATTTAATCGTGGGTGATACCGATGGTGCACAAGCGTTAGGTTGTCTTGAATTAGACGAAGAAGACTTGGCGTTATGCTCTTTCGTTTGCCCGGGCAAATATGAATACGGTTCAATCTTGCGTCACGTTTTAGATAAGATTGAGAAGGAAGGTTAAAAATGGGTTTGAAAAATCTTTTTGAAAAAATGGAACCCGCGTTTTTACCAGGCGGTAAATACAGCAAGCTTTATCCGATCTTTGAATCGATTTATACCTTGCTTTATACACCGGGTACAGTAACGCACAAAAACACACATGTTCGCGATGCGTTAGACTCAAAACGTATGATGATTACGGTTTTCCTAGCATTGTTCCCAGCGATTTTCTACGGTATGTACAATGTGGGTAACCAAGCGATCCCAGCCTTAAATCAATTAGGCAATTTAGATCAATTAATTGCTAACGATTGGCACTATGCACTTGCAAGTTCATTCGGTTTAGATTTAACCAATAATGCAACTTGGGGCTCAAAAATGGCGTTAGGGGCGATTTTCTTCTTACCAATTTACTTAGTGGTGTTTACCGTATGTACGGTGTGGGAATTATTATTCTCAGTTGTGCGTGGCCACGAAGTGAATGAAGGGATGTTTGTTTCTACCATTTTATTTGCCTTAATCGTTCCGCCAACATTGCCACTATGGCAAGCCGCACTTGGTATCAGTTTTGGTATCGTGGTGGCAAAAGAAATCTTCGGTGGTGTAGGTCGTAACTTTATGAACCCTGCGCTTGCTGGTCGTGCATTCTTATTCTTCGCTTATCCGGCTCAAATTTCCGGTGACTTAGTATGGACTGCGGCAGATGGTTTCTCTGGTGCAACCGCACTTTCACAATGGTCACAAGGTGGTCAAGCAGCATTGCAACATACGGTTACCGGTGAACCAATCACTTGGATGGATGCATTCATTGGTAATATTCCCGGTTCAATGGGTGAGGTTTCAACGCTCGCATTGTTAATCGGTGGTGCAGTGATCGTGTTCACCCGTATCGCATCTTGGCGCATTATGGCGGGTGTGATGATCGGTATGATTGGCACAGCAACCCTATTCAACCTTATCGGTTCTGATTCTAACCCAATGTTCTCCATGCCTTGGCATTGGCACTTCGTATTAGGTGGTTTTGCTCTTGGTATGATCTTCATGGCAACTGACCCCGTTTCCGCTTCATTTACTAATACCGGTAAATGGTGGTACGGCGCATTAATTGGTGTGATGGCAGTATTAATTCGTACAGTGAACCCAGCTTATCCAGAAGGGATGATGTTAGCGATCTTATTTGCAAACTTGTTTGCACCAATTTTCGACTACATCGTGGTTCAAGCAAATATCAAACGTCGGAGAGCAAGAACAAATGGCTAAATTTAATAAAGATAGCGTTGGCGGTACAGTTACCGTTGTTGTGTTGCTAAGTTTAGTGTGTTCTATCGTGGTTTCTGGTGCTGCAGTAGCATTAAAATCCAAACAAGATGAACAAAAAGCACTCGACGTTCAACGTAACATTTTAACTGTTGCCGGATTAATGAAAGAAGATAATGCATCAGTAATTAAAGACACTTACAGCAAATTTATTGAACCACGTTTAGTGGATTTGCAAAGTGGTGATTTTATTCAAGCATCAAAAGACGATGTAGAAAAATTTGACCCCAAAACAGCGGTAAAATCGACCGCACTTAGCCAAGCAATTCCTGCTGAGCAAGATAAAGCGGGTATCAAAGTGCGTGCAAATCAGGCGCGTGTTTACCTTGTCAAAGATGAGCAAGGCAATGTAACCCAAGTTGTATTACCAATGTATGGTCGCGGTTTATGGTCAACGATGTATGGTTTTGTTTCTGTTGCACCAGATGCGAATACCATCAAAGGGATTACTTACTATGATCAAGGTGAGACAGCCGGTCTTGGCGGTGAAATCGCCAATCCGCGTTGGCAAGCTCAGTTCGTTGATAAAAAATTATTCGATGAACAAGGAAACCAAAAATTCAAAATCTACAAAGGTAGCTCTGCTGCAGATAAAGAGCACGGTGTAGATGGTTTATCAGGTGCAACTTTAACCAGTAACGGTGTTCAAGGTTCATTTGATTATTGGTTTAGCCAAAATGGTTTTGGTCCATTCTTAGCAAAATTTAAAGCGGGGGCAAGATAATGGCTGATGCAAAAAGCAATTTAAAAGCACTTTTGCTTGATCCAATCGCGAAAAACAACCCGATTGCATTACAAATTTTAGGTATTTGTTCTGCATTAGCGGTAACCACTCAATTACAAACCGCGATCGTTATGGCAATTGCAGTAAGTTTAGTAACTGGTTTTTCCAGCATGTTCATTTCAATGATTCGTAACTACATTCCGAACAGTATCCGTATCATTGTACAACTGGCGATTATCGCGTCTTTGGTAATCTTGGTTGACCAAGTGTTAAAAGCCTTTGCTTATGGTTTATCCAAACAATTATCCGTATTTGTAGGCTTGATTATCACTAACTGTATCGTAATGGGTCGCGCAGAAGCGTTTGCGATGAAATCCCGTCCATTGGAAAGTTTTGTTGACGGTATCGGTAATGGCTTGGGTTACGGTGCGATTTTATTAATCGTGGCGACCTTACGTGAATTAATCGGTTCCGGTCGTTTACTTGGCTTTCCGGTATTCCAAACCATTCAAGACGGCGGTTGGTATCAACCGAACGGTTTGTTCCTTCTTGCACCAAGTGCGTTCTTTATTATCGGCTTCATCATTTGGGGCTTAAGAACGTGGAAACCTGAGCAACAGGAGAAATAATCAATGGAACATTATATTAGCCTATTTGTGAAGGCGATCTTCATTGAAAACATGGCGCTTTCTTTCTTCTTGGGAATGTGTACTTTCCTTGCCGTGTCGAAAAAAGTGTCAACGGCATTTGGCTTGGGTATTGCAGTCGTGGTTGTATTGGGTATTGCTGTTCCGGCAAACCAATTTGTGTACGAACACGTTTTAAAAGACGGCGCCTTGGTTGAAGGGGTAGATTTATCCTTCTTAAACTTCATTACTTTTATCGGGATTATTGCGGGTCTTGTTCAATTACTTGAGATGGCTTTAGATAAATTCTTCCCAGCATTGTATAACGCACTCGGGATTTTCCTTCCGCTTATCGCCGTAAACTGTGCGATTTTCGGCGGCGTATCTTTTGCGATTCAACGTGAATATACCTTTGTCGAATCTGCCGTTTATGGTATCGGTGCAGGCCTAGGTTGGATGTTAGCAATCGTTGCACTTGCAGGCTTAACCGAAAAAATGAAATATGCCGATGTGCCGGCCGGTTTGAAAGGTTTAGGGATTACCTTTATCTCTGCCGGTTTAATGGCGCTTGGCTTTATGTCATTCTCCGGTATTCAGTTATAAGGAGTGCATAAATGAACGAAACAACAATTCTTGTACTCGGTGTTGCAGCCTTTACCGCGATCGTTTTAGTGCTTGTGGCAATCATCTTATTTGCTAAATCCAAACTAGTCGATTCCGGCGACATTACTATTAAGATTAATGATGACCCGAGCAAAGCGATTACTTTACCAGCCGGTGGGAAATTACTTGGCGCACTGGCCAGCAAAGGTATTTTCGTGTCTTCTGCCTGTGGCGGTGGTGGCTCTTGTGGTCAATGTATCGTTAAAGTAAAAAGTGGTGGCGGTGAAATTTTACCGACAGAGTTATCTCACATCACTAAACGTGAAGCGAAAGAAGGCTATCGTCTTTCTTGCCAAGTTAACGTTAAAGGCAATATGGATATTGAATTGCCGGAAGAAATCTTTGGTGTGAAAAAATGGGAATGTACCGTTATTTCTAACGATAACAAAGCAACCTTCATCAAAGAGCTTAAGTTGGCGATTCCTGAAGGCGAAGAGGTACCATTCCGTGCCGGTGGTTATATCCAAATTGAAGCTGATCCACATGTGGTGAACTATAAAGATTTCGATATTCCGAAAGAATACCACGAGGACTGGGACAAATACGATTTATGGCGTTATGTATCCAAAGTAGATGAGCATATTATCCGTGCTTACTCTATGGCATCTTATCCGGAAGAAAAAGGCATCATCATGTTGAACGTGCGTATTGCAACGCCTCCACCACGTCAACCGGATGCCCCTCCAGGACAAATGTCTTCTTATATTTGGTCATTAAAACCGGGTGATAAAGTGATCATTTCAGGTCCATTCGGTGAGTTCTTCGCGAAAGAAACGGATAATGAAATGGTCTTCATCGGTGGTGGTGCAGGTATGGCGCCAATGCGTTCTCATATCTTCGACCAATTAAAACGTTTGCACTCTAAACGTAAAATGTCTTTCTGGTATGGTGCGCGTTCTAAACGTGAAATCTTCTATCAAGAAGACTTTGACCAATTACAAGCTGAAAACGATAACTTCGTATGGCATGTGGCACTTTCTGATGCATTGCCGGAAGACAACTGGACAGGCTACACAGGCTTTATTCATAACGTGCTTTATGAAAACTATTTGAAAAATCATGAAGCGCCTGAAGATTGTGAATACTATATGTGTGGACCTCCGGTCATGAACGCTGCGGTAATCAAAATGTTGAAAGACCTCGGTGTTGAAGACGAAAACATCTTATTGGATGACTTTGGTGGTTAATCCCGTTTAGGTTTAAAAACACCGTAAAAACGACCGCACTTTCTTCTTAAGTGCGGTCAATTTTTACAGCGTTTTCCATCTTGATTCATCACATGCAAATCAATTTCAACAGTTGGTTTGCGTGTGATCCATTTTATGTTAGGAAAGTATTGTGAAAATCTCTCATTTATTCGTTCGCGGGCTTACTTTTGTCGCCATCGCATTGACCTTAAGCGCTTGCGATCAGAAAGCGACGTCACAACAAGCAGAAACGCAGCAAGCAGTGGCAGCAAAAAATGAAATAGTTGCCCTGAGTGGTAAAACGATGGGAACCACTTATCACATTAAATATTGGGGCAATAATGAAGTTTCTATCACATCACAACAAGCGCATGAACAGATTGAAGTGATTCTGAAAGAGGTGAACGCCAAAATGTCCACTTACATCCAGGATTCTGAAATCAGTCGTTTTAATCAAAATACACAGACGAATACACCGATTGAAATCTCGGCAGATTTTGCGCTTGTGGTTAAAGAAGCAATGCGTTTAAATCAGGTGACTCAAGGTGCGTTGGATGTGACCGTTGGACCGCTAGTTAATCTTTGGGGCTTTGGACCGGAAAAGCGTGTGGAAAAGCAGCCAACGCAAGAGCAAATTACTGAGCGACAAGCTTGGGTAGGGATTGATAAGTTGTCACTCACTGACGAGAGTGGTAAGTTTTTCCTCGCAAAAGCCGTACCACAGCTTTATGTAGATCTTTCTTCTATCGCTAAAGGTTTCGGCGTGGATCAAGTGGCAGATTACTTAGAAAGTATTCACGTACAAAACTACATGGTGGAAATCGGCGGTGAAATTCGTGCTAAAGGAAAAAATGCCGAAAATAAACTGTGGCAGATTGCGATTGAACGCCCAACCTTTGACGGTAAGCAAGCAGCCCAACAGATCATCGGTTTAAATAATATGGCGATGGCAACATCAGGTGATTACCGTAATTATTTTGAACAAGATGGTGTGCGTTTTTCCCACGAAATTGATCCGAAAACAGGCTACCCGATTCAACACGCGTTAGCCTCAATTACCGTATTAGCGTCAAGCTCTATGACTGCTGACGGACTTTCCACCGGTTTATTTGTATTAGGCGAGGAAAAAGCGTTAGCGGTGGCTGAACGGGAAAATTTGCCGATTTTTATGATCATTAAAGACGGCAAAGGTTATCGTACGGAAATGTCTTCTGCATTTAAGCAATTCTTGGCTCAGTAAAAAACAGAGTGAGAAAGGACCGCACTTTGAGTGATAAAGTGCGGTAGATATTTAGAGTATTTATGGAGAGATTATGAAATTATTCTTAGTGACTTTTGGGATTTTCATCCTGATTATTTTGGCCATGGCATTGGGCTATATCGTAAAACGCCAAGCCCTCAAAGGCAGTTGCGGCGGTTTATCTTCCCTAGGCATTGCAAAGGCCTGCGACTGTGACAAGCCTTGCGATACGCTCCAAGAAAAATTGGATGCAGGCGATGAAAATGCCAAGGCAGAATATGAACAAAAATTCGCACTAAAAGAGAAAGCTCAGTTTTACGAAGTGAAGTAGTTCTAACGTTGTGATGAGAGAACAGTATGCCGTATGTCAATATTAAAGTGACCGGTGGCGCAGAAGCTCCGACAGCTAAACAAAAAGCAGAGTTAATTGAAGGTGTCACCCATTTATTACAGAAAGTGTTAAACAAAAATCCTGAAACGACAGTGGTGATTATTGATGAGGTCGATATGGACAACTGGGGGATTGGAGGGAAAACGGTGACTTCTCGACGTTCAACGAAGTGATTATGCCGTAACCTGTATGAAAGCGCCCGAAATTGTCGGGCATTTTTACTCTTACTTGATTTGCGGTAGAATGCCCAATTATTTATTTAGTGGAACGTTTATTACTCAACTATGAAATCACAAACTTACGAAAAACATTTCCCGAAACTCTCTGCTGAGCAACTTACCCAAAATGCCAGGAAAAAAGTGATTTGTGGCATGTCCGGCGGAGTGGATTCCTCCGTGTCTGCTTTTATTCTTCAACAACAAGGCTACCAAGTGGAAGGCTTGTTTATGAAGAATTGGGAAGAGGATGACGACACTGATTATTGTACAGCTGCCGCGGATTTAGCGGACGCTCAGGCTGTGTGTGACAAGCTTGGTATTAAGCTGCATAAAATCAATTTTGCAGCAGAATATTGGGACAATGTATTTGAGCATTTCCTGAGTGAATACAAAGCAGGACGCACCCCAAATCCGGATATTCTGTGTAACAAAGAAATTAAATTTAAAGCCTTTTTAGAATATGCCGCAGAAGATTTAGGCGCGAATTATATCGCTACCGGGCATTATGTACGCCGTCGCGGTACTGATGATAACGCACAATTATTGCGCGGTTTGGATGCTAACAAAGATCAGAGCTATTTTTTATACACATTGAGCAGTAAGCAAGTGGGACAAAGTCTGTTTCCGGTGGGCGACATTGAAAAACCAATTGTACGCGCCATTGCCGAAGATTTAGGTTTGATCACGGCGAAGAAAAAAGATTCTACCGGCATTTGTTTTATTGGTGAGCGTAAATTTAAGGATTTCTTATCCCGTTACTTGCCGGCGCAACCGGGCAACATTCGCACGGTAGAGGGTGACATTATCGGTCGCCATGATGGTTTGATGTATCACACGTTGGGGCAACGCAAAGGCTTGGGCATTGGTGGCGTGAAGGGTGCCAGTGAAGAAGCATGGTATGTGGTGGAAAAAGATCTTGTCAATAACGAGTTAATTGTGGCGCAAGGACATGATCATTCGGCTTTACTTTCTACCGGTTTAATCGCACAACAACTACATTGGGTCGATCGTCAACCGATTCGTGAACCGTTGCGTTGTACGGTGAAAACCCGTTATCGCCAAACGGATGTGCCTTGTACGATTGAGCCTATCGATGATGAAAGCATCAAAGTTATTTTTGATGAGCCGCAAATTGCCGTCACGCCGGGGCAATCAGCCGTCTTCTATTTGGATGAGGTGTGCCTTGGCGGCGGTATCATCGAGCAACAGCTAAAATAGAACAGAAAAGTGCGGTCTAAAATTCATATGTTTTTTAGACCGCACTTGACAATAATAAAGCCACCTATTTAGGTGGCTTTATTTTTTCGTGGAAAGATTAATTTTTGACAAAATCGCTAAAAGTAAGCTCGTATTCATCACCATCCCGACTGTAGGAAATAAAGCGCGGGAATTTCTCCCCTTCGTGTTTTTTCACCACAATATCTTTGCCACCGGTTTTAAACTGATAGGTGATTTCAGTCACTTCTTGTTTGTTGTATTTCACTTGTTTTTTCGTTGTGTTTAGCACTACGTTTTCCATTGGATAAAGCTTTTTACCATTGGTGATTTGGAAGCTGTTCGGCAGTTTGTCGTAATAACTGAGTTGGAACGCGACAGTAAATAAATCGTAGGTTGGCAAGGTGAGAGGTTCGGTTTTTAAGCCCTCTTTCACTTTGCCGTATTCAATTTGGCGATTGGCAATTTTTGCTTCTGCATAAGGTTTGTCATTGCGGGTGTCTTTGTAGCTGAACATGTTAAAAACATTGCTACTTTGCGCACCTTTCGAGATAAATTGAATTTTGTACAAGGGAATATTGATGTTGGCATTGATTGTATATTCAAAGCCATCGGAATGAAAATGCACATAAGCAGGCATGAGATAATTGGAGCTGTATTTGATGTTCAAATCCGTTGCTTCGGCAGCTTGTACACCGGGAATATAAAGTAATGTCGCAAGTAAAAATAATTTGAGTAATTTCATGTGATTCCTTTTATCTCATTAAATTGTTGTGCAACTTCGAACGAGCCTTCAAGCATAAGTTCCCACTTGAAAGTGCGGTGCTTTTTGGACGCGTTTTGATAAAGCAGTGAGTAGCTTTTCCAAAAGGCGGATAAATTCTCCCTAAAATCGAATAAAAAAGAAAGTAATGTTCAAATATTTGATCAAGATAACAGTTTTTAGGTAGAAATTTTCATAGAATAAGCACAGTTTTTATTTTTAACACTTTTAACACAAAGAGGTAATCTATGACTGACTTAAGTAAAGTTATTAAAGAACTTGAAGCGCTTGGTATTCATGATGTCAAAGAGGTTGTTTATAACCCAAGTTATGAACAATTATTTGAAGAAGAAACTAAACCGGGCTTGGAAGGTTTTGAAAAAGGTACGTTGACCACAACCGGCGCCGTGGCTGTTGATACCGGCATCTTTACCGGTCGTTCACCTAAAGATAAATATATTGTGTTGGATGACACCACAAAAGACACTGTTTGGTGGAATTCCGATGCAGCGAAAAACGATAACAAACCAATGACCCAAGAAACTTGGGTGAGCTTGAAAGGCATTGTGACTAAACAACTTTCCGGTAAACGTCTATTTGTGGTTGATGGTTTCTGTGGTGCTAGCGAACAAGACCGCATTGCGGTACGTATCGTGACTGAAGTGGCATGGCAAGCACATTTTGTGAAAAACATGTTTATTCGTCCGACAGAAGCTGAATTAAAAGATTTCAAACCAGGTTTCGTGGTGATGAATGGTTCTAAATGCACCAACCCGAACTGGAAAGAG
Source organism: Aggregatibacter sp. HK296 (assembly GCF_980469475.1). NCBI lineage: Bacteria > Pseudomonadati > Pseudomonadota > Gammaproteobacteria > Pasteurellales > Pasteurellaceae > Aggregatibacter > Aggregatibacter sp. HK296. The sequence goes on from NZ_OZ413142.1 coordinate 276,650, forward strand.
CAAGGTTTGAACTCTGAGAACTTCGTTGCATTTAACTTGACTGAACGTGTTCAGTTAATCGGCGGTACTTGGTACGGCGGTGAAATGAAGAAAGGTATGTTCTCCATGATGAACTACTTCCTACCGCTTAAAGGCGTTGGTGCAATGCACTGCTCTGCTAACGTAGGTAAAGATGGCGATGTGGCTGTATTCTTCGGCTTGTCCGGTACCGGTAAAACCACCCTTTCTACCGATCCAAAACGTGAATTAATCGGTGACGATGAACACGGTTGGGATGATGTGGGTATCTTCAACTTTGAAGGTGGCTGTTACGCGAAAACTATTCACCTTTCTGAAGAAAACGAACCGGATATTTATCGCGCAATCCGTCGTGATGCGTTATTAGAAAACGTGGTTGTGCGTGCAGATGGTTCCGTTGACTTTGATGACGGTTCTAAAACAGAAAATACCCGCGTGTCTTATCCGATTTATCACATCGATAACATCGTTAAACCGGTTTCCCGTGCAGGCCACGCAACGAAAGTGATTTTCTTAACTGCAGACGCATTCGGCGTGTTGCCACCGGTTTCTAAATTAACACCGGAACAAACTAAGTACTACTTCTTATCAGGCTTTACTGCAAAATTAGCGGGTACAGAACGTGGTATCACCGAACCAACCCCAACTTTCTCAGCTTGTTTTGGTGCTGCATTCTTAACTTTACACCCAACTCAATATGCGGAAGTTTTAGTGAAACGTATGCAAGCTGCAGGTGCAGAAGCCTACTTAGTCAACACCGGTTGGAACGGTACAGGTAAACGTATCTCTATTAAAGATACTCGCGGTATTATCGATGCGATTTTAGATGGTTCTATCGAAAAAGCTGAAATGGGCGAATTACCAATCTTCAACTTGGCAATTCCTAACGCTTTACCAGGTGTTGACCCAGCTATCTTAGATCCGCGTGATACTTATGCAGACAAAGCACAATGGGAAGCAAAAGCGAAAGATCTTGCCGGTCGTTTCGTGAAGAACTTCGAAAAATATGCAACAAATGCTGAAGGTAAAGCATTAATTGCTGCAGGTCCTAAAGCGTAACCTGACGAAAGAATAAAAATCCCCGCTATCATCCGCGGGGATTTTTTTATGGGAGAGTAAATCAATTAACGAGTTGATAAGGATAAGCCCAATGTCTGCAAGAAACGATGTTCTAATGCGAGATCGTTTTTCACTAATGGGTTATGTTGTAGATAATCCGTTTCAAATGTTAAGTGCCAATCCACCAAAGTGCGGTCCGTTTTTAATGTGATTTTTTGAGGTTTTTCTGTCGCTTGACGGGCTCGATTGAGGATAATTGCTAAGCGTAAAATGCGAATTAATGCCAGCACATCTTGCTCGTGATAACGAGAAAATTTAAACATCTCCGGCAATTTGAAATTCCCTAAGTGATAACGCGCCAAAGTTGACAGCAAACGATGTTGCTCGTTGTCATAACCCGGTAACTCAGTGTTGTATAAAATATATGCAGAGTGTTTTTGTAGATTTTTGTGATTGATGACAATCCCCACTTCATGTAAACGCGCAGCCCACAAGAGAACGTCTTTCATTTCAGCAACTATTTCTTGGTTTTGCCAATGTTGGTATTGCTCAAATAGTAACGAGGCACTTTGATATACCCGTTCGCCCTGTGCTTGGTCAATATTAAACTGTTCCATCAGACCAAGTGCGGTGCGTTCACGAATATTATTGACTTGGAAGTTTTGCTCCAAGCTATACATCACCCCTTCCCGCAGTGCACCGTCGGAATAACGCATTTTTTCAATGTGAAAGTTTTCAAAAACTGCACTTAAAATGGCCAAGCCCGGCACAAAAACGTCAGCACGATCATGATTTAGTCCGTTAAATTGGATTTGATCAAAGTGGCTAAATTGCAGTGTTTGTTGAATTAGTTGGTTTAAACGTTCAGCCGTAATGGTGCCATTCGGATCAATGTTTTCACAAATAACTTGATGGACGGTTTTAATCGTGCCGGACGAGCCGAGCACGGATTGCCAACCCAAATTTTGGTATTCCCAAGCAAGATCTTCAATTTTGTTTAAAGCACTTTGTTTTGCCAGACGAAAATTTTCTTCATTGATTTGGCCGTGAGGAAAAAATTGTTTTGCAAAACTCACACAGCCCATGTGGCGGCTTTCGTAAATTAATGGTGTAAAGTTATCACCGATGATCATCTCTGTTGAACCACCGCCGATATCGATAACAAATTTTCGGCCAATTTCAGGTTGTGTATGGCAAACGCCAGCGTAGATGGTTTTTGCTTCCGTTTTACCGCTGATAATATGAATAGGATAAGGGAAGACTTTTGCCGCTTGACGTAGAAATTCTTCATTGTTCACAGCACGGCGTAAGGTATATGTGCCTACGACATTGACGTTATCCGCCGGAAAACCTTGTAAGCGTTCTGCAAATAATGCCAAGCAGTTAACACCACGTTCAATCGCAGCTGGACTTAGCACTTGGTTCTCATCTAACCCCTCGGCAAGTTGTACTTTTTGCTTAAGGCGGGAAAGTACTTGTAGTGTGCCGTTTACAATACGGGCAATAATCATGTGAAAGCTATTGGAACCGAGGTCAATGGCAGCAATTTCACGCACCTCGCCACGTCGTGCATGCAGTTCATTGGCTTTACTGAGTAAGTTTTCGTTATTCATAGATTAAAATTCAAACTGGTAGAGTAAATCAAAGGCTTGATTAACGCCTGATACCGATTGTACATAAAGTTGTGGTAACAAGCGATAACGCAAGGTCACTTCAGCTAAGCCATCGAATAAACCCACACCATATTTGACTTGTAAACGTGGTGTGATATTGCCGCTCACTACCACTTTAGAACTGTCGCCGACACCTTGTGTGCCGAGATTCAGATCTTTAATTCCGAAGGCTTTTCCAATGCCACCTACAACATTCCCGGTCTTAGCTAACCCCATACCTAATAGGGCTGCACCCACAGAGCCACTTGAAGATGCATCGCCACTGTTTTCTAAAGAACGTCCGGTGAGAATGTAGGCTAAAGCCTGATCCTGTGGCATGCCGGGCTCGGAGAAAACAGTCATGCTTGGTGAGCCGGCTAATCCAGTGACTTTCACGCCGGCAGTGACGCTATTGTCCTCCATCGCTTCTGGGTTGCGAATGGCTTCAATATTTAAGAATGGCTGGGAAGGCTGTCCGACAAAACTGATTAAGCCTTTGCGAATAATCAAATCCTGCCCAAAGGAGGCGTAACGCCCATTTTTAAGATTAACTTCGCCGTATAAACCCAGGTTCCCCTTTTCTTGTCTTACGCTAAGCAAGCCATGTAAATAGGTTTTGAGCCCATAAGCCTTTAAGCTGACATCATCCCCAATATGAATTTTCAGATCTGATTTTACTGCCATGCCGCTTCGTGTTTCTGCCGGAATATTTTTTGGCAATGTTCTTTTTGCTTTACCGTCCAAAATGATTTCATCACCACTGACTTCAACAGCGCTCTCCGGCAAGCTTTCAATGGCGATTCGTGCTTTGGGAATCTCAATATTTCCCGATAATTCTAAGAGTTTTGGCGAGGCAGTGATTTCAACATTCGGACTGATGGTCAATTTTGCCATTGATGGGATATCCACTTTAAATTTCTCTGCTTGCGCGTTCAAGCGGGTGCGCCATTCATTGATATTCTTCCAATAGGCTTCACCGCTGAGATTTAAGCGACTGTCATCTGTTTGTACAAATCCTTTTAGCGTGGAGTTGGTACCGGCAAAATGTAACGCTAATTCGCTATTTTTAATATCGAAAGGTAAGGCCCGAATTTGGGCGTTCAGTTGTTTAAGTAAAATATCGCCGTTCAGTGTTGGTGCGCTTAGGTTTCCACCTAATGTGAGATTGGCTTTGAGTTCTCCACTGACTTTTTCATCGTTTGCTAAAAGTTGGTTAACAATTGCAGGATTAAGATGAGGAATCGTAAAAGTACCACTCAGTTTACGAGTGTTAACAATATCCTGCAATTTTAAATCGGCATTGATTTTGCCTTGTTCCTGAACATGAACTTCTGTTTTTAAGGCAAGATCGTTATTTGCTAAATTGGCATTTAGCACGACTTTTGGCATGTCTAATTTAAAAGTCCGGTAATCTAATTTTTTTGCCAAAGATAAGGCATTGCCGTTGATTTGTATCTCAGCTGATAGTGGTGCCTGTGTTGACCAGACTACTTTTCCTTTGCTATTCAGCTGGCCTTTCAAAAGCTCCTCTTCAAGTATTTTATTGATAAATGCTAAATCAAAGCGTTTGATTTCAAAAGGTATTTCACCATGAGTGCCGACATTAAAGGTTTGCGGAAAACAAAGATCTATGTTGCTGTGCATCCAGCAATGGGCGGCAATGGTGCTTTGGGTGCTTTTATTGTCGTATGTGACAGCCACGCTTTTGTTTGTTTGGATGTGGCCAAACTCCGTTTTTAGCATAAGTTGGCTAATCGTGCCTTGCCATTGTTGTAAAGTGCGGTCGAAATTTCCGATGATATTCATGTTGGCAGCAATGGGATTTCCTTCTGAAATTAGCTGCAAACTGTGTTTTTGCTCATCTCCTGAAACAGAGAGTTGGAGGTTATTGACCTTGATGTCATTGTAATGAAATCCATTGAGCTGGGCATTAAGCTGACCTTGGATTTGTTGCTCGGTATTTAGCTGCCCCTTAACGCTGGCTTGAGCAAGGTCGATGTCGTAGAAATGAAACTGTTTTGCGGTTAAATCTACGACAAGATTTGGGTGCATAATGTTGCCGGTTACGGCGCTCTTGCCATTAACTGAGGCGGATAAACCGGTCAATAAACCGCTTAAATTCGGCGCATTAATATCAAGAGTAAAATCGGAAACGGAACCAAGGTTGCCTTGTGCGTTGATTTTGTTGTCGCCATAAGTGAACGTGAGCTGCGGCACATTAAGTAATGGCTGTTCTGCCATATGTAAATTACCGGTTAGGCTCAATGGGCGTTGCGACAGTGAACCTTGCAGATCGATGTCTGAAACCGAAATTTCTGGCTTGCCTTGATTGATTCTTCCCTGTGAATTTAAGCTGCCGGAAATGATTGCCGGAAAATCGGCTAAGTAGGCATTAAGCGGCATCTTTGCTAACGCTAAATGCCCATTCCATTCCACACCATCACGCCAATTTAATTTGCCTGTTAAATCTGCCGTGCCATTTAAAGTATTGAGTTTGAGTTGATTAATCGCGATGTCGGATAAATGGGCCACGGCTTGTAATGCCAAATCGCTGTTTGGTATTCCCATGCCACTGACCGCACTTTTGAGTTGTATTTGTGCGGCAGCTAAGTTGCCGTCTACGGTCAAATTGAAATCCTGAATTTTTAAAGGATCCTTGTTATTAAAAGGGTATTGTGCTTGAGGCACAGTCAAGTTCACTTGAAGCGGAAGGTTGGGTTCAGCAGCCTGAATTTGAGCATTCAGTTGTGACTCCAACGCGCCCTGGGTTTGCCAAGAAAGTGCGGTCTGTTTTTTTAATGCGCCTGAGAGACGGATTTCCGCTTGGCTTGCCGGCAAAATAAGTTCGTTATTTTGGCGTATATCGTTAATTTTTACGGTGGCATCAAATTGCAACGGAAAATTTTGTTGGCGTTCTAGTTGGCCATTCGCTTGTAACTGACCAAGCGAGCTTTGCACATCAAATTTAGCTAGTTCGATAATATCATCAGTTGCGCTTGCTTGAAGTTCTGCAGCAGAAACGAGGATATCTTGCTCGACAGTATTTTTCCCACTGAGACTTTGATATCGCCAGTTTTTGCCTTGCACGCCTTGAATGTGTATCGCAAAAGGCAGTTCAATTTGCTGCAATTCACTAAACAGCGGTTTACGGAGAGACTGTTCCAACTTTTCCCATTGAATTGGTGTGGAAGTTTCAGTCTTTTTAGACGTATCGGTATTTTTTTTGGTTGAGGTTAAATCGTGAATAAAGCTGAAATTCTCAATTTGTGTCGGCGCTAATGTTAATCCATTGGCGTTATTTAAACTTGCTGCTGTATGGAATGTACCTAAAGTGATTTTATTTTTATCAAGAGATAATGAGAAATCGTTAACGGCTAACCGATTGATTTGCACCGAGATAGGTAGGAACACATGTTTCATGTTCCCGTTGCTTTTCTTTTTAGGCTCAGAGGGTGGCAGCAAGGCGGTGTCAATCAGAATGGATGGTTGTGTCAGGGTGATATCATCAATGCACACGTCTAAATGCCATAAACAGCTTAATTGCAGCTGCAGATGCGCTTCCTCAATATGGGCATCCACACCTTCTGTCTGAAAGCGAAGATGTTTTAATGTTAATCCTTCTTTTAAATTGCCTTGTGCTTGTTCAATGGAAAGGGCATCCAGTCCTGCATCTGCCCAGTGGAGGAGTTTGTGCTGACCACTTTCTGTTGAAAGGAGGGCGAATAGGGCAAAAATAGGTAAAAAAATGACCGCACTTATGAGGCATAAAAGCCATCGCCAAAGGCGTTTTGGCGATTTTACTTTCGTTGTTTGAGCCGCTTTTTCTGTCTGTTCTGTCATGAAGTAATCCGTGTTATGTTGCTATATTTCACTACCCAGCCCGATATAAAACTGAATGTTTTTACTCTTGTCTTTGTCTTGTATCGGGGTGGCAACATCAAATTTAATGGCGCCTACCGGCGAGGCCCAGCGCAAGCCAAAGCCCGCACCATAGCGTAATTCATCAGGTTTAAAGCTATTTGCCGCTAGACCGGTATCAGCAAAGGTAGCTAGCCACCAGCCGGGATAAGCCTGATATTGGTATTCAAGGGTTCCTGTCGCTAAACGGGAGCCGCCGACTAATTTGCCATTTCGATCTTTTGGCGAGATTTTTTTATAACCATAACCACGTACGCTGCGATCGCCGCCGGCAAAGAAACGTAATGAAGGTGGAATTCGGTGAATATCTGCAGTGTTGAGTACGCCAATTTCTAGACGAGTAAGAAAACGGTGATTTTGCGCATAGGTTCTGACCCAAGCGGTGGACGCTTGAATTTTCCAGAAATTGACATCAGAAATCCCCAATTTACGTCCAAAATCGAAGGTAATACGTTGTGAATCACCCCAATCAGGAAAGGCACCACCGCGTAAACGGGTACGGGTTAACGAGGTTGTAGGATATAGTAATAGCGTTTTGTCGGAGATATCCGCTTGGGTAAAGGCATCGTAGCGCAAGCGTAAACCTAAGGAATACTGCCATCCGGTAGGATGGTTCCAATAGCGTAGTGCGGCAAGAGTTGATGAGGTTGTTTTGGTATCGTTCTTATTTTCACGTTCAAAACCGCCGGAATATTCATAGTAATAATTCAGCGGATTTTTCAGTAGGGGCATTTTATAGGTCAGTTCGAGCGTTTGCTTCGGTGAGGAAAAATAGAGATTGCTTCTGACACTATGCCCGCGATCATTGATCCAAGGTTTCGTCCAACTCCATTGAAAACGAGGCCCAACATCGGTGGAATAACCTAGTCCGACATTCATAATATTTTTTTTGCGTGGATAGAGCAGCACATCCACATCCACTAATTTCTTTTTATCGTCTAAGTGCGGTTGCAATAGTACTGAGCTGAACCAGTTTGAGGAGGAATAATTGTTGGTTAAGGTAGAAAAATCACTCATTAAATAGGGTTCATTTGAGTGAATGTTAAGCATGTTGCGTAAATATTCTTCTCGAATTTGCGCGTGTAAGAAATGAATTTTCCCATAGTGGTAGCGTTTTTTGCTATCGAAGGTGAGATTCCACCAAGCTTCGCGTGTGGATTTCATCACTTCTAAACGGGATTGTTCAAATTCTGCATCAAAATAACCGCGAAATAGCGCGAGTTGTTGCAGTTGGTTTTTATAATCTTCGTAAGTTTCGTGATTGAGTATGGTGCCGGTTTTAGGAGCCTGTTTTTCCAGTTGCATGAATTCCGGATCTTGTTTGGCCTCCCCTTTAATCACAATGTCTGTGGCAGCGATTTTTACCGGTTCGCCTACGGTAATGTGAGCGATTAATAGCGGCTTGTTCTTGGTTCGCGGTTTTAATTCAAATTGAATCTGGTGATCATAATAGCCTAAAGCACGCAGACCTTTATCAACGGCTTTGCTGACAATATCTTGATAACGTTCAGAGCCGTCTGCCTCTTCTTTATCGATGGCATTGAGGTGAATTTGGATATTGTTTTTTAACGTATCGTTTTTTACCCCATCAATTTGTAAATCAACGAGATATTCGGCGTAGGCGGAGGAATGCCAAAATAAGCACGAAAATACAAGTGCATAGAAACGTTGACTTGCTTTTTTATTGAACAATTGCTTCATATAACTCCCACATTAAACCTTGGTAGTTTACTCGTTAGGTTTTTTCCCTGCAATGCTTCGCCTATACAAAGTGCGGTGGATTTTTTCGATATTTTTAAGAAAAGGGGACGAGTAAATTGATAATAAAAAAATAGCCGACAATGCTGTCGGCTATTTCTTGTGAAATTATACGGTTTAGCCGTTTTTATGCTCAAAATAAAGCACTGTTGCGGCAACGCGTGAGTGAACGTTAAGTTTACGTAGCAAATTACGAATGTGTACTTTGACGGTTTCTTCCGAAATAAACAATTGGCCGGCAATTTGTTTATTGGAAAGACCGGTTGCCACTAAACGCAATACGTCAATTTCACGATCGGTAAGAGAGTCAATAGGGCTTTGCGAAGATTGACGCTCTAATAAGAGATTTTTAATGGAATCACTGAGGATAGCTTCACCTTGAGCGATGCGTTTTAGTTGAGAAAGCAATGTGTCGGGTTCGGTATCTTTTAATAAATACCCGTCCGCACCGGCATCAATTAAGGTAAAAATGTCGTTTTTAGCATCAGACACAGTCAAAATGACAATGCGAGCATCAACGTCTTCTGCTCTCAATGCTTTAAGCGTATCTAAACCGGAGAGTCCTTTCATATTCAGATCTAAAATAATGAGATCCGGTGAGGTTTGTAGCGCTAAATTAATCCCTTCAGAACCATTGCCTGCACCGCCAACAACCTCGAAACCTTCTTCTAATTCAACAAGTTGTTGTATGCCGCGACGCATTAACGGATGGTCATCAATAATTAAAACTTTTAATTTGTCATTCATGTTACACCTCAAGACAAAGCCAAACGGCTATGGAAAGGAACAATCGTTATTCCTTCTTCTGTCATTAATAATTGGTAGAATTGTGGATAATTAAAATCGCGTTGTACGATTTTATACGGATTCTCATTTTCATCCAAGCCTGAGAGTTGATAAATTCGATTTATCTCATGAATTTTTTTCTCTTTTGTACCATCACAGTTGCGGTAAACCTCAAGGCGATTCAGTTCATCTAAAATATAAACGTTAAAACTGCCGTTTGGATTATCTTCAAAGAAGAATTGCAGGAAACCTTCCGTTGCAAATCGATCGATTTCTCGTGGATACTTTTGATGCTTCGTTGGAACCGGATCCGTTGCCGCTGCTTTTTTATTAAGTGCGGTGTCAAATTGATGTGTTTTTGTGACCCGCCCGTGATGAATTTCTTGCAAACTAATACCGCGTTCTTCAAAGAAAAATTGCCAGTTTTTTCCCGCTACTCGCAATAAATTGTTTTTCGGCGGTTCGGTGACCCCGAGTTGGATGCTGATACATTTATTAATGAGTGTCGTGACGATGCGGCGTAAGGCATGTCGATAGTAACGGCTATAACAAAAAACTTGTACAAATTTCGGTGATGGCGCACCACGATAAATTTTGTTGGAAAGCACTTTTAACGCCAATAAAATCGCATTTGCTCCTTCAAAATGTAATGTTCTGATCTCATTCCATACATTACGGTAGGTTAAGTCAATGCTGCCGACCAAGCTTTCTTCGTTCGGACCAAAGCTAAACAAATCACTGGCTTGGATTGTTGGCTTGATGTCCCTCAGCTGTTGAGTCGGGTCTTGAGTTAAATTGATAATGACGGCAAGACTACGGATTTCGCAAGGATGGCTGAGATCGGCGTTGCTTGCAAAGGTCGTTTCAATAGGGAATGTTAAACGGAGGTCGGTGACAAACTGGCGCAACGTTTTTAGTTCTATGTTATCGCTAGAAATAAATAATTGCGTATTGGCGGTTAATAAACGATTGAAATAGGCCCAAGCCACAAGTTTATTCAAGCTTTCGTTATATTCGATGTAACGAGGATGACGACAACCTTCCACGTCCGGCGTTTGATTGATGACATACCAACCGTCTTTAAAATGTCGATTATGTTTGACTTCAATAAACGTCAACGCCGGTTCTGATAAATCCACAGCCAGTTGTGGGTTGAGTAAGGTCACTTTACCCGGCAACTCTTCAAAAGCAGCGTACAGTTTACGTGTCAGCACACTCATGTCTTGTGGCATGATGCTGGCATTCACTTGGTGTTTACGTGCAAAATGGACTAAGTTGCGATAGCTCAACATGAGGAATTTAATCAAACTATTATGTATTTTCATGGTTTGTTTGATTTTCCAATGTCGGCGATTATTGAGGCACTCTAATTGACCGCACTTCCATCCCCATTGTTGGGTCAGCTTGAGCAGTTCGTCCAAACGCCAGTTAGTTTCCCCGGGGGCCACCTCATTTTCATGTACTTTGATATAAAAACAGCAACGTACAAAGTCCAACCGTTTGAATTCTTTTTGACGGGTTAAATAATCGGTAACCCGCTGTAACATGGCTAAATAAGCATCAAATTGGTGTTCGACGTTCATATCGCCATTCAGTAAGGCGTGCTTAAATTCGCGAGAAATCAAGAAGGTGTTTGGGTAATCCCAAGAATAAGCTTCGAGTAATAAAATTTTGAGCAGTGATTTATACGGATAATCAATGCCTTTATAAAGCTGCCACAAGCTTGCGCCAAAATATTCGTTTGCTGAGAACGAGCCTAAACCACCAAAGTCCACCCAATCGTTTAAATCCAGTTGTCCTTCTTGAGTTAAACGCTCAATTTCTGCTTCATAATTTTCTTCACGTTCAACCAATAAATGTAGCCATAACAAAGGTTTGCCGGCAAGGCGTATGGCAGAGCGGTAAAACTCGTCCAGCAGTAACATGTATTGTGTGGAACCACAATTTTCACCATCCATCGGTTCGGCATAACGAAAACAACGGAAACGTTTTTGATCCATTAAGTAGAAGTTAATTTCTACTTGAAAGCGTTTTGCCCATTGCTGAATTGCATTAGTTTTTTGTTGTAATAGGTCGAGCGCGCTTTGGCTTAAATCTTCTTGATGACAAATCCAAATATCCAAATCGGAAGATGGTGTTTGGGCGATGGAGGCAATACTGCCCATCACATATACGCCCAGTATGGCTTCTTGCTCAAAAGTGCGGTGTTTTTCTTGAATGTTTTGGCTTTGTTCTGCAGAAAGTGTTCGCGCAAGATAATCTTGTTGAAAACCTGTGAGAGAAAAACGAGCAATTCCGGTCGGCGCGTTAGCAACATAGCCAGGAAGATCAGGATGGTTAAAATGAAGTAATAAAGGAATGAGTTTAAAGACAAGTTGAAAGGATTCAGTCGTATCGGATAAAGCGCGATCAAGGCGTAATTTATCTAGAAAGTCCACGCGTTTTTTGGCTTCATTGACATCAAACTTCAATTCGTATCCTAACTTTTTTACAACAGTCATACTTGGCTGGTGGGTACTCTATCACCAGTACTTCAGGAAAGCAAAAAAATTAAATGGAAACTGACAATACGGGCTAACAATGGTAGGATAAAGCACATAAGATCACTTTCATATCTCGTTATTATGTTTAAAAAAACTTTAAAAATTGCCACTCGTCAAAGCCCATTAGCATTGTGGCAGGCAAACTTTGTGAAAGCGCGTTTACAACAACTGTATCCCGATTTATCAATCGAATTGGTGACGATGGTCACTAAAGGCGATGTGATTTTAGATTCGCCGTTGGCGAAAATCGGCGGTAAAGGTTTGTTTGTGAAAGAATTGGAAAATGCGTTGTTGAATAATGAAGCGGACATCGCTGTGCATTCTATGAAAGACGTGCCGATGCAATTTCCTGAGGGGCTAGGTTTATCCGTCATTTGTAAGCGTGAAGATCCGCGTGATGCATTCGTTTCAAATACTTACCGCACTTTAGCCGAGTTGCCTCCGGGAGCCATCGTTGGTACATCCAGTTTGCGTCGTCAGTGTCAGCTAAAAGCCTTACGTCCGGATTTGGAAATTCGCTCTCTGCGAGGCAATGTGGGAACGCGTTTGAGCAAACTGGATAACGGTGATTTTGATGCGATTATTTTGGCTTCTGCCGGTTTAATCCGTTTGGGATTGGCAGATCGAATTACTTCTTTTATTGAGGTAGAACAGTCACTTCCTGCTGCTGGGCAAGGCGCCGTAGGGATTGAATGCCGTACGAATGACGAACAGGTGAAACAATTATTAGCACCGTTGGCTGATGTCGAAACGACTTATTGTGTGTTGGCGGAACGCGCGATGAATAATCGCCTACAAGGCGGTTGCCAAGTGCCTATTGGTGGTTATGCCGTGTTGTGTGAGAGCATGTTGTACTTGCGAGCCTTGGTGGGGAGTGTTGACGGTTCAACGATTATTCGTGCGGAAGGTCAAAGTGCGGTAGAAAATGCTGAGGTTTTGGGCGTGCAAATTGCCGAGCAACTTTTGGCACAAGGTGCTGACAAGATTTTGCAAAATATTTACGCATAAGAGTTGAATATGGCTGTTTTGGTGACACGCCCTGACGAACGTGGAGAACAACTGGTTGAGATGTTGGTGAAAGCCGGCATCGTTGCGTTGCATTTACCCCTATTTCAAATTACTCGCGGGGCGGAACTGAACGAATTGCCAGCGAGATTAGCGAAGCTGAAACCTGGGGATTATGTCTTTGCTGTTTCTAAAAATGCGGTAGATTTTGCGGATAAAGCCATTAAAAACACCGGTTTCAAGTGGCGTGATGACTTATCCTATTTTGCCGTCGGGAAAAGTACGGCTCAGTATTTTGCTGCTATGACAGAAATGGCTGTTCACTATCCGACTACGCAAGAAAATAGTGAAGGATTATTGCAGTTATCCATGATGCAGGATTTGTCTGAGAAAACGGTATTAATTTTGCGCGGCAATGGTGGTCGCGAGTTTTTTGCCGAACAGGCACAACAACGTGGCGGTCGTATTGAAATTGTGGAATGCTATCGACGTGAACCTTTCGTTTACAATCAAGCGGAGCAAACCAGTTTGTGCAAACGAGCTGGCGTACAAACGATAGTCGTGACCAGTGCTGAAATACTCACCCAATTAGTGGATTTTGTTCCGCAAAGCGAACATAATTGGCTAAAAAGTTGTCACCTTATTACAATCAGTGAGCGTATTGCCCATTTGGCGCAAGCGTTAGGTTGGCAACAAGTGACGGTTTGTCCGTGTTCAGACAATAGAACGTTATTACAAACCTTATTACAATGTCGTTAAACCACATTTTTTCTTTATAGGTAAATATTATGGCTAACAAGAAATCTCACCCGTCGAAACGGAATGCAGAAGTGGAACAGAAAATTGATATCAGTGAAGATCTTGATTTAGCGACACAAGATGAGGCATTAACTGAACAAATTGAGGCTCCAATAGAGGATAAAGTAAACACTATGCAACAAGAACACAATGAAAAGACGATCTCTTCGGAACAGCAATCTGCTGCAGCGGAAATTGTTGCTAACGCTTCTACAATGAAAGAAACGCCTGTAAAAGAAACGGTAGTTGTAAAAAAAGGCGGTTCAGCATTGGGTTTGTTAGCAATTTTACTTGCGCTAGGTTTGGGGGGCGCGGGCTATTATTTTGGTCAGTTACAGGTTGAGGAAATACAACAAAAATTGACCGCACTTTCAGGGAAAGTACAACAGTCAGTGCCTGCAGTGGTAGCCGAAGGACAAAATTTTGAAGCCGAAAGAGCACAGCTTCAACAGCTTATTGCATTTTCAAAAACGGTCAGTGAACAAATTGGCGCATTACATCAGGAAATTGCTGTTAAAGAACAAAGCTTATCAGCGTTGAAACAAGAAGTTCAACGTTTGGCGAACCAAGCAAAAGCAGAGCAACCCAATGATTGGTTGCTTACCGAGGCGGACTTTCTACTCAATAATGCGTTGCGTAAATTGGTGTTAGATAATGACGTGGACACCAGCATCGCGTTGTTAAAAGTAGCCGATGAAACTTTATCGAAAGTTGCATTGCCAGAGGTAGCTTCGGTACGTAACGCCATTCACGCAGATTTGAAAAACCTATTATCGCTTAATAACGTAGACCAAAATGCCATCATGCAGGATCTATCGGAGCTTGCGAACAATGTTGACGAATTAACGGTGTTAAACGTGAATTTTGATGAAGATCCGAACAACGATAAATTGACGGATTCTTTGGATGATTGGAAAGAAAATGCAGAAAAAAGTGCGGTGAGTTTTTTAAATCATTTTATTCGTGTGACCCCAAAGAAAGCGAATGACAAAGCGTTATTAGCGCCAAATCAAGATATTTATTTACGTGAGAATATTCGTTTACGTTTACAAATTGCCATTTTGTCTGTGCCGCGCCAACAAGACGATTTATACAAACAATCTTTACAAACTGTGGCTTCTTGGATTCGGACGTATTTTGATACCAACACCGATGTAGCTCAAAACTTCTTGAAGAATTTGGATGAATTAGCGGAACAATCAATTTACGTGGATGTGCCGACTCAGTTAAGTGGGTTAAATGCCTTAGATAAATTGTTGAATAAGCCAACACAAGAAGTACAAAAAATCACCCTTTCTGTGGATAAAGAACTCGAGTCGCACAGCAATTCGGGAACGGAGTCGGCAGTAAAAGAAAATGAGGCTGCCACCGCGCCGGCGAATGAAACAAAGCCGGAAGTTAATCAAGGACAACAACAATAGGAGAAATAGATTATGTTACGAGTGCTATTTTTAATGTTGTTGTTACTGGCAAGCTTAATTGCCGGGCCGTATTTAGCCGGTAAGCAAGGTTATGTGCGGATTGAAACGACAGGTCATATCATCGAAATGTCCATTACCACTTTAGTGATCTTCTTCGTGCTCGCTTTAGCTTTGGTGTACAGCATTGAAGTCGTCATTAGCCGTTTTTTCCGTTTAAGCAACAATACATACAGCTGGTTCTCTCGTCGTAAACGCACGAAAGCGCAAAAGCAAACATTGGAAGGCTTAATGCGTATGGATGAAGGGGATTATTCTAAAGCGGAAAAATTAATTGGTAAAAATGCGAAGCATTCTGATGAGCCGGTGCTGAATTTCATTAAAGCAGCAGAAGCAGCACAACAGCGTGGTGATGAATTCAGTGCAAACCGTTATTTAATGGAAGCAACGGAAATTGCTGGTTCTGATAGCTTGGTTTTAGAAATTGCACGTACCCGCATTTTATTACAACAAAATAAATTACCGGCAGCGCGCAGTTCAGTTGACAGCTTATTGTTGATGGCGGGGAAAAATAAGGAAGTACTTAAATTAGCTGTTGAGATTTATTTAAAATCAAAAGCTTACCAGGCATTAGATAATATTTTAGAACAAATCGAAAAATCCGGTTTGTATGCCTCACAGGAATTTGTTGCATTACAAACCCAAGTGGAAGATGGATTGCTTGATGAGAAAATGAACGAAGAAGGCGTCGATGGTTTGTTGGATTGGTGGGATGAACAATCTCGTAAACGCCGCAATGATGCCCGTGTGAAACTGGCGTTAATTACGCGTTTAATTGATGCCAATGATCATGAGTCTGCTTATGAATTCATGTTGGAGTTAGTGAAAAAATTAGATAGTGACAATAGCCCGTTAACGCAAGAATTGTTTAAACAAATCAGCCGTTTGCAACCAGAAGATAATAGCAAGTTGGTGAAATTTATCAGCAAATGGTTAAAAGGCGCAAACACATCGGCACAATGTTGTGCTCATCGTGCACTCGGTTATTTATATGTGCGTAATAATGATTTTGCTAAAGCCAATGAGGTGTTTAAAGCGTTAATTGCCAATAAAGAAAAATTGGAACCGGCAGACATTACTATGGCGTCTTACGTATTTGAGCAAGTTGGCGATAAAGCAGCAGCACAACAATTACGTGAAGACGGTTTGAAGTCTGTGATGGCAGTGGAAAATCTCAACTTATCGGAAGAAACATCAGAAAATCCGACCGCACTTTTAGCGCAAAAATAATCTCTTCAAAAAACAAAATGCCCTGATGATTCAGGGCATTTTTTTATTCTTTCTTTTTTAAGAATTTTGGGGTAATTCCATGTCATTTTCGAGCGCTGCAGTCAGTTGCTGAATCTTACGCAGAATCATATTTAAGAACACACCGTAAGCCGGTACGAACAACAGTAACCCAATGAATAATTTAAATAAATAATCGACGAAACCGATTTCCATCCAATGTTCTGCCATAAAAGGATCGCTGCTGGCATAGAAGGCAATCGCGAAGAACAAATAAGTGTCTGCCATAGAGCCAAATACCATAGAGCTGGTTGGCGCTATCCACCAAGTTTTGAGTTGGCGTAAGCGATTGAATACCAAAACATCCAAGAGTTGTCCGAATACATAGGCGAAGAAGCTTGCGACAGCAATGCGGAACACAAACATATTAAATTCGCTTAATGCTTGTAGACCTTGATATTGGGTATCTGAAAAGAGGGTTGAGACCACATAGCTGATGATTAATGCCGGAATCATTACCACGAAAATGATCCAACGGGCTTCTTTTGCTCCAAAGATACGCACAGTTAAATCCGTCGACAAGAAAATAAATGGGAAGGTAATTGCACCCCATGTGCTATGGAACATAAAGTCTTCTTGTGCGCCGAAGAATGTCAGTGGCACATGAACTTCAAAAGGAAGCTGTACTAAATAGTTACTGACAGCAATGATAAAAATGTGAAAGAAACTGAGCAAAACTAATGCTCGACGTTTTTGGCGATCACTAAAGATCGAAAATGCGTGTGTCATTTGAATACCTTTTTAGTTTAAATTGGGGTTAGGGAACCCAGAACAGATTGTGAGTCTGCAAAAATGCAGGGCGCAAATAATACTGCATCAAAAAAATAATTCAACCAGAATTAAGTATTGAAACATAATCACAATATAAAAATACCAACCAAACAGAATGCCCTATAAATAGAATTAATTCGTATTTGCAATAGTGGGTGTTGTTTCGTTAGAATAAGCGCCCTATATATTACATATTTTTATCTAGGAGCATTTTATGCAAAAACAATCTATTTTCATGTTGAGTTTGCTCAGTACTGCATTATTTGTAAATAATGCAAACGCTGCGATGGCTACACAACAGTTGGATGAAATTCGTGTTACAGCGGAAAGTCAAGTAAAACAGTCGCTTGGTGTTTCAATAGTGAGTGAAAAAGATTTAGCAAAACGCCCCGTCACCAATGATATTTCTGATGTGTTACGAACAATGCCAGGGGTAAACTTAACTGGCAACTCTGCTACAGGGCAACGTGGAAATAAACGCCAAATTGATATTCGTGGAATGGGACCTGAAAATACGCTTATTTTAGTCGATGGAAAACCTGTGACTTCACGTAATGCGGAGCGTTATGGGGTGAGAGGAGAGCGAAATTCTCGCGGTGATAGTAACTGGATACCGATAGAGGCCATTGAATCCGTTGAGGTGTTGCGTGGTCCGGCAGCTGCACGTTATGGTTCGGGAGCAATGGGTGGTGTAGTAAATATTATTACCAAACCTGTCACCAATGATTTGCATGGGAGCGTAAGCTATTATACGAATCAACCGGAAGATAGAAAAGAAGGTGCGACGAATCGTGTAGGTTTCAATTTAAGCGGTGCACTAATTAAAGACATATTGCAATTCCGTTTATATGGTAACTGGAATAAGACTCAAGCAGACGATGTGGGCATTAATGGCGATCCGGCTATTGCAGGTCGTGAAGGCGTACGTAACAAAGATATTAACGGTCGTTTAGTATGGAATGTCAACAAAGATCACAAGTTAACTTTAGACAGTGGTTTTAGCCGTCAAGGCAATATTTATAATGGTGATACGCAAAATAGTTCTGGCGGACTTTATAATAATGCCAATTATCCTGCAACTAAAACATTGGCCGCCAATAAAGCAGAAACAGCGCGTTTGTACCGTCAAAATTATGCCTTAATTTATGAAGGTAAATTTGATCATTTTGATAATAAAACGTATCTCACCTTTGATAAAACGAAAAACAGTCGTTTGCCGGAATTTTTAGCCGGCGGTCCGGAAGGCAGTTATGCCAGCACCTCTGATTTTAAAGATTCCGTTTTAAAAAATACCCGTTTTAGTTCTGAATTTTATATTCCGTTTACTTTCGGCGTCGAGCATATGCTGACGGTTGGTTTTGAGGGAGCACACAGTAGCTTAGACGATGCTTCCTCTATGACACAATTGCTCGGGGGAAGACGTGTTGGCGGTAAAGTCGTTTATGATCTTCCAGAAACCTTACCGAGCGGCGTACAGAATGTTCGCGGTGGGCATTCTAGTCAAAGTGAATGGGCTTTCTTTATTGAAGACAATATTTCAGCTACTAAGTCAATGGTTTTAACGCCATCGCTACGTTACGATTACAATACTTATTCCGGTTCAAATATCAGTGGAGGATTAAACTTTTTACAAGGTTTAACCGAACATTGGAAAATAAAAGGTGGCATTGCTCGCGCTTATAAAGCACCGAACCTCTATCAAACCAATCCGAACTATCTTTTATTTACCCTAGGCCAAGGTTGTCCAACCTATGTGCCGAATAATAAGAGTTGTTATTTTCAAGGAAACAGTGAGATTAAACCGGAAACTAGCTGGAACAAGGAAATTGGTATTGAATATGATAAAGATGGTCTATTAGCCTCCATTGCCTATTTCCGCAACGATTACCGTAACAAAATTGTATCTGATGGCAAGTTCGTTGGTCTTAGTACTCGTGGAAACTATGTGTATAAATGGGGCAATGCAAACCGTGCGGTAATTGAAGGTTTGGAAGGAAACCTAACCTTGCCATTAATTGAAGATAAATTATCTTGGGTGAATAATTTCACCTATATGCACAAAACCAAAAATAAAGATACCGGCAACCCGCTTTCTATCGTGCCAAAATATACATTGAATTCCAGTTTGAACTATCAAATTACAGAGGCGTTAGATACCATGTTGACCTATACGCAATACGGCAAGCAAACTTCTCGTAAGAATCCGGAGAATCGAATGGAAAATGGTAAGTTAGCAAATTCTTCTGATATCGGTAGCTATGCAGTTTGGGGATTAAGTGCTGGTTATAACTGGAAAAATACCGTGAGTGTTCGAGTTGGTGTAAATAACTTATTTGATAAACGACTTTATCGCTCTTCGAGTAGTACCAATTATAATGCGCATACTTACAATGAGCCGGGTCGTGCTTATTATGCGACGTTGAAATATACGTTTTAATTTTTTCCCTTGATAAATAAAAGTGCGGTTAAAAATGACCGCACTTTTTTCATGAAACAGATTAAAAATGAAATTATCCGTTAATCCATACTACCGATGCCATTCTTCCTGTGACATTCTCTCGGCGATAAGAAAAGAATTTGTCTGCTTCAAGATAAGTACAGTATTCGCCACCGCTAATTTGGGTAATGCCGAGGGCATTGAGACGTTGCGTAGCGATTTGGTAAAGGTTGCCGAGGAATTTGTCTTTCGCTTTCGGATCTGCGATAAAGGCGGATGTGGCTTTGGGATCTTGGGCAACAAATTGATCGATAACCTCTTGTCCCACTTGGAATGCCGTTGGACCAATGGCTGGTCCGAACCAAGCCAAGATATCTTCATTTTTGCACTGAAATTTAGCGACAGTTTGCTCTAACACGCCATCGCATAATCCACGCCAACCGGCATGCGCTGCGGCCACTTCAGAGCCCTGTTTATTGGTAAATAATACGGGCAAACAATCGGCAGTCATCACTAAACACACTTGATTCGGCTGGCTGGTATAAACCGCATCGGCATTAAAATCTTCCCCGTCATAAGGCAGGGTTAATACGCGCGTGCTATGAGTTTGGTTTAAGAACAACGGCATTTGTGGTAAATGGAATTTTTCCACCAATAAAGTGCGGTTGATTTTCACAGCGTTTTTATCGTCCCCTACATGATCGCCCAAATTAAAACTGTCATAAGGCTCAAGGCTCACACCGCCATGGCGAAGCGTGGTGAATGCCCTCACGTTTTGAGGGGCTTTCCAGTTCGGTTTAATGGATTGCATATTAATAATCCAATTCGTCTTTGTGGAGGACATAATCTGTTTTTAAAGCCGTAACCAATTCCACAAAATCCTCGGGTAATGGTGCATACCACTCCATCATTTCGCCATTAATTGGGTGTTGTAAACGTAACATCACAGCATGTAGTGCCTGACGCTTAAAATTGCGTAGTACCGCCATGAGTTCTTCACTGGCATTTTTTGGGGGACGTGGACGACCACCATAGGTTTGATCGCCTAATAACGGGTGAGCGATATGTGCCATGTGGACACGGATTTGGTGGGTTCGGCCGGTTTCTAAACGCAAACGTAGGCGGGTGTAATCGCGGAAACGTTCCATAATACGATAGTGAGTGACTGCAGGTTTACCCATCGGATGCACGGCCATGTGGGTGCGTTTGGTTGGGTGGCGTGCCATCGGCTCATCCACTGTGCCGCCTTTGGTCATGATGCCACAAGCAACTGCTTCATATTCACGGGTAATCTTGCGTTTTTGTAAATTACGTACTAACTGAGTCTGTGCAGGTATGGTTTTGGCAATCACCATCAAACCCGTGGTGTCTTTATCTAAACGGTGCACGATACCTGCGCGTGGTACTTCAGCGATTTGTGGATAATGATAGAGTAACGCATTGAGAACGGTGCCTTTAGGATTGCCTGCGCCAGGGTGAACGACAAGATCTTTCGGTTTGTTGATAACGAGAATATCATCGTCTTCATAAACAATATTTAACGGAATGTTTTCCGGCTCGAAACGGGTTTCATCTTCAATTTCTACGATAATCTCAATCTGTTCGTCACCGTAAACCTTGGTGCGTGGTACATTTTGCACAGCGCCATTGACCAACACCAAATCCTCCTCAATCCATGTTTTTAAACGGGAGCGGGAATAGTCGGGGAACAATTCCGCCAGGGTTTGGTCTAAGCGCTGTCCCATTTGTTGCGGTTGCACGGTTGCCGAGAGAGTAATTTGTGCCATAAATAAAAAATCCGTTAATCAAGTTTGCTTATTTAGCAATGTTCTATACAATATCGGGCAATTGTAACTCATTTCTCATTTTTCGTAAAAATAAGGATTCTATTCAATGCGTAAACTTAAATCCTTTGCATTGCTTACCGCTATGGCGTTGGCGGTGACCGCATGTTCAAGTTCTAAACAAGATGTAGAACAAGCACCGGAACAAACCTTATACAGCACAGGGCAAACCTATTTACAGGACGGTGATTATTCTCAGGCAATCCGTTATTTAAATGCTGTGAGTAGTCGTTTCCCGGGGAGTTCTTATAGCGAACAAGTACAATTAAACTTGATTTATGCCTACTATAAAACGCAGGACTACTCCGAAACCTTAGTCACCATTGATCGTTTTATTCAACGTTTCCCAAACAGTAGTCACTTAGACTATGCCCTTTATATGGCGGGTTTAACTAATTCTGCATTGGGTGATAATTTCTTCCAAGATTTCTTTGGTGTGGATCGCGCAACCCGTGAAAATACATCCATTAAAACGGCCTTTGCTAACTTCCAAAATTTAGTGCAACATTTCCCTAATAGTCCTTATACGCCGGATGCCTTGGCGCGTATGACTTACATTAAAGCGAGTCTTGCTCGTCATGAGTTAGCGATTGCGAAGTTCTATTTCAAACGGGATGCTTATGTGGCAACGGCAAATCGCGTGGTTTCTATGTTGAAACTGTATCCGGATACGCAAGCGACTTTGGATGCGTTACCGTTGATGAAAGCATCTTATGAAAAGATGAACTTGACTCATTTAGCAGAGCAAACCGCAAAAATTATTGCGGCCAACGAAGGCAAGAAATTTGATGAACCGGAAAAACCAAAAGAACCGGAATTAAAAGCGCCACAATAATCCATAAAAAAACCTCCGAATTTTCGGAGGTTTTTTTATCCCGCTAAAATGTGTTCTAAGGGAATATCCCAGCTTTCGATTGGGAGTGCTTCTACTTGTTGGCATTGATGTGCTAAACCTACTGTGATGAAACGGCGTTGTGAGTTTTGTAACGTACGATCGTAAAATCCTCCCCCCATGCCTAGACGGTTTCCCTGCTTATCAAAGGCGACCAATGGCGTGAAGATAACATCTAATTGCTCAAGTGGAATTACATTTTGTACATTTAAGTGCGGTTCAAAAATGCCGAATTTATTGGCTTTCATCGGTGTATCGGGTAAATAGCGTAAAAATAATAAATGACCACGAACAAAAGGATGCAGCACCGGCAAATAAACATTTTTATCTTGTTGCCATAATTGCTCAATAAGTGGTTTTGTTGAAATTTCTCCGTCAAAGGCAAGATAGAGCGCAATGTTTTTCGCCTGTTGTTGTTCGATAAGTTTTAGCGCCTGCTCAGTAATATGTTGTGCAGCTTGTTGCTGTTGAAGTGTGGTCAGTTTTTGCCGAGTTTCTCGCATTTGCTGACGAAGTTGTTGACGAATAGAGGCTGTTGAGGGAAATGGGCACATAGTTATTGTTTGAGAGGACCCGAGGTGCCGTTGTGGATGGTCGGTCCTTGAACCCGACGGTTCAAGGGAATTAGTTGAAATCATTTTTAGGCTTCTTAGCGGAGCTAAGCCTGCACACCAATGACAGGAAACCAATTCATAAGATTAAAAGTATCGGCTCAGGGACATAACCCACTGGCGAACACCTCAGGAATTTCTTTTATTCAATACTACTCGAAATTAGGTTTAATGACTAGCATTAATTCTTTTTCTCAGATGACATTTAGTTATCTGAAATTATCAGGAATTGAGCTTTTGTGCCCCGATATTTTCAAGAGAATGATCGAGCGGACGCAAAATTCTGTTTTTTAGCACATCCTCAATGAGATGCGTTTTTTGTTGCTCTTGCATGAGTTCAAAACTTAAATTTAAGGCGACAATGGAAAGGACCTTTTCAACTTGTAACATGCCGGTACGCTCTTTCATTTCCAAGACGCGTTGATCTAATTCGCGGGCAGCGTTGCGTAAAGCTTCATGTTGTTCTTCCGGACAATTTAAACGTAATACCTGCCCCAAGACGGAAATTTCAATACTTTTTGATGACATTTTAGCCTCAAATTCCTTAATCAAAACTGCCTGTATTATGCCACAGGCGAAAAAACTTGCCAATTTCTAAACTGGTTGCCTGCGGTGTAGAATGATAAACTAAGCGCAATTTCAACAAGGATAATTTCAATGACAACAATTTCTTATCAACACCTGAATCAACAACTTCAACAAGCCTCTATTCCACTTTCTGCTGCTGAATTACACGGTTTTTTAAGCGGCTTAATTTGCGGAGGGATTCAAGATCAAAGTTGGCAGCCATTGCTCTATCAATTTACCAATGATAATCATGCCTATCCTACCGCACTTTTAACGCAAGTTAGCAACATTTATCAACAAGTTCATCGCCAATTGGCGGACAATGAAGCGTTTGATTTTGAGCTTTGTTTGCCTGATACGGAAAATGTCTTTGAACAGGCGGATGGCTTAGCGGAATGGTCGAATCACTTTTTGCTCGGTTTAGGCTTGGCTCAACCGCATTTGGATAAAGAAAAAGGCGACATCGGCGAAGCGGTGGACGATTTACATGATATTTGCCAGTTAGGTTACGAAGAAGACGATGATCCCGAGGAACTGGCACAAGCGGTGGAAGAGATCGTGGAATATGTGCGCACCATCGCCACCTTGTTTTTTACCCATTTCACCAAACAAGAAGACAAACAGCCAACGTTACACTAAGGATAAATGATGGATCTCGCATACATAGCAGCGTTACCGATAGAAGAATTTGCCCAACGCCGTGCCAAGGTTTTTGAACAAATGCAGGAAGATTCCTTATTTTTGGTATTTTCCGACATTGAACGTCGTCGCAATGACGGCTGTGATTATCCTTTCCGTCAGGACAGCTATTTCTGGTATTTGACCGGTTTTAATGAGCCGAATTCGGCATTGTTATTGCGTAAACAGCAAGGTGAACTGCAGGCGATCATTTTTGTACGTCCGTCCGATAAATTACTGGAAATTTGGAATGGCCGCCGTCTTGGCGTGGACAATGCACCGCAAACCTTGTTGGTGGATACCGCTTATGCCATCGACGAGTTTGTACCGCAGTTTAACAATTTAGCGCAAAAACAGACCGCACTTTATTATGCACCGAAGCAACAGCCTTGGGGCGATGCCTTGCTGGAACAAAGTGCGGTGGAATTTTTGAGTGTTTTTAATTGGAAGCCGATACTCGGTGAGATGCGCCTGTTCAAATCGGAAAATGAAATTGCGCTCATGCAACAAGCGGGGCAAATCAGCGCGCTTGCACACATTAAAGCCATGCAACAAACCCGCCCGAACCGTTTGGAATATGAGGTGGAAAGCGATATTTTGCATGAATTTAATCGCTTTGGTGCGCGTTATCCTTCCTATAACAGCATTATTGCCAGTGGTGAAAATGCCTGCATTTTGCATTATTCGGAAAATGATATGCCGTTGCGCGACGGCGATTTGGTGCTTATTGATGCGGGCTGTGAATTTGCCATGTATGCAGGTGATATTACCCGCACATTTCCAGTGAATGGTCAATTTACTGAAGCGCAAAAAGCGATCTATGAAATTGTCCTACAAGCACAAAAACGCGCCATTGAATTGCTGGTACCGGGCGGCTCCATTGCGAAAGCAAACGAAGAAGTTATTCGTATTAAAACCGAAGGTTTAGTGCGTTTAGGTATTCTGAAAGGCGACGTAAATCAATTAATCGAACAAAAAGCCTATCGTGAGTTTTATATGCACGGGTTAGGACATTGGCTCGGGTTGGATGTGCATGATGTGGGCGAATATGGTGAAAATCGCGACCGCACTTTGGAACCCGGCATGGTACTCACCGTAGAGCCTGGGTTATATTTATCTAAAGACGCGGATATTCCGGAGCAATACAAAGGCATTGGCATTCGGATTGAAGACAATTTGTTGATTACCGATTACGGCAATAAAAATCTGACGTCTGCTGCACCGAAAGAAATTGCCGATATTGAGAAATTAATGGCAGATGCGCAATCTTTTGAAGGGTAAAAGAGATCTTAAAAACGTTCTGAAAAACGACCGCACTTTATCTTGAATTTATCTGAGAAATTCCCGTTTTAACAAAGCCCAAACATGGATTTTAACTTGCTTTTTATGCGAAAAAGAGTACAATCCACGGGCTTTTTGTCTATATATACAGAGAAAAAAGTAAGTTTAACTCTCATTTAACTTTCGATATTTGAGGGTTTTCTTTTTGTAATCAAATAATTAGAGGAAGGTTATGGTAACCATTCGTTTATCTCGTGGCGGAGCTAAAAAACGCCCATTTTACCAAATCGTAGTTGCTGACAGCCGTTCACCACGTGACGGTCGTTTTATTGAGCGTGTTGGTTTCTTCAATCCAATCGCACAAGGCAATGCAGAACGTGTTCGTATCAATTTAGACCGTGTTAACCACTGGGTTAGCCAAGGTGCTTCATTGTCTGATCGCGTTGCGACTTTAGTAAAAGAAGCGCAAAAAGCTGCGTAATTTTACTTTTTTGAGGTGATGAATATGCAACAACAAAGAATCGAAACTGTCGGCAAATTAGGTTCGACTTATGGTATTCGCGGTTGGTTACGTATTTACTCATCCACAGAACAAGCTAAAAGTATCTTTGATTATCAACCTTGGTTTTTGAAAATCAAAGGGCAGTGGCAGCCAACCGAACTGGAAAACTGGCGTCATCATAATCACGAACTGATCGTTAAATTAAAAGGCGTAGATGATCGTGAAGCGGCGCAAATCCTTGCCAATGTGGAAATCGGTGTCGATTTATCGGTATTTCCAACCTTGGAAGAAGGGGATTACTACTGGCACGATTTAATTGGTTGTGCGGTGGTGAATCTGGAAGGTTATGCCATGGGAACCGTGACTGAAATGATGGAAACCGGTTCTAATGATGTATTGGTAGTAAAAGCCAATGTAAAAGATGCTTTCGGGAAACAAGAGCGGTTAATTCCGTTTTTGTATGAACAAGTAGTTAAAAGAGTCGATCCCGCCACTAAGACGATTACAGTGGATTGGGACGCTGGTTTCTAATCTCAGGTATGCCGTAGCGCTTTGCGGTAACATTAACATAAGGCTCAAAAGTTAAGGCTAAATTATGTGGATTGGGGTAATAAGTCTGTTCCCTGAAATGTTTAAAGCAATTACGGAATATGGGGTAACCGGCAGGGCTGTTAAGCAAAACCTGTTACAAGTGCGGTGCTGGAATCCAAGGGATTTTACGCACGATAAGCATAAAACCGTAGATGACCGTCCTTATGGCGGAGGTCCGGGAATGCTGATGATGGTGCAACCATTAAAGGATGCTATCGATTCAGCAAAAGAAGTAGCAGGCGAAGGCGCAAAAGTGATTTATCTCTCACCGCAAGGTCGTAAACTCGATCAACAAGGCGTAGAGGAATTAGCGCAGAATCACAAATTGATTTTGTTATGCGGCCGATATGAAGGCATTGACGAACGTTTGATTGAAACGGTCGTTGATGAAGAATGGTCCGTAGGTGATTATGTCCTCACCGGCGGTGAATTGCCGGCAATGACGTTAATTGACGCAGTTGCCCGTTTTATCCCCGGTGTGCTTGGTAAACAAGCTTCCGCAGAGGAAGATTCGTTTGCTGACGGATTACTGGATTGTCCGCATTATACGCGTCCTGAAGTGCTTGATGGATTAACCGTGCCACCCGTGCTGATGTCGGGACACCATGAGGAAATTCGCAAATGGCGGTTAAAACAATCGTTATTGAGAACATGGTTACGACGCCCTGAGCTACTGGAAGGCCTAGCTCTGACTGACGAACAACGTAAGCTGTTAAAACAGGCGAAAGCCGAATATGACAGTAAACTCAGTTAAATCTAGGATCAAAAAGGATCAAAAATGTCTAACATCATTAAACAACTTGAACAAGAACAATTAAAACAAAACGTACCTAGCTTCCGTCCGGGTGATACCTTAGAAGTTAAAGTATGGGTTGTTGAAGGTAGCAAACGTCGTTTGCAAGCATTCGAAGGCGTGGTTATTGCAATTCGTAACCGTGGCTTGCATTCTGCATTTACTGTACGCAAAATCTCCAACGGTGTTGGCGTTGAGCGTGTATTCCAAACTCACTCTCCGGCAGTTGATAGCATCGTAGTGAAACGTAAAGGTGCGGTACGTAAAGCGAAACTTTACTACTTACGTGCACTTTCCGGTAAAGCGGCTCGTATCAAAGAGCGTTTGGGCGAATAATTTCGCAAACCAGAAAAAAGAAAAGGCTTGGATTTCCAAGCCTTTTTTATTTGTGTTAATAAGCAATTAAATTTGCTTAATCCACATATTTGATTCGTACATTATTTGTGTTTTTTTAAAAACTCTACACCCGTATCCGGGAAGTCGGTAAAGACACCCGTTGCGCCTGATTTGTTTAACAAGGCATCATACATTTGGTTTACGTCAGTAAAGAATTCCGGTAAAGCATCTTTACGTACCGTGTATGGATGCAACTCAATGTTATATTGCGCGAGTTCTTTTACTAGAGGTGTATATTCAATTTTACCCGGTTTGGATTTTTCTTTATCGACTAACATATACCAGCCTGGACCAACACCATCAGCATATTTGACGACTTCTGCCATGGCTCCTGGTTTGAACATCCAATCATAGTCATAATTTACCCATTTGCCTTTGGCATTTTTTTCTTCCGTTTCATGCCAATCGGTATATGCCACTAACTGGACAAGTTTTAAATCCATGTCCATTTTCGGTAGTAATTCCGTTTTAATACGTTTTAACTCATTGAAATCGAAAGTTTGCAAATAAATTAGATCACTTTTCTTGTCATAGCCGTATTTTTTCAACACTTTGAGGGTTTCTACAGCAATATCTTTGCCATTTTGGTGGTGGAACCAAGGCGCTTTTATTTCAGGGTAGATACCCACTTTTTTACCGGTAGATTTTTCTAACCCTTGGATAAATTCGATTTCATCTTCAAAGGTATGTATTTTGAAATGAGATTGCCACAGAGGGAAACGTCCAGGGTAAACAGCGACCTGTTTTCCTTCCTTCGTTTCAAAGTTTTCTGTCATATTCAAACTTTGAATTTCTTTTAATGTAAAGTCGATAACGTAGTAACGACCGTCTTTACGATGACGATTTGGGAATTTTTTCGCAACATCGGTTAAACCGTCTAAGAAATGATCATGAATGACGACTAAGCGACCGTCTTTTGTCATCGCCAAATCTTGTTCTAAATAATCGGCTTGTTGTGCAAAAGCAAGCGCTTTAGATTCCAATGTATGCTCCGGTAAATAACCGCTTGCACCACGGTGGGCAATAATAATTTTGTCTGATTTCATCTTGTTTATGGAGGGTTGGTGACTACAACCGGCTAATACGCCTGCTGTAATTAATGTGACTGCTAAGGTTTTTAATTTCATCAGCATTTCTCCTTGAAAGTGCGGTTGATTTTTGAGGTGTTTTTAATTTCATCCAAAGACAGAGACAAAAACTTACGTTGGATAAAATCATTTAACTTATAAAATTTGGGTACAAAAAAGGCGCTAAGCTTTCGCTTGCGCCTTTGAATTGTTCAATTATTTGGTGCCGTAGGTGTCACCTAATTTCGCTTTGTGTTTGCCTTCTTCAATCATGACGATAAAGAGCAAGATCACGGCGAGAATACCACCACCGATCATGACGTAGAAACCGCCGTCCCAACCGTAGTGTTGTGCAGCCCAACCAATAACGGCAGACGCTGATACTGTACCACCTAAGTAACCGAATAAACCGGTAAATCCTGCTGCCGTACCTGCCGCTTTTTTCGGTGCAAGTTCAAGCGCATGTAGACCGATAAGCATAACCGGACCGTAGATTAAGAAACCGATTAAGGTCATTAAGATGAAGTCGGTTAATTGATATGGGTTTTCATACCATGCAGCATAATTTGCTAACTCTGCTTCCGGTGTAGCTGGGTTCATCCAGTAAGCAGCAACTGCTGCAGTGGTTAAGATCATGAAGATGAAACCGGTTAAACCACGTTTACCTTTGAATACATGGTCAGAAACCCAACCACATAATAATGTGCCCGGTACTGCGGCCAATTCATAGATCGTGTATGCCCAAGCGGTACCTTTAATGTTGAAGTGTTTCACTTCACTTAAGTAAACCGGTGACCATTTCAATACGCCATAACGGATTAAGTAAACGAATACGTTAGCAATCGCGATGTACCATAACAATTTATTTTTCAAAACATAGGTAACAAAGATTTCTTTTGCCGTTAAGTCGTTTTCATAGGTTTTTTCGTTATAGTCATCCGGATAGTCGTTGCGCCATTTTTCAATAGAAGGCAAACCACAAGATTGTGGTGTGTCACGCATCACAAAATATACCGGAATTGCACAGAGCATTGCCGCAATACCCGGATAGTAAAGGGATTGTTGCCAAATGTCTTTTGCTTGTGCTTCAACACCGTGAGTGCTGAAGAAGATTGCGCTGGCTAATAACACCATGGCGCCCGGCATCATACCACCGATATTGTGAGCGGTGTTCCAGATGGACACGATAGTTCCACGTTCGGATTTAGACCACCAGTGCACCATAGTACGACCACATGGAGGCCAACCCATACCTTGGAACCAACCGTTTAAGAAAATCATGACCCACATAATCGCGATACCGGAAGTTGCCCACGGGAACAAGCCCATTAGGGTCATACAAAGACCAGAAAGCAACAAACCGAATGGTAAGAATACACGTGGGTTAGAACGGTCGGACATCCCAGCCATGACGAATTTGGATAGACCATAAGCCAAACCTGCAGCAGAACCGATAACCCCTAATTCGGCTTTAGAGTATAAGCCGGCTTGAATTAAGCCCGGTTGTGCCAAGTCAAAGTTTGCACGTACGAAATAATAAGCGGCATAACCGAAAAAGATCCCTGCGAATACTTGCCAACGTAGGCGTTTGTAGGTGGAATCGATTTTGTCAGCCGGCAGCTCAGCAATATGTGGAGCTGGTTTAAATGGACCAAACATAAAATTCTCCAAGAGTTAAATAAGTAATATTGTCTTTATATGAAAAGAACGCAGGAATGATAAAGCAAATATAAAAACAGGAAAGCAAAATTATGAGGTTTTGTGAGAAATATCACAAAAATAAGCACTCTTTTGATTGAATGCGAAATATTTATTATTGATAAATGAACATCCACTGTTCATTTTCGCTCATAAATTGTAGGGGTAAATAAAAAATAAGCGCTGTTCTACGCGCTTATTTTTATCTGAATGAGAAAAAGTGCGGTTAAAAATTGCCTCACTTTTCCATGTGGAAACTGATAAATTAACCCAGTCGTTGTCGCACGATTTCAAATAAGCAAACGCCGGTGGCAACGGAGACATTGAGAGAAGAAACCGAACCGGCCATTGGAATGCTGATGAGTTGATCGCAATGTTCGCGGGTTAAGCGGCGCATGCCTTCTCCTTCTGCCCCCATGACCAACGCCAACGCCCCCGTGAGTTTGGTTTGATAGAGGGTTTCGGTGGCTTCACCGGCGGTGCCTACAACCCATACATTGTGTCGCTTTTGTAGATCACGCAGGGTACGGGCAAGGTTAGTCACTCGAATAAGCGGGACATTTTCTGCTGCGCCACAGGCGACCTTTCGTGCAGTAGAATTGAGTTGCGCAGATTTATCTTTCGGCACAATCACCGCACTTACACCCGCTGCATCTGCCGTTCGCAAACAAGCACCAAGGTTATGTGGATCCGTGACGCCATCTAAAACCAATAATAAAGGCGCATTTTGAGTTTCTAATAAGCGATCCAAATCATGCTCATTTAATTCCGGTAATGAGTGCACTCGCGCAATAATGCCTTGATGTACTTCGCCTTCTGCTTTTTTATCCAAGGTTTGACGATTTAAAAATTGAACGGAAATGCCCAACCGTTGAATTTCATTAATTAAGGGTTGTAAACGTTGGTCGTCTCGGCCTTTTAACGCCGACACTTCAATTAAACGTTCCGGGTAATTGGTCACAAACGCTTTTACTGCGTGGATGCCATAAATTGTTTCACTCATGTTTTTTCTTTACCTTTTTCGTTTTGGAGGCGGCGTTGGATTTCATTTTAGAAACGTGACTTTTTTTGACCGCACTTTTGTTTATTTTTGCCTTTTTGTTTGTCGTTGTTTTCTTAGGCGCTTTGACTTCCGATTTTTTCGCCTTGGTTCGCGCTGTTTTACCACTACGTTTCGGCTTGCGTTCACTTGAAATTAAAGAAAAATCAATTTGTTTTTGCTCTAAACTCACCGCTTCTATGCGCACTTTTACCGCATCACCGAGACGGAAAATCATGCCGCTGTTTTCACCGATCAGACGTTGTTTCGGCATATCGAATAAGTAGTAGTCATTCGCCAAACCGGAAATATGCACCAAGCCGTCGATAAACAGATCATTCAAACGGACAAAGAAGCCGAAACCGGTCACGGAAGAAATGACACCGTCAAATTCTTCGCCCACATGATCCTGCATATATTCACATTTCAGCCAATCGGCGACTTCACGGGTGGCATCATCAGCACGACGTTCTGTGGAAGAACAATGCGCGCCAAAGACATCCATTTCCTCAAGTGGATAATGATATCCACCGGTGTCGGTCGTTTTACGTTTAGAGCCCTTTTGTTTCGCCAATAAATATTTGATGCCACGATGTAACGTCAAATCGGGATAACGGCGAATCGGCGAGGTGAAATGGGCGTATTCTTCTAGCGCCAAACCAAAGTGACCGATGTTGTCGGCGCTGTAAACTGCTTGGCTCATAGAACGTAGCAACATGGTTTGGATCAATTCGTGATCCGGGCGTTGTTTAATCTGTTCAAGTAACTGTGCGTAATCCATCGGTGTCGGTTTATTACCACCGGATAGGCTCAAGCCACATTCAGCCAAGAAACTGCGAAATGCCATGAGTTTTTCTTCACCGGGCACGGCATGAATACGGTACAGCACCGGTTCTTGATGTTTCTCCATGAAGTTGGCAGACGCAATATTTGCCAAAATCATGCATTCTTCAATGATTTTATGGGCATCATTACGCACGACCGGCTCAATCCGCTCAATGCGACCTAAGGCATTGAAAATAAATTTGCTTTCAATGGTTTCAAATTCGATAGCGCCACGTTGTTGGCGAGCTTTTACTAACGCTTGATACATTTCATACAGGTCTTGTAAGTGAGGGACTAAGGATGCATAACGATCACAAAGTGCGGTGTCTTTTTCCAGTATTTTTGCCACTTTGTTATAGGTTAAACGGGCATGGGAATTCATCACTGCTTCGTAAAATTGATAGTCTGTCATTTTGCCTTTGGCAGAGATCGTCATTTCACATACCATACACAGGCGATCCACTTGCGGATTTAACGAACATAAACCATTGGAGAGTTTTTCCGGCAACATTGGCACGACGCGGTTTGGGAAATAGACGGAATTGCCTCGATTATAGGCTTCCGTGTCCAAGGCGCTTTTCGGTCGAACGTAATAGCTCACATCGGCAATCGCCACCCAAAGCTTCCAGCCTTTGCCTTGTTTTTGGCAAAATACCGCATCATCAAAATCGCGTGCATCTTCGCCATCAATGGTCACTAACGGCAAGCCACGTAAATCTACACGGCCACGTTTAGCCTCTTCAGGCACGTCTTCAGCCCATTTTTTAAGTTGTTTTTCCACCGCACTTGGGAAACTGTGGGGAATATCATGCTTACGAATGGCAATTTCCACTTCCATACCTTTCGCCATATTGTCCCCAAGTACCTCGGTGATTTTGCCGATAGGTTGGAAAAATGGCGCTGTGCGCGGATGGAGTTCCACCACGACGACTTGCCCCATGCGGGCACCAAGACGGGCGTTATCAGGAATTAAAATATCGCGTGTAATACGGCTGTCATCCGGCACTACATAACCGATGCCTTGCTCAAGGAAAAAACGACCGACAATTTGTTTTTTGTTCGCTTCCAACACCCGCACAATACGGACTTCTGGACGACCTTTGCGGTCAAAACCGTTTGCTTGTGCCAACACGTAATCGCCATGCATGACTTTCTGCATTTGCACGTTAGGAATGAAAAAATCTTCTTTTTTTCCTTCGACTTGTAAAAAACCGAATCCTTCTCGATGGCCTATCACCATGCCTTTGAGTAAATCGAGTTTTTCCGGTAGGGCATAGCATTTCCGTTTCGTGAACACCAACTGTCCGTCATTTTCCATGGCGCGTAAACGACGGCGCATAGCTTCTTGTTGTTCTTCATTTACGATGGCAAGGGTTTTAAAAATCTCCTCTTTGCTCATAGGAGAATTCTGTTTGCGAATCACTTGCAGAATAAAGTCACGACTCGGAACCGGGTTGTCATATTTTGCCAATTCCTTCGCATAATTCGGATCTTGCAATATCGCTTTGTGTGTTTTTTTCGCCATAATTTTCTTTTCATCAAATAAAGTGCGGTCAGTTTACACGCTGTTTTGCCTAAAGCAAGGGAAATTGAGGCTCAACAGCTTATGGAAAAGCATCAATGGCACCGATAAATTGTAATTTTTTGCGATTGAAACATAAAATTTTCTGTTATAGGCGCGCATTTTTTGGTACATTTAGCGCAATTTTTTAACGCTCGAAAATGAGCTTGTTTTATTCAATTTAGTTCAGTGGAATACGTATGTTATTTAAAAAAATTCGCGGTTTATTTTCTAACGATCTTTCAATCGATCTTGGTACAGCAAATACATTAATTTATGTGAAAGGACAGGGCATTGTTCTTGATGAGCCTTCAGTTGTAGCGATTCGTCGCGATCGTAGCGGCTCACTAAAAAGCATTGCGGCGGTAGGTAAAGAAGCGAAACAAATGTTAGGACGTACACCGAAAAGTATCGAAGCGATTCGTCCGATGAAAGATGGCGTGATTGCCGACTTTTTCGTGACCGAAAAAATGTTACAGTACTTTATTAAACAGGTACACAGCGGCAACTTCATGCGTCCAAGTCCTCGTGTGTTGATTTGTGTGCCGGCAGGTGCAACTCAAGTAGAACGTCGTGCCATTAAAGAATCTGCCATGGGGGCCGGTGCTCGCGAAGTGTATTTAATTGAAGAGCCAATGGCAGCAGCCATTGGAGCAAAACTACCGGTTTCGACTGCAACAGGTTCCATGGTCATTGATATCGGTGGTGGTACGACAGAAGTCGCGGTAATTTCTTTAAACGGCATCGTTTATTCTTCTTCTGTGCGCATCGGTGGTGACAGTTTCGACGAAGCTATCGTGTCTTATGTGCGTAAAAATTTCGGTTCCATTATTGGTGAACCAACGGCTGAACGTATTAAACAAGAAATTGGTATTGCTTACATTCAAGAAGGCGATGAAGTGAAACAAATGGAAGTGCATTGTTCCAATATTGCAGAAGGCGCACCACGTTCCATTACCTTAACCTCTCAAGATGTTTTAGAAGCGATTCGCCAACCGTTGAGTGGCATTGTTGCGGCAGTGCGCACCGCATTAGAGGAGTGCCAACCGGAGCATGCTGCGGATATTTTTGAGCGCGGTATGGTGTTGACCGGTGGTGGTGCCTTGTTGCGCAATATTGATATGTTGTTAGCGAAAGAATCCGGCGTGCCGACCATTGTGGCGGAAGACCCGTTGACTTGTGTTGCTCGTGGCGGCGGTGAGGCCTTGGATATGATTGATATGCACGGCGGCGATATTTTCAGCGACGAAATTTAAGCCTGATGAACAAGAAAAAGTGCGGTTAAAAATGACCGCACTTTTATTTAGTCGGAATTGACGACAATGAAACCTATCTTCGGTAAAACCCCTCCCTTAGGATTGAAACTCTTTTTAGCGGTTACCGCTTCTGTCGGTTTAATCCTATCTGACGGACAAACAAACGCGATAATTCAAGCCCGCGGCTTTCTGGAAACGGCGGTCGGTAGTCTCTATTATTTAGCTAATACACCGCGTGCGGTGTTAGATGGTGTTTCTGATAATTTGGTGGATACCAATAAACTGCAAATTGAAAATCGCGTGTTAAAAGAGCAACTGCGTGAAAAAAATGCTGATTTACTGTTGCTTGATCAGTTAAGAGTTGAAAACCAACGTTTACGTTTATTGCTAAATTCACCATTACGAACCGACGAATACAAAAAAATTGCAGAAGTGTTGACTGCTGAAACAGATGTTTATCGTCAACAAATCGTGATTAATCAAGGTGAAAAAGACGGGGCTTATGCCGGTCAGCCGGTGATTGATGAGAAAGGCGTCGTTGGACAAATTATTTCGGTGGGGGAAAACACCAGCCGTATTTTGTTGATTACCGATGTGACGCATGCGGTTCCGGTTCAAGTATTGCGTAATGACGTACGTTTAATCGCTAACGGAACGGGTCATAGTGATGAATTGACGTTAGATAATGTGCCGCGTTCCGTTGATATTCAAAAAGGCGATTTATTAGTGACATCCGGTTTAGGTGGGCGTTTCTTGGAAGGGTATCCAGTGGCGATCGTGGAATCAGTTTCCAGAAACGGAAAAAATTATTTTGCGACGGTCACAGCAAAACCGTTGGCTTCTATTGATAAATTGCGTTATGTGCTTTTATTGTGGCCAACGAACGAAGATATGCGTAAAGCGAAAACCATTACACCGGAAGAAGTGCGTAAAGTGGTCCAACAACGTCTTGATAATCAAGGGGCCGAAGCCAATAAAGTGAAGAAAACCGTTGTCCCGGTAGAGAATGACCCGAGCAATAATATGACATCACCATTACCAAGTGAATACATGCCGGCAGAAGCACCAACGGATTCACAAAATGAGATGAATCATCCACCGTTACCAAACCAATCTCACAGAGAGGAAGATTAATGCAAGGTCGATTTTTCTTTCAATGTTTTGTGCTGACGGCAATTTTTGCGATTGCTTTAGTGATGGAATTGGCGCCATGGCCGTCCGGTTTCCAGAGTTTTAAACCAGCATGGATTGTTTTGGTGTTTGCCTATTGGGCGTTGTCAATTCCACATAAAGTCAGCATTGGCTGGGCGTTTATTATCGGTATTATCTGGGATATGGTGCTTGGCTCAACACTCGGGGTACATGGCTTAGTGATGTCTTTATTCGCGTATCTTATTACTCGACATCATTTACGGTTGCGCAACCTTTCCTTATGGATGCAAAGTTTGTTACTGGTGGGCTTTATTTTTGCTATTCGAGTCAGTATTTTCTTGATTGAATCTGTTTTGCATAGCGCCAATTTTAACTGGCAAGAAATTTTCGGGGCGTTAGCCAGTGGTGTGCTTTGGCCTTGGATTTTCTTACTTCTCAGAAAAATCCGTCGTTATTTAAGTTTGAGTTAATGTGCGCAGAAAATTCACTGAATTTTCTGACCGCACTTTACCTTGGCTACCCCTTTTCATACCAAATACGATTTACATATAACTGGATTTTACCGGAAGGCGTTTCTACGGTAATTTCGTCGTCTTCTTCTTTACCAATTAAGGCACGCGCCACCGGTGAATCAATAGAAATCCAGTTTTTCGCTGGGTCAAATTCATCACAGCCCACAATACGATATTGTTTAACTTCTCCATCTTCGTTTTCTAGCTCCACCCACGCACCAAAAAACACTTTACCTTCTTGCTTCGGTGAATAATCCACGATTTGTAGCACTTCTAGCCGTTTAGTGAGAAAGCGTACACGGCGATCAATTTCCCGCAATCGGCGTTTACCGTAAATATATTCTGCATTTTCACTGCGATCGCCTAATGCGGCAGCGTCAGATACGGCTTGGGTGACTTGTGGGCGTTCTTCTTTCCATAAAAATTTTAATTCCCGATCCAGCACATTCCAGCCTTGTCGGGTGATGTAATTTGACTTTGCCATAATCCTGTCCTCAATTGCCGTAAAATTATACCGAAAAAGGAACAAACATTTGAGCCTCTTGCGCAAAAACAGTATGCTATGCCCGTTTTTTCATTCTTAAGAAAGAAGTACATATCATGTTAAATCAGCAAATTAGCCAACTTATTGCACAAGAGTTAAATGTTCGCGATAGTCAAATTCTTGCCGCTATTCAATTATTAGACGATGGCAACACCATTCCTTTTATTGCCCGTTATCGTAAAGAAGCCACAGGAGGTTTGGATGACACGCAATTACGTCATTTTGAAACCCGCTTAATTTATTTGCGTGAATTGGAAGACCGCCGCCAAACCATTCTGAAATCCATTGAAGAACAAGGCAAATTAACGGATGAATTACGCGATAAAATTCAAGCAACGCAAAGCAAAACCGAATTGGAAGATCTCTATTTGCCGTTTAAACCAAAACGTCGTACCAAAGGCCAAATTGCCATTGAAGCTGGGCTTGAGCCATTGGCAGATTTACTTTGGAACGAGCCAAAAACAGTGCCGGAAACCACCGCACTTGATTATGTGAATGCGGAGAAAGGCGTCGCTGACGTTAAGGCTGCATTAGATGGTGCACGCTATATTTTGATGGAGCGTTTTGCCGAAGATGCAGGATTGTTGGCAAAAGTGCGCGATTATTTAAGCAAAAATGCACTTATCGTTTCTAAGGTGATTGAGGGCAAAGAGGCAGAAGGCGCAAAATTCCAAGATTATTTTGATCACCAAGAACTGCTTAAAAATGTGCCGTCTCACCGTGCTTTGGCGATGTTCCGTGGTCGTAATGAAGGCATTTTACAATTAAGTTTGAATGCGGACCCGGAAGCGGAAGAGGGCAGTCGCCAAAGCTATTGTGAAGAGATTATTCGTGATTATTTAGGTGTTCGTTTTAATGGTCAACCTACCGATAAATGGCGTGAACAAGTGATTTCGTGGACATGGAAAATTAAAGTGGCCTTGCACTTGGAAACGGAACTCATGGCGACCTTACGTGAGAAAGCGGAAGATGAAGCCATTGATGTGTTTGCACGAAATCTGACCGCACTTTTAATGGCTGCTCCGGCGGGCGCTAAGAACACGATGGGGTTAGACCCGGGTCTGCGTACCGGGGTGAAAGTGGCAGTGGTGGATAACACCGGTAAGTTATTGGCAACCGATACCATTTATCCGCACACCGGGCAGATGGAGCGTGCGATGTTGTCTGTTTTCCAATTAATTAAACAACATAACGTAGAATTGATTGCCATTGGGAATGGGACAGCCTCTCGTGAGACAGAACGTTTTGCCAAAGACGTGATTAAGGAAATTAAAGAACATAAACCACAAACAGTGGTGGTGAGCGAAGCGGGTGCTTCCGTCTATTCCGCTTCCGAATTGGCTGCGCAGGAATTTCCTGATTTGGATGTGTCCTTGCGTGGCGCAGTATCTATTGCTCGTCGTTTGCAGGATCCGTTGGCGGAATTGGTGAAAATCGAGCCGAAAGCCATTGGTGTGGGCCAATACCAACATGACGTGAATCAAAGTCAATTAGCGCGTAAACTAGATGCGGTGGTGGAAGACTGTGTAAACGCTGTTGGTGTGGACTTAAACACCGCCTCTGTGCCGTTATTGGCGAGAGTAGCGGGGATGACCAAAACGATAGCGCAGAATATTGTGACATACCGTGATGAAAACGGGCGTTTTGACAGCCGTGAGCAACTGAAAAAAGTTCCTCGTTTAGGCCCTAAAGCCTTTGAACAATGTGCCGGATTTATGCGTATCGCCGCAGGCAACAATCCATTAGATGCGTCAGGAGTGCATCCGGAAGCCTATCCGGTGGTGGAAAAAATCCTGCAAGCAACAGAGCAGTCTATTCAGGATTTAATGGGCAATGCCGGTTTAGTGCGCCAGCTTGATGCAAAACAGTTTACCGATGAGCAATTTGGTTTGCCGACGGTTCAAGATATTTTCAAAGAATTGGAAAAACCGGGGCGCGACCCGCGCGGTGAATTTAAAACCGCCACCTTCGCTGAGGGCGTGGAAGAAATTACGGATTTGAAAGCCGGCATGATCTTAGAAGGTACGGTAACTAACGTGACCAATTTCGGTGCTTTTGTAGATATCGGGGTGCACCAAGATGGCTTGGTTCATATTTCTTCTCTCAGCGATAAATTCGTGGAAGATCCGCATCAAGTGGTGAAAACCGGTGATGTCGTGAAAGTGAAAGTATTGGAAGTGGATGTGGCGCGTCGTCGTATTGCATTAACAATGCGTTTAGATGAAAGTGCGGTGAAAAATGACGGAAAATCTGACCGCACTTTATCCGCAAAACCGCGTTCTGATAATGCTCGCCAAGATCGTAGCAATCCGCGAGCAAATAATACGATGGGCAATGCCTTTGCGGATGCGTTGAAGAATTGGAAGAAATAGTAAATGCTAGTTTACTAAAAATATTTAAAATTATGACCGCACTTTAATGCACTAAAGTGCGGTCATTTTTTATTGTATTTTCATCAGATTCGTTTTATCAACATGATGAAAACAAAAAGGCGTATCATTCGATACGCCTTTCTAATCAGGTTGATTATCAATTATTTGATGATTTTAGCTACCACGCCGGCACCTACAGTACGGCCACCTTCACGGATAGCGAAACGTAAACCTTGGTCCATCGCGATTGGGTGGATTAAGGATACGGTCATTTTGATGTTATCGCCAGGCATAACCATTTCCACGCCTTCTGGTAACTCGATTGTACCGGTTACGTCAGTTGTACGGAAATAGAATTGTGGACGGTAACCTTTGAAGAATGGAGTATGACGACCACCTTCTTCTTTGGATAATACGTACACTTCAGATTCGAAATCAGTGTGTGGAGTGATTGAACCCGGTTTAGCCAATACTTGACCACGTTCGATTTCTTCACGTTTAGTACCACGTAATAATGCACCGATGTTTTCACCTGCACGACCTTCGTCAAGTAATTTACGGAACATTTCAACACCGGTTACAGTTGTTTTTGCAGTTGGTTTGATACCAACGATTTCAACTTCATCACCGGTACGGATGATACCACGCTCAACACGACCTGTTACTACTGTACCACGACCGGAGATTGAGAATACGTCTTCAATTGGAAGAAGGAACGGTTGGTCGATAGCACGCTCAGGCTCAGGAATGTAAGTATCTAAGTGGCTTGCTAATTCAAGGATTTTTTCTTCCCATTCTGCTACGCCGTTTAACGCTTGTAATGCAGAACCACGTACGATTGGTGTATCGTCACCCGGGAAGTCATATTGAGAAAGAAGTTCACGAACTTCCATTTCAACTAATTCTAATAACTCTTCGTCATCTACCATGTCGCATTTGTTTAAGAATACGATGATGTAAGGAACACCTACTTGGCGACCTAATAAGATGTG
This sequence comes from Aggregatibacter sp. HK296, assembly GCF_980469475.1. Classification (NCBI taxonomy): domain Bacteria; kingdom Pseudomonadati; phylum Pseudomonadota; class Gammaproteobacteria; order Pasteurellales; family Pasteurellaceae; genus Aggregatibacter; species Aggregatibacter sp. HK296. The sequence continues at coordinate 317,333 of NZ_OZ413142.1, forward strand.
TTCACGAGTTTGTGGCATAGGACCATCAGTTGCTGCTACTACTAAGATAGCACCATCCATTTGCGCCGCACCGGTAATCATGTTTTTAACATAGTCGGCGTGTCCCGGACAGTCAACGTGTGCGTAGTGACGAGTTGGAGTGTCGTATTCAACGTGGGATGTGTTGATGGTGATACCACGTGCTTTTTCTTCCGGCGCGTTATCGATTTGGTCGAATGCACGAGCTGCACCACCGTAGTGTTTTGCTAATACGGTTGTGATAGCTGCAGTTAAAGTGGTTTTACCATGGTCAACGTGGCCGATTGTACCCACGTTAACGTGCGGTTTTGTACGTTCAAATTTTTCTTTAGACACGATTAAGTTTCCTCAATGTATAAGTCCACAAGCCGGAATGGCTTGTGGATTTAGTTAAACAAAATTATTTTTTACGAGCTTCAATAACTGCTTCAGCCACGTTTTTCGGAGCTTCAGCATATTTCAATGGTTCCATTGAGTAGGAAGCACGACCTTGAGTTTGGGAGCGTAAGTCAGTTGCATAGCCAAACATTTCAGAAAGCGGAACTTCAGCGTCGATTTTAACAACGAATTCATTTGCTTCTTGACCGTTCACCATTGCACGACGACGGCTCAAGTCACCGATTACGTCACCCACATACTCAGGTGGAGTTTCTACTTCAACTTTCATGATTGGTTCAAGTAAAACTGGGTTTGCTTTTGCGAATGCTGCTTTAAATGCTAAAGAGGCTGCAAGTTTAAACGCCAATTCAGAGGAGTCCACATCATGGTATGAACCGAAGTGTAAACGAACACCGAGATCAACTACCGGATAACCTGCTAATGGACCAGATTTAAGTTGTTCTTGGATACCTTTGTCAACAGCCGGGATGTATTCACCAGGGATAACACCACCTTTGATTTCGTTAACAAATTCATAGCCTGGGCCTTCTGGCTCTAGTGGGTATAAGTCGATAACCACGTGACCATATTGACCACGACCACCAGATTGTTTTGCGTGTTTACCTTCCACATCGTTAACACGAGAGCGGATTGTTTCACGGTAAGATACTTGTGGTTTACCAATGTTAGCTTCCACTTTGAATTCACGTTTCATACGGTCAACGATGATATCCAAGTGTAACTCACCCATACCGGAAATAATGGTTTCGCCAGATTCTTCATCAGTATGAACACGGAATGAAGGGTCTTCTTGTGCAAGACGACCTAATGCAAGACCCATTTTTTCTTGGTCTGCTTTCGTTTTTGGTTCTACCGCAACAGAGATTACCGGCTCTGGGAATTCCATGCGCTCAAGGATAATTGGTGCTTCAATAGCACATAATGTATCACCTGTCGTTACATCTTTTAAGCCGATCGCAGCAGCGATATCGCCTGCACGAACTTCTTTAATTTCTTCACGTTTGTTAGCATGCATTTGAACGATACGACCGAAACGTTCACGTTTTTGACGTACGGAGTTCAACACGGTATCACCAGAGTTAATTACACCGGAATATACACGGAAGAAAGTTAAGTTACCTACGAATGGGTCAGTTGCAATTTTGAATGCTAATGAAGAGAATGGTTCTTCATCACTTGCATGACGTTCACCTTCTGTTTCATCTGGATTGATACCTTTAATTGCAGGAATATCCGTTGGAGCAGGTAAGTATTCAACAACAGCATCAAGCATTGCTTGAACACCTTTATTTTTGAATGCGGAACCACAAGTAACTAAGATGATTTCATTCGCTAATACGCGTTGACGAAGAGCTACTTTGATTTCTTCTTCAGTTAATTCTTCACCACCAAGGTATTTTTCCATTAGCTCTTCAGAAGCTTCTGCAGCTGCTTCAACAAGGTTTTGACGCCATTCTTCACAAGCTGCTTGCATATCTGCAGGAATGTCTTCATAAGTGAAGGTCATACCTTGGTCAGCTTCATTCCAGTTAATTGCTTTCATTTTGATCAAATCAACAACACCGGTAAAGTTTTCCTCTGAACCAACAGGTAGTTGAAGAGGAACTGCGTTTGCACCTAAGCGGGTTTTTAACTGATCAACTACGCGTAAGAAGTTTGCACCGGTACGGTCCATTTTGTTAACGAATGCGATACGTGGAACTTTATATTTGTTCGCTTGACGCCATACAGTTTCAGATTGTGGTTGAACACCACCAACTGCACAGTAAACCATTACTGCACCATCAAGAACACGCATAGAACGTTCTACTTCAACAGTAAAGTCAACGTGTCCCGGGGTGTCGATAACGTTAATACGATGTTGTGGGAATTGTTGTGACATACCGGACCAGAATGCGGTTGTTGCCGCAGAGGTAATGGTAATACCACGTTCTTGTTCCTGTTCCATCCAGTCCATGGTTGCTGCACCATCGTGTACTTCACCAATTTTGTGACTTACACCAGTGTAGAATAAGATACGTTCAGTGGTAGTAGTTTTACCAGCATCAATGTGCGCACTAATACCGATATTACGATATCTTTCAATAGGGGTTGTACGAGCCATTATTATTTCCTTGACGATTTCTTATTTAAAATTAAATACGAAATTTTATAAATGAATGAGGCTTCATCGCATAAAAAATGAGATGAAGCCTAAAAACGTAAGTGCTAACCGAATATTACCAACGGTAGTGAGCAAACGCTTTGTTAGCTTCAGCCATACGGTGAACGTCTTCACGTTTCTTAACTGCTGCACCTTTGTTTTCGGATGCATCAGATAATTCATTAGCTAAACGTAAAGCCATGGATTTATCACCACGTTTACGAGCGGCTTCAACGATCCAACGCATACCTAATGCGTTACGACGCACAGGGCGAACTTCAACCGGAACTTGGTAAGTAGAACCACCAACACGGCGGGATTTTACTTCTACAGTTGGACGTACGTTTTCTAATGCCGCTTCGAAAGCTTCTAAAGCTTCTTTACCGGTACGTTGAGCTAAAGTGTCTAACGCGTTATAAACGATAGATTCTGCGATAGATTTTTTACCATCTACCATGATGACATTGATAAATTTAGCAAGTAATTCTGAACCGAACTTCGGATCCGGTAAAATCTTGCGTTGTTCAATACTACGACGACGTGGCATTGCGAATTTCTCCGTTTTTATAATCTTCAGGGTATCCCAAAACTCGATAAAAATTAACCGCACTTTTAATTGAAGGGGCTAATTAGATACTGGAGTTTGCGATTTAAATAAGTTTTACTAATTTAGCGTTTGGCCTTACTTAACGGAGAACCATTAAGCTTTAGGACGTTTAACGCCGTATTTAGAACGACCTTGTTTACGATCTTTTACGCCTGCGCAGTCTAATGCGCCGCGTACAGTGTGATAACGCACACCCGGTAAGTCTTTAACACGACCGCCACGGATAAGCACAACACTGTGCTCTTGAAGGTTGTGACCTTCACCGCCGATGTATGAGGTTACTTCGAAACCATTGGTTAAACGAATACGGCATACTTTACGTAATGCAGAGTTCGGTTTTTTAGGTGTAGTTGTGTATACACGGGTGCATACACCACGTTTCTGCGGGCAAGCCTCTAATGCAGGAACGTTACTTTTTACAACCTTTTTCACACGCGGTTTGCGTACTAGCTGGTTGATTGTTGCCATTAAAAAACTCCAGTTTAATAAAAATTCATTAAAGAATGTTGTTTTACAAAATCTGTCCATACAAGAACAGACCGAAGATTTTAATCTTCAAAGCGTGTTCTGTCAACTGATTCTAGGTTTCCTATTTTGTTTTGACTGCGTAAAATTTTTTTTAAAAATGGCCTTGTTAACTTAGACTTTATTGTTGTTCTGTGTAGGTATTTAAAGTGGCACGATAATCATCAATATTAATTTCTTAAGAAATAAAAGCTATTAAATAATAAAGAATGTGTGCTTTTCTCAAATTATCTGGGGAGCTTACTAAAATGTAAGGGGAAACAGTGGATTTGTGAGGGCGTGGATATGATGGTTTATCAGTGAAGTGGGTAAGATTAGTACATAAGTAATGAGTTAATCTAAAAAAGAAAAATGCGCTTAAAATTAAGCGCATTTTTTATTTATTTTAAACTACCATTGGAAACGATAGACGGCTTGTACGCCAAATGGTTGCTTGATGTGTTTGCCGTCGGTGCGATTCACTTCTAAACCAATGCGGTGATTGCCCAAACCGGCATTAAAACCGACCGCACTTGTGAAACGACCGCGATAACTTTCTACATTGAGTTGGCTACCATTGTAGTTAATATTGCTATGGCGTGTGCGTGTCGTGATTGCATTCGCTTCGGCATAAGGTTGAAGTTTCCATCCTTGGCTCAACTCGAAGGTTTTGGCAAGGCGTAAACCGATTCGAGAAGAAATGGCAGATAAGCTATCTTCTTTTTCTTTACCGTTAATATGCGTCCAAGCCAATTGCGCTTGTGGGGTCACGGTCCATGCGCCGGCTAATTGGAATTGTTTGCCGATTTCACTACTTAACGTGTAAGCGTTGTAACGGTGTTTTTCCGTATGATTCGAGTTTGCGGTTAAGCGACTATATTGTGCGATGTTATCTAAATAGACACCATTTTCAGCCATGTAAGTCCCGTAAACCCCAATGGCTTGTCCTTTCACTTTTCCGTTGCCATAATGATTGTTGAAGTCAATATTGGCTTGGCTGTGTCCGACAAATCCGCCTAAACGTACCTTATCCGTTACCGCTGCATCCGCACCGATTTGTAAGCTATGTACGTTTTGCTTAAAGCCGGAAGTTTGACTTTCACCCGTTGAAAGTGCGGTGAGTTTTTGATGTGAATTGACGTTTCTCACCCAAATATTGCCTTTTTCACCAGTTCTGATTTCACCTAAACGTTGGTGAATGCCGTTTAATTCATTTTCGACCATCAGTAATTCCGCTTGGCGAAGAGACACTTGTGCGTTTGCGCTCTCAAGTAGTTGTGCAGTCACCGGTAACGATGGTGTAATACTTGGCTGTGGCTGTGGCTGTGGCTGTGGCTGTGGCTGTGGCTGTGGCTGTGGCTGTGGCTGTGGCTGTGGCTGTGGCTGTGGCTGTGGCTGTGGCTGTGGCTGTGGCTGTGGCTGTGGCTGTGGCTGTGGCTGTGGCTGTGGCTGTGGTGTGACTGTGCTTTGTGAGTGCGCTAACACCCAATTTTTTCCTTCAGGGGTTAAGAAGTATTTATAAGCACCGAGCGCCACATAACCATTGGCATTCGCTAAGTGAAATTTTGCATTTCCGCTATTGGTTTCAACTAAGGTTACTTTACCATTTGCTACATGAGCGCCGTGATCCGTCACATTAAGTTTATGATCACCTTCCGCTTTTCCTTTCACAACGATTTTATCGGCTTTATTTTCAGCGATATTGGTATTGAGATCAAATGTGGTGGAGCCGGAAAGATCACCTTTAATCGTTAACGTTTTATATTCCGATGTCGGTTCAAATTTGACCGTTGAATTTTGCGTATTCAAGTGATGAAGAATACTCGATAGATTAAAATTCCACTGGCTGTTGGCTAATGTGACGTTTACTTCGGTTTTTGCCGGTCTTTGTGGATTTTCAATAATTGCGCCAGTCAGTTTTGAGTTGTTATCAGCACTAAGGTGCAAATGGAATTTGCTTGCTGAATTTGCATCAATTTCTTCCTCGTCTTCCTCGTCAAGTGGGAAATTCGGATCATTGATGGAAATGAGTGCTCGAGTGGTATTTAATTCGCTATTATGTAAGTTCAGAGTAACGGTATGTTCGTCCCCAAACGGTACAGCATGCAATCCATAACCGGCTTTAATCTTAGAATCGCTTAAGGTAACCGTCTGTGTGCCGCTGTCATGGAGGTTCATGAAGATACTTTTATCGTTTAACGTAGCGTTTAACTTTTTAGCATTGACGATTTGTGTTTCAGAGAGATCATTTCCAATATCAAAAACAGATTGTAAATCTTTATTTCCAGTAATAGTGACGTTTTTAATATTTACAATGTCTTTTCCGAAAAGCGTGTATGCCCCGTTGTTTTCACCATTCATGGTGATTTGATGGTTAGAAGAGTTAATGGTAGATGTTTCTTGCGATTCAATTGCATTTGAACCGTCATTATTGAGCTCAATATCTGCTTCAGTATTGATTGTTGAATTACGGGATTCAATGGCAGCATTGCCATCAAAATGACCATTAGCATCAGGAATGTTGTGAATTTGAGAATAGTTTTTGTCAACGATGAGTTTTACACCCTGTTCTAAATTTGCTGTTGCACCATTGACATGAACTAATTGGCTGGACGTATAATCTTCTTTAAGCGTTGCTTTAACGCCTGATTTTAGTGTAATGACATTATCTTGTTTTGTTAGATCGAAAATATGAAATAAAGCATCAGATGATTGACTTGGTCGGCCTAGGTTATAACTAGCACCCGTTTCTGTTTTTGCTTTGTTTTGGTAATTTCCTGCTTCAACGGTGACATTTACAGCATCGGCGAGTTGAGTCGCTGTATTGTTGATATACCACGTATTGCCAGGTCCTTGAATATATTTACAACCTGTTGTTGTATTACAAGTGAGATCCGTTGCCCATCCCAAATTTGCTAAACTTAATGTTGTTGCAACCAAACTTAACTGAAAAGTGCGGTTAAATTTTTTATTGTTTTTCATACTGATTCCTTAATTTTTCCTATAAAAAAGCCGATCTAAAAAATCGGCTTAATATAATGATGTTTAATTAACCTTTCAATGAAACGCGTTTCATATCTTTCATGTAACCACGCAATTCTTGACCGATTAATTCTACCGGATGATTGCGGATTGCATCATTCACATCGCGTAAAGTGATGTTGTCGATTTCCACGGTTGGTGTTGGTTCACCGATATCGCCTTTGCGTAAAGTCGGCACCAATGCTTTTTGCATAATCGGGCCAGCAACGTTAGCGAATAAGTAGTTACCGTATTCCGCCGTGTCGGAAATCACTACGTTCATTTCATATAAACGTTTACGCGCAATCGTGTTGGCGATTAACGGCAATTCGTGTAAGGATTCGTAGTAAGCGGATTCTTCGTAAATGCCACTGGCCACCATGGTATCGAATGCCAATTCCACACCGGCTTTCACCATCGCAATCATTAACACGCCATGGTCGAAATATTCTTGCTCGCTGATTTTGCCCTCATATTTCGGTGCGTTTTCAAAAGCGGTTTTGCCGGTTTCTTCACGCCATTTTAAGAGGTTGGCATCGCCGTTTGCCCAGTCTTCCATCATCACACGAGAGAATTCGCCGCTGATGATATCGTCCATGTGTTTAGCAAATAAGAACGCCAATTCTTCTTTGATTTGTTCTGCCAACTCGAATGCACGCAATTTTGCGCTGTTGGACAAGCGATCCATCATCAATGTAATACCGCCTTGTTTTAAGGCTTCAGTGATGGTTTCCCAACCGTATTGTACTAATTTGCCTGCATAAGCCGGATCTTTGCCGTCAGCCACTAATTTATCGTAGCAAATGAGAGAACCTGCTTGCAACATGCCGCAAAGGATGGTTTGTTCGCCCATTAAGTCGGATTTGACTTCCGCCACGAAAGAGGATTCCAACACGCCTGCACGATGACCACCGGTTGCCGCTGCCCAAGCTTTGGCAATTTCTAAACCTTCGTCTTGTGGGTCATTTTCCGGGTGCACAGCGATTAACGTCGGCACGCCAAAACCACGTTTATATTCTTCACGAACTTCTGTACCCGGGCATTTTGGTGCCACCATCACGACGGTGATGTCTGGACGAATTTGCTCGCCCACTTCAACAATGTTTAAACCATGGGAATAGCCCAATGCCGCGCCTTTTTTCATCAACGGCATCACATCAGCAACGACCTTGGAATGTTGTTTGTCCGGGGTGAGGTTAATGACTAGGTCGGCTTTTGGAATCAGTTCTTCATAAGTGCCCACTTTAAAACCATTTTCACTGGCACGTTGGAATGACACACGTTTTTCTGCGATGGCTTCAGGACGTAATGCGTAGCTGATGTCTAGACCTGAATCACGCATATTTAACCCTTGGTTTAACCCTTGAGCACCACAACCTACGATCACGATTTTCTTGCCTTTCAAGAAATCCGCTTCCGTTGCGAACTCACTGCGATCCATAAAACGGCAACGACCGAGTTGGTCTAATTGTTGGCGTAAGTTTAAGGTATTGAAATAATTAGCCATGATGTTTTCCTTTTGTGTGGGAGTGTTTGTAGAGGTTTAAACGATTATAGGGTGTTGGTATGTTGCGTAAAGTGATATTATTGAAATGTTGCATTGCGTTTTTTGCAATTAAAATCCCCTTGCTTGCTTATGAATGGGTAAATTTAAACTCACCTTTATAAAATAAACCGCTATGACGTTTAACGATCTTAAAATCTTCATCACTCTCACCCAAACCCAAAACTTCGCCAAAACGGCAGCATTGCACCATATGTCGCCATCAACCTTGTCCCGTCAAATTCAAAAAATCGAAGAGGAACTGGGGCAGCAGCTTTTGTGGCGGGATAATCGACAGGTGTCGTTAACGCCGAATGGTGAGGCGTTTTTGGCGTTTGCACAGCAGCAGTGGCAGAATTGGATGCTATTTCAACAACAACTACATACCCAAGAGGAAGAGCTTAGCGGGGAGCTCAAGCTGTATTGCTCGGTGACGGCGGCGTATAGCCATTTGCCGGGGATTTTGGAGAAATTCCGTGCGCATTATCCGAAAGTGGAAATTCAACTGACCACAGGCGATCCGGCGCAGGCGGTACATTTGGTGCAGGCGCAACAGGTGGATTTGGCGTTGGCAGGGAAACCGCCGGTATTACCGAGTGCGGTGACGTTTCATTATATCGATGATATTGCGTTGTCGATGATTGCGCCCCGTGTGGCATGTTCGGCAACACAATTATTGCAACAAGAACCAATTAATTGGCAGCAGGTTCCTTTTATCTTGCCGTTAGACGGCATGGCACGGCAACGGATCGAAGAATGGTTTAAACAAAAAGGCATTAAACACCCGAAAATCTATGGCACCGTGGCGGGGCATGAGGGCATTGTGTCCATGGTGGCACTGGGCTGTGGTTTGGCATTATTGCCCGATGTGGTGATTAAAAACAGCCCGTTGAACAGCCAAATTTCCACCTTGCAGTTAGAGGAACCGATAACACCTTTTGAACTTGGTGTGTGTGCGTTGAAACCTGTCTTAGAGCGCCCTTTAGTACGTGCATTTTGGCAGTTATTAGCGTAAAGTGCGGTCATGATTTAAGGAGTTTTTATGCTAAAAGGCGTTGCGTTTTCATTATTTGCCTCTCTGCTGTTTGGCTACATGTATTATTTTTCTACGCTGTTGCTGCCTTTGAGTGGCACAGATATTTTCGGTTATCGCATTGTATTTACCTTGCCTTTTGTGGCGGTGGCTGTGTTTTTGTTTAAACAAAAAATGGCATTGATTGCCCATTTAAAACGGATTCAAAGACAACCGCACTTTGCGTTGGCTTTTCTCTTTACCGGCGCGTTGATGGGGTTTCAAATGTGGCTATTTTTGTGGGCACCTAATAACGGCAGCTCGCTCAGCGTTTCTTTCGGTTATTTATTATTGCCCTTGGTGATTGTGGCGGCGGCGCGAATAATCTTTAAAGAACGGATTTCTCGCATTAAGTTTTTAGCCGTATTGATTGCTGCCGTGGGGGTAATTTCCAACATCGCCTTAAAAGGGGAAATTTCTTGGGAAGCGTTGGTAATTTGCGTGGGATATACCACTTACTTTGTGGTTCGTCGAATGTGGAAAATAACCGATCTTGCGGCATTCTTCTTAGAAATGTTGACCCTTTTGCCATTTTGTATTTATTTCGCTTGGCAAGTGGATATTGCCCAAGTACAACAAAGTAATCCGAATATTTTGGTTTTATTGCTGCTGCTTGGCTTGATTAGCGGGACGGCGCTCAATTCTTACATTCTTGCCAGCAATCATTTGCCGATGAATTTGTTGGGCTTACTTGGTTATGTAGAGCCTTGCCTGATGGTGGGGGTTTCTTTGTTAATCGGTGAAGAAATTGATGCGCAAAGTTATCCGCTGTTTATTTGTTTGGTCCTTGCCATGCTTTTGATTATCACGGATGGCATTCTACAAGCGAAAACGCGACAATAGCTTTTTTATAACTGTTCAAATAACGGTGTAATGTTTGGCATTACGCCTCGCCATAAATAAAATGAATGCGCCGCTTGCGCCAATAACATCCCGAAACCATCACATCGATTTTGTACACCTAACGCACCACAGCGTGCTAAAAACGGCGTGTCTTTTTGTCGATCATATTGCATGTCGTAAACCGCTTTTGCTGCATGTAGAATCTCATCGTTAATTTGTATCGTACCGCCGTGCAGACCTGAGGAGGTCGCATTGATAATCACATCAAAGGATTGCGCGGGAAGTTGACTCAGTTCTACGGCACGAATATTGCCGTAAGGCGAAAATTTCTCTGCCAGCTGTTGCGCTTTGGCTAAAGTGCGGTTGGCAATCACAATGTTTTGTTGTGCTTGTAAAAGCGGTAACAACACGCCTTTTGTGGCACCGCCTGCCCCTAAAATGAGTAGGGTTTGATTCGGCTTAAGCCAATTCAATCGTTGCAAATCCGTCACCAATCCTGCGCCGTCAGTATTATCCGCATACAGCGTGCCATCGTCTAATTTCTTCAACGTATTGCAGGCTTCCGCCATCAGACAACGCTCACTGTGCGCATCTGCCAGCTTGAACGCCCGTTCTTTGAAAGGCGAGGTGATATTACATCCCGCCGCTCCCTGCGCAAAAAACGCCAATAATTGCCGTTCAAAATTCTGTTCGTCGCCTAACATGGCATCGTATTGCACGTCTTGGGGGGTTTGTTCGGCAAAAATACGGTGAATTTGCGGCGATTTGCTTTGAGCGATAGGATTGCCCCAAACGGCATATAACATGATTTATCCTTGACGAAAAACTTGGTTGGTGAAAATGTCGCGAATTTCGGATGGATTTACCGCACCGCCCACAGGCATATCCAGCACCGGAAAATCCGTGCCGAATTGCTGTGTCACTTCTTGTGCTGTGCGGCAAGGCGGCAGTCCGGTTAAGTTGGCGCTGGTGGAGGTGAGAGCAAAGCCCGCTTGTTCGCATAACAGCTTAACGGCAGGGTGTTGGCTGATGCGCACCGCAATACTGTCAAAATCGCCGGTAAGAAATTTGGGTGTCGTTGTTTTGGCCGGTACGACCCACGTCGTTGGTCGATCATATTGCGTAGTTAAGCGTTGCCAATGTTCTTCCATCAAACGGCTTTCATCCATAAAAGGCAACAAAAAATCCAAGCTCGGCGCAATTAAAATTAGCCCTTTTGACATCGGGCGCTGTTTTAAAATAAGTAAATTTTCCACCGCACTTTGGCTGTTTGGATTACAACCTAAGCCAAAAACCGCTTCGGTGGGGTAGGCAACGACTTGCTGATTTTTTAAATGGTTAACAATCTCTTGTAAATTCATGAGGTTACTCGGTCGTAAAAATATGGCGACAGGTTTTATTCACACATTGCCAAGTGCGTTGTTCGCCCTGTTGTTTTTTTAATAAGGCTAAATTGCCATAGCATTGTGGACAGTCCACTAAATAGGGTTTAGTTGGCACGGAAAACTTACAATGCGGAAAACGGTTGCAGGCGAAAAATAGCTTGCCGGCACGTCCACGCCGCGCCACTAACTGTCCTTCTTGACATTCCGGGCAAGGTACGTGTTCTTCCGTTTCCTCTTCTGTTTCCTCATGTACCACAAAATGACACTCAGGATAATTGCTACAACCGATAAACATGCCGAAATGCCCTTGTTTTAGCGCCAATAAATGTCCGCATTGAGGGCAGTTTTGTTCCAATATTTTAAGGATTTTTACTTCGTTGGAAGCCTGTAACGGTTTTAAATAATCACATTGCGGATAGGCAGAACAGCCGAGAAACAGCCCTTTTTTGCCTTGTTTTATTTGCAACAACGCACCGCACTGTGGGCAGTGTTCCTCGTGTTTGGTAGGCTGAAATAAAGGTTGGTTCATGGCATGCCCTAAAAGTGCGGTGATTTTTCTCGACAAATATGAAAATGCTTCAAGCGCCATTCTACCGCAAGTTTTGCGCCTTTTACCACCCACGAAATGAAAAAGCAAAAGGTCGGCAAAGGCTACGGATTTCCTTTATACTAACGCCCAATATTAGGAGGGAACATGTTTGCATTGGATATTGATTTAAATGTGTTATTGGGCGTTTGCGCCGCATTGGGCGTGCTTTGCCTTATTTTGCTTTTTGTCAGCGCGCGCCGGAAGCGGGATAGCCTGGAATTACAACAGGATTTAAATAAAAACATTGAGGATTTTAATCGCTTATTAGAAAAATTTGATGCCGTTACTGCCCGTAAAAATCAATTAGAACAAGAGGTGGTGAAAGCGCAAACCACGGCCGATGGGCTACAAATTCGCTTAAACGAACGGGATGAAAAAGTACAGTATTTGCAAACGGAACTGAACGAAGAACAGGCTCGCCATTCCGCCATCGCAGAACAAATAACGACGCTGAAAGAACGTTTTGGTGTGGCATCGGCACAGGCGGACAGCTTGCGCGGACAACTTGTGCAAAGCCAAGCACAGATTGTCCGCAAAGAAGAATCGCTGGCAAATTTAATGGAAAAACACACCGCACTTTCGCAGGAACTCGCGGAATTGAAAACCACGTTAACGGAAAAAGAAAAGTATTTTGTTGAGCAGCAACAACATGTTGAACAAACCAAACAGCAGCTCAATACGGAATTTCAAAACCTCGCCAATCGTATTTTGGAAGAAAAAAGCCAGCGTTTTCAGCAAACGAACCAAGCGTCCATGGACAGCTTGTTAAAGCCATTCCGTGAGCAAATTGAGAGTTTCCAAAAACGAGTGAATGAAATTCACTCGGAATCCCTCAAAGGCAACGCGGGCTTGGAAGCGGAAATTAAGAAAGTGTTAGAAATCGGTTTAAGTATGTCGCAACAAGCGAACAATTTGACTTCCGCTCTGAAAGGAGAAAAGAAAACTCTAGGCAACTGGGGCGAAATGCAGTTGGAGCGGGCGCTGCAATCTGCCGGCTTGGTGGAAGATGAACATTACACGGCACAGGCGCATTTTAAAAACGAAGAGGGCAAACGCAATTATCCCGACTTTATTCTTAACCTACCGGATGAGAAACATTTGATTATCGACAGCAAAATGTCGCTTAACGCCTATGAAAGTGCGGTCAGTGCTGAAGATGAAATAGAGCGGCAGGCGTTTCTGCGCGAGCACATTAAGGCGTTGCGTAATCACATCGACGACTTATCCCGTAAAGATTACAGCAACCTTATCGGCGTACGTAGCCCGAATTTCGTGTTGATGTTTATTGCCGTGGAACCCGCTTACATTGAAGCCTTAAAAATGGATCCGAGTTTATTCGGTTACGGTTATGACAAAAATGTCATTATGGTGTCACATACCACGCTGATGCCGATTTTACGTACGGTGGCGAACCTGTGGCGGGTGGAACGCGGTAATGCCGAAGCGCGTGAAATCAGCGAAAAAGCCGGCGACATTTACAACCAAATCTGCTTACTCGCAGAGCGTTTGGCGAAAGTGGGGAATAGCCTTTCCACTGTCAGTTCGCACTACAACAGCGCTGTTACTGCACTCGTGGGGCAACAGGGCTTGATAGGCAAAGTTGAACGCTTTAAAGCACTTTCTGCCAAAGCCAATAAAACCATGCCCGATATTGAGCCGTTACATCATGATTTTGAAACAGAACGGTTGTTGCTGAATAAAGAACAACAGTAATAAAAAAGTGCGGTAGAAAAACCGCACTTTTTGTTAACAGGGTAGATTCGAAAAATACTTACAAGATTGAACTATTTATATAATTTTTTAACTTGTTCAGGGGAGAGCAATCTTTGGTGTTTGGTAAATTCTTTCCCTAAATAGTAAGCACCAAAGTTTGTTAAATGGTCCTGATCTCCATAGAGATATTTTCCTTCCGCCATTACACTGTCTTTAGGAAGATATTGCTGTGCATCAACCCAATGTGCATTCGGGATATCTTTAATTAAATCATGAATGATTTGATTACTTGCATCAATATCGCCCATTCTACGAATTGGCTCGAGGTATTTATCTAGCCCATATTTAGCGAGAAGATGTCCTCGAATAGGGGAACGGTTAATCGAGCTGTTATTGGCAAAAACATAAACAGGTTTTTCTGTTGCGAGTTTTTCCACCATTTTTCTGAATCTGATTTCAAAGTCAGGGACTAAATAAGATTCAGCTTCAAATCGCGGAACCGGTTGACCTTCCATTCGAAGATCATAAAACTCAGAAATGAAAACGGCATCGTATTTGGCTATTTCATTCCATTGTGATTGGCATTCCGGTGTCACTTCTCCATTTTTATCTACCAATACTTGGCAATCTGGACCTGTATTTAGAATATCCGCCTTCCAGCCTTCTTGCGCACCGACATAATTTAAGAAATAAGCTAAATGGCCGGCATGTGAATCGCCAATTGTTAAGATTTTTGCTGGGAGGTGCGTATTCGTCTCTGCTAATGGCACTTCTTGCTCAATTTGTTCTTTCTCATTTTTGATCTGTTTTCTTTCATAGGTGTTATATCCAATCACTAAAACAGAAGGGATCACATAGAGATATAAAAATGCCTGTTTGAAACTTAATTTTGATTTTCTAATTGGCTGCTCAATTAGGTAATAACTCAAGATAGAGAAAAGTACGGTTAACGCCGTGACTAACAATACAATCTGATTATCTATTTGTTTGGTGCCCGTAATATAGTAGGCAAAAGAGATAAATATCCAATGGTATAAATAGAGTGAATAAGATATTTTTCCAATAAATACCATTGGTTTGGTGGAAAGCAGTTTTTTGACAATACTCTCTTGCGTTGTGGTGTAAATGACAAGGGCTGCAAGTAAACAAGGTAAAACTAAGCTTACTCCGGGAATAAAGACTAACTTGTTATGATAAAAATATAGGCAAGCTAGCAATAATAAAAAACTGAAATTCCCAATCAGCTTTTTATTAAATGTGTGATTTGCCGATAGATTAATATTATAAATGGCTAATAAAGATCCAATAAGCAATTCCGGAAAGCGTAAATTGGAAAGATAATAAGTATTCGGTTGATGTAATACATCTTTATAAAAAGTGTTAGAAATAAATGAGGTTAATAACAACAGGACAAAGAGTATTAGTGTAAACCTAAAAATAGATTTTAAATTCCCTGCTTTTTTGTAAACAAATAATAAAAATAAAGGGAAAATTAAGTAGTATTGTTCCTCAACGGCTAATGACCAAATATGTAAAACAGGGTTTTCTGTCGCATTAAGGTCAAAATAACCTTGTTTAAACCCTAGATAAAAGTTGGAGGAAAATACAGCGGCAAGCTCAATGGTCTTTCTGAGTTGGTTAAAATCATTATAGATAAATAATGCGGAAGCAACCAAAGACACAAGAGCCATGACGGCAATGAATGCCGGGTAAATTCGCTTTATACGGCGAGTATAGAAGTCTTTAAAAGAGAAACTATTTTCTTGAATCTCATTAATGATGATGCCGGTAATGAGAAAGCCAGAAATAACAAAGAAAATATCTACGCCAAGAAAACCACCCGGTAGCCAATTTGCATTGAGGTGATAGATGATCACTGAAATGACCGCAATGGCACGAAGTCCATCTATTTCAGCACGATATTTAATTGAAGAAGACATGTAAATTCCTTAAAAAAGAGATAAAAAAATCGCACTTTAGTTGCTTAAAGTGCGGTTCATTTTTTGATTGTTTTACACGTTGAAGCGGAAGTGCATGACATCGCCGTCTTGTACGATGTAATCTTTCCCTTCTAAACGCCATTTTCCGGCATCTTTGGCACCGTTTTCACCTTTGAATTGGATGAAATCTTCGTAGGCAATCACTTCAGCACGGATAAAGCCTTTTTCAAAATCGGTATGGATCACGGCAGCCGCTTTCGGTGCAGTGGCACCCACGGAAACTGTCCATGCGCGAACTTCTTTTACGCCCGCGGTAAAGTAGGTTTGTAGATTGAGAAGCGCATAACCGGCGCGAATGACACGGTTTAGGCCCGGTTCTTCAATGCCGAGATCTTGTAAGAATTCAAGTTTTTCATCATCATCCAACTCGGCGATTTCCGCTTCAATTGCGGCACATACCGGCACCACGACAGAGCCTTCTTTTTCAGCAAATTCGCGGACTTTGTCGAGGTAAGGATTATTTTCAAAACCGTCTTCGTTCACGTTCGCAATGTACATGGTCGGTTTTAAGGTTAAGAAATTGTAGCTTTTGATTGCCAATAACTCGTCTTTGTCTAACGGCACGGAACGAATCATACCTGCTTCAGAAAGTACCGGTAAGATTTTTTCCATCACAGACAGCTCGAATTTCGCATCTTTGTCACCGCCTTTAGCACGTTTTTGTAAACGTTGAATCGCACGTTCACAGCTGTCTAAATCGGCTAACGCTAGTTCGGTGTTGATGGTTTCAATATCGTTTAACGGATCAATTTTGCCCGCAACGTGTACGATGTCATCGTTTTCAAAACAACGTACGACATGGCCAATGGCGTCCGTTTCACGGATATTAGCTAAGAATTTGTTACCCAAGCCTTCACCTTTACTCGCACCGGCCACCAAACCTGCGATATCCACAAATTCCATGGTGGTTGGCAATACGCGTTCAGGTTTGACGATTTCTGCTAAGGCGTCTAAACGCGGATCCGGCATTGGCACCACACCGGTATTTGGCTCAATGGTGCAAAACGGATAGTTTGCCGCCTCAATGCCGGCTTTGGTTAAGGCGTTGAAAAGTGTGGATTTGCCCACATTTGGCAGACCCACGATACCACATTTGAATCCCATAATTTTTCCTTATTGGTGAAGAAAAGTGCGGTTGAAATTTACCCTGTTTTTTTACCGCACTTTTCGGTTAAATTTTAAAGCTATTCAGTCGATTAGTGGCTTTGACGATGCCGTCTTTGAAAAGCAGTTCCACACAATTTGCCGCTTCATCCAGGGCTTTTTCAAGCGCTTCACGCTCACTGGGTGACGGTTTGTTTAACACATAACCTGCCACTAAATCACGATGTCCCGGGTGGCCGATTCCAATACGCAGACGATAGAAATTGTTGTTATTGCCCAATGCGGCAACAATGTCTTTTAAGCCGTTGTGTCCGCCATGTCCACCGCCTAATTTCAGTTTAACGCTGCCGGGCGGTAAATCTAGTTCATCATGTAAGACTAAAATTTCTTCGGGTTTGATACGATAAAAATTCGCCAATGCGCCAACCGCTTTACCGCTTAAATTCATAAAGGTTGTTGGCACCAAAAAACGGATTTCTTTGCCGTTCATCAGCGTTTTTCCCACGTTCCCGAAAAACTTATTTTCCGCATTTAATGTGACATTAAACCGCCGTGCTAAACGCGCAATTAACCATTCTCCGGCATTGTGGCGGGTGTCTGTGTATTTATCGCCGGGATTGCCAAGCCCAACAATTAACTTAATTTCTGACATAGTCTGTTTACGTGAATAAAAATAGTGGCGTATTGTAGCGGAAAGTCGGTTTTTTCTCAATGAAGGGAAAAGGAAACCGCACTTTAATTATCCAAAGTGCGGTCGTTTTTGAACGCGTTTTTAATCGCGGAAATTATTGAATTGGAATGGTTGCCCCAGTTCCGCTGTTTTGACGAGTTGAATCACGGCTTGTAAATCATCGCGGGATTTTCCGGTAACACGGACTTGCTCGCCTTGGATTTGGCTTTGCACTTTGATTTTGGAATCTTTGATAAGCTTAGTGAGCTTTTTCGCCATGTCGGTTTCAATGCCTTGTTTCAGCTTGATTTCTTTGCTGTACGTTTTGCCGCTGTGTTCATAGTCAGCAGGGATGTCTAAGGAAGTGGATTCGATGTTACGTTTAATACAAGCGTTACGTAAGATGTCGATGAGTTGCTCCACTTGGAAATCCGATTCGCTGCTCACTTTAATGCTTTCGTTTTTTTCGTTAAATTCGATCGCAGCTTGTACGTTACGGAAATCCCAACGATTAGTGAGTTCGCGGTTGGCGTTTTCCACGGCGTTGCGGATTTCGTGTCCGCTGATTTCGGAAACAATGTCGAATGATGGCATGGTTTTCTCCTTATTTCATTTTGTCGTTTGCACTTAAAATACATAAAAGTGCGGTTAAATCGGTGAAGTTGATGATAACTTGCGCCAATTGTTGTACTTTTGGTTTGGCGTGATAAGCCACGCCGACATCGGCAACTTGCATCATGGCGAGATCGTTGGCGCCGTCGCCGATGGCAACGGTGTTTTCAGTGGCAATGTTAAATTGTTGTGCTAACTGTTGTAAGGTTTGCGCTTTGTATTGTGCATCCACAATGGCGCCTTGTACGTTGCCTGTAAGTTTGCCGTCAATAATCTCGAATTGATTGGCTGCAATGAAATCTAAGCCGAGTTTTTGTTGTAATACTTCGGCAAAATAGGTAAATCCACCGGAAGCAATGGCCACTTTCCAACCGTGATTTTTGAGTTCTTTGACTGTTTCGACTAATCCCGGCATCAGCGGTAAATGCTGTTTGACCTCTTGCAAAATGCCTTCCGGCGCATCTTTTAAGGTGGCAACCCGTTGGCGCAGGCTTTGGCTAAAATCGAGTTCACCACGCATGGCGCGTTCCGTAATGGCGGAAACCATCTCACCGGTGCCGGCAAGCTTGGCGATTTCATCGATACATTCAATTTGGATGGCGGTGGAATCCATGTCCATCACCAATAATCCCGCTTGCTTCAAACTGGCGTGAAAGTTTAGCGGCGCAATATCCAGAGCTAATTCATGGGCAATACCAATCCACTCCGCTTTCCACTCGCCTTTGAGCAATACCACGGTGTTATGCAACACATTCCACGCGGAAAAACACAAAAAATTTTCACCGCACTTTTGCTGAAAGGTTTGTAACTTTGTGAGATTTAGGCTGTTGGAATAGAGAATAAACGCCTGATCCGAATGATAGGGCTTGTCAGCAATAAATGGTGCAGGAAGTTCAGAAAAATGCGCCATAATGGCGTTAAGATTTTGTGTTTGCATAAAAATCCTGTAAATTGTGGCGGTTTTTAAAAGCACTGTATTCTAGCTTACTTATTAAACTTTGGGGAAAATAACTTGCATTTAACAAAAGAAAAAGTGATTAAATTTATGATGTTCTTTGGCATTGTTTTGTTATGCGCGGGCATCATGGCAGTCATTTTATTTGGCGTACAACAATTTAAAATCGGCTCACAGCTAGCCAGTGTAAATCAGGTCGCTAATATTTCTCATTTATTGGCACGCCAGCAAGCGAATCTATTTTCGATGTTGTTGGTGAATAATGCGAAAACAGAACGGTTAGTGGAGAATTTGGATAATTTCACCAAAGAAGAATTTGTACTGGATGCGGCAGTGTATGCGCGTAATGGTGAATTATTAGCACAAAGCACCAACTCGTCAGATATACGCAGTTTGTTGGGCTTGGATAAAGAAGAAAAGGAAGCGGATTCTCAGCAAATTGTGGAACCTATTTATTCCCCAAACGGCCTGGAAGGCTTTTTACGCGTCACTTTTGATGCCAAATACGGACAAACGACCCAAAGTAAAATCAATCAAATTTTTTATCGATTATATGGTGAAATTGTCATTGTTTTTCTCGTTGGAATTCTGTTTGCCAGCAGTTTTCATTATTTCCTCAGCCACTATCGCCGCAGCCGTAAGCATGTTCATGTTGTGGAAAAAACACCTACGCCAAGTAACAAAACAATGCCATCCACGAGCAAAGCGTTTCATCAGCGTCGAAGACGAATGCGATAGGGAAGTGCGGTGGCTTTTATGATTGTTTTCTCTTTGGGAAGAATCAAAAAAACACGAAAACAAAAAACCGCTCGTTTGAGCGGTTTTTTTATGATAAGGCAAAAATTAGGCTAATTTTTTGATTTGAGCAGCTAATTTAGATTTGTGGTTTGCTGCTTTGTTAGCGTGGATTAAGCCTTTAGAAGCCATGCGGTCAACAACTTTTTGCATTTCAACGAATGCTGCTTCAGCTGCTGCTTTCTCACCCGCTGCTACTTGAGCATAAACTTTTTTGATGTAAGTACGCATCATAGAGCGTTGGCTTGCGTTGTGTTGACGGCGTTTTTCAGATTGAACCGCACGTTTTTTTGCTGACTTGATATTAGCCAAGGTCAAACTCCTAAAAATTTCTGTTAGTTAATAGTGACAAAATAGGGGCGTAAATATGCCGATTTCTTATACTTTTGTCAACGGGAATTTTGTGTTGATTTCGGTGAGACACAACCGAACGTTGGCATCGTTATACTTAACAAGCTCTTTCTAAACGGGCTCACCAAACGATGTGCGCGGGATTTTAACAGTTTTTTCCCTTAGAATATAGCGTAAAAACGAAATTTCTATACAATTAGGCAAATTTTATCATTCAGAGTAATTCGTTTTGAGCAAAAGATTATTAAAATCCGGCATGATCGTGAGCGGTATGACGCTCGTTTCGCGTGTGTTAGGCTTGGTGCGCGATGTAGTGATTGCTAATTTAATCGGTGCCGGTGCGGCGGCAGACGTATTTTTATTCGCCAACCGTATTCCTAATTTCCTCCGCCGATTATTCGCCGAAGGGGCGTTTTCACAAGCGTTTGTGCCGGTGTTGGCGGAGTATCAAAAATCCGGTGATTTATCCAAAACCCGCGAGTTTATCGGCAAGGTGTCGGGCACCTTGGGGGGCTTGGTTACCGTCGTTACGTTATTGGCGATGATCGGCTCGCCGGTGGTGGCGGCAATTTTCGGAACAGGTTGGTTTGTCGATTGGCTGAATGACGGGCCGAATGCGGAAAAATTCACGCAAGCCTCGTTGCTACTCAAAATCACTTTTCCTTATTTATGGTTTGTGACCTTCGTTGCGCTGTCCGGTGCGATTCTAAATACCATCGGTAAATTCGGCGTGATGTCGTTCTCGCCGGTGTTGCTCAATATTGCCATGATTGCCACCGCACTTTGGTTGGCACCGCAGTTGGAAAATCCGGATTTAGGCTTGGCTATCGGGATCTTTCTCGGCGGGTTATTACAATTTCTGTTTCAACTGCCTTTCTTATATCAAGCTAAATTATTAGTAAAACCCAAATGGGCGTGGCATGACGAAGGCGTGAAGAAAATCCGCACACTGATGATTCCTGCTTTATTTGGCGTTTCCGTGAGCCAAATCAACTTGCTACTTGATACCTTTATCGCCAGTTTTTTAATGACGGGTTCCATCAGCTGGCTATATTATTCCGACCGCTTGTTAGAGTTTCCTCTTGGATTGTTCGGTATCGCCATTTCTACGGTGATTTTGCCGACCCTTGCCCGCCATCATGTAAACCGCGATGATAACGCCAAAAGTGCGGTGGATTTTCGCAACACAATGGACTGGGGCGTACGCATGATTTTATTGCTCGGCGTGCCAGCAATGATTGGTATCGCTGTGTTGGCGCAACCGATGTTGCTCGTGCTGTTTATGCGCGGCAGCTTTACCTTTAGCGATGTGCAGTCAGCCTCTTATTCCCTCTGGGGCTTTAACGCAGGGCTTCTGAGCTTCATGTTAATCAAGATTTTGGCGAATGGTTATTACGCCCGCCAAGACACCAAAACGCCGGTGAAAATCGGCATTATTGCCATGGTAAGCAACATGGCGTTCAATTTATTAGCGATTCCTTTCAGTTACGTAGGCTTGGCGATGGCGTCTGCCATGTCGGCAACATTGAACGCGTATCTGCTTTATCGTGGTTTGGCAAAAGCGGACGTTTATCATTTTAGCCGTCAAAGTGCGGTGTTTTTTCTGAAAGTTTTTTGTGCCGCTGCCATGATGGGACTGTTGGTTTGGTATAACAGCCCAACACTCATTGAATGGAATGCCATGAGTTTTCTTACCCGCGTGCATTGGCTAGCGTGGTTGATCGTTTTAGCCGCAATGGTTTATGGTGGAATATTAGTGTTGTTAGGTATTCGTAAACGGGATTTGATGGGCGTGCACACCACATGAAATTCGCTTTTGTGACGCCTTAATTTATGCGTATAATACCGAAATCTTTTTTCACTGAAATTAAATGGAACAAATTTAATAATGCAGCTGATTCGTGGCTTGGGAAATTTACCGCAAAATTTGCACGCTTGCGCGTTGACTATCGGCAATTTTGACGGAGTGCATTTGGGACATCAAGCCATTCTGCGTCATTTGCGGACAAAAGCCGATGAGTTGCATTTACCCATGGTGGTGATGTTGTTTGAACCGCAGCCACGCGAGTATTTCTGTGCTGAAAATGCGCCTGCACGCTTGATGCGTTTACGTGATAAATTGCGTTATCTCAAACAGGCAGGCGTGGACATGGTGATTGTGGCAAAATTCGACCGCACTTTTGCCAATTTACCCGCGCAACAATTTATTGAAGATTGTCTGGTGCGCAAATTAAATGTGAAGTTTTTAAGCATTGGTGATGATTTTAAATTTGGTGCTAAGCGCCAAGGCAATTTTGCACTGTTGCAACAAGCCGGTGAAAAGTTTGGTTTTACCGTAGAGGATAACCGTAGCTTTTGCTTAGATGAATTGAGAATCAGTAGTACAGCGATTCGCGAGGCGTTGGCAAACGACGATTTAACGTTGGCGGAAAAATTACTTGGACGTCCTTATCGTATTTTAGGTCGCGTGATTCATGGCAATGAGCTTGGTCGCACCATCGGCTTTCCGACCGCGAATATTCGCTTGCATCGTCAGGTGAATCCGGTCAAAGGCGTGTATGCCGTCAAAGTGCGGTTAAAATCCGGCGCGTTTTTTAATGGGGTCGCGAATATCGGCACCCGCCCGACCATCAATGGTGTGAATCAATTACTAGAAGCACATTTATTTGATTTTCAAGGCGATCTTTATGCCCAATGGTTGGATGTAGAACTCTGTCATAAAATCCGCAATGAAATGAAATTTCCCTCTTTTGACGATTTAAAAGCACAAATTGCGAAGGATGTAGAAACGGCAAAAAACGTTTTCAAAACTGACCGCACTTTATAGAACACAAATTTTAATTTTTACATAACACTGGAATATAAAATGACTGATTATAAAAATACCCTTAACCTCCCTGAAACGGGCTTTCCAATGCGCGGCGATTTAGCCAAACGCGAGCCTGTGATGTTGAAAAACTGGTATGAGAAAAATCTCTATCAAAAAATTCGTGAAACTTCAAAAGGCAAAAAATCCTTTATTTTGCATGATGGCCCTCCGTATGCGAACGGCAACATTCATATCGGTCATGCGGTGAATAAAATTCTG
This sequence comes from Aggregatibacter sp. HK296, assembly GCF_980469475.1. Classification (NCBI taxonomy): domain Bacteria; kingdom Pseudomonadati; phylum Pseudomonadota; class Gammaproteobacteria; order Pasteurellales; family Pasteurellaceae; genus Aggregatibacter; species Aggregatibacter sp. HK296. The sequence continues at coordinate 340,745 of NZ_OZ413142.1, forward strand.
AAAGATATTATCGTGAAATCCAAAACCGCGTTAGGTTTTGACTCGCCTTATATTCCGGGTTGGGACTGTCACGGTTTGCCGATTGAATTAAAAGTAGAAGGCTTAGTGGGCAAACCAAACGAGAAAATTTCTGCGGCCGAATTCCGGGCGAAATGCCGTGAATATGCAGCGGAACAAGTGGAAGGACAGAAAAAAGACTTTATCCGTTTAGGCGTGTTGGGCGATTGGGATAACCCTTATTTGACCATGAACTTTGATACCGAAGCACACATTATTCGTACGCTTGGCAAAGTGATTGCTAACGGCCACTTATACAAAGGATCTAAACCGGTGCACTGGTGTTTGGATTGCGGTTCTTCTTTGGCTGAAGCGGAAGTGGAATACGAAGACAAAGTTTCTCCGTCCATTTATGTGCGTTTCCCTGCAGTAAGTGCGGTAGAAATTGAAGAGAAATTTAACGCAGTAGGCAAAGGCCATGGCAAATTATCTGCAGTCATTTGGACAACAACACCTTGGACAATGCCATCTAACCGTGCGATTGCGGTAAATGCAGAATTAGAATACAACCTAGTCCAACTTGGTGATGAGCGTGTGATCTTAGCCGCTGAATTAGTGGAATCGGTGGCGAAAGCCGTGGGTGTAGAACAAGTTGAAATTTTAGGGGCCGTAAAAGGTCAAGCGCTTGAGTTAGTACGCTTTAACCATCCGTTCTATGATTTCACTGTGCCGGTGATTTTAGGCGATCACGTGACTACCGATGGCGGTACAGGTTTAGTACACACTGCACCGGATCATGGTTTGGACGACTTTATTGTAGGACAAAAATATAATTTACCAATGGCGGGTCTTGTATCGAATGACGGTAAATTTATTTCAACCACTGAATTCTTTGCAGGTAAAGGCGTATTTGAAGCGAATCCATTGGTTGTTGAAAAATTGCAAGAAGTGGGCAACTTATTAAAAGTTGAGAAAATCAAACACAGCTACCCACACTGCTGGCGCCATAAAACCCCAATTATTTTCCGTGCGACACCACAATGGTTTATTGGCATGGAAACACAAGGTTTACGCCAACAAGCCTTAGGTGAAATCAAACAAGTTCGCTGGATTCCGGATTGGGGTCAAGCGCGTATCGAAAAAATGGTGGAAAACCGCCCGGACTGGTGTATTTCCCGTCAGCGTACTTGGGGCGTGCCGATGACGTTATTCGTGCACAAAGAAACCGAAGAACTTCACCCACGCACCTTAGAATTACTTGAAGAAGTGGCTAAACGCGTAGAGAAAGCCGGTATTCAAGCATGGTGGGATTTAGACGAAAAAGAATTATTAGGCGCCGATGCAGAAACCTATCGTAAAGTGCCTGATACCCTTGACGTATGGTTTGACTCAGGATCAACCTATTCTTCTGTGGTGGCGAATCGTCCGGAATTTAATGGTCAAGATATCGATATGTATTTGGAAGGTTCCGACCAACACCGTGGTTGGTTTATGTCTTCTTTAATGCTTTCTACCGCAACAGACAGCAAAGCACCATACAAACAAGTATTAACTCACGGCTTCACCGTGGATGGTCAAGGCCGCAAAATGTCAAAATCCATCGGCAACATCGTGACGCCACAAGAAGTGATGGATAAATTCGGTGGCGACATTTTACGTTTATGGGTGGCTTCTACCGACTATACCGGTGAAATGACCGTTTCTGATGAAATCTTAAAACGTGCGGCGGACAGCTATCGTCGTATTCGTAACACGGCACGTTTCTTATTAGCTAACTTAAATGGTTTCGATCCGCAACGTGATGCAGTTAAACCGGAAGAAATGATGAGCTTGGATCGTTGGGCGGTGGCTTGTGCATTAGAAGCACAAAACGAAATCAAAGATGCTTATGATAACTATCAATTCCACGCCGTGGTGCAACGCTTAATGCGTTTCTGTTCGGTGGAAATGGGCTCGTTCTACCTTGATATTATCAAAGATCGTCAATACACCACCAAAGCAGACAGCCTTGCGCGCCGTAGTTGCCAAACCGTTTTATGGCACATCGCGGAAGCATTGGTACGTTGGATGGCACCGATCCTTTCCTTCACCGCAGATGAAGTGTGGGGCTACTTGCCACAAACGGCAACTGCACGTGCAGAATTCGTCTTCACTGAAGAATTCTATGAAGGCTTATTCGGCTTGGGTGCGAACGAAAAATTAGATGATGCTTACTGGCAGCAACTGATCAAAGTACGTTCTGAAGTGAACCGTGTGTTAGAAATCGCCCGTAACGACAAAGTGATCGGTGGCGGTTTGGAAGCGGAAGTGACCGTTTATGCTAACGATGAATATCGTGCCTTGTTAGAACAATTAGGCAATGAATTACGTTTCGTGTTAATTACCTCAAAAGCGGAAGTGAAAGCATTAGCAGACAAACCGGCAGATGTGGCTGTTGGCGAGTTAGAGGGGATTGCAGTAAGTGTTGTACGTTCTAACGGTGAAAAATGTCCACGTTGCTGGCATTATTCCGACAAAATCGGCGTGAATCCGGAACATCCGACACTTTGCCCGCGTTGCGTAGAAAACGTTGCAGGTAACGGCGAAGTGAGACGTTTCGCTTAATCATGCAGTAAAGTCTAAATAAAAGTGCGGTCAAAATTGACCGCACTTTTTGATCGTAAAGCATTTATTTATTTTTTCAGTTCCGTGGCGTAATGTTCTACCGCCGTTTTCGATTTCAATAATCCTTGTTGCAACATAAAGTCCGCCATTTTTTCATAGTTCGCTTTATTAAAGCTACCCGGTTGTTTACTCAAATAAGGCAGCGTGTCTTTCCAGGCGCGGCGGTTAAGCTCGTTATCCAATTCTGTCGGTTTATAGCTGACAAAAAGCTGCCAACTTTCTTCCGGGTGTGCATAAAGGTAATCGGTGGCTTGTTGTAGCGCGCTGATAAAATCTTTGTATTTCGCTTCATGAATCTTGTCTTTATTGGCGACGATAATTAATTCATCATAGGTCGGCACGCCATGCTGTTCAGGGAAAAACGCCTTACCTTGATAACCTTCAATGGCTAATTGATTCAATTCAAAATTGCGGAATGAACCTATAACCACATCCACTTGTTTGCTAATTAAAGAAGGGGAGAGAGACCAATTCACGTTAATCAGTTGGACATCTTTATTACTTAAATTGGCCGACTTCAACATGGCATCCAGCAGTGCTGTTTCAAAACCGCTAACGGAATAGCCAATTTTCTTTCCTTTCAAATCCGCTAAGGTTTTGATGCCGCTGTTTTCTAACGTGACCAAGCTGTTTAGCGGAGAATCTGCCAATGTCGCAATACGCACTAAAGGTAGTTTTTCATCTATTTGAATATGCAGTTGCGGTTGATAATCTACGGCTAAATCTGTTTTGCCGGCGGCGACCAATTTAGGCGGTAGCGATGGATCGGCAGGCTCAATAATATCCACTTCCAGATTATGTTCGGCAAAAAAGCCTTTTTGCTGTGCAACGATCAACGCCGCGTGATCCGGGTTGACAAACCAATCCAGCATTAAAGATAGTTTTTGTTTTTCAGCGGCTTGAACGCTAAGTGAAAGCGCGCCGATAATCAATGTTGAAAGAATATGTTTTTTCATAGTAGCTCCTTTTTGTGGTTAAGCGAGATCCAACCCCATTTGCCAGAAGGCAATTTCCATGCGGGTGGCCGTCGTAAAGATGTGTTGAATCTGGTTTTGTTGGGATGGCGTAAATTCAGCACAAAGTGCGGTCAAAAAGTTAGACGTTTCTTCCGCTTCTTGTTGAAAAGCCTCCGAAGCATAGGTGTCGATCCAAGTTTGATACGGATTATTGGCTAAGCGCGGGTAGTTTTCTGTGATATAGCGTGCGATTTGTGCGTAGCCTACGGCACAAGGCGTAATGGCCGCATAAATTTCAGCTAAACCGCCGCTGGCACCGCAATCTAATAAATAGCGAGTATAGGCAATACAAGCGGCGCTTTCTTGGGTGGCAAATATTTCCGCTTCACTGATGCCCCATTGTCGGCAATAGGCCAAATGTAATTGAATTTCCTGACAAATACTTTCAAGGCTTTTTCGAGGTATTTCCATTTGGCTAAAGTTTTTGGCTTTAAAGATACCCAAGGCAAATGCACGACTGTAATGAAACAGGTAAAGGTAATCCTGTTTTAAATAATGACGAAAGCACTCTGCCGGCAAGGTGCCATTTGCCAACTGTTTGACAAAGTCATGTTCTACATATTGTTGCCAATAAGGCTGGGCGTTTTTAATCAGTTGGTTGAGCATTTTTCCTCCTAATGCACATAGCTTACCCACGGCAGGGCTTTGCGCAGTAATTTATCCACGATGAAATACAGGCAAAGCGCCATGAGTAAAAGTAAAAATAGCGCCGCAAACATTAAGTCGATTTGTATTCGGGCATTGGCTTGTAACATTAAATAGCCCAATCCTTCCGAAGAACCGACCCATTCCCCCACAATGGCGCCAATGGGCGCAATGGAGACGGCAATGCGTAATCCTGATGCTAATGCGGGCAATGCCGCCGGTAAACGCACTTTAAATAGCATTGCCGCAGGTGAAATACGCAAGGTTTGGGCAAGTTGAAGCCAGGGTTTCGGTGTGTTGCGTAGGCCGTCATAGCAGGCTGCCGTGACGGGAAAATAGATAATCAAAATCGCCATGGTGATTTTGGATGCCATGCCATAACCAAGCCACAACACCAGTAATGGCGCGATAGCAAACACCGGAATAGCTTGTGAAATCACTAATAATGGCATTAAGAAAGCCGAGATTTTGCGGGAAAGAGTAAGTAGTAGCGCAGAGGATAGCCCGAATAGAAAACCGAAAAATAAGCCTAACAAAATTTCCAGCAACGTAATTTGGGCATGCATGAAGAGCAAGTCCGCTTGCGTCATTAATCGTTGCCATACAGCAAGCGGGGTAGGCAATAAGTAGGGCGGCACATCAAACAGACTGATAATGCCTTGCCAGAACGCAATGAACAGGGCGCTTAATAAGATAAGACGGGCTATTTTTTTCATGTTGGCTCCGCCATTAATTGTTCGATAAGCTTATTTTGTAGCGACCACAGCGCCTCTTGGTGAAGCTGATGGGGCTTTATGGGATCTAATTGAGCAACCTGTTTTATTTGCACCGGTTGTCCTTGCAATACATAAATTTTTTCGCCTAAACGAATGGCTTCTTGCGGATCATGGGTTACCAAAATCACCGTTTTCCCTTGCAACAGTTCGCAGGCAAGATTTTGTAACTGTAAACGGGTGACCGCATCCAGGGCGGAAAAGGGTTCGTCCATTAAAATTAAATCGGCATCTTGCATTAAGGTGCGGGCCAGTGCCACCCGTTGACGTTGTCCGCCGGAAAGTTGATAACAAGGTTTATGCCAATGAGCCGCCATGCCGACGGCATGTAATAGTTCTTTGGCTTTCTCTTGGGTTTTGGCATTTTTCTGACCGCTAAGGTGCTGCGCCAACTGCACGTTATTCAACACAGAAAGCCATGGGAATAAACTGTCTTGCTGTGCTAACCAAGCCGCTTTGGTATGAGGGGCAAATTGGATATGCCCTTGTGTAATCGCTGCATTTTCCAATCCTGCAATGGCGCGAAGTAAGGTGGATTTCCCTACACCGGAACGCCCAAGTAGCACAACCCATTCCCCTTGTTCTACACGAAAATGAAGATCGACAAACAGCGGCTTGTGATCGAATTGCAAGCATAGATGTTGGATATCGAGACAATGCATCGCAGGCTAACTTAGCGAGGGAGGCAGAAAAGTGCGGTGGATTTTAAGAATGTTTTTAAAAAGAATGGCAATATAGACATGATTTAGTTTCCTACGTCAGTGTTAACTGTTTCAGGTTCACGGGTATTATCTCAGCCAATGGCACCCCGACTAATAATGGCGCAGAGTCTATCGAAAAAGAGCAGGAAAAACAAATTGCGCTGTTAAATTTTGTGATCCCCGTCATAGAGAAATTCTGTTCTTTCATGATGTTCCAAATCAGTTTTTCTGTATAAAACCTTGCCTTGTGCTAGAATGGCAACCTAATTTTGATAATGATTTTATTTAGGAAAAACTATGTCCCAACAAAAATCCGGACTCTCTTTTCTCTGGCTAAGTGCGGTCGCTTTTTTGCTTGATTTGCTGACGAAATATATCGTGGTACAAAAATTTGATTTGTATGAAAGCGTGAATGTTCTGCCGGTGTTTAATCTCACTTATGTACGAAATTATGGCGCGGCATTCAGCTTTTTGGCGGATCACGATGGTTGGCAAAAATATTTCTTTATTCTGTTGGCGATTAGTATTTCTCTGATGCTGGCGTATTTCATGAAGAAAAATCGTGCCGACCAAAAATTACAAAATTCAGCTTATGCCCTGATTATTGGTGGTGCACTTGCTAATATGGTGGATCGTGCCTACAACGGTTTTGTGGTGGATTTCTTTGATTTTTATTGGGACATTTATCATTACCCGGTGTTTAATGTGGCAGATATTGCCATTTGTATCGGCGCCGGTTTACTGGCATTAGATGCCTTTAAAGGTGATAAGAATAAACAAAAGAGCGGTCAAAAATGAAGATAATTTTAGCCAACCCACGCGGTTTTTGTGCCGGCGTCGATCGTGCCATCAGTATTGTTGAATTGGCGTTGGAAATTCATGGTGCGCCCATTTATGTACGTCACGAAGTGGTGCATAACCGTTTTGTGGTGAACGGCTTGCGTGAGCGTGGGGCTATTTTTGTAGAAGAACTGAGCGAAGTGCCGGATGGTGCCATTGTAATTTTCTCCGCTCATGGCGTATCCCAAGCAGTACGCCAAGAAGCCAAAGATCGTCGCTTGAAAGTCTTTGATGCAACTTGTCCGTTGGTGACCAAAGTACATATGCAAGTGGCGCGTGCCAGTAAAAAAGGCACGAAAGCGATTCTCATCGGGCACAAAGGCCATCCGGAAGTGGAAGGCACCATGGGGCAATACGGCAACCAAGAGGGCGGCATTTATCTCATTGAAAGTATTGAGGATATTGCTAACCTCCCGGTGAGCCACAACGATGATTTAACCTTTATGACGCAAACCACGCTGTCTTTAGATGACACGGCGGAAACCATCAGCGCGTTAAAAGAAAAATATCCTGCGATTCAAGGCCCGCATAAAAACGACATTTGTTATGCCACAACCAATCGTCAACAGGCGGTGCGTGAACTGGCAAAACAATCGGATTTAGTGGTCGTGGTAGGCTCCAAAAACTCCTCTAACTCTAACCGTTTGGCGGAGTTGGCTTCTCGAATGGGGGTGGCGTCCAAGTTAATTGATGATCCCAATGATATTCAGCCGGATTGGTTTAATGGCGTGCAAACCATTGGTGTCACCGCGGGTGCTTCCGCGCCGGAAGAATTAGTGCAATCGGTGATTGCGCGTATGAAAGAATTTGGCGTCACGGATGTAGAAGAATTGCAGGGGCTAGAAGAAAATATGTTCTTTGAAGTGCCAAAAGAATTGCGCGTAAAAGAGGTGAGTTAATTCTCTCCAACACTTGCTAAAGATGAAAAGAAAGTACGGTCAATATTTGAAACGTTTTGAATATTGACCGCACTTTTTCTTTGTTAAAAAGCGTAAAGAGACAAGCTGAAATAAAAAGCGGATAAATGTTATTGTCATTTATCCGCTTTAAATTAAGAGTAACTTACGTTAATTCACACTTGGATTACCAAGAATATTTAATGCCGACAGAGCCTTTATAGCCTTGACGTTTTGCGCCACTTAAAGAGTGTTCGTAGCGAACATCTGCATAAATATGTGAGTTAGCACTAGTTGCAAGTTGAGTACCTACACCAAATTCCCCCCAAGTTTTCGCAAATTTTTCATTGATATTATCTGCACCAATGTTGCTACCGGCAGTATTTCTGAAGTCATGCCATAAGTTTGCAGTGAAATAAAGGGTTCTGACTTTTTCACGAGCGGTTAGATCGTTGTAAGCAAGACGTGCACCTACGCGACCACGTAAACCGTGTTGTTTGTCTTGGTGTACAGAACGTAGATCATCGTTGAAGCGGCTTAATCCTAGGTATTGATAGATTAACTGTGCTTGCGGTTCAATGATCCAGCTGTCACCGTTATTCATTTTTTCTTTACCTAAAGCAAATGGATGACCAACTTCGCTTGATAATGCAACGCCGAAACCGTGGTTTTTAGCTTGTGAATCAAGAGCGTAATATTTATTTTTCACCCAAGAAAGTTGACCCACTAAGTCTAAGTAGCTGCCATTTTCAGCATAACGCGTATGTGTTACGCCGGCATGGAAGTTTTCGGTTTTCGCTTTGCCGGTGTATTTGTCATTAAGGACAACACCATTTTCAGCACGATATTCGTCATAGAATTTTGAATTTGCGTGCGTGTAACCCGCATAAATACCGGTTAAACGTTTTCCGCCGTTTTCAGTAGAAGTAACATCAAAGTCGTGACCGAATTGGAAACCGGAAAGGTTAGCCGTTAGGTTCAAACGCTCTTTACCATCCAAAGCAAGGTGTTTACCGATAATACGTCCCCAAGTTTGGTTGTTTGCTTGAGATTTTTCCCAAGAAAGCGCCTGATTTTCACCGCGACGTTGGTGTAATGTGCCGACTGTTTCATAGCCCACTTCTAAGTTCAATTTTGGCGCAAGTGTGTAGCCCGGTACGGAAGGTACATAAATTGCGTCACCATTTGTTGAAGTCACTGTCCAGAAATATTCGGTTGCGTTACCGACTCGTTTAGAAGCTAATTGTAGTTCACCTGCACCGGTGGTTCTTGTCATACCGGTAAAGTTATGTAAATTGCTTGAGCCTTGGACACGAATAACTGCGGTACTGTTTTTGCCTAAATCTGAAGCGATAGAGCCAATAGAACCGTCAACTAAGTTTTCCGCACCATTTGCTTTTAGGCTCACAACTTTTGTTACACCTTCTACATTGCCGGTGACTTCTAACAAGTCAGATTTGCCGTTATTCGGATCATTGGTATTCCACTGAGTATTCACTTTTAGAACGCCGTTATTCGCTGTGTAGTTGCCTTCCACAGTGAATTTGTCTCCGTAAGAACCATTGGCAAGTGTGATTTCACTATTATTATTGGTTAATGTGCCGTCAGAACCGTCTTGTTTAACCAGTTTGACTTTATAATCTGTTCCGGCAGAGCCTGTAGGGATGTGTTTAGAAGCATCCAATACACTACCATTATTTAGCGTTAACGCATTAATGGTAGAACGTTGTTCAGCTTCATCTTCTTTTTGGGCCAGTTCCCAAGTAGCTTGATTGTCTAATTTAACATCTAATTTAGAGTTCTCGTTGGCATTAGAACCTTGATGCATTAAACCAATAACTTTTGCTTGATTATCGATAGCAACACTGAGGTTAGATGTTCTCAATTGACCGGCTTTTGCTTCTACTAACCAACCATTTTTAGCAGCTTTCGCTTCACTTTCTTTACCCTTGAGGAGGAATTTAGCATCACCGTCTTTTGCATCGTCTAAATTTTCTTGTGCAACAATGAGGGAAGCGTCATCTGAAACCGTTTTGATTTTAGTATTATTTAAACGAACTTCTTGTTCTCTATATTTTTCTCCACGTAGGAGGACATCCATTGTGTCAAATACGATAGCCGAGCTGCCTGATTTAATTTCACCACTACTTGTGTCTGAATCAGCAATTAAGCGGGATTTTGTGCCAAAGAGACGAACGGCTGCAGAATCTTTCGTTGCTGTCGTATCAAGCACCATTTTTCCGGTAGAGTTGACTACAGCACCTTTATAATCGGCAGGTATATTATCACCAGGTTTGCCGATTTTTATAGCGGCGGAAGAAGTACCATTAGCTTTGATTGTAATCTCTGAATCTTTTAAATTGGCTTCTGCACCATTACCATTAATGTAAATGCCGACTAAATAACTGCCATTTTTGGCGGTTGTTTTATCTTCCACATTGATGGTGAGTTTTTTCTTGGAATTAAAAATTGGAACAGCCCCATTTTTTTGGAAAACTCTTACTCCGGATAATTGGTGACCAAATAAAGGTCTAGTACCTGGCCCGTTATCAACGTTGATTTCAGCATCATCATGTAAAGTCAATTTTGCTGTATCGGTTGGTGCACCACCACGCCAATCATAACCGACTGCAATGCCATAAGCTGCATTGGTATCAGCTGAGGCTAAATCAAGCCAGTTTTCATTGACAAAGGTGACATCAACATTGGTTTTACCTTGAATATCTAATGTTCTATCACCACGGACAATAATGCCTTTAGGACGAGTTTTGTCATGTTTGTTCTTATCTGCTGTGATATCAATCTTAACATCGTTGGTAATAACCGTGTTTTTATCTGTCGGTTCATATCCTACAGGCTCTCCCGTTTCTTGGGTTTTATCAATAGGAGCCAACGTGATATCAGCAGCAACGGCCAGTGTAGGAATTGATAAAGAAGAGACAATCAATGTGCTCAGAAATGTCTTTCTGAATTTTTCCTTGGTATTAAGTAACATAATGTGTTTCCTCCTGTTATGTTATATAGAAATAGAAAAGAACATTTTGTTGGTATAAAAATTATGCTAATTGTAGCAGGAAAATCAATTTAATGCATATGGAATGTTGATGTATAATTAATTGAAATCAAAAGAATAAATTAATTTTTAATTTTTTTATTATATTTAAAAAATGCAACAACCTTTAAACTCAATTTATTTGTTATGCAAACTGAAAATCATTTTCGTATTGTAAAAATGCAAATTCTCCGCCGTATTCAATATGGTTTACAGGTGACGGAAGAATATTTCAAACAAGTTTTTATACCTCCGCAAATTCATTATGAATTAAAAGGTGTCAAGGCAGGTGTTGCCTATTTGCAACGAAATACCATCAATTTTAACCGCACTTTATTGTTGGAAAATTCGGAAGAATTTATTCAGCAAGTGGTATTGCATGAGTTGGCCCATATTGTGGTTTATCAGCATTATGGCCATGTGCAACCTCATGGCAAAGAATGGCAATTTGTGATGCAAGAGATATTCCATTTGCCCGCAGAAACCTACCACCAATTTGATTTATCTTCCGTGCAGGGAAAAACCTTTACATATCACTGTGCTTGTCAAACTCATAAGCTCAGCGTCCGCCGTCATAATAAAATTCAGCGTGAAAGTGCGGTGTATTTCTGTCGCAAATGTAAAACCCAATTAAATTGGATTGGGGTGGAAAATGAAGAAAACTAACCGCTCCGTTTATTGCTTCGTTTCGGCTTATTTCCCATAAAAAAACACCTTCTTTTTTCTCGTTTCTCGATCTGCTTCACAAAAAAGTGCGGTCATTTTTCTGAACGTTTGTGCGGTGCATACAAAATCGCTAGATTAATGAAACCGAAATCAGTACAATCGCACCCTTATTTTTTCTATTGTTTAAAATGTAACCAAGAAATTTCGGTATCCGCCGTAATGTGTAATAACGAGGCTCCATGTCAGAACAAACAGTATCAGCGCAAGCTGTTGCCGAACCGGCAAAAAAAGTCAATTTAATGAATTTAACCCGTGCGCAGATGCGTGAATTTTTTGCCGAATTAGGTGAAAAACCGTTCCGCGCCGATCAGTTGGTGAAATGGATTTACCATTTTGGTGAAGACAATTTCGACAATATGACCAATTTAAACAAAAAATTACGGGAAAAATTAAAGTCCGTGGCAGAAATTAAAGCCCCGGAAGTGGCGGTGGAACAGCGTTCTGCTGACGGCACCATTAAATGGGCGATGCAGGTCGGCGATCAGCAAGTAGAAACCGTGTACATTCCGGAAGCGGATCGCGCCACGTTATGCGTTTCTTCACAGGTTGGTTGCGCATTGGCTTGTACTTTTTGTTCTACCGCGCAACAAGGTTTTAACCGTAATTTAACGGTGTCGGAAATTATTGGGCAAGTATGGCGCGCATCGAAAATCATCGGCAATTTTGGTGTGACAGGCGTGCGCCCGATTACCAATGTGGTAATGATGGGCATGGGCGAACCGCTATTGAATGTGGCGAATGTGGTGCCGGCGATGGAAATTATGTTGGACGATTTTGCCTACGGACTATCCAAACGCCGTGTGACATTATCCACTTCAGGTGTGGTACCGGCGCTCGATAATTTAAGCAAAATGATTGATGTGGCATTAGCGATTTCCTTGCACGCACCAAACGATGAATTGCGTGATGAAATCGTGCCACTAAACAAAAAATACAATATCAAAACCTTGATTGATTCGGTGAATCGCTATTTAAGCGTTTCCAACGCCAACCATGGCAAAGTGACCATCGAATATGTCATGTTGGATCATGTGAATGATCATGTGGAACACGCGCATCAATTAGCAGAAGTGTTAAAAAATACGCCATGTAAAATCAATTTGATTCCATGGAATCCGTTCCCGGAAGCACCTTATGCGAAAAGTTCTAATACGCGTATTGACCGATTCCAAAAAACCTTGATGGAATACGGTTTAACCGTGATTGTGCGCAAAACCCGTGGCGACGACATTGATGCTGCCTGCGGACAATTAGCCGGCGATGTCATTGACCGGACTAAACGTACTGCACAGAAAAAACGTTTTGGCGAGGCGATTGCCGTTCAAGTTCAGTAACCATTCAAACTCGGAGGAAAATAAATGGTTCATTTCTCGTTCTTTACTCGAATCATACCGTTTATTTTCCCCTTTCTGTTTTCTGCCTGTGTTTCCCAACAGGTATCATCTGATTTTGATAAACAACAGGCGGCAAAAGCTCGTGTTGAATTAGCGCTGGGCTATTTGCAGCAACGAGATTACAATCAAGCCAAGGCAAATTTAGATCGCGCGCTTTCTTATGCGCCCGATGACTATTTAGTGCATGCGGTGCGCGCTTATTTTTATCAGCAACAGGGCGATGTGATTCAAGCAGAGAAAGCCTATTTGACTGCTATTAAGTTAGACAAAAAGCAAGGTGATGTTTTCAATAATTTCGGTACCTTTCTTTGTTTGCAAGGTAAATATTCTGCCGCCTATGAGCAATTCCATAAAGCATTAAAGGCGCCTAATTATTATCGGCAGACTGATACTTACGAAAATCTTGCACTCTGTGCTTTATCAGCAAAGGATTTAACGGTTTATCAGGAAAATCTGTTAATGCTTGAAAAAATGGATCCGGAAAGAGCAAAAAAATTAGCTTTGCGGGCACAATAGTCGATCAAAGTGCGGTCATTTTTGCCAGTGTTTTTAGCCAATTATTTTGTGATTGCTTTTGTTCTCCGAAAATAGGTGAAAATGCCATTTAAAATTGATTTTGTACAGTGTGACAATTTCCATGTCAGATAACAATAACGCCATATAACTGTTGCAAAACCTGCCTTACCACCTTAAACTTTAGCACTTAATTTTTAGCTAAAAATACCATTCCTATGAATACATCTAAAACAACTCAAGAATCACAACATAGTGCACAAGAAATCACCATTGGTGATAAATTTCGTTTGGCAAGAGAAGCTTTAAATCTTTCATTGGAAGCCGTTTCTCAAGCCATTTCATTACGTCCTTCAATTCTGCAAGATATTGAAAATAATCGATTTATTCATGGCTCAACGCCTGCAACTTTTGTACGTGGCTATGTGCGTAGCTATGCAAAATTTCTCAAGATTGCAGACAGCGAATGGCTGAATGTGATTGATTTTGGTGACGAGCAACAAAATGACTTAGGTAAAAATGCTCGTGCGACCAGCTCTGTTAATCAATATTCCTCTCATAATCGTTGGGTAGGTTATTTGACCACCTTAGTTGTGCTTGTGGTGCTTGGCATGACAGGCATGTGGTGGTGGGAAAGCCATCAGCAATCCAATGCAGAGCGTGATAATTTAGTGAATTCTTATACCCAATTCTCAACAGAAACGCCAGCGACAGTAACCAATGTTGATAATGTGTCTGTGGTGACACAGCCGATTAGTCAGGCAGAAAATCATCTTGTTGAACCAGTATCGACTGAGGCTACTGTTGAAGTTAAGCCGCAAGAGAATGTGGTTGCTACACCAGTAGTTGTTGAAACAGAAGTCACACCGGCAAATGTGTTGCAATCGGAAATGACCAAAATCAACGGTGCAGAGCAAACGGCAGCCATGCCTGAAAGTTCACCAATGGAAACCGCCGCTACAACTACAACATCTTCTGTAACTGAAAGTGCGGTGGAAAATCCAAATGTTTCTGCGGTCGCGACAAATGATAATTTATACATTGAAGTGATCGGTAATTGCTGGATTAGTGTAAAAGACAAAAATCGTAAGGTGTTAGCACAAAAAGAATATAAGCAAGGCGATGTGTTAAGTTTTAACGAAGAAGAGCCTTATTCTTTAATTATCGGTGCGCCGGGGAATGTCAAAATTATTTATAGAGGCGAAGCTTTCCCATTAACACTTGACGGGCGTGTCGCAAAATTTAAATTACCTCAATAATGGGCGAACAATGTTAGAAAAGCCAAAAATTCAGCGTAGAGAATCCACGAAAATTTATGTGGGGAATGTACCTATCGGTGGTGATGCACCGATTGCGGTACAGTCTATGACCAACACAAGAACTACCGATGTTGAGGCCACGGTCGCGCAAATCAAATCGTTAGAGCGCGTAGGTGCCGATATTGTACGGGTGTCCGTGCCAACCATGGAAGCGGCGGAAGCCTTCAAATTAATTAAACAGCAAGTGAGCGTGCCATTAGTCGCTGATATTCATTTTGATTACCGCATTGCGTTGAAAGTCGCCGAATATGGTGTGGACTGTTTGCGTATCAATCCGGGTAATATCGGACGTGAAGATCGTATTCGCGCCGTGGTGGATTGCGCTAAAGATAAAAATATCCCAATTCGTATTGGGGTGAATGCCGGTTCACTGGAAAAAGACATTCAGGAAAAATACGGTGAACCGACGCCACAAGCCTTGTTGGAATCGGCATTGCGCCATGTTGAAATTTTAGATCGTTTGAACTTCGATCAATTTAAAGTGAGTGTTAAAGCCTCCGATGTGTATTTGGCGGTGGAATCCTATCGTTTACTTGCCAAGGCGATTAAACAGCCCTTGCATTTAGGTATTACTGAAGCCGGTGGTGCGCGTGCCGGTGCAGTGAAATCTGCCATCGGATTAGGTATGTTATTGGCTGAAGGGATCGGTGACACGTTGCGGGTGTCTTTAGCTGCGGATCCTGTAGAAGAAATCAAAGTGGGCTTTGATATTTTAAAATCACTGCGTATTCGTTCTCGTGGCATTAACTTTATTGCTTGCCCAACCTGTTCTCGTCAGGAATTTGATGTGATTGGCACGGTAAATGCGCTGGAACAACGTTTGGAAGATATTATTACGCCGATGGATGTGTCAATTATCGGCTGTGTCGTCAATGGTCCGGGAGAGGCGTTGGTGTCTGATTTAGGTGTCACCGGCGGCAATAAGAAAAGCGGCTATTATCTTGACGGTGAGCGCCAGAAAGAACGTTTTGATAACGATGATTTGATTAATCAATTAGAAGCAAAAATCCGCGCTCGTGTTGCGCAGCAAGATCCTAAAAATCGTATTCTTTAATTTTTAATAAACACAGGAAGTTATTGTGGCAAAAACTATTCAGGCAATTCGTGGAATGAACGATTGCTTACCAACAGAAACTCCCCTATGGCAATGGGTTGAGAATAAAGTGCGGTCTGTTTTAAGTGCGTATGGTTACGCGGAAATCCGTATGCCAATTGTGGAAAGCACACCGTTATTCGCCCGCGCTATCGGTGAAGTCACCGATGTGGTGGAAAAAGAAATGTTTACGTTTGATGACCGTGATGAAGAAAGTTTGACTTTGCGTCCGGAAGGCACGGCAGGTTGTGTTCGCGCCGGTATCGAGCACGGTTTGTTGTACAACCAAGAACAACGTTTATGGTATATGGGGCCGATGTTCCGTTATGAACGTCCGCAAAAAGGTCGTTATCGTCAGTTCCATCAAGTGGGCGTGGAGATTTTCGGGATTCCTAATCCGGAAATTGATGCGGAGCTTATCGCCTTAACCGCCCGTTTATGGAAGGATTTAGGCATTTTTGACCATGTTACGCTTCAACTTAACTCCATCGGTTCATTAGAGGCGCGTAAAAATTATCGTCAAGCCTTAGTCGATTTTTTACAAAATCACATCGATATTTTAGATGAAGACAGCAAACGTCGTTTAACCACCAATCCGTTACGGATTTTGGACAGTAAAGATCAACGTGTTCAAGAAGTGCTAAATGATGCACCGAAATTACACGATTATCTTGACGATGATTCCCGCGAACATTTTGCGCAATTATGCGCCTTGCTTGATAATTTAGGGATTCAATACGAAATCAATCAAAAATTAGTGCGCGGCTTGGATTATTACAACAAAACCGTATTTGAATGGGTGACATCCGCTTTAGGCGCGCAAGGTACCGTCTGCGGTGGTGGTCGTTACGATGGGTTGGTTGAACAGCTAGGCGGTCATGCCACAAGTGGTGTTGGCTTTGCTATGGGCTTGGAGCGTTTAGTCCTGTTGGTACAGGAAGTGAATACACAGATTACCTTGCCAAGTGCGGTGGATATTTACATCGTTTATCAAGGCGAAGGCACTACCGTAGCAGCCTTTAATTTGGCGGAAAAACTTCGTTCAGAATTACCGCACTTACGTACGCTTTTACACTGCAGTGGTGGGAATTTCAAAAAACAATTTAAACGAGCCGATAAAAGTGGAGCGAAGTTAGCCTTGGTCATCGGCGAAGATGAAGTGAAAAACCAACAAGTGGTGGTAAAAAACTTGTTGCAACATAGTGAACAAGCGGTTGTGGCATTAGGCGACATCATTAATCACATTCAAAACACATTCAAATAAGGAAAAAATATGGCGTATACCATTGAAGAAGAACAAGAACTCAGTGCTATTAAAGCGTGGTGGCAAGAAAACTATAAGTTTATTATTGTTTGTTTTGTCATTGCATTTGGTGGCGTATTCGGTTGGAACTACTGGCAATCTCATCAGTTACAGAAAATCCACAATGCCTCTGCCGAGTATGAGCAAGTGTTGTTTAACTATGCAAAAGATCCGAAAGCACAAGAAGAGCAGTTTTCTCAATTTATCAAAAATAATGAGAAAACCGGCTATGCGGTGTTAGCGTTGTTAGATAAAGCAAAGATTGCGGTAGAGAATCAAGATTTTGCACAGGCTGAAGACGCGTTAAAACAGGCAGTAGCACAATCAACGGATGATGTTTTATCTTCTGTCAGTGCATTACGTTTGGCTGCGGTGCAATTCCAACTTGGGCAATTTGATCCTGCGTTGGAAAGTTTGAAGTTAGTGAAAGATCAAGCTTGGAATGGCGCTAAGAATATGTTGGTCGGCGATATTCAGTTGGCGAAAGGTGATAAGGACGCAGCGAAAAGCGCTTATCAGCAAGCTCAACAGAATGCTACGCCGTTAGAGCAACAACTCATTCAAGTGCGGTTAAATAATTTATAGTTTTTGAGGCTTGGTTTTCCCAAGCCTTTCTTTTGTCCTGAATAAGGTATGCCTATGTCATTGAATAAATGTCACATCCCCGTTCCACCGCCATTAATTTTTGTTTTTTGTGCATTGTTGATGAAATTCCTTCCGCCTGTTTTGCAATTTCCCTCTTCTTTGTGGTTGGTGATTGTATTCGGCGGAATGGGTTGCGTCATTGGAGCAGCCAGTGTTTTGCAGTTTTTATTGGCGAAAACAACCTTGAATCCCTTTCAACTTGAAACGGCTTCTCAATTAGTCACCGGTGGTATTTATCGTTTGAGCAGAAATCCGATGTATCTCAGCCTTGTTTTTATTTTATTGGCTTGGATGGTTTATCTCGGTTCACTGTCGGCGTTGTTTGGTGTAGGGTTATTTATTTGGTATGTCACCAAATTCCAAATTAAACCGGAAGAAGAGGGACTCAAGCGTTTATTTGGGGCTGAGTTTACAGACTATTGCCAGCGTACGCGTAGATGGTTATAACAGCAATTATAAAGATAAAATTTCTTTAACGAAGGGAATCGTTAGTTTACGTTGCGCCTGTAATGAAGCTTGATCGAGTTTTTCTAACGCATTAAATAAGGTTTTCATATCCCGTTCTAAACGTTTGAAGAGAAAATTAGCCGTTTCGTCAGGTAATTCAATGCCGCGTTGATGTGCCGCCAGTTGTAAGACCGCTATCTTTTGTTGATCATTTACCGGCATTAATTGATACACTTCGCCCCATGTAAGACGAGACGCCAAATCCGGTAAATGGGCTGATAAATTGGTCGGAGATTGATCCGCGCTGATCACTAAAAGCGTTTTTCCGGTTTCTCGGATTCGATTAATTAAATCGAAAATAGCCACTTCCCAATCCGGATTGCCAATCACTTCTTGTAAATCATCCAAACACACTAATTCTTGTTGCTCTAGATTTTCCAGTACTGCCGGAGAGAAATATTGTGCTTTATTCAAAGGCACGTATAGCGCAGGTCGTTGATGCGTTAAGTAATGATGACAAATAGCTTTTAATAGATGGCTTTTCCCGTAACCACGCTGACCCCAAAGATAGAAAAAAGGTTGGCTGAGATGGGAAAAGTTTTTTTGTAGAGAGCTGAGCAGAAGCTGATTGTTTTCCGCGTAGAAATTTTCCAGGGTGTCATTATCAAATTGATGAATAGGGAGAGGAAGTTGGAAATATGGCTCGCTCAAATCAAATACCGAAAATGCTGAAAAGTCTGGTAAGAATAAACGAAATTTTTAAAATTAGAAAGTCATTAGCGGATATTTTTCCTTTCCGCTAATGACTGTTACATATGCCTTTTATGCGGCTTCGTTTTTCGCTTTAGGTAATACCAAGTTCAAAATGATGGCAACCACGGCACAAAGGCTGATTCCTTTTAAGGACACACCACCGACGTCAACGAACATGTTACCGATACCAAATGTCATGACCACCGCAATGATGCAAAGGTTACGTGCCTCGGTGACATCGACTTTGGCGCGGATCAAGGTGCTCATGCCCACAACGGCAATGGAACCAAACACCAACATCATGATACCGCCCATCACGATGGTTGGGATGGTAGATAAAAAGGCACCGACTTTTCCACAGAAGGAAATGGCAATTGCCCAGACCGCCGCCCAAGTCATGATATTTGGATTGAAATTACGGGTGAGCATGACTGCACCGGTGACTTCTGCATAGGTTGTATTTGGTGGACCGCCTAATAATGATGCTGCGCTCGTTGCGATACCATCACCCAACAAAGTACGATGTAAGCCCGGTTTTTTGATGAAGTCTTTGCCGGTGACGGAACTAATCGCCATAATGCCGCCTACGTGTTCCACGGCGGGCGCAATGGCAATTGGCAGTAAATATAAAATGGCTTCCAATTTAAATTCAGGTGTGGTGATGTTTGGCAGACTAAACCAAGGCGCCTCTAAAACCGGTTGGAAATTAATGAGCCCCATGAAAAGGCATAGAACATAACCGACGGTGATACCGAACATAATTGGGATAAGTTTCATTAGCCCTTTGGAGAAGACCGCCACGCACAAGGTTGTGATGAGGGTTACCATAGACACTAAAACAGCATCATTGTATTGGTAAGCGCTATTTTTACCGAGTGCCATATCGACAGCGACCGGCGCTAAGCCCATACCGATGATAATAATGACCGGACCCACGACTACTGGAGGGAAAATGCGTTCTAATGCTGCAGCACCACGTAATTTGACTAATGTACTCAGCGCTAAATAAACCAAGCCTGCACAGGCTAAACCGCCCATTGTGGCAGGAATACCCCAAGTGGCGACACCATATTGAATCGGGGCAATAAAGGCAAAAGAAGAGGCCAAGAAAATCGGCACTTGTTTGCCGGTACAAAGTTGGAATAATAAAGTACCGATACCAGCGGTGAGCAAGGCTGTATTGGCATCTAATCCGGTAATTAACGGTACTAAAACCAATGCACCAAAGGCAACGAATAGCATTTGTAAACCCACAAATGCTTGTTTAATGGAGCTCTGTTGCTCCGTGATTGCAGCTTGTGTTGTATGTGCCATGTAAGTTTCAACTCTCTGTCTGAATTAACTTAAAAAGTGCGGTCATTTTTCGAAACATTTTCATTTCTTTTGACCGCAAAAGAGGCGGATAAAAATCCGCCTAACGTGTTAATAAAATTTCCGGTTTCAGGATTATTTCGTACCGAAAATTTTATCTCCTGCATCACCTAAACCCGGAATGATATAACCGTTTTCGTTTAAGTGATCATCAATTGCCGCGGTGTATAATTCAATGTCCGGATGCGCTTTTTCTAATGCAGCAAGACCTTCTGGTGCGGCAACTAATACTAAAACTTTAATGTGTTTGCACCCTTTTTGTTTGAGCAAATCGATGGTTGCAATCATGGAACCACCGGTTGCTAGCATCGGGTCAACAACGATAGCTAAACGTTCATCTAAATCGCTGGCTAATTTTTGGAAATAAGGCACCGGCTCAAGGGTTTCTTCATTACGGTACATACCGACAACGCTGATACGCGCACTTGGAACGTGCTCTAACACACCGTCCATCATGCCAAGGCCTGCACGTAGAATCGGTACAACAGTGACTTTTTTACCTTTGATTTGGTCAATCTCAACCGGACCGCACCAACCGTCAATAATGACTTTTTCCGTTTCTAAATCGGATGTCGCTTCATAAGTTAATAGACTTCCGACTTCTGTTGCCAATTCACGGAATTTTTTCGTGTTAATTTCTGCTGCGCGCATTAAACCCAATTTGTGTTTCACTAAAGGGTGTTTGACTTCAACTAATTTCATTTTTATCTCCTTAATATTAGACGGTTCGCTGCGAAAAATAAATCGCGGAATAATATATCAAAGCCTGTTGCTTCTCAAATTTAGCTCAAAAATAATGCCTATGACATCATAGGCATTACGCTTGATTATTGCTCTTGGTTAATAAATGAGTCGTTTATCTCAATTTTCGCTTTAGTGCGTAGTGCATTTAATAAACTGTTTTGTAAGCTCACTTGAGAGAGTTGCTCAATTTGCACGGCAAATTGCTTTTGCTCTTGTTCGGTTAATTCGCCATCAACCACTTTATCTAATGCAATGATAACGACATCACCATTTGCATTGCTAGCGGCTTTATAGGTAGTTTTACCTTCTTCCGGCTTCGCCATGGAAAATACCGTATTGTTTAACACAGGATCTTTATTTTCGGCAAAGACCCAAGTTTGTTCTGCACCAAATTTTACGCCTTCAACAGACTTGCCTTCAGATAAATTTTGGACAATTTGTTCTGCTTGAGCTAATACGACTGCTTCTGCTTTTTGATGTTTTAAATGTGCGGTAATGTCAGCTTTGGCTTCATCTAATGTTTTGATGCTTTGAGGTTTATGATCAAGCACACGAACGACGACAGAATGTTGTTCACCCACGTTCATCGGTTCAGAGTTGCTACCGCCTTGGGAAAGATCAGAATCGAAAACCGCAGAAACGACATTAGGATAATTCAGTTCAGCAGGAATATCATCACGAGAAAAATATGCCGTTTCTTGTACTTTGACACCGCCTACTTCTGCAGCCGCATTCAATGAAGAAGGATCTTCAAATGCTTTTTCTGCAACACGTTTTTCAACGGAATAAAATTGTGTATTGACTAAGTTTTGACGGATTTGTGCCGCGATCTGCGCTTTTACGCTTTCTAATGGTTGTAACTGTGGCTCTTTGCGTTCTTCCACCAAAATAATATGGTAGTGATTGTCAAGATTTACCGGTTGGCTATATTGACCAACAGCTAAGGCATTTGCAGCATCTTCAAAAACTTTTGGAAATTCACCCGCACTTACCCAGCTTAAATCCCCACCGCGCTCTGCACTGGTT
Source organism: Aggregatibacter sp. HK296 (assembly GCF_980469475.1). NCBI lineage: Bacteria > Pseudomonadati > Pseudomonadota > Gammaproteobacteria > Pasteurellales > Pasteurellaceae > Aggregatibacter > Aggregatibacter sp. HK296. Next base: position 362,663 of record NZ_OZ413142.1, read on the forward strand.
GGATCAATCGAGTGATTTTTTGCCAAATCTGCAAAATTTGCTCCATTTTGTAGCTGTTGGTATAGCTCTTGTGCTTGCTGTTCTGTTTTTACTTGAATATGGGCTAAGCGTTGTTGTCCTTGGGTTGTGAATTGGGGTTTATTATCTTGATAATATTGTGCAATTTCTACATCAGTAATGTTGATATTGTTCTCCATCGCCGCGCCGGATAAGTCGAGGTATTGTACTTTTACAGTTTCCGGAATGGTAAACTCAGCTTTGTGTGCATCGTAGTAAGCTTGAATTTCTTCATCGCTAACTTCTTGTTTGGCAATTTCATTGGCTAAAGGTAAATTTGCTAAACGAATTTGACGGCTTTGGAAGAAAAGTTTTGCTAATTTTTCTTGTTGAGCAGGGACGCTAAAGGTAGTAGTGCCTAAACCGCTTTGTAATTGTTCTAGGCGTAATGCTTCGCGAACATAACCGGCATAGGTTTCAGCAGAAATCCCATTATTTTGTAGTGTTTGTTGATATAGCGTATTGTCAAATTTGCCATTATTTTGGAAAGTTGGCGTGGTGACGATTTCTTGTTTAATACGTGCATCGCTAACACCTAATTTAAGTTCGTTAGCGTATTGGCGTAGTAGTTCTTGATCAATTAAAGAGGCAAGTACTTGACGTTTAAGATTGGCCACTTGTGCCGGTGAATCGATTTCTTGAGGCGTTAAATTACGTGATGCAATATTGTATTGATTTTGAAACGCTTGTTGTGAAATTTCTTCTCCGTTCACTTTTGCTGCTGAGTTATCCACTCGGGTATAAAGATAACCTGCCATCGAGCTGATAACAAATGTGACAGTAATAAAACCAAAAAGAAACTTGGAGGCCCAGTTAGTTGAGGCTCCGTGTAGTTTTTCCATTACCATGAAACGTATCCTATAAAAATAAAGCAAAAGTTTGCACGATTATAATCTAAAGCGCCTTTACACGCACTAGCAAAATAAAAAAAGCCAAATTATTCGATGATAATTTGGCTTTTTAAAAACGTTTAATTAATTGACCGCACTTGGAGAAATACTTTTCTTACGACGACTGCTTTTCACCGCAGAAATCGGTTCAAGCTTTACGAACTCAACACCGCTTGGTGGGTTTTCCAACGCAATGGTTAACACTTCATCGATGGTTTCTACCGCATGAATGTTCAAATCACGTTTGGCGTTTTCCGGAATATCTTCCAAATCTTTCACATTGTCTTTTGGAATAATCACTGTTTTAATGCCGCCACGGTGGGCTGCCAATAATTTTTCTTTTAAACCGCCAATTGGTAATACTTTGCCACGTAGGCTGATTTCACCGGTCATCGCCACTTCCGATTTCACCGGATTACCGGTTAAGCAGGATACCAATGCGGTGCACATGGCAATCCCTGCGCTCGGACCGTCTTTTGGTGTCGCACCGTCCGGAACGTGAATATGAATATCGCGTTTTTCGTGGAATTCCGGATTAATGCCTAATTTATCTGCACGGGCGCGTACGACAGTCATTGCCGCTTGAATGGATTCTTTCATTACATCGCCCAAGGAGCCTGTGTAACTGAGTTTACCTTTCCCTAGCACTGAGGCGGTTTCAATCGTCAGTAAATCGCCGCCGACTTCCGTCCATGCCAAACCGGTGACTTCGCCAACACGATTTTGCGTATCTGCACGACCAAATTCAAAGCGTTTCACGCCAAGGTAATCGTGTAGATTTTTCGCCGTCACTTTGATGGATTTTAATTTCTTATCTAACAGTAACGTTTTTACGGCTTTACGGCATATTTTTGAAATTTCACGTTCTAAATTACGCACACCGGCTTCGCGAGTGTAATAGCGGATAATATCCACGATCGCACTGTCATCAATGGTTAATTCACCAGCTTTTAACCCGTTGCGTTCCATTTGTTTGTTGATCAAATGGCGAGTGGCGATATTCAGTTTTTCATCTTCTGTATAACCGGATAAACGAATCACTTCCATACGATCTAATAATGGCGTTGGAATGTGCATGGAGTTTGAGGTCGCCACAAACATGACATCGGATAAATCGTAGTCCACTTCCAAATAATGATCGTTGAAATGGGCGTTTTGTTCCGGATCCAATACCTCTAATAAAGCAGAAGCTGGATCGCCACGCATATCAGAAGACATTTTGTCGATTTCATCTAACAAAAAGAGTGGGTTTTTTACACCGACTTTTGCCATTTTTTGAATCAATTTGCCTGGCAAGGAACCAATATAGGTTTTACGGTGACCACGAATTTCTGCTTCATCACGCACGCCGCCTAATGCCATACGCACATATTTACGCCCTGTTGCATTGGCAATAGATTGTCCTAAAGAGGTTTTACCGACACCAGGAGGGCCTACCAAGCAAAGAATTGGCCCTTTTAATTGATTTAAACGGGTTTGCACGGCAAGGTATTCCAAAATACGCTCTTTCACGCGCTCCAAACCATAGTGATCGGCATCTAAAATTTCTTGTGCTTTAGCGAGATCTTTTTTCACTTTGGTGCGTTTATGCCAAGGCACTTGAATCATCCAGTCAATATAACTGCGCACAACAGTGGCTTCAGCCGACATTGGCGACATCATTTTCAGTTTTTGCAATTCAGCTTCGGCTTTTTCACGTGCTTCCAAAGGCATTCTTGCCTCTTCAATTTTTTGACGAAGCTGTTCAATTTCACTTATCGCATTTTCTTCTTCGCCAAGTTCTTTTTGAATGGCTTTAATTTGTTCGTTTAAGTAATAATCGCGCTGACTTTTTTCCATTTGTTTTTTCACGCGACTACGAATGCGTTTTTCCACCTGTAATAGATCCGCTTCGGACTGCATTAAACCCAGCAAATACTCAAAACGTTCCACTACATTGGTCATTTCTAGTACGGTTTGTTTTTGGGCAACGGAAACCGGTAAATGGGAGGCTAAGGTGTCACTAACTTGTTCCAAATTTTCAATTTGTTGAAGTGCGGAAAGGATATCCGGCTGTACTTTCTTATTCAAATTCACATAGTTTTGGAATTCATCTAAGGCTGCTTTGTGAACAACTTGTAATTCTTTTTTATTACCAAGCGTGCTATTAAGCGGCTCTACCTGTGCTTGAAAATGTTCACCGGAATCTTCAATTTGATGAATTTTGGCGCGCTGTTGTCCTTCCACTAACACTTTCACGGTGCCATCAGGAAGTTTGAGCAACTGGATAATATTGGCAATGGTGCCGACATCATATAAATCGTCAATGGACGGTTCTTCTAATTCTGCCTGTTTTTGCGAAACCAATAACAGCTGTTTGCCATTATTCATGGCATCATCAAGGCTGCTAATGGATCTTGGTCTGCCTACAAATAACGGCATGACCATAAAAGGAAACACGACGACATCGCGCAATGGCAATACCGGTATGGTTTGTAATTCTGATTTTTTTGCTCTCATCATGTACTCTCTTATCTAAATTCCGTTGATTTCGCCTAATATTGGGGTGGATTCCGTAAATTCAAGCATCAAAAGGATATGCCAACACATAAAAGTGCGGTGATTTTTTAACGTGTTTTTATTGTTGAAAATGTTGCTCAGTATAACTGAAATAGATTGGAACAAATAAAGATTAAAAAAGAAAATTCATTAAGAATGGCGGTGAGAGAGGGATTCGAACCCTCGATGCAGTTTCCCACATACACGCTTTCCAGGCGTGCTCCTTCAACCACTCGGACATCTCACCGTGATTAGGACGTGCGAACTATAAGGATTTCATTGAGCCTCGTCAAGTATTTTTGTGATTTGCCCCATCAGACGATAAAAATTTCGCCAATAATCAGGTAAAATAAGCATCCACTCATGGTTATTCCATTCAATTTCTCATCTACGATTATGAATTATGTTAAAAAAATGGTTTCTTTCTAAAAATGTGTTTCTTGCGGTGAAACCTTTCAGTGCGTTGAAAGACAGCTTTCACGCGGGCTATAGCTCCCGTCATTTGGTTAAAGATATTATTGCCGGTTTGACTGTGGGGATTATTGCTATTCCGCTTTCCATGGCATTGGCGATTGCCAGTGGTGTGCCGCCGCAACATGGTTTGTACACGGCAATTATTGCGGGAATGATTATTGCGTTAACGGGGGGATCCCGTTTTAATATTTCGGGGCCTACCGCCGCATTTGTAGTCATTTTATATCCTGTGACGCAACAATTCGGACTAAGTGGCTTGTTGATGGCGACATTATTGTCAGGCATTATTTTAGTATTAATGGCGCTGTTCCGTTTAGGGCGACTAATTGAATATATCCCGTTGCCGGTGACACTCGGTTTTACATCGGGGATCGGTATTGTGATTGCCACGTTGCAAATTAAGGATTTTCTCGGTTTAAGTATTGAAAAGATGCCTTCTCATTACCTTGAAAAAGTACAAGTTATTTTGACCGCACTTTCAAGTATCAGCTGGGCGGATACCGCAGTAGGCATTATCACACTCATCGTATTAACCCAATGGCATAAACTTCGTTTACCGATTCCGGGTCATTTACCGGCAGTCATTATTGCGACTTTATTATCTTTAGGCTTAACTCATTTTGGCTTTTCTGTGGCGACGATCGGAACCGAATTCCAATATACGCTTTCCGATGGCAGCACAGGTTTTGGTATTCCAAATGTTTTGCCTGAATTTGTACTGCCGTGGAATATTCCTGATCTTCATGGCAACGTAATTGACTGGAATTTCGATACCATTCAACGACTGCTTCCTGCAGGGTTCTCAATGGCGGTTTTAGGTGCCATTGAATCTCTCTTATGTGCTGTTGTGTTAGATAACATGACGGACACCAAGCACCATTCCAATAACGAATTATTGGCGCAAGGATTAGGCAATATCGCATCACCGTTCTTCGGTGGTATTACCGCCACTGCGGCAATTGCCCGTTCAGCCGTTAACGTTAAATCTGGTGCGGTGTCACCACTTTCCGGCGTGGTGCATGCGCTATTAGTGCTGTTTGCCTTGTTATTTTTTGCGCCGGCGCTTTCTTATTTGCCGTTGTCGTCTATGGCAGCATTATTGCTGGTGGTGGCTTGGCACATGGCGGACTTGCCACAAATTATTCAGTTAATTCGTCGCTCCGGGCGTAATGAAATCACCGTGTTATTGGTTTGCTTGGTATTGACCGTGTTATTCGACATGGTGATCGCCATTTCTGTGGGCGTGTTGTTGGCAAGCTTGCTGTTTATTCGCACCATCGCTGAAATGACCAAATCCATCAGCATTGCTGTGCCGGAGGATTTAGATGATGTCTTAATTTATCGTATTAGCGGACCGCTCTTTTTCGCTGCAGCAGATAATTTATTTGCTGATTTACATGATAAGACCGTGCACACCGACCACGAAATTAAACACATTGTTTTACAATGCGATGCGGTGACGGTATTGGATACTGGGGGTATTCACGCACTTACACGTTTTGTGCAACATATGCTCCCACATCAACAGCTTTATATGTGCAATATGCAATTCCAACCGTTACGTACTATCGTGAAATCCGGTAGCTTGCCGGAAATTAAACAAATTAATTTCACGGCGGATTTGGCAGATGCGCTAAATAAAATTCGGGAGTTCGAAGGCATTGAAATTAAACAATAGCCGGTAATAAAAGATAAAAAAGGAGAGAGTATGTCTTTGACGTTAGCCCAAATTACCGAGCAACTTCGCGAACTTAAAGTCGTACCGGTGATTGCTTTGGATCGAGCAGAAGATATTTTGCCTTTGGCAGATACGTTAGCAAACAATGGTTTACCGGTAGCGGAAATTACATTTCGTTCATCTGCTGCTGCAGAAGCGATTTGTTTATTACGTCAACAGCGACCGGACTTTTTGATTGCTGCTGGAACAGTGTTAAACGCTGAGCAGGTTGTCGCCGCGAAAAACAGTGGGGCTGATTTTGTGGTTACACCAGGGTTGAATCCGAAAATTGTGCAATTATGCCAAGATTTAGACTTGCCGATCACACCGGGAGTGAATAATCCGATGGCTATTGAAGCAGCATTAGACATGGGGATCGAAACCGTGAAGTTCTTTCCTGCGGAAGCCTCGGGTGGGGTGAAAATGATCAAAGCCTTGTTGGGGCCTTATTCTCAGTTAGACATCATGCCTACAGGTGGCATCGGGATGCAGAATGTTAAGGCGTATTTGGCGATTCCAAATGTATTGGCGTGTGGTGGTTCTTGGTTTGTTGAGAAGAATCTGATTAATGCGAAAAATTGGCAGGAAATTGGGCGATTAACAAAAGATGTTGTGGAATGGGTTAATTCCTAGTTAAAGGCAACAAAAAAGTGCGGTGGATTTTAAATATGTTTTTAAATCCACCGCACTTTTTTATTTTTAGAACAATACGCGAGTGCGAATTGTGCCCTCAATATGACGCAATTTATCGATCAATGGTGCGGAATCGTCGGTTTCCACATCAATGACAACATAGCCGATTTTCGGATCGGTCTGTAAATATTGCGCAGCGATATTGACATTGGCTTCAACGAAAATTTGGTTAATTTTGGTCAAGATACCTGGGCGGTTTTCATGAATGTGCAACAAGCGTTTAGAGCCTTCGTGTTCCGGTAGAGACACTTCCGGGAAGTTAACGGAAGACAAGGTTGAGCCGTTGTCGGAATATTTCACAAATTTGCCGGCGACTTCAAATCCGATATTTTCTTGTGCTTCCGCGGTAGAACCACCGATGTGCGGCGTTAAGATCACATTATCGAATTTGCGTAATGGGGAAATAAATTCTTCGTTAATGGATGCCGGTTCTTCCGGGAATACATCGATTGCCGCACCGCGTATTTTGCCTTCTTCTAATGCTTTAGCTAATGCATCAATGTCTACGACGGTGCCACGTGCTGCGTTAATTAAAATGGCACCTTGTTTTAATTGGGCAATACGTTCTGCGCTGATTAAATTGCGGGTAGATGGCAATTCAGGTACGTGCAGGGAAATGACATCACAAGAACCAAGTAATTCTTCCAAGCTACGAACTTGTTTGGCGTTGCCAAGAGGCAGTTTGTTTTCAATGTCATAGAAGTGAACATCCATGCCCATGGATTCGGCAATAATACTCAGTTGTGAACCAATATGGCCGTAACCCACGATCCCTAATTTTTTGCCACGTACTTCGTGTGAACCTACAGCCGATTTATTCCATAAACCGCGGTGTACGTCCGCATTGGCTTGCGGAATGTTGCGCATTAATAATAGGATTTCACCTAACACTAATTCTGCCACAGAACGCGTATTGGAGAACGGCGCATTAAAGACCGGAATGCCGCGTACTTTCGCCGCATTTAAATCCACTTGGTTGGTGCCGATACAGAAACAGCCGATGGCGATCAATTTTGGTGCGGCTGCAATCATTTCTTCGGTTAAATGGGTGCGCGAACGTAAGCCGATAAAGTGGGCATCTTTGATGGCTTCTTTTAATTCATCGCCGTCCAACGCTTTTTTGTAATAATCAATGTTGGTGTAACCTGCGGCGTGCAAGGTGTCTAGTGTGCTTTGGTGAACACCTTCCAACAACACAAATTTGATTTTATTTTTATCTAATGAAACTTTTGATGTCATATTTGTCTCCAATTATTTTTTAAATGATTTTTGCACCGTCCGGTGTGCCGATAATCACGGTGTCTGCAGGGCGTAAAGCAAACACCCCGTTAGTGACGACGCCTGCAATGTTATTTAATTTTTTTTCCATTTCCACCGGATTCATAATGGCAAAATTATGCACATCTAAAATGATGTTGCCGTTATCGGTCACGACGCCTTCGCGGTATTCCGGTGCGCCGCCAAGTGTGACTAATTGACGTGCCACCTGTGAACGTGCCATTGGAATGACTTCAATCGGTAATGGGAAGGTTGAGCCTAACACATCAACTTGTTTGCTGCTATCCACGATGCAGATGAAATTTTTTGCAAGTGCAGCCACAATTTTTTCACGGGTCAATGCCGCGCCGCCGCCTTTGATCATCATTTTTTGCGGATTGATTTCATCAGCGCCATCCACATAAATATCTAAACCGGAGACATCATTTGTGCTGAAAACTTCAATGCCTTGCTGGCGGAGTAATGCTTCTGAATTTTTCGATGCTGCCACCGCGCCCTTAATTTGATCTTTTAATGTTCCCAAGGCTTTGATAAAGCAATTCACGGTCGAACCGCTCCCCACGCCCACGATCATATCCGGCTTCACAAATTGCAAAGCCGCTTGCGCGGCGATTTTTTTCATTTCAAGTTGATTCATTTTTTCTCCTTACATCACAAAATTACGCAGTTAAATCGCGTAAACGATTGCGTTTACTTTAATCAGTTTCCTTGGCATAAACAAGTAGAGATATGTTATTCCGGCAAAAAGGCTTCTAATAGCTCGTTTAAGAACAGTTTTCCGTGCTCGGTGACTTGCCAAGTGCGGTCGGTTTCCGTGATGAATTTTTGATCCAGCGCCCAAGCCATCGTCTTATCTACCGCACTTAATGACAAGCCGGTGAATTGTTCAAATTCGTTTTTTGGCACGGCCTCCAACAAGCGGAAACGGTTCATAAAGAATTCAAACGGGCGATCTTCGGCGCGGACTTCCCGTTCTTCATATAAATATTCGCCGCGCATGTAGCCTTTCGGGTGTTTGGTTTTGCTGTAACGCAAAATTTTCCCGTTTGGAAAACTGAGTTTGCCGTGTGCACCGCAACCAATGGCAAGATAATCGCCGAAGCGCCAATAATTTAAATTGTGTTGGCACTGAAAGCCCGGTTTGGCGTAGGCTGAAGTTTCATATTGTTGATAGCCCGCAGCCGTTAATAACTGATGGCCTTGCTCAAAAATATCCCACAATTCATCGTCATCAGGCAATTTCGGTGGATGGTAGGCAAACATCGTATTCGGCTCGATAGTGAGTTGATACCAAGATAAATGGGGTGGCGCCAGTTCAACGGCTTGACGCAAATCCGCTAAGGCTTCGTTTAAGGTTTGATTGGGTAAACCGTGCATTAAATCTAAATTAAAACTGCGCAGAGAAGAAACACGGGCAAAACTTACCGCACTTTTCGCCTCGGCGGCATTATGAATACGCCCCAATTTTTGCAATTTTTCATCAGAAAAACTTTGAATGCCCATAGAAATACGATTGACGCCGGCTTGTACGTAACCTAAAAAACGTTCGGCTTCAGCCGTACCGGGATTCGCTTCGAGGGTAATTTCAATATGAGGTGCAAAAGGAATGTGTTGCTCGATTTGATGTAATAAAAACGCGATATTTTCTGCGCTAAATAGGCTCGGTGTGCCGCCACCGATAAAAATTGAGTGCAGCGGACGCTGTTGTATGCTTTCCTGATAACGCGATAAATCCGCTGCTAAGTCAGCAAGTAAATGGCGCACATACGCCTGTTCGGGAATAGTGCCTTTTTGCGCATGCGAGTTGAAATCGCAATACGGGCATTTTTGCACACACCAGGGAATATGAATGTATAAACTCAGCGGTGGTAACCGCAACGGATTTAACGGCGGTGTTATCATTAGTGAACGACCACCGCAGTACCGCTTGCCACAATCATAAACATGCTTTTGGCATCGGAGGTGATGGTGGTGTAATTAACTTCTACGCCCACAACGGCATTAGCGCCTAATGCTTGAGCATTTTTTTGCATTTCATCTAACGCTTCTTTGCGCGATTTGGTAATGCGTGATTCATACATGCCTGAGCGTCCACCGATAATGTCGGTAATGCCGGCAAAAAAGTCGCGGATAAAATTCGAACCGGCAACCACTTCGCCGAACACCAGTTGTTTATATTCGACAATTTGTTTGCCTTCGATGTGAGGCGTAGTGGTAATAATCATCTTTTACTTTCCTTAAAATTCATTGTGAAAACTGACCGCACTTTAGGCGCCCAATTTGGCTTTAAGTACGGCTAATGCACGGGCACGGTGGGAAATTTTCTTTTTCTCGGCAGTTTCCAGTTCGGCAAAGGTGCAACCTGTCTCCGGGCTGAAAAAGAGTGAGTCATAACCAAAGCCATTGTCGCCTTTTTCTTCAAAAGTAATGACACCGTGACATGCGCCTTGCGCAATAATCGGGGACGGATCGGTTGGATGTTGTAATAACACGATGGTGCTAACAAATTGCGCACTGCGGTGCTCGGTTGGCACATTCGCCAATTCCGCTAACAATTTTTCACGATTTTTCGCATCAGCCTGTTCACCATCTACGCCGGCATAACGTGCGGAATATAAGCCCGGCGCGCCGTTTAACGCTTCAACCACTAAGCCGGAATCGTCAGCAATCGCCGGTAAACCGGATTTTTCCGCTGCATAGCGGGCTTTTAAAATGGCGTTTTCTACAAAGGTTAGGCCGGTTTCTTCCGGGCTGTCGATGCCTAAGTCGGTTTGGGCGATAACCTCAAAACCGAAATCTGCTAACACATCTGCCATTTCTCTGACTTTACCCTGATTGCCGGTGGCTAAAACAATTTTTTGTTTCATGCTTGCTCTCTTACTTGTTTTGTGAAGTGCATTTTGAAAAATGCCTCGTATTATAACGCACCCAATAAAAAAGACGAGGCGCATTGCCTCGTCTTACATAAAAACAAAGTAGAGGAGAGAGATTACAGTGCGATGCGATCGCGATTTTTTTCGAGCGTAGCTTTGCCGATGCCTTGCACTTCTAATAATTGCTCGATAGCACTAAACGCGCCGTGTTTTTCACGGTATTGCACAACGGCTTCCGCTTTTTTCGCCCCGATACCCACAAGCGCTTTTTGAATTTCAGCGGCGGAGGCGGTGTTGATGTTGACTTTCTGGCTAACGGTGGTCGTTGCGGCAGTTTGCTCTGTTTGTGCTGCAGGTTCTGCCGCCTTTTCTGTTGCCATGGCAGTGCCGGTAAACACCGTTCCTAACACGAACAGAGAAGCCAAAAGATGTTTCATTACTTTCATAGTGATTCCTTTTCAGACTAAAGTTAAATACACGTTGAATTAATCAACGGGCGTACTTTGCCGAAAATCGAAAAAATGCACGAGAAAACGACCGCACTTTTGGGAGCTTGATCGCAAAACAAAAAAAAGTGCGGTAGAAATAGGGGCGGTTTTGTCAGAGGTGATGATTTTGAATGCTGTTTTATTTGTTAAAAAAACGTTGAGTTTTTGGCTGAAAAAGGTTAATTTTGCCCACCTTTTATACTGATATTTGGAAGAAAATCGTTTATTCGTAAGTCAATCGTTACTATTTTTACTTTATGTTGAAAGGTAGTGCTTAAACATCGTTGTTGATATATACGGCTAAATACCTTACGACATAAGCTTCAATACGTATTAATGAATAAAATGTTATGACAGATTTTATTGAAATCACGCCACAACAAGCGTGGGAAATGTTACAAAAGGATGAAAATGCTGTGTTGGCGGATGTGCGGGATTCGGCGTGCTTCAGTTATTCTCATGCTCAAGGTGCGGTGAATTTAACAGAACACACTTGGCCGGATTTTGAAGCGGAATATGACTACGATCAGCCGATTCTGGTGAGTTGCTATCATGGCGTGAGCAGTCGCAGTGTTGCCACGTTTTTACTGCAACGTGGCTATGAAAAGGTTTACAGTGTGCAAGGCGGATTCGCCGCTTGGGTGGGCGCTAACTTACCGCTGGAAACGGCATATTAATTAAATCCAACGGCGATGATATAACCTAAAACGCCGTAAAATATGACCGCACTTAAGGCTAAACCTCGACGTGCAAAAGCTGGTTTACGTTGATGTAGTCGATAAAAAATCCGCGCTAGGATGACTAATGCCAATGGATAACACCAGAGAAAAATCGACATGACGCGGACTTGAATGTCGCTGAGGTGCGGATTGTTCAATAAATGCGGTGAAACCAATTGTGCCAAAGGCCAAAGTAAAATTGGCAAACAAAAGAGAGCAATTGCCCAACTGAACGGGCTAAATCCTTGAGGCAAATTTGAATTTCTCATTTTTTCTCCATCGGTTAAATTTTGGAAAAGGAATATAGCAAATGCAGCATTTGTTTGGTAGTGAAATCCCTGACTTAGTGCGTGATTTTCAGGCGCATATTCGTACGAAATATCACGCGGAAGTGCTTGTTGAAGAAAACCGAAATGCGCAGGGCAAGATCGTCTATGATGTTTTTCTATCGGAAAACACACCGCACTTTTTTGCGATTGAACAGGAAACCGACGTTTTTTTAATGGAATGGCTGGGCCGAAAAAATGCGCAAGCGTGGCAAAACGGCACCAGTCCACTCAATGTTTTTCATGAAGTGCCTTCCGCTAACTCTCAGGCAAATAGTCGCTTTTCTTTTTTATCTTATTTCCAACAGCAAAAAATAACCGTCTTTCTGACCGCACTTTGTGCCTTGATTTACCTTTTGATGTTTTTAGGTTTTGCCGAACCTATTTTATTACTCTCCCATTTCCCGGCTGAACTGGGGCAAGAAGACGAGATTTGGCGTTATCTCAGCCATACGTTAGTGCATTTATCCAATATGCATATTCTGTTTAATCTCACCTGGTGGTGGATTTTTGGTGGAGCGATTGAACGGCAGTTAGGGAGCATTAAATTACTTCAGATTTATCTACTTGCCGGGGTGGTCAGTGGCGTGGCGCAAAATATCGCAAGCGGACCGGCATTTTTCGGTTTGTCTGGCGTGGTGTACGCCGTATTGGGCTATGTGTTTGTATTGGACAAACTGAATAAACAGACCGATTTTGAAGTGCCGGATGGCTTTTTTTATATGTTAGTGGTGGGGATTTTGCTCGGTTTTGCCGGCCCGTTAGTGGATATCAATATTGGGAACACAGCGCATATTTCCGGTTTATTGGTGGGAATGTTAGTGGCGTTTTTGGATCGAAATATTCGCGTAAAGTCGTGATCTTCGAGTAAAAATAAGATAAATTAACAGTCCGAAGTGTTATTTTAACAACTAAGGAATACACATGAGACAATCTCTTCGTCATCAAAAAATTGTCGAATTGGTTAAACAAAAAGGATATTTAAGTACAGATGAGTTGGTGGCGTTATTTGATGTGAGCCCCCAAACAATTCGACGTGATTTAAATGAACTGGCAGAAGCGAACGTGATTCGCCGTCATCATGGTGGCGCGGCCTCACCTTCTACCGCAGAAAATAGCGATTATCACGATCGCAAACACTTTTTCTCTCAAGAAAAAAATCGCATTGCGAATCAAGTGGTGCAACTTATTCCTAACGGCGCTTCACTCTTTATTGATATCGGTACGACCTCTGAAGCGGTTGCCTTTGCCTTATTAGCCCATCAAAAACTGCGTATTGTGACCAATAACCTCAACGCGGCACATATTCTCATGCAAAATGACTCTTTTGATATCACCATCGCCAGTGGGTCTTTGCGTCAAGACGGCGGCATTATCGGTGAGTCAACGGTGGAGTTTTTATCACAGTTCCGTTTGGATTTCGGGATCTTAGGTATCAGCGCCATTGATTTGGACGGTACGTTGTTGGATTACGATTATCATGAAGTACAAGTAAAACGGGCGATCATTGAAAATTCCCGTAATACCTTGTTGGTAACAGACCATTCTAAGTTTAGTCGACGCGCGATGGTCAAACTGGGCTCCATTACAGATGTAGAGTATGTGTTCACCGATTCGGATGTCCCGCCAAGCATTGATGAGTTATTAAAAAATAAGAACGTCAATCTTGTTGTTTGCTAGCGTTTAACTCGCTTTCCTTTCATTTTCAGTAAAAAGTGCGGTGGATTTTCACCGCACTTTTTTTATTTCTCTTTCCTCTCCTTTTATTTTTTATTTGCTTATATCTTATTTTTCAACTTAAAATAAGTCCATCATCAAAAATGGATAAATATACGTAGTCATAAATTTTTATGTATGTCATTGCTTGTTTATTTGTGATGTTGTTTTTTATTGGATAAAAACTTTTATTAGGATCTTGAGGAGAAAAATGCGTAACGCCATCAAATTTAATGTAATAACACTTTGTGTGTTTAATGTGATCAACATTGCCTATGCTGAAGAGCAATTAGATCAAATTGACGTGGTTGAAAGAATCATTGCTAATGAGAAAAAACCGTTTACTGAAGCGAAAGCGAAAAGCACGCGAGAACATGTTTTTAAAGAAACACAAAACATTGATAACGTTGTTCGTAGTATGCCGGGCGCATTTACCCAACAAGATAAAGGCTCCGGCGTCTTGTCGTTAAATATTCGTGGAGAAACTGGTTTTGGGCGGGCAAATACTATGGTGGATGGTGTTACACAAACATTTTATTCCACTTCAATGGATTCCGGGCAAGCTGGTGGTAATTCTCAATTTGGCGCATCCTTAGATCCGAATTTTATTGCCGGCATTGATTTAACGAAGGGAAACTTTAGTGGTACAAACGGTGTGAATTCTTTGTATGGCTCGGCAAATTTCAGAACATTGGGCGTCAATGATGTGATTGTAGGGGATAAGAATATTGGTTTTATTATCAAAGGGATGACCGGCACCAATGCAACAAAATCCAACTATATGGCGATGGCAGCTACCCGAAAATGGTTGGATAACGGCGGTTATATGGGCATGTTATATGGATATAGTCGCCGAGAAGTCTCGCAAGATTATAAAATCGGCGGAGGTGGTCAGAAAATCGCGGATGTAGGCGATGATTTTTTACAACAACAAAAAAAGAAAGAATTTACCGAAGCCGGGTTTGTGTTTGATCACGCTAAAGGCCGTTGGATGCCGGATATGAATAAAAATATGTGGGCTTGTAATGCCCCCACACCATCTCAACCGGAGGCCTATCCTTGCAGTTATTATCGTAATGCGGAGCGAAGACGAATTTTACAGGATCCGGAACACTCTCCTGAATTACAAAAACAAATTGATGAAACTAACGCGGCTTTTGAGCGCAATAACGACCAATATCGTTTGGCGCCATTGGATCCAAGCAGTATTCGTCAAAGCGCTCATAGTCATTTAGTCAAGTTTGAATATGCTGACGATCGCCATACGTTAAATCTACAATTACGTGCTTTGGATAATGCTATTGGTACTCGCAAAATTGAAAACCGTAATTATCAACTTAACTATAACTTCAATGATAATGGCTATGTTGATATGAATGTGTTGTTAGCGCATAACGTGGGCAAATCCAAATATCCGCAAGGTTCACGGTTTACCGGCTGGGAAGTATTGAAATATTTAGAAACGAAAAATACAGCTAATATTTTTGACATCAGTAACAGTTACAGATTTACCTTGCCAAAAGACGTTGATTTAAAAACTATCTTAGGTTTTAACTTCTTCAAAAATGAATATAGCAAAAATCGATTCCCTGAAGAGCTTAGCTTATTTTATGACGGTTCTTCGCAGCAGGGTGGTTTATACGATTTCCTTGGACGTTATAAAGGTTCAAAAGGGCTTTTGCCACAAAAATCGAGTATCTTGCAGCCTTCCGGTGAACAAAAGTTTCAGACCTTTTATTTAGATACGTCACTGACTCGTGATATCTATCAGCTGGATTACAGTGTGAATTTGATTAAGTATAAATTTAATGGCGAATACGCGGGTTACTATAATTCTCCGGAAGATTTTGAAAAAGCTTTTGGCAAGGATTCTCAAATTTATAAAAAATATTGTGATCCTAACGGCGGTTGTCAAATTTATGAACCCTTAGAAAGAAGAGCCGGCCACAAAACAGCAATAAACCATTCTGCGATTTTCAGTGCGCGTCTTCATGACTACTTTATGCCTTTCGTGGGCTATGCCAGAACGAACCGTATGCCAAATATTCAGGAAATGTATTTTTCTCAAGTCTCCGATGCGGGTGTTAATACTCATTTAAAACCGGAGCGTGCTTCGACTTATCAATTGGGTTTTAATACCTTTAAGGAAGGTGTTTGGAGAAATGATGATGTGCTAGGAATAAAAGTCGTCGGGTATCGTAGTGACATTAAAAATTATATTCATAATGTTTGGGGCGAATGGTGGCAAGGCGGTGCGCCTACTTGGGCAGAAAGTAACGGTTTTCAATTTACCATTGCACACCGTAATTATGCTAAAACGGTGAAAAAGAGCGGTGTGGAATTAGAGTTAAATTATGATATGGGTAGATTCTTTACGAATCTCTCGTACGCTTATCAAAGAACCAATCAGCCAACCAATTATAGTGATGCCAGCCCTCGTCCGAATAATGCGTCAAAAGAAGATATTTTAAAACAAGGTTACGGTTTGACTCGAATTTCTGCGTTACCAAGAGATTATGGTCGCCTTGAGCTTGGTAGCCGTTGGTTTGATCGGAAATTAACGGTCGGCGGTGCAGTTCGCTATTACGGTGAAAGTAAACGTGCTTCCATTGAGGAACGGTATATTGATGGTACCGCATTTGAGAAGAATGCCTTAAGACGTGGCCATCATGCAATTAAAGAAACGGAAACCATTGAAAAACAGCCGTTGATTTTTGATTTATATGTCAGTTATGAGCCGATTGAAAATCTGGTTTTAAAAACAGAAATTCAGAATCTGTTTGATAAGAAGTATATTGATCCGCTGGATGCCGGTAACGATGCGGCAACACAACGTTATTACAGTAGCGTAAGTAGCGCACCATCACAGCCTTGCTCACCGGGAGAATTATGCCATACGGATGACCATGGCGGAAAAACACAATCCATTTTAAATAACTATGCTAGAGGACGAACCATCGTGTTCAGCTTGAGTTATCAATTTTAGAGGAAATTTAGGGTGGTGCCCCCAACAGGACTTGAACCTGTGACCAATCGATTATGAGTCGACTGCTCTAACCGACTGAGCTATGGGGGCGGTAAGAGTTGCGGTGGGATTATAGGGAAATATCGGGTTAAAGTCTAGCCACGCCATCTTGTGTGTGTTTAATTTAAACAAAAAAGGATAAGCCTTTTGACTTATCCTTTTTTCTTGTATTAAAAATTACTCGTCCAAGAAACTGCGTAAAGTTTCGGAACGGCTCGGGTGGCGTAATTTGCGTAGTGCTTTTGCTTCGATTTGACGAATACGCTCACGGGTCACGTCAAATTGTTTGCCGACTTCTTCTAATGTGTGATCGGTGTTCATGTCGATACCGAAACGCATACGAAGCACTTTCGCTTCACGCGGCGTTAAGCCTTCCAACACTTCGTGTGTCGCGGCTTTTAAGCTTTGTGCGGTGGCAGAGTCCAGAGGAAGCTCTAAGGTAGAGTCCTCGATGAAATCACCTAAATGGGAATCATCGTCATCACCGATTGGGGTTTCCATGGAAATCGGTTCTTTGGCAATTTTCAGCACTTTACGGATTTTGTCTTCCGGCATGCCCATGCGTTCCGCTAATTCTTCCGGTGTAGCTTCGCGTCCCATCTCTTGTAACATTTGGCGAGAAATACGATTGAGTTTGTTGATGGTCTCAATCATATGCACCGGAATACGAATAGTACGTGCTTGGTCTGCGATAGAACGGGTAATTGCCTGACGAATCCACCAAGTGGCATAAGTTGAGAATTTGTAACCACGACGGTATTCAAATTTATCTACGGCTTTCATTAAACCGATGTTGCCTTCTTGAATTAAATCAAGGAATTGTAAGCCACGGTTGGTGTATTTTTTGGCAATGGAAATCACCAAACGAAGGTTTGCTTCCACCATTTCTTTTTTCGCACGGCGGGCTTTGAGTTCACCTTGTGAGATACGTTCACCAATTTCTCGAATTTGCGGAATAGTCAACTGCGTGTCTTGTTCAATTTGAACTAAATGAGCAATCGCTTGGCGCAATTCATTTTCATACTGGGCGAGTTTTTCAGACCAAGACTTCCCGGCGGAAAGGGCTTTTACCAACCATACATCGCTGGTTTCGTGGCCGATAAAGCTTTTTTGGAAATTGGATTTTGGCATTTTAGCGTTATCCACCACAAGGCGTTGAATCAGACGCTCTTGATGACGAACACGTTTCATCACATCTCTCATGGAGAGCACTAACGTATCGAATTGTTTCGGCACTAAGCGGAACTGAGTGAATATATCAGATAATGCCTGAATTTCATCTTTCGCTTTTTTGCCGGTTCGACCGTGTTTTGCAATGATTTCTAGGGTTTTTTGATGTTGTTGTCTAAGTGCGGTGAATTTTTCACGTGCTACTTCAGGATCAATGCTGTTATCGCTATCGCTGTCGTCACTGGCGCTTTCTTCGCTATCTTCTTCGTCTTCGCTTTCATCATCAATTTCAGCTGCAGCAACGTTTTCTTCGCCTTCTTCTGACTGGAATTCATCTAATTCTGCGGTTTCTGATTCGCTTAATACGTTTGGATCCACGAAACCGGTAATTAGGTCAGCTAAACGAACGCCACCACTTTCTACCAAATCATATTGTTCAATGAGATAGGTAATGGCTTCAGGGTAAGCGGCAATAGCGCTTTGAACTTCGTTGATGCCTTCTTCAATTCGTTTAGCAATATCAATTTCACCTTCACGGGTGAGCAATTCTACGCTACCCATTTCGCGCATATACATACGTACCGGGTCAGTCGTGCGACCGAGTTCTGCTTCTACGCTGGATAATACTTGGGTCGCTTCTTCAACGACATCTTCATCGGTGATATTTTCATTGAGCATTAGATCATCCGCATCCGGTGCGGTTTCCAACACTTGAATCCCCATGTCGTTGATCATCTGAATAATATCTTCAATTTGATCCGCATCGACTAATTCTTCAGGGAGGCTGTCATTCACCTCAGCATAGGTTAAATAACCTTGCTCTTTCCCTTGAGCGATGAGTAGTTTCAATTGAGATTGTGGATTTTGATCCATATTTGATATCCGCCTTGCTTACTTATTTGGAGAAGATAAAATGCTAGGGATTCTAACATTCTTACTCAGGTTTAACTATTTCTTTTCTTGTTTTTTTACCAACAAATGTGAAAGCTCTTTTTTCTCGTTGAGATCCAATCCTTCCGCACGATCTTTAGCGATGAGCCAATGGATGCGTTTATCAACCAGTTGCAGGTAAAAGTAACGTAATGTTTCGCGGAACGTGTCCTCGATCTTATCGTCTTCAATCAAGTGGTTCCACGCCAGTAGTTTTTCAAGTGTTTTTTGTTGTTTTGTATCACGCCAGTGCTCCAGTAACTGCCCTGCACTGATGCCCACTTTTTCGCGGCAAAGTGCGGTCAATTCTGCAAGTAAATCGTAGCCCGGCTCGTCCAAATTTTTGAGCGGCTCCAAATCTGGTACGAATTTCACCAGCTCTGGGTTTTGTAACAATAACGCGATTAAAATACGCATGGGGGTGGGCTTAAATTGAATCCCTTGTGTTACAGGTTCATTTTCCTGTTTTGCCTGCTTAGGCATCAAACTTTCAAGTTGTGCGGGATCTAGAATACCTAATTTCTTGGCAAGCATATTGCGTAAATCCAAACGTAACACATCGCCCGGAATTTGTTTAATCAGCGGAATTGCCAGTGCGGCAAGTTTCGCTTTGCCTTCTTTGGAGGAAAAATCCACTTTTGGAGTTAAGTGAGCGAACAAAAATTCACTTAAAGATTGTGCGTTCTCAATGTATTCCTCGAAGCCTTGCTTACCGTATTGACGAATGAAACTATCCGGGTCTTCGTCATCAGGTAAAAAGATAAATTTCAGTTGGCGACCATCTTCCATATAAGGCAACGCATTTTCCAGTGCACGCCATGCTGCATCACGCCCGGCGCGATCGCCGTCATAACAACAAATGACTTGTTCCGTGGAGCGAAAAAGTAATTGAATTTGTTCCGAGGTAGTGGAGGTGCCAAGCGAGGCCACAGCGTAATTCACCCCGAATTGGGCGAGTGCCACCACATCCATATAGCCCTCTACAACCAGTAATTTTTGTGGTGAATCATCCGCTTGTAGCGCTTCAAATAAACCGTAGAGCTCGCTGCCTTTGTGATAGGTGACGGTTTCCGGTGAGTTTAAGTATTTTGGTTTTTCATCGGTTAACACGCGTCCGCCGAAAGCCACGGTGCGCCCGCGACGATCGCGAATTGGGAACATAATTCGATTGCGGAATTTGTCGTACACATTGCCGCGATCATTGCGCGACAACATGCCTAAATCGAACAGTTTTTGTTGCTCTTCACGTGTTTTACCAAATTGACGATAAACGGTATCCATGGCGTTTGGCACATAACCGATTTGAAAACGTTCAATGATTTCCGCAGATAAACCACGCTGTTGCAGATAACTTTGTGCAGGAATATTTAACGGCAATTGTTGCTGATAAAACTTAGCAATCTCCTGCATAAGTTCGTACAGATTACGCTTGGTTTGATAGCCAACTTGCTTGCCGTTATCGTTAAAGTGCGGTCGTTTTTCGTAGGGAATTTCCAAGCCGAGAAAGCCTGCCAGTTCTTCCACCGCTTCCACAAATTCCAGCTTGTCGTATTCCATCAAAAAGGAAATAGCATTGCCATGCGCACCACAACCGAAACAATGATAAAACTGCTTTTTATCGCTGACGGTAAAAGAAGGCGTTTTTTCATGGTGAAACGGGCAACAGGCTTGATAATCACGGCCGGCTTTTTTCAGTTTTACGCGGGAATTAATTAAATCGACGATGTTAATTTTGGTTAAAATATCGTCTATAAATATGCGGGGAATGGAACCTTTCATCGAGTATTTTGCCTCTTATTGTGAACGAAATATGAGCCTAACTGATGAGATTGAGAGAAAATAAAACCGTGAGCCTTGGAAGATTCACGGTTTTTATAACTCGAGTTAAAAATACTGCTAATTAGTATAAACGTGTATTGCGAGCGTTTTCACGAGCAACGCGTTTTGCGTGACGTTTTGCGCGAGTTGCATTTTCACGTTTACGAATTGTCGTTGGTTTTTCGTAGAATTCACGAGCACGAACTTCCGCTAAGATACCAGCTTTTTCGCAAGAGCGTTTGAAACGACGTAATGCTACGTCAAAGGATTCATTTTCACGAACTTTAATTACAGGCATAAGCCAATCACCTCAATGAGTTTAATTAATTTAATTGCAATTTAAATTTTACTTGTTGCCACAAGTCGTGGCAGATTCAATAAAGGTCGCAATTTTAATCCAACTTAACAGGAAAAGTAAAGGGAAGATTCACCTTTTCCTGAAATCCGTTTTGATAAACTGGTTAAACCCTTGTAAAAAAGGTAAAATTCGCCCTAATTAAATCCCATATAAAGAGAACACAAATGCGAATTTTAGGCATTGAAACGTCTTGTGATGAAACGGGCGTTGCCATTTATGACGAAGAAAAAGGCTTGATTGCTAATCAACTTCATACGCAAATTGCGCTACATGCCGATTACGGCGGCGTGGTGCCGGAACTGGCTTCGCGTGATCATATCCGAAAATTAGCACCATTATTACAAGCTGCCTTACAAGAAGCCAATCTTACTGCGAAAGACATTGACGGCGTGGCCTATACAAGCGGCCCCGGTTTAGTCGGCGCATTGTTAGTGGGTTCTACCGTAGCACGTTCTTTAGCGTACGCATGGAATATCCCTGCCATCGGTGTACATCATATGGAAGGGCATTTACTGGCACCCATGCTGGAAGAAAATCCACCGCACTTTCCTTTTGTAGCGTTGTTGGTGTCTGGCGGGCATACTCAATTAGTGCGTGTGGATGGTGTTGGACGCTACGAATTATTAGGCGAATCTATTGATGACGCTGCAGGTGAGGCGTTTGATAAAACGGCAAAATTACTCGGATTAGATTATCCTGGCGGTGCGGCACTAGCTCGTTTAGCGCTAAATGGCACGCCAAATCGTTTTGCTTTTCCTCGCCCGATGACTGACCGCCCTGGTTTGGATTTTAGTTTTTCCGGTTTAAAAACCTTTGCCGCCAATACGCTTCATCAAGTGATGCAAGAAGAAGGGGAGTTAACCGAGCAAAGCAAAGCGGATATTGCCTATGCGTTCCAAGAGGCGGTGGTGGACACGCTCGCCATCAAATGTAAGCGTGCGTTAAAGCAAACAGGCTTGAAGCGTTTAGTGATTGCCGGTGGCGTGAGCGCCAATAAACAGTTGCGCCAAACCTTGGCGGAGCTGATGCAACAATTAGGGGGAGAAGTGTTTTACCCACAACCGCAATTTTGTACCGATAACGGCGCCATGATTGCCTATGCCGGTTTTCTACGTTTAAAACAAGGACAGCAGCAAGATCTTACCATCGAAGTGCATCCCCGCTGGGCAATGACCGAATTAACTGCTGTTTAATTCGATATCAAATCAAAGTGCGGTCAAAAATTTAAACGTTTTTTGACCGCACTTCAGTTAAGGAAACATTATGGACAACATTAAATTTAGAGCAATGCGAGCCGCCGGCATCGGCTGTTTTGTTATGTTAGCGATTATCGGTTTCTTTGTGTTTACCACACCGACAAATGAGCTGATTGATTTCTTAACAGAGATTGGCCAAATGGCAGGTGGGCGAACCACTATCGGTGTCTTTATTCTTGCCTCGTTACCGCCCTTCACCGGTTTTATCTGCTATTACTTTTGGAAATGGGTGCTCAAATAATGGCTAAGTTGTATTTTTATTATTCCACTATGAATGCAGGAAAATCGACAACTTTGCTGCAATCTTCCTATAACTACCGTGAACGCAATATGAACACGCTGGTTTATACGGCGGCGATAGATGATCGTTTCGGCGCCGGGCGCGTGACTTCGCGTATTGGGATCAGTGAACAGGCGAATACCTTCGCACGTGAGACGGATTTATTTGCAGAAATTCAACAACACGTAACGAAAGAGCCGTTGCATTGTATTTTGGTGGATGAAGCACAGTTTTTAACCAAAGAACAGGTTTATCAACTGAGCGATGTAGTGGATAAACTGAATATTCCTGTTTTATGTTATGGCTTGCGCACCGACTTTCAAGCAGAACTTTTTGAAGGGAGTCGCTATTTGTTGGCATGGGCGGATCAGTTGGAAGAACTTAAGACTATTTGTTATTGCGGACGTAAAGCCAATTTCGTATTGCGTTTAAATGAACAAGGCGAGGTCGTCAAACAAGGGGATCAAATTCAAATTGGCGGCAACGACAGCTATTTATCGGTCTGCCGATTGCATTATAAAGAACGCATGGCTGAATAGATGGTTTCAAAGTGCGGTTGTTTTTTTAGTTTTTTTTGTAGGGACAGGCTTTATGCCTGTCCTTATTTTTTGCTTTGGGATAAATGGATTTCTGTCCTTACACTTTATCCATTAACCCACGCCAAGAACTCCTCCTCACTCAATACCTGCACGCCTAATTCTGCCGCTTTGCTGAGTTTGGAACCTGCCGCTTCACCGGCGATAACATAGTCGGTTTTGGCTGAAACACTACCACTGACTTTGGCGCCGAGTTGTTGTAGCAGTGCTTTGGCGTCGTTGCGTCCCATTTGGGAAAGGGTGCCGGTGAGCACCACGGTTTTGTCTTTGAACGGATTTTCTTTCACATCCTGCACTTCAACAGTTTCCCAATGTACGCCTTGAGCGATGAGATCATTCACCACGGCAACATTGTGTTCTTCACGCCAGAACACAAAAATGCGATTCGCGACCACTTCGCCCACATCAGGCACTTGTTGTAGCTGTTCTAAATCGGCATTTTGTAAGGCTTCTAAGGTTTTGAAATGGTTTGCCAGATTTAATGCCGTGGCTTCACCCACATCACGAATACCCAACGCAAAGATAAAACGGGCGAGGGTCGTGTGTTTGGCTTTTTCTAAGCTGGCTAACGCATTTTCAGCCGATTTCGGCCCCATGCGTTCTAAGCGGGTGAGTGTGGTTAAATCCAACTTGAACAAATCTGCCGGGGTATGAACCAATTCGCGATCTACCAGCTGCTCAATCAGTTTGGCACCTACGCCGTCAATGTCCATGGCTTTGCGTGAGACGAAATGTTTTAGCGCTTCTTTGCGCTGTGCTGCGCAGAATAAACCGCCTGTGCAACGTGCCACCGCTTCGCCTTCAATGCGCACGATTAAGGAATCGCACACCGGACAGTGCGTTGGAAAGACAATTTGGCGCGCATTGGCCGGGCGGCGCTCATGTACGACGCCAATAATTTGTGGGATCACATCGCCGGCACGGCGAATAATCACCGTGTCGCCGATAGCAATGTTGAGACGCTCGATCTCGTCGCCGTTATGTAAGGTCGCGTTACTTACCGTTACGCCGGCAACGAACACCGGTTGTAGTTTAGCCACAGGCGTGATGGCACCGGTGCGACCGACTTGGAATTCCACGTCATTTAATACTGTTAGTTCTTCTTGTGCAGGAAATTTGTAAGCGATTGCCCAACGCGGTGCTTTGGAAATAAAGCCCAGTCTTTGTTGCAATTCGATGTCATTGACTTTTAATACCGTACCGTCAATGTCATAACCCAAGGAACTACGTTTTTCCATCATAGTGCGGTAGAAATTTAAAACGTTTTCAACGCCATCACATAAACGGATTTCGCTATTTACCGGCACACCGACGGATTTCAACCATTGCAAACGTTCATAGTGTGTTGGTGGCAAATCGATGCCTTCAGCAATACCAATGCTGTACGCGTTGAGCATTAACGGACGTTGGCTAGTGATTTTGGGATCCAATTGGCGTAAGGAACCTGCTGCTGCATTACGCGGGTTAGCAAAGGTTTTTTCTCCCTGTTCCAAGGCGCGTTCATTTAGGCGCTCGAACCCCTCGTGCGGCATAAACACCTCACCGCGCACTTCCAAGCGTGCTGGCGGATTGTCCGTCAATAGCTGCAAGGGAATGTTACGAATGGTACGAATGTTTTGTGTGATGTCTTCGCCCGTTGTACCATCGCCGCGAGTTGCCGCTTGGGTCAGCACGCCATTCACATATAAAATGCTGACTGCCAATCCGTCCAATTTAGGTTCGCAACAAAAGGTCAATGGTTCTGGCACAAGTCCTAAACGATCCTGAATACGTTTCACGAACGCCAAAAATTCCTCATCAGAAAAGGCGTTATCCAACGAGAGCATCGGAAGTTCATGTTTAATTTGCGCAAATTCTGACAACGGCCGCGCGCCTACACGTTGGGTCGGCGAATCGGCGGTGATCAGTTCGGGATGTTGTTGTTCTAAGGTTTTGAGCTGATGAAAAAGGCGATCGTACTCGCTGTCGGGAATCTGCGGATCGTCTAACACATGATATTGATATTCGTGATAACGCAGAGTTTTTCTAAGGTCGTCAATTTGTTGTTGGATTGAAGTTGTCATTGTGATTCCATAAAAATAATCGAAAAAACGACCGCACTTTTTAGGTGCTCAGCGAGCCAAAAGTGCGGTCGTTTTTAAAAACGTTTTTAAGCCGCGTGATGAATTAAGCTACTTTGGCCAAATATTCCTGTTCGGCGTGGTCGTTGAAAATTTCTTGTTTATCCGTGAGGACGAAACCGCCAAGTTCATCCGCCAAACTACGGGCGGCGCGAATCATGGTTTTCAGATTGACGATGTCATTGCCCGGTGAAGGTAATTGCATGAAAATGGCAATACCAACGGTGACCAGATTGTCCATGTCATAAGGATTAAAGGTGCCGGGCTGTTGTAAATTCGCCACGCTGAATAGCACTGGACTGGCAGCAGTTAAATCCAAATGGCGATGATAAATATGCTGATCGCCAAAAATAAAACCTAGGCCATCGAGTGCTTGTGCTAAGCGTCTACCGTTAAATTCACGATTTTCTGGCGCAACTACATATAACATAATGAAGTCAGGCGTACGTTGATTTTCTGAGACCGTCTCCACCGCAGAGGTTGTTGATTGGGTAGTCGTCGTGTGTTGTTCATTTGCCTGGTTTAATGAAACGGTTGGCGTCACATATTCGTTTTCTGTTTGAAGCGAGTTTCTTTCAGATGGGGAAACTGTGCTTGGCTCGGCATAAGACGGTTCATCATAAGATTGAAATGACGTATTAGCTTGTGTCATTACGGGTTGAACAGGTTGCGTCGGTTGTTCATGAAAGGAATAGGACGCCGTTGATTCAACGTTATTCAATGTTGTGTTGGAAGTTCCATTCGGTAAGGTAATTTTAATTTCATCGACGGCACGCTCAATGGAATGAGGCTCGTTTATGCTTGGTGTGGCAGTAGCTTCAAAATCCAATGCTTGTTGTTGTGGAGGCGTTTCTTCGACAAAAGAATGCACCGGTTTGTCGGCAATCGGTGTTTCTGTTATCGGCTGTGCCGGTTGCGGCGCATTAAAACGATTGGGTTGATGATTTTGTGAAAAAGTATTGGCGTTTTTGAAATATTGGGATTTCTCGCGACGGTTTGACCAAATGCCGTGCGCAATCAATGCCAATAGGGCGATAACCCCCAAGATAATCAAAATAGTATTTAAATCCATTGCCGACTCTCCCATCATGTAAAACTCATGTATAAGTGGGCGTAAGCTTATCATATTTTTACAAAATTGATGAGAGACAACGTTTGATTTTTTTCGCCGCACTTTGTATTCTGGGCCTCTTTTCCTTGGGGGAGAACGTGATGTTGAAAGAGCAAGAAATAAAAGCCGGTTTTGAGTATTTTGTGATGGGCTGGCACTTAATTTTACAAAAGGGGTTACGCCGTTTTGTGATCCTGCCGATTTTATTAAACGTACTATTGTTAGGCGGCTTATTTTGGATGTTTGTGAGTCAAATAGGAGGTTATATTGACGGCATTATGTCCTATGTTCCTGATTGGCTTGCGTGGCTGAGCGGCATTTTATTGCTGGCTTCCATTTTGATGATTTTAATCCTGTTTTACTTTATTTTTACGACGTTGTCGGGTTTTATCGCAGCGCCGTTTAATGGCTTATTAGCAGAAAAAGTCGAAAAAATGCTGACAGGGGAAGATTTGCAGGAAATGTCTTTATGGGATTTTCTGAAAGATGTGCCTCGTATGTTAGGGCGTGAATGGCAAAAGTTGGTTTATAGTTTGCCTAAAATTATCGTCTTGTTTTTATTAGGTTTTGTTCCGTTACTCGGGCAAACTGTGGTTCCGATTGCCACTTTTGTATTTACGGCTTGGATGTTTGCAATTCAATATTGTGACTATCCTTTTGATAATCACAAGATTCCTTTTGACGTAATGAAAAATGAGTTGGCCATTAAGCGTAATGTAACCGTTACTTTCGGTGGTTTGGTTTCATTATGCACGTTTGTACCGGTCGTGAATTTAGTGATTATTCCTGTCGCGGTGTGTGGTGCAACGGCAATGTGGGTGAATGAATATCGCCGTTTATTTAAGCGCTCTTCGCAAGACAAAACCGGCACGGAGGTGAGCTTGCATCATGCTCATTCCGTTGGCGGACAAATCGTAAGTAAATAGCTTTTAGTTATTATTTATAAAAAATAGCTATTTTTTTATTGCGAGCTCTCGTGTTAAAACTAGTGCCATAAAATATTCCTTATGCTTTGGAGAACAGTATGACTATTTATAACGACAATTCTTATTCTATCGGTAATACACCGTTGGTGCGTTTAAAACATTTTGGCAACGGCAATATCGTGGTGAAAATTGAAGGGCGTAACCCAAGTTTTAGCGTGAAATGCCGTATCGGCGCGAACATGGTTTGGCAGGCCGAAAAAGACGGTTCTTTGACGAAAGATAAAGAAATCGTGGATGCGACCAGCGGGAACACCGGTATTGCTTTGGCCTATGTAGCAGCGGCACGCGGTTATAAAATTACGCTTACCATGCCGGAAACTATGAGCAATGAGCGTAAGCGTTTATTGCGCGGTTTGGGCGTGAATTTAGTGCTTACCGAAGGTGCTAAAGGCATGAAAGGCGCGATTGCCAAAGCAGAAGAAATTGTGGCATCTGATCCGAGTCGTTATGTGATGTTAAAACAGTTTGAAAATCCGGCAAACCCGGAAATTCACCGTAAAACCACCGGTCCAGAAATCTGGAAAGACACTGAAGGTAAAATTGATGTATTGGTTGCAGGCGTAGGCACTGGTGGTACCATCACCGGGATTTCTCGTGCCATTAAATTAGATCATGGTAAACAAATTATCTCCGTTGCCGTAGAACCGGCTGAATCACCGGTGATTACTCAAACTCTTGCTGGTGAAGAAGTTAAACCTGGTCCACACAAGATTCAAGGTATCGGTGCAGGCTTTATTCCGAAAAACCTCGATCTTTCCTTAATTGATCGAGTGGAAACGATTGATAGTGAAACGGCGATCGTGACTGCCCGTCGTTTGATGGCAGAAGAAGGGATTCTTGCCGGTATTTCTTCCGGTGCGGCTGTCGCTGCGGCTGATCGCTTGGCGAAACTGCCTGAATTTAAAGATAAACTGATTGTGGTGATTTTACCGTCTGCGGCAGAGCGTTATTTAAGTACCGCACTTTTTGACGGCATTGAAGTGTAATAAAGGAAAGCAAAATAATGTTTGGTAAAAAGCCTGTCATTTGACAGGCTTTTTTGTATGCCTTATTTACATCATTTAGCGGGCGAGGATTTGTTTAACCCGTTGTTGCAATGCCGGGATGGCTTCTTGCACAAACCAGGGATTTTTAGCCAACCATAGCTGATTGCGTGGGGATGGATGCACGAGCGGCAAAAAGTGCGGTAGAAATATTCGGTAATTTTTTACGGTTTCTGTCACATTAAGTTTGTTCTGTGGCAGATAATATTTTTGTGCGTATTGTCCGATCAAGATGGTCAGTTCAATATGAGGTAAATTCGCTAGAATCTGTGAATGCCATTTTTCTGCAAAGCCTTTGCGTGGTGGCAGATCGCCTGATTTGCCTTTCCCTGGATAGTAAAAATCCATCGGAATCACCGCAAACAAGCCGGAATGATAAAACACCTCTCGATCGACACCCAACCATTCGCGTAGGCGATCACCGCTTTGGTCATTCCAATACAAACGCGTTTGTTCTGCTTTTGTACCAGGCGCTTGTCCGACAATGTTAATGCGGGCAGTTGTCGGGGCAGCAAATAGCGGCTCAATACCACGTTCAGTGAAGGATTGATTTTGCGGATCGCGCATAATGGCGTTTTTGATTTGGCTCAGAGTTGACATAATGGCGTTTTTAATAAAGTTTTTGTGTGGGATGAAAACTCAATAAGCCAGGGTATCCGGCTTATTGAAGAAAAAGTGCGGTGGTTTTTTGCGGTGTTTTCACGCTATTAACGTGGCACACATTGTTCTGCGAGAACTTCCCCAACACTGGTTTTTAAGGTGGAAACATCTTTGCGTTCTAGCCACACCCAATGAATGTTGGCATAATTTCGCCCATTTTCCGCAATGGTCGGGCTTAGTTTATGGGTCACATTGTTAAACGTTAAACTGATGGAACGCGTTTTGTTTTTTTTGTGCTTGGTAGTGTGAAACACGATACGAACGATTTTGTCGTCCTTACAAAGGTATTCTTTCATCTCTCCTTTTTGAGTGGCTTTTTGTAAAACCGGTTGTTGCGGTTTTTCGGAGGCTTTAGGTTCGATTGGCTTGGAGGTACAAGCAGCAATACCCAGTAACATCAGTAATATAAAGCTCGCTCTTAACATAATGTGTACCCTTCTAAATGGAATAAGCGTAGTTTTGACTACGCTTATTGAATTTTACGGATTATTTTTTAAATTGGTAGCTACCGTCAGCTTGGCGAACAAAGCGTGCGCCATTGGAAAGGCGAAGCTCGTTAACACGACCTTGTGCATTGACAGTTACCTGAACTTTATCGCCCGGTTTGAAACTGCTTAGCGCGTTGCCGGCGCCATTGGCTTTTGTCATGGCATTCACATCGGCAATAGGTAGGTTGTTATTACGAAATACCTGCATTAAAGAAACGCCTTGCGGAACGACTAAGGTTTTGCTTTCTGCACTCGTATTAACTGTTTTAGTCGTTGCCGGTTTCGCTTCTAAAATTTCAACCACTTGTTTTTCGGTTTTCGCACTTTGGGCTTTTACCGATGGATTTTTATGCTCAACTTTTTGTGGTTTTTCAACCGTTTTTGTTTTCACCGGTTCCGGTTTTTTCACTGTTTCATGTGGTGTGCTTTGCGGCTTAACCATTTCTTGTGGTTTAGCCGGTTCCACGGCTTTTGGTTGTTCCGCCGGTTTGTTTTCGGAAACCGAATTCATTGCTTGAGGTTCTGCTACCGGGGTATTTGCCATCGGTTCATTGCTTTGCGCAGGAACAATATTTTCAGCAGTATTTGGCTGTGTACCGGTGCTGGTCGGGTTATCCAACACAGTTGGCTCGTTCACTTGTGATTGATCCAGTTGTTGGAATTGAATTGGTACGTCATTGTTGCTTTGTTGTTCATAAGATTGCACCGTATCTGAACTCGGTTTCATCCATAAAATGAACATAAGCAGTAGCACCAGGGCTAAAATGGTGACAAAAAGACGACGATGTTTTTGCGGTAGCATCGCTAACATCGGCCAGGTTTCAGGGTTTTTAAGGCTGACGACCGGTTTTTCTACGCTTTCTGCTTGCGGTTTTGTTTCATTTGTTGCGGCATTAAGTACAGGCTCGACAACCACATTCGTGGTTTCGATGGATTCTTCAGCAATAATGGTTTCTTCTGCTACATTTGAACTTGCAGCGGCTACATCCGCAGGTGCTGAATCACCGAATACCGGTTCTTTGCGGGTAGCAAATTGATTTTCTGTATTTTTTTGTTCTTTTTTAGCGAACATGCCTTTCGCTTTTTCAAAGAAGGACGGTTCCGGTTTTGTCGGTTTTTTCGGGGTGATTGGTTCCATTTTATTAAAACCTAAATCCAATTCATTTTGCGCCGGATTATTTTCATTTTCCGGGGTTATTTTTTCAGAATCCACAATATACCTCTGATTAACGAATGATGATCTGCCATAAAAGTGCGGTTGTTTTTCTCTGCGTTTTTTCGGTGATGAACGAAATGAGAAATCGAATCTATTACGACATAAATTGATAAGTAAAAAATCGCGCCTATTTTAAAACATCTTTTGCTTTTTTGATACCGTCTTCTCAAGACGAATATAAGGTTTTATTCGGTTCTCCGCCGATTTCACGGGCAAGTTTCGGTACTAAATAACCGGAGCTAATGCGTTGTAGTTCTTTATAAATTTTCAGGGCTTGGGCGTCATCCAGATAAAAATGCGTTGCGCCTTCGACTTTATCCAGCAAATGCAAATAATAAGGCAAAATACCCACTGAAAATAAGCGGTCGCTCAATGTTTTCAGAATTAGTGCGTCATCATTCACATTTTTGAGTAAAACCGATTGGTTTAATAAAACGACACCGCAATTCTTTAATTTCGCCATAGCATGGGCAAAAGCTTCATCAATTTCATTGGCGTGATTGACATGGGTGACCAAAATTTTTTGCAACCGGGTTTGCGCTAAAAGGCGACAAAACGCATCGGTTATCCGTTGCGGAATAACGACCGGTAAACGGGAATGAATACGAAGGCGTTTTAAGTGCGGTATGTTTTCTAAGTGTTTTATCAGCCACTCGAGCTCATGATCTTTTGCCATCAGCGGATCGCCACCGGAAAAAATCACTTCCTCAATTTCAGGACATTCCGCAATATATTGCAACGCTTTTTGCCAATTTTGCTTGGTACCTTTGTTGTCTTCATAAGGAAAATGACGGCGAAAACAATAGCGACAATTTACTGCGCAACCGCCTTTTACCATAAATAACAAGCGATTATGGTATTTGTGCAAAATGTTGGAGACAACGTTTTTATCTTCTTGTTCTTCCAACGGATCTTTGCTAAATCCTTCCGCTTGTAAAAATTCATCCGCAGAAGACATGACTTGTAAAAACAAAGGATCCTTTGGATTGCCCTTTTCCATCTTTTCTACAAAAGGTAGCGGCACGCGCATGGCAAATAATTTGCGCGCTTCAATGTCTTGTTTGAAGGATTCGAGAGGGAGTTCGAGGTGTTGCAATAACATTTTCGGATCGGAAATGCCATTTGCCAAATGGGTTAACCAACTTTGTTCTTCTCTAATCGGGATGTTTTGATGTAGAATAGCCACTTTTAAAAAACAATCTTTTTTGAGGATAATATGGCTACATATACTACCAGTGATTTCAAACCAGGTCTAAAATTTATGCAAGACGGCGAGCCTTGCGTGATCGTTGAAAATGAGTTCGTTAAACCCGGCAAAGGTCAAGCATTCACCCGCACCCGTATTCGTAAATTAATTTCCGGCAAAGTATTGGATGTGAACTTCAAATCCGGTACTTCTGTTGAAGCTGCTGATGTAATGGATTTAAACTTAACTTATTCTTATAAAGACGATGCGTTCTGGTATTTCATGCACCCGGAAACATTTGAACAATATTCTGCGGATGCGAAAGCCGTTGGTGATGCAGAAAAATGGTTGTTAGATCAAGCCGATTGTATCGTGACATTATGGAATGGCGCACCAATTACGGTTACCCCGCCAAACTTCGTTGAGTTAGAAATCGTTGACACCGACCCGGGTCTTAAAGGCGACACCGCAGGTACTGGCGGCAAACCGGCAACCTTAAGCACCGGCGCTGTGGTGAAAGTGCCATTATTCGTACAAATCGGTGAAGTGATTCGTGTTGATACTCGTTCCGGTGAATACGTTTCTCGCGTGAAATAATTTTTTCTTGCATAAAAATAGCCTACATGATGTAGGCTATTTTTTTATCTGAAATTTATCAAACCTGATATTTGCTTTTATCGCCAATATCAAAATGCAATGGCATGCGCCATTTTTGAATACTTAATAACAAAATTAAAAGCCCGGTGACAAAGCACAATAGGCTACTTAACCAAGTGATATTGAATAATAAGGCAAACCATAACACCGCAAAAAATATTGGTTGTAGATTTAAGGCAAAGACACGGAAACAAAAATATTCTTTATAGCTTAAACCACCGAGCACCAAAAATGCTGCACCGAGCGCCAATTGCGGAAAGCCTAACACTTGGCATAGCAAGCCCACCCACATGGCAAACTGAAAAATATAACGGAAGTTTTTCATATATAAATGGACGCAAGCGGCACATAACGTTGCTGCGATAAGCAAACCAAAGTGTGCTGTTGTGGGATACCAAGGCAGCATAAACAACATGGGAGCGGCAAGGACAAAGCCTAAACGATAAATGATTACTGTTGCGTAATCCCAACGATCCATAGGCGATTGAATATGCGGATCAGCCATTTTTTCTCCTTAACGTATCATTAATAAATTCGATTGAATGGGGAGTGACTTCTAAAAGGGAAGAGGTTTCTCCCCAATCACCCAGCACGATGCGATGAAAGTGCGGTAGAATTTCATGGTGTTTTTGGCGATGCGTATGTCCGTGAATCATTTGCGTCACATGAAATTGCGCAAAAATTTGCTGCACAAAAGCGGCATTCACATCCATGATTTCCGTCGATTTTAATTGTTTATCTTGGCGGCTTTTCGCGCGAATTTTCTCTGCGATTTTTAACCGCACTTTTAACGGTAAATGTAAGAACAGCCACTGGCGCCATTTTTGATGAACTTTTTTGCGATATTGTTGATATTTCACATCGTCCACGCAAAGGGTGTCACCGTGGCATAAGAGGGTGGGGGTGCCGTATAAATCGATTAATTGGTAGGTGGGCAATAAACTTAAACCACATGCTTCAGCAAATTTTTTGCCAATCAAAAAATCTCGGTTCCCATGCTGAAAATAACAAGGCACGCCTTGTTCCGTCAGATGTCTGATGAGCTGTTGCACTTCGCTGATGAGATCAGATTTTTCATCATCGCCAATCCAAAAATCAAATAAATCGCCCAGAATATAGAGTTTTTCCGCGTGCGGTGCTTGTTCTTGCATAAATTGACGAAACAGGGCTAATAAGTGCGGTCGATTTTCGGAGAGATGTAAATCCGCAATAAAATAGGTTTTTTGCATAGAAATTCAATTAAAAAATTTTTGATTAGATTAGCACATTTCATCGTTATGAATACACTTAACGGGCTAATTTCGTTATACTTACGCAAATTTTTAAGGGGCTTTATCATGCTAAAAATCGCCAGAATTTTCATCATTGTTATTTGTTGTATTCTTATTTGTATCCTCGGTACGCTTTATTCTTTCATTCGTTTCCGTAATCCGAGTAATGTAGGCATTTTTGCCCGTTGGTTTGGACGGTTACATCCACTCTTTGGTTTGAAAGTGGAGCATCGTTTCCCTGCGAATGCCGATAAAGTTGGTCGTTGTATTTATATTGGCAACCATCAAAATAACTACGATATGGTGACCATTTCTTACATGGTCATGCCTCGTACAGTAAGCGTCGGTAAGAAGAGTCTGATTTGGGTGCCGTTTTTCGGTATTTTATATTGGGCAACGGGCAATATTTTTCTCGATCGTGATAACCGCTCTAAAGCGCATAACACCATGTCGGAATTGGCTCGTCGCATTAATGAAGATAACTTGTCCATTTGGATGTTCCCGGAAGGGACTCGTAGCCGTGGACGCGGGTTATTGCCATTTAAAACCGGTGCATTCCACGCCGCCATTGCTGCGGGGGTACCGATTGTGCCGGTTGTGTGTTCCACAACACACAATAAAATCAATTTAAACCGTTGGGATAATGACACGGTGATTTGTGAAATGCTGGAGCCCATTGATGTGTCCGGCTACAGCCGTGAAAATGTGCGCGAATTAGCGGAATATTGCCATGATGTGATGCAAAATCGCATCGCTGAATTGGACCGTGAGGTGGCACAAAAAGAAGTTGAACAGAAAAACGAGAATAAGCAGGCTTAAATGAAACATTGCTCCCGTCGTCAGCTACTCAAAACAACGTTATTTTCTACCGCACTTTTTGCGGTGCCGTCTCCGCTATTGGCGGCAACACGTCCTGCGTTGAAAATTCCGCCACTCTTTGAAGTTCGACGGGGTAAGCCGATTTTTCTGAATATGCAAAATACCCAAACTTCTCTCGTGTCCGGAAAACGTACCGAAGTGTGGGG
This sequence comes from Aggregatibacter sp. HK296, assembly GCF_980469475.1. Lineage (NCBI taxonomy): Bacteria > Pseudomonadati > Pseudomonadota > Gammaproteobacteria > Pasteurellales > Pasteurellaceae > Aggregatibacter > Aggregatibacter sp. HK296. Next base: position 397,628 of record NZ_OZ413142.1, read on the forward strand.
CTTTAACGGTAGTTATTTAGGACCAACCATTAAAATTAAGAAAGATGACTTTGCCAAACTGAATTGGAAAAATAATTTACCGCAATTTGTTGCGATGAATATCCAAGGCTTACAGGCATCGGGCGAGCTTATTGGTGGTGTGGGTAAAAATTTACAAAAAGGTGAAACTTGGGCACCGATTATTCCGATCAATCAGGCAGCGGCAACCTGTTGGTATCATGCTTGCACCCTTGCCAATTCAGCGTATCAAACTTATCGTGGCTTGGTCGGCTTGTGGCTGATTGAGGACAAGGAGAGTGTCAAATTGGGATTGCCACAGAAATATGGTGTGGATGACATCCCGTTAATTTTGCAAGATATGCAACTCAATAGTGATGGCACACAACTTTTTCAGCAGAATCAAGGCACTTTTCTTGGTGAACGATTGTTAGTTAACGGGCAGGAAGCTCCTTATTTCAATGTACCGCGTGGTTTGGTGCGTTTACGCATTTTAAATGCGTCTCTTTCCCGCACTTATGAGCTTCGTTTTGAGGATGAGCGAGCGTTTACATTGATTGCACAAGATCTTGGTTTTTTACCACAAGGCAAAACCTTAAATGTGCTCAAAGTCGCACCGAGTGAGCGTGTTGAGCTTTTAGTTGATTTGAATGACGGCGACAATGTTTCTCTCATCGTGGGGAAAAAACGTGATTTTATTGATAACATTCGTTATTTCTTCGGTTCAGAAGGGGAGTTAATTGACAATACGGTTTTGGAACTGCGTCCGGACGGCTTAGCCGGTGCATTCGCACAAAAAGAACAAACATGGCAATTTGTCACCGATGCGCCAAGTCTGTTGTCTGCTAAAGTGCAACAGGAACGAGCATTTCATGTGGATGTCACCAATGCCACCATTAACCGGAACCGTTTTGACCCGCGTCGTTTAGATGTTTCGGCAAAACTAGGCAGCGTTGAGCGTTGGACGTTGACTGCGTCCGCCGCAGTAGGATTTGCGTTACGAGGCGCAAAATTTATTGTGGAATCCATTAACGGTAAAGCGTTGGAAGAAAGTGAAATCGGTTGGAAAGACAGCGTGTTGATTAATGGCACAGTGACTATTTTGGTGAAATTCGATAACACGTCCTCCAATAACTATCCTTTTACTTTTGGTGCTTCTGATTTAATGCTAGCGGATAAAGGCTGCATGGGATTAATGTTGGTGCAGTAAATAACATAAAAATACTCAAAAAAAAGAACCGCACTTTATGCCTAAATATAAAGTGCGGTTCTTTTTTGGGCTGTTTTCAGATTAACTTGCACGGCGTAGCAAACGCGGATAAATACTGGAAATTAGGGTCGTACTGACGACGGCTAAAATGCCTAACCAAGAAAGTGGGCTGATGTTTTCACCGAGTAATAACACGGCCAATATAATGGCAAATACCGGCTCTAAGGAAACTAAAATACCGGCGAGATTAGAGTCAACACTATTAATGCCTTTATTCCATAGATAATAAGCGAGCCAGCTACAACCGATTCCGATATACAGCAGACCGGCGAGCCCCAGCCAGTTCCAATGAATTTCCCAGCTTTGAGTGAGCCATAGGGTGAATGGGAGACAAGTAATGGTACCGAGCACGATGCTGCTGGTGGTATAAACTTGCGCGGTCAGTTGCACAATAATTCTTTGTGTCCAGCGCAGACAAGCTGCAAATACGATGCCGGCGAGTAACACTAAACTGCAACCGAAAAGGCTAATATTGCCGGTTTCTTCTCCCCCATAAATTAATAATACAACACCTAAAAATGCAACGAGTCCAAAGATCCAATGATGGGTTTTGGCTTTGTCGCCGAAGAAAAAGTGTCCGATAAGTACCACGAGGAAAGGTTCTAAACCGAGCATTGTAGAGGCGCTAGACGCCGATGTATGGCTTAATCCGATGAATTGTAAAAGGAAAATAGCCGGATAATTGAGAAACCCAAGCCACCACACTTGTGGGCGAACTGTTTTGGGAACGCGCTTCCAAACTCGTACAAACATAGGGAAAACAATAAAGCTGGCGATGATCAGACGCATTTGTACCATTAACACCGGATCTAGCATGGAATAGGTGTATTTACCAGCAACAAAAGAGCTGCTCCATAAAAACAGCGCAATGAGAATGTAGCGCATAAGAAATCCTTGAAGAAGTAGATTAGAGGTTATTGTAGTGCGCTTTTAGCGTAGCGTAAATGTGAAAGGCGTTTTATTTATGGTTAAAAGTGCGGTCATAAAAAGGAATGTTTTTTGAAGATCGGGTTGCCCCGATCCAACTTAATATTTGACGATATGACCGTAGCCTTCGAGGATGTTTTTGATGTGCTCTAGGGATTCTTTCGTTGGCGGGTTTACTTCTTCCAATTCATATTTTTCCCCCATGGCTGCCCATTTATGTGCGCCAAGACGGTGATAAGGAAGAAGTTCTACTTTTTCAATATTCGTCATGCATTCAATAAATTGGCCGAGCTGATGGATGTCATGGTCAGAGTCCGTGTAACCCGGCACGACAACATAACGAATCCAAACTGGTTGGTTACGTTTTTGTAAATATTTGGCAAATTCGAGCGTACGCTTATTGGAAACGCCAATAAGGTTTTGATGTACTTGATCGTTGAGCTCTTTTAAATCAAGTAAAACGAGATCTGTCGCATCAATGAGTTCATCAATCACATGATCGTAATGACGCACAAAACCGTTGGTGTCTAAGCAGGTGCTGATGCCTTCTTTTTTACAGGCTTGGAACCAATCACGCACGAATTCTGCCTGTAAAATGGCTTCACCACCGGAAGCTGTCACTCCACCGCCTGACGCATTCATAAAATGACGATAACTGACCACTTCTTTCATCAGTTCTTCCACCGTAACTTCTTTGCCACCATGCAAATCCCAAGTATCGCGGTTATGACAATACTTACAGCGCATTAAACAGCCTTGCAAAAACAGAATAAAACGAATGCCCGGGCCGTCAACGGTGCCACAGGATTCATAAGAGTGGATTCTTCCTACAACTGACATGCATTCCTCAATAATTCGTCACATTATTCGTTAAAAGTGCGGTCGTTTTTATAAATGTTTTTAATGACCTAGCTATGTTTACAAAATTGGGATATCCCCAAAAAAATCAGACCGCTTACCTTGCGGTAAGCGGCTGAAATATTAACACAGTTTTATCACGAAATTACATTGATTGTGTAAATGTACGGGTGATAACGTCTTGTTGTTGCTCTTTGGTTAATGAGTTGAAACGTACGGCATAACCAGAAACACGAATGGTTAATTGCGGATATTTCTCCGGATTTTCCATTGCGTCTAATAACATTTCACGGTTCATCACGTTAACGTTCAAGTGTTGACCACCTTCTACTTCCGCTTCGTGGTGGAAGTAACCGTCCATTAAGCCGGCAAGATTGCGTTTTTGTGCTTCGTATTCTTTACCTAACGCATTTGGCACGATAGAGAAGGTATAAGAAATACCATCTTTCGCGTAAGCAAATGGTAATTTAGCCACAGACGTTAAGGAGGCTACCGCACCTTTTTGGTCACGACCGTGCATTGGGTTTGCACCTGGTCCAAATGGCGCTCCTGCACGACGACCGTCCGGTGTATTACCTGTTTTCTTACCATATACCACGTTAGAAGTAATAGTAAGCACAGATTGTGTCGGAGTCGCGTTGCGATATGTTTTGTGGGTTTGAATTTTCTTCATGAAACGTTCAACTAAGTCGCATGCGATATCATCTACACGGGAATCATTGTTACCGAATTGCGGATATTCGCCTTCGATTTCGAAGTCGGTTGCCACGTTAGAAGCCACAACATTGCCGTTTTTGTCTTTAATGTCACCACGAATTGGTTTTACTTTCGCATATTTAATTGCGGCTAAAGAGTCAGCAGCAACGGAAAGTCCAGCGATACCACAAGCCATAGTGCGGTAAACATCACGATCATGGAATGCCATTAATGCGGCTTCATAAGCATATTTATCATGCATGAAGTGGATGATATTCAATGCGGTCACATATTGTGTTGCTAACCAATCCATGAAGCTGTCCATACGGGTCATTACTGTGTCGAAATCAAGCACTTCGTCTTTGATTGGCTCGGTTTTCGGACCAACTTGCATACCGTTTTTCTCATCGATACCACCGTTGATTGCGTATAACAAGGTTTTTGCTAAGTTCGCGCGGGCACCGAAGAATTGCATTTGTTTACCCACCACCATTGGGGATACACAGCAAGCAATTGCATAGTCATCGCTATTGAAATCCGGACGCATTAAGTCATCGTTTTCGTATTGTACGGAAGACGTATCAATAGACACTTTGGCACAGTAACGTTTAAATGCTTCAGGTAATTTTTCGGACCAAAGGATAGTTAAGTTTGGTTCCGGAGATGGGCCCATAGTGTAAAGGGTGTGTAAAATACGGAAGCTGTTTTTGGTCACTAATGTGCGACCATCTAAGCCCATACCGCCTAGGGTTTCGGTTGCCCACATTGGGTCGCCAGAGAACAATTGATCGTATTCAGGAGTACGTAAGAAACGCACCATACGAAGTTTCATCACTAAGTGGTCGATTAATTCTTGTGCTTCTTGTTCGGTGATTTTGCCGTTTTTCAAATCACGTTCGATATAAATATCTAAGAAGGAAGAAATACGACCGAAAGACATTGCCGCACCGTTTTGTGATTTCACCGCTGCTAAGTAAGCAAAGTAAGTCCATTGAACCGCTTCTTGTGCGTTAGTCGCCGGATTAGAAATATCGTAACCATAAGAGGCGGCCATTTCTTTCATTTTGCCTAATGCACGATGTTGTTCAGCAATTTCTTCACGTAATTGAATAGTGGCTTGAATATCTTCACCACGTTCTAATCTTGCTTGGAGTGAATCGAATTGTTTTTTCTTATCGGCCATTAAATAGTCGATACCGTAAACGGCTAAACGACGATAGTCACCGATAATACGACCACGGCCGTAAGCATCCGGTAAACCGGTTAACACGCCTGATTTACGGCAACGAAGGATATCCGGTGTATAAACATCGAACACACCTTGGTTATGTGTTTTACGATATTCAGTGAAAATATGTTCTACTTCTGGATCTAATTGGCGGCCATAAACTTCACAAGAACCTTTAACCATTTTGATACCGCCGTATGGCATAATGGCACGTTTTAGTGGCGCATCAGTTTGAAGACCAACGATTTTTTCTAATTCTTTGTTGATATAGCCAGGTTTGTGAGAAGTGATAGTTGATGGGTTGTCTGTGTCAAAATCTAACGGCTCGTGCGTTTTGTTTTCGATTTTGATGCCTTCCATGACTTTATCCCACAACGCAGTTGTTGCAGGGGTTGCATCGGCTAAGAAAGATTCATCACCTTCATACGGTGTATAGTTTTTTTGGATAAAGTCACGCACGTTGACTTCATTTTGCCAATCACCACCGACAAAACCTTCCCAAGCCTTTTGTTGAGCTTCTGTTAATTGAGTCATAACATTCCTCTTTTAGATTATTGATAAAAATAAACCTGTTTAGGAAGGAAACAAACAACTTGTGTTTCCTTCCTTTTATGAACCGATTAATGAGGTCGGTTGATTGACCATAAGGCCAATCCAATACAACAACCACCACCAACAATGTTCCCCAATGTCACCGGAATTAAATTCTTCACCACAAAATGATAAAGATCTAAATCCGCGAACTGTTGAGGATCGATATTAATTGCTTGCCAAAATTCCGGGGCGCTAAAGTGCGCGGTCATAATTCCCATTGGGATCATAAACATATTCGCTACACTGTGCTCGAATCCTGACGCAACAAACAAAGCAATCGGCAAAATCATAATGAATGATTTATCTGTCAATGTTTTTCCTGCGTAGCTCATCCAAATGGCAATACACACCATCACATTACACAAAATCCCCAAACAAAAAGCTTCAAACCATGTGTGGTGAATCTTATGTTGGGCGGTCGCTAAAATGGTGAGTCCCCACTGCCCATTGGCAGCCATTGTCTGGCCCGCAAACCAAATAAGAAAAACAATAAAAAGTGCGCCGACGAAATTACCGAAATAAACCACAATCCAATTTCGCAGCATTTGAAAAGTACTAATTCGTCCGCTTGCGCGGGCGACCATTGTCATTGTGGAAGATGTAAATAACTCTGAACCACAGACAACAACCATAATCACACCAAGAGAGAATACAATTCCGCCAACCAACTTGGTTAATCCCCACGAAGCACCGACATTTCCTATTTGTGTTGTGGTGTAGAAAACAAATGCTAAAGCGATAAATACGCCCGCCGGAATGGCAGAGAAAAAGGATAAAATTTGTTTCTTAGTGGCCTTATAAACACCGACGTCTTCGCCTATTTGGCTCATTTCTGCCGGAGAGACCATACACGTTGTTTTAGATGTTTCGGTATTCATTTCAGAATTCCCTTTCATTATTTGACCCCTAAATACCGCCGTTCACAACGTTGCATTACAAGGAAAGACCTAAAAACTTAAAAAAATTTGAAAGTTTATAAATTTTGTTAATTATATTTTCTTTCCCCTGCAAAGTAAAAATATTTCTCCTTTTTAATGCGAGAATTTTGTTCTTTGTCAATAATTAGATCGGTGTAATAGAAAGCCTTTCTCGACAACATCAAAGATGGCCTGATAAATTGCTATTTTAGCGGTTTTCTGTTAAAAAGTGCGGTCATAAAACGCAATATTTTTTAAGGAGAAAATCATGGCAGCAGAAACTATTTTCAGCAAAATTATCCGTAAAGAAATTCCAGCGAATATCGTTTATCAAGATGAACTTGTCACTGCATTTCGCGATATTGCACCGCAAGCTAAAACGCATATTTTGATCATTCCGAATAAATTAATTCCAACCGTTAACGATGTGACCGAACAAGATGAAGTGACATTAGGTCGTCTGTTCACGGTTGCAGCTAAACTTGCTTCACAAGAAGGCATTGCACAAGACGGTTATCGTTTGATCGTCAACTGTAACAAGCATGGTGGACAAGAAGTATTCCATTTACATATGCATCTCGTTGGCGGTGAGCCTTTAGGTAAAATGCTGGATAAATAATGAAAAAGTCTATTTCTCTCTTTTTTTTGACCGCACTTTTAGCGGGATGTAGCGCAAAGGCACCGACGTTATTAAATACGCAAAGCCCGATTTTAAACATTGAAGCCCCGGCGGCGGAAAGCGTGGATGCGGGTGTTGATAGCGACACTGCTTGGTTCAAAAATAAAACCGAACAGCCTGTCAACTTGGTTTACCGCCTGTTTTGGTATGACAAACATGGCGTGACAGTGATGGCTGGAGAGCCTGTTGTTTGGCATAGGTTGGCGTTGCAACCACTACAAAAACAACCGCTCACATTGGCTCGACCAACGGCGGATAGCGTCAATTACCGCTTATATCTTCGCTTAAACTAAAATGTCTACACTACTCATTGACTTAGCTGGTTACGAGCTAGAACAAGAAGAAATTGAATTGTTGGAACATCCGCTTGTGGCGGGATTGATTCTCTTTACCCGTAATTTTCACGACCGTGCGCAATTACAAGCATTGATTCAATCTGTGCGACAAAAGGTGAAAAAGCCCTTGTTGATTACGGTGGATCAAGAAGGCGGTCGGGTACAGCGTTTCCGTGACGGCTTCACCCAACTTCCTGCAATGCAGGCGTTTTCTGCACTGATTGAAACTCCGATTGAACAACAAAAAATGGCATTTGAATCCGGCTGGCAAATGGCGGCAGAAATGACCGCACTTGATATCGATTTGAGCTTTGCGCCGGTGTTGGATCTTGGACATCAATGTAAAGCCATCGGTGATCGCAGTTTTGGTTGCGAGATAAAAAGTGCGGTGGATTTGGCCGCCAATTTTATTCGCGGCATGCATCAAGGCGGCATGGCAGCGACAGGAAAACATTTTCCAGGGCATGGTCATGTGATTGCCGATTCTCATTTAGAAACGCCTTATGACGAACGGAGTCAAGAAGACATTTTCAATCAGGATATTCAGCCGTTTCAGCAACTTATCGAACAAAATCTGCTACAAGCCATTATGCCGGCCCATGTGATTTATTCGCAATGTGACAACCAACCGGCGAGTGGTTCTAAATTTTGGTTACAAGACATCTTGCGTGCTCAATTGAATTTCAACGGCGCCATTTTCTCTGATGATCTTGGCATGAAAGGGGCGGGTTTTATGGGGGATTTTGTGGCGCGTAGCGAACAGGCGCTTAACGCAGGTTGCGATTTGTTGTTACTTTGTAATGAGCGGGACGGCGTGATCCAAGTTTTAGACAATTTAAAACTCTCAGAAAAACAATCGTGCTTTTTGTTGCGTCAACAACGCTTACAAAGTCTCTTCAAACGCAAAAATCTTACTTGGACTGAATTAGAGAGAGCTCCCCGTTGGTTGGAAAACCGTCAAAAACTGACCGCACTTCAACAACAATGGCTGGTAACGAAAAACTAATATGATGCAATGTGAACATTATCAACGAGGCGATTGTCGTTCTTGTCAATGGTTGGAACTGCCGTATTCTGTTCAACTAGAACAGAAAACCGTTCACTTGCAACAGCAGCTGCACGGTTTAGATACGTCTCATTTGAGTTGGATTGCGCCTTTTCAATCTTCCCTTGATGGGTTTCGTTATAAAGCCAAAATGGTGGTGAGTGGCGCTGTCGAACGCCCCATTTTGGGGATTCTACCGGATCCACGAGAGCCACAAAGTGCGGTGGATTTATGCGATTGCCCACTTTACCCACAACGTTTTCAAGCTATCTTTCCTCTTCTTAAAGATTTCATTGCACGCGCAGGCCTTGTGCCGTATAACGTGGCAAAGCAAAAAGGCGAATTGAAACATCTTTTATTGACAGAAAGCCAACACAGCCGGCAACTCATGTTGCGCTTTGTATTGCGTTCGGAAGCCAAATTGCCGTTGATTCAACGGGAATTGGCGGGATTACGTCAAAAATTGCCGCAACTTGCCGTCATTAGCGTGAATATTCAGCCGCAAAATGCCGCGATTTTAGAAGGTGAAAAAGAGATTTTCCTGACGGAGCAATACACGTTGCCTGAGACCTTTAACGGCATTCCACTTTTTATTCGCCCTCAGGGCTTCTTTCAAACCAACCCGCAAGTTGCTGAAGGGCTATACGGCACGGCACAACAATGGATAAAAGATCTGCCAGTTCGTCAACTTTGGGATTTGTTCTGTGGTGTGGGCGGTTTCGGGCTGCATTGCTTGAAAGCGTTGCAAATGCAGAACTCGGAACAACAAATTCACCTCACTGGCATTGAAATTTCCGCTTCTGCCATTGCCGCCGCGAAACTATCGGCACAACAACTCGGATTGGAGAAGCAAGTTCATTTTCAATCCTTGGATGCGGCAAATTTTGCCTTGGCTCAAGCAGACAAACCCGATTTGGTTATCGTCAACCCACCTCGTCGAGGCATAGGTCAATCGCTTGCTGAATTTCTCAATAAAATGCAACCGCACTTTATTTTGTATTCCAGTTGCAACGCAGAAACCATGGGGAAAGACTTGCGCTCGCTCACCCATTATCAACTGGAAAAAATCCAACTGTTCGATATGTTCCCACATACGTCGCATTATGAGGTGTTGGTGTTGTTGAGATTGACGTCTTAAAGTAATGTTTTGTTGATTTGGCTATTAGTATTACTGAAAAAATAAACCGTTTTTAGGCTCACAAGTGAAGCTTACAGGTACTTTTAGCTATATTTTTGCTCTATAGGCCATACTGTCCTTTTGTATAAAAAAGATATTTTATAAATAGTCATTTGGTTATCTTTTTTCTTTAATATAAGAATAATAATTGTTATCATTTAATAAAAATAATTCTTATTTAGGAGCCAAAAATGCATCAATCTCATCTTTCACTTCCATCTTATTTTCACCTTAGTCTACTTTCTATTTCTTTATTTTGTACTTGCCAAACCGCATATACGGAGGACAGTTTAGAGCAGATTAATGTTATTGAAGAAACTGATACTAATACCACTGAGGGTAGCCGTGGCTATACAATTAAGTCGATGAAAACAGCTACTGGACTAAAAGTTTCCGGTAAGGATACGCCACAATCTGTTAGTGTGATTACAAAAAAGCAATTAGATGACAAAGCTATTCATACTCTTGAAGAAGCAATGAAGAATACCACAGGTGTTAATGTTGTACGTGATTCAGGGTTACAAACTCGTTTTCTTTCCCGTGGTTTTTATGTAGATCAAATTGGTGAAGATGGTATTACGACTAATGTAGGTGGGCGTTCAGGTTATACCGCCAAAATAGACGTTTCTCCTAGCACTGATCTAGCTATTTATGATCATATTGAAGTTGTGCGTGGTGCGACAGGATTGACCCAGTCTAACTCTGAGCCAGGTGGCACAATTAATTTGATTCGAAAACGACCTACAGACAAATTCCAACACCTAGGAGAAATAACGGTCGATCACCGAGGTAGTACTCGTTCGGTACTAGACGTTTCCGGAGGCGTAAATCAAGATAATAGTATTCGTGCCCGTTTAGTTGGTGTAGGGGAAAAAGCAAAGTCTTTTAAAGATAATGTGCATGGTAAAAAAGGGCTAATTTATGGTGTCGCTGACATGGATTTAGGCAATGTTGGCGTGTTAACTTTAGGTGGTATGTATCAGAAAATTAATGAAGTGCCGGATTTTTCTGGCGTGATATTACCTTGTGAAAATCCTCAAGTTGCTCCTTTTGCCTCCCGCCCGGCATGTAATAATCCAGTAAAACTTCCTCGAAATACCTATTTAGGACAGAGTTGGTCTCGTTTGAAGGGTGATAAATATAACTTATTTGCTAATACCAAATTTGTTTTTGATAACGATTGGGAGCTTAGTATTGAGGCGTCCTATACAAAAAATAATTCAGATGCAAAAGTTGGGCAATTTTTTATCAAAGACGAACATGCTGCCGGTTTGTCCGGTTCTGACGCGAAAGGATTTCTAACCGAGAAAGGTGAAATTATTCCTTTTGAGCCAAAAGACCAAGCACTTAAAAAATTAAAAGAATATCGTGATCAAGCAACGAAAGAATACGAGCAACGTAAGGCAGATTATGCTCAAAATCAATTTAACCAAGGCGACTTTAATCAATATAGAAACGATCGGCTTGCTGCCCGTAAAAAAGGGTTTGATCAATGCATGAATGATATTGGTCTTGATTTTTTATGTAATGACTGGGCAGATCCTGGTATTGATAAAGATAAACAAGAATATATTGACAAAAAACTACAAGAAGCAGGTATTGCTAACGACGCAGAAAACCGTTTTTCAAACTATCTCTATAATAGGGCTTATAACAATAAAGGTACAACTAATCGAAAATTTACATTCGCACCAATTCGACATATTAAAAAGGACGAACAATACGGGATTAAATTGAATTTAACTGGACACTATAATCTTTTTGAACGAGACCATGATTTTTATGTAGGTTATGCTTATAACCATGAAAATATTCAATCAGATTTTGTTGAAATTTTTCAGAAACGTTATCGTATAAGTACTATTGATGAGGTTGGTCAAGTGCATCAGCATTTAGCCGGTCGTTGTGTTCCTAATGAGCAAGGAAATTATTATTCTCCAATCGATAAAAATCTTCCTGAACCGGATTGGGACAAGCATGATGAAAAAGGTGACCATATGCTTTATACACCAGATTGCCAACATGCTTATAAAATTAAAGTCGATAAAGACGGTAATATTTTGTATGAATTAGATAAAAATGGGCAAAAAATTCCGGAACGTGACAGCAACGGTGACATTAAGTATAAAAATGGTGCTTATGGAAATCCAAATGAAATTGTTTATAAGATGTTGAAGGAGCCGGATGACCATGTTTTAGCTCGTTATAATTATGCTAAATATTTCAATAAAAATGAAACGCATGCAGTTATTTTGAGCACTCGTTTTAATGCAACAGAACGCTTCCATTTATTAGGTGGTGTGCAGTTTACCCATTTTGAGACCTCACAACGTAAAGAAACGCCTGTTTATAATGGTGAGCCAGCGACGCGCTATCAATCGCAATCAAATATTGATAAGGATAATGAGCACTATACTGCCAAAATGAAGGGGCATCATTTTACACCGTATGTCGGTATTACTTATGATTTGACGAATGAGCAGAGCCTTTATGCAAGTTATACTAAGATTTTTAAACAGCAAGACAACGTAGATATTACCAGTAAAACGGTATTACCTCCGTTAATTGGTACAAACTATGAAATAGGTTGGAAAGGCTCTTTCTTTGATAATCAATTAAATAGCTCTTTGGCTTTATTTTCTGTTGAGCAAAAAAATCGTACTGTTGTCGATTTTGGATATATACCGGGCAAAAATGGTGCTGTTGGATCATTCCAGACCATCGCAAAACCAATCGGACGCGTTGTTAGCAAGGGGTTTGAATTGGAGTTGGCTGGAAATATAACAGAAAATTGGCAACTTTTTGCAGGCTATACTTACAATAAAAGTAAATATAAAAATGCAGAAGAAATTAATAATGAACGGGCAAAAGGCGCTAAAGATCCTTACAACTTTAGTAATTTTACTCCTGTTCAGATGTTTCGACTTGCCACCAGTTACCGAATTCCTAGTAGCAAATGGACGATTGGTGCCGGTATCTCTGCACAGAGCCCGACAAGTAGCTTATATGGCATTAAACAAGCAGGCTATACTCTGTTTGATGCCAATATTCAGTACGAGTTTAATCGCCACGCCAAACTCAGTTTGATTGGAACGAATTTAGCGGATAAAACTTACTTTGAAAATAACTATAATCGTACTCGCGGGATGAATAATTTCTACGGACGTCCGCGTACTGTCATGATGAAATTTGATTGGCAGTTCTAGCGAAATAAATAAAAAAGTGCGGTCAAAAAACACAATGGATTTTGACCGCACTTTTGTTTGGGTAAAAAACGATAGCGTTTAGTCTAAGCGTTTGAACATGGTTAACCAGTCTGCTTTAAATTCACGGCGCATGTTGTTGATGGCATCAATGATATCGTGGTGAACTAAGTGTTCATTTTGGATGCCCACACAGTAGCCGCCTTTGCCTTGGAGCAATAAGTCGATAGCATAGACGCCCATGCGGGAACCGAGGATACGGTCGAATGCACATGGTGTACCGCCACGTTGGATGTGACCTAAAATAGTGGCGCGGGTTTCATGATGAACGCGATCTTCAATTTCTTTCGCTAATTCATTTACGTCGCAGATTAATTCAGTAATCGCAATAATCGCATGGCGTTTGCCTTTGATGATGCTGCGTTCAATTTGGCGAATCAGCTCTTCGCGGTTAAATTCTACCTCGGAGGCCACAATGTATTCGCATCCACCGGCAATCCCTGCAGAAATGGTGAGGTCGCTACAGTGGCGGCCCATGATTTCTACGATGGAAATACGTTGGTGGGAGCTGGAGGTGTCACGTAAACGGTCGATGGCTTCAACGGCGGTTTGTAATGCGGTTTGGTAGCCGATGGTATAGTCGGTCCCGGCAACGTCGTTATCGATTGTGCCAGGAATACCAACGCATGGGAAACCGTGTTCTTCGGTCAATAATTTCGCCCCCATGTAGGAACCGTCCCCGCCGATAACGACGAGCGCATCAATGCCGTGAGAACGTAAGATGTCGGCACATTTTGCACGCACTTCCGGATCTTTAAATTCCGGGAAACGTGCTGAGCCTAAACAGGTACCGCCACGGTTGATGATGTCGGATACGCTATAACGGGTTAACTGCTTAATGTTGTTGTGGTATAAGCCATAATAGCCGTCATAGATACCATAAACTTCTAACCCTTCAGACAACCCTGCGCGAACCACTGCGCGAATTGCCGCGTTCATGCCCGGTGCGTCGCCACCACTTGTTAATACTGCAATTTTTTTAATCATAAGTTATCCCTTACATAAAGTTTTAATTTAAAAATCGGTTGTTTAGGTTAAACGTGCTCAAATTATAGCATTTTTTTTATGTGCTGCATTTCTTGTTGTACAACAAATGTGGGTTCCGGATGGATCACAATATCGCTGTGCGGGAACGTTGTTTTTAACCGTGTTTCCAAATGTTCGGTGATATCGTGCGCTTCGATAAAAGACAGCTCATCCGCCAATTCAAGGTGAAATTGAATAAAACGAATCGCACCGGAACGACGGGTGCGTAACGCATGAAACCCGAGGATACGCGGATCTTGGGCGATTTCTTGGTTAAGCACCGCATTAATTTGTTCAATTTCCTCTGCCGGTAACATTTGATCAAGCAATAACTGTGTTGAACTAAACAGCATTTTGGCCGCATTTAATAAAATATAAAGGGAGATTAAAATCGCAAAAACCGCATCTGCCCATAAAATACCGTGCACACTCAAGCCTAAGGAAATCAAAATGGCAAAGTTCATCAGCAAATCTGTTTGATAATGCAACCGATCCGCTTTAATTGCCGGGCTATCCGTTTGTTCAATTACACGTCCTTGATACCACACTAATAATAGTGTCGCAAAAATGGAAAAGACGGTAACCAACAAACCCAATATTGTATTGTTCAAGGCTTGCGGGGAATTAAAACGGTGTATGCCTTGTAGTAACAGGAAAATCGCCGAACCGGAAATAAAGGCGCTTTGCACCAAAGAGGCGAGAGATTCCGCCTTACCATGCCCAAAAGAGTGGTTGTGATCGGCGGGCATTAAAGCAAAACGCAAAATCAGCATGCTCATGAAAGAGGCCAATAAATCCAACATGGAGTCGGTGATTGAGGCGAGCATACTCACTGAGTCTGTTTGCCACCAGGCAATGCCTTTCACGATAATTAACACTAAAGCGGTGATAATGGAAAAATGCGCCGCCTTTTTGACTTGAGCGGAATATTCAGAAGCCGGCATTACGCTTTACATCCCAAAAGCCAATCCGCTTTGCTCAGTTGTTTCATTTCTTTTTCAACCAAATATTTTTTCAGATGGTTGACCACGCGTTTGCTATTCATATTGCCGAGTTTGTAATTTTTCGGAATTTTCAAGGAATACTGATATTGCACAAAGCCACAAAACGGCAATTCTTTACCTTTTGCCATGTCGATTTGCCAATCTTTGTTTTGTTCGGATGGCTCATAAATCACATAGGCGTATAATGTTTCGTTTTGGCGATAAAGCTGGAAATTTTTCACGCCGGTGTTGGTATAAACCCGCTTGCGCAAATCAATGCGTTGTTGCAAGGTGCGCTTTTGAAAGTTTCGATCGAGCAAAATCTCCACCGCACTTTGCCATTCTTTCGGTGTTTCGCCCGGCAATAGATAAACATAACGAGCGACACTGCCCAAATCCTGTTGGGTCGCAAGTTGGTAGGTTTTATCATTGTGTTGAATGCTTTGCGGCACGTCTAATTGTGAGTTGGAAACGCACGCTGTTAGGAAAAGTGCGGTCAAAATAACAAGTGTTTTTTTCATCATGTTTATTCCGCCAAATCCCGTTTAAAGACAAATTCTGTTTTTGTAGATGCCGCGCTATCAAACCAGTAGCCACCAAGGTCGAATTGCTTAAGCTGTTCTACGTCGCTAATGCGATGTTGAATGAGGTAACGACACATTAAGCCGCGTGCTTTTTTGGCATAGAAGCTAATCACTTTGTACTTCCCATTTTTGTTATCTAAAAAGACCGGTTTAATAATGTTACCTTTGAGGTTGTGTTCTTGCACTGATTTGTAGTATTCGTCGGAGGCCAAGTTAATGAGTGTACCGCCTTGTTGATCGATCGCTTGTTGCAATACCGGCGTAATGACATTGTGCCAGAACGCATATAAATCCTTGCCTTTCGGATTAGCGAGTTTTGTTCCCATTTCCAAACGGTATGGCTGGATTAAATCTAATGGCGTTAATAAGCCATATAAGCCG
The DNA here is from genome assembly GCF_980469475.1 of Aggregatibacter sp. HK296. Lineage (NCBI taxonomy): Bacteria > Pseudomonadati > Pseudomonadota > Gammaproteobacteria > Pasteurellales > Pasteurellaceae > Aggregatibacter > Aggregatibacter sp. HK296. The sequence goes on from NZ_OZ413142.1 coordinate 413,588, forward strand.
GATAAAATACGCAAGTGTTGCTGTGCATATAACACATCTTCTTCATTGAGAGATTCAATATCTAATCCCGTGTAAACATCGCCTTTGAACGCATAAACCGCCGCTTTGGCATTGTGTTCGTTATGGTTTTGTTGCCATTCAGCAAAACGGGCGGCATTAAGCCCGGCGAGTTTATCGCTGATTGACATTAATGAACCGATGTCTGCCGGTGTCAGTTCACGGCAAATATCGATCAGTTGTTGGCTTTGGGCTAAAAAGTGCGGTTGAAAATGCGGGAGTTTTTGGGGCACTGCATTCTCAAAATCTAATGTTTTTGCGGGAGAAATAATCGCTAACATAAAAATTCCTGTAATGGTTCTGATAACAACGCTAAAGCGCGCTTAATTGCCAATTAATCGGGGAAATACCATGTTGTTGTAAATAGACGTTGGTTTTAGAAAAATGGTGGCAACCGAAAAAGCCACGATGGGCGGATAGCGGCGATGGATGCACGCTGGTTAAAACACAATGTTTTTGGCGATCAATAAATTGCCCTTTTTTCTGCGCCGGGCTACCCCATAATAGAAAGACCAGATTTTCGCGATGTTGATTTAAGGCTTCAATGACTTTATCGGTAAAAATTTCCCAACCCCAATTCGCGTGGGAATGAGCTAAACCTTGTTCTACGGTTAATACCGAGTTAAGCAACAACACACCTTGCTGCGCCCATTCCACTAAATAGCCATGATTTGGCATCTGAAAGTCCTCAATGTCATTGGACAATTCTTTATACATATTTAACAAAGAGGGTGGCGGTTTGACACCGGGTTTAACGGAAAAGGATAAACCATGCGCTTGATTTGGTCCATGGTAAGGATCTTGTCCTAAAATCACCACTTTGACCCGTTCGAATTCTGTTAATTTAAAAGCATTGAACACGTCCGGTGCGGGCGGGTAAATAATTTTCCCCAGTTCCCGTTCTGCATGTACACGTTGCAACACTTGTTGAAAATAAGGCTGTTGTTTTTCCTGCCCAATGACATCTGTCCAGGTTTTCATCATGGGGTTCCCATCTAATTTTGCGTAGCGGGAATTATAATGAAGCCATCGTGAAATTCATAGCAATAAGCGTGATTTGTTTGTTATTAAGATGTAACTAAATAGAGACCATTTTGTTAAATTTCGCATACCTAGAATGGATTATTTTTGATATGTATCAAATATTAAAAATGAATTAAAAAAAGACTTCGGTTCTATATCAAATTAAAGTCAAATTAATTTGAAAACTTCAAAATTTTTGATAAAATCCGCGCAGTTCAATTAATATACAGAAAAGCCAAATTTAGGAGGCATTTTATGATTAAAGGTATCCAAATCACCCAAGCGGCTAATGACAATCTTTTAAACTCTTTCTGGTTGTTAGATAGCGAAAAAGGTGAAGCACGTTGTTTATGTGCAAAAGGTGATTACGCAGAAGATCAAATCGTAGCAGTAAGCGAATTAGGTCAAATCGAATACCGTGAATTACCGGTAAATGTTGCACCAACTGTGAAAGTAGAAGGCGGTCAACACTTAAACGTAAACGTATTACGTCGTGAGACATTAGAAGATGCGGTGAAACACCCTGAAAAATACCCGCAATTAACAATCCGTGTTTCCGGTTACGCTGTGCGTTTCAACTCTTTAACACCGGAACAACAACGCGATGTGATTACTCGTACTTTCACTGAAAGCTTGTAATTTCAAGTAATAAAAAGAACCCCCGATGAATTCGGGGGTTTTGTTTTTTTAAACGAGGTAAAAACAGACCGCACTTTTCCTTTTCTTTTCTAGCGATTTCCGCACTTTTCGGGTACAATCCGCCAGTTAAATTTTATGACTTTTGAATGAGAAAAATTACCAATTTATGAAGAATATTCGCAACTTTTCTATTATTGCCCATATTGACCACGGTAAATCTACCTTATCGGATCGTTTAATCCAAACTTGTGGCGGTTTGTCTGATCGCGAAATGGAGGAGCAAGTATTGGATTCTATGGATCTGGAGCGTGAGCGCGGGATTACCATTAAAGCTCAAAGCGTGACGCTGAACTATAAATCCAAAGATGGCGAGACCTATCAACTGAATTTTATCGACACGCCGGGTCATGTTGACTTTTCTTATGAGGTATCCCGCTCTCTTGCCGCCTGTGAAGGCGCATTATTGGTGGTGGATGCCGGGCAAGGGGTAGAAGCACAAACCTTGGCAAACTGTTATACAGCCATTGAAATGAACTTAGAAGTGGTGCCGATTTTAAACAAAATCGACTTGCCTGCCGCAGAACCTGAACGTGTTGCAGAAGAAATTGAAGACATCGTGGGTATTGATGCGATTGACGCGGTGCGTTGTTCTGCGAAAACCGGCGTGGGCATTGAAGATGTATTAGAAGAAATTGTGGCGAAAATTCCGTCACCGGAAGGTGATCCGAATGCGCCATTACAGGCATTAATTATTGATTCTTGGTTTGATAATTATTTAGGCGTGGTGTCTTTGGTTCGTATTAAAAACGGCACGTTACGCAAAGGCGATAAAATCAAAGTGATGTCCACCGGTCAATCTTATAACGTAGATCGTTTGGGGATTTTTACTCCAAAACAAGTGGATACCACCGTCTTAAATTGTGGCGAAGTAGGTTGGGTGGTCTGTGCCATTAAAGATATTTTAGGCGCTCCGGTGGGGGATACCTTAACTCACTACAACACGCCGGCGAGTTCCGTATTACCGGGATTTAAGAAAGTTAAACCACAGGTTTACGCAGGCTTGTTCCCGATTAGCTCCGATGACTATGAAGCCTTCCGTGATGCGCTTGGTAAGTTAAGTTTAAATGACGCCTCCCTGTTCTATGAACCGGAAAATTCCACCGCACTTGGCTTCGGTTTCCGTTGTGGTTTCCTTGGCTTGTTGCACATGGAAATTATTCAGGAACGTTTGGAGCGGGAATATGATTTAGATTTAATCACGACCGCGCCAACTGTAGTCTATGAAGTGGAATTGACTAATGGCGAGGTGATTTATGTTGATAGCCCGTCAAAACTGCCTCCGCTGAACAATATTGCAGAAATTCGCGAGCCGATTGCAGAATGTAACATGTTGTTGCCACAGGCCTATTTGGGTAACGTGATTACGTTGTGTGTGGAAAAACGTGGGGTGCAAACACACATGGTGTACCACGGCAATCAGGTGGCGCTGACTTATGAAATTCCGATGGGCGAAGTGGTGTTGGATTTCTTTGACCGCCTCAAATCCACTTCTCGTGGTTATGCTTCTTTAGATTACGGCTTCAAACGTTTCCAAACGGCAGATATGGTGCGCGTGGATATTATGATCAATGGTGATCGTGTAGATGCGTTAGCGTTAATTGTACATAAAGACAATGCGCCGTATCGCGGTCGAGAGTTGGTAGAAAAAATGCGTGAATTAATTCCGCGCCAACAATTTGACATTGCGATTCAAGCCGCGATTGGTAACCACATTATTGCCCGTTCCACCGTGAAACAATTGCGTAAAAACGTGTTGGCAAAATGTTATGGTGGTGACGTCAGCCGTAAGAAGAAATTATTGCAAAAACAAAAAGAAGGTAAGAAACGGATGAAACAGCTCGGTAACGTGGAAGTGCCGCAGGAAGCGTTCTTAGCCATCTTACATGTAGGAAAAGATAAATAAGGAAGTAGCAATGTCGAACTTATTTACGATTATTTTAATCGCGATTGGATACGGTTTATGGAAAGTGTTGGATCATTTTCAGTTGCCTAATACGTTTTCTATTTTACTGATTATTTTCACCGCACTTTCCGGTGCCGTCTGGTGTTATTTACGTTTTGGGGTGTTACCAAAACGCGCCAGACAAATTGCGCGCTTGGAGCAACGCGGTGGCAAACCGCTAAACGAAGAGGAAAAAACTCAAATTGAACCGATTTCAGAAAGTTCTGAATTTGTCGCGTCTTTGTTTCCGGTATTAGCTTTTGTATTGATTGTGCGCTCATTTATTTTCGAGCCATTTCAAATTCCCTCTTCTTCCATGGAACCCACATTGCGTATTGGCGACTTCATCTTAGTCAATAAATTTGATTACGGTATTAAAGATCCTATTTTTCAAAATACCCTTTTGAAAATGGGCGAGCCGCAACGAGGTGATGTTATTGTGTTCAAGGCGCCGGAATCACCAAGCACAGACTATATAAAACGTATTGTCGGCAAACCGGGTGATCGCGTGATTTATAATGAAGCCAATCGTCATTTAACCCTGGTTTACGCTAAAGATGGTAAAGAGTGTTTAGTAGATTGCGATATCAAAGAATTCATCTATACCCAACCTGAACCTAATGACAATTTCCGTTTTATTTTAGGTAGAGATCACAGTGGGAAAGTGCAATATGGCCCTGCACCATTAGAAACTATTGAAACCGGTGATGTGACACACGCCATTCATTGGTATCCACAGCCGATTAACGAAGGATATCGTTATAAAGCCTTTAGCAAACAAGAAAATTATGTAACAGAATGGGTTGTGCCGGAAGGGCAGTATTTTGTCATGGGCGATAACCGTAACAACAGTGAAGATAGCCGTTTCTGGGGATTTGTGCCGTCACAAAATATTGTGGGTAAAGCAACCTATATTTGGCTGAGTTTAAAGAAAGAACAGGATGAATGGCCAACCGGCGTTCGCACCGAGCGTTTGTTCCAGAAAATTCAATAATATGCGAGAAGATAATTTAGATCGTTTACAACGAAAAATTGACTATCATTTCCAAGATGTTGCCTTGCTTAAGCAAGCACTTACCCATCGTAGTGCTGGGCATAATCATAATGAACGCTTAGAGTTTCTAGGCGATGCCATTTTGAATTTAACCATCGCGGAAGCGTTGTTTCATCAGTTTCCAAAATGCAATGAGGGTGAGTTGAGCCGGATGCGCGCGACTTTAGTGCGTGAGCCGACCTTAGCCATTCTTGCCCGTGATTTTCAATTGGGTGATTATTTATCACTTGGGCAAGGCGAGTTAAAAAGTGGCGGTTTTCGCCGTGAATCTATTTTGGCGGATTGTGTTGAAGCGATTATCGGGGCCATTTCACTGGATAGTAGCTTAAGTCATGCGACACAGATCGTGAATCGTTGGTATCAAACGCTCCTTGAAACGATTAAACCGGGCGACAATCAAAAAGATGCTAAAACCCGTTTACAGGAATATTTACAAGGTAATCGCCAACCGTTACCCACTTATCATGTAGTAAGTATTCAAGGGGAAGCCCATAACCAATTATTTATCGTGGAGTGTTCCATTTCAGATAATGACCGCACTTTTATCGGTAAAGGTTCCAGCCGTCGTAAAGCGGAACAAGCTGCGGCAGAACAAATTCTTCAAGAGTTAAATATCAAATGACAGAACAACTTGAAACGTATTGTGGCTTTATTGCCATTGTAGGTCGTCCGAACGTAGGGAAATCCACCTTGCTGAATAAAATTCTCGGACAAAAAATTTCTATCACATCGCGCAAAGCGCAAACAACCCGTCATCGTATTGTGGGCATTAAAACCGAAGGCCCGTATCAGGAAATTTATGTAGATACGCCGGGGCTACACATTGAGGAAAAACGGGCCATCAACCGCTTAATGAACCGAGCTGCCAGCAGTGCGATTACTGATGTGGATTTAGTCATTTTTGTGGTGGATGGCACCCATTGGAACGATGACGATGAAATGGTGCTGAATAAACTGCGTAAAACGAAAGTGCCGGTTGTGCTTGCCATTAATAAAATCGATAACATTAAAAATAAAGATGATTTATTGCCGTTTATTACGGAAATCAGTAGTAAATTTACGTTTATCGATATCGTGCCGATTTCCGCTGAAAAAGGGAATAATTTAGAGGTGATTGAGAACATCGTGCGTAAGTCTTTGCGCCCAGGTGTGCACCATTTCCCGGAAGATTATGTGACCGATCGTTCTCAACGTTTCATGGCATCGGAAATTATTCGTGAAAAATTAATGCGCTTTATGGGAGAAGAATTACCTTATTCTGTTACTGTAGAAATTGAGCAATTTAAGGTGAATGAGCGCGGTACGTATGAAATTAATGCCCTGATTTTGGTTGAACGAGACGGACAGAAAAAAATCGTTATCGGTCACAAAGGCGAAAAATTGAAAAAAATCGGTACAGAAGCCCGTTTAGACATGGAGCGTTTATTTGATAATAAAGTCCATTTGGAACTTTGGGTGAAAGTGAAATCCGGCTGGGCGGACGATGAGCGTGCCTTACGTAGCCTAGGATATATGGAAGAGTAATGTAAAAAAGGTGAGCAACGGGCTCACCTTTTTGATCTTTAAAGTGCGGTGGAAAATCAAATTGTTTTTTGACCGCACTTTTATTTTAGATATTTCTTAATTTATTGGAATAGAGTACTAAGCATAACGCGATTACCATAATTAAAATGGCACAGGCGAAGAGAAGGGTATCTACCGAACTTTCGTGATTTACGATGATCAAACGCAGCATGGCGGTGATACCGGCGTAAATAAAATAACGCAGAGGAAAATGGTAACCACTTTTGAAATATTGCACGATAAGACCGATAAAACCGAAATAGAGGAAAAACATAACGGCTTGTTCGGCAACGTCATAAGGCACAATGGATGAGGTATTGAAGACCATCATTGCCAAAGAATACGTAATTTTGACGAGGGCGATAATGAGTACCAGTGCCAATGCGATTAATGCAGAGCTTAAAACGATTTTTAATATTCCGGTGACCACTTGGGGGAGTTTTTCTAATTGTTGAGATTCTTCCATAGTTTACTTTCCTTCATTTTATAACGAGATTCAAAGGGTGCGTATTCTAAAACAAGAGAGGATAAGGGTAAATAGATTTGATTAGCGAGAAATATCGGATTTTTTAACCGCACTTTTATAAAAAGAAAGGCTGACATTTGTCAGCCTTTTGTTTTCATTATTAATTATTTGATTACACCGCAGGCCATACGTGCACCGCCACCACCAAGTGGAGCAGGGTGATCAGAGTGGTTATCGCCACCCACGTGGATCATGATGGAATGACCACGAACGTCATCAAGGTGTTTGATACGTGGTGCAAGCACAGGGTTAGTCGCTGTGCCATCATGTAATACGGTTAATGCCGGTAAATCGCCTAAGTGTGCGTCATCTTGCCATGGGAAGCCGTGTTTTTTAGTCTCTTTTGGATCCCAGTGACCGCCTGCGCCTAAGCCTGCAGTAAGTTTACCGTCTTTTTCTTTCGGATCACAGCTTGGGTTTTGGTGAATATGGAAACCATGTAAACCGGCTTCTAATCCGTTTAAGTTTGGTGTAAAGACCAAACCGTAGTTGGATTCGGTAATGGTGACGGTACCTACATCTTTGTTGCCGTTAACCGGATCAAGTTGTTGTACTTTTACTTCAATAGAAGCACCGGCAGGCGCCATGTGATCGTGTTTGTGTTCATGGGCATTCGCCATACTTGCAGCACAGATTGCGCCGATGCTTACAGCTAAGAGAGTTTTAAATTTCATTGGTTTACTCCTTTTATGTTAAAAATCTTTTATATTCTAACCAAAATAAGGCATAAATCGAGCATTTTTAGAATGTTATTGACTATCAACGACATTTGAATTTTTTTATCTTTTTTCTTTAATCGAAATGAGATTTATTTATAATATAAATCATTGCTATTTTATTTAGGAGAAATCAGATGGCTAAAGAAGAAGTCGGCCATAATTTTTTGGCACGTTTAGGTAAAACCCGTTTGCGCCCGGGTGGTCGGAAGGCGACTGATTGGTTGATTGCAAGCGGTGATTTTAATAAAGATAAAAAAGTCCTCGAAGTGGCATGCAATATGTGCACCACCGCCATTGGTTTGGCAAAGCAATATGGTTGCCAAATTGAAGGTGTCGATTTAGATGAAAACGCCTTGGAAAAAGCCAAGGCCAATATTGCGGCGAATAACTTGCAGGACAAAATTCATGTGCAACGCGCCAATGCGATGAAATTGCCTTTTGAAGATAATACCTTTGATATTGTAATTAATGAGGCAATGCTCACCATGCTGCCTGTTGAGGCCAAAATGAAAGCCGTTGGTGAATATTTTCGCGTATTGAAACCGGGTGGCTTTTTGCTGACTCACGATGTGATGTTAGTGGGGGATGATCATAAAACCATTTTGGAAAATATGCGCAATGCCATCAATGTGACGGTAACGCCATTAACCAAAGAGGGGTGGAAGCAGGTGTTTTTAGACAGTGGTTTTCGTAATATCGAAACCTTTTCCGGTGAGATGACACTGTTGTCGCCAAAAGGCATGATTTATGACGAAGGCGTGTTAGGCACACTGAAAATCATTAAAAATGCCATGAAAGCGGAAAATCGTGAGCAGTTTAAGCGAATGTTTAGCACTTTTAATGACCCTGAACGTAAATTGCATTTTATTGCGGTTTGTAGTCAAAAATAACCGATTTTCTTATGATTAGCCTCCAAATTGGAGGCTAATTTTTTTACAACAATTCGATTTTGCCCGAATCGATTTTAAAAGTGCGGTGCTTTTTCGGTTGCATTTCTTTGAGCTGGTTTTGTGTAATGGCGGTGACAAAAACTTGTGAGCCACTGTTTTGTAAGCGTTCAGCAAGAAGACTACGCTTAGTTTGATCCAACTCGGAGGCAAAGTCGTCAATGAGGAAAATACAATGGCGTTGTTTTTGTTGCATCAAATGCTCGCCCTGAGCCAAACGCAATGCGCACATTAATAATTTCAGCTGACCGCGTGATAAAATATCTTCCACCGGTAATCCATTGGCTTTAAAACGAAAATCGGATTTTTGCGGGCCTGAAACTGTATAGCCTAATGCACGATCCCGTTCGAAATTACGCTCTAGCAATTCTGCGTAGTTTTGTTCTTTTTCCCAGCCTTGATGAAAACTCACGCCAATGTCGAGTTCAGGCAGAAATAAACGGCAGGTTTGTTCAATTTCCGGTTGCAAGGCTTGTGCATATTCGGCTCTTAGCAGGCTTACCTGCTCGGCAAGTTTCACCAATTCCACGTCCCAAATTTTCATTTGTTGATAACCGGAAACTTGCTGTAAGGCCGCATTTCGTTGTTTGAGTAAATGACTTAAGCTCGCCCACAGATTATAAAAACTCACGTGATGATGAAATAAGCCCCAATCCAGAAAGGCGCGACGATAGCTTGGGCCGCCATTGAGCAAATTTAAACCTTCCGGCGTGATGATTTGCATGGGCAACAGGTGTGCGAGGTCAGAAATTTTATTACCGTCTTCGCCGTTGATTTTCACGAGCGTATTGCCTTGGCGTAGTTTTTGCAAACCTACCGACCATTGATGTTGCTGTTCTTGAATTTGCCCAAAGAGGGTAAAGTGCGGTTGATCGTAAGAAATAATCCGATTACTGACCGCACTTTTAAAAGAGCGTCCGTGACCTAAATAGAAAATGGCTTCCAATAAGCTGGTTTTGCCACTGCCGTTGTTGCCAACCAAAAAGTTAAAGCCGTGATCTAATTCCAGATCTACGGCTTGTAAATTACGAAAATTTTCAACGGTTAAACGTGAAATCGCCATACATTATAAGCGCATCGGCATAATCACATATTCTGCGCTGGCATCTTCACAATCTTCAATTAAGCAGCTGGAAGAGGCATCAGTTAAGCGCATACGCACTCGATTGCATTTCAACGCATTCAACACGTCAAGAATATAGCTGACGTTAAAGCCCACTTCCATTTCTTCTCCGCTGTAAGAGACATCGATAATTTCTTCTGCCACCTCTTGTTCCGGGTTAGTGGCGGTGATTTTCAGTTGATTTTCACTAAGTTGTAAGCGTACGCTACGGAAACGTTCGTTAGATAAAATTGCTGCGCGTACAAAGGCTTGTTTTAAGGTTTCCCAACCGGCTTCAACGATGCGGGTTGCATTGCGTGGCAACACACGACGATAATCAGGGAAACGACCATCAATAAGTTTTGATGTGAATGTGATGTTATTTAATTGAATACGTAGGTTATTTGTGCCGATTTGTAAACGCGCCGGTTGCTCGCTTGGCTCCAACAAACGTGCCAGTTCTAATACACCTTTACGCGGTAAAATCACTGAATGAGTCTGTAAATCTTGTTCTAATGGAATAGTACAAACCGCTAAACGGTGGCCATCGGTTGCGACGGTGCGTAATAAATTACCTTCCGTTTCAAATTTCATACCATTTAAGAAATAGCGCGCGTCTTGATTTGCCATGGAAAATTGAGTGGCTTCAATTAAACGGCGTAGTGTCGCTTGCTCAAGGGTGAAATCGACTTCTGATTGCCAATCTGTGAGGTTCGGATAATCTTCCGCCGGCAAGGTGGATAAATTAAATTTACTGCGATCGGAGCGCACAATGGCGCGATCTTCTTCAAATGTGACGGTAATTTCCGCATTTTCCGGCAAACTACGGCAAATATCTAAGAATTTTTTAGCCGGAATTGTGAATTTGCCATCTTGTTCCGCATGAAGTAATGGCGTTTGGGTTGAAAGTTCGACTTCTAAATCCGTACCGGTAATGCTTAATTGATTATTCTCAATTTGCAATAAGACGTTATTTAATACCGGAATATTCGGGCGACTATTCAATACGCCACACACTTGTTGCAACGGTTTTAATAAATTTTCTCGGGAAATAATAAATTGCATCTGGTGACTCCTATACGGATAAAGTTCGGATTAAGTTAGCCCAATCTTCTTGAATATTCGGATCGGTGTCGCGGAAACTGGCAATCGTGCGACAGGCGTGTAAAACAGTGGTGTGATCGCGGTCACCGAAGGATTTGCCAATTTCCGGTAGGCTGCGGTTGGTTAATTCTTTTGCCAGCGCCATTGCCACTTGGCGTGGGCGAGCCACTGAGCGAGAGCGATTTTTGGATTTTAAATCGGATACTTTAATGCGGTAATATTCAGCGACTACTTTTTGAATATTGTCTACGGTTACCAGTTTGTCTTGTAACGCCAACATGTCTTTTAACGTTTCACGCACAAAATCAATGGTGATCGGTTCGCCTTTAAATTCCTGCATGGCTTTTACTCGGTTTAAGGCACCTTCCAATTCACGCACGTTGGTGCGTAATTTTTGACCGATGAAAAATGCCACCTCATGAGGTAAATCCACGTTATTTTCTTCCGCTTTTTTCATCAAAATGGCAACACGGGTTTCAAGATCCGGCGGTTCAATGGCTGTCGTGAGCCCCCAACCAAAGCGCGATTTTAGACGTTCTTCAATTTTTTCAATTTCACGTGGATAGCGGTCGGAAGTGAGAATAATTTGGCGTCCACGTTCAAATAAGGTATTGAAAATATGGAAAAATTCCTCTTGGGTTTTTTCTTTGTCGCTGAAAAATTGAATATCATCCACTAACAATGCATCTAAAGAGCGGTAGAATTTTTTAAATTCTTCCATTTTGTTATCGCGAATATAAGCGACAACCTGTTGAACGAAACGCTCGGAATGAATATACACGACGCGCGCCTCTGGATTATTGGCAATAATGCCGTTGCCAATCGCATGCAATAAGTGGGTTTTACCTAAGCCCGTACCGCCATATAAAAAGAGCGGGTTAGCGGTTTGTTCACCGGGATTATCAGCTACTTTTTGAGCCACAGCACGAGCCAGTTGGTTGGATTTACCCTCAACGAAATTTTCGAAAACTAATTTGGTATTTAGATTGGAATGATAAGGTGTTTTACTTGTACTTTTTTCTTCCGAAAAACTGACCGCGCTTTGTTTCTTCGCTGGTTTTTCTACTTTGGGTGCGGTAGGTTTAATACCTTCAATAACCGATATGCTAAGGTTGGGATTCGCACTGGTTTGGCGAGCAATATCAGTAATTAAAGGAAGATAGTTATCAATTACCCATTTTTGCACAAAAGCATTTGATGCATAAAGTAAGATACCGCTTGAGCTAGCCTCAGCTTGCAACGGATAGAGCCAGATTTTGAAATCGTCCGTAGGAATTTTATCTTGTAGTTGCAACAGGCAATTTTGCCACAGAGAATTCGGCTGGTGTTCCACGTTAATATATCCCTTGTTAATTGGTTTATAGTTTTCCTTCGATTACCTTGCCAACCTTTTATCTTATTGTTTTATATAGGTATTACTTATTGAACGGCCAAATTTTCGGCAATAAAGTGCGGTTGGAAAGGTGATTATTTTACAATAACAGAGGAAAAAGATCTGCTATCTGGCTCTAAAAAAAGCAAAAAAGGTTGCTTGCCATTTTTAGCCAAAACCGTATAATCGCCTCGCTTTTAAATGCTGTGAGTGATGGAAAAATGAACGAGTTAAGGTGTTTTTTCCTAATCTCATTTGACGAACGCTGAATTTATGATTACAATTCCGTTCCTTATTTTTTGATAATCTTTGTTTATTTAAACGTTTCCCAGCGTTTAAAGTAGAAACAGTTACTGAAACTATTTGACTTAGGTACATTATAATGAAACGCACATTTCAACCTTCTGTATTAAAACGTAGCCGTACTCACGGTTTCCGTGCTCGTATGGCAACTAAAAATGGCCGTCAAGTTTTAGCTCGTCGTCGTGCTAAAGGTCGTAAAAGTTTATCTGCCTAATCGCATATCAATGTGGTTAAGCTAAACTTTCCTAGGGAGTTACGTTTGTTAACTCCCGAACATTTTAAATACGTCTTCCAACAGCCGTTCCGCGCTAGTTCACCTGAAATCACCATTCTTGCCCGCACAAATCGACTCGAACATCCTCGCTTAGGTTTAACTGTGGCCAAAAAACACCTCAAACGAGCCCATGATCGTAATCGTATTAAACGGTTATGTCGTGAATCTTTTCGTTTAGCACAGCATAGCTTACCGAATTATGATTTTGTTGTTGTAGCAAAACAGGGAATCGGCCGTTTAGACAACCGCACTTTATGGCAAACCCTGGATAAATTATGGCAAAGACACATTCGTTTGGCGCAAAAATCCTTATCGGATTAATTCGTTTTTATCAGATTGTTATTAGCCCATTAATTGGTCCCCGTTGTCGTTTCACACCAACTTGTTCTTGCTACGGGATTGATGCGGTAAAAACGCATGGGGTGGTAAAAGGTGGTTGGCTTACGCTTAAACGTATATTAAAATGTCATCCTTTAAACGCGGGTGGATACGATCCCGTTCCACCCAAGATCAATAATAACAAAACAGAGAATAAATAATGGATTCAAGACGCGGCCTGTTGGTCATTGCACTACTTTTTATGTCTTTTATTGTTTATCAGCAATGGCAACTTGATTATCACACGCCAAAACCTGTGGCAACTGAGCAAACTGTAACATCCACTTCGGATGTGCCGGCTTCTTCTACTGGGAGCAATACAGTCATCGCAACGGATACCCAAGTAAAAGGTAAAGTGATTACCTTAGAAAATGATGTATTCCGTTTGAAAATTAATACCTTAGGTGGGGATGTTATTAGTTCTGAATTGTTGAAATATGATGCTGAACTAGATTCCAACATGCCATTTGTATTGTTACAAAATACACCGGAACACGTTTATATCGCTCAAAGCGGTTTAATCGGTAAAGATGGTATTGATACGAAAGCAGGTCGTGCTGATTATCAAGTTGAGGGTGAAAACTTCAAATTAGCCGATGGTCAAAACGAATTAATTGTTCCTTTGGTTTATCAAAAAGAGGGCGTGACTTATCGTAAAATTTTTGTATTGAAACGCGGTGAATATGACATTGCGGTCAATTATGAAATTAATAACCAAAGCGATAAAACGATTGAAGTTGAGCCTTATGGTCAGTTAAGACATACTTTAGTTGATAGCTCTGGTAACGTGGCGATGCCAACTTATACCGGTGGTGCTTATTCTTCTTCTGAAACTAATTATAAAAAATACAGTTTTAGTGACATGGAAAATGCCAATTTATCAGTGAATACTAAAGCCGGTTGGGTTGCTGTGTTGCAACACTATTTCGTTTCTGCTTGGATTCCAAATCAAGATGCCGATAACCAACTTTATACTTTAACGGATAAAGCCAACAACATCGGCTCAATTGGGTATCGCGGTCCGGTTGTTGCGATTCAACCGAATACAACTGAGAAATTAACCAGCAAATTATGGACCGGTCCAAAATTACAAAATGAAATGGGGCAAGTCGCAGATCATTTAGATTTAACAGTGGACTATGGTTGGGCCTGGTTTATTGCAAAACCATTATTCTGGTTGCTGACATTCATTCAACAGTTAGTTCACAACTGGGGTGTTGCGATTATTTGTGTTACGTTAGTGGTTAAAGCGATTTTATATCCGCTGACAAAAGCACAATATACCTCAATGGCTAAAATGCGCATGTTGCAACCAAAATTGCAAGAAATGCGCGAGCGTTTCGGTGAAGACCGTCAACGTATGAGCCAAGAGATGATGAAACTCTACAAAGACGAGAAAGTAAACCCATTAGGTGGTTGTTTACCGCTCTTATTACAAATGCCGATTTTCATCGCATTGTACTGGACATTCATGGAAGCTGTTGAATTACGTCATGCGCCATTCTTTGGTTGGATTCAAGACTTGTCTGCGCAAGATCCGTATTACATCCTGCCGATCTTAATGGGTGCTTCCATGTTCTTGTTACAAAAAATGTCTCCGACACCGGTTGCCGATCCGATGCAGCAAAAAATCATGAACTTCATGCCGTTAATCTTCATGGTGTTCTTCCTTTGGTTCCCGGCAGGTTTGGTACTTTATTGGTTGGTGTCTAACTTGATCACGATTATCCAACAACAACTGATTTATCGTGGTTTAGAGAAAAAAGGGTTACATACCCGTCATAAAAAATAGTGAAATCTAGAGAATTAAAAGGCACGTATTGTGCCTTTTATTTTAATTAAAAAATGCACGAAAAAATGACCGCACTTTTGCATCATAAAGTGCGGTTACAAAACGCAATGCTTTTTGACTGTTGGTTCTGTCAACGACCCAATTAGGGGAAACAAGCGACCTTATAAAGAAAAAATTAAACGTTTTGAGAGCAGACTTATGAAAGAAACAATCGTAGCTCAAGCCACAGCCCCGGGGCGAGGTGGTATTGGCATTTTACGTGTATCAGGCCCCAAAGCTATTGACGTAGCGCAAGCGGTGTTAGGGAAATGTCCAAAACCGAGAATGGCAGATTATTTGCCCTTTAAAGATGCTGATGGCACCGTGTTAGATCAAGGGATTGCATTGTATTTTAAAGGGCCAAATTCCTTTACCGGTGAAGACGTACTTGAACTTCAAGGACACGGTGGACAGGTCGTATTAGATTTATTGCTAAAGCGTATTTTACTTATTGATGGCATTCGACTCGCGCGTCCAGGCGAGTTTTCTGAGCAGGCATTTTTGAACGATAAATTGGATTTAGCCCAAGCGGAAGCGATTGCCGATTTAATTGATGCCAGCTCCGAACAGGCAGCACGTTCAGCACTGAAATCGTTGCAAGGCGAGTTTTCCAATAAAGTGAATCAGCTTGTGGATTCGGTTATTTATTTACGTACTTATGTCGAGGCGGCGATTGATTTTCCGGATGAAGAAATCGATTTTCTTGCCGATGGCAAAATTGAAGGACATTTGAATAGCATTATTGCGCAGTTGGATCAGGTGCGTGCCGAAGCGAAACAAGGTTCTATTTTGCGTGAAGGGATGAAAGTGGTCATTGCCGGTCGCCCTAACGCCGGGAAATCCAGTTTATTGAATGCCCTTGCCGGACGTGAAGCGGCCATTGTCACTGATATTGCCGGTACTACGCGGGATGTGTTGCGCGAGCATATCCACTTAGATGGCATGCCATTACATATTATTGATACTGCAGGCTTACGTGATGCGACAGATGAGGTGGAGCGCATTGGTATTTCGCGTGCATGGAATGAAATTGAACAGGCGGATCGTATTTTATTGATGCTAGACAGCAGTGATGCCGAACAAGATTTAATTAAAGTGCGGTCGGAATTTCTGGCAAAATTACCGAACACTATTCCGGTTACCCTTATTCGCAACAAAGCGGATTTAACCGGTGAAACGGAATGTTTATATGAGCAAGACGGTTATACGGTCGTCAATTTGTCCGCAAAAACTCAGCAAGGCGTGGGTTTATTGCGTGAGCATTTAAAACAAGCGATGGGGTATCAAACGGGTATCGAAGGGGGCTTCTTAGCCCGCCGTCGCCACTTGGAAGCCTTAGAACAGGCAGCACAACACTTACAGACAGGACACATTCAATTAACCCAATTCCATGCCGGTGAATTGTTGGCGGAAGAGTTGCGTATGGTGCAAGATGCCTTAAGTGAAATTACCGGCCAGTTTACCTCTGATGATTTGCTCACGAATATTTTTAGTTCGTTTTGTATCGGGAAATAGAGGCAAAGTGCGGTCAGTTTCGACCGTGTTTTCAGGTATAAAAATACCGATGGTTTTCCATCGGTATTTTTGTTTATGTTGACTAGAGTAAGAGCGCAGAGCCCCATTTGATAATATCAAAGAAGAATTTATTTTGGTTAGTTGCCACGCCATCAGCGGATTTTGTGGTGCCATCAGGATTTTTCTGAACTTCGATCATGCCATTTTTATATTGACCTTTTACCACTTCTAAATCATCAGCGGCATTTTTTCTTAACAGCTCACATTGTGCTTTATCCATCTCTTCCACTTTATCCTGTCTAAATTTCTTATATTGATAAGTGGCGTAATTCATGGATTTTTCATCGTCTTGAATAATTTTTACATACTTCTCGCCAATGACGTTTTCTAATGGGTAGAAGAAAATATATTGTGAATGAATGTAAGCATCTTCTTTTGGAAAGTGCTGTTGCAAAATGCGGGTTAAATTTGGATAGATACATTGTTCTGCTTGTTTGCTGGCGAATACCCAACGTTGTGCATTATCGTCGGATAACAAATAATCTGCGCCGGCATATTCACCGGGAATTGGATCCTGCTTGGTGCCAAATAATGAGCAACCGGTTAGGAATAAAATGACACCCGAAAAAATAAATTTCTTTAACATGGTTAAACCTTTATAACTTGATACATTACAAAAAACGTTGCGTATTCTAGCAATAAGCGTGTCATTTAGAAATGATTTGTTTAGTGGAAAGTAAAAAGTGCGGTGGATCTTCCAACATAATTTATGTTGGAAGATCCACCGCACTTTTATAAGAGGAAAAACTATCGGCAAATCACCTGTTCAATCATACGACCTTTTTCAGCAGCGTTAGCGTTAGGCAATTTATCGCCATTTTGTTTGATGGAGTCGGTGTATTTTTCCACAAAGGCCTTGTCTTCACTGATGACACCCGCAGAGTATTCATCAATGCTAAACGTGCCTTTTGCATATATTCCGTTGAGTTGATACGTGAGGTAATTATCAACAGAGGAGGTGTTTTTCTCTAGATCATAATAATTGCTAGACATGTTGAAATGCACGCCTTGTTGTGTTTTGAAATCCTGACAAATACCGTTCTTCGCTGTAAAAACAGCATGGCTTAAACGTCCTTGACCAAATTCATAATATTCAAATTTTTTAGCATTGGCTAATTTCTTCAGATCTTGTTCGTTACTTGGATTCATTGATTTTCCATTGTGTAAATACATCACCGGAATCAGCCTGTTGCCACTGAATTCTTGTTGATAAATTTCGCCAAGAATTTTGCTTCCTTGCCGTGCTTTTAAGACGGGCTTTTTCATATCGCTATCGAATGCGCCGGCAAATTTCTCAAAGGAAATCGATTTAATTTGACTGTCTAAATCCACGTAGTGACGTTCATGTACACCGGTAGAAATATCTTTAAACGCATTCCAGCCATCGTTATTTTTTCCTGGGGCATTGGCGTGAGCGCAGGCGATTAATGTCATGATCGAGCAGGCGAGTGTACTGAATTTTAAGATTTCCATTTTTTCTCCTAAAATTTGATTATTGATAATCAAAAAAACCGCACTCTTTTAAAAGTGCGGTCATTTTTACGGGTGTTTTTTTATTCGTTAAACGAATCTTTCAAACGTTCATCAGCGCGACGGGCTTCGCCTTTGTGTTGTAATTTATTGAGCTGTTTCTCAAGTTTTTCTTCAACGTCGTTGATAGCTTTATACATATCTTCTGCCTCAGCGCTGGCAATGAGGTTACCAAATGGGGTGCCGATAGAGGCATCAACGGAAAAGCCTTTAGGCGTTTTGTTTAAAATAAAGTGAGGATTGATCAGTTGGGTATGCCATTTATTCAGTTTGACAAGTCGTTCTTCAACATGAGCACGGATTGCAGGGGTGATATCCATTTGTTTACTGGTAATATTTAATGTCATAGCATTTACCTCTTATGTGAATGGGGTCTGAGACCCAGTTGAAATCCTTAGTTACAACATAGTAACCTTGCCTTTAATTTTCAAGCGCTTTTTAGGTTGTTTAAAAAGAAAAGTTTAAAAATATGATCCAGGTCTGAAAATTGGGAAAAGATGCTTTTTTTGGGGAGAGAAGTTGCTATGATGGGTAAGTTAAAGAAAGCGGATATTATATTTAATATCCGCTTTCTTTTTTATTATTGGGTCATTTCGTCTTGGTCAAACTGATTGGCATTGAGGCGTGAAAAATAGTCTTTCGTTTCTTCAATGATCACTTTGCGTAACCCGATTAAGGCAATTAAGTTTGGAATCGCCATTAAGCCGTTGACGATATCCGCTAAAATCCAAATGAGGTTTAAATGAATAAATGCGCCACAGCCGACTAATGCGATAAATGCGATACGGTAGAGTTTAATACCTCGGATGCCCACCAAATAAACAAAGCAACGTTCACCGTAATAGCACCAGCCAAGAATGGTCGTAAAGGCGAAAAACAGGAGTCCAATGGTGACAATCGTAGCGCCAATAGAAGAGCCTAAACCTTGAGAGAATGCATAGTTGGTCACGACAGCACCTTCCATGCCTGGCGTTTGCCACGCGCCGGTTAGGACTAAAACAATCCCCGTCATAGTACAGACGATAATCGTATCTAAGAATGTACCGGTCATGGAAATCAGGCCTTGGCGTACCGGCTCTTTGGTTTGCGCGGCAGCCGCAGCAATCGGAGCGCTCCCTAAACCGGATTCATTGGAGAAAATCCCGCGAGCTACACCGGATTGGATGGCTTTCATCACGGTAAAACCTAATGCACCGCCCAATGCGGCTTCTGGATTGAATGCACTGTGAATGATTAACTGAAGTGCGGTCGGAATTTTGTCTAAATTTAACAGAATGATAATGATGGATGTCGCAACATAAAAGACTGCCATAAATGGCACGATGTAGGATGACACCAACGCGATACGTTTTACTCCACCAAGAATAATTAAGCCTACTAACAGAGTGATGATAGCCGCGGTGATACTGACGGGAATGCTAAAAGTATCTTGCATCGCATGGGTGATGGCGTTGACTTGCGGGAACGTGCCGATACCAAAGAATGCGACGAGTACGCCAAATAGGGCAAAGAGTTTTGCTAGCCATCCCAAACCAAGGCCGCGTTCGATGTAATACATCGGACCGCCCGCCATAAAACCGTTTTTGTCGCGTACACGATATTTAACGGCTAACAAACATTCGGCGTATTTGGTCGCCATGCCAAGCAATGCGACTAACCACATCCAGAAGATAGCACCTGGACCACCGGCTTGTACTGCTGTTGCAACGCCCACGATGTTCCCTGTGCCGATGGTGGCGGCAAGTGCGGTACACAAGGCGGCAAAAGAAGATACATCCCCTTTTTGTTGTAAGCCCGAATCGCGTTTAAACAAATAGCGTAAGGCACGAGGCAATTGAACGATTTGAATAAAGCCTAAGCGAAGGGTTAAATATAATCCGGTACCGGATAATAAAATGAGTAGAGGCGGACCCCATATAAAAGAGTCTATTGCAGATAAAATATTTTCGAATGTCATTGATGGTTCCTCGTAAATAACCTGATTACAAGGAGGCGGAAAGAATTTTACGGATAGATAAGATAGGAAATAACTCAATAAATTGAGTACGTTATATTCACCGAAATCTTCTGCCCCTGTCCTTTTGCCTGAGCGTTTGAAAAGCGGTGAACATTCCGCTTCTTTGCGCCTTCGGCGTCCATGAGTACTTTCAAGTCGAACTTGAAAAGTACCTTGGATCTCTCCAAGGGTTCGTCCAGTAACAGTCCCTGCCATCGCGCCTGAAAGATTTTACCTCGTCGGCGTGGGGTCAATTCCCCGCTCTCCAGCTACCTTCGTCCGAACAATTTATGCTTGCACATAAAGTGCGATAAATTCTAGCAATATAATTTTAAGATCTCAATCATGCCGTTGGTTGCGTTGCCATTTTTTTGCAATATAACTGCATGTGGGCAGCAATTTGAGCTGATTTTCTCGAATAAACGTGATTAAGGCTTGATATAACTTGTCTGCAACGCCTTGCCCACGTAATGTTTCCGACACATAAGTGTGATTGGCATTGATGGTGTGGTCGTCAATGAAAAAATAAGTGAGTTTGGCAACAGGTTGTTGTTTTTCGTCTAACACAAAAAAGCTACCTTGCTCGGCATTTTGCTCGTGCTGAATTTTCATGAGTGGTTTACCCAGTCATTGTCTTCATTTAATAGGCCGTTAGCCGCAAAATCGGCGGTTTCGCATGGAATCGCCTTTTCTTCTGCCGCCCATTCTCCTAAATCAATAAGCTGGCAGCGCTTGCTACAAAAAGGGCGGTAAGGGCTTTGTTCCGACCATTCAACCTGTTTATAGCAAATAGGGCAAGGAACAGTAAAGATATCATCGCTCATTGAATTTCTCCGCGAGTTGTAAATAAAGGTGGTGCAAGTCTAGCACTTTTTGTTTTAACTGTGGCAGGCTTTCGCTTAAATCCGCATCGTTATTGATGACATCATCGGCGTGTTGTAGGCGCTCCGATCGGCTGACTTGCGATTGCATGATATTTTTGATTAACGCTAATTGGTTGTTATCGCGTTGACTTGCCCGCGTCATTTGGGTTTGTTCGCTCACATCCACTATCAATACCCGTTGGCAAAGTGCGATCAAATTATTCTCAATTAATAACGGCACCATAAAAATGCAATAAGGCGCTTGTTGTGCGGCGAGTTGTCGCAACATTTCATGCCGAATGGCTGGGTGTAATAACTGATTGAGCCATTGCTTCTCACTTTCATGATTAAACACCTTTTCCCGCAAGGCTGCGCGATTGAGTGCACCGTCTTCAAGTAAAATTTCCGGTCCGAAATGAGCTGCGATTTCTGCCAATAACGGTGAGCCTTTTTCTACCACTTGGCGAGCAATGAGATCGGCATCAACGATCGATATGCCAAGCTCTGCGAATAATTCGGCGATGGTGCTTTTGCCGCTACCGATTCCGCCTGTTAGCCCAACCACATATGTCATGTTATGTCCTTTGTATAATCAACAGTGGCGCGATCATACGTTCATATGTTCAATTAAGCAATAAACAGACGAGCCCGGAAAAAGAGAGAAATGGGCCGAATGGGACCGCGTTGAGTGTACGGTTTCGATACTTGGCGTAGGTCGCGTAAGTTAAGCCGAAGAGGCAGGCGAGGAATAAAAAGGCGGGGAGTTGCTGTGTTGGCATAAAAGCCCCTAACCCGAGAGCCAGCCAGTAGTCGCCTCGTCCTAACGCTTCTTGTCGGTAGTACCCTTTGGCAGCATGATAGATAGCATAAAAAACGCCTCCAAAGAGGACCGCACTTTGTAGGCTTTGTTCAAGGGATAATGCTCCGATTTGCCAATATGCCGCTCCTAAGCCGAGGGCAAGTAAGGCTTGGCACAATGTGGGCGAGATCAGGCGATAGTGCCAATCCACCAAAGAAATTGCGCTCAAAATGGTGATATAAAGCGCAAGGCAAAGTCCCTTTGATGGCTCGTCATTGGTGGCATAGCAAAGTAAAAACAACAGTGCGAACAGCATGCCGTAAGTCATTGCGGAAGCTTGTCTTTGGAGTGGCTTGAGAACGGATTTTTCCGGCATAAAGTGCGGTGGATTTTCCGGGTAAATTTCAATGTATGCGCTGTAAACCTCATGGCTTAATTTGCGGGCAAAGTGCACTATATAATTATGTACCAACCCGCCACAGACAACACCAGCAAGCAGAAAGAATAACCACATCATTGTACTAGCGAACCCATATTGAAAATCGGTAGGTACATGCCGAGCATAATTAAACCGATAAGTCCGCCGATAATCACCATTAATAAAGGTTCAAGCATTTGTGACAGGAGATCAATTTGATGATCTAGCTGTTGTTGATGATCGTTGGCGATAAATTGCAGCATCTTGGGCAATTGTCCGCTTTGTTCTCCTACTTGTAGCATTTGTTGGGCCGCAGGGGGAAAAATTTGTCCACTCACGCTGGCGGAAAACGGATAGCCTTGTTGAATCCAATGGAGTGCCGATTGCACCTCTGCAATTAATACTAAATCACCTTGTAATTGAGGTTTGGTTTGCCAACTTTGTTGTTTCGGCAGGAAAGATTGAAGTGCCTGATTTAGTGGAATGCCAGCCTGTAACATCAAAAATAAACTGCGGCTGAATCTCACCAAACGGGAAAGCTGAATGATGTGATTAAGCAACGGAATACTATTGATCAGGCGCGTTTTTTGTCGATGAAACCAAGGGGACCGTTTTAATCGAAAACGAATCAATATGCCGGTGAGTACACCAACGATGAGTAGAGCCAACCAATAATTTTGTAACCCTTGGGAGAGCGTAAGCAGAAGTTGTGTAAAGGTGGGGAGTTGGGCGCTGTTGTTGTCATACATTGCGGCAAACTGTGGCACGATGAATAACAATAAAAGGATGGTCAAGATTAATGAAATACCGAGTACCAACACAGGATAAAGCAGGATTTTTTGTATTTTACGCTGCAACGCCAGTGTTTGTTGTTTATGTTGGGCTATTTCATGACAAACCGCAGCAAGTTTGCCGGTCATTTCACCTACTTGAATAAGTTGGCGTTCTTGATAGGTAAGGTATAACCCTTGTTGTTCTAAGGCTTGAGAAAAGGCTAAACCCCTTTCAATGTCTCGTAATAAGAGACGGAGCCATTGATTCAGTGCGATATTGGTGCAGTTTTGCAACAGAATTTGCAGACTATGTTTTAAGGGGACCGCGGCTTGTAATAATGTCGCGAGCTGTGAAAGTAAGGCGCAGATCTCGGCATTTTTCGGCTTATTGCTCAGTTGCCAGTTTTGTTGCAATGTAATGCTTTGCAAACCTCGCGCCATTAACTGCTGCCGTGCCTTTGCTTCGCTTTCTGCTACGATGAGTCCTTTTTGTTTTTGTTGTAACCGATTGAAGGCTCGCCAACGAAACAGTTTTAATTTAGTCATATGTTTGTCCTAATACCCGTTGAATTTCAGCCAAATCAGTTATGCCGTTTTTGATTTTTTCTAAGGCGCTTTGACGTAAATCATCGAAATCCATTGTATAGCCTTGTGGATGGTGCGACTGAGGCTGTAGAAATTGATATACCCCGATACGTCCTTTGTAGCCTTGATGACAGTCACAAAAACACGCGGGATTTCCACCGCACTTTAGGCAACGTTTACGCACCAACCGTTGCGCAATGACGAGCAGCAAACTGCTGTCGATTTCATGGCGCTGAATGCCCAACTGTTGCAAGCGGGAAATGGCGGAAGGAGCATCATTGGTGTGTAAGGTAGAAAGGACTAAGTGTCCTGTTTGTGCGGCGCGTAGTGCCATGGCGGCACTTTCTTCATCACGAATTTCACCTAGCATAATGATGTCGGGATCTTGGCGTAAGAAGGTGCGAAGGAGACGGCTGAAATCCAAGCCAATAGGATTATTTACTTGAGTTTGAATAATGCCTGGCAACTGAATTTCAATGGGATCCTCTGCCGTCATAATGTGTTTTTCCGGTGTATTTAAATACTGTAATGCCGTATACAAAGAAATACTTTTGCCGCTACCTGTCGGGCCGGTTACTAAAATCAACCCTTGGGGTTGGCTTAATGCATGACGGAAAAGTTGTTGCTGCGATTCGGTCATGCCCAATTCACTGAATTCCAACTGAACGGGTCGATTTTGCTGTAAACGCAACACAGCTTTTTCGCCAAATTGGGTCGCAAGGGTCGAGAGACGAAAATCTAAAATATCGGAAAAGGTGGTTTTAAACTGAAAGCGGCCGTCTTGCGGTAAACGTGTCTCGCTAATATCCAATTTCGCCAATAATTTCAGACGGGAAATTAAGCGGTTTGCCAAAGAACGTGAAATTTGTTCTTGTACTTGCAATACGCCATCAATACGAAAACGCACTTGTAATCCGTCGGCTTGCGGTTCCAAATGAATATCGGATGCTTTTTTCTGTGTAGCGTTTTCAAAAATCTGATTGAGTTGTTGAATGATCGGCTCATCAATTTGCTGGGTATCAGGCTGTTCTTGTAGTTCAGTTGAATAAAAGAGCGGTTGATTTTCCTCGACTTTTTCAGATTTTGTTAAATCCTGTAGTGCGCTTTTGAGTACATGGCTAGGCAATAACACCGGCTCAATGTGCTTTCCACTGAGAAAGGAAAAGGTTTCGCAAGCAGCAAGATTGGTTAACGAATCTAATCCCAGCCACAGCGTTTGGGCATCTTCTTTTAACGGTAACGCCAAATAACGTAAGAGGGCGGTTTGTTGTTGCTGATTTCTAAGCCAAAGCTCAGGCGTAATACAAAATTCTTCGCCCTGTTGATTGACGACCGAATAATGCCGTTCCATCGGATGTTGCATCCCCTTTATCGCCCTATTGGATTAGCACTTAAGAGCAAAAGCCAGCTGGGAAAATCTCTGCATTATTACCGCAGGAAGCCGTCCAACTTACCCCCGTGGCAGCGGTGCCGGAGGCACTGAGGGTGTAGCTAATATTTTCGAGACTGCTTTTCCCGGTTACAGTGATAGCGCCGCTTTTCACCTTGGTGGATTTTACGTATTTTTGTTTTGTGGCATCGGTAACGTCTGCTTGAATGCCATTTTGTCCTCCGCTGCAGTTATCGGTTTTGCCGGTGTTGTAAATACACAGTTCTACTTCGGCACGAAGCGGCGCTGAAGCCTGTAACAACTCGGAAATAGCCGCTTTTTTCGTGTAATTTTGGTAAGATGGCACGGCGACGGTTGCGAGAATTGCGACGATCGCAATCACAATCATCAATTCGATTAATGTAAACCCTTTTTTAACGGATTTCAGAGAGATAAAAACGGATTGAATTGTCATAAAAAATACCTTGTTCAATGAAAAATAATATGGCTGATTTGAAGCAGAGGTATTTTGGCTTAGTGGAAAAACTACGTGAAATTACACCGCACTTTTCTGGGATCTTGATCGCAAAATAAAAATCTTATGATAGAAAAACAGTTACAAATTAAAGACGGATGGTTAGTCAACGAAAGAAGAGTGTTGTCACCGCATTTTGATCAACGTCCTGAGCCACAGGATATTTCCTTGTTGATTATTCATTACATCAGTTTGCCTCCGGAGCAATTTGGGGGCGGCTATATTGATGACTTTTTTCAAGGGAAACTAGATGCACAGATACATCCTTATTTTAAAGAAATTAGCGCATTGCGAGTGTCTGCGCATTGTTTGATTGAGCGAACAGGACAAATTACCCAATATGTGAATTTTGCTGATCGCGCTTGGCATGCCGGTTTATCTTGTTTTGAAGGTCGGGATAAATGCAATGATTTTGCCATTGGTATTGAGTTGGAAGGCAGTAACGAACAGCCGTTTACCGATGCACAATATGCGGCATTACAAGCACTTACGCAGGAAATTATGCGGACATATCCGCATATTACCAAAGAGCGTATTGTGGGGCATTGCGATGTGTCGCCGGGGAGGAAAATCGACCCGGGACAATATTTCGATTGGCAACGGTATTTACAGAATATTTAAATTGAACAATAAATAGACAGCATAAGGCGGCATTTTTCATTAACAGGAAAATGCCGTTTGTTTTTTATTATTTTATTGATAAATAAGGATAAATTTTTTTATGGTTATTTGGTGAATTGAATTTCTCAAGGTTATTTTTAGTTATTCTGTGGTTGAAACACAATTTTACCCACAGAAATACTGAATAACTCACAGGAGGAGGGGAAATCGTAAAACCCGAAATAGACAAAAGAAATCGTGCTCATTTATTCGACATAACTTGTTGAAAAAATCGTAAAAAACGGATGAGGTATAAATCACTGAAAATTTGTGAGGAGAATTTAAACAAGCCAGTAAAAAATTGAGTAGGAATTGGTTTGGAAGGAAAATAAATGACAGCTTATTTCCTGTTTTTAGCTCGCTATTCACAGGGTTATCCACATCATCAAAAATTCCGCTCAAGAATAACATAAAAATTCGACGTATTTTGGGACCGCACTTTATAACTTTTTAATCTACAGCATAACCTTTATTTCTTTTTCAATATCCAGAATTCTAAGTACCATTGATACCAATTTATCACTCATTTTATTTATAGGAGCTTTATATGTCACAATTTCCCATTCATACCATCGAAACCGCACCGGAAGCCGCAAAAGAAGCCTTAAAAGCCGTGCAAAATGCTAACGGATTTATTCCAAATTTAATTGGTGTTCTTGCGAATGCACCGACAGCACTAGAAACCTATCGTACGGTGGGCGGAATTAATGGACGAAACAGTTTAACTGCAGCAGAGCGAGAAGTGGTTCAAATTACGGCAGCGGTGGTCAATGGTTGCGGTTTCTGTGTGGCTGGGCATACTAAAATTGCCTTAAAGCTATTGAAACTTGAAGAGCCACTGGTTAACCAAATTCGTTCGACTGCGCGCATTGAACAAGATGCTAAACTGGATGCTCTTGCCCGTTTTACACTGACAGTCATCTTGCAAAAAGCAAAATTGACCCAAGCGCAACAGCAAGCCTTTTATGATGCAGGTTACACAAAGGAGAATGCCCTTGATGTGGTGTTAGGGGTAAGTCTAGCGACGTTATGTAATTATGCAAATAATCTTGCGGATACACCGATTAATCCGGAGTTGCAGCCTTTCGCTTAAGGTTCTTTTTATATGTAAGGCAGCTCTTGTGGGCTGCCTTTTTTATGCCTTACTTTTGTTATAACTGATGGTTTTTAAATATAGTCACTAATTCTTTTCTTTTTAAAATTCCCTTTGTTAGATTTTAAATAGTAGCAACGTATTAATAAAAAAGGAGAAAAATATGCAACAGCGTGATCTTTATCCCCATGAAATCTTGCAAGATGTCATCGACAAAAGTTATGCAAAATCACTTGGTAGCGTAAAAACCTTGGCCATTCTTAGCTTTCTAGGGGGCGGTTATGTAAGTTTCGGTTATATGGCATATTTAAAAGTTGTCAGCGGCATACCGGCGGAATGGGCTGGCTTGGCAACCTTATTGGGGGCCGCTGTCTTTCCTATTTGCTTAATTTGTATTCTTATCGGAGGCGGCGAATTGGCAACGGGGAACATGATGATGATGGCTTTGGGGCGATTGAGCAAACAGGTAAGCTTTAAGAAATTATTACGTAACTGGGTAATTGTGAGTTTAGGTAACCTTGCCGGCGCATTATTTATGGCGTTTTTTCTTGGACATTATGTGGGGTTAGCCGAAGGGGCGGCAGCCGGTAAAACCATTGCTATTGCAGAAGCGAAAGTGAATATGGATTTCTTGCGCGCCTTTGTTTCAGCGATTGCCTGTAACTGGATGGTATGTATGGGGATTTGGTTTTATTTTGGTGCAAAGCAAACATCTGGACGTATTCTTGCCATGTGGTTCCCCGTGATGATTTTTGTGTTGATTGGTCTACAGCATTTTGTGGCAAATATGTTTATTATTCCGGCAGGGATTTTTGCCGGAGCAAATGTAACATGGGGAGAATTTTTCTTAAATATGCTTCCCGTGTTCTTGGGTAATGTGACAGGTGGGGCGGCATTTGTTGGGGCTTCTTATCTTTACGCCTATCGTCATTTGCTCAAAGAGGATTATCAAATTTAGCGCATAAAAGTGCGGTGGCGTTTTTCTGCGTTTTGAGTGAAAAATAGGGAATCATGTAGATTCCCTATTTGGCTCTTGAATGTGATTGAGTGAAGTTTATTTAATTAACTCAACCGGCACTTTTACCACGAGTTTTTTGATTTTGGCAGATTGACCATTCACGTTACAACAAGGTTTATGGGGTTCATAAGGATAGAACACCGCAAACATATTTGGCACTAATGTAATCGTACTTTTGTTGTCGATTTCTTGAGTGAGCTGGTAATCGTCATCTTCGTGATAAGCTTCGTATTTATTTAAGTCAGGGTAGGTTGCACCGACTTCGATGTTTTCTACGCCACGAATTAATACTTGAACGTCTAAATATTTGTGGTGCAATTCTGCTTTTTTGCTCGCGGCTTCAGCAAGCTCAGGTTCCATCACATTCATATAAATTTGGTCAGTGATGTCATGACGACCAACCTCTAATTTTTCTAAGTCCAACCCCTTTAAATATTCACAGGTTTCGGCAATGATTTTCGGTAAGCCGAGTTTAAAATCGGCGCGGGTTAAATCTCCAATTAACATGGTTCCTCCTTTTTTGTTTTAAAACTGGAGTGATTTTATCATTAACCTTATTTTTCAGGTAGTCATAAATCGCAATTGTGCAAAAAAGTTACCCATCAAGGCAAAAGCCTTGTATAATGCCCGAGTTTTATTTTCTGAATTAGCGTGCGGCTAACAAAAATGATTTTCCGCGAAGTCGCCAAGAAAAGTGCGGTCGGTTTTAAGATTATTTTTGCTAGTCGCAAATTGGAAAATAAAACATTGTTATTATTCACTTTAGATAAAGGAAAAACATTGTGAATCCAATTGTTAAGCAATTTAAATACGGTCAACATACCGTTACTTTAGAAACGGGTGCGATTGCACGTCAAGCTACCGCTGCTGTGATGGCAAGCATGGACGATACGACGGTATTTGTTACTGTGGTTGCAAAAAAAGATGTGAAAGAAGGGCAAGATTTCTTTCCATTAACCGTTAACTATCAAGAACGTACTTATGCCGCCGGTCGTATTCCGGGCGGTTTCTTCAAACGCGAGGGGCGTCCGTCTGAAGGCGAAACCTTAATTGCCCGTTTAATCGACCGTCCGATTCGTCCGTTATTCCCAGAAGGTTTCTTTAATGAAATCCAAGTGGTTGCGACGGTTGTTTCTGTGAATCCGCAAATCAGCCCGGATTTAGTGGCCATGATCGGTGCGTCAGCTGCGTTGTCTTTATCCGGTGTGCCGTTTAATGGCCCAATCGGTGCTGCGCGTGTTGGTTTTATCAACGATCAATTCGTATTAAACCCAACCATTAACGAACAAAAACAAAGCCGTTTAGATTTAGTGGTTGCAGGTACTGACAAAGCCGTATTAATGGTGGAATCTGAAGCAGATATTCTCACTGAAGAACAAATGTTGGCTGCAGTAGTTTATGGCCATCAGCAACAACAAGTGGTGATTGAAGCCATTAAAGAATTGGTTGCAGAAGTCGGTAAACCACGTTGGGATTGGGTTGCACCTGAACCAAATACTGATTTAATCAATAAAGTGAAAGCAATTGCCGAAGCGCGTTTAGGTGATGCATATCGTATTACTGAAAAACAAGCCCGTTATGAGCAAATTGATGCGATTAAAGCTGACGTTGTTGCAAAAATTACCGCGGAAGATGAAGAAGTCAGCGAAGGCAAAATTATTGATATTTTCACCGCACTTGAAAGCCAAATCGTGCGTGGACGTATTCTTGCCGGTGAACCGCGTATTGACGGACGTACTGTTGATACCATTCGTGCATTAGATATTTGCACCGGTGTATTACCGCGTACTCACGGTTCTGCGATCTTTACTCGCGGTGAAACCCAAGCATTGGCTGTTGCCACTTTAGGGACTGAACGCGATGCGCAAATCATTGATGAATTAACCGGTGAGCGTCAAGATCACTTCTTGTTCCACTATAACTTCCCTCCGTATTCTGTGGGTGAAACCGGTATGATTGGTTCACCAAAACGTCGTGAAATTGGTCACGGTCGTTTGGCGAAACGCGGTGTGGCAGCAGTGATGCCAACATTAGCAGAATTCCCGTATGTAGTACGTGTAGTATCAGAAATCACCGAATCCAACGGTTCTTCTTCTATGGCTTCTGTGTGTGGTGCTTCTCTTGCGTTAATGGATGCCGGTGTGCCGATTAAAGCGGCTGTCGCAGGTATCGCAATGGGCTTAGTGAAAGAAGATGACAAATTTGTCGTGCTTTCCGATATTCTTGGTGATGAAGATCATCTAGGTGATATGGACTTTAAAGTGGCTGGTACCCGTCAAGGTGTTACTGCGCTTCAAATGGACATCAAAATCGAAGGTATCACCGCTGAAATCATGCAAATTGCATTAAATCAAGCGAAAAGTGCACGTATGCATATTCTTGGTGTCATGGAACAAGCCATTCCGGCGCCGCGTGCCGATATTTCTGATTTTGCACCACGTATCTACACCATGAAAATTGATCCGAAGAAAATCAAAGATGTGATCGGTAAAGGTGGTGCAGTGATTCGTGCATTGACCGAAGAAACCGGTACTTCAATTGATATTGATGATGACGGTACAGTGAAAATCGCTGCAGTGGATAAGAATGCCGTACAAGATGTGATGGCACGTATCGAAGACATCACTGCTGAAGTCGAAGCGGGTGCCATTTACAAAGGTAAAGTGACTCGTTTAGCCGATTTCGGTGCATTCGTTTCTATCGTAGGTAACAAAGAAGGCTTGGTTCACATTTCTCAAATTGCTGAAGAACGTGTGGAAAAAGTCAGCGACTATCTACAAGTAGGACAAGAAGTGATGGTTAAAGTAGTGGAAATCGATCGTCAAGGTCGTATCCGTTTAACCATGAAAGAACTTGCGCCTAAACAGGACACTGTTCAAGAATCCTTTGATGACGTTATTGAACAGGAATAATTAAATTTAGGATTAATGTTACGGGACGAATGTTCCGTAACATTTCTTTTTCAATAAGCAATACCTCTGCTTTAAGGCTTACAAAGAAATGACACAACGCAATGGGTTGTTTAATTTCGCGGTGTTTTTACCCATTTTATTTTTTACTTTTTTATTGTCGGGCTGTGTCGGCTTGAACAATAGTTTCGTGTCTAAAAATAAAGTGGTACTAGCCGATCAAAATCCAAGCCAGCATTTTGAACAGGAAGTAATGATTGTTCGGATTAGCCAGGTATTGCTCGTTGGGAAAATGAGTAATGAAGAACGTGCTTCTCTCCATTTTGAACGGGGCGTGCTTTACGATAGTTTGGGGCTTTGGGCTTTAGCGCGTTATGACTTTACTCAAGCTCTTGCATTGCAACCGAAAATGGCGGCAGTGTATAACTATCTAGGGCTTTATTTATTACTTGATGAAGACTATGACGGGGCATTAGAGGCCTTTAATACGGTTTTCAGCCTCGATCCTGACTATGAATATACCTTCCTTAATCGAGCATTAGACTTCTATTATGTGGGACGGTATAACCTCGCTGAACAGGATTTCTTGGCATTTTATCAACGTAATAAATCAGATCCTTACCGTGTTTTATGGCTCTATTTGAATGAATTAAAATTCAAACCAGCCGAAGCACAAAAAAATCTGGCTCAACGTGCTGTTGGGCTTTCTCAGGATTATTGGGGTACCTACATTGTCCAATATTATTTGGGCAAATTGTCAGTTCAGGAACTACAGGCTAAAGCGCAACAGTTTGCAACAAAAACTGCGACGCAATACGCAGAAGTGCTGACTGAAACCTACTTTTATCTAGCAAAACAAAAACTCAATATGGGACAGATTTATGAGGCAGAGACCTTATTCAAACTGGCTGTTGCAAATCAGGTGTATAACTTTGTGGAGTATCGTTTTGCGGTGTTTGAGCTATCGAAATTAGGACAACAGGCTCAAGCAGAATAACGGTGAGCATGGCTCAACCAGCGATGCGTTGTAAGACGCAAAACGACACATTGTGATTAACCTGAAAGCTTTTATTGAGCTTTCCTTTTATACATTCGAGTATTTTTAATGACTGAAACTAAAATGACTTTCAAGGATTTAGGCTTGCCTGAATTCATCCTTAATGCTGTTTCCGATCTTGGCTTTGAAACACCATCTCCAATTCAACAAATTTGTATACCGCACTTATTAGAAGGCCGTGATGTACTGGGCATGGCGCAAACCGGTAGCGGAAAAACCGCAGCGTTTTCTTTACCTATTTTGGCGCAAATCGATCCGAAAGAAAAACATCCGCAATTATTAGTGATGGCGCCGACCCGTGAATTAGCTATTCAAGTTGCCGATGCATGTGAACAATTCGTGAAATATGCCAAAGGCATCAATATTGTGACTTTATATGGTGGCCAACGTTATGACATCCAATTACGTGCGTTAAAACAAGGTGCACAAGTTGTGGTGGGGACACCAGGACGTATTTTGGATCACCTATGTCGTGGTACCTTAAGCCTTGCTGAACTTAAAGCCATTGTATTAGACGAAGCGGATGAAATGTTGCGCATGGGCTTTATTGATGATGTGGAAACTGTGATGGCGGAATTACCTGAGCATCACCAAACTGCACTTTTCTCTGCCACCATGCCGGAGCCGATTCGTCGAATCACCAAACGCTTCATGAAAGATCCGCAAGAAGTCAAAATTAAAGCCACCCAACAAAGTGCGCCGGATATTGCGCAAAGTTGTTGGTATGTTCATGGCTTCCACAAAAATGATGCCTTGTTGCGTTTCTTGGAAGTGGAAGATTTTGATGCGGCCATTATTTTCACCCGTACCAAAACCGGCACGTTAGACGTGACCGAATTATTAGAAAAACACGGTTTCCGTGCGGCAGCATTGAATGGGGATATGACTCAACAGTTACGTGAGCAAACCTTAGATCGCTTGCGTAGTGGTAGCTTAGATATCGTAGTGGCGACAGACGTTGCGGCACGTGGTATTGATATTGAGCGTATTAGTCTTGTGGTGAACTATGATATTCCACTTGATGCTGAATCTTATGTACACCGTATCGGTCGTACCGGCCGTGCAGGACGTTCCGGTCGTGCGTTATTGTTCGTTGAACCGCGCGAACGTCGTTTGTTGCGTAATGTTGAACACCTTATCAAGAAAAATATTGAAGAGGTGGAATTGCCGAATCATGAAGTTTTACAAGCCTGCCGTCGTAAGAAATTCAAAGATAAAATTACCTCGCAGTTGGAACATCATGATTTAGAGCTTTATCGTGAATTGTTGGAAGATATGTTTACTGCCGACCAATCACAAGAAGACATTGCTGCCGCTATGATGATGTTGTTACAGGGCAAACAAAAACTGATTCTTCCCCCGGATCCGGTGGTAGATAAAAAAGCACGTCGTGATCGTAATGAGCGTGGAGACCGTCGTGAGAATCCTCGTTCAGCAGAACGTCGTGGTGAACGTAAAGGCTATGGCAATCCACAACCAATGGATTTATATCGTATTGAAGTGGGCCGCGGAGATGGCGTGGAAGTTCGCCATATTGTTGGCGCTATTGCGAATGAAGGCGATATTAATAGTCGCTACATCGGTCACATCAAGTTGTATGATGATTATTCCACCATTGAATTGCCACAAGGTATGCCGAAAGAATTGCTACAACAATTTGCGAAAACGCGTGTGTTGAATAAACAAATGCGTATGTCCTTTATCGGCGAAGCAAAAGGCGAGCGTGGCGGTGATAATTTTGGTGGAAAACGCCGTGGCGGTCGTTTTGAAGACAAAGGTTTCAAAGGCGATCGTAAATTTAAAGAAAAATCTCACCGCACTTTTAAAGAGAAACGTGAGTTTAGAAAATAAAAAAGAAGACCGCACATAAAGTGCGGTCGTTTTTTTTGATAAATTGACGGCTTATCATGTGATAAGCCGTTTTTCTTATTCTTCTAAAATAACTTTGCCGATATAGCCGAGGTTGCGATGTTGTTGTGCATAGTCAATGCCATAGCCCACCACGAATTCATCAGGAATAGTGAAGCCAACCCAGTCTACCGGTACATTCACTTCACGACGGGATGGTTTGTCCAACAAAGTACAAATTGTTAACGAGGCGGGATCGCGTAAATTGAGAATTTCACGCACTTTTTCTAGTGTGTAGCCTGTGTCAATAATGTCTTCTACGATCAGCACGTCTCTATCGCGAATGTCGCTTTCAATATCTTTTGTAATGCGTACATCATGGTTAGTTGTCATGCCACTACCGTAGCTTGATGTGGTCATAAATTCGATTTCCACCGGCAAATGCAATTCGCGTACTAAATCCGCCATAAACATAAAGGAACCACGCAACAAGCCTATTACCACAAGGCGATTAACTTTCTTTTGTTGATAGAATGCGGTGATTTCTTTGCCGAGTTCAGCAATACGGGAACGAACTTCTTGTTCGGAAATAAGAATATCGACGTGGTGTTTTTTCATTTCAAGGTTACCTTTGGCAGATGATGAGGGCGCTATTCTAACAAAAAAAAGACTGAAGTTTAAACTTCAGTCTTTTTAAGTACCCTAACGAATTTACTTTCTACTCTACCTGTTTGGCGTGCTATGCAGACTTCCAATAACAACCATTCATCTTCATTGCAATACTTAACAGATGCGGCTTATGTTAGCAGAGTTTTTATTATTGTCAATAAGAATTATTCTCATTTTTATTTTTTAGTTTCCTGAAATTTTCATCTTTTCCAACAAAATGGAACCTGTCTGAATATTGGAGCGATGTTCAATATCATCAGCCACGGCAACAATATTACGTAACATGTCCGGCAGTTGTCCTGCAATGGTGATTTCTGCAACCGGATATTGAATTTCACCGTTTTCTACCCAAAAACCGGCTGCACCTCGTGAATAATCACCGGTAACCAAATTCACACCTTGTCCCATCACTTCCGTTACAAGCAATCCTCGATTCATTTGGCGTAAAAGTGCGGTCAGTTTTCCGGATGAATTTGGTTTGACCAGCCAGTTATGAATGCCACCGGCATGCCCGGTGCTTTGCATACCGAGCTTGCGTCCGCTGTAACTGGTGAGCAAATAGGTTTGTAAAATCCCGTTGCGAATAATCTCCATGTCCTGCGTTCTAACCCCTTCACTATCAAACGGGGTTGAGGCTAATTGACCGATAAGATGCGGTCTTTCAACGATTTCAAACCAATCAGGCAATACTTGTTTTCCTAAGTGATCCAATAAAAAGCTGGCTTTGCGGTATAAGCTGCCACCGCTGATGGCGGCAGCTAAATGGCTGATTAAACCCGTTGCGACATCGTTTAAGAAAATGACGGGTGCCTCTTGTGTGGCAAGTTTTTGCGGTTGTAAGCGGGCAATGGCTTTTTGCGCTGCATATTCACCGACCCAATTTGGTTGGGCTAATTGATTAATATCACGAGCCACCGTGTATTCATAATCCCGTTCTAACTGCTCTTGATGTTCGGCAATGACCGAGCAGGAAAGCGAGTAGCGACTAGACAAATAACTTTGCAACATGCCGTGGCTGTTACCATAAACACGCACGCCAGTATGGGCGTTGAAAGAGGCGCCTTCACTGTTTACGATACGTTCATCGTGTTCTAAGGCTGCTTTTTCGGTATCCAAAGCAAGTTGCACCGCTTTATCAACGTCAATTTCAGCAGCGTGATACAAATCCAAATCCGGCGCATCAAATGCCATCAATTCTTTATCGGCTAATCCTGCACAATCATCCGGTGAAGTGTACTTGGCAATAGCAAGAGCCGCTTCTACGGTATTTTTAATAGCTTCCGGTGTTAAATCTGAGGTGGAGGCGTTGCCTTTTTGCTGTCCTACATAGACGGAAATACCTAGTGCGCCATCGTTGTTAAATTCAACGTTTTCAATTTCCTGTAAGCGGGTGGAGACGGAGAGACCGCCAGATTTAGTCACCCCTACTTCGGCGATTGCACCTGTTTTTTGTGCAATTTCAATGGCAAGGCTGACAGCATCGCGCAGTTGTTGTTCTTGTTGACGCAAAAGTGCGGTGGTATTTTCAGATGTTTTTTGTGGCATTGTGCTTTTCTCAATAATGAAATTTCGCCAATTTTAGCGTATTTTTCTTTTTAAGGCGAACCACGGATTCTGTGCTAAAATGCACCGCACTTTTAAGTAGAACGATGGAAAAGAAGATGGCAAAACGTAAAAAAGAAGATTTTGACTGGCAGGACGAAGAGCAAGAAGAAATTATTTGGGTCAGCAAAAGTGAAATTAAACGGGATGCGGAAGCATTAAAAAAACTAGGTGAAAAACTGGTTGATCTAACGAAAGCAAAATTAGATAAAATTCCTTTGGAAGACGCTTTATTGGAAGCGGTAAATTTAGCGCAACGTCTGCAAAAAGAAGCCCGTCGCCGCCAACTGCAATATATCGGTAAATTATTGCGTGGAATGGATGTTGAGCCCATTCAGGCTGCGTTGGAGAAATTGGAGAACAAACATCAGCAACAGCAAGCGATGTTGCACAAATTGGAATTATTGCGTGATGAATTGGTGGCAAAAGGCGACGATGCGTTAACGGATTTTCTAACGGATTATCCGCAGGCAGACCGACAACATCTGCGAAATTTGATTCGTACCGCGAGTAAAGAAAAAGAACAAAATAAACCGGCAAAAGCTTACCGTGAAATTTTCCAGTATTTGAAGGAAATTGTGTTGGAAGATTAACCTGATGTGAAATAATTCAGCCCCTTAATAAGCGATTTATTAAGGGGCTGTTTTTTATGGGCAAATTAATTTAGCCAGAAGAAGTAGCCAATGGTTGCAATCACGAAAATGCAGACGATATTCAACACAAAGCCGGCGCGCACCATCTCGCTTTGTTTCACTTCGCCCGTACCGAAAACAATAGCGTTCGGCGGGGTGGCAACCGGTAGCATGAAGGCGCAAGATGCCCCTAAGCCGATGATCAAGGCGAGACCGATTTCCGGCATGCCTAAAGATTGTGCGATGGAAATAAAGATCGGCACTAATAAGGCTGCACTGGCGGTATTGGATGTAAATTCTGTTAAGAAAATGATGAAGGTAGCAACCAGTAAGCCAATAAGATAGAAGTGACCTCCTTCAATTAAGAATACGATGCCGTCGGCTAAGATTTTGCTGGCACCTGAATTTTTTAATACGGCACTTAAGGTTAAACCGCCACCGAAGAGCATTAATACGCCCCAATCGGTGTTGTCTTGAATTTGCTTCCAGTTTGTTACGCCGGCAACACAAAGGATAACGGCGGCAGATAAAGCAATAACGCTATCGAAACTGGCAATTTTCCCCTCTAATCCTAATGCGCCTGCAAGAATCGGGTTGATTTGGCTACTGAAAACCCAGCTCAATGCAATAAAGACGAAGATGGCTAAGGTAATCCAACGTTGTTTATTCATTGGAACAGCTTCAAATTGTTGGTCAAAACGAATATTGAGTTTTGGCTTGAAGACAATATAAAGTGTTCCAATCATGATTGGCATTAAGATAATCATGATAGGCAAGCCATACCACAACCAATCAGCAAAGGTAAGGTGCAATTGTGTTGCAACGATGTTGTTTGGCGGGCTTCCGACTAAGGTTCCCATACCGCCGATACTGGCGCTATACGCAATCCCTAAAAGCACAAAAACATAGGTGTTATGTTCTGAATTACGATCTAACCGGCTGAGCACGCCCATGGCAAGGGGTAACATCATGGCTGCTGTCGCTGTGTTACTTACCCACATGGACAAAAATGCGGTAACGGAGAATAAATACATGATCGCGACAAATAAATTGCCTTTTGCCAAAGCCATAATTTTGTTGGCGATCATTTTATCTAACTGTTGAATATGAAGCGCTGTCGCTAAAGCAAAGCCTCCGAAGAATAAGAAAATATTCGGATCAGCAAAGGTGGCCAGCGCAGTACTTGTTTTCACTAATCCCAAGAAAATGGCGAGAAGTGGAACAATTAATGCAGTGATGGTGACGTGTAAGGCTTCTGTTAACCATAAAACGGCCACTAAAGCTAATAATGCCAACCCACTATTGGCGTTTTTATCAAAAGGTAGTGTATTGAGTAAGACAAAAAATAGAACGACGGCAAAGATAAAGATAATTGCACTCCTATAATTCTTACTTTGATTTTGAGTTGTGTCTTTCATAATTTTAATTCCTGTCAATAAAATCAAAGATCAACATATTGCCAAAATAGGCAATATGCTAAGAAAACTAACACTTCGTTAACAAAAAGCAATTAGTTTTTTATGGATTTGTGACATCGCGCAAAAAAAGTGCGGTGAAAATTTTCTATATTTTCACCGCACTTTTAGAAGAATAATGACGCAGCTAGGATTAGTCTTGCTCGAAATCTGCGAGGTCTAAGGCTTCTTGTGACAGAATAATGCCGGTGAGATCTGCATAAACAAAGTCTTCCGGGAAGAAGGTTACGCCACCAAAGTTGACCGGAACATCTGTTTCGCCGTGGTTGTTTTCATCTGCGCCTACCGGAATTGGGGCTAACGCATGGATGCCGATGTCGATATTTTCCAGCTGCTGGATTTGACGAACCGCACCATACACGATGATGCCTTCCCAATGGTTGTCTGCCGCTAATTGTGCGAGTTCCGCATCAATTAACGCACGGCGTACTGCACCGCCGCCATCAACGACTAATACGCGTCCTTCACCGTTTTCTTCTAAAATTTCAGCTATTAACCCGTTATTTTCAAAGCATTTTACGGTGGTGACTTTGCCATAAAAAGAACTTAGTCCGCCGAAACTTGAGAAAACAGGTTCGACAACATCGACTTGGTCGAGATAAATATCGCAAAGTTCAGAAGTATCAATGTACATAAAAGACCCTATTTTTTTAAGATGAATACTGCGAGCTAGTATAGTCCGTTTCAGCCTAGAAGCAAGCCAAAACTAAATAGCCCATTGATAAGTAACGCAATCAGCGACATTTGCGCTAGCATCGGGCGCAAGGCTACCGGCTCTTTATGAGAGAAAACAAAATAAGCATGTTTGAACAAGAGCGGATAAGTGAGCAAAAAGACGAAACTCAACGGATTACGCAAATTCATGAGGGCAAACAAGAGATAAAACAACGCCGCAATGGAAAGCAGCAAGCAATGATAAACCCGCCCATTATGCGGTCCTAAGCGCACGGCAAGGGTGTTTTTACCTGCTTTGCGATCTTGTTCAATATCACGCAAGTTATTGATATTTAAAACCGCTGTCGCAAGTAATCCGCTAGCAATGGCAGGCAGTAAAATGACAGCAGAGAAGTCATGTACTTGCAGATAATAGGTGCCGCCGATGCCTAATAATCCAAAGAAAATTAACACGGAAATATCGCCCAAACCTAAATAACCGTAAGGCTTGCTGCCCACGGTGTAGGTGATGGCGGCAACAATGGCCAATACGCCGAGCATGGAAAACGCAATTAAATCACTGACATTTTGGTAAGCAATGCCGATTAAGACCGCGCCACAAAGGAAACTTAAGGCGATCATTACATAAAGCCCTTTTTTCAGTTGTGCCGCAGAAATGGCGCCTTGTTGAATGCCGCGTAATGGCCCGATACGTTCTGCCGTATCGGAGCCTTTTTGATGATCACCGTAATCATTGGCGAAGTTGGAAAGAATTTGCAGAAATAACGTGGTGAGTAAACATAACACCGTGATTCCCCAATGGAAACTGCCCGCCCAATAGGCAAGCGCGGAACCGGTTAAAATCGTTGCTAAGGCTAACGGCAAGGTTTTCGGACGTGCCGTTTCAATCCACATTTTTATTGTATTTTTTGTCATAATGGCTACTCGAATAACGAAAAATAAGGCGATTTTTTACCGCACTTTTAGCTAAAATAGGCGCCATTCTACAAGGTTATTTTGCAGATTTTAACTGTTTTAAGGAAAATATGTCCGATTCTCTCACATTGCAGCCCGTGGCTGTGATTCACACGCCTTACAAAGAAAAATTTTCTGTGCCGCGTCAACCCAATTTAGTGCAGGACGGCACAGGCATTGTCGAACTGTTGCCGCCCTATAATCAAGCGGAAGCCGTCCGCGGTTTAGAACAATTCAGCCACCTTTGGCTGATTTTTCAATTTGATCACATTCCGCAAGGCAAGTGGCATCCTACCGTGCGCCCACCACGTTTAGGCGGCAATCAACGGGTCGGCGTGTTTGCCTCGCGCTCGACACATCGCCCGAATCCTATTGGGTTATCCAAAGTGGAATTGCGCCATGTGGAATGTAAAAACGGCAAGGTGTTGTTACATCTCGGTGCCGTGGATTTAGTGGACGGCACACCGATTCTCGACATCAAACCTTATCTGGCCTACGCCGACAGTGAACCTAACGCAATTTCAGGTTTCGCCCAAAGCGAGCCCAAGCCGTTGTTACAAGTGGAATTTACTTTGGAAGCGGAAAGTGCGGTCAAAAAACACAGTAAAAATCGACCGCACTTACAACGTTTTATTATTGAAGTTATCCAACAAGATCCCCGCCCAGCCTACCAACAAGGCAAAGCCACCGATCGCCTTTACGGCATTTCGTTGTATGACTTGAATGTGAAATGGCGGATTAAAGCGGATACGGTGGATGTGGCGGAAATCGTGCAAATTGAAACCTTAGTAAATCATCAGGAAGATTAACCAGCGGACTTTTTGAAGTGTATTTCAGATGAGAAAATATTTTAAATTCTCACCGCACTTTTCACGCTTTCTTATTCACTCAACCCCGCCAAAATCGAACATTCCGGGTAATCGTTGCCTTGGCAATTGTCGTGCCAACGTTGGAGTTCAGCCACCATGTTTTGTAGCGCCTGAATTTGTGCGTTGAGGGTTTCGATATGTTGTGCCGTAAGTTGTTTCACTTCACGGCAGTTGCGATTCGGGTTGTCTTGTAATTGAAGTAATTGGGCGATTTGTTGCAGGGAGAAACCCACGCCTCGCGAGTGGCGGATAAAACGCAAACGGGCGAGATCGTTTTCTTCATAATAGCGGTAACCTGAAAGTGTACGTGTGCCGGCTTTGAGTAAGCCCCGTTTTTCGTAATCACGGATTTGTTTGGCAGATAAGCCGGTGAGTTTGGCTGCTTGACTGATGTTCATAAAAAGTGTTTGACCTTAACCTAACGTTAAGGTTTATATTAATCTCGCCGACCAAGGTCGGCAAGGTTTAACTTAACAAAGGAGCAAATAATGCAAAACGTAACCCTAAAAATTGATGGCATGACCTGTGGTTGTTGTGTGAAAAACGTGACTCGCGTATTGAGTGAATTGGACGGTGTGGCGCAAGCTGACGTCAGTTTGGAAAAAGCGCAAGCGGTCGTAAGTTTTGATGAAAATAAAGTGCAACCGGCAGCGTTGGTGGAAGCCGTGGAAGATGCCGGGTTTGATGCCGAAGTGGTGTAATTTTTCTGCTTGTTAACGCGGCATTAAAACACTGTCTTATTTGACAGCGTAAAAACGAGTTGAAAACTCACCGCACTTTTCTGTGAAAGGAAATAAAAAGAGGATGTTATGCAAAAAGTCTCCATTCAAATTGGCGGTATGACGTGCCAGTCGTGCGCCAGTCGGATTGAAAAGGTGTTGAATAAAAAGGATTTCGTGCAGCAGGCGGGCGTGAATTTTGCCAGTGAAGAAGCGCAGATCACTTTTAATGAAAAGCAAACTTCCGTTGAACAGCTGATCCAAATTATTCAGAAGACCGGTTTCACGGCACAATTAAAGCAAGAAAAGGCAGCGTTGCCGCAAGAACAAAACATTTCGTGGCGGTT
This sequence comes from Aggregatibacter sp. HK296, assembly GCF_980469475.1. Taxonomy (NCBI): domain Bacteria; kingdom Pseudomonadati; phylum Pseudomonadota; class Gammaproteobacteria; order Pasteurellales; family Pasteurellaceae; genus Aggregatibacter; species Aggregatibacter sp. HK296. Next base: position 455,452 of record NZ_OZ413142.1, read on the forward strand.
GATGTTGTTATGGCTGATTAACGTGCCGTTTTTAATCGGTATGCTCGGCATGATGCTGGGGCGGCATGATTGGATGTTGCCGCCGACGTGGCAAATGGTATTAGCCACGATTGTACAATTCGGCTTGGCGATTCCCTTCTATAAAAGCGCTTGGGGTAGCATTAAAGGCGGGTTGGCGAATATGGATGTATTGGTCAGTCTTGGCACCTTAACTATTTATTTTTATTCCGTCTTTATGCTGTTTTATATGCCATACATGCCTCACGACCACGGTTCGGCGAATATTTATTTTGAAGCGTCCGTCATGGTGTTGGGCTTTGTGAGTTTGGGAAAATTCTTAGAAGATCGCACCAAAAAACACAGCCTAAATAGCCTGGGTTTATTGTTACAGCTGACGCCAAAACAGGTGCGCGTGCAACGTAACGGCGAATGGCAAACCGTGCCGTTAAATCAAATCCAAGTGGGCGAGCTATTGCGTGCTAACCAAGGCGAACGCATTGCGGCGGATGGCGTGGTGGAAGAGGGAACGGGCTGGTGTGATGAGAGCCATTTAACCGGCGAATCGCTGCCTGAAATGAAAAAATCAGGAAGCCAAGTGTTGGCAGGGGCGATGGTGACGGACGGCAGTTTGGTTTATCGCACGCAACAGCTTGGCAGCCAAACGTTGCTTGGCGATATGATGAACGCCCTTTCTGAAGCGCAAGGCAGCAAAGCGCCCATTGCCCGTTTTGCCGACAAAGTGGCGGCGGTGTTCGTGCCAACGGTAATCGGCATTTCCTTGCTGACGTTTTTACTCACTTGGTGGCTTCAACAAGATGTGGTGACGGCTTTGATTCATGGGGTTGCGGTATTGGTGATTGCCTGCCCTTGTGCGTTGGGCTTGGCAACGCCAGCAGCGATCATGGTAGGTATGGGCAAAGCCGTGAAGCAGGGCATCTGGTTTAAAGATGCCGCTGCCATGGAAGAAGCTGCCCATGTGAACGCAGTGGTGTTGGATAAAACCGGCACGCTCACAGAAGGCAAACCACAAGTGGTCGCTTTTTGGCAGGTGCAAAGTGCGGTCTATTCTGAAGATGAAATTTATGCGTTGGCGGCCGCCATTGAACAAAGCGCGACACATCCGTTGGCAAAAGCGCTTGTGCAAGCCGCGATGGCAAAAAATGTGGCGTTGCCTGCGGCGCAACATATTCAGGCTGATGTGGGGCAGGGGATTCAAGGCGAGATTGAACATCTCGGCACAGTAAAAGTGGGGAAACCTGCCTATTGCGGTTTGACGTTACCGACCGATCTTGATCTGGTGTGGCAGATCGCCAGCATTGTGGCAGTCGCTGTAAATGACCAACCTATCGCCGCGTTTGCCTTAGCAGACGCCTTGAAACCGGACAGTCAAAAGGCGATTCAGCGTTTGCAGGCACATAATATCAATGTGTATATCATGAGCGGCGATAATTCGAACGTGGTGCAATACATTGCCGATCAGCTTGGGATTCAGCATGCGCAGGGCAATATGTCGCCGCGAGATAAAGCAAGTGCGGTCAAACTTCTCCAAGAAAATGGCAACGTGGTCGCCATGGTGGGGGATGGGGTGAATGACGCGCCGGCATTGGCTGCGGCGAATGTGAGTTTCGCCATGCATGATGGTGCGGATGTGGCGCAACACAGTGCGTCGGCAACCCTGATGCAGCATTCGGTCAATCAGTTGGTGGATGCTTTATTGATTTCCCGCGCTACCTTGAAAAACATTAAACAAAATTTATTTTTTGCCTTTATTTATAACGTCTTGGGCATTCCGTTAGCTGCATTGGGGTTGCTCAGCCCGGTGGTTGCCGGCGCGGCGATGGCGATGAGTTCGATTTCCGTGTTAAGCAATGCGTTACGTTTAAAGAAAGTGAAAATTGAATAGTCGTGGAAAAGAAAAGTGCGGTTAAAATTCATTGTGTTTTTTAACCGCACTTTTTTATTAGTTGGAATAAATCAATTCCGGAGATTGGTTGTCGTTGATGACTTTTTCATTGACTACCACTTTTTCCAATCCTTCTAAAGAAGGCAAGTCGTACATGGTGTCAAGCAGGATGCCTTCGATGATGGAGCGTAAGCCGCGGGCGCCGGTTTTACGGGCAAGGGCTTTTTTCGCCATGGCGATTAAGGCGTCTTGGGTGAATTCCAGTTTCACGTCTTCTAACCCAAATAACGCTTGATATTGTTTACACAGGGCGTTTTTCGGCTCGGTCAGAATGCGCACGAGGGCTTCTTCATCTAATTCGCTTAACGGTGCAACCACCGGTAAACGTCCGATAAATTCCGGGATTAAACCGTATTTCATTAAATCGTCCGGTTCCACTTGTTTGAACAAGTCGGTCAATGTGGCTTTGTCTTTTTCGCTCTTGATTTCAGCGCCGAAACCAATGGCAGTGGCCACGCTGGTGCGTTTTTCAATGACTTTATCTAAGCCGGCAAAAGCACCGCCGCAAATAAACAGAATTTTTGACGTATCGATACGCAACATTTCTTGTTGTGGGTGCTTGCGTCCGCCTTGAGGAGGAATAGACGCAACTGTACCCTCAATGAGTTTTAGCAAGGCTTGTTGTACCCCTTCGCCGGAAACGTCACGGGTAATGGACGGATTTTCCGATTTGCGGGTGATTTTGTCGATTTCGTCGATATAAATAATGCCTTGTTCCGCACGTTCAATGTCGTAATCGCAGTTTTGTAGTAATTTTTGCAACACGTTTTCCACGTCTTCGCCCACGTAACCTGCTTCTGTCAAGGTGGTGGCATCCGCCATGGCGAAAGGCACGTTTAACATACGCGCCATGGTCTCTGCTAACAGGGTTTTACCGCTACCGGTCGGGCCGATAAGTAAAATATTACTTTTACCCAATTCCACATCGTTGGTTTGATGTTTGGTGCGTAGGCGTTTGTAGTGGTTATACACTGCCACCGCCAACACTTTTTTCGCGTAATCTTGGCCGATGACATAATCGTCTAAATGGGCGCGGATTTTGTGCGGTGTGGGTAATTCCTGTTCTTTTTGCGCTTCTGCGTCTTCGCTTTCGGTTTCTTTGTCATGCTCTTCATTGAGCAACATATCGTGACATAATTCGATACATTCATTACAAATGTAACCGGAGGTGCCGGCGATGAGTTTATTGACTTCGTCTTGTTCTTTGCCACAGAAAGAACAATGTAATTCTTTATCTTTTGCCATGTTTATCTCTTAACGTTTGGTAAACACTTCATCGATTAAGCCGTAGTTTTTGGCTTCTTCGGCAGACATAAAGTTGTCGCGGTCAGTGTCTTTTTCGATGGTTTCAATGGGTTGTCCGGTGTGGAATGCCAAGCGTTCGTTTAACGTACCTTTGATTTTTAAAATCTCTTGGGCATGAATTTGAATATCCGATGCTTGTCCACGGAAACCGCCTAACGGTTGGTGAATCATCACACGAGCGTGAGGTAATGCGCCACGTTTGCCCGGTGCGCCGCCGGCCAATAAAAAGGCGCCCATAGAGCAAGCTTGTCCAACGCACAAAGTGCGCACATCGGGCTTAATGAATTGCATAGTGTCGTAAATTGCCATACCGGCAGTCACAGAACCGCCCGGTGAGTTGATATATAAATTGATGTCTTTATCGGGGTCTTCTGATTCTAGGAAAAGCAATTGTGCCACAATCAGATTGGCCATGTTGTCTTCCACTTCACCGCTTAGGAAAATCACACGATCTTTTAGTAAGCGAGAATAAATGTCATAGGCGCGTTCGCCGCGGGAAGTTTGGTCAACGACCATAGGAATTACACTCATATGTTCCTCGATTTAGTCAGGATAGGGTGAAAAGTGCGGTCAGAAAAAACGGAGTTTTTTGATATTGGACGAGCCAACAGCACCGCAAGAACAAAATTCTTTCATAAAAAACGGCGGCTATTTTACCTGAAAAATTGGGTTTGCTGAATGACTATTCCGGCAAAAATAAAAATGCGGTCATTCGTTTGAAAAAATGACCGCACTTTTAGGTGTTGGAGCCTGTTATTACGGTTCTTGTTTTGCCGGATCCTCTTTTAACGACTGATAGTCTACCAAGGCTCGCCAGTTAAAGACTTTGATCGGCTGCGGTTTCGGGTTGAAAAAATCTTCTTGGCTTAAATGACTTTCTTTAATGCCTAACCATTGGGCAAAGCCGTGAATAAAATTAAAAGCGCTTTGCGGGTTTTTAACGAGGGTTCTTTTGGTATCGTCACTGGAAAAACGAATAAACGGCACTTCGTAACTTTGTTTGTATTCTTTGTTATTTAGCATAGACAGATTTTTTCCTGCGCCTAAATGCGCCAAGCCATGATCTGAGAAATAAATGACGGAATAGCTTTGTCCTTGGTCTTTTAGAATTTGATTCACTTCAGACAATAAACTGTCCGTTTGTTTTAACGTATCTAAATAACAAGACATTTCTCGGCTAATTAAATGGAATTTCGGTTCTTCGCCATTTAAATGGGCGCAAAAGGTCGCGTGCGAACCAATTAAATGTAAAACGATTAATTTGGTTTGATCTTTATCTTTCGCCAAAAGTTGTTTTAATGGCTCCAATAATGCCGTGTCCGAGATATTGTCCGAATCATACCCGCCTTTTTTGGTAAAGAACGATTCATCTGCTTGAATGCCGATACGTGATGCCATGGTGTCCCATTCGCCCACTTTGCCTTGGTTAGACAGCCAATAAGTTTTGTAATGGGCAAGTTTGGCGAGTGAAATAATGTTATCGGTGTAAACCGTTTCTTCATTGTTATTAATGGAACGATACAGCGTGCGCTGTAAAGACGGTTGCGTATTTGGGCCAGCAGCCACATATAAATTGAAAATTAAGCCGTTCACTTGTTCTAAAAACGGCGTGGTTTTTTGTGGGTAGCCGTATAAAGAGGTGTAATCCCGTCGCATACTTTCGCCGATCACTAAGACATAGTTTTGATATTTTGGCTCCACGGAAAGGATTTGCCACTCCGGTGTTTTGGTCAAGGCATCATTTAATAATGCCCGTTGCGTTAAATAGGTGTTATTCACTTTGATGGCGTTGGAAAGAAAACTCACCGGATAAAATTTTGAGGCTTTAAAAAATTCGGAGAGCTTGAATTCTTTCTCGGGATCCGTATTTTTTACTTCTTTTGCAATGGGCTTATAAAGTGAAAAGGCGAGAAGAGCAAGGTAAACGGTAGCATAGATTTTCTTCTGAGATTTATTTGAGGTTTTATGTCGTTGAATCAATAAGATAACGATAAATAAAAGAAGATAGAAAAAGGTAAAAATATAAATAGAGAGCGGAATCGCTTTAAAAAAACCGATAGTTTCACTGAAATTGGTTTCATAAACCGAGGCAATTACCCCAATCGACACCGGACCATATAATAAGCCGGAAGGAAGATAGCCGAGAGAGAGGGCGAAAATAAAAAGAAAGCCAATTAAAAATAAGATCTTGCTGTGTTTCCGTAAGGTGAAAAGCAGCAAACCTAATGCAAAAATGCTCACCAGATTAGTCCGATAATTATCCAAAATGCCCAAAGCAATGTGGGAAAGAAAGGAAAAAATCAATAATGACAACGCAAAAGTGATATCATTATTGATGAGATTGTTTTTTTTGAATTGACTCATTTTATGTGCCTCAGGTGTTTTTCATGTGCTTTTCTAAGGGCGGAAATTTTAGACCCTTTATTTCCTAAAATGAAGTATTTTCGTTTCAATACATTAAGTTATAACCATTCCTTATGGGGGATGCGATTTTTTTATTTGCATTTAAGGGGATTAATTTTAATAATGTGGCAATTTTTGAAAAGGTATTGAGGCAGTAAGGCTTGAGCGAATTGAGCCTTACGCAAATAAAGGAAATTTTATGAATATTCAGCAGGTTATAAAAGAAAATCACTTGGAGCTGTTGTTCCAGCAAGGGTCATTTGGTCTTGAAAAAGAAAGCCAACGCGTGCATGCGGACGGGGCGGTTGTGGTGACGGAGCATCCAAAATGCTTCGGTAATCGTTCTTATCATCCTTATATCCAAACGGATTTTGCGGAAAGTCAGCTTGAGTTAATCACCCCGCCCAATAAAAAAATTGAAGATACATTACGTTGGTTATCCGCCATTCACGAAGTGGTGTTACGCTCTTTGCCGGAAGACGAATATGTCTTTCCGTTGAGTATGCCGGCCGGCTTGCCACCGGAGGATCAAATTAAAGTGGCACAACTGGACAATCCGGTGGATGTGGCGTACCGCGAGCATTTAGTGAAATCTTACGGTAAAAGCAAGCAAATGGTGAGTGGTATTCACTACAACTTCCAGCTTGAGCCAGCGTTCATTCAACAGCTGTTTGCGCGACAAAATGACTACCAAAGTGCGGTGGATTTTCAGAACGATTTATATTTGAAAATTGCCCGTAATTTTTTGCGTTATCAATGGATTCTCGTCTATTTATTAGCGGCCACGCCAACGGTTGACGCCAATTATTTTCGCCACGGCACGCCATTAAAAGCGGGGCAGTATGTCCGTAGTTTACGTTCTGGCCAATATGGTTATGTGAATGACCCGAGTGTGAAAGTATCTTATGACAGCCTGAACGATTATGTGACAACCTTGGAGCAGGCGGTCAACAGCGGACAGCTTATTGCCGAAAAAGAATTTTATTCCAACGTGCGCTTGCGTGGTGCGAAACAGGCGCGTGAATTGCTACAAAACGGCATTCAATATTTGGAATTCCGCCTGTTCGACCTAAACCCCTTTGAGGCTTATGGTATCGCCTTAAATGACGCCAAATTCGTGCATTATTTTATTTTATTAATGGTGTGGCTAGATGAAGAATCCTTAGCAAGTGCGGTGGAATTAGGCAAAGAAAAATTAGCGCAAGTGGCGTGGGAAAATCCGCTGTCGGCAACGGCTTTCCAAGCAGAAGGGGAGCGTGTTTTACAGCAATTACTGGCGATGTTGGCGGAAATTCATGCTGACGCAGAGATGACCGAGATCGTCAAAGAGAAACTGGCGCAATTCGCTGATCCAAGCCAAACGCTTGGTGCACGCTTAGTCAATGCCATCGAAGCACATGGCGGTTATCAAAAACTGGGCGCGGAACTGGCGGTTCGTTACAAAAAACAAGCCTTTGAACGTTTTTATGCGTTGTCAGCTTTCGACAACATGGAGCTTTCCACCCAAGCCCTGATGTTTGATGCTATCCAAAAAGGTCTGAAAATGGAGATTTTAGACGAGCGCGATCAGTTCTTAAGTCTGCAATTCGGCGACCATTTGGAATATGTCAAAAACGGCAACATGACTTCCCATGACAGCTACATTTCGCCACTCATCATGGAAAATAAAGTGGTGACCAAAAAAGTGTTGGCGAAAGCCGGCTTTAACGTGCCGCAAAGTGTGGAATTTACCAGCGTAGAACAAGCGGTAGCTAATTATGCTTTATTTGCTGGGCGTGCCGTTGTGATTAAACCGAAATCCACTAATTACGGTTTGGGCATCAGTATTTTCCAACAGGGCGTGCACGATCGTGAGGATTTTGCCAAAGCCATTGAAATTGCTTTCCGTGAAGACAAAGAAGTGATGGTAGAAGATTATCTCACCGGCACCGAATATCGTTTCTTCGTGTTAGGTGATGAAACCCTTGCCGTGTTATTGCGCGTGCCGGCAAATGTGATTGGCGATGGCGTGCATACGGTGGCGGAATTAGTGGCACAGAAAAACGAACATCCGTTGCGTGGCGATGGCAGTCGTACGCCATTGAAGAAAATTGCGTTAGGTGATATCGAACAGTTACAGTTAAAAGAACAAGGCTTAACCGTGGACAGCGTGCCGGCGAAAGATCAGCTGGTGCAGTTACGTGCCAATTCCAACATCAGTACCGGTGGCGATTCCATTGATATGACCGACCAAATGCATCCAAGCTACAAAGCTTTGGCGGTCGGTATTACCAAAGCCATGGGTGCCGCCGTATGTGGTGTGGATTTAATCATTCCCGATTTAACCAAAGCGGCTGAACCAAATTTGCAATCTTGGGGCGTCATTGAAGCCAACTTTAATCCAATGATGATGATGCACATCTTCCCGTATGCAGGGAAATCCCGCCGAGTAACACAAAACGTGTTGAACATGCTCTTCCCAGAGCTGAAATAACGTTCCCATAGCGCAAAAGGCGAACTTAAAGGTTCGCCTTTTTGTTTGCTTGAAGTGCGGTTGGTTTTACAACCGTTTTTTGCCACATTCGATACTTGCGATCATGGCAAAAGACACACGTTTCAATGTAATTTATGCTATATTGTTCCTCACTTTTTGTGCATTTATTGAGGCTGAATTTTGACCGAACAAGTTACTCAAATCTTTACCTTGGAACCGCAAGATAACGAGCGTTTGCGTTCGTTGTGTGGTGCGGGAGACGAACACCTTGCTTTAATCGAAAAATATTTCAATCTTGCCATTGCCCGCCGAGGTTTTACTTTTACATTGCAACCGCAAGGGGAAAATCCATCGGCACATGTTCAGCATATCGTGCAAAGTGCGGTGGATTTAATTCGCGATTTATATGCGCAAACCGCGCCGGTGCGTGGGCAGATCAAAGAGTTAGATTTGGAAGATGTGCACATCGCGTTGGTGGAAAGCCGTATTTTAGAACAAGATGCCGAACCAACCCGTTCTGAAAGCAAGGTGTACAGCACAACGATTAAAACCAAACGGGGCTTAATTAAACCGCGCGGGCCAAATCAAATTCAGTATTTGCACAATATTTTGCGTTATGACATCAGTTTCGGTATTGGGCCTGCGGGGACGGGGAAAACCTTTTTAGCGGTCGCCGCCGCGGTAGAAGCCTTAGAACGGCAGGAAATTCGTCGTATCTTGTTGACCCGCCCTGCGGTGGAAGCCGGTGAAAAACTGGGTTTTCTGCCGGGCGATTTAGGGCAAAAAATCGAGCCGTATTTGCGACCGCTCTATGATGCATTGTTTGAAATGTTAGGTTTTGAGCGCGTGCAAAAACTCATGGAGCGCAATGTCATTGAAATTGCGCCGTTGGCGTATATGCGCGGGCGCACTTTAAACGACAGTTTTATTATTTTGGATGAAAGTCAAAACACCACCGTCGAACAAATGAAAATGTTTTTGACCCGTATTGGCTTTAATTCGAAAGCAGTGATTACCGGCGACATTACGCAAATAGACTTGCCTCGTTCACAAAAATCCGGTTTGCGTCATGTCATTGAAGTGTTGTCCGGCGTGGAAGAATTAAGTTTTAATTACTTTGACAGCAAAGACATTGTGCGCCATCCGGTGGTGGCGAAAGTGGTGCAAGCGTATGACGCTTGGGATGCGCAGGAAGAAATTCGTCGTCGCGAATTGGCGGAGCAACGTAAAGCAGAACGTGAAGAAAAAGCCGAGCGCGAAGAATAAACTGAGAGAGAAGAAAAAGTGCGGTCAGAAATGACAACGAATTTAGGAGAGCAACATGGGTAAGATGATCATTGATTTACAAATTGCTTGCGAACAAGAAAGCGGCTTGCCAACCGCAGAACAAATCGAACAATGGGCGACAGCCGCAGTACAACCGCAGAGTGACGAAGTGGAAATGACGGTGCGGATTGTGGATGAAGCGGAAAGCCATGAATTAAATTTGAATTATCGCGGCAAAGATCGCCCGACCAATGTGTTGTCTTTCCCTTTTGAATGCCCTGATGAAGTGGAACTGCCGTTACTCGGCGATTTGGTGATTTGCCGCCAAGTGGTGGAGCGTGAAGCGCAGGAACAAGAAAAACCTCTCATGGCGCATTGGGCGCACATGGTAGTACATGGCAGCTTGCATTTGCTTGGTTATGATCACATTGAAGATGATGAAGCGGAAGAAATGGAAAGCCTGGAAACCCAAATCATGACAGGGCTGGGCTTTGCGGATCCGTATTTGAGCGAGAAATGAGCCGAGCACTCCTCATTTTAGTGGGCGAGGATGACTTTCTTGCCCACCAATTAAACCACAACCTTTCACTTAAAAGTGCGGTCTGGATTGGCGATGTTTCGCCGCACTTTGCCACCCAATCCTATTTTCCTTTTAGCAAAACGAAAAATCTGCTCGGTAGTGAATTTCCTGCCATCATTTACGACGCACGCCAAGGCATTCATTTGGATGCCCTTGCTATTGCGGCGGGCACGTTGCAGGACGGCGGCCTGCTATTATTGTTGTTGAATCATTGGGCGGATTTAGCCAACCAGCCCGACAGTGACAGCCTGCGTTGGTCCGGCGAAAAACACGCTATAAACACACCGCACTTTATCGCCTTTTTACAGGAAAAAATCGGAAAATATGGTTTTCCTGTTTATCAAAATACGCCCTTAACGCTTGCCTTGCCGATGCTTCAAAAAGACCGTTCAACCCATTGTCAGCCAACCTTAGAACAGGCCCGTTTATTGCAACAAATGGCGGAAGCTGAGGAAGCGATTTTGATCATCACGGCAAAACGTGGACGCGGAAAATCGGCGTTGGCGGGACTCTTTACCAAACAGCAAGTGGCACAAAACCAACCAGTGATTCTCACTGCGCCGAATAAAAGTGCGGTCAATATTTTCAATGCATTTGCCGGGGCGGAAATCACCTTTATGTCGCCTGATGAACTCAGCCAAAACCTCAGCGAAACGCCACAGCAATTTGCCGATCATTGGTTGTTTGTGGACGAAGCGGCGATGATTCCGCTAGACATCTTATTTCGTTTAACCAATGCTTTTAAACGGGTTGTGTTGACGACCACCATTCACAGCTATGAAGGCACGGGCAGAGGCTTCTTATTAAAATTCATGGCGAAAACCGACCGCACTTTGCGTCATTTTGAACTGTTTACGCCGTTACGTTGGCAGGCGGATGACAAACTGGAAGCGTTTATTGACGACCTGTTGCTGTGCGATTGCGAAGATCGTCTGCCACAACCGCTCTATAATGAGGCGCTTGCGGAGCAGATTGAAATTTCTCATTGTGAACGGATTCCTCATGATCAAATTGAATCTATTTACGGCTTGCTGACCTTGGCGCATTATCGAACCTCGCCTTTGGATTTACGCCGTTTATTGGATGCGCCACAGCAGCAATTTTATCTTGCTCACGCGCAGGATGCCTTGCTTGGTTGCGTATGGGCGGCGCCGGAAGGTGGGATGGCAGACAACACGTTAATTTGCCAAATTCGACGTGGCGAACGTCGCCCACGTGGCAATTTAGTGGCGCAAATGCTGTGTTTTCAAGCCGGGTTGGAAGATGCGTGTGCATTGCGCTCTTTGCGGATTTCCCGTATCGCCGTGCAACCCAACTGGCAACAACAGGGGCTTGGACAACGTTTAATTGCGCAGATGAAACAACAGATAAAACAACAGAATTTGGTGGATTTTCTTTCCGTCAGTTTCGGTTACACGCCGGAACTACTGGTATTCTGGCAAAAGTGCGGTTTTGTTTTGGTGCATTTTAGTGAAAGCAAAGAAGCCAGTAGTAGTTGTTATTCGGTGGTGGCGTTGTGCCCCTTGAGTGAGGAAGGGCAAGTATTCGTGCAACGGGCGGAAAAACAGTTTCAACGTAATTTGCCCTTTTCTTTCCATCCGCTCGCGACACAGTTTGCTCGAACAGAAATAGATTGGACGCTGGATAGCATGGATTGGCAATCGTTAACCGATTTTGCCGATTTTTACCTGCCGTTATCTTCTGCCTTGCCGTCGATTCGGCGTTTAATCAAATTGGCAAGTGAATCGCCTTTCCCGTTGTTAGCGGATTATTGCAAACAGCCGGAAAAAAGACCGAATAAAAAAACGTGGCTAGAAAATTGTCGCTTGGAAGTGAAGAAATGGTTGCAAAAAAATGCCGTCCTTTTATGATAACAATCTCTTAACAATTTAAAAGAAAAACGCAAAACCAAGGAGACAAAAATGAGCGAAGAAGGCAAAAAAAGTTGGGTGAAACGCGCGTGGGAAGCCTATTCTGATTTCTGTAAAGAAGCGGGTATTGAACAAGGCACTTGCCGTGGCTGTGTGCCGGTGGTGAAGTTTGACGAAGATGCCGAACCGAAAGACAAAAAAGAACAGAAAGAGGAAAGCGCTAGCTAAGATTAGTATGCCTAGGGGATGAATTCCCCTAAGCATGACACTGTTTTTTTATACAGACTTTTATTGGAAATCCCCCCTGTTTGAGCTAAACTAGCGACAATTTTTTTTAATACATTGTCGTTTTATGCAAACTCCATTTTTTCACATCGAAATTCCAACCCAAGCACAAGATCATAAAATTTTAGCCAATATTTTGCCCGGCGCGGATAGTCTTGCCGTGAGTGAAATTGCGGCGCAGTTTAATGGGCTAACCGTCGTGGTGACGAACGATACCCGAAGTGCGGTGCGTTTAGAAAAAGAATTAGCGCAACTGAGCCTACTTAATGTCACCTTTTTCCCCGATTGGGAAACCTTGCCTTACGACAGTTTTTCGCCTCATCAAGATATTATTTCTGCCCGCTTGAGTGCCTTATTTCACTTACAGCAATGCAAGCAAGGCATTTTCATTTTGCCGATTGCCACCTTAATGCAACGCGTTTGCCCGCCCTCTTATTTACAACATCGGGTGCTACTGATTAACAAAGGCGACCGTTTTGTTATTGAAACACTTCGTTTGCAATTGGAAAAATCGGGTTATCGTGCGGTGGAGCAAGTGTTGGAACATGGAGAATATGCTGTGCGCGGCGCCTTGTTGGATCTTTTCCCAATGGGAAGTGCGGTGCCTTTTCGCTTAGATTTCTTTGATGATGAAATTGATTCCATTCGCACTTTTGATGTGGATACACAACGCACGTTGCAGGAAATCGATCAAATCAATTTATTGCCGGCGCACGAATTTCCAACCGATAACCAAGGCATTGAATTTTTCCGTAGCCAATTCCGCACGGCGTTTGGTGAAATTCGACGGGATCCGGAACATATTTATCAACAAATCAGCAAAGGCACGTTGGCGGCAGGGATTGAATATTGGCAGCCCTTGTTCTTTGAAGAAATGGCAACCTTATTTGATTATTTCCCGGCGAATACGCTGTTTATTACCGGCGAGCAAAATCAAACGCAAGGTGAACGTTTTTATGTGGATGCGGAACAACGTTTTGACAGCCGCCGCGTGGATCCGATGCGTCCGTTATTGTCGCCCGATAAACTTTGGTTGCGCATTGACGAGGTAAATCGTCAGTTAAAAAATTACCCTGCCATTGCGTTAAAAACGGAAAAAGTGCGGTCGTCCGCACGGCAGAAAAATTTGCCCATTACGCCCTTACCGCCACTGACCATTCAATCGCAACAAAAAGAACCGTTACATCAGTTACGCCAATTTATTGAGCATTTTAAAGGCAATATTTTATTTATAGTAGAAACGGAAGGTCGCCGTGAAACCTTGTTAAGCCTGCTTTCTCCGCTAAAACTGAAACCAAAACAGATTCATAGCTTGGCACAAGCGACGAAAGAAAAACTGGCTTTAATGGTGAGCCCGTTGGAGCATGGTTTTATTATTGAGCAGGATGTGCCCCTTGCCATTATTTGTGAATCGGAATTGCTTGGCGAACGTGTGCAGCAACGGCAGCGGGATAAATCCCGCACGGTGAACCCTGATACCTTGATTCGTAACCTTGCTGAATTGCAAATCGGTCAGCCGGTCGTGCATTTGGATCATGGTGTGGGGCGCTACGGCGGCTTAGTGAGTTTAGAAAATGGCGGTATCAAAGCGGAATATTTGTTGCTCAATTATGCTAACGACTCGAAATTGTATGTGCCGGTGGCATCGTTACATTTAATCAGCCGTTATGTGGGCGGTGCCGATGAAACCGCGCCGTTGCACAAGTTAGGCTCCGAAGCCTGGGGCAAAGCGCGCAGTAAAGCGGCGGAGAAAATTCGTGATGTGGCAGCAGAGTTATTGGATGTGTATGCGCAACGTGAAGCGCAGAAAGGCTTTGCGTTCCAATATGATCGTGAGGAATTCCAACAATTCACTGCTACGTTCCCATTTGAAGAAACCCATGACCAACTCATGGCAATTAATGCAGTGATTTCCGACATGACTCAACCGAAAGCCATGGATCGCCTTGTGTGTGGCGATGTGGGCTTTGGTAAAACGGAAGTGGCGATGCGTGCCGCCTTTTTAGCGGTGATGAACCACAAACAGGTTGCCGTGTTGGTGCCGACTACATTATTGGCGCAACAACATTTCGATAATTTCAAAGACCGTTTCGCTAACTTGCCTATAAACGTGGAAATGTTATCTCGCTTTAAAACGGCGAAAGAGCAGAAACAGGTGATTCAGGATTTAGCCGAAGGTAAAGTGGATATTCTGATTGGCACCCATAAAATTATTCAAGGTGACGTGCAATTCCATGATCTGGGTTTGTTGATTATTGACGAAGAACACCGTTTTGGCGTGCGCCAAAAAGAAAAAATGAAACAGCTGCGCGCGAACATAGATATTCTTACTCTGACGGCAACGCCAATTCCACGTACCTTAAACATGGCGATGAATGGTATTCGCGATCTTTCCATTATTTCTACACCACCGGCACGCCGTTTAACCATTAAAACGTTTGTGCGTCAAACGGATGAGTTAGTGATTCGTGAAGCCATTTTGCGTGAAATTTTGCGTGGCGGGCAGGTGTATTATTTGCATAACGATGTGGCGAGCATCGAAAATACGGCAGAAAAACTGACCGCACTTGTGCCGGAAGCACGCGTGATTGTGGGACACGGGCAAATGCGCGAACGTGAATTGGAACGCGTGATGTCGGATTTTTATCATCAACGTTATAACGTGTTGGTGTGTTCTACGATTATTGAAACCGGTATCGATGTGCCGACGGCCAATACCATTATTATCGAGCGTGCCGACAATTTCGGTCTGGCACAGTTGCATCAGTTGCGCGGACGGGTTGGGCGTTCTCACCATCAAGCCTATGCTTATTTGCTCACACCGCCACCAAAACTGATGACGAAGGATGCGCAAAAACGCTTGGAAGCCTTGGAAAGCCTAGACAACCTCGGTGCCGGCTTTATTTTAGCCACCCACGATTTGGAAATTCGTGGCGCAGGGGAATTGCTGGGCAACGAGCAAAGCGGACAAATTGAAAGTATCGGTTTTTCTCTTTACATGGAATTATTGGAACGTGCGGTGAAAGCCTTAAAAGAAGGCCGCGAGCCGTCATTGGACGAGCTGACACAACAACAAACAGAAATTGATTTACGGATGCCATCGCTATTGCCGGAAGATTATTTGGGCGATGTGAATATGCGCTTGTCTTTCTATAAACGTATTGCCGGCGCGGAAAATACCGACGCGTTGGATGAGTTAAAAGTGGAGCTTATCGACCGTTTCGGAACCTTGCCACAAGCCACGCGGAATCTGTTGCAAATTGCGCAATTACGACTGGATTTAAAACCGCTCAATGTCATTCGTTTAGATGCCAATGCGCAGGGTGGATTCATCGAATTTGCCCCAAATGCTGATTTAGACCCGATGATCTTTTTACAGCTAATCCAAAGCAATCCGGCGGTTTATCGCTTTGATGGCCCACATAAATTTCGCTTTACCAAAGATTTAACGGATTACAAAGTGCGGTTAGAATTTGTGACGGATTTGGTCAAAGAATTAATTAAGAAAGAAGGGTGATAAATTCATCTCGATGAGTTCTTATTATTGGCAAAGCGAAGGTTGAGTTTTGCCAATTTAAGAAGTAAATCTAACGCGAGATAAATGCTAAGTAAAAGACATGTAAAAAGGCGCTAAGTTTTCACTTAGCGCCTTTTCTGAATATGGCGGAGGAATAGGGATTCGAACCCTAGGAGGGCGTAAACCCTCGCCGGTTTTCAAGACCGGTGCCTTCAACCACTCGACCATTCCTCCGTGTTTTGAGCGAGGTGAATAATACGGACTTTGCTATATCAAGTCAAGCAGTTAAATAAAAGATTCTATTTAACTGCTTTATTTTCAAACGACTAGTTTTCAGACTCGGCTTTTGTTGGTTCTGCGTAGACATGGCTGATTGCCGTATGATGTCCTGCAGCGCCTTTACCGTAGAAATAATAGCGGGATTCTTGCCATTCTTGCACCGGATATGTTGTGATTGGCTCATCCGAGGCTTTCGCTAATGTCGCTTCCGCTTTAGTGTGAGCTACCGCAGAGAAGGTTCCAACACGTCCATTGAACACATAAGTGCGGTCAATTTCGGCCATAAATTTCACATCATGCTCGGCTTTCGGTTCAAGCTGTTCTGCGATTGCCGCAGTTGGTTCTGACGTCACGTTATTGTTTAAACGTTCTAAAGACGCCTGAATTTTTTTCTCAACAGACTCATTTGCCGGTTGGGTAATAAATTCAGTTAACGGCTGAACTTCATTTTTTGCTTTCTCAACGATCATGTCTAAGGCAGGCACAGTAATGCTTTTCTCAGTTTCAGCACTAGATTGATTTTGCTGTTCAAGTAGTTCATCAACAGATAAGAATGGTGTTTCTTTCGGTTGATTTACTTGCGACATATCGATCCAAACTTTACCGCTGGCTAACTCAGGAGAAGCGACCGCAGCAAATAATGGCATTGGTGATTTTTCCTGTTGGTTGCGACGACGGCGTTGATTATTCACGCGTAAATGGCGTGGTAAACGACGTTGACGGGAATTATCACGACTGCGTTCAGTTTCGTTTGGCATTTCAACTACTTCTGCTGACGTAACAGCTTCTTCGGCATCGCGCACAACATGTGTATTTTCAGCAAAGGAAATGTTTTCTGTTTGAGAAACCGGAAGCTCATTTGTTTCATCATAAAGGCGGACTTTTTTGCGTAAGTCGCGACGTTGACGACGTTGTGCAGGTTCAGCCTTTTCTTCGGTAACCGGGGTAGAAGATTCAGGTTTAATGATTTCTTCAATCACTTCAGGTTTACGATTACGTTTAGCGTTGCGCTCTTGGTAACGATTTCTCGCTTCCGCTTTATCCGCACTTTGTTCTTCAACAACGTTTTCCACGTTTTCGTTGCGAACACGACGGTTGTTACGACGATCTTGATTGCGACGATTACGGTTGTTACCGTTTCTATTATTCGAACGTGCTTTCTTATTTTTTTCTTCTTGTTTCGGCTCAGAAGCAAATAAACCTTTTAACGCAGCGAATAAACGGCTTAACAAAGATGGCGCTTTCGGCGCTTTACGTTCAACCGGCTCCGGTGCAGGCATTGTAATGGCCAAAGAAACTGCCGCACTTTCCACCGCAGGTATTTCTGCCGGTGTTGCGTCAATATTGCGGGAAACCAAAGATTCCTCTGCTGCAAAGGTTTCATCTTGATCTTGATGTAATTTTGCCAAATTGTAGCTTAACTCATTCACTTCTTCGCCGTCACGAACACGGAACACACTGAAGTTAGGTGTTTCCATGGCTTCGTTTGGCACCACGATAATATCGACATCATGGCGTTTTTCGATGCTATGAATAGCTTTACGTTTTTCGTTTAATAAGTAAGAAGCAATTTGTACCGGAACGATGGTGTGAACCTGTTTGGTATTTTCTTTTAACGCTTCTTCTTCCAATAAACGCAAGATAGAAAGTGAAAGTGATTCATTATCACGGATTTTACCGGTGCCTTGGCAACGCGGGCAGACGTGATGAGAGGATTCACCTAATGACGGACTCAAACGTTGGCGTGACATTTCCAACAAACCGAAGCGGGAAATACGACTAATTTGAATACGTGCGCGATCTTGGCGTACGGCATCACGGATGCGGTTTTCCACTTCACGCTGATGGCGCACCGGCGTCATGTCAATGAAGTCGATAACGATTAAACCGCCTAAGTCACGTAAGCGCAGTTGACGAGCAATTTCATCTGCAGCTTCAAGGTTAGTGTTTAATGCGGTTTCTTCAATATCGCCGCCACGGGTAGAACGCGCGGAGTTAATATCAATGGCTGTTAAGGCTTCAGTGGCGTCAATGACAATAGAACCGCCGGAAGGTAAACGCACTTCACGTTGGAAAGCGGATTCAATTTGGGATTCGATTTGATAATGACTGAACAGCGGTACTTCGCCTTGATATAATTTCACTCGATTAATGAAATCCGGACGCACTAATTTGATGTGTGCTTTCGCTTTTTCATAGACTTTCGGGCTATCAATCAGAATTTCGCCGATGTCACGACGCAAATAGTCGCGAATCGCACGAACGATAACGTCACTTTCTTGATGAATTAAGAAAGGAGCCGGACGACTTTGTGACGCCTGTTTAATAGCTTCCCAGTGATGTAACAGAACTTTTAAGTCCCATTGTAATTCTTCCGGGGATTTACCTACACCGGCGGTGCGCACGATTAAACCGACACCCTCAGGCACATCCAAAGAACTCAAGGCATCTTTTAATTCCAAACGTTCATCGCCTTCAATGCGGCGGGAAATACCACCGGCACGCGGGTTATTTGGCATGATCACCAAATAACTTCCGGCTAAGGAAACAAAGGTTGTCAACGCAGCACCTTTATTGCCGCGCTCTTCTTTGTTCACTTGAACAATAACTTCTTGTCCTTCAGAAATAATATCGCGAATATTCGGACGACCTTGATAGACATAGTCAGCCGGGAAATATTCACGTGCAATTTCTTTTAACGGTAAAAAACCGTGACGTTCTGCGCCATAATCCACAAAAGCAGCTTCTAAACTCGGTTCAACACGAGTGATTTTCCCTTTGTAAATATTAGCTTTTTTCTGTTCGTGACCAGGACTTTCAATATCCAAGTCAAATAAGCGTTGTCCATCGACTAACGCAACGCGCAACTCTTCTTTTTGAGTCGCGTTGATTAACATTCTTTTCATTCGTTTTCTCTTTTATCGAAAGGGGTTTATACCCTAAAAATACGTCATCAAAAATGACCGCACTTTGCTTAGTCGCCGACCTCGTGTCTGTCGCAGAATGTCCGTCTTCCCGACTGTCATCTGCTGGGCGCATTGGCAACCTTATTCACACTCATATCATCTTGATATGTGAATAAAAACAAAACCGGTTAAAAAATGGTTTGCAAGCTGTCGCTCATATTGATGGTTAAAAATCATTGTAATAACAACGTCTTATGCCGGATGCTGCATTGTATTCTATCAATGATAACGTGTTTATTTTAAAGCCTTTTTTATGACTCAAAAAGGCGCATTATTATCGCTTGAATGGGGATTTTTAGCAAGGCGTTTCAGCCTTTTGGGACGATTCTTTGCAACATTCAAACTCGCCGTGCAATATGCTATGATGCACGCCAATTTTTCTGTAAAAGATCGTAATAAACACAAGATGAATGAAAAAGTAGTTAACCCGAACGTGCAATTTCTTACCATAAGCGATGATGAAGCCGGTCAGCGATTGGATAATTTTCTCCTTGCGCGCTTAAAAGGCGTACCTAAAAGTCTGATTTATCGCATTGTACGCAAAGGCGAAGTGCGGGTGAATAAAGGCAGAAGCAAGCCGGAATATAAATTGCAAGCCGAGGATGTGGTACGAATTCCGCCTGTGCGTGTGGCAGAAAAAGCACAGGACACCGTTTCTCAGAAACTCACTAAAGTCGCCCAATTAGAACAACACATTATTTTTGAAGACAATTACTTATTGGTGCTTAATAAACCTTCCGGTATCGCCGTGCATGGGGGAAGTGGGCTAGATTTTGGTGTGATTGAGGCATTACGCGCACTTCGTCCGGAGGCGCGTTTCTTGGAATTGGTTCATCGTTTGGATCGCGATACCTCGGGGATTTTATTGGTAGCGAAAAAGCGTTCTGCTTTACGTCATTTACATGAACAGTTGCGTGAAAAAACGATCCAAAAGGATTATTTGGCGTTGGTACGTGGGCAGTGGCAATCACACTGTAAAGTGGTGCAGGCACCGCTGTTGAAAAATGAGCTGTCGAGCGGCGAGCGCATTGTGAAAGTCAGTGAACAAGGTAAACCGTCGGAAACCCGTTTTTCTGTGGAAGAGCGTTATGTTAATGCCACGTTGGTTAAAGCGTCACCGGTCACCGGGCGAACCCATCAAATCCGCGTGCATACGCAATATGCAGGACATCCCATTGCTTTAGATAGTAAATATGGCGACAAAGTATTCGATCAACAAATGGTCGAATTAGGTTTGAATCGTTTATTCTTGCATGCGTATTCTATTCGTTTTGAACATCCGCACAGTGGTGAAACGTTGCGTTTGACAGCGCAGTTGGATGATAAAATGAAAGGTATTTTAAAACGGTTGCGTGAAATGAAGTAAAGTGCGGTGGATTTTCCGTGCATTTTGAAAATACTGAAAAAAATGACTGCACTTTAAACGGCAGAAAACAAAAACGCCAAGCAAAAGCTTGGCGTTTTTTTATGTTTCAATTAAATATTTTGGTTGATAAATGCAGCCAATTGATTTTTTGGTAATGCACCCACTTGAGTGGCAACTGGTTTACCGTCTTTAAATAAAAGTAATGTTGGGATACTGCGCACACCGAATTGCATTGGGGTCGTTTGGTTGTCATCAATATTGATTTTCACAATTTTCACTTTACCATCAAATTCGGCTGCTAAATCGTCAAGGATTGGGGCAATCATTTTGCAAGGACCACACCATGGTGCCCAGAAATCTAATAATACCGGCACGTCTGAATTTAATACGTCTGCAACGAAAGTCGCATCGCTGGAATGTAATACTTCACTCATATTCTTTCCTTAATTTGTTAATGTCTTGTTATTTAAAACTTGCGCATAATAACATAGCGCATAGCGAATAACATGTATTAGTTTAATCGCTAAAAGCTAAGAAGGCAAAACTACATTGTCGCAAGGCTTGCCTTTACCGATGTTGTAAATATTCGATAAGGTAACGTCAGCAATGCTGGTGAGTGCTTCTTCCGTTAAAAACGCTTGGTGTCCGGTTAACAATACGTTGTGACAGGAGGATAAACGACGGAAAACATCATCTTGAATCACTTCGTTTGATTTATCCTCAAAGAATAAATCCCGTTCATTTTCATAGACATCCATGCCCAATGCACCGATTTTACGTTGTTTTAACGCATCAATAGCTGCTTGCGTATCAATGAGCGTGCCACGACTGGTGTTGATGATCATGACACCGTCTTTCATTTTGGCAAAGGCGTCACGATTGAGCAGATGGTAGTTTTCCGGTGTCGCCGGGCAATGTAATGTGATCACGTGGGAACGATGATACAGCTCATCTAAGGTGACATATTCCACGCCTAACTCCTCTGCTAGGGGATTTTTAAACGGATCGTAGGCTAAAATTTGCATGCCAAAACCTTTGAGAATGCGAATCACGGCAAGGCCGATTTTCCCTGTGCCGACTACGCCGACGGTTCGGCCATGCATGTTAAAACCAATCAAACCTTCCAGAGAAAAGTTGGCTTCACGAGTGCGCTGGTAAGCACGATGGATGCGGCGATTTAATGTCATCATCAAGCCGACAGTATGTTCTGCCACGGCTTCTGGAGAATAGGCTGGTACGCGAACGACCGTTAAGCCAAGTTCTTGAGCTGCTTTTAAGTCCACGTTGTTAAATCCGGCGCAACGTAAAGCAATAATTTTTACCCCAAGTGCGGCGAGTTTTTCCAACACTTTTCGGCTGCCGTCATCATTCACGAAAATACATACGGCTTCACAGTGTTCCGCCATTTTTGCCGTGCGTTCACTGAGCATGAAATCATAAAATTCTAATTCCAAACCATACTTAGCATTAATTAACTCTAAATATTTTCGGTCGTAACTTTTCGTACTATATACTGCAACTTTCATTTTGCCCTCCCAATACGTTGAGTTTATTTTAATTGAGCGAATGCCTGCGCTAAATCTGCTTTAATATCTTCTATATTTTCTAAACCAACGGAAAAACGTAACAGATCATTCGTGATCCCACGTGCAATGCGTTCGGCTTCCGGAATATCCATGTGTGTTTGAGTTGCCGGATAGGTGATGAAACTTTCTGTGCCTCCAAGGCTTTCGGCAAAGGTGATGAGTTTAATTGCTTTCAAGAACGTATTTACCCAAGCTTCATTTTGTAAACGGAAAGACAACATGCCGCCTTTATTTGGGTACAACACATCTTTTACTTGTGGCTGTTGACGTAAAAAGTCGGCAACGGCGGTCGCATTTTCTTGATGACGTTGCATACGAAGAGCCAAGGTTTTCATGCCACGAATGGTTAACCAAGAGTCAAACGGTGATAACACAGGGCCGGCGCCGTTCTGAATATAAAACAGTCGATCGCAAAGTTCTTTTCCTTTGGCTACGATTAAACCGACTAAAACATCATTATGTCCTGCAAGGTATTTTGTGCCGCTGTGAACCACAATATCCGCACCATGTTCCATCGGGCGGAACAGCATCGGTGTTAAAAATGTATTATCAACGATCAGTAATAAATTATGCTTTTTCGCTACCTTTGCAATGGCATCCACATCGCATTCTTCCATTAATGGATTGGAGGGTGTTTCAATAAAAATCGCTTTTGTATTCGGGGTAATTGCGGCTTCAATATCTTGCACAGAAGCTGTGTTCACATAAACCGGTTTAACACCGTGGGTGTTTTTATAGTAAAAATCCAATAAGCGATAAGTACCGCCATAGACGTCACTGGAAACAATCCATTCATCCGGTGCGGTAAATAACGACATCAATAATTGAATAGCCGCCATGCCGGAAGAGCAGGCAAATCCACGTTCACCTTTTTCTAACTGAGCAATGGTTTCTTCGAGTACGGCACGCGTTGGATTTTTGGTTCGGGTATAGTCAAATCCCGTGCTTTCACCAATACCGTGATGGCCGTAGGCGGTAGAAAGAAAAATCGGGGTGGAAACAGCGCCTGTACGTTCGTCAGTGCGATTTCCTGCTTGGGCTAATAAGGTATCAATTGCATATTTTTGCGTCATAAATCTCTCCGAGAAAATAAAAAAATTTTGCACCGCACTTTAAGAAAAAGCGGATTTCATTTTGGCATAAAGTTCTTTTTGATAAAAGGAGATTTTCTAACACCTTGATTGCAAAAATTAAAATGAAATGCCGTTAAATTTTAATATTTTGCAGTTTTTTTCAACAAACTCACTGATTTCTGAAATTGTTTGTTGACAGTTTTAGAGAAGTCAGTAAAATGCAGCGCACTAACAGCAGATGCGGGAATAGCTCAGTTGGTAGAGCACGACCTTGCCAAGGTCGGGGTCGCGAGTTCGAGCCTCGTTTCCCGCTCCAAACTAACGGCGTGTTAGCAAAGCGGTTATGCACTGGATTGCAAATCCATGTAGCTCGGTTCGACTCCGGGACACGCCTCCATAACCATCCAACGCAGTTAGTAAATCACTCAGCCCGAGTGGTGGAATCGGTAGACACAAGGGATTTAAAATCCCTCGCCTTTCGAGGCGTGCCAGTTCAAGTCTGGCCTCGGGCACCATTTTATGGTAGAGAAAATAACAGTAAGAAACAGTCGCGAGAGCGGCTTTTTTTGTGCCTGAAATTTGTTACCGTTCTAATTGTTGTAAAAAAATTCCTAAAAAAAGACCGCACTTTAAGTTTTTATTGATACTTAAAAGTGCGGTCCTTTTTTCAAATGTTTTTATTCAAATAATGCCTTATGTAGCAAACGAACAATGTCATCGGCTTTATCGCTGTCTGCCAACAAGCAAATATTGTTGGTGCTGGCGCCGTAGCTGATCATGCGGATGTTGTACGCATCCAATGTTTCAAAAATACGTTTAGCAACACCGGAAGCCGTATGGAGTTCGTTACCGATTAAGGCGACTAAAGATAAGCCGGTATCCACTTTCACTGTGCAGAATTGGCTTAATTCGTCTATTAACTCCTGGGAGAGTAAGCCGGTGCCGGAAGAGGCTGAACCCATTTTATCCAAGGTTAAGGCAACGCTCACTTCTGATGTTGTGATGGTGTCTACGGAGATTTTATGTTTGGCTAAAATCGTGAAAATATTGGCTAAGAAACCTTGTGCATACAGCATATTTAAGCTGGAGAGTGTGAGCAAGGTTTGGTCACGACGTAAGGCGATTGCACGGAACGTCGGGCGAGGTTGAGGATTGCGGGTCACCCAAGTGCCGCCTTCTTGTGGCGCTTTGCTGGAACCGACATAGACTGGGATATTGCTACGCACGGCAGGGAGTAAGGTTGCCGGGTGCAATACTTTCGCACCGAAGGTTGCCATTTCCGCAGCTTCGGAAAAACTCATGGTATCAATGCGTTGTGCGTTTGACACGATGCGAGGATCGGTGGTGTAAATACCGGCAACATCGGTCCAAATTAACACATCTTGCGCATTGAGCACTTCAGCGAGTAGGGCGGCAGAATAGTCGCTACCGCCACGCCCTAATGTGGTGGTTTTACCTTGCTCATCACGACCGATAAAACCTTGGGTAATGACTAATTCTCCACGCTCGATTAAGGGCTTCAATAGGTTATCGCAGTTTTGGCGCGTTTGTTCATCGTTTGGTGCGGCCTTGCCGAAATGGCTGTTGGTGGCAACAATAGTACGCACATCCAACCAAGTGGCTTCAATTTGTAATTCGCGCAACACTTCCACAAAAATCAAGGAAGACATCATTTCACCGTGGCTGATTAATTCATCGGTTAATGCCAAGGAGGTGGCTAAATTAGCAGCTTCCGCTAATGAGGTGATGTTCGCCAGTAAGGCTTCAATTTTCGGACGCACACGACTGTCGTCTTTTAATTCTGTCAAAATGTTTTCTTGAATTTGACGCACTTCATTCAGCAATTTATTGCGTTCCGGTTCTTCGCAACCGTTTGCTAAGGCGACCAATAAGTTGGTGACGCCTGCGGAAGCAGACAGGACAACAACGCGAGTATTGGGATCAGCAATCACGATATTGGCGCAAGATTGCATGGCGGGGTAGTTGGCGACACTGGTGCCACCGAATTTAGCGACTGAAAGATGAGACATAAAAAAACTCCGATAAATAAGTATGATTTGTGTGTTTACTCTACAAATACTGATTTACCGGAGTTTTGTCAAACAATTAATTTTGATTTTTAAATAATATCTAAAAAATTCCTATATTTTTAAGAACGGATCGAATAATCGCCTACGCACACCCATTTATAGGTGGTGAGCGCCTCTAATCCCATT
The DNA here is from genome assembly GCF_980469475.1 of Aggregatibacter sp. HK296. Taxonomy (NCBI): domain Bacteria; kingdom Pseudomonadati; phylum Pseudomonadota; class Gammaproteobacteria; order Pasteurellales; family Pasteurellaceae; genus Aggregatibacter; species Aggregatibacter sp. HK296. The sequence continues at coordinate 480,601 of NZ_OZ413142.1, forward strand.
GGGCCGCGTGCGTGTAATTTTTGTGTGCTTACCGCCACTTCTGCGCCTAAACCAAATTGTCCGCCGTCAGTAAAGCGGGTACTTGCGTTGACATAAACCGCTGCCGAATCCATTTGTGCGATAAATTGCTGGGCCTGCTTTTGCGAAGAGGTCAAAATACTGTCGGAGTGTTGACTGCCATATTGACGAATATGGGCGACGGCTTGTGTTAAATCTTCGACGATAACTACATTTAAATCCAATGACAGCCATTCTTGTTTCAGTTCGGCTTCCACTAATGGCACCACATTGGCACCGGCTTTTTGCAACAAGAAAAGTGCGGTCGGATCTGCGTGTAATTTTACGTCTTTCTCTTTCAACGTTTCTGCCAGTTTAGGTAAAAAGTCATTTGCAATGCTGCGTTGTACCAACAGCGTTTCCAAGGTGTTACAGGTGCTTGGACGTTGTGTTTTTGCATTGAAAATTACCGGCAGTGCTTTTTCCAAATCGGCGGTTTCCTCAATGAACATATGGCAAACGCCGATACCGCCGACAATCACCGGAATGGTTGAATGTTCTTTTGCCAATTGATGCAATGCTGCACCGCCACGAGGGATGACCATGTCGACATATTGGTCTAATTTCAGTAATTCCATGACCAGAGCGCGATCGGGATCAGTAATGGCTTGAACTGCCGCTTTAGGTAAGCCGGCACGCGCTAAGGCGGTTTGCACCACGTCCACCAAGATTTTATTAGAATGTTGTGTTTCTTTGCCGCCGCGTAGAATAACGGCGTTGCCGGTTTTTAAACAAAGACTTGCTACATCAATCGTCACATTCGGACGCGCTTCGTAGATCGTACCGATAACCCCTAAAGGCACGCGAATACGTTCAATCTTGATCCCGCTATCCAACACACCACCGTCAATAAGTTGCCCAACGGGATCCGCCAAAGAAATCACATGGCGCACGTCATTAGCGATGCCCTGTAAACGCTCAGGCGTTAACAATAAACGATCAATAATGGCGTCGGATAAACCGTTTTGTTTAGCGGCTTCAATGTCCTGTGCATTGGCGGCTAAGATACGAGCTTGTTCTTGTTCTAATTGCTCGGCGATAAACGCTAAGGCTTGATTTTTTTCGTGTTGGGAAAGTTGGGAAAGCACAAAGGCTGCCTCTTTCGCCTGTTTTCCCATTTCAATTAAATTGACGGACATCTTTTCTCCTATTTCATTTTTTGCGGTAATTTGTCGTCTTTATGATGCGTTGAAATATCTTGTTCTTGATAATCAAAAATCGGCAGGCCCCATTCAAAGTAAATTGCCAGTAAGCGGGTAATAAAGCCGACAATCAAGGTAATGATAATGACGATGTTTTGATCTACCTGTAGATGTTGTAGACCGATGTAAATAGCTGTCGCCAATAATGCCACGCTGGCGTATAGCTCTTTCTGGAACACGAGTGGAATACGATTACACAATAAATCACGCAACACCCCGCCGAATGCGCCGGTAATAATGGCGGCAATTACGGCGATTGTCGTGCCGTGCCCCATATCTAACGCGATTTGGGCACCAATAATGGAAAATACGATAAGCCCAACGGCATCCAGCACCAAGAAAATGGTGTGAAAATAACGCATGAAATGGCGAATAAAAGGCGCGATAAATACCGTTAACACCGCAGCCGAGGCCACGATAATAAAATATTCGGGATGTTTTACCCACCCAAGCGGATAATGCCCTAAGAGCACATCGCGCACAGAGCCCCCTCCGATAGCGGTCATGCTGGCAATAATAACGACGCCGAAGATATCCATTTTCTCTCGACCTGCGGCAAGGGCGCCGGTAATGGCTTCGGCGGTGATACCAATGATGTAAAGAATGCTGAGCAGCATAAGGTTCCTTAAAGTGCGGTGAATTTTTGCGTTATTTTAGAGAGAGAAAGGGCAAAATACCATGTTTTAGATCATAACTTTATTTTGCCTTGTGAGAATTGAAAAAACGTTGTGTTTTTCAACCGCACTTTTGTCCTCGCTTTTGACCGTTTTGGGGAATTCTTGCATAATGCACGGCAATTTTTGTCTTTGTTTATCACAAGGAAATCGTATGTCTGAAGAACAACCTAAATTTTTAACCGCACTTTTGTCTTTCTTCCCCATTTTTTTGTTACTCGTTATTGATTTTTTTGCTTTCGGGTTGCAGCAACAGCCTAACGTGATGTCGCATTTGGCGCTTGGTGTATTAACAGCACAGCTGATTTGTCTGATCGCCTTTATTAAAGGTGAGATTTGTAATGGACAACGTTCCCGTTTAGGGCTGGCAAACCTTTATTTTGGGCTTTTTTGGTTGGTTTGGCTTTTGCTTAGTGTGGGAATGAATGAGCATAATGTGCCCATGGATTTAGTTTGCCTTTGTGGCTTGGCAATGGCCATCATCACATGGAAGCAACCATTTGAGGATAAATTACGTCATCTCTTATTAAAAATCGCCGGTTTCATCGGTATGTTGGGTGTCATTGGCTATGGCTTGATGCTGGTTGATGAAGCAAACTTCATTCAATTTAATCCTGTAGCACAAATCCTGTTAGGAATTATTTTGGCGAATTTAGCCTTAGTGATTTCCCGCAACCGCTTAAAAGGATTTATCGCGTTGTTAATGTTGGCGGCAATTGCGTTCCTCGCACTGAATGCGCTTTTTGTATTAGCAAATTTATTCATTCTTTCCCAACAAAGTGCGGTGGTTTTTAGCAACGAATTTGCTTTACTGCTTTATCTCTTATTGCATTTAGTGATGGCTGCCATGTTGGCAATCCATGTTTTCAAAAAATGGGCGTTGTCTTATAACAGTCTTCTTATTCTCTTACTCATGACAGCTAGTTTGCCGTTGTGGGCGAGTTTTGCGTATTTGGTGTAATGCGTTATTTAGGTAAGAAAAAACCTCCTCAATTCTGAGGAGGTTTTTTTATGAAAGTTTATCTAAATGCGTTATTTTTTCTGACCGCACTTAATGGACTACTCTTTAAAATCACGCATTAATTGTTCGGCTTTTTTCACCATTTCTCTAGAACCGATGAAAAGCGGAACGCGTTGGTGTAATGCAGTCGGTTGAATATCCAAAATACGGTTATAACCGTCACTTGCCACGCCGCCGGCTTGTTCTGCCAAGAATGCCATTGGGTTGCCTTCATAGAGTAAACGCAATTTGCCGTTCGGGTAGTTTGTTGCGCTTGGATAAATATAGATACCGCCTTTAAGCATGTTGCGGTGGAAGTCGGACACCAAAGAACCGATATAACGAGAAGTATAAGGACGTTGGGTTTCTTTATCTTCTTCTTGGCAATATTTTAGGTATTTTTTCACGCCCACCGGAAATTTGAGGTATTGCCCTTCGTTAATGGAATAAATTTTACCGGTTTTTGGAATTTGAATGTTTTCATGAGATAGGCAGAACACACCGAGTGACGGGTCGTAAGTAAAGCCGTTTACGCCATTCCCTGTGGTATAAACCAACATGGTGGAGGAACCATACACGATATAACCTGCAGCCACTTGGCGATTGCCCGGTTGCATGAAGTCTTCTAAGGTGACTGGCGTGCCTACCGGTGAAATGCGGCGATAAATGGAGAAGATGGTACCGACGGCAACGTTCACATCAATGTTGGAGGAGCCGTCCAGAGGGTCGGTTAAAATGACGTATTTTGCGTTGCGACCACGCTCTGTATCAAAGGCAATAAAATTTTCCTCTTCTTCGGAAGCAAAACCGGCGACTTCTTCGCGGCTCATAAGGGCTTGTTTCATCGTGTTGTGAGCGAACAAGTCTAATTTCATTTGCGCTTCGCCTTGCACATTTTCTACACCGGAGTTACCGATAATATTGTTAGTTAAGCCGGCTTTGTTGATATCCCGGTGAATCACTTTTGCCACTAAGCGAATGGAGGACAAAATGCCACTTAATTCCCCTTTAGCATTTGGGTATTCCGCTTGTTTTTCTACAATAAATTCGCCTAACGTTTTCATACTTTTTCCTTATTTGATGAATAAATTTACTCAAATCGTAACTTGCCTTATTATAACACCCTCGTTTTCAGATGATTAAAAAGATTCCTATTTCTGTGATTCACAACACATTTTTCGCCTTTACATCAGAAATTGGAATGAATAAGGACTCCAAATGACAACCAAACATGTTCATATTTTAGGTATTTGCGGCACGTTTATGGGCGGTATTGCCATGATCGCCAAACAAATGGGCTATCACGTCACCGGCTCTGACACCAACGTTTATCCGCCGATGAGCACGTTCCTTGTGGAAAACAATATTGAAATCATACCGCACTTTGACCCAAGCCAACTGCAACCGGCACCGGATATGGTGATTGTGGGCAATGCCATGAAACGCGGTAATCCTTGTATTGAATATATGTTGGCAAACAACCTGCCTTATACCTCAGGGCCACAGTGGTTGCATGATCATTTATTACGTGATCGCTGGGTTCTGGCGGTATCAGGAACCCATGGAAAAACCACCACTACCGGGATGCTGACGTGGATCTTGGAACAAAACGGTTTGCAACCGGGCTTTTTAATCGGTGGCATTGCAGGTAATTTCGGGATTTCTGCCCGTTTAGGTAATAGCCCGTATTTCGTCATTGAAGCGGATGAATATGACACGGCATTTTTTGATAAACGTTCTAAATTTGTCCATTACAACCCGCGCACGTTGATTATTAATAATATAGGCTTTGATCACGCAGATATTTTTGACGATTTGAAAGCCATTCAACGCCAGTTCCACCATATGATTCGCACCATTCCAAACAATGGGCGAATTCTGTCTTTTGCAAACGAAGAAAGCGTACAACAAACTTTATCAATGGGCTGTTGGTCTGAATGCCAATATGTCGGTCGCGATCAGGAATGGTATGCGGAACGCATTAAACACGATTGCACGGAATTTGCCGTGTTCCATAACGGTGAAAAAGTGGCGGAAGTGCATTGGAATATTGTAGGCGAGCACAATATGCGGAACGGTTTAATGGCGATTGCGGCGGCGCATCATGCGGGCGTGAGTATTGAAAATGCCTGTGCGGCACTTGGGACATTTATTAACGCAAAACGCCGTTTGGAAGTGAAGGGCAATGTTCAGGGCGTGACGGTTTACGATGATTTCGCCCATCATCCAACAGAAATACAAGCTACATTGACTGCACTTCGCGATAAAGTGGGGCAAAATGAACGTATTTTGGCGGTATTGGAACCGCGTTCTAACACCATGAAAATGGGCGTACATAAAGAGGATATCGCGCCGGCATTAGAGAAAGCGGACGCCGTATTTTTATTTCAACCAGACACCATTCCATGGAAAGTGGCGGAAATTGCAGCGCATTTAACGCAGCCGGCGTATGACAGCGATAATTTGGATGACTTTGTTCATCTCATTGTTGCTGAAGCCAAACCGACGGATCATATTTTGGTGATGTCGAACGGCAGCTTTGGTGGCATTCATCAGAAACTGCTAGATGCATTACAAAAGAAATCGGTTTAGGTGATAAGAAAAAAGGCATTCGTAAAAACGAATGCCTTTCTTTTTGTATCTGGTTGCGGGGGCCGGATTTGAACCGACGACCTTCGGGTTATGAGCCCGACGAGCTACCAAGCTGCTCCACCCCGCGTTAGAGGGCGCTAAATATACCTGTTTAAAAATGAATTGCAAGTTTAAACATAAAAATAATGTGTGTTTGTTATAAAAATAGCCGATATGTTGTTTTTTTAAACATGAAATCTCTTTTCGTCGGGCTAAATGTGAAAAAATATGTCGAAAATCTACCGCACTTTATTGTTATCGCTCACCCGAGGCGCATATTCATTCAGCATAAATTGGTGTAAAATTCGCCCCTCATTTATTTTGTTTATTTTCATTTAGGATTTTGTATGCGCCTTAATCAAACTGTTTGGTCTAAATTGTTAACATTATCCGCCATTGTACTTTTGGCTTCTTGTTCCTCCAATGGCGGCAAAACGTCGCGTAATTCGGGAGCATCCGATGTTGATCCACAAAAATTCGGGGCTGTTTATCAGGGCAGAAGCTATCAACAAGCGATTTTGGCGCCCGTAAATCAAGTGGAGAACAAAAGTGCGGTCATCAACCAAGGTGATTTTTTAGCGCAGTTATCCAATATTCATAGTTATTCCGGCAAATTAAGTAGTAACTTTGCACCAATTTACGACAAGGTTACCGCCTGGGTGCTCGCTGGGGCAAACGTCAACGAATTGAATAATTTTGGGATTCATTCGCAAGTGATGAAAGGCTTTGACGGCTATCAAAACGTGTTAATGACGGGCTATTATTCCCCGGTGATTCATGCTCGCCGCACACAGCAAGGCAAATATAATCAACCGATTTATGCGCTTCCGACACAAAAACGTTTTTCTCGTGCTGAAATTTATGCCGGTGCATTGAAGGGCAAAGGATTAGAACTGGCGTATAGTGATTCCATGATCGATAACTTCCTGCTTGGCGTACAAGGCAGTGGTTACGTCGATTTTGGTGAAGGCAATTTGAATTATTTTGCGTATGCCGGTCAAAATGGTTATCCGTATGCCGCCGTGGGTCGTTTATTGGTGGAAGACGGTGAGATTCCGAAAGAAAAAATGTCTATTCAGGCGATTCGTGATTGGGCGAATGCAAATCCGTCACGGGTTCAAAGTTTGCTTGAACGTAACCCGTCTTATGTCTTCTTTAAAAATGATCCGCACGGCAAAGTGAAGGGCGCGGCAGGTGTGCCGTTAGTGCCAATGGCTTCAGTGGCCTCTGACCGTGGTGTGATTCCGTTAGGCAGCGTATTGCTCGTCGAAGTGCCGCAAATTGACAATAGCGGCAACTGGACGGGAGAACATAAACTGCATTTGATGGTGGCATTAGATGTGGGCGGTGCGGTGAACGGACACCATTTCGATTTATATCGTGGGATCGGTGATCAGGCTGGTCATATTGCCGGTCTGTCAAAACATTATGGTCGCGTTTGGGTGTTGCGCTAATGGCACGCGTGGATAATTACGAACAACGTTTCGGCGGTATCGGTCGTTTATATGGCGCCGAGGCTTTATCCCGTTTACGCCAAGCACATATTTGTGTTATTGGTATCGGTGGCGTGGGCTCTTGGGCGGTGGAAGCGCTTGCTCGCTCAGGCGTGGGAAAAATCACGATGATTGATATGGATGATATTTGTGTGACGAATATTAACCGCCAAATTCATGCCTTGACAGGCAATATCGGTCAGCTCAAAACAGAGGTTATGCAACAACGGGTGAAATTGATTAACCCCGAATGCGATGTCAATGTCATTGATGATTTTATTTCTGCTGAGAATTTATCCCAATATCTTCATGCAGGCTACGATTATGTCATTGATGCTATTGATAATGTCAAAACAAAAGCGGCGTTAATTGCCTACTGTAAACGCCATAAAATCAAAATTATCACCGTGGGTGGTGCAGGTGGGCAAACGGATCCAAGCCAAATTCAAATTGCCGATTTAAGCCGCACCATTCAAGATCCACTGCTGGCAAAAGTGCGGTCGGTTTTACGCAAGGATTATCATTTCACGCAAAATCCAAAACGTAAATTTTCCATCGAGGCAGTCTTTTCTACTCAACCACTGATTTTTCCTCAAATGGGGGAAAACTGCTCTGCGTCAGCCTCCATGAATTGCGCCAATGGTTTTGGTGCAGCAACGATGATTACGGCGACGTTTGGATTTTTTGCAGTTTCCCGTGTCATTGACAAGTTATTACAGAAAAAAGGTTGACTTATTTTTTTTAATAAAAAAAGATGGTCATCTAAACAAAAAAAGAGTAACCTAGCTGCGTTTTGTTCAACTTACCTATCTCATCATAAAAGGAAATACAATGACTCAATTAGTACAAGGTTGGAAAAAAACGGCGATTGCCGCAGCGATTCTTTCTTTCTCTGCCGTGGCTTCCGCTACGATTGTCACTTCCATTAAACCGCTTGGGTTTATTGCTAGCGCGATTGCAAATGAGGTAACAGATGTGGATGTATTAGTGCCGACAGGCGCTTCTCCACACGATTACAATTTGAAACCCTCCGATGCACAAAAATTAAAATCTGCTGAAATGGTCGTTTGGATTGGCGAAGACGTAGATCTATTTTTGGATAAATCTATTGATGATCTGGATTATAAAAAAGTCTTAACCATCAAAGACATCGCAGCGATTGAACCTTTCCTCATGAAAGGCGAACATCACCATCATCACGGTGAAGGCGATGCCCATGAACACAGTCATGAAGGTCATCATCATGCGCACGAAGGGCATGACCACAAACATGCACACGGCGATCACGATCATAAACACGACCATGCACATGAAGGACATGAACATCATCATGACGATGACGCGTCAATTAACTGGCACGTATGGTATTCACCGGATATCAGTAAAGTTGTGGCACAACGTATTGCTTCGAAACTGGTAAAACAATATCCGGAGAAAAAAGCGCTGATTGAAAAAAACGTCGCGGAATTCGACCGCACTTTAGCTGAAACCAGTGTAAAAATTAAAGCGCAATTAGAAAGCGTAAAAGACAAAGGCTTCTATGTCTTCCACGATGCTTATGGCTATTTCAACCAGGCCTATGGTTTAAATCAAACCGGTTATTTCACCATTAATCCGTTGGTGGCGCCGGGCGCAAAAACCTTAGCAAAAATCAAAGAAGAAATTGCCGAACACAAAGTAAGCTGCTTATTTGCTGAGCCGCAGTTCACGCCAAAAGTGATTGAAAGTTTAAGCAAAGCGACACAAGTAAAAGTCGGACGCCTTGACCCGATGGGCGATAGCGTCAAAGCGGAAGGCAACCCTTATGCCGCTTTCTTGCAGTTTACCGCAGACAGCTATAGCCAATGTTTAGCGAAATAAATGTATCAATAAAAGGCATGTGTTAAACATGCCTTTTTTTGTTTTTATGGCTATTGAATAAAATAGTCCCCTGATTCAAAATAGGGGCGCTATTGTTTTTAGCGATTTATCAAACCCAAAGGAGAATTTCATGAAAAAAACATTAAAAATGACCGCACTTGCCGTGGTTTCTGCGTTTGTATTAGCCGGTTGTACTCATAATGCGACACAAGGTGATGCTCAATTACAACAACAAGCGGTGTTAGGCATTAACTGGATGCAAGAATCCGGTGAATACGATGCGTTGGCGTATCAAGCTTTTAATACGGCGAAAGTTGCATTTGATCACGCTAAAGTGAAAAAAGGCAAGAAAAAAGCGGTTGTAGTGGATTTGGATGAAACCATGATTGATAACAGCCCATATGCAGGTTGGCAAATTCAAAACAACAAACCATTTGATGGCAAAGATTGGACTCGCTGGGTTGATGCGAGAGAATCAGGCGCGATTGCCGGTGCGGTAGAATTTAATAATTACGTCAATTCACACAAAGGCAAAATGTTCTATGTGTCTAATCGTAAAGACAAAAATGAAAAAGCCGGCACCATTGATGACATGAAACGTTTAGGTTTTACGGGTGTTGATGAATCTTCTCTTTACCTCAAAAAAGATAAATCTGCCAAATCCGCTCGTTTTGCTGAAATCGAAAGCCAAGGCTATGACATCGTGCTTTATGTCGGTGATAACTTAGATGATTTCGGTGATGCAACACACGGTAAATTAAATGCAGATCGTCGTGATTTTGTGGCGAAAAACCAAGCAAAATTCGGCAAAACTTACATTGTGTTACCTAACCCGAACTATGGTGGCTGGGAAGGCGGTTTAGCCAAAGATTATTTCAAAGGTGATTCCCAAAGCAAAGTGAAAGCGCGTTTAGATGCTATTAAAGCATGGAGCGGTAAATAATTTCCTTGCGAAAAACGCCGATAAAAATCACCGCACTTGAAGTAAACCTCAAGTGCGGTTTTTTTATTGTTTCATTTGATATAGAAAAAAGGATGAGGTGTGTCCTCATCCTTTTTATCTTCCATCGGAGAGATTATTTTTTACTGATTTTGTTATCTAATGCGAATGCACCTGCACCGGCAAATACAAAGTATAAGAAGATAAAGCAGTATAAAAATGCGGTTTCACCGCCATTGGCTAATGGAAATAAGAAACCTTTAGGCGCATGGAACATGAAGTAAGCGACCGCCATTTGACCACTTAGTAAGAAAGCGGAGACGCGAGTAAATAAACCTAAAATTAAGAGAATACCCAATACAAGCTCAATGATGCCGCCTACGCCCATTAATGAAGCCAATTCCACAGCGCCATTGCCGCCAGTCATGGAAACAGGGAATTCCCAGAATTTTGCAGTTGCGTGCAACACAAAAGCATAGCCTGAAACGATACGTAATAAACCTAAAAAGTAGTTGCTGTATTTGTTTAAAAACATTTTTCCTTTCCTTAAATAGAAGTAATCAAAATTGAGGTTGTATATGCTAACAATCAATTTTGAAGAAAAAAACAACATAAAAGGAAAAGGATTTTTTCTTAACTGTTAATAATCGCTGTTTTTGGCCGCTTGGAGTGTTTGCAAAAATGTCTCACTTTCCATAAAACCGGTAATGCGCTGGGCTGCGATTTCTTTGCCTTCAGCATTAAAGAAAATCAGTGTCGGCAAGCCGGTTACCGATAACTGTTTCATTAAAGTGCGGTTATTTTCGCTGTTATTCGTCATATCGATTCTTAACAATAAAACGTCTTTTAACGCAGCCTGCACCTTTGAATCGGCAAAGGTTTTATGATCAAACTCTTTACAGGCGATACACCAATCTGCATAGAGATCCAGCATTGCCATGGCTTTGGGATTTTGTGCTAATGCTTGTTGAAGTTCGTCGTAGCTGTGTACTTGTTGAAATTCAAGTGAATTTTGAACCGCACTTTGGGTTTCTGCCGGTTGTGCATGATTCTGCCATAGCCATGTTTGTAACGGCTGAGCGAGTGCCATGGCTGCTATGAGGGATACAATGCGGAAGAATAATCCGATGCCGGTGGAACGCATTTGCATAGTAAGCCAGACAAAGAAACTGACACCAAGTAATGCCCACAAACGCGGTTCCCAAACGGCAGGAAGAATACGGGAAAGTAAAAACACCGGTAACGCTAGCATGACAAAACCAAATGCGGTTTTCACGTTTTCCATCCAAGCACCGGATTTCGGTAGGATTTTGTTACCGAATACGGTAATCAGAATGAGCGGTAACCCCATGCCAAGGGCTAATAAATACAAGGTTAATGCACCAATCACAAAATCCCCAGATTGAGCCACATACAGCAATGCTCCGGATAGTGGAGCGGAGGTGCAAGGGGATGCCACTAAACCGGCGATTGCGCCCATGGCGAATACACCGAAAAAGGCACCGCTCTTTTGTTGTTGACTCAGCTGAGTCAGCTTGGTTTGTAACGAGGAGGGCAGTTGTAAAGTAAAGACACCGAACATTGAAAGGGCCAGCAAGGTGAAAACAAGTGACAATCCAATTAAAACATAGGGGCTTTGTAACGCCACTTGGAACGGTAAACCGATGAGTACAACCAATAAACCCAATAAAGTATAAGTTAATGCCATGCCTTGCACATACACGAAACTTAACGCCACGGCTCGCCATGTATTACTCTGTTCTGTTCGACTACCGATTACAATGGCCGATAACAAAGGAAGCATTGGGAGTACGCAAGGCGTAAAGGCTAAACCGATACCAAGCACAAAAAACCACAACATGGCATACTTGCTCTGAAATAGGCTGTCAGCAAGTTGATTTTGTTGTGATGATAAAACATCTGAATTTCCTGCCGCACTTTGCTGTCTTTTGGCTTCCATTGGGGCTGTCATCGCATTTTGTGGGATGTCGCTGAGCGTAAATTGCTTGGTTTCCGGCGGATAGCAAAAGCCTTGGGTACAACCTTGGTAGGTAACGTCTAAAAGATCTTGCACGCCTTTATTTGGCAACGGTAACTTAAGGGCAAGCTGGTGTTTGAAAATATTTACTGTGCCGAAATAAGGATCTTGATACTGTTCCGCTGTAGTTAAAAATTGCGGTTGAACGTCAATTGGCTGACCGTTAAGTGAAAATTCCAGTTTGTCTTGGTAAAGATAGTAATTGTCGATAATTTGCCAATTCAACAAAATATTTTCATGCTGCTGTTCTGCATGTAGCTGAAATGCTTGATCCACCGGTAAAAATTTCGGTTTATTATTGAAGAGATCCGCAGCTTGTAGGCTCAATGTTGTGAGTAAACAGAACGCGAGAAGAAGATATTTTTTCATAAGATACAGTGATGATTTTCCATAAAATGGGGCACATTCTAGCACTACAGAAAACAAATTGCTGTAAAATATCATCCTTTATGGTCGCGTTTTTTGTGAAATAAATTCGCAGTGAGCCGACTTTATTAGAAGTCATATTATTGAGGGAATAAAATGAATATCACCGTTTATTGTGGTGCGGCATTGGGAAATGTACCGGCATATCAGCAGGCAACAATTGAGTTAGGTAAATGGCTTGCACAACATCATCATCGATTGATTTATGGTGGTGGCAAAGCAGGACTCATGGGATTGTTAGCAGATACCGTATTATCTCATGGTGGGGAAGTGATAGGCGTGATTCCCGCATTTTTACGAGAAAGGGAAGTTGCGCACAGTGGCTGTACAGAAATTATCGTGGTCAATTCTATGGCGGAACGGAAAGCAAAGATGTTGGCATTTGCTGATGCTTGTATTGCGTTGCCTGGTGGACCGGGAACACTAGAAGAAATCTGTGAAGTGTATTCTTGGTCGCGTATTGGACAAAATCCGCATCCTTGTATTTTATTTAACCAAAATGGTTTTTATGAACCGCTCAGAAACATGTATCAAAGCATGGTAAATGAGGGATTCTTGAGTCAAACACATTTTGACAAATTGTTATTCAGTACAGATCTTCTTGAAATAGAACAGTTTATTAAGTCCTATCAAGCACCTGAAATAAGAACTTATTAGGTTTTTATTAAAGTGCGGTCGAAAATAACATTGTTTTTTATAAAAATTAATTAGGCATCTTGGGTGTTTTTTTAAGTTATTTTTGCTTATGTAAAGCTTGATTCAACACTTTTTTCTACCCTCTTATTTTTTTAATTAAAATAAGTTTGCTTGGGTGGCGTTTTTTGTGTAACATGGTGCGCATTGTTATTTTTCATCAAGAAATAAGGTTGTATAAAATGAAAAAAGGGATTCATCCGGAAAATTATCGTACCGTTCTTTTTTATGATTCTAATGCTAAGCAAGGCTTTTTAATTCGCTCTTGTGCCAGAACCACAAACACCATGAAGTGGGAAGATGGCAAAGAATATCCGGTGTTTATGTGTGATACATCCTCGGCATCACATCCATTTTATACCGGTAAAGTTAGACAAGTTGCTAATGAAGGTCGTGCCAGCGATTTTGCTAATCGTTATGGCAAGTTCGGCATTTTCAAATCGAAATAAGGAATGTTTATGCAAGTTTTATCTTCATTAAAAACAGCAAAAACTCGCCATCCTGGTTGCAAAGTTGTGCGTCGTCATGGCGTCGTATATGTGATCTGTAAAGAAAACCCGCGTTTTAAAGCGCGTCAGGGTGGTAAGAAAAAACGTTGATTTCTCTCGTACTTTAGCTTTGTGTGTAACTTTAGCTAGTCCTTCAATAACGTTGTTTATTGAAGGATTTTTTATTTGTCGAATCCTGTTGATTTTGTGATATAGATCATAAAATCAAAGGCGAATAAATTCTCATTTAATTGTTTTTGTTGTTACAATAATGTTGCAATTATAAAATTCAGGTTATGTGTTGTCGAATAACTGAATACCGATGTAATAACTAAGAAAATGAAGGATTTGCTAATGCAAACACCACAAATTTTAATTGTTGAAGATGAAACGATTACCAGAAATACATTAAAAAGCATTTTTGAAGCCGAAGGATATGATGTTTTTGAAGCGGCTGACGGTTCCCAAATGCACCGAATTCTAGAAACAGAAGACATTAATTTGGTCATTATGGATATTAATTTGCCGGGGAAAAATGGTTTAATGCTTGCCCGCGAATTGCGTGAGAATGCAGACATCGCATTGATGTTTTTAACCGGTCGGGATAATGAAGTGGATAAAATTCTCGGCTTGGAAATTGGGGCTGATGATTACATTACTAAACCGTTTAATCCACGTGAATTAACGATTCGTGCACGTAATTTATTACAGCGTACAATGCAGGAAAATCAGCGTGCTCATCAAATTGAACAATATAAATTTAATGGTTGGACATTAGATTTAAATAGCCGTACTTTGGTTACGCCGGAAGGCGAAGAGCGTAAGCTACCGCGCAGTGAATTTCGTGCTATGTTGCATTTCTGCGAAAATCCGGGAAAAATTCAAACCCGTGAAGAATTGTTGAAAAAAATGACGGGGCGTGAGCTTAAGCCACAAGATCGTACTGTGGACGTCACGATTCGCCGTATTCGAAAACATTTTGAAGATCATCCGGATACACCGGAAATCATCACGACTATTCACGGAGAAGGTTATCGTTTCTGTGGTGAGTTAGAATAAAGAGAATCAGCGCATTAGGCGCTGATTTTTTTATCTCGAAAGAAAAAGTGCGGTGAGTTTTTCTGTCGTTTTACGTAAAAGGAAGTGATTAGATACATTTCATTTCCGAATGGTATCAAAATATCGACAAGTCGCCCTTATTGCTAAAGAGGAGCAAGTTATCCTTATTGTGCGCTTTTGCTATCTTTGCCTGGATTCGGTAGAATGTGCGCCAATTTGTATTTAATTTCCAATAATATATGACCAAGAAAAAAGTAAAACCCGGTTCTAATACGATTGCGCTAAATAAGCGTGCGAGACACGATTATTTTATTGAAGATGAAATTGAGGCAGGTCTTGAATTACAAGGCTGGGAAGTGAAATCTATGCGCGCCGGCAAAGCAAATTTAAGTGATAGCTATGTTATTTTCAAAAACGGTGAAGCTTTTTTATTTGGCGCGAGCATTCAACCTTTAAGTGTTGCATCAACCCATGTGGTGTGTGACCCAACCCGAACCCGTAAATTATTGCTGAAACAATGTGAATTGGATTCTTTGTTCGGCAAAGCAAACCGTGATGGATTTACGCTAATTGCCCTTT
Organism: Aggregatibacter sp. HK296; assembly: GCF_980469475.1. Taxonomy (NCBI): domain Bacteria; kingdom Pseudomonadati; phylum Pseudomonadota; class Gammaproteobacteria; order Pasteurellales; family Pasteurellaceae; genus Aggregatibacter; species Aggregatibacter sp. HK296. Next base: position 495,741 of record NZ_OZ413142.1, read on the forward strand.
CTTTATATTGGAAAGGTGCATGGGCAAAAGTCAAAATTGGTTTAGCGAAGGGTAAGAAACAACAGGATAAGCGAGAAGATATTAAAGAACGTGAGTGGAAAGTAGCAAAAGAACGAATCATGAAAAATGCGCGAAAAGGCTAGTTTTCTCTGCGGTAATTCATAAAAAAGTGCGGTCAAAAAACACGTAGATTTTTGACCGCACTTTTTTATATCTGATTAAGGCTTGTAGATGATTTCTACGCCTTCCTCATCTTCTTCTGACCAGTCATCCCAGTCATCATCTTCATCATCAAAATCAGCATTTTCTAATTGCTCTTGATGGTAATCTTCCCACTTGAATTTCACTTCTTCATTTTCTACCAGCGTTTCTTCCGTTTCACGTGGATGCGCTTCTAGGAAATCCATGATGTCGCGACACAGTTGAGGAACATTTTTGCCAGCCGCAGCAGAGATCAAATAATAATCTTCTTCCCAGCCTAAGCGTTTAGCAATTTCTTCTGCACGTTCATGAGCTTCTTCGTCGCTCATCGTATCGATTTTGTTGAACACCAACCAACGTGGTTTATCCGCTAAGGATTCACTGTATTGGAATAGCTCAGATTCGATAATTGCTACGTTATCTGCAGGATCAGAATCGTCAATCGGGTTGATATCCACTAAGTGAATTAATACGCGACAACGTTCTAAGTGTTTCAAGAAACGAATACCTAATCCGGCACCTTCTGATGCCCCCTCAATTAACCCGGGAATATCCGCGATAACGAAACTGCGATTGTCATCTACTTTCACCACGCCAAGGCTTGGCACTAAGGTGGTAAACGGATAGTCAGCGACTTTCGGTTTAGCTGCAGAAACCGCACGGATAAAAGTAGATTTGCCGGCATTCGGCAGACCAAGCATCCCGACATCGGCGAGCAACATTAATTCTAATAATAAATCGCGTTTTTCTCCCGGTGTCCCCATGGTTTTTTGACGTGGCGCACGGTTAATGGAGGATTTGAAACGAGTATTACCTAATCCATGATAACCACCTTTGGCAACTAATAATCTCATGCCATTTTGGGTTAAATCACCGATAATTTCTTGAGTGTCGTTATCAATAGCGCGCGTTCCTACCGGTACACGTAAAGTAATATCTTTGCCTCGATGTCCGGTACAGTTTGCACTGCGTCCGTTTTCACCGCGTTCGGCGGCAAAGCGTTTTTCAAAACGGTAATCGATAAGCGTGTTGAGGTTTTCGTCAGCGATTAAATAAACGTCACCACCGTCACCACCATCACCCCCATCCGGACCGCCTTTGGGAATATATTTTTCACGACGGAAACTGGCACAACCGTTGCCCCCGTCACCGGCTTCGACACGAATCAAAGCTTCATCAATAAATTTCATTCAATTTCTCCAAAATACTGAAAATTACTACCGCACTTTTGGGCGAGCAGGGAATAACTTGTGCCCGATGGCGGATAAAATTGCCCCGCATACTACAATAAACGCACCGATATAGCTAATAGTATTTAGTTCAGGGGCGGCAAAATCTGTTGGGTCGATATAGTGGGCAAGGTGCGCAAATAAAATAGTAAACAACGGAACCAAGGTAATGACCACGCTGACTTTTGACACTTCCCAACGATTTAATGCTTCAGCATAAGCACCATAACCAAATAGCGTATTTAAACAACAGTAAATTAAGCAACCAAGGCTGATAGGCGTTAAGCCTTGTACTTGTGAAAATTTAGCAAAGGGCGTAAAGACAAGGGCGCAACCAAAATAGATCATCAGCAAAATTTGTTGTGAGCTGAATTTTCTTAGCATGAGTTTTTGTGCCATGCCGTAAGCAACCCATATTAAAGATGCGCTAATACTGAGAAAAACGCCGGTGGAGTAGGCATTTAGTCCGCTGAAGATTGCTAAGCGATCATTAAAAAAGAAGCCTAAGCCGATGGTTAATAAGACCAAACCGATTTTTTGGTGTAACCCTAATTTTTCTTTAAAAATCACAACACCGCAAATGAGCATACCAAAAGAGGATAAATGGATAAAAATTTGTGCAATGGAAGGTTCAATGTAATTGAGTGAGCTATTAAATAAGAAAAAGTTACCGGCTAATCCTAGTACGCCAATCATAACTAAACTGCTGTAGTAACCCAGTTTTGATGTGTTGGGCAATGCTTTTTTGTAGCCAAGGAGTAAAAATAAAACAATACTGGCAACAATAAAGCGATACCAAACAATGGTTTCCACATTCATGGCTGAAACCACTTGCTTTAACGCAATAGGCAAAGAGCCCCATGCCATTGCGGTAATGAGGGCAAAAAGAAAACCTAACATGGGTTGTTGTTTCATGATTTTACCTACAAAAAAGCCCTGCATGAGCAGGGCGTTTTATTCTGTTTTATAAAATTATTCAGTAACAATACTTACGTATTTACGGCTTTTCTCGCCTTTTACTTCAAATTTTACTTTACCATCGGCTGTCGCGAATAAGGTGTGGTCACGTCCCATTCCAACGTTGTTGCCCGCGTGGAATTTAGTACCACGTTGACGAACGATGATGCTACCTGCTAATACAGATTCACCACCGAAACGTTTAACACCAAGACGTTTAGCTTCAGAATCACGACCGTTACGAGTTGAACCACCAGCTTTTTTAGTTGCCATCTACTTGATCTCCTCTGAAATTATGCTTGAATCCCAGTGATTTTCACTTCTGTGAACCACTGACGATGACCTTGTTGTTTACGGCTGTGTTTGCGACGACGGAATTTAACGATTTTAATTTTATCGCCACGACCTTGCGCTACAACTTCAGCCACTACTTTTGCACCAGCAACTACTGGGGCACCGATTTTAACATCTTCACCATTAACGACCATCAACACTGAATCGAATTCAACTGTTGCGCCAGTTGCAAGTTCAAGTTTTTCTAAACGAACGACTTGACCTTCGCTTACTCGGTGTTGTTTACCGCCACTTTGGAAAACTGCGTACATAAATACTCCGCTATAAATTGTGCTCTAATGTTATTTCATTTCGCACATAAAATTCATATAAATAGGGCGCAAATTCTACGTAAAAATTTAGGGGATAGCAAGAACTTATTTACGATAAAATAAAAAAATTGGCAATTTAGGTAGTTTAATTTCAGAAAGGTGGAAAAATCGGGTAGAATCAACCGCACTTTCGTTTTCAATTTCATTTACTTCCTAATCTTAAGTGGCCTAATTATAGAAATGAATACAACAAACTTTATGGATATGAATGCAATCCAGGCGTTAAGCCAAGCGGATATGCAAAAAGTGAACGAATCGATTTTAGCCCAACTTAACTCAGATGTGGTGCTGATTAATCAATTAGGATTCTACATTGTGCAAGGCGGTGGCAAGCGCATTCGTCCCTTAATTGCTGTGTTGGCGGCAAGAGCTTTAGGTTTTGAAGGACAAAAAGCCATTACCTGTGCCACCTTTGTGGAATTTATTCATACAGCGTCTTTGCTGCACGATGATGTTGTGGATGAATCAGATATGCGTCGTGGGCGTGCTACGGCAAATGCAGAATTTGGTAATGCCGCAAGCGTGTTGGTGGGGGATTTTATTTATACCCGCGCCTTCCAATTGGTTGCTCAGCTGGAATCCTTAAAAATTTTGCGCATTATGGCGGATGCCACTAATGTGTTGGCAGAAGGCGAAGTACAACAGCTAATGAACGTTAATGATCCGCAAACCAGTGAAGAGAATTACATGCGGGTGATTTACAGCAAAACCGCCCGTTTATTTGAAGTGGCAGCACAGGCAGCGGCAATTATTGCTGGCGGCAGTGAGGCGCAGGAACAGGTGCTGCAAAGTTATGGACGTTATCTCGGCACGGCATTCCAGTTAGTGGATGATGTGTTAGATTACAGCGCTAATGCTAAGGCCTTAGGGAAAAATGTGGGCGATGATTTAGCCGAAGGCAAACCGACCCTTCCTTTATTACATGCGATGCACCACGGCAATGAACAACAAGCCGCGTTAATTCGCGAAGCCATCGAACAAGGTGGGAAACGTGAGGCCATTGATGAGGTGTTAGCTATTATGGCAGAACATAAATCCCTTGATTACGCGATGGATCGCGCTAAACAAGAAGCACAAAAAGCCGTTGATGCGATTCAGATTCTGCCGGAAAGCGAGTATAAACAAGCGTTGATTTCCTTAGCGTATTTATCCGTGGATAGAGCATATTAATGAAAAAGCGACTCCTAACATGTTTGTTGTGCTTTTTTAACCAGTCAGTTTTATCAGCCGATTTTTCCTGCGCAGAACCAAATGGCGCATCTAAAATGGTGACGTTTTTCAACCAAATTGATAAGCATCATATGGAAAGCGGTTTGCTACCGCCCAACGAAAAACTCGTTCGAACCGATAATTCACAGATGTGGGAATATACAAATAAGGCGAATACAAAGGCTGTACTTGAAGTAAAGTCTGCCGATACGCCAAAGTTTTTTGTGTTTTCACTTTATAATCCAAAAGGTTCAACAATATTTGTTTATAAATGTATCGAAATTCTTCAAGCTAAATAGTTATGACAGAACAACAATCTCAAAGTGCGGTCGGTTTTCAACATAAAACGCGCAAACAAAAACTGCGCAAAGATCCGAACGCACCTTTTATTCGTGAAAAACTGGAATTGCCCGAAGGGCACAATAAACTGCTTTTGCATTCCTGTTGCGCTCCTTGCTCGGGTGAGGTGATGGAAGCCATTTTGGCGTCCGGTATTGAATTTACGATTTATTTCTACAACCCGAATATCCATCCGTTAAAAGAATATTTGATCCGCAAGGAAGAAAATATTCGTTTTGCACAGAAATTTGGTATCCCGTTTATTGATGCCGACTATGATCGTCAAGAATGGTTTGATCGAGCTAAGGGGATGGAATGGGAGCCGGAGCGCGGTATTCGTTGTACTATGTGTTTTGATATGCGTTTTGAAAAAGCCGCTGAATATGCTCATGAGCACGGTTTCCCAGTGTTCACCAGTTGCCTTGGCATTTCCCGCTGGAAAGACATGGAGCAAATTAACGGTTGTGGTCATCGTGCGGCAGAAAAATATGATGATGTAATCTATTGGGATTATAACTGGCGTAAAGAAGGTGGCTCACAACGGATGATTGAAATCAGTAAACGTGAGCGTTTTTATCAGCAAGAATATTGCGGTTGCGTTTATTCTTTGCGTGATAGTAATAAATGGCGCGAACAAACCGGCCGTCAAAAAATTGAAATCGGTAAACTTTATTACTCACCGAATCAGTAAGTCATTCCATGTATTGATTCATGGCAGATAAATTTCAGGCTAAATTTACTTGTCTACGGTGTTTTATCTGCCTTTTCTTTTTTCACCTTCTTTATCCATTTTTATGCACGTTAGGGCGCACTGTTCCTACCTCCAACAGGTAAAAATCTCCGAAAAATCTGCTTTTTTACTAGCGATGAAAAGCGCAACTCGGTAGAATAGCCAGTCAATTTTTATGAACCATTAGAGTAAATTTTAGCCAGTATGACGCAAAAACTACATATTAAAACTTGGGGCTGCCAGATGAATGAATACGATTCATCTAAAATGGCGGATTTATTACACAGTACGCACGGTTTAGAACTTACCGAGGTGCCGGAAGAAGCGGATGTTCTATTGTTGAATACCTGTTCCATTCGTGAAAAAGCACAGGAAAAAGTCTTCCATCAATTAGGTCGTTGGAAAGAATTAAAGAAAAATAACCCGAATTTATTGATTGGTGTCGGTGGTTGTGTGGCATCGCAGGAAGGCGAGCATATTCGCACCCGGGCACCTTATGTGGACATTGTTTTTGGGCCGCAAACGTTGCATCGCTTGCCGGAAATGATTAACCAAATCCGTGGCGGCAAAAGCTCCGTCGTGGACATTAGTTTCCCGGAAATCGAAAAATTTGACTGTCTGCCGGAGCCTCGTGCAGAGGGACCAACTGCCTTCGTTTCTATTATGGAAGGCTGTAATAAATATTGTACTTATTGTGTGGTGCCTTATACCCGTGGTGAGGAAGTAAGCCGTCCGGTAGATGATATTTTATTTGAAATTGCGCAGTTAGCCGCACAGGGCGTGCGTGAAGTGAACTTGCTTGGTCAGAACGTGAACGCTTATCGTGGGCCGACATTTGACGGTGAAATTTGTACTTTTGCAGAATTATTGCGTTTAGTCGCCGCCATTGATGGTATTGACCGTTTACGTTTTACCACGAGTCATCCGATCGAATTCACCGACGATATTATCGATGTCTATCGTGATACGCCGGAGCTCGTGAGTTTCCTTCATTTGCCGGTGCAATCCGGTTCAGACCGTGTGTTAACCATGATGAAACGCGGACATACAGCGCTTGAATACAAATCCATTATTCGCAAACTAAAAGCGGTACGTCCGAATATTCAAATCAGTTCTGACTTCATTGTGGGCTTCCCGGGGGAAACCAATGAAGATTTCGAGCAGACCATGAATTTGATCGCTCAAGTGAATTTCGACATGAGTTTCAGCTTTATTTATTCTGCCCGTCCTGGTACACCGGCGGCAGATTACCCAGATGATGTGACTGAAGACGAGAAAAAACAACGTTTGTATTTGTTGCAACAACGCATCAACAATCAAGCGGCTCAATTCAGTCGCGCGATGTTAGGTACGGAGCAACGCGTGTTGGTAGAAGGCCCATCGAAGAAAGATATTATGGAATTAACCGGTCGTACGGAAACCAACCGTATTGTGAATTTCCAAGGTACGCCGGAAATGATCGGGAAATTTGTCGATATTAAAATCACCGACGTATTCACAAACTCCCTACGTGGTGAAGTGGTACGCACCGAAGCCCAAATGGGCTTGCGTGTGTTGCAATCGCCACAAATGGTAATTAACCGCACCCGTAAAGAAGATGAACTGGGTGTAGGCCGTTACACCGGCTAATTTATCGGATAAACATGAAAAAAACCTCGCGATGTTTGCGAGGTTTTTTATTGCGACTATTTCTGCTTTTCGAGGAAAATTAAATATTCCTCTAACATTTCGATGGCTTCCAAACAACGGGCGCGACGTTGTTCTAGTTGTTCCAGTTTTAATCGGTTAAATGGAAGTCCCTCTCTCTGCGCTTCACTTAAACTGTCTTGCTCATGCTGAATTTTTTCATTAAAAGACGCTAAATATTCATAATATTTTGCCAAGCGTTCGCGCGGTGGCAGGCTGTGTACGGGATGCTGACGTTTATTTTGCGGTTTATTTTCTTCTTTATCTTTAACGGGAAAGAATTGAGCATTTTGCTGTTGACGCGTTAAGGCATCCGAAAGTGCGGTGCATTGTGCGGATAGTTTTTGCGTGTAAAACTGCCATGCTCCAATGTTATTGCTTTCAATCTGTTCAAGCTGTACGAGAGTGAGCGCTATTTGCTCAAAATAAAATGCCGTTTTTTGCCAATTTTCCGTAAACAGATTGGGGGAAAATTTGGCGTAAACAATCTCTTCTTTTTGCGTGGCGTAACGCGCGAAGAAATCCTGGAGACTTTGTTTTAGGCGTTGAGTGGAAATGTTGTTCATAGACATAAAAAAGCAAAAGTGCGGTGGAAAATTTAGGTGTTTTTCCGACCGCACTTTTAGGATTAGAGAGTCATTGCTGCAAGCCAACCGAAGGCTAACAACGGAATGTTATAGTGAATGAAGGTGGGTACAACAGAATCCCAAATGTGGTCGTGTTTACCATCCATATTCAAACCGGATGTCGGCCCTAAGGTTGAGTCGGAAGCCGGTGAGCCCGCATCACCTAATGCTGCAGCAACGCCCACGATAGACACGGTGGCAAGTGGGGAGAAGCCGAAAGACAAACAAAGCGGTACGTAAATCGAGGTGATGATTGGCACCGTAGAGAAGGAAGAACCGATCCCCATGGTGATCAACAAGCCGACGAATAACATTAAGAACGCTGCAAGTCCTTTACTTTGTAAGCCTTGCCCTAAGGTTTGCACTAAGTCAGTTACACCGGTAGTTGTGTTAATCACATTGGCGAAACCGGAGGCAGCGATCATCACAAAGCCGATCATGGCCATTAGGCGTAAGCCTTGTTGGAAAATGTCGTTGCTTTCTTTGAGCTTGAAGATACCGAACACGGCAAAAATGACTAAACCGACTAAACCACCGATGATAGTAGAGCTTGTCACTAATTGCGTGGTGAAGGTTGCTACAATCGCGACAAGGCTTGCGGTGATTTGTTTTGGTGTAATGTTAGCAATGTGTTGCTCAATGTCTTGCGTTGTTGGTTCTGCTGTGGTGACGGCATATTCACGCGGTTTGCGATAAGTGATAAATACGGCAGTCAATAAACCTAAAATCATCCCAGTTACCGGAATCATCATAGCGAGAGAGACTTCACCTACTGTTGTTTGTAACCCTAATGATGCACCGACATTATTAATATTTTTCACTAAAATGCTTTCGATAAAGATTTTACCGAAACCCACCGGCAATAACATATAGGTGGCGGTTAAACCGAAAGTGAGGACGCAAGCAACGGCGCGACGGTCAATTTTTAGTTTGTTGAACACAGCAAGTAGCGGTGGAACAACAATTGGAATAAACGCAATGTGCACCGGTAACAAGTTTTGTGAGGAAATCGAGAACAAGACCAAAATCCCCAATAAGGCATATTTGAACATGGCAATCCCATTGGCAGAGGGGGTTTTATTCATGCGGGTAATCACTTTATAGGCGAGCAAATCGGTGATACCCGATTTGGAGATGGCAATGGCAAATGCACCGAGCATGGCGTAGTTCATTGCCACTTCAGCACCGCCGCCGAGGCCGCCGGTAAAGGCTTCAATAGTTTTTGTTAGGCCTAAATCACCGATTAAACCTGCTGTGAGGGCAGAAATAACCAAGGCAACGACCACGTTAATTCGCAGCAAGCTGAGAATCAGCAAGACCGCGATGGAAATAACAACTGGATTGGTTAGCATTTTTTTGTCCTTATGAGTTAAGTGATTGATAATTTACTAGAGAAATAAAATTTGTCTAATAAAATCATCGGCTAATTTCTGAGGAATTTATTTTTACGTAAAAAAACAAACCCCTCGAAAGTCAACTTCCGAGGGGTTTTAAAGGATAACGTTTTATTCGTGCCTGCTCGGAAGTCATCTTCCAAGCACACCAAATACCTGAAAGATCATTCAGTTACGTGGTGATGATGGTGACGACGAATAAAGCGCATTTGGGAATCTCCTATGTGAATTGCTTTTTAAACTACTGGAAAATATTTTTTATCGCAAGTGTTTTTTCAAAAAAAATGTAAAGTGCGGTCGATATTCTTGATGTTTTTTAATTTTCCGCCACGATGTGCGGAAATCCGCCCAAATGTTTTAAATGATTCACCATATAACAAAATAGCTCTGCTGTACGTTCCGTATCATATAGCGCAGAATGGGCTTGTTGGTTGTCAAAAGGAATTTTTGCCGCTTGGCAGGCTTTAACTAATACCGTTTGCCCGAACATAAAACCGCTTAATGTGGCGGTGTCAAAAGTGGAAAACGGATGGAAAGGGTTGCGTTTGGCATTCATGCGTTGTGCCGCAGCCATCACAAATCCATGATCGAATGCTGCATTATGCGCCACGATGATTGAACGTTGGCAGTCTGCGTCCTTTTGTGCCTTGCGTACCATTTTAAACATCTCGCTGATGGCGATATTTTCACTCACGGCTCCACGTAATGGGTTGTCGATGTCGATGCCGTTAAATTTGATGGACTCAGGATCTATATTGGCGCCTTCAAAAGGTTGAATGTGAAAATGGCATTTCTGATCCGGAATTAAATTGCCTGCGTCATCCATTTTTAGGGTAATGGCTGCCAGTTCTAATAGCGCATCGGTTTTGGCGTTCAAGCCGGCGGTTTCTACATCGATTACCACCGGTAAATAACCGCGAAATCGGTGTTTTAGTAAGTTGTAATTAATTGCTTCTTGGGCTTCAGACATAGCTTATCCTAAAAATAAAACGTGGATTATCGCTCATAATCCACGTTAAAAAATCTTTGAATTTCCTACCGCACTTGAGAGGTGAATTTAGTTACCTAAGCCGGCTTGTGCGCTTTGGTTTTCGATGAATTCAATTTTGTAACCGTCCGGATCTTCTACAAAAGCAATCACGGTTTTGCCACCTTTTACAGGGCCCGGTTCGCGAGTAACATTACCACCGGCTTGACGAACCGCTTCGCAAGTAGCGTAAATATCATCCACACCAATGGCGATATGGCCGTAAGCGTTACCTAAATCGTATTTTTCTACACCCCAGTTATAAGTTAATTCTAACACAGAGGCGCGGTCTTCATCATCGTAACCTAAAAAAGCCAGAGAATATTTGTATTCAGGGTTTTCACTGGTGCGCAATAGACGCATGCCCAACACATCTTGATAAAACTGAATAGAACGTTGTAAATCGCCTACGCGCAACATGGTATGTAAAATTCGCATGATATTCTCCATCAAATAAATAAAATCGCACTAATTATGCCACAGAATCATGGCGTTTTCTTTGGAAAATAAAAAGGATTAAGCTCGATTGAACTTAATCCTTCAAAATGAATTTAAAAAACGCAGTAAAATCTTACCGCACTTTTCAGGTTTAGAACGTGTAGTTTACACTTAAACGAACGTCACGACCCGGCTCAGGCAAGGTGGATACGCCTGCGCGTTGGCTGTGGCTGCGATAGTATTTGTTGAACGCATTGTTTAACGCTAAGTTAATGTTTACGTTTTTAACCGGTTTCCAAGTCACATAGAAATCGTTTACGCCATAGCCCGGACGTTTTGTGGTAGTTGCACCGCCGCCACGGTTTTGGGTGGTGGAATCGTAGCTGGTATGTTGTACAAAACGGCCTTTCCAACCGATTTCAACGTCAGGTTGTTCGAAGTGGTAAGACACACCTGTAGTCCAAGTACGACCGATCGGAATGGCGGTTACAGTGCTATCCACGGTTCTGCCGTTTAATTCCGGTTTACTGTAAGCCACGCCGGCGCGCAAGGTTAAGCCTTCGTATTTATAGGCTGCACCTAATTCATAACCATGATTTCTTAATTTGCCTGCATTTTGGATTTCATAATAACCCGGTCTGATTTGCGTAAAGGCGTGCGTATCTTGGATCGTTTGCCAGAAATAACTTCCGTTCAAAGAAAGGCTGTCAGCTAATTTATAGTTGAAACCCACTTCAGCGTTGCGCGATCTTTCCGGTTTAATGTTATTGGCAATGGAATACACTGCTGTTTTTCCTCGAGTCGATCCTGAAGAAAGCATGACTTCAAAGAAACGAGGACTTCGGGTAGCGTAGTTTAAGCTGGTATTTAAACTTAAATCATTGGTCACTTCATAAATTAAGCCGACACTTGGGTTTAGGTTTCCTTTACTGGATTTTGATCCATCCATTGCACGGAATGAGAAATGATCATAACGTAAGCCGGTGGTTAAGGTGAATGCGCCTAAGCCCCAGATACCTTCCGTATAAATACCCACATCACGTTTCTTTTGGGTCTTCATTTGGACGCCGTTTTGAACGGTGAGTGAGTTAGGCTTACCTTCTTGATCGCGGTAGTTAATACCGTATTTGATTAAGTGAGATTCACCGATGGGAGAATCCAAGTTTACGTTTGCGCCATTAGCAATTAAACGGGTTCTGGAATGTTCGCTCGGCTCTTCACGGCTAATCACACTACGCCATACATTAGCCTTAGCATTGCTAATAAAGCCCATGTTTTTTCCGATCCATTCAATCTTGCTAGTATCGTTTGTGGTGATGCGATAGCGAGGGGCATTATTGGCAGTGTTTATAATTTTGTTTCCATTACGATCTAAAACATACCAAGTATTCCCTTCTTGGCTTAATGTATAGCCGTTTGCACGCTGTTCTCTTGTTAGAGTCGGTGGATTGCCGTTTTGCGCACTGGCGGTTAACCAATCTTGCGAAAAGTCAAACTCTTCACGAAGTGCGCGAACGCCGTAATGACGCTCTTGACGGTGGCTTAATTCGATACGTTGATCTTCAGTAATATCAACCCCAACTTTGGCGAGTAAACCACGTTGATGTAATGAACTGTTTTGAACTTTTGTACCACCTTCCAAATTACGGAAATTATGGCCGCCTTTATAGTCGCTTTCATTTACCCAATTGCCGGAAAGTAATACGTCCATCGCTTGGGCGCGTGAATAAACGGTTGCACCTTTGCTCCAACCTTTGTTTGAGCTAACACCTGCATTTACCTTAAAACCAATGTCTTGACCTTCTTTCAGAAGATCTTTTGCGCTCACGGTTTCCGCAACGATAGCTCCGCTGGTTGCACCAATGCCGGCACTGGCTGACCCAGTCCCTTTTTGCACGCTCACTTTCTTGAATAGTGCCGGGTCAAACATGAAACGTCCTTGGTGGTGGAAGAGTTGGGCATCGGTATAAGCATCATCCACTTTTACATCCACTTGATCTTGCCCCATCCCGCGAATGGTAAACCATTGTGATGTTCCGCGACCACCACCGAAGTTAATCGCCGGTTCGTCTTTTAATAAACCCTTTAATTCAGTTTCCGTGCTGCGATTAATCGATTCAGTTGTAATTACATTGGTTTTACTTTTGGCACCGGTATTTTCAGACACCACGTTAATGATCTCTAAATTTTCTGCATAAACTGCAGTGGTAACTAACATTGCGAGGGGAAGCAATGAAAAATGTTTGCGCATAAATGCTCCTCTAAAGGTTGATGAAAGGTGAAATTTACAGCGTGGCAATTTAACGTATTTGCTTAATTTATGCAAATGATAATTATTATTAATTCTAGATTGTTTCTAATGGCATTTTATGGATGAAAATGTATGTGGTTTTTGTTAAAAGAGACGGAAACCGTAAGCACGATTAGTATGAGGAAAAAATGAATGTGAGAAGGAAAATACCGCAAAATCTCACCGCACTTTTGCTTTTTCTCCTAAAAATTGACTAAAATTCTTTAACTTTTCACTGCTTATTGAAAGGAAATGAAAATATGAATCGAACAGGATTATTCAATTTATCTTGGGAACGTTATCTTAATTTATTGTTTCTCTTGTTAACGGTTGGTTTTCTTAGTAGCGGCATCGTCACATTCATTGCCGCTAACTGGGATTATCTTTCCGATTTAACGAAGATTTACGGGTTGCAAACGTTGTTCGTTTTTTCCGTGATTACAGGCGGTTATTTTTTTATGCGCGAAAGTCGTCAGTTGGCAGCGGAGAAATTAAAACTCGTGTCGGTTGCGTTCTTCTTTTGCATTGCCGTGCTGATTGGCGCTACCTTAGCCCTCGTCGGACAAACTTATCAAACAGGCGCGAATACATGGGAATTATTTGCTATTTGGTCGGTGTGCCAAATTCCATGGTTGCTCTTGTTGCCTAATGTTGCGTCTGCCTTATTGCTGATTGTTACGGCAAATTTAACGTTGTATTTACTTCAGATAGCTGGTTATGACTATGCTGCTGTTTATGGCGCATTTCTCAACGCTGTTGGCTTGGTATTGAGTGAGGTTTTTACACGACGATTGCATGATGAACGTTGGCGAATCTTACCCAAAATCTTGCTTGGTTTTGTGGTAATACAGCTCTTCGGCATTCGTTTTATAGTCGATGACGCGATATTTGATACCGATTTTGGTTGGTTTACGGTGCTAAATTTCTTGACCGTGAGTGTGCCTTCTGCCGCATTATTTTATTTTTATAAGCAATATCGTTTTGATTTCACCAATTTAATTGCAAGTGCATTGGGGATAATTGTTGCTTTTAGCATGTTGCTCTTTTCTCATATCAATTCTGCGGATGCCGTTTTTTCGAGTGGTTTGTTGATTTTTGTGCTGACGATCTTGGCAATGAAATATCTGTACAAGCTTTATCAAGCCCGTTATCCGCAACATAAGAAAATGCCTTGGGCATTATCTGTTCTGTTTATTTTTGCCATTCTCATCGGTATGGTCATCGCCATTATTTGGGCGGCGTTTATTCTTGATATATCAGACCCGTTGCCCTCTGTGCTTGCTTTGGCAATCGCAATGTTGCTTACCGCACTGGGATTACATCGTGCTTATCCGCAAGCAAGTAATGAAATGTCGCTAGTGGTCGGTATTTGTTTTTTGATGGGATATGGCTTACTTGGTGGCTATTTATGGTTTGATCATTTGGGTGAGTCTAGCGAAACGACGCAGGTTTTTGTGCCGTTGTTGTTTTCTTGTGTGGTCGGTGCTTTTTATTTCGTCCGTAAAGAAGTTTGGCTACAAACTTTAACGGTAGTGAGTATCTTAAGCATGTGGCACCTCAGTTACTTGGAGGACATTGCATCCGGTTCCTTGTCTTTGACTTATCTTTCTATGTTGTGCTGTATTTGTGTTTTTGTAGGGCAGTTCTTATGGATGATAAAACACCAACAGAGCGAGGCAGTGACACCGCTTGCTTGGGGGCTTTTATTTTTTAGTCTCGGCTCTTGGAGCTATTCCGCATCCCAAACCTTCTTTCCTTGGTTTCATCATTTCAGCGAGGTCGCCGATGAGTTACCGTCCATTGACACGTTCTCAGACTTTTTCAGCGTCATTACCTATGGCATTTTTTCACGAGCGACATTGACATTTTCATGGTGGGTGCCGTTTTTTGTTTGTCTTACACCTTTCTGTGTTTATTGGGTTATCAGCTTCTTTTTTAAATCTGCGCCGGCGGAAAAGTGGTTTATTGCCATTGTTTTCACGCTCTTTACGATTGGTTTTGTGGCTCAACCGTCTATTTTGTTTTTTGTTGCCCTGTGGTTGATTGCCTATGTTTCGGCAAGCCGAACTTTATTTTTTATCGCTTTATTGGCGCTCATCACGAATTTGGCGCTTTACTATTATATGCTCTTTATCCCATTGCTTTATAAGTCGTTTTTACTCTTATGCTTTGGCGCATTATTTTCCTTTGTTGTATTTTTCTTGCATCGGAAATCTAAAGTGACGACACAAAGTGCGGTGGATTTTTCCGGTGTTTCTAAAAGAAAACCGTTGATAGCACTGCTTATCGCGTTACTGATGTTATCGCCATTAAATTATAAGGTATGGCAATTTGAGAATGTGTTGGCGACCGGCAAACCGGTCGTGCTAAAAATTGCGCCGATGGATCCGCGTTCGTTAATGCAAGGGGATTACATGTCCTTGAATTACGCCATTTTGCAGGATATTGAAGCGCAACTTAATGATGAGCCCGACCAACTAAATGACGAGCAAGCCAGTGAAAATGACATTTGGCAGACAACGAGCAAACGACAACCTAAATGGGTTTATGCCTTAATTCATCAAAATGAGCAGGGCGTTGCTACCTTGTGTCGCGTGGAAAAAACTAAACCGACGGATTTCACGGGGTGCGAACCAAACCTGTATTTACCGATTAATAACACAGGCTGGTCGCCCGCATTGCCAAGCCAAGAATATTTCTTTGCGGAGGGGAAAGGGCAATATTATGCGCAGGCAGAGTATGCCGAATATCGTTTTAAAGACGGCATTTTATTGCTTGCCCGTTTGCTGGATCAGGATTTAAAACCGTTATAAAAGCAAGAATAAGATCGTTGATAGATAAGAAAAAAGTGCGGTGGATTTTTAAAACGTTTTATATCCACCGCACTTTTTGTTTTGAGCTTTGCGTTTATTTCATCGCAATCATGGAGCCGAAGTTAAAGCATTGGAACCACAGTTCTACATGAGAAAAACCGACATTTTTTAACCGTGCTTTATGGGTTTCAATGCTGTCTGTACGCATCACATTTTCAAGTGCGGTGCGTTTTTGGCTCACCTCTAATTCGCTATAACCGTTGGCGCGTTTAAATTGATGGTGGAGATCAATCAGTAAGTCGTTGGTGTGTTCGTCTTCAAAACGGAATTTTTCTGACAGCACCAATACGCCGTTTGGATTTAATCCTTGATGAATTTTTTCCAACAACGCCACGCGATCTTGTGGTGGCAGAAATTGCAGGGTGAAATTCAAAATCACCATCGATGCGTTTTTGATCTCAATGTGGCGAATGTCATCACAGAGAATCTCGACCGGAATGTCACTGTGGTAGGCGGAAACATGTTGGCGACAACGTTCCACCATCGGTTGGGAATTGTCTACCCCGATAATTTTCACATTCGGTTGGTTAATATGACGACGAGCGGAAAGGGTTGCTGCCCCACGGGAACAACCTAAATCATAAATGTTGCTGTTTGCCGTCACAAAACGTTCGGCAAGCATACCGATGGCAGTGATGATGTTGGAATAGCCCGGCACGGAGCGCTGGATCATGTCGGGAAACACTTCCGCGACGCTTTCGTCAAAGGTAAAATCGCCCAATTTTTCAATAGGCGCAGAGAATAGGGTGTCTTTCATGTTTTTGCGATGCAATGATTTGAAATAAAAAGTGCGGTTATTTTAGAGAAAGTTTTTAACGGCGCAAATAAATTTCGCTTTCCAATTCAAAAGGCCAGGCAATTTACGTATAATCGCACGGTTAATTTATCTTTAATGACTCAGATTATAAAAAGGAATAGAAAATGATGCGTTCACATTATTGCGGTGCGTTAAACCGCGCAAATATCGGTCAGGAAGTGACATTAAGCGGTTGGGTTCATCGCCGCCGCGATTTAGGTGGGTTGATCTTTATTGATATGCGCGATCGGGATGGCATCGTGCAAGTGTGTTTCGACCCGAAATACCAAGACGCCTTGACCGCGGCTGCCGGTTTGCGTAACGAATTTTGTATTCAAATCAAAGGTGAAGTGATTGCTCGCCCGGATAACCAAATCAATAAAAACATGGCAACCGGTGAAGTGGAAGTATTGGCGAAAGCATTGAAAATTTACAACGCTTCCGATGTGTTGCCGTTAGACTTCAACCAAAACAATACGGAAGAACAACGCTTAAAATACCGTTATTTGGATTTACGCCGTCCGGAAATGGCGCAACGTTTGAAAACACGTGCGAAAATCACCAGTTTTGTACGTCGTTTCATGGATGACAATGGTTTCTTAGATATTGAAACGCCAATGCTAACCAAAGCCACACCGGAAGGTGCGCGCGACTATTTAGTACCGAGTCGCGTGCATAAAGGCAAATTCTATGCATTGCCACAATCACCACAGCTTTTCAAACAGTTACTCATGATGTCCGGTTTTGATCGTTATTATCAAATCGTGAAATGTTTCCGTGATGAAGATTTGCGTGCGGATCGTCAACCGGAATTTACCCAAATCGATGTAGAAACCTCTTTCCTGACAGCGCCTGAAGTGCGTGAGATTATGGAACGCATGGTGCACGGTTTATGGCAAAACATCATTGGTGTGGATTTAGGCAAATTCCCGGTGATGACTTGGCATGAAGCGATGAATCGCTTTGGTTCCGATAAGCCGGATTTGCGTAACCCGCTTGAACTAGTCGATGTGGCAGATCTCGTTAAAGAGGTGGATTTCAAAGTGTTCCAAGGCCCGGCCAATGATTCGAACGGTCGTGTGGCGGTCATTCGCGTACCAAATGGCAGCGAAATTACGCGTAAACAAATTGATGAATACACCCAATTTGTGGGCATTTACGGTGCGAAAGGTTTAGCTTGGGCGAAAGTTAATGATATCAATGCCGGCCTTGAAGGCGTTCAAAGCCCGATTGCGAAATTCTTAAATGAAGACGTATGGAAAGCGTTAGCAGAACGTGTAAAAGCACAAAACGGCGATATCTTGTTCTTCGGCGCAGACAAATGGCAAACCACCACCGATGCTATGGGTGCATTGCGTTTGAAACTGGGTCGTGATCTCGGCTTAACCCGTTTAGACGAATGGCAACCGCTTTGGGTCATTGATTTCCCAATGTTTGAACGTGATGATGAAGGCAATTTGGCGGCAATGCACCACCCATTCACATCTCCACGTGATTTCACACCGGAACAATTGGAAGCGGATCCAACAATCGCTGTGGCAAATGCTTACGATATGGTGATCAATGGTTACGAGGTTGGCGGCGGTTCTGTGCGTATTTTCGATCCGAAAATGCAACAAACCGTATTCCGCATTCTTGGTATCAACGAACAAGAACAACGCGAGAAATTTGGTTTCTTGTTGGATGCATTGAAATTCGGCACACCGCCACACGCAGGTTTAGCGTTCGGTTTAGACCGCTTAACCATGCTCTTAACCGGTACTGAAAATATCCGTGATGTTATCGCCTTCCCGAAAACGACGGCAGCGGCTTGTTTAATGACAGAGGCGCCAAGTTTTGCGAATCTGCAGGCATTAGGTGAGTTGAGCATTCAGGTTGTAAAAGCTGAGTAATGTTGAAATTTGGATAATAAAGTGCGGTCAAAATTGACCGCACTTTCTTTTTTAGATAAAAAATTTTATCTACTAAAATAAATTGCTTTTTTGGTGTGATAACTTGCCTTACTTCTTAGTTTTGAAGTTATTAACTAAAATTTTCAATAAATCGAAATTTTATTCTTTTATTTCTTCTTGGATAGAATTTTATTTTCTTTACTGGGTTGTGAAATTCTATTATAAATGAGTCCTTTCCCGCATTTATGGTCAATTTATAAGAGAGAATTTTATGAGTGAAGTTTCAAATTCAGTAGAAAAATCCACGTGGGCGACTAAATTCGCTGCGTTAGGTCCGGGCATCGTCATGGCATCGGCTGCCGTTGGTGGTTCGCATATTATCGCTTCCACCCAAGCCGGTGCGATTTATGGCTGGGAGTTAGTGAGCATTGTGATACTCGCTAATTTATTTAAATACCCGTTTTTCCGTTTTGGCGTGCAATATACCTTAGATACCGGCAATACCTTGTTGGAAGGTTATCGCCAAAAAGGGCAATTCTATTTGTGGTTGTTCCTTGCGTTGAACGTCTTTGCTACGGTGATTAATACGGCAGCGGTGGGCTTATTAACCGCCGCGATCTTAACCTTTATTATCCCTATTCCGTTGCCAATGCCGGTGTTGAGTTCATTGGTGATTGTGGTGATTACCGGCATTTTATTGTTAGGGAAATACCGCTTATTAGACAGCTTATCCAAAATCATCATGATCGCGTTAACCGTGACAACAGTCAGTGCCGTGGTGATTGCGTTTATGCGTAATGGCATGCAAGGTGTCGCACCGGCAGATTTCGTTGCGCCTTCCCCGTGGGAATTAAGCAAATTGGCATTTTTGGTGGCATTAATGGGCTGGATGCCGGCACCGATTGAAATTTCTGCCATTAACTCCATGTGGGTGGTGGCAAAACGTCGCTTGACCAAAGTGTCTTATCAAGACGGTTTGTTTGACTTCAACGTAGGTTACATTGGTACGGCGATTTTAGCGGTTGTATTCTTGGCGCTTGGCGCATTGGTACAATTCGGTTCACCTGAAACTGTAGAAATGGTGGGCGGTAAATATATCGCGCAATTAATCAATATGTATGCCAGCACCATCGGTGAATGGGCGCGTTTATTGATCGCGGTGATCGCTTTCATGTGTATGTTCGGCACGACCATTACCGTTATCGACGGTTATTCCCGTACCAACGTTGAGTCCTTGCGTTTATTACTTGGTAAACGCGAAAGCTCGGTAAGAACCTTGAACATTGCCATGGTGCTTGCCGCCGCCTCCGGTTTGGCGATTATTTTCTACTTTAATAACGCCGTTGGTCCGATGTTGAAATTCGCAATGATCGCTTCCTTTGTTTCTGCGCCGGTCTTTGCATGGTTGAACTTGTCCTTAACCATGAAAGCGAAACACAGCGTGAAAGGCGGATTATTATGGTTGTCCTTTATCGGCTTATTTTATTTAACCGCGTTTGCCGCACTCTTTATTACACAGCAAGCCGGTTGGTTAGGCTAAAAATTTCTCTAAAAACGACCGCACTTTAAAGGTTTCTTTAAAGTGCGGTTCTTTTTTACGTTATTTTGCGTGAAAATACATGGCGAACTTTTTATTTGCGTGGATATCCAATTGAAATACAAAAACAACCAATCTGTCCTTGTTGTCATTTATGCCAAAGAGAGCGGCAGAGTACTCATGCTACAACGGGGAGACGATGCGGATTTCTGGCAATCTGTAACCGGTTCCCTCGAGGAAAATGAAACGCCGTATGAGGCAGCAGTACGTGAAATTTGGGAAGAAGTGCGGTTAAAAACGCCGTCAAAAAGCACCGCACTTTTGGATTGTCATGAAAGCGTAGCATTTGAAATTTTTCCGCATTTCCGCTATAAATACGCACCGAATGTTACCCACTGCCGAGAGCACTGGTTTTTGTTGGCTGTGGAGCAGGAATTTACCCCTGAATTAACCGAACATCTCGCTTTTCAATGGGTTTCGCCGGCACAAGCGATTCAAATGACGAAATCCCCTAATAACGCAGAAGCGATAAGAAAATATTTATTTGATTTGACAAAATAGAAGGAAAACAACATGGCAGGCCATAGTAAGTGGGCAAATATTAAACACCGTAAAGCGGCACAAGATGCGCAACGTGGCAAAATTTTTACTAAATTAATTCGTGAATTGGTGACCGCAGCAAAAATCGGTGGTGGTGACGTGAGTGCTAACCCGCGTTTACGTGCAGCGGTAGATAAAGCCTTAAGTAATAATATGACCCGCGATACCATTAACCGTGCCATTGAGCGTGGTGTCGGTGGTGGCGATGATACTAATATGGAAACCAAAATCTATGAAGGTTATGGTCCGGGCGGTACGGCTGTCATGGTGGAATGTTTGAGCGATAACGCCAACCGTACCATTTCCCAAGTTCGTCCAAGTTTTACCAAATGTGGCGGTAACTTAGGCACAGAAGGCTCTGTTGGTTATTTGTTCAGTAAAAAAGGATTGATTTTAGTGCTCCAAGCGGATGAAGATGCGTTAATGGAAGCGGCAATCGAAGCGGGCGCAGATGATGTTCAACCACAAGATGACGGTTCTTTTGAAATTTATACCGCTTGGGAAGACTTAGGTGCAGTGCGTGACGGTATTGAAGCTGCAGGTTTTAAAATTGAAAGCGCCGAAGTGACAATGATTCCATCAACAACCGTAGATTTGGATGCGGAAAATGCACCGAAACTATTGCGTTTAATTGATATGTTGGAAGACTGTGATGACGTACAAAACGTTTATCACAACGGTGAAATCAGCGATGAAGTCGCTGCAATGCTATAAGGAGCATTTATGAAATTTGTTAAAGTATTATCCGCGGTTGCAACCGTTGCTATTTTGAGCGCTTGCTCTACTACAACGGCAAAAATGGAAGATAAAGGACCTGCGCTTAGCATTACGGATAAAACCGTAGTGTATTCTTGCAACAAGAAAACCGTGACTGCCGTGTATCAATTTGAAGGTCAAGAACCTACTGGTGCAATGGTGATGGTCGGCAATAAAGTGATCGCTAAAGACTTTGCTCGTGATGCCGCTCAAAAAGATTTTACCGCATTTACTTCCGGCAACTATGTGTGGAATGTTGACAGCGGTTTAACCTTGGATAAATTTGATTCTGTCGTGCCGGTAAATCTTTTGCAAAAAGGCAAAAAATCCGACAAGATTATTGTGAAAAACTGTGATGTGAACGCGAAAGCGACCGCAAAAGCAAATCAATAAACTTTCACTTCAAATAAAAACGGCTAGGTCTTCTAGCCGTTTGTTTTATACCTGATTATGACAATTATTTTAGGCATTGATCCCGGTTCTCGCGTGACAGGTTATGGTGTTATCCGACAAAACGGACGACAGTTGGAATACCTTGGCAGTGGCGCCATTCGCACTCAAGTAGATGATTTGCCAACCCGTTTAAAACGTATTTATGCTGGTGTGACGGAAATCATCACGCAATTTCAACCGGATATGTTTGCGATTGAACAAGTGTTTATGGCGAAAAATGCGGATTCGGCGTTGAAACTTGGTCAGGCGCGTGGCACGGCGATTGTTGCAGCGGTGAATCATGATTTGCCGGTGTTTGAATATGCCGCGCGTTTAGTCAAACAAACCGTGGTCGGTATTGGTTCGGCAGATAAGGTTCAGGTGCAAGAGATGGTGACCCGAATTCTGAAACTTTCCAATAAGCCACAAGCCGATGCGGCGGATGCTTTAGCGATCGCCATTACGCATGCTCATTCCATACAACACTCTTTCCATGTGGCAGATGCCGTGGGTCAAAACGAAACGCAGGAAAAATTGACCGCACTTTTACGCACGCGATATAGTCGAGGCCGTTTCCGTTTAAAAATTTAACTGGATATTTATCCAGTTTTATTTTATGCTACGCACAATTTTTTACAGTTAACGAGAATTGCTATGATTGGTCATCTCACCGGTATTTTAATGGAAAAACAGCCGCCGGAAATTTTGTTGGATGTGCAAGGTGTCGGCTATGAATTGTTGTTGCCGATGACAAGTTTTTATCATCTGCCGGAAGTGGGCAAACAAACCAGCTTATTTACCCATTTGGTCGTTCGTGAAGATGCTCATTTACTCTTTGGATTTGCGCAAAAAACGGACCGCACTTTATTTCGTGAATTGATTAAAACTAATGGTGTTGGGCCTAAATTGGCGTTGGCGATTTTATCTGCTATGTCGGTGGATGAGTTTGCTTATGCCATTGAACGAGAAGAATTGTCAAAATTAGTGAAGATTCCTGGTGTTGGTAAAAAAACGGCTGAAAGGCTCTTAGTTGAACTCAAAGGCAAATTTAAAGGCGTAAAAAATAACGACTTCTTTATGCAAGCGGATCATTTGCCAAGTTTTAGCATGGAAACCGTTGTAACCGCCGAGCCTTCTAATGAGGCTGTGGCAGCATTGATCGCTTTGGGTTATAAGCCGGTTGATGCAGAGAAAATGGTGAAAAAAGTCTCTAAACCGGAGCTTTCCAGTGAACAGTTAATTCGTGAAGCTTTAAAAGCCGCATTGTAATTTGAGATAGACAAGATGATTGAAGCAGACAGAATTATCAGTGCTACGGCAAAATTAGACGAAGATGTCATTGATCGTGCCATTCGCCCAAAATTGCTGGCGGATTATGTGGGGCAACCACAAGTTTGCGAACAAATGGAAATTTTCATCAAAGCGGCACAATTACGTCAGGATGCATTGGATCATTTATTGATTTTTGGCCCGCCGGGATTAGGAAAAACCACACTGGCTAATATTGTCGCCAACGAGATGGGGGTAAATATTCGCACGACATCCGGTCCGGTTTTAGAAAAAGCGGGTGATTTAGCCGCAATGCTGACGAATCTTGAACCTCATGATGTGTTGTTTATTGATGAAATTCATCGCCTTTCCCCTGCTATTGAAGAAGTATTGTATCCGGCAATGGAAGATTATCAGTTGGACATCATGATTGGTGAAGGTCCGGCTGCCCGTTCCATTAAATTGGATTTACCGCCTTTTACGCTTATCGGTGCGACGACTCGAGCGGGTTCTTTAACCTCCCCATTACGTGATCGTTTTGGCATTGTGCAACGTCTAGAGTTTTATTCCGTGCCGGATTTAACGTCTATTGTGTCAAGAAGTGCGGTCTGTTTGCAGCTTAAAATTGATGATTCGGCAGCCTATGAGATTGCACGCCGTTCTCGCGGAACACCGCGGATTGCGAATCGCTTATTGCGTCGAGTGCGAGATTATGCCGATGTACGTAATAACGGCGTGATTACCGAAGTCATTGCGAAAGCGGCGCTGTCTATGTTGGATATTGACGATGCTGGTTTTGATTATTTGGACAGGAAGTTGCTGACGGCTGTTTTAGAGCGTTTTGATGGTGGTCCGGTGGGATTAGACAATTTAGCGGCAGCCATTGGCGAGGAACGGGATACCATTGAAGATGTGTTGGAGCCTTATTTAATTCAGCAGGGATTCTTACAACGAACACCGCGAGGAAGAATAGCAACCTCAACAACTTATCGCCATTTTGGCATTGAAAAACTTTCCCGAGAAGACTAAAAAATAAAAGGCTTATTGATTTTCAATAAGCCTTTTATTTTTATCTTGTGATTATTGTTGCTGTTGTTTCATGCTGTTGAGTTTCGCTAATGCCACATCGCAACTTTTGATCTGTGTTGCCAATTCCATTTCAAGAATTTGCTGTTTGCTTTGATTGAGTTTGCTTCGAATCTTGTTTACTTGAGTATGTGTGCCGGGTTGTTTTTCTGCTTCAGCAATCAGGTCTTCAGTTTCGTTGAATAAATCCTTGCATTGCTGTGGCATTTCTGATGATTTCTTCGCGCTATTTTCAGCGGCATTTACTACATTTGAAAAACTCATCACGGCGGTAGCCATGCAAAGTGCGGTCAAAATTCGTGTTGTTTTTGTTGCCATTTGAAATACCCTTGAACCATTCAAGTAAAAACTAATATGAATAAACTGGCAGGGAAACTATCAAAATATTGGTTAAAAGTCCAGAATTTCTTTCTAAATTTGTGATCTGGCGAATTTTGATTTGATAAATGTTGCAAGTTTGTTTAGAAAACATATAATTTGATGCAGATCAATTTTGCTTGAAATGCTTATTTTTAGTTATTGTTGATTTAGTTCGAAAAATGTGAGCTAGGCAACATTTCTACTATTCTTTATCCCTATGTTTAGTAGTAGAATGTGTCACTCATTTGGGTTATCTGTGTAATAATCGACTTAAACAACTGCAACTAGCGGTCATTATAAAGATAATCTTACATGAAAAATTCAAAAGATATTTTGAGTTTGTGGGGTGATTACGAAGTAATCATAGAATTTAAAAACTTGTAGCTTTTACAAGGAGACGAGATGTTAGACGTTGTTGAACTCTCAAGATTACAGTTTGCTTTAACCGCGCTGTATCACTTCATTTTTGTACCGCTGACACTTGGATTGTCTTTCGTGCTTGTCATCATGGAAACAATCTATGTCGCAACGGGTAAAGAAGTATATAAAGATATGACAAAATTTTGGGGTAAGTTATTTGGTATTAACTTTGCCCTAGGCGTAACGACCGGTATCATTATGGAATTCCAATTTGGTACAAACTGGTCTTACTATTCTCACTATGTGGGTGATATTTTTGGTGCGCCATTGGCGATCGAAGCATTACTTGCATTCTTCTTAGAATCCACTTTCGTGGGGCTATTCTTTTTCGGTTGGGATCGTTTAACTAAAGGTAAACACTTACTCGCAACTTACTGCGTAGCCTTTGGTTCAAACCTTTCTGCGATGTGGATTTTAGTCGCGAATGGTTGGATGCAACATCCGGTAGCGGCAGAATTTAACTTTGAAACTGTTCGTATGGAGATGACCAGTTTCCTAGATCTTTGGTTAAACCCGGTTGCTCAAAGTAAATTCTTACACACGTTAACGGCAGGTTATTCAACTGGTGCAATGTTTGTATTAGGAATCAGTGCATTCTATTTATTAAAAGGTCGTGATATTGGTTTCGCTAAACGTTCATTCTCTGTGGCGGCAACTTTTGGTTTTATCGCTGCATCAGCGGTATTAATTATGGGTGATGAATCAGGTTACGACATCGGTAAAGCACAACCTGTGAAATTAGCTGCTATGGAAGCTGAGTTTGAAACGCATGCCGCACCGGCGCCGTTCCATCCAGTCGCGATTCCGAATACGGCAGAAATGCGTCATGATTTTGCGATTGAAATTCCTTACTTAGGTGGTTTAATTGCAACTCGTTCTTTAGACACTGAAATTGTTGGTTTGAAAGATATTCAAGCGAAAAATGAAGGTCGTGTTCGTAACGGTATGGTTGCTTATGATTTATTCACACAATTAAAAGCAGAGAAAAAATCAGCAGGCCAAGTAAATCCAGAAACTAAAGCAAAATTTGATGAAGTCAAAGGTGATTTAGGTTTCGGTTTATTATTAAAACGTTACACAGATAAAGTTGTAGATGCAACGGATGAACAAATTAAACAAGCAGCACGTGATACTATTCCAAATGTAGGTCCTAACTTCTGGGCATTCCGTGGTATGTTAGCGGCTGGTGGTTTAATTATTTTACTGACCTTTGGTGCATTTGTTCAAAATTTACGTAACAAAGTGACTTCTTCTCGTTTATTACTTAAAGCATTGCTTTGGGGGATTCCATTGCCATTCTTAGCGATTGAATTTGGTTGGTTCTTAGCTGAATTTGGTCGTCAACCATGGGCGATTTATGAAGTATTACCGGTAGGTGTGTCTGCCTCTAACTTGAGTGTAGGTGACTTATGGTTCTCTATCGGTTTAATTTGTGTACTTTACTTCTTCTTCATTATTGCGGAAATGTATTTGATGTTTAAATATGCACGTTTAGGTCCAAGTGCATTGAAAACCGGCAAATACTATTTTGAGCAATCATCTAAATAAGCAGGAGATGGATTATGCTTGATTATGAAATTCTACGTATTATTTGGTGGGTGCTAGTTGTTGTATTGCTTATCGGTTTCTCTGTAACAGATGGATTCGATATGGGCGTGACCGCACTTTTACCCGTAGCAGGTAAGAAAGAAGTAGAAAGACGTATTATGATTAACTCTATTGCTCCACACTGGGATGGTAACCAAGTTTGGTTATTAACTGCTGGTGGTGCAATCTTCGCGGCATGGCCGATTGTTTATTCTGTAGCGTTTTCAGGCTTCTATATTGCCTTATTCCTCGTGTTAGCCGCGTTATTCTTCCGTCCAATCGGTTTTGAATATCGTGCAAAAATTGATAATCCAACATGGCGTGCTGTGTGGGATTGGGGCTTGTTTGCCGGTGGTTTTGTACCTGCATTAGTATTCGGTGTAGCATTTGGTAATTTATTACAAGGTGTACCATTCGAATTAAATGAGCTTTCACAAGCAACTTACACAGGTTCTTTCTTTGCATTATTAAACCCATTTGCATTACTTTGTGGTGTGTTAAGTCTTGCAATGTTAGTGACTCACGGTGCGAACTGGTTACAAATGAAAACCACGGCAGCATTGCGTGATCGTGCAAGAGCAATTACACAAATCGGTGCATTAGTGACATTAATTACTTTTGTACTTGCGGGCGTGTGGCT
This sequence comes from Aggregatibacter sp. HK296, assembly GCF_980469475.1. NCBI lineage: Bacteria > Pseudomonadati > Pseudomonadota > Gammaproteobacteria > Pasteurellales > Pasteurellaceae > Aggregatibacter > Aggregatibacter sp. HK296. Next base: position 522,780 of record NZ_OZ413142.1, read on the forward strand.
TTCTTTCAAAGAAGGTTATGTTGTTACTAGCGTGTTAGATCACTTTGCGCCATCTTCACCTGCAGTAGGTAAAGAGGTGGCTGTTGAAGTCGGTGCATGGTTTAAGAACTTCAATGAGACTCCTGCTTTGTGGGCATTCCCAGCATTGGCTGTTGTGGGCGCATTATTGAATGTGATTGCATCTAAAGCAAATCGTTGTGGTTTTGCCTTCTTCTTCTCTGTATTAACAATGGCTGGTGTGATTATTACTGCGGCAGTATCAATGTTCCCATTTGTAATGCCTTCAAGTACCCACCCTGCACAAAGCTTGTTAATGTGGGATGCGACTTCAAGTGAATTAACATTAACCTTAATGTTCTACCTTGCATTAGTATTCGTCACCATCTCATTGCTTTACACTATTTGGTCATACTACAAAATGTTTGGTCGTTTGGATGAAAGCTTTGTTGAAGAGAACAAAAACTCATTATACTAGGGAGAATAATATGTTATATGCAATTTGGGTCGTAGGCGTTTTATTCGCTGTAGGCGTGAGTGCAAAGATTACAATGAACAAAGAACGTTCAGATAAATTTGACGAGTAATTGAATGATTAATTCATTGTATCAATTAGTAAATAAGGGTTCATTACGAACCCTTTCATTTATTTTAGCGCTGACTTTAACGGCGTTTTTCTTTTTTAATATTAATCAATTTTCAACGCAATTAAGAGCGGTCGAATTTTATTATGTTTTTATTTTGATCTGGAGCGTTGGGATTTTATGGATTCATGGTTTAGGCTTTGAGATCAGAGCAACGCTATGGCGTCTGATTTTCATGCCATGGATTGGTTATCTCGCAGCAATCATAAGTTTGTTGCATAATCTATTAACTTAGAATCAACGAGTTAATTTTTTTAATAAGTGTAATTTCAAGCTTGCTAATCATTTTGCGGCACTCTAAAATAACCGACCTCCTGCTTTCTAAATTTCATTAAATGGGGAAGAAAAGTTGGAACAGAACGTTTTTCATTATTCTGCTCGAGTTTATTACGAAGATACAGATGCAGGTGGTGTGGTTTATCATGCACGCTATTTACATTTTTTTGAGCGGGCAAGGACAGAATATTTAAGAACATTTAATTTTTCCCAACAAGAATTGTTAGCAGAAAATAAAGGGGCTTTTGTCGTTAAATCAATGAATATTGATTACTGTTTTCCGGCAAAATTAGATGACTTGCTACAAATAGAAACGCTTGTCACAGAAATAAAAGGCGCGTCAATTATTTTCTCTCAAATTATTAAACGGAATGAATTAACGTTATGTCGGGCTACTGTAAAGGTAGCCTATGTTGATCTTGGTAAAATGAAACCGGTGGCAATTCCATCGCAAATCAAGGCAACACTAGTCAATTAACTATTAGTGAGTTGTTTTCGGAGTATCCAATGACCTCAGAATTAAACTTTTTAGATCTCTTTTTAAAAGCCAGTATTGTGGTTCAATTAGTAATTCTCATTTTAGTGAGTTTTTCTATTATTTCTTGGGCGATTATTATTCAACGTAGCCGAGTATTAACGAAGGCATTAAAAGAATCTATGGCATTTGAAGACCGTTTTTGGTCCGGTGAAGATTTAAATAAATTATATGAAGGATTATCTAATCGTCGTGATGGTTTAACTGGGAGCGAACAGATTTTTTATGTTGGTTTTAAAGAGTTTACTCGTTTAAAACAAGCAAACCCAGATGCACCGGAAGCGATTATTAAAGGTAGTACCCGTGCCATGAATTTATCTATGAATCGTGAAATTGAAGATATTGAAACTCGTGTTCCGTTCTTGGCAACCGTAGCATCCATTAGCCCATATATCGGTCTTTTTGGTACGGTTTGGGGAATCATGCACGCTTTCATGTCCTTGAGTGGTGCAAAACAAGCTACATTACAAATGGTTGCGCCGGGGATTGCGGAAGCGCTAATTGCGACAGCAATCGGCTTATTTGCGGCAATTCCGGCGGTAATGGCTTATAACCGTTTAAGTTTACGCGTGAATAAACTTGAACAAAATTATGGTAATTTTATTGATGAATTTACGACGATCTTGCATCGCCAGGTTTTCGGTAAAAATCACCATAGTTAATTAATCATATTTTCAGCCGCACTTTGTGTTAAAAGTGCGGTCACTATTTTAGATGTTTTTTCGATTATAAGTTTAGAAGGTTGATATGTCTTATCGTCGTCAGCGCCGCGATATCAAATCTGAAATCAATATTGTTCCGTTTTTGGACGTGCTTTTAGTATTGGTTTTGATTTTTATGGCTACTGCGCCAATCATTAGCCAGAGCGTAGAGGTTGAATTGCCGGATGCCGTGCAAAGCCAAAACGTGTCTGCAGAAGACAGAACACCGGTTATTTTAGAAGTTTCCGGTGTTGGTCAATATGCGATTTCAATTGGAGGAAATCGTACGGAAAATTTAACTGAAGATATGGTTACCCAGTTATCTAAACAAGAGTTTGATAAAGATAACAATACAATGTTCTTAGTTGGTGGCGCGAAAGACGTACCTTATGAAGAAGTGATTAAAGCACTTAATTTGCTTCATCTCGCCGGAATTAAGTCAGTTGGGTTAATGACAAATCCAATTTAATGAGATAGGTAACCATTGTGCAGAAAAAGCGACAAAAAGGTGATGTTGATGCAGTTGTGATTTCGGTCATAATGCACTTGATTTTGTTTGGTTTGCTTATCCTCAGTTCTTTGTACCACAATATTGATATTATGGGTGGTGGTGAAGGTGAGGATGGCGAAGTGATTGGTGCTGTGATGGTGGATACCGGTTCTGCGGCTCAGGAATGGGGACGAATTCAGCAGCAGAAAAAAGGCCAAGCGGACAAACAAAAGAAACAAGAATTGGAAGATAAAAAACAAGAAGAACAGCAACGTCAACAAGAGCTCGAGAAGAAAAAAGAGCAAGAAAAACAAAAACAACTTGCTGAGCAAAAGAAACAGCAAGAGGAAAAAGCTCGTTTAGAGGCATTAGAGAAACAAAAAGAAGCTGAAGAGGCGAAAGCTAAGCAAGTTGCAGAAGCCGCTAAATTGAAAGCTGACGCAGAAGCTAAGCGTTTAGCTGCTGCAGCTAAACAAGCGGAAGAAGAGGCAAAAGCAAAAGCCGCAGCAGTAGAAAAAGCAAAACAAGAAGCTAAAGCGAAGGCAGAGGCTGAAGCGAAGGCAAAAGCGGATGCCGAAGCTAAAGCAAAAGCTGAAGCGGAGGCTAAAGCCAAGGCTAAGGCAGAAGCAGATGCTAAAGCGAAAGCCGAGGCGAAAGCGAAAGCTGATGCTAAGGCAAAAGCAGACGCAGCGAAGCGTAAGGCTGATCAAAATGCATTAGATGATTTCTTTAATGGCGGTGATCTTGGTGGCGGAAGTGCAATCAAAGGTGGAAATGCGAATAAGCAAGGTAGTCAAGGTGCCGGAGCATCAATGGGGGCTGGCGATGGCGGTAAAACAGGTTCTGCATATGCGGGCGTTGTTTACTCTTCGATAAAACCTTATTTCCGTGGAGATACACGCTTTATAGGTAAAGTTTGCGATATTAAGATGGAAATTGCCAGTGATGGAACTATTTTATCGTATGAGAAAAAATCCGGGCCTAATGATTTGTGTGCAGCTGCATTAAATGCGATTGAGCAAGCTAAAAAAATGCGTAGAGCACCTACTCCGGAAGAGTATGAAATGTTTAAGAGCTTTACTCTTGGGTTTGACCCAAGAAAAGTGCGGTAATTTTTCACCGCACTTTGAACAATAGGAGAAAAAATGAAAAGAGTTATTCAAGTATTTAGCTTATTTATTATGCTATTAGGATTGACTTCACTAGCTCGTGCAGAGGTTCGCATCGTTATTGATGAGGTTATGGATTCTGCGCGACCTATTGCTGTTGTTCCGTTTAAGTGGAATGGTCCAGGCAGTGCGCCGGCAGATATTGCAGATATCATTGCATCAGACTTACGTAATAGTGGAAAATTTAATCCACTTTCTGTCAGTAAAATGCCTCAGCAGCCGACTACAGCTGCAGAAGTTAACCCTAGTGCATGGTCTGCATTGGGTATTGAGGCAGTAATTGTTGGACAAGTAACTCCATCTAATGGTGGGTTTGATATTGCTTACCAATTAGTCGATACCATGGGTAGTGCTGGTTCAATTTTGTCTCAAAACCAATATACGGTAACTCAAAAATGGGTTCGTTACGGGGCGCATACTGTGAGTGATGAAACCTTTGAGAAACTAACAGGGATTCGTGGCGCATTTCGGACTCGTATTGCTTATGTCGTGCAAAAAAATGGTGGATCACAACCTTATGAGGTCCGCGTAGCCGACTATGATGGTTTTAACCAATTTATTATTAATAAGAGCTCTCAGCCTTTTATGTCTCCGGCATGGTCTCCGGATGGCAAAAAATTAGCGTATGTTTCTTTTGAAAATAAAAAAGCGCAAATTATTCTGCAAGATCTTGGTTCAATGGCACGTAAAGTGATTGCTTCATTCCCAGGACACAACGGAGCTCCGGCCTTCTCGCCAGATGGCTCAAGATTAGCATTTGCCTCTTCAAAAGACGGCGTATTGAATATTTATGTAATAAATTTGGGTAGTGGACAGGTTTCTCAGTTAACCAGTGGCTCAGGTAATAACACTGAACCTTCTTGGTCGCCTGATGGGCAGTCAATCGTGTTCACATCCGATAGAGGCGGCTCTCCGCAAGTTTATCGCATGAGTGCATCCGGTGGTGGAGTATCTCTTGTTGGTGGACGTGGTAGTGGTCAAATCAGCTCAGATGGTAGTACGTTAGTAATGATCGATGGAAGTAATAACATTGTGAAACAAGATTTGGTTTCAGGTGGTTCTGAGGTACTAAGTTCAACTTTCTTAGATGAAAGTCCGAGTATTTCACCAAATGGTATTATGATTATTTATAGCTCTACCCAAGGCTTGGGAAAGGTGCTACAATTAGTGTCCACAGACGGACGCTTTAAGGCACGTTTACCAGGGAATGATGGACAAGTTAAATTTCCAGCTTGGTCACCATACTTAACTAAATAAACAAGGAGAAATCAATGAATAAATTTACTAAAGCATTGTTAGTTGCTGGTTCAGTAGCTGTATTAGCTGCTTGTGGATCATCAAAAAATGAAAGCGCAAACGGCCAAACTTTTGGTGGTTACTCTGTTCAAGACTTACAACAACGCTACAACACTGTATATTTCGGTTTCGACAAATACAATGTTGAAGGTGAATATGCTCAAATCTTAGATGCTCACGCTGCATACTTAAATGCAACTCCAGCAACTAATGTACGTATTGAAGGTAATACTGACGAACGCGGTACTCCGGAATACAACATGGCATTAGGTGAACGTCGTGCTCACGCAGTACAAAGTTTCTTAACTGCTAAAGGTGTACAAGCAGGTCAAATCTCTACCGTTTCTTACGGTGAAGAGAAACCAGCAGTATTAGGTCATGACGAAGCAGCTTACGCGAAAAACCGTCGCGCTGTGTTAGCATACTAATTTTTTGCTATTTCAAATAAAAAGCCGGGTTAATACCCGGTTTTTTATTTTTTACTGTGGTGTACGATTCTGCTTTTTAGTTAGAATTACGCATATTTGATTGCTTTTATTTTGATGCATATTCAAGCGAATAAATAAAAAAACAAAATTTTTTATTGATTCTTGAAATAAAATCAGTATTATAAGCCCTCGTCGTTGGGTCGTTAGCTCAGTCGGTAGAGCAGCGGACTTTTAATCCGTTGGTCGAAGGTTCGAATCCTTCACGACCCACCAATCAATAAAATACCCCTTTCTCGAGGGTCGTTAGCTCAGTCGGTAGAGCAGCGGACTTTTAATCCGTTGGTCGAAGGTTCGAATCCTTCACGACCCACCAATTTAAAGCTGTATTTCCCAAACATGGGTCGTTAGCTTAGTCTGGTAGAGCAGTGGACTCTTAATCCATTGGTCATAGGTTCGAATCCTATACGACCCACCATTGAAACTCTTTGTGCATCATATAAATTTATAATTCTGAATTAATGTTCAGATACGACATCTTTTTTATTTATGTCGTAAATGTGACGTAGTTTTTTGTCCCCTTGTTAATTTTTCTCCAAATTAATTTTACTTTGCGATCTTGCTCGCAAAATTCTTCTTCCTGCATGTTTTAGTCCTGGTTATTCCCTTAAAGTGCGGTCAAAAAAAGGAACGTTTATGCAAAAGGGATTTACTTTGTTGGAAATGTTAATCGCACTTTTCATTCTTAGTTTATTGTTGATGCTTGCTTTGCCTACATGGCAGCAATCTTCACAGCAGAATATCTTACAAAAAGAGCAACAAAAACTTTATGCGTTTTTACGTCAAATTCAGGCACGCGTAGAAAATTCTTCTGATATCTGGTTTCTCATGGCAAGTCGCGATTTGTCAGGAAAACGTTGGTGTTTAACTGCGCAGATTAAAAATCATCATCTATGTGATTGTTTGGCCCTCCAAGGTTGTCCTCCTCATGTTTCTGCACATTTTTATTATCCTGCTTTCTCGGACACCATGTTGATTAGCAAGCGTTATTATCCTCTGGAACTCACGCGGTTAAGTGGCATTCGTAACACCGCGTCCACAGCCTGTTTTGTGTTGCAAGCCAATCATCAACGAACCCTCTTTTCGTTTTTTAATGTGGGCAGTTTGAAATTAAAAGATAACCAATCCTTAAGTGCTTGTGTAAATGATGAAGAATAGAATGAGGTTAAAACAAAAATGCCTTTCAGGGCAAAGTTTAGTGAGTTTAATGCTTTCGGTGTCGCTTTCTTCGTTTTTACTTTTAGTGATTTTGCAGTTTTATAACCAACATCAGCAGCAAAATCGGGAAATGCTTTTGCGTTTGCAGTTACAAACGGAGCTGCAGCGTGTGATTCAGCTCATCGGAAAAGATTTGGCGCGTGCCGGTTTTCGCGCGGTGAGCGAGAAATTAACCCGAAACAATTTATCCTTATTTGAACAACCGAATCCGCCCTCGGCAATGACTATTGCGCAAATGAATGGTGAAAAAAGCAACAGTTGCGTTCTCTTTTTCTATGATCTGAATGTGAACGGCTGTATAGGCGGACAATACAAAGGCAATACCTGTCTTGCAAACGAGAAAAATGCCACCAAAGAAATTGAACGTGAATTATTCGGTTATCGACTCAATAAGAAAATGGTAGAAACCCGTTTAACCTATAAAAGTGCGGTCAAACAAAATTGCAGTTTTGAAGATTGCCAACGTTATACCCAACAATCTGCCTGTAATCACGGTGGCTGGGTGGATTTGTTAGATGAAAAAGAATATGAAATTTCTGATTTCACTTTTACTTGGTTAGCGGAACAAAAAGGCGTTGAAGTGCGTTTAATGGGAAATTTAAAGCAGAATAAAGAAATTACCTACGAAACCGCCATTGTTGTGCCCTTATTAAACCGAGAAGAACCATGACAACACCCCAACGCGGCATCATGACCCTCACCTTACTGATATTACTCAGCGGATTTTTACTTCTTACCATGCTGTTTAATGATGATTTACTTCGTTTGTATTCATCTATTGCCGCTCAGCGGCATAGGTATGTGGAACAACAACTCACCTTGCAACAACTTAGCGTGAATGAGAAAAAGCCGCGCTGTGAGCAGCTTTCCACGCAGGAAAACGGTGATACCTTTCTCTTAACATTTCGGCTGGAGAATAATCCATTTGCTGATGGCTTAAGCCATTATGCTTGGTGTCAACGGGATAAGTTATTTCAAAAACAACCGGTGCGAAACCAACATGAAAAATTGTTTGATCAGTTTATTTCCAAAGAAGGGCTTGCGCTTTTTCGTTCACAATTGCCGTCGCCTCCGCTCATGTTAGGCTCATCATCGCCCGCGGCATTGTATTGGTTCACAGCGGAAGAAACCGAATGGGAGATTCACAAAAATGTGAATGCGGTGATTGTCGCCGAAGGCGATTTACACATTCGAGGGCAAGGTAAAATTAGCGGTTCGATCATTACTAAAGGGCGATTGACGTTAGATGAAAATATTAAAGTGACTTATTCCAAAAGTACGGTTACTCAGATCGTGCAACAATATAGTCGTTGGCGATTAGCAGAGAAGAGTTGGTATGATTTTGTCGTTCCCAAAAATTAATCAGAAAGGCATGAGCTTGGTGTCCTTGTTGGTGGCTTTATCTGTATTTAGCGGGCTTTTCCTCACGTTTAACCAATGGGGAAATTTACAACGCAAAAGTGCGGTGGAAATTTATCAACGTTTTCAAGCTATTCAAATTGTTGAGAATCAACATCAACGGCGTTTTCTTGGGTTACCTTGTGAATCGAACGTGCTACAGAATCAAATTCGTTTTCGCGTTACGTGCACGCAAAATCAGGTCACGGTGAAATATCCTCGCGGTGAAATTAGTTTATAATAGCGCAAATTATAGTTAGGCTTATTTCCGGAGGCGGCGTGTTTACTGTTTATCATTCGAATCAACTTGAGGTGCAAAAGGACATTCTCGTTGAATTAATTCAACGTCAACCGCTGAGCAATCCATTACAGCCGGAAACCGTGCTGGTGCAAAGTCCGGGCATGGCACAATGGTTACAGTTACAAATCGCAGAGCAAAAAGGCATTGCAGCAAATTTTGCGTTTCCAATGCCCGCCAGCTTTATTTGGCAGCTTTATGCAGAAAATTTGCCCGATGTGGCGCAAAGCAATCAATTTAATAAAAATGCCATGATGTGGCGTTTGATGCGCTTAATTCCTCAATATTTAGAACAAGAGGCTTTTCATCCTTTACGCCATTATCTGGCGCATTCTGTTCAATCGGAGCAATTTAAACTCTACCAACTTGCCGGCAAGATCGCGGATTTATTCGACCAATATTTGGTTTACCGCCCGAACTGGATTGCCGCTTGGGAAGCGCACCAAGAGGCAGATATTCATCATCAAATTGAAGCTCAATCCAATTTCAATAATGATCGTTTATCGGCACAGATTGAACAAAATATTGCCTGGCAGGCGAGCCTGTGGCGGGCTTTGGTACAGGCAGTAAAAACCGAAACCGGATTGGATTTAGTACAACACCGAGCGCATTTACACCAGTTGCTGTTAGAAAAACTCCGTGAAAATCGACCGCTCTTTTTACCGGAACGTCTTTTCATTTTCGGTATTCCTGCCTTGCCAAAAGCCTATTTAGAAATTTTTCAAGTCATTAGCGCATATTGTGATGTGCATTTGTTCTTCAATAATCCTTGCGAGGAATATTGGGGCGACATTGTGGATCCAACATTTGTTGAAAAATTAGCACTACGCACTCGTACCGATTATTTCAACCAAGTCAATAGACCTTTGTTATCCGCAGAACAAAGAGAGCAGGTAGAGCGGCAATGGGAGGTGACTTACGCACAAGAAAAATTGCAAGTCGGTAATCCCTTGTTGGCTTCATGGGGAAAATTGGGACGCGATTTTTCTTATTTATTAACGCAGTTGGAACCGAATGAGATTTCTGCCTATGCGGAGATTGAACCGAAGAATTTATTGAGTCAAATTCAGCATCAGATTTTGCATCTTATGCCGAGTGGCAGCGAGCCGTTAAACTATCAGGAAAATGACCGCACTTTAACCTTCCATGCTTGCCACAGCACGATGCGGGAAGTGGAAGTCTTGCAGGATTATCTGCTGCATTTATTACAAGAAAATCCACATTTGACCCCAAAAGACATCATCGTGATGGTGGCGGATATTGATAAATACACCCCTTATATTCTCGCGGTTTTCGGGCAACATGCTACGCCGCAAACTGCCATTCCATTTTCTATTTCGGATAACAAATTATCGGAAAATGATGTAGTTATTGCCGGTTTCCTTTCTTTATTGCATCTCAAAGAAAGTCTTTTCAGTGCAGAAGACGTGTTGGCGCTGTTAGATGTACCAGCAATACGCCAACGCTTTAATATTGAATTGCAGGATTTGGCGCAAATTCGAGATTGGGTGAAAAATGCCGGCGTGCGTTTTGGTTTAGATAAACAAAGTGCAGAGAATCATGATGAGACGCAAAACAACTACAATTCCTGGCAAGCCGGTTTGGAACGTATGTTGTTGGGGTATGCCTTACGGGAAGAAAATGGTATTTGGCAAGACAGCCTTGGATTGGACAACAGTTTCGGCTTAAAAGGTCAGCTGGCAGGGCAACTGGCTGAGTTTATCGCCGCATTATCAGATTGGTTCCAAACGTTGCAACAGCGCTATTCCGTGGCGCAATGGCAACAACATTTGTTGACCTTAACGGATAGTTTCTTTGCTGCGACAACGGAAACCGAAGAAACCTTGTTTTATATTAAAGACGTGATTCAGCAATTTGCAGAACAGTTACAGGACGTGCATTTTGACGAGCTCTTGGCCGTTGATGTTGTGGCGGATGTCATGAGTGGTGCGTTAGAAGAAAACCCGAATCATTACCGTTTTTTAGCCGGCAAAGTGAATTTTTGCACGTTGCTGCCGATGCGTTCTATTCCGTTTAAAGTGGTCTGCCTGCTCGGTATGAATGACGGTGAATACCCACGTCAACAGCCGCCAAATAGTTTTGACTTAATGCAGTATCACCGCATTAAAGGCGATCGTGCGCGCCGTGATGATGATCGTTACTTGTTCCTTGAGGCTTTGCTGTCTGCGCAAGAATATTTGTACATCAGCTATATCGGTCGTTCTATTTCGGATAATCAAGAACGTGAGCCGTCGGTGTTGGTGAGCCAGTTGTTGGATTACATCGTGGAAAATCTGCCGAATGAAGGCAAAGATTGGCGGGCATTACTGGTGCAACAACACGGCATGACGGCATTTAGTCGAAAAAACTTTGAAAAAAACGACCGCACTTTTAGCCAATCTTTTGCGCAACAATGGTTGCCTTTGGTGAATTCGCAATCCAATCAGGCATTGTCGAATTTCATTCAACCGACGATAGCGCAGGATGGTTTCGAACAAGAAACGGAGATTGAATTTTCTCGTTTGGTGGCGTTTGTGAAAAATCCGGTGAAATTTTTCTTTGAGCGCCGCCTCGGTGTGAATTTTTCCGAGCAGGAAGAAAGTATCGCCGACAGTGAAAATTTCGTTTTGAATAATGGCTTAGAGAAATACCTGATTCATGCGGACTTAGTCGATGTCGATGAACACCAAATCGACGCGTTTTTTGATCATTTGAAGGTGAAAGGTGTCTTGCCAAGAGGCGAATTTGCGACACTCTACGCCAATAAATTATTGGATGAAGTGGCGGAATTTAAACACTATATTGCCGATTATGTGGAACAAACGCCACAAAACCGTTTTGTACAAATGACCTTGCCGACGGCATTCGGTAATATCACCTTATCAGGCAATATCTCCCACTTATATGGCGACCCGTTACAGCGTGTGACTTGGCGCATGGCAACTATCAAAGACAAAGATCGTATTGAAGCTTGGTTATATCATTTATTGTTGTGTGCCACGCAGCCGCAGCCGACGGAATCCATTTTCCAAGGCAAGGACAAACGCGAGATCTTTCAAGTGGTGTCTCAACAGGATGCCCTTGCGCAACTGCAAATTTATGTAGAAAGCTATTTAGCCGGGCAGTCGCAATTGCAGCTGATTCCAACACAGGGCATTGAGGCATACCTAAAACAGATTGCTAACGAAGAGACAGTTGAGGATGATAAGTGCTTTGCACAGTTAATAAAAATTGCCGAAGGGGATGATTATTCCCGTGGCGATTTATATTGGCAACGTGTGTTGGGACAAACGCAGGAATTGGACTTGGCGTGGATAAATCAGCAGGTGAAAGCGTGGTTTGTGCCGATGTTGCAAGCAATTAAGAGGGAAAAATAGTCTTATAAATAGGCTGCCATGACCACGGCATCTTCCCGTTTGCCATCAGGGGTAGGGTAATAATTTTTACGGATATCCACTTGATTAAAGCCCAGCGAATCATAAAGCGCTTGGGCTTTTTTATTGGATTCGCGCACTTCTAGCCACAATGTCAAAATACCTTTTTGTCTGAGTTGGGTGATGAGCTCGTTTAAGAGTTGTCGTCCGAGTCCCAAGCCTTGTTTTTGCGGATCGATAGCAATATTAAACAGGGTGGCTTCATCTAGTACGGTCTGACAAATAGCAAATCCATAAATCTGATGGCCTTCGGCGATCTTTAAATTGAGATAACGCTCGCCTTGGTTATTTTTCAACGTGCCTAAACTCCAAGGCACGGCGTGAGCTGCCTGCTCAATGGCATAAAGTGCGTCAAAGTCTTGTTCTTCAATCAGCGAAATGGTTATCACGACAGTTCCTTGTTATTCGGCATTGATGGAAGGGGATTGTTGAATGGTTTGCCAAAATTGACGTTTTGCCTGCGGATTTTGTTTAAATTCCTCAAGATCATCAGACTGCCACACATTTAACGGTTGTGGGAGAGATAAAGTGCGGTCATTTTCCGAGGTGTTTTGAGAAAGCAACCAATAACTGACTTTATGGTTAACTTGCAAATAAGCAAGCTGTTCAAAGGTGATGTTTAATACTTGCTCGCTATCCAGTGTCAGGCTGCGTAACACATCCTGCACAACAGGTTGTTGCAATAGATTTTGCTGACTGATGATAATCAAACGAATATGCTCGGCGACAGTGATATTCATTGCGCCTTTCAACGCTTCCGGGCGCACTAACTGCCATTGGCTAATGCCCATTTGTTGCAGTAATACATCTCGACGGGAGTAAGGTTGGCGCGTTTCTTGCATATCTAAAATCAATTCAATCCAGTATAATGGGCGCCCATTTTAACCAATAAGGCAGAGGATTAATAGCGTGATTTGTGCAGAAAGCGAAGTGTTGGAACGGCATTTAGATTTTTTAACAGGGAAGTCGTTATTGCTTACGGGAGCCGTGAACGATGAATTTCTTTCCGATTTACGACGCCAAGGTTTTAACGCCCGCGCTTGGAGTTGGTATTTTGATTACGCCAACCGAGAAAATCAAAAGCAACAAAGTGCGGTGGATTTTTCCCTCGAATTTCAACGCCAAGCCGATTTGATCCTGTTTTATTGGACGAAGAACAAGCAGGAATGTCATTTTCAATTAATGCAAATGCTTGCCAAAAGCCCGGTGGGACAAGAAATTCTCATTGTCGGCGAAAATCGAAGCGGCGTACGTTCTGCCGAAAATATGCTTGCGGACTTCGGCGATATTCACAAAATCGACTCTGCCCGCCGTTGTAGTCTTTATCATTTTCAGCTAAAAAATCCACCGCACTTTGAGCTGAATTTCTTCTGGAAATCCTACCAATCACCACAACTTGCCGATGTCACCGTGTATGCCTTGCCGGGCGTCTTCAGCGCCGCCGAACTGGATGGCGGCACGGCATTGTTGTTGTCCACGTTAAAAAATGTGTCGGGCGATGTACTGGATATCGGTTGTGGCGCCGGCGTGATTGGCAGTTACATTCAAAAACAATATCCGAAAACCAAGCTGGTGATGACGGATATTCACGCCATGGCGCTTGAATCGGCACAGCGAACGTTGCGAGAAAATCAGTTGCAAGGCACAGTATTGGCAAGCGATGTGTTCTCTCATGTGGAAGGAAAATTTGACCTGATCATTTCCAACCCGCCGTTTCATGATGGCATTGATACCGCCTATACCGCCGTTAATGAATTGATTAAACAAGCCAAATGGCATCTTAAAACCGGCGGTGAATTGCGTATTGTAGCGAATGCCTTTTTGCCTTATGCCGACTGGCTGGATCAACATTTCGGCAGCCATGAGGTATTGGCGAAAAATAACAAATTTAAGGTATATTCAGTGCGCGGATGAGTGAATAGTGCATTAAATTTCGCTAGTCTGACAAAAACCTTTTAGCTAGAATTCTACCTATTATTTACTACTTTGGGAGAAGACTATGAACTTTCCTAATATCGCCCAACAAGTCATTGAAAAACTTGGCGGCAAAGAAAATATTGTCACAGCGGCTCACTGTGCTACCCGTTTGCGTATTGTGCTAAATGATGAAAGCAAAGTGGACAAGGGAGGCATCGACAATATTGAGGGGGTAAAAGGGCAGTTTGCTGTTGCCGGGCAATATCAAATTATTTTTGGTTCCGGCACAGTGAATAAAGTCCACGCTGAATTAACCAAATTACTGGGTATCGGCGATGTGAGTAAAGCGGAAGTGGCAGAAGCGGCAGGCGGTAATCAAAGTTTGTTGCAACGTTTGGTGAAAGGTTTAGCGGATATCTTCGTACCGATCATTCCGGCCATTGTGGCAGGCGGTTTGTTGATGGGTATTTACAGCATGCTCACCGCCAAAGGGTTCTTTGTGGATGAACTCAGCGTCATCGACATGCATCCTGAACTCAAAGATTTAGTAGATTTCATTAACACCATTGCAAACGCACCATTTGTGTTCTTGCCGGTATTGCTTGGTTTCTCTGCCACCCGTAAGTTTGGTGGTAACCCATTCCTTGGGGCCGCATTAGGGATGTTATTGGTTCACCCGGCACTGGCTGACGGTTGGAACTATGCTTTAACTCTGGCAGAAGGCAAAATCCAATATTGGAATGTGTTTGGTTTGGAAATTGAACGAGTAGGTTACCAAGGCACTGTGATCCCAACCTTAATTTCCGCTTGGGTGTTGGCAACGTTAGAAAAAACGTTTCGTAAATTTGTGCCGTCTTATTTAGATAATTTGGTCACACCGTTATTTTCTTTGTTTATCGCCGGCTTCTTGGCGTTTACCCTCATCGGCCCAATCGGACGTGAAGCAGGTTCATTAATCGCGGCAGGGTTAACCTGGTTATATGACACATTAGGTTTTATCGGCGGTGCGATTTTCGGTACTTTCTACGCCCCCATCGTGATTACCGGTATGCACCAAACCTTCATTGCGGTGGAAACCCAATTATTGGCGGAAATGGCACGCACCGGCGGTACCTTTATTTTCCCAATTGCGGCAATGTCTAACATTGCCCAGGGCGCCGCCTGTTTGGGCGTGGCATTTGCCTTAAAAGATCCGAAAGTTCGCGGCTTGGCCATTCCTTCCGGCATTTCTGCGTTGCTTGGTATTACCGAGCCGGCCATGTTTGGGGTGAACTTGCGTTATCGTCAAGCCTTTATCGCAGCCATGATTGGCTCCGGTCTGGCGAGTGCCTTTATTGCCTTCTTTAACGTAAAAGCCATTGCCCTTGGTGCGGCAGGTTTCTTAGGGATTCCGTCGATTAAACCGGACAGCCTTGCCATGTACAGCATTGGCATGGCCGTTTCCTTTATTGTGGCATTCAGCCTTTCCACGATTTTAGTGAAACGGGCGCAAGCCAAAGCATAGTTTGCCAACCTTGAGAAAGCACGAATTTGTGAAAGCGGATTCGTGCTTTTTCTTTTGTTCAAATGTAAAAATGCCTTTAAAAACGACCGCACTTTTTTACAAATTTTTCGTGCATTTCTACATAAACGCAAACGTTTGCGTTATAATACGCCACCTCAAATTTACTTCATAAATCAAAGGAAATTATTCATGCAATCAACTCGTCCCATTCGCCAAGCATTGCTTAGCGTGTCCGATAAATCCGGTATTGTGGAATTCGCCCAAGGCCTCGTAAAACGCGGTGTTAAACTGCTTTCTACCGGCGGTACGGCAAAACTGTTAGAGCAAAACGGCTTGCCGGTAACCGAAGTGTCCGATTACACCGGTTTTCCGGAAATGATGGACGGTCGCGTGAAAACCTTACATCCGAAAGTACACGGTGGGATTTTAGGTCGTCGTGGTACGGACGATGCCATCATGCAGCAACATGGCATTGAAGGCATTGATATGGTGGTGGTGAATTTATATCCTTTTGCCGCAACCGTGGCTAAGCCAAATTGCACGTTAGAAGATGCCGTGGAAAATATTGATATCGGTGGCCCAACCATGGTGCGCTCTGCTGCGAAAAACCATAAAGATGTGGCGATTGTTGTGAACAATCAGGATTTTGATGCCATTCTTGCCGAAATGGATCAACATCAAAACAGCTTAACCCTGGAAACCCGTTTTGATCTTGCTATCAAAGCATTTGAACACACTGCGCAATACGATTCCATGATCGCGAACTATTTCGGTCAGTTGGTGAAACCTTATCATGTTGCTGCTGAAGAAGATGCGGAGGCGAAGTGCGGTCAATTCCCGCGGACTTTAAATTTGAATTTCGTGCGTAAACAAACCATGCGTTACGGCGAAAATGCCCATCAAAATGCCGCATTTTATGTGGATCTCAATGTAAAAGAAGCGAGTGTGGCAACGGCAAACCAACTGCAAGGTAAAGCCTTGTCTTATAACAATATTGCCGACACCGACGCAGCCCTTGAATGTGTAAAAGAATTTGATGAGCCGGCATGTGTGATTGTGAAACACGCCAATCCGTGCGGCGTGGCCTTAGGCAAAGATATTTTAGAGGCCTATAATCGCGCCTATCAAACAGACCCAACTTCAGCCTTTGGCGGTATCATTGCGTTTAACCGTGAATTAGACGAAAAAACGGCAAATGAAATTGTCGAACGTCAATTTGTGGAAGTGATTATCGCACCGAAAGTGTCTGCGGAAGCTGTTGAAGTGGTGAAACGTAAGAAAAATGTCCGTTTGCTTGAATGTGGAGAATGGCAAGCGCGTACCCAACGTTTAGATTTCAAACGTGTGAACGGTGGCTTGTTGGTGCAAGATGCGGATTTAGGCATGGTGGACTTGGATGATTTAAAAGTGGTCAGCAAACGTCAACCAACGGAACAAGAATTGAAAGATTTATTGTTCTGCTGGAAAGTGGCGAAATTCGTGAAATCCAATGCGATTGTTTATGCCAAAGATAACCAAACCATCGGCATTGGTGCAGGCCAAATGAGCCGCGTGTATTCGGCTAAAATCGCCGGTATTAAAGCGCAAGATGAAGGCTTGGAAGTAGCCGGTTGTGTGATGGCATCTGATGCGTTCTTCCCATTCCGTGACGGCATTGATGCGGCGGCGAAAGTAGGCATTCAATGCGTGATTCATCCGGGCGGCTCAATGCGCGATCAGGAAGTGATTGATGCGGTAGATGAGCATAATATGGTGATGGTATTGACCGGAATGCGGCATTTTAGACATTAATTTATGTTATAACTTCGCTCAATGAGCGACTTACTTTTTTACTTATCCCCTCTCTTTCGTAAAGAGGGGGCTGGGGGGAGATTTAAAACGATGCTAAATGTACTATGAGGTTGAAATAACTTCTGCCAAATCTCCCCTACCCCTCTTTGCTAAAGAGGGGATTAAATTCAAAAAGACACAAGGACTACAACATGAATATCCTTATCATCGGAAACGGCGGCCGTGAACACGCCCTCGCTTGGAAAGCGGCGCAATCTCCATTAGCGGATAAAATTTTCGTTGCACCGGGCAATGCGGGGACGGCGTTAGAACAAAAAGTCGAGAACGTGAATATCGCTGCAACGGATGTTCCTGCGTTGGTTAAATTTGCCCAAGATAACCACATTGGTTTAACGATCGTGGGGCCTGAAGCGCCACTTGTGATTGGGGTGGTGGATGCGTTTCGTGCAGTCGGTTTAAACATTTTCGGACCAACGCAAGCAGCAGCGCAATTGGAAGGTTCAAAAGCTTTTACCAAAGATTTTTTAGCGCGTCATAAAATCCCAACAGCGGAATATCAAAACTTCACTGAAGTCGAGCCGGCATTGGCTTACTTGCGTGAAAAAGGCGCACCAATTGTCGTTAAAGCGGATGGTTTGGCTGCAGGCAAAGGCGTGATTGTGGCGATGACGTTGCAAGAAGCGGAAGACGCGGTGCGGGATATGCTGTCCGGTAATGCCTTTGGTGAAGCTGGCAGTCGGGTGGTCATTGAAGAATTTTTAGATGGCGAAGAGGCGAGTTTTATCGTTATGGTGGATGGCAAAAACGTCGAACCTATGGCGACCAGTCAAGACCATAAACGTGTGGGCGAAAAAGACACGGGCTTGAATACCGGCGGCATGGGGGCTTATTCTCCTGCGCCTGTGGTGACACCTGAAATTCATGAACGCGTGATGCGTGAAGTTATCTATCCAACGGTCAACGGCATGGCGGCAGAAGGCAATGTTTACACCGGTTTCTTGTATGCCGGTTTGATGATCATGCCAAATGGTCAGCCGAAAGTGATCGAATTTAACTGTCGTTTCGGTGATCCGGAAACCCAACCGATCATGTTGCGTTTAGAATCGGATTTGGTGGAACTTTGTCTTAAAGCCTGTGATGGCAAATTGGACGAAGTGAAATCCCAATGGAATCCGAAGGCTTCTTTGGGTATCGTATTGGCTGCAGAAGGCTATCCGGGGGATTATCGTAAAGGCGCTGAAATCAGCGGTTTGCCTCAAAGTGCGGTCGAAAATGAGAAAGTTTTCTTGGCGGGCGTAGAAGCGAAAGCGGGCAAGTTAGTTACTAATGGAGGCCGCGTGCTTTGTGCTACGGCATTGGGTGAAAGCGTATTTGAGGCACAACAGAAAGCGCTGAAACTGGCTGAACAAATCCAATGGAACGGACGTTTTTATCGTCGTGATATCGGCTATCGCGCCGTGGCACGTGAGCAGAAAAAATAGCAAAAAAAATGATTCGTAAGTTCGTCTAAGTACTTGCGAACCAGATGGCGGTGCCGGCAAAGGCGACGTTAAAAATCTAATGGATTTTTTGACCGCACTTTTATGAATAGTTTTCATTGATTTGATGAAAATTTAGGACTTAATTTTTAATTAAATTTCAATCCATAAACAGTTAAACTATACCACTCAAAATTACATAACGAGGAAAACACAATGTTTAAAAAGAGCATGAACATCGCTGATTACGATCCGGTTTTATGGCAAGCCATTCAAGATGAGAATCGTCGTCAAGAAGAACATATTGAATTAATCGCTTCTGAAAACTATGCCAGCCCGCGCGTAATGCAAGCGCAAGGTTCTCAATTCACCAATAAATATGCGGAAGGCTATCCGGGCAAACGCTATTATGGTGGTTGTGAGTACGCTGACATTGTGGAGCAGTTAGCGATTGATCGTGCGAAAGAATTATTTGGCGCAGATTATGTGAACGTGCAACCGCACTCTGGTTCACAAGCGAATGCAGCCGTTTATATGGCATTATTAAATCCGGGCGATACCATTTTAGGCATGAGCTTGGCACATGGTGGCCACTTAACCCACGGTGCTTCCGTGAGCTTCTCCGGTAAAATCTATCATGCAGAACAATATGGTATTACGGATGAAGGTTTGATTGACTACGATGCTTTGCGTAAACAAGCCCATGAAGTGAAACCGAAAATGATTGTGGGCGGTTTCTCTGCTTATTCTCAAGTGGTTGATTGGAAAAAAATGCGTGAAATCGCAGATGAAGTAGGCGCCTATTTATTCGTGGATATGGCGCACGTTGCCGGTTTAATTGCGGCGGGCGTCTATCCGAATCCACTTCCGTATGCTCATGTTGTTACAACAACAACGCATAAAACCTTAGGTGGTCCACGTGGCGGTTTAATTTTATCTGCCAGCGGCGATGAAGAAATGTATAAAAAACTTCAATCTGCAGTCTTCCCGGCTGGTCAAGGTGGTCCATTAGTTCACATTATTGCGGCAAAAGCGGTATGTTTCAAAGAGGCGTTAGAGCCGGAATATAAAATCTACCAACAAAATGTCTTGAAAAATGCAAAAGCCATGGTGGAGGTGTTTAAACAACGCGGTTACAAAGTGGTTTCAAACAGCACCGAAAATCACTTGTTCTTGGTGGATTTAGTTCAACAAGGTTTAACCGGTAAAGCGGCGGATGCGGCACTTGGTAAAGCAAACATTACCGTGAATAAAAACTCGGTACCAAATGATCCACAAAAACCATTTGTGACTTCCGGTATTCGTGTAGGTACACCTTCCGTTACCCGTCGTGGCTTTAACGAGCAAGACTGTCGTGAACTTGCCGGCTGGATGTGTGATGTGTTAGACGCACTCGGTAAAGACAATGAAGAACAAGTGATTGCGGCGACAAAAGAAAAAGTATTGGCAATCTGTAAACGTCTTCCGGTTTACGCCTAATTATTCAGGCATTTCTCTTTAAGCGGCGAATTTCGCCGCTTTTTTATTGCTTAAAGTGCGGTCGAAAAATAAAACGTTTTTATGGCGTTATTCGGAAAATGTGATGAGCCTTGGAAATAAAAAAGGTCGTTAAAAAACGACCTTTTTTGTTTTAGTGATTTTTATGGTAACTCTTCAATATCATCTTTATTCACTTTCGGTTGAACCATGTGTTCACGGGTTAAACCTAAGTCATAGGCGATAGCAATCGCAATGAAGATGGAAGAATAGGTACCGAATCCAATCCCGATGAGCAAGGCTAGTGAGAAACTGTGAATGGTCGGCCCCCCGAAGATGAAGAGGGCGATAACGACAATTAACGTGGTGAGCGATGTCATAATGGTACGGGATAGGGTTTGGGTTAAGGAAATATCGATGATGTCGATGGCAGAAATCCGTCTGATTTTACGGAAGTTTTCACGCACACGGTCGAATACCACGATACTGTCGTTTAACGAGTAACCTACCACGGAAAGGATCGCCGCAATAAAGGTTAAATCCATTTCGATTTGTAAGTAAGAGAATGCACCAAGGGTGACAATCACGTCGTGCGCTAAAGAAAGCACACCACCGGTTGCTAAACGCCATTCAAAACGCATGCCCACATAAAGCAAGAGCATAATGAGGGTGGCTAAGGTGGCGTAAATTGCCCCTTGGGTCAATTCTTCACCTACGTTAGGTCCGACAAACTCAATGGAGCGGATTTGAATATCACTATCCAAGGTGTTCAGCATTTTTTTGACATGATCGCCGATTTGTGCATCATCGGTTGCCGGTAGGCGAATCATCACATCGCGGACCCCACCGGTGGTTTGCACGAGTGGACTCTCAATGCCGTTTTGTACTAACGTAGAACGGATTTTTTCCAAATCTGCCGGTTGAGAGAAGTGGGTATCAACCACCACGCCACCGGTGAAATCTAAGCCCCAGTTGAAACCTTTGGTAAATACAAAGAATAATGAAACCGCGATAATCACAACGGAAGCAAGGTAGCCCCATAGACGGAATTTCATGAATTCCACTAAACGGAAAGGGAGTTTAATGCCTTGAATTTCTTTAATTGGCTGACTTCTATTTTCTAAATTCACAATATATTTCCTCACCGTTAAATTGATAATTTATCAATTCGTTTGCCGCCGTATAAGAAATTCACGATTGCGCGTGTTCCGGTGATTGCGGTAAACATGGAGATAGCAATCCCTAAAGATAAGGTGATTGCGAAGCCTTTGATCGGACCCGTCCCTACAGCATAAAGTGCTACCGCAGTCAAAATGGTGGTTAAGTTCGCATCGAAGATAGAACTGAATGCACCGCTATAACCTTCGCTAATAGCTTGTTGAACAGGGCGACCGTTGCGAATTTCTTCTTTTATTCGCTCAAAGATTAACACGTTTGCGTCCACGGACATCCCTACTGCCAATACGATACCGGCAATCCCGGGCATGGTGAGCGTGGCGCCCGGTAATAAGGACATCAAGCCGACCAATAAAATGATATTGGCGATTAAGGCGACATTGGCAATAAGACCGAATTTACGATAGTAAATGACCATAAAGGCGACGACGATCATTAAGCCCCAAAAACTTGCTTGCAAACCTTGTTCGACGTTTTGCGCACCAAGAGATGGACCAATGGTGCGTTCTTCCACGATTTGAATCGGCGCAATTAACGCACCGGAACGAAGTAACACCGCAAGGTTTTGTGCTTCTGCCGGAGAGTCAATGCCGGTAATTTGGAATTGACTACCGAAACGGCCTTGAATGGTGGCAACGTTAATCACTTCTTCGTGTTTTTGTAAAATGGTTTTGCCATTTTCGTCTTTTTTGCCGCTATCTTTATATTCCACATACAACGTCGCCATTGGTTTTTGGATGTTGGCGCGTGTAGTTTGTGACATGATTTCGCCGCCTTCGCTATCCAAGGTGACGCTTACTTGCGGTCTAGAGGTATTTTGATCCACACCGGAACTGGCGTTCGTAATGTGCTCACCACCTAATACGGCACGTTTATATAGCACGATAGGGCGATTGTTTCTGTCATATTTTACTTCAGAATCAGAAGTCACCATGCCGCGAGCGGCTGCCTCTAAGTTTGCATTACCATTGACTAAGCGGAATTCAAGGGTCGCCGTAGCACCCAGAATTTCTTTCGCGCGAGCCGTATCTTGTACCCCCGGCAATTCAACCACGATACGTTCTGCGCCTTGGCGTTGAATTACGGCTTCTGCGACACCAAGTTCGGTGACACGTTTACGCAAAATACTTAAGTTTTGTTCAATCGCACTTTCGCGAGCTTCGTTTAATGCCGCATCAGATAACGCCAAAGACAGGGTATTATCAGAAATCGCACGAATGTCTAAGGTCGGATGCTGTTTGCGCAAATAACGTTGTACATCAGATAACTGTTCCGGATTAACCAAACTTACGATTGTGGAAAAATTCTCCGCTGACTTAATAGCGCTGTATTGATATTTTTCTTTGCGCAATTCGGCACGTAAGGAATCTTGTAATTGCTCTTGACGTTTGGTGAGCGCAGAATTCATATCCACTTCCATCAGGAAGCGTACACCACCACGCAAATCCAAGCCCCATTTCATCGGATTGCCGCCAATGCTACTTAGCCATTTTGGCGTTGCCGGTGCAAGGTTTAGGGCGATAGAGTAGTTATTGCCTAATTTTTCAGTGATTTTATCTTTGGCGAGTAATTGGTTATCGGTATTGTTAAAACGTACAAGAATAGAGCCGTTTTCTAACACGATGGATTTAGTTGCCAGATTATTTTCTTTTAGGACAGTTTGAACTTCGCTTAGCACGCTGGAATTAGCTTCCTGACCACGAGTTCCTGAGATTTGTACGGCAGGATCTTCACCGTAAAGATTTGGAAGAGCGTATAAAATACCAATGGCGACCAAAAAGATCACCATTAGATTCTTCCATAAAGGGTAACGATTTAACATAGATTTCCTGTTCCCTTGAGGAATGTAAGATTAAAGGGTTTTAATTGTGCCTTTCGGTAATACCGCTGCAATGTAGTTGCGGTTGATGGTCACTTCAGTGCTGTCGTTTAACGCGATAACGATGCTGTCGCTGTTTTCAACTACTTTGGTGATTTTACCAATGATACCGCCGGCGGTTAATACTTCGGTGCCTTTGGTTAATTCGGACATTAATTTTTTGTGTTCTTTATTTCTTTTTGCTTGCGGACGATAAATCATGAAATAGAAAATCAATCCGAAGATGATGAAAATAAATAACATTGACATTGGGCTGCCTTGTTGAGCTTCCATTCAAATTTCCTTTTAGTTAA
This sequence comes from Aggregatibacter sp. HK296, assembly GCF_980469475.1. Taxonomy (NCBI): domain Bacteria; kingdom Pseudomonadati; phylum Pseudomonadota; class Gammaproteobacteria; order Pasteurellales; family Pasteurellaceae; genus Aggregatibacter; species Aggregatibacter sp. HK296. Next base: position 546,235 of record NZ_OZ413142.1, read on the forward strand.
TGAAAAGAGAAGACGCTATGGAGCGTCCGTAAACTGATTAAAATCGGCTGTTAAAATACCATAAATTCGCTTAAATGTGAAAATGATATTGTAAAAATGACGGCAAAAATGACCGCACTTTTTAAGGCTGAAAATAGGGCGGTTACTTATTGATTTTAGTGATTTGAATGGTACGTTGAGATTGACTTATTACAGCAAAAGACAACTGCTGTACTTCGCAAAATAAACGAAAATCTTCGATGTCACTTTCCGCAGCAAGCCACACCGTCAATACATCATTTGGGGCTAATGTGTTGACGGCATTTTTCGTCATCAATAACGGCAGAGGACAACGATACTCACGAGTATCAAGTTGATATTCCATAATTTAAATCAACGATAGCTTAAGCTTGTACGCGACGACGGGCGCTCATGATGTTGCCGATTTCGCGTAATTCCGATTCCGACAAATGTTGTTTACCAAGCTTAAATAACGGCTCTTCCAAGGCGATATGTTTGTCGTAGCCTGAGACCACATTGTTGATCAACGCCATATCGACATTCTCCCGCTCGCCATTCAACAAGGCTTGCAACTGTTCAGATAATTTTGCCCAGTTATCATGCAAGGTCATGTGCTGTCTTTTTAATTCATCAATGTCTTTTTGCGCTTCCGGCACATATTTCACCAACAATGGGAAAAAATCTTTTTCCTCATCATCATGGTGCAATGGGGCTGACTGATTGAAATAATTGAGAATTTGCTGAACGTCATTTTTCACCGCCTGATTACAACCGTTTTTTGCCAAATAATCAGGCAAAATGGTTAGCTGACGACAAAAGCGTTTCACTTTGCTATGGCAGGCATACAACATTTCAATGGGTTCATTCCAACTGGCGAATTTTTGAGGTTCAAGGATTTGCATAGGAACTCCTGTGAGAGATGAAAGTGCGGTCGAAAAAACACGTAAATTTTCCACCGCACTTTTAACTGATTATTTTTCTGTTTCTGCAAGTTGTAACGGCGGAACAGGCTTGCCGATTCTCGCATAAAACTCCACCACGAAATCATCGAAGCGATCGTCTTCAATGGCTTGGCGGATTTCCGCCATTAAACGTTGGTAATAACGCAAGTTGTGGATGGTGTTTAGGCGCGCCCCGAGGATTTCACCGCATTTATCCAAATGATACAAATAGGCTTTGGTGTAATGCTTACAGGTGTAGCAATCACAGTGCGGATCTAACGGGCTGGTATCGTCTTTGTATTTAGCGTTGCGTATTTTCACAATGCCGTCGGTGACGAATAAATGACCGTTACGTGCATTACGGGTTGGCATCACGCAGTCGAACATATCGATGCCGCGGCGTACACCTTCCACTAAATCTTCAGGTTTGCCCACGCCCATTAAATAGCGTGGTTTGTCGGCAGGGATTTGCGGGCAAATGTATTCCAAAATGCGGTGCATATCTTCTTTCGGTTCGCCTACGGCTAAACCGCCCACGGCATAACCGTCGAAACCAATGTTCACCAACCCTTCCAAAGATACTTTGCGTAATTCTTCAAAGGTACCACCTTGGATAATGCCGAATAAGGCGTTTTTGTTGCCCAATTCATCAAAACGGTTGCGGCTGCGTTGCGCCCAGCGTAAAGACATTTCCATGGATTTTTTTGCATAGTCGAAGGTTGCAGGGTAAGGGGTACATTCATCGAAAATCATCACAATGTCGGAACCTAAATCATATTGGATTTCCATGGACTTTTCCGGTGATAAGAAAATGCGTTCGCCGTTGATCGGGTTTTGGAATTTCACGCCTTCTTCGGTAATTTTACGCAACTTGCCCAAGCTGAACACTTGGAAACCACCGGAGTCCGTGAGGATCGGACGATGCCATTGCATAAAATCGTGTAAATCGCCATGTTTACGCATGACTTCTTGCCCCGGGCGAAGCCATAAATGGAACGTGTTACCAAGGAGAATTTCAGCACCGGTGGCGCGTACTTCTTCCGGGGTCATGCCTTTTACCGTGCCATAAGTGCCCACGGGCATAAACGCCGGGGTTTCAACGGTAAAGGTGCCTTGTGGGCGTTCAAATACCAAGCGACCACGACGGGCGTTGCCACTGGTTTTATCTAATTCATACTTCATTTCATTTCCTCAACGAATAAACAGTTCGAAGGTTTTTAGTCAATAAAAAAGCCTGAGTAACAGGCTTGAGTTGCAGGATTTTAGGTGGAGAACCTAAATAAGTCAATTTCTATTCCATTCCCTTCACATTCGGATTTTTGCTGATAAACATAGCGTCGCCATAACTGAAAAAACGATAGCGATTTTCCACTGCACTTTTATACGCATCCATGGTATGGCTAAACCCTGCGAAAGCAGAAACCAACATAATCAATGTGCTTTCCGGCAAATGGAAGTTAGTAATTAAACAATCCACCACGCGGAATTTTTTGCCCGGATAAATGAAAATAGATGTATCGGAAAAATACGGCTCAATTAACACATCACGTTGTTTTTCTTCCGCCGCTAATGCTGCACTTTCAATGGATCGCACGGAGGTTGTTCCCACGGCAATCACGCGCTTGCCGGCTTTCTTGGTGGCTAGAATTGCATCACAAACCTCTTGCGGCACTTCCACGTATTCTGCGTGCATAACATGATCTTCAATGTTTTCAACACGTACCGGTTGGAACGTTCCCGCGCCCACATGCAAGGTTACAAAGGCGAAATTGACGCCTTTCTCTTTGAGTTTGGCTAGAAGTTCATCATCAAAATGCAAACCGGCAGTCGGGGCGGCAACGGCTCCCGGCACTTTGTTATAGACGGTCTGATAACGCTCTTGATCCGCTTCTTCGTCAGGACGATCAATATAAGGTGGCAAAGGCATATGCCCGATTTGTTGTAAAACGTCAAAAAGTGCGGTCTGTTTTTCAGCGATTTCAATTTCAAATAAACTGCCTTGGCGACCAACCATTAAGGCTTTTACGCCGTTGCCTTCGCCTAATTTATCTTCCCCTAAAATCAGTTCAGCGCCTTCTTTCGGCGCTTTGGAGGCGCGAACATGGGCAAGAAAACGGGATTCGCTTAACACGCGCTCCACCAAGACTTCTATTTTTCCGCCACTAATTTTGCGCCCGAACATCCGCGCAGGAATAACACGGGTATTATTGAAGATCATCAAATCGCCCGGATGAATCAATTCCAACACATCGGCAAAAGTGCGGTGGAAAATGTCCCCGTTTTCGCCATTCAACTGCAATAAACGGCTGGCAGTTCGTTCTGTTTTGGGATAACGGGCAATCAACTCATCTGGTAAATCAAAATAAAAATCAGCAACACGCATAATGGAATATCTGGTTTGAAAAAGAGGGCGGTAGTCTAGTGCGAATTGGGGAGAATCTCAAGGAAATAAAAGAAATCACGCTAATTTCTTTTGGCGAATATGTAGAAGAAAGTATTTGTACGGCCTAATTCATCCTTTAATCTATGTTTTATTTTTCTCAAGGCAAAAAAAAGCCCTTTCAAGGGGGTAAGGGCTAAAAGTATTTGGAGTCATATTTTTTTTAGGGTACGAGTTGCATTATATGCTTCCAAATTAATAATGCAACATTTATTTAACAATAAATTAACTTTTCTTTTCGTGCGGATTGCGCGTGTTGGTATCAACCAAATTTCGCATGAGCAACGCATAGTCCAAATGAATGTCTTGCGGCACGTCTAAGAAGACAAAATGCCCGTCGCCCAAAGCGGCATCGATTTCCGCATTTTTACGGTTGAGCATTTTGTTGATTTTAAACACGATGTTGCCTTGTGGCGTCATCATTTCCACTTCATCGCCGAGCAAGAATTTATTCTTCACTGCCACTTCTGCCATGCCAAGTTCATTACGTTTACCGGTGAATTCGCCGACAAATTGTTGACGATCGGAAATGGAGTAGCCGTAGTCATAATTTTGGTATTCATCGTGGGTGTGGCGACGTAGGAAACCTTCGGTATAACCACGGTGAGCAAGGGACTCTAAGGTGTCCATCAAGCTTTCATCAAACGGTTTGCCGGCAGCCGCATCGTCAATGGCTTTGCGATACACTTGGGCGGTACGGGCACAGTAATAGAAGGATTTGGTACGACCTTCGATTTTTAAAGAATGCACGCCAAGTGCGGTGAGTTTTTCCACATGTTGCACGGCGCGTAAATCTTTCGAGTTCATGAAGTAAGTGCCGTGTTCGTCTTCAAAGGCGGTCATTTGCTCGTTAGGATTTTGCGCTTCGGTATAAAGGAACACTTTATCGGTCACTGCGCCTTCGCCTAGGGTTGGGGCGACATTTTTTACCTCAATCTGTTGGCTTGGGTCGAATTTCGGCACGATATTGCCTACGTCATCCACTTTGCCTTCTTCCATTTTGTATTCCCAGCGGCAGGCGTTCGTGCAGGTGCCTTGGTTTGGATCGCGTTTGTTGATATAGCCTGAAAGCAGGCAACGGCCGGAATACGCCATGCAAAGTGCGCCATGCACGAAAATTTCCAGTTCAATATCCGGTACTTGTTGGCGGATTTCGGCGATTTCATCAAGAGAAAGTTCGCGAGATAAAATCACGCGGGTTAAGCCCATTTGCTTCCAGAATTTCACAGTCGCCCAGTTCACCGCATTGGCTTGCACGGAAAGGTGAATATCAATGTCAGGGAAGTGTTCGCGTACCAGCATAATCAAACCGGGATCGGACATGATAAGCGCATCCGGCCCCATGTCGATAACCGGTTGTAAATCCTTAATAAAAGTTTTGAGCTTGGAATTGTGCGGCGCAATGTTCACGACGACATAGAACTTTTTGCCGAGCGCATGGGCTTCATCGATACCGATTTTTAAATTAGCGTGATTAAATTCATTATTGCGTACGCGCAAGCTGTAACGCGGTTGGCCGGCATACACGGCGTCTGCGCCATAAGCAAAGGCATAACGCATATTTTTTAAGGAGCCGGCGGGGGAGAGTAATTCAGGTTTAAATGAGGTTGTCATAGTTGTCTCTTATGGTCTGATTTCAAGTCAGGAATTTGCGCAAGGCAAATCGTAAAGAGGGGTATTTTAGGCGGATTTTGCTTTTTGTAAAGGATAAGTGCGGTGGAAAAATAAAATGTTTTTTAGTCGAAACTGAATGAAAAAAGTGGGCGTGTAGCCCACTTTCTTGTGATGGTATTTAGTCTTTACTTTCCGGCTGAGAAGAATCCATCAGTTCATGTTGCTTCAGAAGTTCTTCTACGGTTTTTCCGTTAATTAGAAAACGGTTATTGTCTCTTTCTAATGTCAGAACATAGTTATCGCCTTCTTCGATAAATATCGGAAATAGTCGTTCTTCCGGTTTAAGCTCAGTCAACAAGGCTTGCCAAAATGGTGAGACTTTTTTGATTTTTAAACTTTCTTCATCAGAAGTCTCCGCGAGCCCTTTGCTTAGAATAATATTGGTCGTGCTTTGCATATTTTCGATGAACATATCTGCGATGGACTGTTTATCTTTAGTTGTTTTTAACGCGCCTTTCAGGTGGATACTCACCGGATAGGCTTTTGTGGTTGGATAGGTATTTAAATTGAAGGTGAGGGTTGTGTTATCACTGGCTAAATCTAGATCTTTCCATTGATTTCCAAGGAGTTTTTGTGTGGTTTCCGTTGTGAAATAAGCTGAACACAATGATGCAGTCAACCCAAAGCAAAACTGATTTTCTGCAAATTGAGCAATATTATTCACGGTGAGCGGTAGATTGAAAGCAAGATCTTCCATTTGCGCTTGTGCTTCAGACAACGTCAGTTTTTTTAGTGAAAGTGTGGAATTTCCACGATATTGGTTGTTTTCCTCTGAGCCTTGATGTTTTAACGCTAATGTTTCCAAAGAGACATTTTGGTAATTAAATGCTTGTAATGAGATTTCTGCATTGCTGTTTCCAGCCATTGTGTTTGCCCATTGTTTCTTCAGCTTTAATAAGCTCTTGTTATCTTCTTTGGGGGCATTTTTGATGGAAAGGGCATCTAAATAGAGTGGAATAAATGCCAATTTGTTTTCCAAGTTATAGCCATCAAGTTGATAGACGATTTGAGCCCCTTTGGCTTCCCATTGTTTGCTTTGATCTTCCGGCGTCTGCTTGATGCTAGCAGCATTTAATTGCAAAGTCAGATTGGCTTTGGCGAGATCTGCATTTGCCATCGTTAAATTGAGTTTCGCCTCATTTAAATTAAAGTAAGGCTTTTGATTTTTAGGTGCATCCACGGATTTGACGGAAAGGGTTCCGTTAAATATGTGGTTTTGCGTGAGGACGGCGGATAAAAAATTGGCTACCTGTTTAATATTTTGCTCACCGTTTAGCTGTTTCTTAAATTCATTGGCAAAATCCACCGCACTTGTTACACCTTGCTGTTGTACATTTAGCATTATGCCGTTAATCACGGTTTGGCTTTCTTCTGTCGTACGTTCTTTGTTGGCAATGCGTAAGGTGTCGCTACTCAATTGGGTGGAAAGATCGCGCAAGTCTGTATCAGCCGATTTTTTTACAACAAATTGATAACGGGCGTTTTTCAGTTGGATTTTGGTGTTTTCGCCATTTAACAAATCCCATTCGGCATTTTTAGCATTGAGTTCAAGGGTTGAAATGTCGTATTGGTTTTCGCCAACGGGCACCAGTTTAATCTGGGCACCAATTTGTTCTAATTTGCTGTTTTTATCATAGTTAAAGCCGCTTAAATTGGCATTAAGCTCTACGTTTTTTGTACCCGCATTAAAGTCTAGAGTGACTGAAAGCGTTTGCGCTTTGTTCGTAAAATCACGGAAGTCGGTGAGGACGTTTGATTGCAGGTAATCACCTACCGGTGAAAATTTGCTGTTAATGGTGTTTTTATCAATGGTGATATTGAGATCTTTGTTTAATTGACGTACCAATTGTTCGGAAAGTTTAGATTCCGCCGTAATGAAAAAAGGCAACGCCGTCAGTTTGGTAGAAATAATATTGGTTTTTTGGCCATCATTATTTTCTAAACTAAAGGTAAGCTCACGACTGAAAAAGTTCTTGGCACTTTCTGTCACATTGAGGCTGAGTTGATTATCTAAAGAATAAGGGAATTTTTGTAAAACCTGATCCACTTGCTGATTGGTATAAAACTGCGCGCCTCCGCCAAGTACAATGATAATAGCAGCAAGGGTTAAAGTGACTTTTCTTTTTTTACTCATGTGATTCTCAAACTTAGGTTAAGGTTGTTTCGATGACGATACGGAACGCCAACGTTAAAAATGCCGTAAATAATAACCGCACTTTACTCTCTTGAATATAAAGTGCGGTTAAAATTTTAATTATTTTTGATTTTTATTGGTTTTTTAACAGGAAAACGCCTTGTTCGGAAAGATGCACATAGGCTTCTTGCGATGCCGGGTTGAACTGTTCCGGACGGCAGTTAATCAACAAATCTTGACCATGCCATAACGCTACGACTTCCCAATGGTTGCCCATGTACACCGCACTTTTAATCGTGCAACGTTGGGCTTCTGTGCCGGTTTCATGGAGATAAACAGCTTCCGGGCGAACGCCTGCCAAGCAATCCCCGTCCGGTAAATTGAATTGAGCGGCATTATTTAAGGCAAGTTCATAGCCATGAATGTTAACGGTATTTCCTTGCAATTTCGCCGGGAAAATACTGGATTCGCCCATGAAGTTAGCTAAGAATAAGGAGTTCGGGCGTTGATACAGATCTTTTGCCGGCGCCTTTTGCATGATTTTCCCTTTATTCATCACGATAACTTCATCGGATACCGCAAAGGCTTCTGTTTGGTCGTGGGTCACGTATAGAGACGTGATGCCAAGGCTTTGTTGTAATTCACGGATTTTTTCCCGCATTGCGCGACGTAAGTTAGCATCGAGGTTACTTAAGGGTTCATCGAACAGTAACACTTTCGGCTTGAGAACAAGCGCACGAGCAAGCGCCACACGTTGTTGTTGACCACCGGAGATTTGGTCCACATAACGATCTTCAAACCCAGCCAAATCCACCAATTCCAAGGCTTCTTTAACGCGCTGTTTACGCTCTTCCTTGCTCACGTTTTGCATGCGTAAGCCGTAGCCCACGTTATCACCGATACTCATGTGTGGGAACAACGCATAGGATTGGAACACGATACAAATATCACGGTTTTGAATGGACGATTTGGTTACGTCTTCACCGTCAATGAAAATTTGTCCGGAGGTTGGATTTTCAAGACCGGCAACTAAACGCAAGATGGTCGTTTTACCGCAACCGGATGGACCAAGCAACGTCACCATGGTGCCGCGTTTAATGGTTAAATCCAAATCATCAATTACCACAGATTTGCCAAAGGCTTTCGTGACATTTTTTAATACTAAGAAATCATTACTCATATTTTTTACCTACAACTTAATTCATTTTTTTCGCTTTGGAACGGGAAATGCGGGTGTCACCGACAATCCAGTCGAAGAATAAAATAATCGCCATCATCACCACAATTAAGATAGAGCCGTATGCAATGGCAATCCCATACTCGCCGTCTTCGACACGGTTTAGGATGTATGATGTAGCAACCCTCGTATCAGCAGTAACTAAGAATACAATGGCACTGACGGTGGTCATTGCACGAACAAAGCTCGTTACTAAAGCTGATAATAAGGCGGGTTTTAACAGTGGAAATACAATGAAACAAATTGTTTTAAATGAACTGCCTTTAAGTGAAAGAGAGGCTTCATCTAGAGATTTGTCCAACTGACCTAGCCCGGCTATAGCTGCGCGCATACCTATAGGCATATTACGCATAACCATTGATAAGATAACAATTAGGCCCGTTCCTGTAATATAAATAGGCGCATCATTAAATGCGAGAATATAAGATACCCCTGCAACAGTACCAGGCACAGCAAAGCAAAGTAAGGTTAGAAATTCTAGAGTCTTCTTACCCTTGAATTCACGACGCACGGTAATATAGGCAATTAATAAACCAAATAATGCCGTTATAGGTGCAGCAGTTGCGGCAAAAATAACAGTTTGAATTAATGATGGCCAAGCTCCATCACTGAATCCCTGACCAAATAGGGTAATATAATTTTTCAATGTTAACGTGTAATTTACGCCCCAGTTTACGGTGAAACTACCATAGAAAATACTGCCGTAAAGTAATACGTTGAATACTACCCAAAATCCCAAAATAAAGGTAATTGTATACTTCATTGTGGTTGGTAACTCTTGTACGTCACCGCGGTAAGATTTACCGGATACTGTTGTGTAAGAGCGATTACCTATCCACCAATATTGGATAATGAAAATACCTAAAGAGAAAATTAACAATATTGTTCCTAGAGTACTTGCGGACGCGTAATCTAACTGAGAACCTGCTATGTAGAAGTAGATTTGTGATGAAATTACGTCAAAGCTTCCACCTAAAACTAATGGTGTACTAAAGTCTGCAATAGATTGGATAGCAACAACTAAAAATGAATTTGCTAACGCAGGTTTCAACAATGGAAAAATAATATTGAAAAAGGTTTGGTAGCGATTTGCTCTTAAAGTATAAGAAGCCTCTTCAATTGATGGATGGATTGATTTTAATGCCCCTTCTAAAATCATAAAAGACATTGGTGTTAAGGCAAGTGTATGTGCGATAACGATACCTGTGAAGCCATATAGCCAGTTACTATCAAATCCTAAATATTCAACTAAATATTGGGTGATATAACCAGAGCGACCTAACATTAAGGTCACACCTAATCCCACTACAAAAGGTGGGGTTACGATAGGCAGTATGGAAAAGATTTTACCTATTACAGCACTTCGTTTAGCAATTCTTGTTGTATATAGTGCAAATACTAAACCAAAGACTGTAGCTAGTACCCCAATTGTTCCTGCAACAGAAAGAGAATTTAGAATAATTCTAACGACATAAGGCTGTTTCACTATATCAATGACTTGTCCAGGAATAAACTCTGAACCCTTGTAAAACATTGATACAAAGATTGTCAATGTTGGATAAACAATAAAAAAGAATATGAGCAAGATAATACTAATTAAAGAACCGATAATAAATTTATCGCTTTGCATCACCTTCATTTTTGCAAGAGCATTAGTAGAAATTGCAATTAATGCTAGAGTCAGAATAAAAATAGAATATCCTAAGCTTATCTTAGCAAGTGTGGCTGAAATCATCACAAATGCAAAAATGATACAGGATAAAATAAATTCAATTTTCCCTTGAGATACGGCACCTTTCTTTTTCCATAAAATAGAAAATAGAGGAATAAGGAATAAGGATCCAAACCATGCCCATGTTAAATTAGGTTGATTCCATCCCATTGCAGCAATGACTTCATCTGAAGTAGAGTCAAAAATGCCGTAATATAACGCCAATGATGGTAGGCAAAGAAAGCCTACCATCGCGAACATTACCCAAAAGAGATTGGAATTGAGAAAATTATACAGCTTTCTCATAAAGCCTCCATTTTTGGTTATAAATTATTTATTTAATTTGACTTCACGTACCCAACGATCAATTAAACCACTGCGAATATCAGAAGATCCAAATTTATCAAAATCATATTTAATTAAATTTAGCTCATTTGATTTTAATGCGTAAGGAGAACCTTTAGCATGAACATTAGTTAAGATATGGTGAGATTGCCCTTTTTCCCAAGATAGTTCTTGAGACTCTTTGGACATTGCCCAATCGACAAATAATTGAGCATTTTTTAAATTTCTAGCATTCTTGATAATACTTACTCCACCTAATTCATAACCTGTTCCTTCACAAGGAACAATGACCTCAATTGGTGCTCCATTTTGTTTTTCAAAAGAATAGTTTTGTAGGAAACCAATACCGATAGTTGTCTCTCCTCGTGCTAAATTATGTGCTGGTGCAGTCCCCGCTTTAGGGTATTGTGAAATGTTTTTATCAAGCTCTTTTAGATATTTAAAAGCCTCATCTTCTCCCCAAAGTTGTACAAAAGTGGCTATTGCAGTATAGGCAGTACCGGCACTTTGTGGATCTGAAATTTGGATTTCATTTTTGAATTTTGGATCTAATAAATCTTTCCAGCATTTTGGGGTTTCAGTAATACCTAGCTTTTTCAATTTTTCGGTGTTTACACCAAAACCTAACACTCCCATATAAACAACAGAACTGTAGTTACCTTTACGGCGACCAGGATCTTTAAATTCTGGCATAACTTCATTGAGCATTGGTGATTGATATGCAGTTAATAAATCCATTTCGGCAGCTTGTGAATGAGTATCAAACGTTCCACCGTACCATACATCTGCTTGTGGATTGTTTGTTTCAGCTTTCATTTTTGCTAAGGTGCTTCCAGAGCTGTTACGGACAAATGTTGTATTAACGTCATATTTTTTAGAAAAAGCTTGGACTTGAGTTTCACAGACTGAATTTTGTGCGCTGCAGTACACAACTAATCGCCCTTCTGCAACTGCTTGACTAGAAAAGAATACGCTACTGAATAAAGTTGCTGATGTGGATACGGCTAACGCAATTTTTGAGAGTTTCATTTCAACACTCCTGTGTTTTTGATGTCGAGGTAACGCACTTTTGTTGATGTGCGTTCTGATGATAGTGATAGGCTCGCGTCGTAAGGACACGAGCCATCAATATAAGAAAAGTGCGGTGAGAAAAATACAAGAATTTTCGACCGCACTTTAGCGTGTTATTTCGCTAATTTAACGTCTTGAACCCATTTTTCAATTAAGGCTTTGCGTTGTTCGGCAGCGCCGTATTTTTCAAAGTCATAATTGATAAGGTTCAATTTGTTTGGATCGAATGCCGTTGGAGATTGCTCTGCCGTTGTGTTGGTTAAGATTTGTAAGGATTCACCTTGTTTCCATGCCAATTCTTGACCTTCTTTAGATAACGCCCAATCCACGAATAATTTTGCGTTGTCGATATTACGTGCGCCTTTTAAGATGCTCACGCCGCCTAACTCATAGCCGGTGCCTTCACATGGCACCACGAGTTCCAATGGCGCACCATTGCGTTTTTCAAGGGCGTAATCGTGTAAGAAACCGATACCGACAACCGCTTCACCGCGGGCGGCATTACGGGATGGGGTGACACCGGATTTGGTGTATTGGGAAACATTCGGATGTAAAGCTTTTAAGAAATCAAAGGCTTTGTCTTCGCCCCAAAGTTGTACGAACGTGGCAAGCGCAGTATAGGCTGTACCGGCACTTTGTGGGTCAGCAATTTGTACTTCGCCTTTCAAACGTGGATCCGTTAAGTCTTTCCAGCATTTTGGCACTTCTTTGATGCCTAATTTTTCAAGACGTTCTGTGTTCACGCCGAAACCTAAAATCCCCATGTAAATGGCGGATACGTAGTTGCCTTTAGTTTTTGCTGGATCACGGAAACGTTCTACGATTTGATCAATGTGTTTAGATTTGTAAGGTTCGATTAAACCCAATTCAGCGGCTTGCGCTTGTGGGTCGAATGTACCGCCGAACCACACGTCTGCTTGCGGGTTATTTTTTTCTGCTTCTACTTTGGCAAAGGTACTGCCTGAGCCGTTACGAATAAAGGAGGTTTTAACATCATATTTTTCACCGAAGGCTTTCGTAGTGGTTTCGCATAAAATGTTCGTCGCACTACAATACACGACTAAACGTCCTTGTGCCGTTGCGGCTTGTGATACGAATAACCCACTGGCCAAAAGTGCGGTTGAAATTGCAAGAGAAAGTGATTTTAGTTTCATGTTGTACCTCTTTATTGTTCATAAAATGAAAATGTAATATGAAATGCGCTCAAGCAAGTGCTTTCAAGGTTTGCATGTTACATAAAATACCCCTTAATTAATGTGAGAAGTCTCACAAAACGAAGAATTTTATGAGCGAATATGTTGCGTAAAAAATTAATTGTAGAAAAATTGTTTGTAAATGGATCTATTTATGTCAAAAAAAGGCTTTTTTCTTTATAATTTCGCCAATTTATTTACCTTAATGAGAGAAAGGGAAACGGTATGTCAGATCATCAAATATCATCTTGTATTATTATCGCCATTGCAGGCGCTTCGGCTTCAGGAAAAAGTTCTATTGCCTCTACGGTGCACAAAGAGCTTTGTCATGAATTAGGCTGTGAAGAAATCGGTATTATTGCAGAAGATAGTTATTACAAAGATCAAAGCCACTTAGAGATGTCTGAACGGGTTAAAACGAATTATGACCACCCAAATTCTATGGACCGTGATTTGCTCATTACCCATTTGAAAGCCTTAAAAGCCGGCAACGCCGTTGATATTCCCGTGTATAGTTATGTGGAGCATACCCGAACCGATGAAGTGACCCATTTCACGCCAAAACGTATTGTGATTTTAGAGGGGATTTTATTACTCACAGACGAGCGTGTACGCCAGTTGGCAGATATTTCCGTGTTTGTGGATACGCCGTTAGATATTTGCTTTATTCGTCGTTTACAGCGTGATATGGAAGAACGTGGTCGCACCTTGCAATCCGTCATTGATCAATATCGTGCTACTGTTCGTCCGATGTTCTTGCAATTTATCGAACCCTCTAAACAACACGCTGACATTGTGATCCCTCGCGGTGGTAAAAACCGTATTGCTATCAATATGTTAAAAGCGCAAATTATGCAATTATTAAGCCAAAAATAGGAGCCTGGCATGAGATTATGTGATACTGACATTGAACGTTATCTGGATGAAGGCTTGATTTCTCTGAGTCCGCGCCCGTCTAACGATAAAATTAACGGGGCGACCATTGATGTTCGCTTGGGGAATTCTTTTCGCGTGTTTCGTGAGCATTCCGCACCTTACATTGATTTAAGCGGCCCGAAAGAAGAAGTGTCCGCACAGTTGGAATTGGTCATGAGCGATGAAATTATTATTGCTGATGATGAAGCCTTCTTTTTGCACCCAGGCATGCTTGCATTGGCGACAACCTTGGAGTCTGTGAAATTACCGGCCAACATTATCGGTTGGTTGGACGGACGTTCTTCTTTAGCGCGTTTGGGTTTAATGGTGCATGTGACGGCACACCGTATCGATCCAGGTTGGGAAGGCAAAATTGTGTTGGAGTTTTATAATTCCGGTAAATTGCCGTTGGCGTTGCGTCCGAATATGGTAATTGGCGCTTTGAGTTTTGAAGTGTTAAGTGGCGCGGCGGCACGTCCGTATAACAGCCGCAAAGACGCTAAATACAAAAATCAACAAAACGCGGTTGCCAGTCGCATCGATGAGGATAAATAAATGAAAAAGATCGCCTTGATGACATTGGTCGTGTTGTTGGCGATCTTGGCTTTTTTTTATGTTCAACTTAACAAACTCGAAAGCGCGGTGACAGCCAAATTGGCACAATATGAAACTGCATTTCACGCGTTTAATCTAGGTATTCTCCCGCAACCTTATATTTCCTTCGATAAAGTCCGGCATAACCGAATCAGTATTGAAAAACTGACAGGCAAGTTCCCCTTATCGGTACTGTTGTTCGGTGATGTCAAATTGCAGGAAATCGACATTCAAAATCTCAAACTCTCTGAAAATGCACAAAACGCGGCAACTATTCAAATGCGTTTTTCTGATTTTTCCTTGGATAATATTACTACCGACAACATTGCATTGAGTGGCGATAGTCAAATTGCGGTGGAATTAGCAAAACCACTGTACGGCAACAATCGCATTTTTAATTTTCATTTTATGAAAGGCGGTATTCAGCGCAGTGATGAGAGAAAGCTTGTCGCCTATTTTGATCATGTTGTTTTAAATGAAGAAAAGGTAGGCTTTGTTAAAACGACATTGGATTTATCCCAATACACCAAACATCTCACTGCAGATATTGATTCTTATTGTACGGCGCATTCACCTTGCCTCGCGCACGTGGATTATGTGAGCGAGCTGGAACAAAGTGCGGTCGCTTTTTCCGCTAAAAATTACCCTATCGAACGTCTATTAACTTGGCTTGCTTTCCCCAAAACCATGACGGGGTCCGCTGATGTGGAAATTGCCGTGCAATTTGCCCATTCTCAAATTATTAACGGCGAATTCTTTTTCGATGCCCAAAACGGCGAATTATTAGGTTTGAATCTGCTAGACTTGGCAGGACGGTATTTGCCGATCAATTGGAATGATTCGGAACTGAAAGATAAAACTGACTTAAACACCAAATATGACCATGTCGCCAGTCTTTTCAAACTTAATGGGCATCAACTGGACATTGAAAAAATATCGTTAAAAACCACCGCACTTTTAGGTGAAGGTTCGGGCATTGTGGATTTACAATCTATGCAATGTAACGTTGATTTAAATCTGCAGCCGACCGATAAAAAGTATGCGGAGTTCGTTTTGCCAATTCGCTTTTTTGATAGCTGCTATTCACCACAATATGAAGTGCGATTTGACAAAGACTTGCGCAATCAAATTAAACATCTGATTAAACGTAAATTAGGACAGTAATAATGGCGACTTTAGAAATCGTTCGGCGTCTGAAATTTTTTCGTGTCATTTTGCTGGCATTTGCTGGATTTGTCTTTAATACCACAGAGTTCTTGCCGGTCGCTTTATTGTCAGATATTGCCAACAGTTTTCACATTCCGGTGGAACAAGCCGGCTTGATGATCACGCTCTATGCTTGGATTGTGTCGCTCATGTCGTTGCCTTTTATGCTCATGACAGCAAAACTGGAGCGACGCAGTTTACTCATTAAATTATTGATTGTTTTTGTAGCAAGCCATGTGCTTTCTGTGTTGGCGTGGGACTTTTGGGTATTACTGCTTTCTCGCATCGGTATTGCTTTTACGCATGCGATCTTTTGGTCCATCACTACCTCACTTGCTGTTCGCGTTGCGCCAAAAGATAAAAAAGCGCAGGCTATAGGGTTATTGGCGATTGGCAGTGCTTTGGCGATGGTGCTTGGGTTGCCCCTTGGGCGGGTTATCGGGCAATATTTCGGCTGGCGCGAGGCGTTTGCCATTATTGCCGTGTTAGCGTTTACGATTTTAATTTTGTTTTATCGTTTCTTACCACATTTGGAAAGTCGTAATGCCGGCTCGTTGCGCAGTCTTCCGTTACTGATCAAACGCCCTTTATTACTTGGGCTTTATGCTTTAACCATATTGATTATTTCAGCACACTTCACGGCGTATAGTTATATAGAGCCTTTTATGGTGCGTATCGGTGAAATGAGCGATGCTGCCGCTACGGCGATTCTCTTGATTTTCGGGTTATCGGGCATTATAGCCAGTTTGCTGTTTAATCGCTTTTATCAACGTTCGCCTACCGTTTTTTTATTGGCTTCTATGGGCATTTTAATGCTTTCTCTTGTCTTATTGTTGCCGCTAAGCGAGAACCAATTTTCGATGTTTTTACTCGCATTTATTTGGGGGATTGGTATTTCGGGCATCGGTTTAAGTTTACAAGTGCGCGTGTTACAACTGGCATCCGATGCAACTGATGTGGCCATGGCCATTTATTCGGGGCTATATAACATTGGTATAGGAGGAGGTGCGTTGTTTGGAAATCAAGTGATGCAACATCTTGGTTTAGCCAATATCGGTTTTTCCGGGGCGGCCTTTGCAGCTATGGGGTTACTGCTGTTTATTTATATTCATTTTCGCTATGGAAAAGCCAATAGCGGAAATAATCTCTAATAAAAAGAAGGAAATTTTATGAAAAAATGGCTCTTGCAATTTGTTCAACTTGCGAAGCAGGCTTTGATTCGACACCCGGTTGAGCTTTTATTGGTGGCAATTTGTGGTGCAATCCCGATTTTTGCCCCTGAACCCAAGGCGATGATGGAGCGTTATGCCGACTTTTTGCTATGGGCGCCAATGGCGTTTATGTTGGTTAATTTGACCCATGGAAATAAATATTATCGTTTGAGTATTTTTATTCCTATCGCGTTTGGAGTGTTGGCGACATTGGTTGATCTTAACGATTTCACACAAAGTGCGCGTTTCGGTATTTTAAACCTTGCCGTATTAGTAATTTTCTTGTGTAAAAACGTGGCAAAAAACAACCGCACTTTTATGAGCATCTTGCTCAATAATATGCTCAATGCTGTGATTGCCACATTGTTTGCGCTGATCATCGGTGGAATAGGCAACGGATTGGCAGCAGCCATTCAAGCATTATTCCATGTGGATATGTATGCCTTGTCGATGTATTCTCGGATTTGGTTAGTGACGTGGTGGTGGATTTTCCCACTGGCATATTTAAGTTTGTCGCAACGAGAAAATCTCTTTAGCGGGCGTTTTAATGAATTAAGCAAGATTCTGCTAAACTGGATTTTATCCCCTGCGTTGGTGATTTATACTCTGATTATTTACGCTTATGCAGTGTCGATTTTGATCCAAGGTAAAATGCCGGAAGGCATGATCGCCAATGTGGCATTTCCTTATTTGATGTTTGGCATTGTGCTTTATACCTTGCAAATCCTGTTGGATAACGAAAAATGGCAGAAGTTTTATCGTCTGTTGCCGTGGCTCAATTTATTGCCGTTGGTGATGTTGTGGTATGCCATGTCTATTCGCATTCAGTATTATGGCTTGACCCAAGATCGCGTGTATTTACTCATGGGGGCTGTGGTTCTTGCATTATGGAACTTCATTTTGCTCGTGCCGAAAATTAGACAATATCGTCTTCTTGCCGGCGTGCTGTTGCTAGCGTTATTAAGTAATGCTTTTGTGATTGACGCAAACCAAATCGCTTACGAAGATCAATTGGCTCGTTTTGATAATTTTGTAAAAACTCAACAATTATTAGATAGCAATGGCAAATTAACTGAAGAGCACATTAAACAATGGACAGCGACTCGAGGAAATGATGCTAAATTGTCTGATGAATTTCGCAATAGAACTTATGCAGTGTTGTTACGAGCAGATGAACAATGGGTTGAGGAATTCAAACAACATTATGGTATTCCGAAAGAAAAATCGCTTTATGAATGGTTGCCTGAATCGAATGGTTATCAAGAGGAATTAGTGTCTTATTTTGAGATTGAAAATAAACAAGAGCAGTTTATGGACATTCAGAATTACAACCGTTTCCTGTGGCTTAACGGTGAAGTAGCAGATCGTCGATTTACCATTAGTGAGCTTAATTCAAAAGAAGATGATTGTCAGATTGGATTGGAAGCGGTTTTAGATTCGCACGGCAAATTAAATGGTGCTTATGTCAAATGCGGAGATTTCTTGCGCAACAATAACCCGCCGGATTTTTTGTTAAAAATACAACGAAAAGAGGGTGGAGAATACGTTACATGGAATCTTGATGCCTATTTGCGTGATTTGTTTGCCCGACACAATTTGGATATTCACAAAAAATACACTAAAAATGAGTTGGCCATCTTAACAAAAGACGCTAAACCTTATGTAGTACTAGGTGACGTAGTGGTCTTTTTTGATTATTTAACTATTGAATATGACGAAAGAGGTGACTACAAAGGTTATGCCGCACAACGGCTATCCATTAACGGCGTATTCTATAAATAGAAGATAAAAAAGTGCGGTGATTTTTCACCGCACTTTTTGTTTATCGTTTTGCTTTCTTAATAAACTTCATCAAACGTTTACGTTTACGTAATTGGTTCGGCGTGAGTTTATTGCGTCTGCCGGCAAACGGATTGTTGCCTTCTTGGAATTGCAGACGAATCGGCGAGCCGATAATTTTCAAGCTACGACGGAAATGGTTGGATAAATAACGCTTGTAGGAATCCGGCAGTTTATCCACTTGGTTGCCGTGAATCACGATAATCGGCGGGTTGTAACCACCCGGGTGGGCATATTTCAATTTCACCCGACGACCGCCAATCATCGGCGGTTGATGCTCATCCACCGCAATTTGCAGAATGCGGGTAAGCATGGATGTGGTCATTTTCTGCGTCGCACATTCGTAGGCTTCTTTGACCGAATCAAATAAATTACC
This sequence comes from Aggregatibacter sp. HK296, assembly GCF_980469475.1. Lineage (NCBI taxonomy): Bacteria > Pseudomonadati > Pseudomonadota > Gammaproteobacteria > Pasteurellales > Pasteurellaceae > Aggregatibacter > Aggregatibacter sp. HK296. The sequence continues at coordinate 565,122 of NZ_OZ413142.1, forward strand.
AACACCGCTGCCGTGTAAGGCTGAAATAAAGTGCACGCGGGCAAAATCAATAAAATCTAAACGACGATCGAGTTCGGATTTCACGCGATCTTTGACATCGGTGTCTAATCCATCCCATTTGTTCACCACAATTACCAGAGAACGGCCGGCATTTAAAATAAAGCCGAGGAGGGACAAGTCTTGGTCGGAGATGTTCTCACGGGCGTCAATAACCAATAGCACTACGTTGGCGTCTTGAATGGCTTGTAATGTTTTGATTACAGAGAATTTTTCTACCGCTAAATGCACTTTACCGCGTTTACGCACACCGGCTGTGTCGATTAACGTGTAATTTTGGCCATCACGCTCCATTGGGATGTAAATACTGTCGCGGGTGGTGCCTGGCATATCGTAAACCACCACGCGATCTTCACCTAAAATGCGGTTAGTCAAAGTGGATTTGCCTACATTCGGGCGACCTACAATGGCGATTTTAATGTTTTGTTTATCCGGTGTTTGTTCTTGCGCCAGTTCTTCATCTAAAAGTGCGGTGTCTTCTTCGTTTGAAAAATCGAAATCTTCATCCCATTCGTCAAATTCAGTCGTTTCAGAAGAAACATCCGTGGTTTCGACCGAACTTTCTTCTGTTTTTTCTGCGTCTTCTGCCATTTTTTCTGCTAATGGGGTAAGCACTTGCTCCATTAAGCTCGCGATACCACGGCCTTGAGAGGCGGCAATTTGCGCAATTTCACCTAAGCCTAATTGATAGAACTCTGCGCAGTGGGAATCAGCATCAATGCCGTCCACTTTGTTGGCAACCACCACGGTGGTTTTGTTTTGGCGTTGGCGCAAATAGTTTGCAATGCCGATATCTGCTGACGTTAAGCCGGCACGGGCATCCACTAAGAATAAAACGATGTCTGCTTCTTCAATGGCAAGCAACGATTGCTCCGCCATTTTTTCTTCTACGCCTTCTTCCGTGCCGTCGATACCGCCGGTGTCAATGACGATGAAATCGTGTCCGGCAAGATGCGCTTGGCCATATTTACGGTCGCGCGTCAGACCGGGAAAATCAGCGACTAATGCATCACGGGTGCGGGTGAGACGATTGAATAGGGTTGATTTGCCCACATTTGGGCGACCCACCAAGGCAACTACGGGAGTTGTCATAAAAACCTCTTATAAATGAATGTGCCATGGGATCATTGATATCGGCACTTGAAAAATGACCGGCATTATAGCGGATTTTGCTCATGATGAGAAATGACACGGCTTTTGCGGAGGTATTTATTTTTAAAAGTGTCTTGAAAAATTCTACGGAAGAATGTGAATTCAAAGATAAATGCAGGTAAGAATGATTTTATTGATAAAATTGGCGGAACGGACGGGACTCGAACCCGCGACCCCCTGCGTGACAGGCAGGTATTCTAACCAGCTGAACTACCGCTCCGAATTAGAATAGATAAAATTGGCGGAATGGACGGGACTCGAACCCGCGACCCCCTGCGTGACAGGCAGGTATTCTAACCAGCTGAACTACCACTCCGCACAGGTGAGGTGCATAATAATGGCGACGGAGCATTCCGTCAACTTTTTTTTTCTCTTTGGGGCTCACTTGTTTAATCGGTGAACGATTTGTTTAGTGCAAGGTTTCTTCTTGAGATTGGCGCGTCCACAAGCAATTATCTTTGCTCTTTTTATTGATTAATTTGAGGTATTCCAAATGCGCCTGCAACTCGTCTTCAGTGGGGGTAAGTAAGCGTAAATTGTGTGAAAAAGCCACCGCACTTTGTATCTGCTGTTCGTTAACCTGTTGAATAATTTCTGATTCGTTTTCATCAAAAAGACTGGTTTGCCCGCCTGTCATGGCAAGGTAAACGTCTGCTAGAATTTCCGCATCCAGTAACGCGCCGTGCAGGGTTCGTTTACTGTTATCAATGCCTAAACGGTTACATAGTGCATCCAAGTTATTTTTCTTACCCGGATACATTTGACGCGCCATCGTGAGGGTATCGGTCACTTGGCAAATATCGTTGGTTTTTATCGGTAAATTGAGTTTGGCAAATTCATAATCCATGAACCCTACGTCGAAGGGCGCGTTGTGAATCAACAACTCAGCACCTTTAATATACTCAATAAATTCATTGGCAATTTGACTGAAATCCGGTTTATCCGCAAGCATTTCATCGGTGATGCCGTGTACTTTAATCGCTTCAGGATCAACGGGACGATTTGGCTTGATGTAAATATGAAAATTATTACCGGTGTAACGACGATTGATCATTTCCACCGCGCCGATTTCAATAATGCAATGGCCTTCATAGTGGGCGCCTAACTGGTTCATACCGGTGGTTTCCGTATCCAGTACAATCTGGCGATTCGGGTTAATTTGAATACTCATAACTTGACTTTTTATCCGCAAAAATTTCGGGTATTATCGCCCCATTTAAAATAAATTAGTAGTCAATATGCGCAAACAAATTGAAATTTTCACCGATGGATCTTGCCTTGGCAATCCTGGCCCGGGCGGCATTGGCATTCTGTTACGTTACAAACAACATGAAAAACAACTGTCCAAAGGTTTCTTGTTAACCACCAATAACCGCATGGAATTATTGGCCGTGGTGGAAGCGTTAAATAGTTTGAAAGAACCTTGCGACATTCATTTATACAGTGATAGTCAATACATGAAAAACGGCATCACACAATGGATTTTCAACTGGAAGAAAAACAATTGGAAGGCGAGTAGTGGCAAACCGGTCAAAAATCAAGATTTATGGATTGCGTTAGATCAGGCTATTGCTCGCCACAATGTGGATTGGCGCTGGGTAAAAGGGCACGCGGGACATCGTGAAAATGAAATTTGTGATCAACTGGCAAAACAAGGCGCCGAAAATCCGACATTGAATGATGAGGGCTATCAGCCGGAAACGTAAATCTTCTTAAAAACAGACCGCACTTTATACGATAAAATATAAAGTGCGGTTTGTTTTTTCTGTGTTTTTAATTATTGTCGTTGGACGTATGTGCGATAGCTAAAAATTCCTCAAAAAACGTTGGGAATGTTTTGGCTGTACAGTCCGGATCCAAAATGGTGACCGGCGTGTCAGATAACGCCACCAAGGCGAAACACATTGCCATGCGGTGATCGTTATAGGTTTCGATTTCTGCGGCCTTAAAATCTGTTAATTTTAAGGGTTGAATACGAATAAAATCTTCGCCTTCTTCCACGTCAGCACCCACTTTGCGTAGTTCGGTTGCCATGGCGGTTAAGCGATCCGTTTCTTTCACCCGCCAGTTGTAAATGTTACGAATCACGGTTTCCCCGTCGGCAAACAACGCAGTCGTGGCAATGGTCATGGCCGCATCAGGAATATGGTTCATGTCCATATCCACACCGTGTAACAGAGCTTGTTCTGCTTCAATGAAATCCTCGCCCCAGGTGATTTTTGCCCCCATTTTTTCTAACACATCAGCAAATAAACGGTCGCCTTGAATACTGTTTTTGCCGATGCCTGTGACTTTCACTTTGCCTTTAATGGCACCTGCCGCCAAGAAATAGGACGCAGAGGAGGCATCGCCTTCTACCAAGAAAGTACCGGGTGATAGATAAGATTGTTTGCCTTTCACGATAAAGCGTTGATAGTTTTGGTTTTCAACTGCCACACCGAAGATTTTCATCATGTTAAGGGTGATGTCGATGTACGGTTTGGAAACTAAATCACCAACAATTTCAATTTCACTGTCGCCTTCTGCAAGGGGAGCTGCCATTAAAAGTGCGGTTAAAAATTGCGATGAAATGGAGCCGTCGATTTTAATCGAGGCACCACGCAAACCGGTGTTACGAATGGCAATCGGTGGGAACCCCTCGTTTTCTAAATAACGAATGTCGGCACCAGCCTGTAACAGCGCGTCGACTAAGTGCTGAATCGGGCGCTCTTTCATGCGCGGCTCGCCGGTTAAAATCACTTCATTTTGTGCGGAAGCGCCTTCACGCGCCAAACAAAGTGCCGCTGCTAACGGGCGCATGGCGGTGCCGGCGTTACCTAAAAATAACGCTAAACCGTCATGCCATTGAAAGGCGCCACCTAAGCCCTGTACCTCGCAGACGGATTTATCGTCAGACAGCGAATATTGCACGCCGAGGTGTTTTAAGGCGTTGAGCATATGGCGGATATCATCGCTGTCTAATAAATTCGTGACGTTGGTCGTGCCTTGAGCCAACGCAGCCAATAATAAGGCACGGTTGGACAGACTTTTCGAGCCGGGTAGGTTGATCGTGCCTTCCACATGATGGATCGGCTTAAGCGTAATGGAAGTGGCGTGTTGCATAAATCGTCCGTTATAAGCCTAAAATATCACTAAGTGCGGTTAAAAAACGCTGATTTTCTTCCGGCAAGCCGATGCTGATACGCAAATGGTTTGGCAAACCGTATCCAGCTAGCGGGCGCACGATCACGCCTTTGCGTAACAGTGCTTGATAAATCGGTGCGGCAGGTTGCTGCAAATCCAACATTACAAAATTGCCTTTGGACGGCACATAACGTAAGCCTTTTTCATCAAAGAAGTTTTGCAATAATTGCAAGCCGATTCGATTATTTTCTGCCACTTTGGCGACAAATTCATCGTCTTGAATGGCTGCGGTGGCTGCGGCAAGGGCAAGACTGTTGCAGTTAAAGGGTTGGCGTACACGATTTAACAAGCCCGCAATTTCTGTCGAGGAAACGGCATAACCGATGCGTGAACCGGCTAATCCATAGGCTTTGGAAAGGGTGCGGCACACGATCAGGTTCGGATATTTTGCTAATAAACCGAAAGAATCCACCCGTTCGCTCTGCTCGGTAAATTCTACATAGGCTTCGTCCAATGCCACGATCACTTGCGGTGGCACTTGGGCCAAAAAGTCAGAAATTTCTACCGCACTTGAGAAGGTGCCTGTCGGGTTATTTGGGTTGGCGAGGTAAATTAATTTTGTTTTTGGCGTGATCGCTTTCAGAAAAGCAGGCAAATCGTTGCCATAATTTTTCGCCGGAATTTCTATCCGTTTGGCATTCAAGGCTTGACTAATTAATGGGTAAACAATGAAGCCATATTGGGAATAAATCACCTCGTCTTGTTCGGAAGCAAAGGTGTGCGCAATGAGTTCGATTAAATCATTAGAACCCTTACCAAGCGTGATTTGTTCAGGCTGTAAGCCGAATTTTTTGGCTACCGCTTGTTTGAAATAAAATCCGTTGGAGTCGGGGTAAAGATGAAGGTTGTCTAATTGTGCTTGGATAGCTTTTTTAGCACTGGGCGGTAAACCGAACGGATTTTCGTTGGATGCGAGTTTGATGATGTTTTTAATGCCTAATTCACGTTCTAATTCTTCAATAGGTTTGCCGGCTTGATAAGGTGAAAGCGCTTTTACACCTGCATTGGCACGATCAAGATATTGCATAAGATGCTCCGAGTAGTCATAAAGAAAAAGAAAGTGCGGTAGATTTTTGTGATGAATGTCGACCGCACTTTGAAGAGGATTAGGCGTTTTCTTTGGCAAATTTTTGCATAAATTGAATCAATGCTTGTACCCCTTCAATCGGCATGGCGTTATAAATGGACGCGCGCATACCGCCTAACACTTTGTGTCCTTTTAACGCTTGTAATCCAGCTGCGGTGGCTTCGGTGACGAATTTTGCATTCAGTTCATCATTGCCGGTCGTGAAGGTGATATTCATTAAAGAGCGGTTGGCTTTCGCCACGTTATTTTGGTAGAAATCGCTACTGTCTAAATAATCGTACAACAATTTGGCTTTTGCCTGATTGCGTTGTTCGATTTCCGGCAAACCACCGATAGACAATAAATGTTTGAACACTAAAGCACATAAATACCACGCGAACGTTGGTGGCGTATTGATCATGGAATCGCTGTTTTTCTGCGTTTCATAATTCCAAATCGATGGCGTGGTTTTACGGGCTTTGCCAATTAAATCATCACGCACGATAACAATGGTGATCCCTGCCGGGCCAAGGTTTTTTTGCGCGCCGGCGTAAATTAAGCCGAATTTGCTGATGTCTATTTTGCGGGAAAGAATGGTAGAGGATAAGTCGCCCACTAATACGGCGTTGCCGACGTTCGGTACATCAAAAATTTCCACGCCGCTGATCGTTTCGTTCGGGCAGTAGTGTACGTAATCGTATTGTTCTGCAATATCGCTAAAATCAAGAGATTTTACTTTGAGTTCATCGCCCGCTTCTAAAATGTTGATTTCATCAATTTCACCGAAAGAACGGGCTTCTTTTGCCGCAGTAGCAGACCAGTGACCACTGGTTAAATACAGAGCCTTGCCGTTTTCACGCAATAAATTCATTGGAATGGCAGCGAATTGACCGCGTGCGCCACCTTGTAGAAATAACACTTGGTAGTTTTTAGGAATGTTATAGAGTTTGCGAAAATCCGCTTGGGATTGGGCAATTAATTCCATGAACAATTTGCCGCGGTGGCTCACTTCCATGACGGAGGTGCCTTGGCCTTGCCAATTTAATAATTCTTGTTGTGCTTGTTCTAAAACTGCTTTAGGCATCATTGCCGGACCGGCACTGAAATTAAATACGTTTGCCATGGGATTTCCTCTGATTTAGTGAAAAATTGACTCCAGTTTTATCACCTCACCGTTTTCTAATCAATGATTTTTACGGAAATTTTTTGAATTTATCGGGAGGGGAAATAATCCCCTTTTAAAAAGGGGAATTTTTTGACGAAATCCACAAAAAAGGCTACATTATCGCCAATTTATTTTTACTATAAGGGAGCAAATCAATGGAAAACGTCAACAAGTCTTTTCAGGATGTTTTGGAGTATGTGCGTATGTATCGCTTAAAAAATAAACTATTGCGCGATATGGACGATAACAACCGTAAGATTCGCGATAATCAAAAACGGGTGTTGTTGCTAGAAAACTTAGATCAATATATTCGTGATGATATGTCGATTCGAGATGTACGTACTATTATTGAAAGCATGCGGGATGATTACGAAAATCGTGTTGACGACTACATTATTCGCAACGCTGAATTATCTAAACAACGCCGCGAAATCAGTAGCAAAATGAAAAATCAAATTAATCCTCCCTGTGAATTTTCTAAAAAATCGTAAACCTTACTATTTAATTGAAAGAAACGCTGACTAAGTTCAGCGTTTTTTGTGGGTTTTATCGAGAAAATAAGATAAAAATAGACCGCACTTTGAATCCCAAAATCAAAGTGCGGTCTTTTTTTAGGTGTTTTTAACCCACCACAAACGGCAGATAGCCGGCGCGGATGGCGAATGGGATGGACGTAATGACCACGCCAAGGAGTAAAACAATGAGTAGCGTGGCTTTACCGCCCCAGACTTTATACGACAAATTCGGGTGAATGCGGCGCGCTTTCCATACTAGCGAAACCGGAAGAACCACGGCGTAGAACGCAAACATTTGTCCGGCATAACCTAACGCTAAAATGAAACCTTGTGGGTAGAATAAGGCGAAGATGATTGGTGGGATGAACGTCATTAAACCCAAGGAAAAACGTCCTGCATTAATGTTAAAGGAACGTTTTAATAAGTCTTCAATACATTCTAATAAGCCAAGCCCCACGCCCAAGAATGAGGTGATTAATGCCAAGGTGGAGAAGATCTTCACGGCGTTTGCCATCATACTGCTTTGGGTGATGGTTAAGGTGGCGGTGACTAAGCCGTTCAACGTGGCATCTTGTTGCAAGATTTGCAAAAACTCATTTTGTGTGAGCAAACCGTGGGTGGAGAGTTGCCATAAAATGTAGGCGAACAAGGTGATACCGGAACCCACTAAAATGGATATACGCAAGGCTTTCACGTTGCCGCCAAGGTATTTGTTTAAGCTTGGAATAGATCCGTGGAAACCAAACGCGGTAAAAAATACCGGGCTGGCGGAAATGATCAGCGCATTATCAATCGGCATTGCCATCAAGTTGTCGAGTTTAATTTCCGGCAACATCAAACTTAACACCATCACGAACGTGGCAATCATCACAAAGAATAACACGCGGTTAATTTTATCTACGCTGTGCGTACCGATAATGATAAAAGCGCCGAAGAAAAGGGTGAAAATCAATACGGCGACTTTGCTGGTGGTATCACGATCAACGATGGTTGGTAGCGTATCGGTCAACAAAGAACCGCCGCCACTGATGTAGGCCGCAATGAGCGCGTATAAAAAGACAATTAATACGGCGGTGGAAACAATCCGTCCCGGGCGACCGAAATATTGCTCTGCCAGCGTGCCGATGCCGGCGTCACTTGGTGCGGTTTGGTAAAGTTCAACGAACAACAACGCACTAAAGGTTAAAAGCGTCCAAAGCCCAAGCAGAAGAAATAAGGTAGCGCCAAAGCCAATGCCGGCGGAGGTTAACGGCATGGCTAACATGCCTGCGCCAATCATGGTACCAGCTACGAGCAGCGTACTTCCCACTGTTTTATTCATAGATGTTCCTTGTTGTGTATCTAAAAATTGACATTAATTGTATTTTAAATTTTACACTATGTAAAATAAAGAATGTGATATGACTCACAAAATGTTAATTTTCCATGAAGTTTTAGAATGGCTTGTCTATGTTTTAGAACCTTGATTTGCTATTGAACCTTTGCCGTGATATGGATAAATGACTTTCAAAAGCTTGATGTATGACATATCAAAACAACATTATACTTTTGGTTGTTGTGTAATGAATTGTTTACGGTGTAATGGTGAAATCACGTTATTGGATTAAAATAGTGAGATGGTAGTTATTTGAAAAGACAGGAAAATACCCGTCATTAAGGATATTTCTAGGTTAAAGTGCGGTTAGAAAAACGAATGGATTTTTAACCGCACTTTTGGCTTTATAAAAGAAGTATCAAGCAATGTCGGGGAATTGCTCTTGCATTAAGGCTTCAAAATCGGTGCAACCGCCAATGGATTTGTCGTCAATTAATACCTGCGGCACGGTTTGTACCGGTTTGCCGATGATTTTCGCAATGTCTTCTTTTGTCATGCCCTGTTCGATGATGTCGATGTAACGATAATCAAAATTTTCCACGGCATTTTTTAGTTTTTCGGCTAAGTTTTTCGCACGTACGCAATACGGGCAACTTAAACGTCCATAAATAGTAACAAACATAATTTTTCCTTGTTGTGATGAATCAGTATGGCGATTCTACGACCTCTCTAAAAAAGAATAAAGGGGTTTTGGGGAGGGCGCGTAATTAGTGTAAGATAGGAACAAATTTGATGTTTGTTACAGTAAGGAATGTTTATGTCTGAGAAAAAAACCACTTCTTCGACGTTAGATTGTATTTTAGCTCACCGCTCCATTCGTCAATTTACTCATGAGCCAGTGTCTGACAAAGTGATTGAACAGCTTGTGAATGCTGCACGTTTTGCCTCTACGTCTAACCATTTGCAATGTGTTTCTATCGTGCGTATTACCGATCCGGCTATTCGTGAGCAAATGATGGCGTACAGCTCCAATCAGGAATATGTGAAATCCGCCCCGGAGTTTTGGGTGTTCTGCGTTGATTTCCATAAGCATAAACAAATTTGCCCAACAGCACAGTTGGATTATGCGGAAGTCTTGCTCATCGGTGCGGTGGATACCGGTATCATGTCGCAAAATGTCTTGTTGGCGGCAGAAAGTTTAGGGCTAGGCGGCGTGTATATCGGTTCTTTGCGTAATGAAATGGAAGCGGTCGGCAAGTTGTTAAATCTGCCGGAACATTGTTTACCGATGGTGGGCATGTGCTTGGGATATCCCGATCAGGATCCACCGACAAAACCACGTTTGCCGAAAGAAGCCTTGTTCTTTGAAAATGCTTATCAGCCGTTGGATACCACTAAACTTGACGAATATAACGCCACCGTTGCGGAATATTATCGTCAGCGTAGCAACATTGACATGGATTGGTCGCGTAATGTGATTAAGAGTTTGGATAAACCGATTCGGCCGAAAGTGTTGGCTTATTTGCAACAACAAGGTTTCATTAAAAAGTAATTTTGTATGAAGTTGTTAATGTTGTGTCGTGAGCCGCGTTTATATAGCTGTCAGCGGCTAAAACGTGCGGCGGAAGAAAACGGGCATCAAATGGATATTTTGGATCCGAATCGTTGCTTAATAAAACTCCGTAAAAATCCACCGCACTTTGCTTTGTATTACCAGGCAGATCCTGAAAATGAAGCACAATTATTACCGCAATATGATGCGGTCTTGCCTCGTTTTGGCACGACCAGTATGCTCATGGGCTGTCGCGTGTTGCACTATTTCCAAGCGTTAGGCATTCCTTGCTTGAACAGTGTAGAGGCTTTTCGTCATGCTCGAGATAAGTGGTTAAGCCTGCAGATGTTGTTACAACATGGCATTGCCGTGCCGGATTCTTTACTTGCCGGCATGGAAGTGGAGGCTAATCATGCGGTACAACAGATTGGCGCACCGACCATCTTGAAAACCTTAAGCGGTTCGCAAGGTATCGGTGTGATTTTGGCGGAGCGGGCACAAAGTGCGGTCAGTATTTTGGATACCTTAAAGCAATCGGATGTACCCGTGTTGTTGCAAGAATTTGTGGCGGAAGCCAACGGCACCGATTTACGCTGTTTCGTGATTGGCGGACGGGTGGTTGCCGCCATGCAACGTGTCGGGCAGAACGGCGAGTTTCGCGCAAATTGCCACCGTGGTGCCACTGCGGAAAAAGTGATACTGACCGAACAGGAAAAGCAAATCGCCTTAAACGCCACGAAAGCGTTAGGCTTGGATGTTGCCGGGGTAGATTTAATTCGTTCGGCAAATGGCCCGTTGGTGTTGGAAGTGAACGCCAGCCCGGGGCTTGAAATGATTGAGAAAACCAGCGGCATTAATATCGCCTTGCAAATGATTTTATATTTAGAGCAGAAAACCCGTAATCAAGTGGGAGTAATAAAATGATTATTTATTTACATGGTTTTGATTCCAGCAGCCCCGGTAATCATGAAAAAGTCATGCAGTTAAAATTTATTGATGACGACGTGCGTTTTATCAATTACAGCACCTTACACCCGCGTCATGACATGACTTTTTTGCTGAATGAGGTGCATAAACTGGTGTCTGAATCGAAAGACAAGAACCCGTTGATTTGCGGCGTTGGGTTGGGTGGCTACTGGGCGGAGCGTATTGGCTTCTTGTGCGGCATTAAACAGGCGATTTTCAACCCGAATTTATTCCCGCAAGAAAATATGACGGGCAAGATCGATCGTCCGGAAGAATACGAAGACATTTCTACTAAATGCGTGGAAAATTTCCGCATGAAGAATAAAGGTCGCTGTCTGGTTTTTTTATCCGTTGAAGACGGCGTGCTGGATTCCAAACGTAGTGCGGAGGTTTTATCCCCGTATTACGACATTGTGTGGGATGAAAAAGAAAGTCATAAATTCAAGCAAATTTCTCATCATTTACAGCAAATCAAAGCATTTAAAGAAGCGTAAGGTTTTGAGATAAAAAGAAGGGTAGCGTTTCGCTACCCTTTGTTTTTGCATTCTAACCAAATTCCGGATTCTTATTATTTAACGGAAAATTCGGCGGTAATTGTGGACTGGCATCATCTTCGCTCAGCGGCGCAATTTCCGGTTGCGTTTTAAATTCTTCTGCCGGTGTGGCATTTTTTTCTTTGCCTAATAATTGCGGCTGTAATTTTATAAAATTGCTGTTTGGCGCTAACCAAATGCCGGCAAATAAACGGCTAAATTCCGGATCAAATTCATGATCTAAAATCGAGTCGTTTAACATGAAATAGCCTCTATCGGGTAACGCAATGTAACGCAATACATCGTTTGGTGAGAAATCCGGGAAAATAGCCTGCATGTCTTTTAGCCACACATCACTTTTCGCTTTATCCGCTTTTAGAAATTCTATTTCTTTAATTAAGCTAATCGCAAAATTTTTACCTTCAACGGGCTTTTCATATTTGAAGGAAAGCATGATAGGCAATTGATTTTCCTGATATGCACCGTCTTCAGTCGCCAAATCAATGGAATAAACCAAGAACGGCCCCCAGTTATAGTCGGCAGTGCCCACATTGACCCAATGGGCAGAAAGTGCGGTAGGAAATAAGCTTAAAATAAACAGCAGCGATTTTAATTTCATAAAAAATCCGTCATAAAAATTTATGTGCGCGATTATAGCAAAAAAGACGGGAAATGATCCCGTCTTCTTTACTCATGGCTTAATTTAACGCATCACGTTATTTTAAGCTGCCTACCATATCTTCCGGACGCACCCATTTGTCGAAGTCTTCCGCAGAAACTAAGCCAAGATTAATGGCTTCTTCGCGTAAGGTGGTACCGTTTTTGTGTGCAGTTTTCGCAATTTTCGCCGCATTTTCATAACCAATATGGGTATTAAGTGCGGTGACCAACATCAATGAATTTTCAAGTTGTTGTTTAATGCGAGGGTAGTTTGGTTCGATACCGGTTGCGCAGTGTTCGTCGAAAGAAACACAGGCATCTGCCAATAATTGGGCGGATTGTAAGAAGTTCGCAATCATTACCGGATTGAATACATTCAATTGGAAGTGACCTTGAGAGCCGACGAACGCGATCGTGGTGTCGTTACCAAACACTTGTGCGCATACCATGGTCATGGCTTCACATTGGGTTGGGTTAACTTTACCCGGCATGATGGAAGAACCCGGTTCATTTTCAGGAATTAAGATTTCGCCGATACCGGAACGCGGACCGGATGCCAATAAACGAATGTCGTTGGCAATTTTGAACAAGCTCATAGCAAGTTGACGTAATGCGCCATGGGTTTCCACGATAGCATCATGCGCTGCCAAGGCTTCAAATTTGTTTTCTGCGGTGATGAACGGCAGACCGGTGAATTTAGCAATGTATTCAGCCACTTTCACATCATAGCCTTTCGGCGTATTCAAACCGGTACCCACTGCCGTCCCACCAAGGGCCAATTGGCGTAAGTGCGGTAGGGTATTTTTCAATGCAAGTAAACCGAAGTGTAATTGCGCCGCATAGGCAGAGAATTCTTGACCTAATGTTAATGGGGTTGCATCCATTAAGTGCGTACGGCCGATTTTCACCACATCTTTAAAGGCTTCAGATTTTGCTGCAAAGGTTTTTTGTAAACGTTCTACGGCAGGAATGGTGGTTTCGACAACTTTTTTGTATGCGGCAATGTGCATTGCGGTTGGGAAGGTATCGTTGGAAGATTGGGATTTGTTCACATCATCATTCGGGTGAATAATGGATTTTTCGCCCAATTTGCCACCGTGTAAAACGTGAGCGCGGTTTGCCACCACTTCGTTCACGTTCATGTTGGATTGTGTACCGGAACCGGTTTGCCAAATCACCAACGGGAATTGATCGTCTAATTTATTTGCTAAAATTTCATCGCAAGCTTGTGCGATTAAATCACGTTTTTCAGCAGGCAACACACCTAAATCATGGTTGGCGAATGCCGCCGCTTTTTTCAAATAACCAAAGGCTTCGATGACTTCATGTGGCATAGATGCCGCAGGACCGATTTTGAAATTGTTGCGGGAACGTTCGGTTTGAGCAGCCCAGTATTTGTCTGCCGGAACTTGAACTTCACCCATGGTGTCTTTTTCAATACGAAATGCCATTGTAATTACCTCTTATTGATTATTAATGAAAAGTCAGCCAAATTTTAACACCGCCTGACTCATCTATGAACTGAAATTACAAACAGAAAATCGGTTTTGTGACTTAGATCATAAAGTGCGGTCGGTTGGCGGCGAAAGGTTTCGGAAATTAACATTTTATATTTCAGCCGATTTCCGCTAAAATCTTGCAACTCATTTTTCCTAATTGGGACGTGTTATTTATGCCGAAAAACGCGCAATTTTACCTGCTTTCCGACAGATCTCCTGCGCAGTCAAATTTGTCTGCCGTGGAAAGCCTTGCTTGCGATTTAGCGGCATCCGCTTGGCGTTTGGGAAAACGTGTTTTATTAGTGTGTGAAAGTGAAGCGCAGGCGCTCAATATTGATGAGGCGTTGTGGCAAAGAGAACCCGACGAGTTCGTTCCGCATAACCTTTCCGGCGAAGCTACCACGTATGCCACGCCCATTGAAATTAGTTGGACGGGCAAACGGAATGCACAAAGCCGTGATTTGCTGATTAATCTGCAACCGCAACTGCCGGAATACATTAATAGTTTTAACCAAATTATCGACTTTGTTCCTGTGGAAGAACAACCAAAAGCCTTGGCGCGTGAACGTTATAAACAACTGAGACAGTTAGGCTGGACGTTGACTACGGAGCAGGTATAACGATATAAAAAAACGCCCCTCTTTGCCAAAGAGGGGGATGGTTACAAAAAACACTTAAAAAATTGACCGCACTTTTATGAACGACATCACTTTTTACCAACGCTTTGAAGCCGATATTCTCGCTGGGCGCAAAACCATCACCATTCGGGACAAATCCGAAAGCCATTTTAAAGCAGGCGATATTTTGCGTGTGGGTCGATTTGAAGATAATCAATACTTCTGCACCATTGAAGTGTTAAGCGTGTCGCCGATTACTCTTGATGAACTGACGGAACGACATGCGAAGCAGGAAAATATGGGGTTGGAGGAATTGAAAGAAGTGATTCGGAGTATTTATCTGAGTGAAGGTAAGTTTGTATTAATAAATTTTAGATTGAAAAATTAGAGGAAATTTGTTTTGAGAAAATATATTAAATCAATTTTATTATTTTCAATTTCACAGTTGTTAATTTCATGTACTAATTTAGATGTTGTTTCTTCAAGGTATGAAGATTATACAGGTGAAGATTATGCTATATTAAGTGTTAATAATTTTGCGACGAACATGATTTCTATTTATAAAAAAGATGAAGCTAGACAGTGTCTAGTTCAGGATGGTTTTTCTCAAGTATTAACTTTAAAAGAACCACTGATACCTAATTTTACTAGAGGTGTTTTTAGTAACTCACCGTTTAAGCATTTAGAAAAGTATTTATCTGAAAGTAAGGTAAAAGCTGACGCTTATGTTAAATTGGTTGAACGTTCCAATAATGCATTGATTGAAGATCAAGTTTTTAAATTTATAGCTCAAGATAAGGGATATTATTATCTTCAACAAGTAGCTAATAAACCTATTTATAATTTAGATATAGATACAATTATTGATGAAGTGTTCTATCTTTTACCAAATGAAAAGGGACTTTATAATACTGAAATTTATTTCAAAGAAATAAAAAAATATCATTTTAAATTTAGTCCAGCTAAAACAGATAGCGTTATTCATTATAAGGATGGAATTCCAGCAAAAAAATGGGATCTGCCTGAATGCTAAATAATTAAATTTCACGCTAGGTAAAGAGAAAAAATAAATGACACAAAAATTCGAAATGGCAGACCGTTTCAATCCGTCTGCGGTAGAACAAGCCCTTTATCAACATTGGGAAGAGAGCGGTTATTTTAAACCGTCTGAAAATGAAAATGCGCCGAGCTATTGCATTGCGATTCCGCCGCCGAACGTCACAGGTTCCTTACACATGGGACACGCGTTCCAGCAAACCTTAATGGATACCTTAATCCGTTTTAACCGTATGGAAGGGCATAACACCTTATGGCAAGCGGGGACAGACCACGCGGGTATCGCCACCCAAATGGTGGTGGAGCGTAAAATCGCTGCAGAAGAAGGCAAAACTCGCCATGATTATGGTCGCGAAGCGTTCATCAACAAAATTTGGGATTGGAAAGCCTATTCAGGCGGTACGATCAGCCAACAAATGCGCCGTTTAGGTAACTCCATCGACTGGGAACGTGAGCGTTTCACTATGGACGATGGTTTATCTAACGCAGTAAAAGAAGTGTTTGTTCGCTTGCACGAGGAAGGTTTAATTTACCGTGGCAAACGCTTGGTAAACTGGGATCCAAAACTTCACACCGCGATTTCTGATTTAGAAGTGGAAAACAAAGAGAGCAAAGGTTCCCTTTGGCATTTCCGTTATCCGTTAGCTAACGGCGCAAAAACGGCGGATGGCAAAGATTATTTAGTGGTGGCAACCACGCGTCCGGAAACTATGTTGGGCGATACGGCGGTTGCAGTTCATCCGGAAGATGAGCGTTATCAATCTTTAATTGGTAAAACCGTGGTTCTGCCATTGGCTAACCGTGAAATTCCGATTATTGCCGATGAATATGTGGATCGTGAATTCGGTACCGGTGTAGTGAAAATCACCCCTGCGCACGACTTTAACGACTATGAAGTGGGTAAACGTCACAGCTTGCCAATGGTTAACGTCTTAACCTTAAATGCGGATATTCGTGATGAAGCAGAAATTATTGGTACTGACGGTAAACCGCTTGTCGGCTATGAAGCGACAATTCCTGTTGATTTCCGTGGCTTAGAACGTTTCGCTGCCCGTAAAAAAATTGTGGCAGATTTTGAAGCACTTGGCTTATTAGACGAAATTAAACCGCATGATTTGAAAGTGCCTTATGGCGACCGTGGCGGCGTGCCGATTGAGCCAATGCTTACCGATCAATGGTATGTGAGCGTGAAACCGCTTGCCGATGTGGCAATTAAAGCAGTGGAAGACGGCGAAATCCAATTCGTGCCGAAACAATACGAAAACCTTTACTTCTCTTGGATGCGTGATATTCAAGATTGGTGTATCTCTCGCCAACTTTGGTGGGGACACCGTATTCCGGCGTGGTATGACGCGGAAGGTAACGTTTATGTCGCGCGCAACGAAGCCGAAGTGCGGTCAAAATACAGCTTAGATTCTGCGGTGGAACTGAAACAAGATGAAGATGTGTTAGATACCTGGTTCTCATCAGGCTTGTGGACGTTCTCCACCTTAGGCTGGCCGGAGCAAACCAAAGAACTCAAAATGTTCCACCCGACCGATGTGTTAATCACTGGCTTTGACATCATCTTCTTCTGGGTTGCGCGTATGATTATGTTTACGATGCACTTCGTGAAAGATGAAAACGGCAAACCGCAAGTGCCGTTCAAAACGGTGTACGTGACGGGCTTAATCCGTGATGAGCAAGGCCAAAAAATGTCGAAATCGAAAGGTAATGTACTTGACCCAATCGATATGATTGACGGCATCAGCCTTGAAGATTTACTTGAAAAACGCACCGGCAACATGATGCAGCCGCAATTAGCAGAGAAAATTGCAAAAGCGACCCGCAAAGAGTTTGCTGAGGGTATTGCTGCTCACGGTACAGACGCATTGCGTTTCACATTAGCGGCATTGGCTTCAAACGGTCGTGACATCAACTGGGATATGAAACGCCTAGAAGGCTATCGCAACTTCTGTAACAAGTTGTGGAATGCAAGCCGTTTCGTGCTCACCAATGACAAATTAGATTTAAGCCAAGGCGAAATTGAATTCTCTGTGGCAGATCGCTGGATTCAATCTGAATTCAATCGCACAGTAGAAACTTTCCGCAGTGCATTAAGCCAATACCGTTTCGACCTTTGCGCGAATGCGATTTATGAATTCACTTGGAACCAATTCTGCGACTGGTATTTGGAACTCACCAAACCGGTATTTGCCAACGGCAGCGCTGCGCAAATTCGTGCAGCAAGCCAAACCTTGGTTCATGTGTTGGAAAAATTGTTGCGTTTAGCACACCCGCTTATGCCATTTATTACCGAAGAAATTTGGCAAAAAGTGAAAGGTTTCATGGGTATCACCGCGGACAGCATTATGTTACAACCTTTCCCACAAGTGGAAGAAAACGCCTTTGATGCCGAGGCTGAAACCGATATCAATTGGCTTAAAGAAGTGATCGTTGCCGTGCGTAACATTCGCGCCGAGAGCAACATTGCACCAAGCAAAGGCCTCGATCTGTTATTCCGTAATATTCCTGCGGACGAGCAAAAAATACTGGAAAAACAGACCGCACTTTTACAAGCCATGGCGAAGTTAGACAACGTCAGCGTACTTAAAGAAGGCGAACAAGCGCCATTGGCTGTGGCGAAGTTAGTCGGCAACACCGAAATTCTCGTACCGATGGCAGGTTTCATCAACAAAGAAGCCGAGCTTGCCCGTTTAACTAAAGAGATTGAAAAATATCAAAACGAAGTTAAACGCATTGAAAGCAAACTCAGCAACGAAGCCTTCGTCTCCAAAGCCCCGGAAGCGGTTATCGCCAAAGAGCGCGAAAAACAAGCCGAATACCAATCCGGATTAGAAAAAATTCGTGAGCAGTATAAAGCGATTGAAGCGCTTTAATAGAGTAATAAAAAAACGTCGGTTATGCCGACGTTTTTTATTTTCAGAAACAAAAAAGTGCGGTGGAAATTCACCGCACTTTTTAACTTATCTTTCTCATCTGCATATCCAATCCCATGAAAATAGGATCGACAATTTCATCAGGCAATCCATGGGTATTTATGTCATTTACTCTTGGGTATAGGCTACTGATTTCATGCAAAATGTCTTCTACTGTTTCCTTTGCTAGGCCGGCGAGTTTAGCAGTGTTGAAAATGTGGCGCAGTTGTATTTTATCCCATAAATAATGTTTATTTTCTCCGTGCCACGCCATTGCCATTTTGACTTTTTGCTTTTGTAGTCCGTTGTGTTTGATGAGCGGATAGGCGGACATCACGTCATAAAATGGTGTGAGACGATAGCGATTCTCTTGTTCCAAAAATAAACTGAAATTTTTGCCATGGCCGTCAATGGCACAAAGTAGCCAGAAAACAATTTGCGCTTTAAAAAACTGCTTGCGATCTGCTTGGGCGTTGGATGAACCGTTGAGAAGCGACATAATTTGCAGAATGCTCGGCCCGCCGTCATTTTCATATTTTCGTGCAGGAGCGATGTTGAGTGCTTGGCACATATCTTCCTGTGGCAAACGAATTAGCCAACTCCTATTTTCAGACCAACGGCGATCAAAGCGCTCCACAATCAGCACTTTCATTTCACCAAAATACTGAATTTGGCTTCGAGGAACCGGCAAACCGAAGGCTTTCATAATATTCAAGCAAAGCCATTCATTTTCACAGCTGCCGGAAAGATCAAGCTGCCCTTGTGCCACCATACCAATCGGGAGTTTAAAAATATGACTGGTCGCGGTGGAATGCAAAGGGCGCTGCCATTGATTCTGATAATAAAGTAGCGCTGTTTTTTCCTGAGCACCGGCCAAAGAAATTCGGAAATCCTCGCTTTCTTCCATGCCGAGAGGAAAAGTGCGGTAGTTTTTCAGCACGTTTTCCACCTCTTTGTCATTTAGCGGTTCTGCATAAATTTGACGTACTGAGCGGCTTTGCCCCTGATAAAGCTGAATTGCACCAATACAATCTTGTCCAATCGCAGAAAGCAAATCAAATGGCGATTTCGTTGAGGTTTGGAAACGTTGTTGAATACGTGAACGGATCTGTTCGTTGTCGGGGAGGAGATTATCGAAGAAATTGTAAACGGAATCTCCTCGATAAATTTTGTGCGACAAAGGCAGTGACAATGAAATGGGACGCGAACGCACAGACTCCAACCATTTTTCAGCGTATTGAAATTCGGTTGCGCCACTGGTCAGTTTTCGCCATTCACCGACTAACAAGCCATTCATGGCAACGTTTAGAATCGAGTTACTCATCACCATGCCTCATCGTCATCGTATGTTGCTGTTGGCTCTTTGATTGATAGATTAGTATCAGATGACTTTTTACGTGGTTGCACAATAAGCTCTAGCTCTAATCCTGCCAAAATCTTAAACAGCGTTTCTAATTTAGAACGCTCCGGCTCATTCTCAAACGCTGAAATTCTGGCTTGAGTCGTTCCGGCGAGTTTAGCAACATCGGTTTGTGAGAGCTCGCCTTGATAGCGAAATTCCCGAATTACATGAGAAAGCATTTTTGCGGTGGTAATAACCATTTTTACTCCTTATACGGTATAGCGTATAGAATTCACTTTATACTTTATGGAGTATAAGTTTGATTTTATATCTTGTAAAGTATAAATTATGTTTTATATCTTATGAGATATAAATTATAAAATGATTAAAATTTCCACCGCACTTTTTTCTCAGCTATTTTTCTCCTTTTACCGTTTCAACCCAGCGCTCAATTAAGCGTTTGCTTTCAGAATCGGAACCAAAACGGATGAAATCAATATCTAATAATTTTAATTTGCTTGGATCGCTGGCTTTTGGGGAGGCTTTTGCATGAATATTAGCAGGGATTTGGTAAGAGTCGGATTCGCGCCATGGGATTTCTTGCGCTTCGGTGTCGAGAACGAAGTCCACGAAGTGTTTGGCATTTTCTAGATTACGTGCGCCTTTGATAATGCTTACCGACCCTAACGTGTAGCCCACGCCTTCACAAGGTAAAATGCCTTTTACCGGTGCGCCTTTGCCTTTTTCACGTACATAGCCATGCATAAAGGCAATATCAACGCCTACTTCACCGGTCGCTAAGTTGCCGGTGGCTAAGCCACTTTTGGAATATTGGGCCACGTTCGCATTGAGTTTTTTCAAGTAATCAAACGCTTTTTCTTCGCCCCAAAGCTGAACTAATGTCGTCAGAAAAGAATAGCCCGTGCCGGATACGCGAGGATCGGCATATTGAATTTGATTTTTGAATTCCGGTTTAAGCAAATCGGCAAAGCATTTTGGTTCCGGAATATTGAGCTGTTTTAATTTTTCCGTATTCACGCCAATGGCGACTTCCATTAAATAGATGATTGATGTGTAATCGCCTCGTTCATCCATTAATTTCTTAAATTGTGGCATGATGTTTTTTTGTAACGGAGAACGATAGGTCGCGAGTAAACCTTGGTCGGCGGCTTGTAAGTGCGGTTCAAATGTGCCGCCAAACCATACATCGGCTTGTGGATTTTCTTTTTCTGCTTTGATTTTACCGAGTACGGTGCCAGTGCTATTTCGTACAAATTGGGCATCGACGTTGTATTTTTCGGCAAAGCGTTTCGTAACTTTTTCACAGGTGACATTTTGTACGCTGCAATAAATGGTCAGTTTGCCTTCCGCTTGGGCGTTTTGTGTATAAAACAGCATTGGAAGTAAGCAAAGTGCGGTTGTTTTTAAGGATGTTTTTAGTGGTGAATAATTTTTAGAAAGCTTGGTCATTGATTTAATCCTTGGTGAGATTGAAAAACAAAACCAGCTAACAACTAAACGGGGAAATTGGCTGAAAGAAGCCATGGAAGCAGAGTGAAGTGCATTAGTTTCCTACGTCAGTGCTAACTGTATCAGGTTCACGGGTATTTCTCAGCTCCGTTATTTAAACCAACGGAGCACCCCGACTAACGCGCATTACTATAGGTGTTTGTTATTGATTTGTAAATAAAAGTGAAAAATATTTATTTTTTGGATCGCACTTTAGCTGCGGCTTCCAAAAGGCGGTTTGGCAAACCAGACCAAAATAAATAATGCCAAAAACAGCACGGCGGATAACCAGAAAATCTCGTTGGCGCCGAGGATAAAACCTTGCGATGTGATGTTACGGGCAAGCAGGGAAGAAGTTTGTTCTTCACCCATACCGAAACGCTCCATCATTTGGTAGTACTGTTGTGCAGTAGGGTTATACGGCGTAATGGCTTCAGTCAGCTGTGAGTGGTGAACGGCTTCACGGTTATACCACAAGAATGTCGTAAGGGAAGTACCGATGGAGCCGGCAAGGGTACGCAAAAAGTTAAACAAGCTTGAGGCGGATGCCATTTTGTGTGCCGGTAAATCGGACAGCGTAATAGTCGTAAGTGGCATGAAAAAACAGGCGACGGCTAACCCTTGCACCATTTGCGGCAGTGCTACATCGGCAAAACTCATTCCCGGCTCAAAGGTAACGGCACGCCAATAAAAGGTAATGGCATAGACCACAAAGCTGACGGTGACCAAAATACGCATATCGATTTTATGTCCAAACTTACCGATAAGAGGGGATAACAAAATAGGAAAGAGCCCTACGGGGGCGGATGCTAAACCTGCCCAAGTGGCGGTGTAGCCAAAAACCTGTTGCAACAACAAGGGAATTAATACGACGGAGCCGAGATAAATTAAAAATGCCAAGCTGGTGGATAAACAGCCCACAGTGAAATTGCGTTGCTTGAATAGGGAAATATCTACTACCGGGTTGTCGTCCGTCAGTTCCCAAATGACAAGCGCGGTTAAGGTTACGGCGGAAATGACGGCAAGGATAATGATTTCAGTGGAGTTGAACCAATCTTGTTCACGCCCTTGATCCAGCATTAATTGCAAGCAACCTACGCCCAACACCAATAAGACTAATCCCACCGTATCAATCGGTTGGTGCTGAATTTTACTTTCTCGTGGCATTAATATTTTCCAACTGGTACTGATAATGAACAGTCCAACGGGTACATTAATAAAGAAGATCCACCCCCAATGTAAATTATCACTGATCCAACCACCGAGAATGGGACCGAAAATCGGTGCAACTACTATGGTCATTGCCCAAAATGCCAATGCCATGCCCCGTTTTTCCGGAGGATAGTTATTGAGTAGCAAACTCTGAGACAGCGGAATAATCGGGCCTGCCGCTAATCCTTGGAAAATACGGCACAGAATCAACATTTCCAAGCTATGGGAAATGCCGCATAGCCAAGAGGCTAACACAAAAAGTGCGGTGGAAATGAGGAATAATTTTACTTCCCCAAAACGTTTGGCAAGCCAGCCGGTAATGGGAATAGAAATGGCATTGGCGACGCCGAAAGAGGTAATCACCCAAGTGCCTTGGCTGAACGATGCGCCGAGATCGCCCGAAATCGTGGGGATCGCCACGTTTGCAATGGTGGAATCCAATACTTGCATGAACGTGGCAAGAGACAGCGCTAACGTAATGATGCCAAGGGCAGCACCTTCAATGGGTTTTTGCATGATGGGCAAGCCTTAGTTTGTGTTGTCGCGAATAATTTTTTCGATGAGATTTTCCACCGCACTTTGATCATAATTCAACGTATTGGTGGAATAGAGCGGCGTAGTACGTTTTTGTTGCGACAATATTTCACCGTTGGTATCTGAAATATTCACTTCAACCAAGGTAGATAAGCCCATACGCAACGGGTAGTTAGCGATTTGTTGTGCATCTAGGCTAATACGAACTGGCACGCGTTGCACCACTTTGATCCAGTTACCGGTGGCATTTTGGGCAGGGAGCAAAGAAAATGCGCTGCCGGTACCCATTTCGATACCTTCTACTTTGCCGTCAAATTT
Organism: Aggregatibacter sp. HK296; assembly: GCF_980469475.1. Classification (NCBI taxonomy): domain Bacteria; kingdom Pseudomonadati; phylum Pseudomonadota; class Gammaproteobacteria; order Pasteurellales; family Pasteurellaceae; genus Aggregatibacter; species Aggregatibacter sp. HK296. The sequence continues at coordinate 588,291 of NZ_OZ413142.1, forward strand.
CACATCATGGCCGTATAAATCAAAGGATAATTTCACCGGTTGACCGATTCGCACGTCTTTTAATTGTGTTTCTTTGAAATTGGCATCTACCCACATTTGTTCGTTGGAAACAATCGCCATTAGCGAGCTACCCACGGCAACTTTTTGTCCCACTTGCGCGCTTCGGCGCGCCACATAGCCATCGACCGGGCTGGTGATTTTGGTACGTTGTAAATTGAGCCATGCCTGTTTGACCGAACTGATGGCTTTTTGAATTTCCGGCTGTTCTTTCAGCGGCACATTCATTAATAAAGATTTATTAGCAGCAAGTTGGTTTTTAACCGCTTTTAAGTTGGCTTCCGCTGTCATTACCGCTTCTCTCGCGTGTTGTAGCGATTCTTTATCAATCGCTCCGCTTTTCCCTAACAGTTCACGGCGCGCTAAATCGCCTTGTGCTTTCGTCAACGCCGTTTGGTTGGCTTGAACCGTTGCTTCCAGTTGTTTAACGGTGTAGCCCAGCTGCGAAATTTGGCGTACTGCACTTGCTAAGGTACTTTGCGCTTGATTGAAACTCAGTTGATAATCCGTGTCATCCAACTCAAGTAATACATCTCCCGCGTGCACAAAATCCATGTTTTCTGCATTAATTTGTCGCACATTTCCGGCAATTTGCGAGGAAATCATGACTTGATTGCCACTCACGTAAGCGTCTTCGGTGGTTTGGTAATTTTTAATAAAAAAGAACCAATATAATCCGGTGAGAACGGTGATAAGAATGAGGATAACGAAGAAAATACTTAGGGCTTTTTTCCGTGTGTTTTTTTGAGTGGATATTGTTTCTTGAGTTGTGTCTGTCATTTATATTTCCTTTTGATAGCTTTTGAAAATTGTTTTCAATTTTTTAATTTTTATTATCTATCAATTCTATTTGGTGTAACAATTGGCGCTATTATGTGCTTTTTTCTATACTTACGCCAACAAAAACGAATGGTTTGAGGTTTAAATCGTTCATCTTTTATAAATTAACAAAGTATAGGAGAACACATTATGTCAAAAACAATGATTGGTTTAGATACCGCAAAATCTGAAGTCTTAGCAGCAAAATTAAATGAATTATTAGCCACTTACCAAGTGTTTTATACCAACGTGCGTGGATATCACTGGAATATCAAAGACGTGAATTTCTTTGAATTACATGCAAAATTTGAAGAAATTTATACTGATCTTGTGGAAAAAGTGGATGAAGTTGCAGAACGTATTTTGACCTTAGGTTATACGCCGAACAACGCATTTAGCCAATATTTAAGCCATTCCCGTATTAAAGAAGAAATTGCAGTGAGCAGTGCGGCGGCTTGTTTAAGAGGCACTTTAGAAGGTTTCAAAGTGTTGCTGACACAACAACGTGAAATTCTTGCGTTGGCTGGGGATGCCGATGACGAAGGTACTGCTTCACAAATGAGTGATTACATTAAAGAGCAAGAAAAATTAGTTTGGATGTTCCAAGCCGCTTGTCAAACTTGCGCAAACTAAAACATAGCCTGCATAAAAGAAAATCCTGCTTAAGCTTGATGTTTAAGCAGGATTTTTTATAGCAAGTGCGGTGGTTTTTTTATGGTGTTTTATAAAACATCTGTAAAACCTACCGCACTTTTTTATTTAATCACTACGCCAACAATGCTGCGTGTGTCTTCACGGACTTCGGTTAACTTTACACGCAAGATATCGCCAATTTTGTATTGGCGCTGATCTTTCACATAAAAAGCGATTTCATCAGGATTAATTACAACCTCTTCTTTATTGTCGTGCAGCGTTGAGGCGGGAATAAACATGGAAGCGCCGTTTTCCAGCAATAACACGCGTAAACCACCGCGGCTCACATCTTGCACTTCCGCTTCAAATTCCGGTTTTTCGGCGACTTTATCCGCCAAATAACGGCAATATAACCAGTCGGCAATATCTCGCTCCACCAAACGATTTTGGCGACGGGCTTCTTGCAAGCGCGCGAGTACGCTTTCCTCCGGTTTAGCAAAATCTCGGCCCGCTAAATGGGCTTTGATTAAGCGATGGTTCACCATATCTGAATATTTTCGAATTGGCGACGTCCACGTGGCGTAGCCATTTAAGCCCAGGCCAAAGTGCGGTGCCAATTCTGCTTTAAATTCAGCAAAAGTGAGGAAACGACGCAAACGGAATTCCAAATAATCCCCTTCAATCGGTTCAATATCATGGCGCATTTGGCAGTAACCTTTTAAGGTCGCCAAATTTTCTGGCGCATAACGACTTTGTAATTCTGCTTTATTTTCATCATTGGCTAAATTAGCTAACAAGAAATTGTGCGCGTTTTCCAAGAATTTTTTATCGAATCCGCTGTGCGTGTTGAAAATGCCGCATTGCAGATTTTCATGTAAAAATTGGGCGGCGCAAATATTGGCGATAATCATGGATTCTTCCACGATTTGGTTGGCAATACGGCGGTATTCCGCTTTAATTTCTTGCACTTTGCCATTTTCTGCCAGCACAAAAGAATAATCCGGTTTTTCTTTAAAAAGCAGTGCGTAGGTTTTGCGCCATTGCGTTCTGGTCAGGGTAAATTGATGCAACCAGTGAATTTGTTGTGCTGTTTCCGGGTTTTCAGGCTGCCAAGCATTGGCTTTGCCTTCTAAGTAATCGGAAACTCGGTTATACGTCAATTTATCTTTTGATTGCACATCGGCTAACACAAATTTTGCCGGCGCGCTGATGTTGCCCTGTAAGTCCGTTTGAATGTAGCAAACCAATGCCGGACGGATTTCGTGGGGTTTTAAGGAACAAAGCTCATCGGAAAGTTCGCGCGGCAACATCGGAATATTGAAGCCGGGCAGATAATTGGTGAAACAACGTTGTTTGGCGTCTTTTTCGATTTGTGAATTTAAACTGATGTAAGCCGTCGGATCGGCAATGGCCACCACTAATTGCCAGCCGGTTTGTTCACCGTTTGAGGTGATAGGCTCAATATATAAGGCATCGTCCATGTCCTGCGTGGTTTCAGAGTCGATGGTGACGAAGTGAAGCGCGGTCAGATTTTCGCGCGTTTCTTGATCCTGCATTTCATAGTGATCTTGTCCTTGCACCGGTTCACGCGGTTGTTCGTGACGAGCAAGGGTTACCCACCAAGGTGCCAGTTCATCCTCGGCGTGGCAAATAAATTGAGTGATTTGCGCATAGAAAAAGCGATCGTCGCGCAACGGGTGGGTTTTTAAGGTTGCCACAACCCAATCGCCTTCCTGTAATTCTTCTTTGACGGCTTTGCTTTGTGCGGCGCCAATGGGCTGATTGATGTTAGGGTGATCAACAAGCACCTGTAATTTCTTGTCTTTATTGAACCGCACTTTCGCGATAAAACGGGTAAGCATCGGCTCGATTAAGGCTTCCGGTTCGGCTTGTTCTTTATCGCCTTGTTTTTCGATAGTGGCGCTGATCTTATCGCCGTGCATGACTTTTTTCATGGCAGGTGGCGCAATAAAGTAGCTTTTTTTATCACATTCTAAAAAGCCATAGGCTTTATCGGAGCCTTTTACCGTGCCTTCTACACGTTCTTTACTGTCATGAATTTGTTGTTTGAGTTGTGCGAGTAATGGGTTGTCTTGGAACATAATTATTTTTATCGTAGGGCAGCGTGGAGGCAGCCGAAATCATCATAAAATGGCGGAGTAAACTCCGCCTTACAAATAGAAAAGGCAGGTTAAAAACCTGCCGATAAATAAAGGAAGAAAAATTATTCTTCGCCTAATTCGCCCATGGCGGTGATGCTAAAGCCTGCATCAACATGGACGATTTCACCGGTGATCCCGGAGGCTAAATCAGAGCATAAGAACGCAGCGGAGTTACCCACATCTTCGATTGTCACGGTACGGCGTAATGCAGCAGTTTTCTCGAAGGTTGCCAACATTTTCTTGAAGTTTTTAATGCCGGAAGCCGCTAAGGTACGAATCGGGCCTGCGGAAATGGCGTTCACACGAATACCGTCTTTACCTAAATCAGCTGCCATCACACGGGTTGCCGCTTCAAGAGAGGCTTTGGCTAAACACATCACGTTGTAGTTTGGAATGGCACGCTCTGCACCTAAGTAGGACAACGTTAATAATGCGGCATTCGGATTCAAATATGGACGTGCTGCTTGCGCCATTGCCACGAAGCTGTATGCGCTGATGTCGTGGGCAATGCGATAACCTTCACGGGTTGCTGCATTGACATAGTCGCCGTCTAATTGATCGCCCGGTGCGAATGCGATGGCGTGTACGAAACCATCGAATTTATCCCAATGTTTGCTTAATTCTGCGAAGCAGTTTTGAATGCTTTCATCGGTGGCAACGTCTAACGGAAGCACGATGTTTGCGCCGAATTCTTTGGCAAATTCTTCAACACGCGGTTGTAATTTTTCATTTAAATAAGTGAAAGCCAATTCTGCGCCTTGCTCTTTCATCGCTTTTGCAATGCCGTAGGCGATAGAACGATTGCTAGCGAGACCTGCAACTAAAATACGTTTACCTGTTAAGAAACCCATAATTATTCCTGTTTGTTTTAGTGAAAAAATTGGCGAGATTATACTTGTTTTGCCTTATAGGAGCAATTATCAGAGTAAGTGTTCCGATATGTTAGGGTAATTTATTAAAAGCTAATTTATTCAGATTGATTATGCTGACTATGTTTGCCAAGTGCATAGAGCGTAACTAAGCCTAATCCAGTAACAACAATGCTGCGGGCGGTAAACAGTTTTTTACTTACTGCCGTGAATAGTAAAGAACGTATTAAGGGTTGATTTAACACTGAACCTAAGAAATTTATATTCTGGAGAGGAGATGAAATTTCTCGTTTTGTTGTATTACCTTGTGAACGTAATTTAAGTCGCAATATATTGCCCTTGAGTACTAAAAGTTCTTTTTCTTCTTCTAAACGCATTATCACTTCTCCTACTCTTGTTTGGATTTACCTATAATATTTTTTAATGCATTAATGTCTTGTTGTATCTCTATTACTGTATCCATCATAAATGTTTTTTGTTTTTTCAAAAAACGCGATAACCCAAAGGCTAAAAACAAAACAATCAATAGTGCGATAACACTGATAGAAAAAAATGCGGTAATTTTATTTTCTGGAGAAAGGTAGGAATTCAAACCAAATAATAAACTAATAAAAGAAACTAATAAAAGTAAGAAGGCGAACAGTATAATAACGAGAGTTGATAACAAAGAATTTTTTAGCTGGATAAAGTCAATCCGAAGCATTTGCAAACGGATTTGTGTTAACTCAAGGGTTGTAATCAATGTATTTTTAATTTTTTGTATGATTTGCATTCCATCTCCTTAAGCTGTCTGAAACGAAAATTGGCTGCGCAGAAAAACTAGTATACGCAGCCATTATTTAGTAGAACGATTTTAGTAAATAACAACTATTTTTTACTGATGAGTACGCCCAGTAATAACCCAATAACACCAGCAGTGCCGATGGCTTTGTAAGGATTTTCTTGCACTAGAGTATCGGTGCTTTTAATCACCTCTTTGGTTTTTTCAACGGCTTCTTCTTGAAGAGAACTAAATTGTCCTTTAATTGTTTTAATTTGAGAACTTAAATTTTTTTTCAATTTTTTCAGTTCTTCTGCGCCTGCTTCACTTTTTTCATTAAAAAGCTCTTCAGCATTATTTAAAATGTCATTCAGTTCTTCTAATAGTTCTTTGCGTTTTGCATCAAATTCTTTACTCATAGTGTTTCTCCTCTTGTTAAAATGTAATAATTAAAATACCAGCAGAAATAATACTTTTATTCCTACATGGTTACTATTCTATACATATATTTTATAGAGAAGTCAAGGGTAAATCTGTTATGTCGGATTATCCATATCCTTAAATTCCACCTCAAAACCGTGTTCTTTTGCCAGCCACTCGCCCAAGGCTTGGTGACCTGCAGCAAAAAATGAATCCCTTGCTCCCTCGTAGAATGGATCGTTTGTTCAGATACTTCGCCTGTAATAAAGGCGTCGCAACCTTGGGCTGCAGCAAGATCAATGTAACCTTGACCTCCACCGGTGCAGATACCGATTTTGCTGATAAAGTGCGGTCCGTTTTCCGTACAAATTAATGGTTTGCGGTTTAACACCTGTTCGATACGTTCGGCAAATTGTTCGGCTGTTAACGGTTCTTTTAAGGCGCCCCAAATAGGAATGCTGGCAGAGCTTTATCGCCTTGTTTTTCGATAGTGGCGCTGATCTTATCGCCGTGCATCACTTTTTTCATGGCAGGTGGCGCAATAAAGTAGCTTTTTTTATCACATTCTAAAAAGCCATAGGCTTTATCGGAGCCTTTTACCGTGCCTTCTACACGTTCTTTGCTGTCATGAATTTGTTGTTTGAGTTGTGCGAGTAATAGGTTGTCTTGGAACATAATTATTTTTATCGTAGGGCAGCGTGGAGCCTGCCGAAATTATCATAAAATGGCGGAATAAAATCCGCCTTACAAATAGAAAAGGCAGGTTAAAAACCTGCCGATAAATAAAGGAAGAAAAATTATTCTTCGCCTAATTCGCCCATGGCGGTGATGCTGAAACCGGCATCAACATGGACGATTTCACCGGTGATCCCGGAGGCTAAATCAGAGCATAAGAACGCTGCGGAGTTGCCTACATCTTCGATAGTCACGGTACGGCGTAATGCAGCGGTTTTCTCGAAGGTTGCCAACATTTTCTTGAAGTTTTTAATGCCGGAAGCCGCTAAGGTACGAATCGGGCCTGCGGAAATGGCGTTCACGCGAATGCCGTCTTTACCTAAATCAGCTGCCATCACACGGGTTGCCGCTTCAAGAGAGGCTTTGGCTAAACACATCACGTTGTAGTTTGGAATGGCACGCTCTGCACCTAAGTAGGACAACGTTAATAATGCGGCATTCGGATTCAAATATGGACGTGCTGCTTGCGCCATTGCCACGAAGCTGTATGCGCTGATGTCGTGGGCAATGCGATAACCTTCACGGGTTGCTGCATTGACATAGTCGCCGTCTAATTGATCGCCCGGTGCGAATGCGATGGCGTGTACGAAACCATCGAATTTATCCCAATGTTTGCTTAATTCTGCGAAGCAGTTTTGAATGCTTTCATCGGTAGCCACATCTAACGGAAGCACGATGTTTGCGCCAAATTCTTTGGCAAATTCTTCAACACGCGGTTGTAATTTTTCATTTAAATAAGTGAACGCTAATTCTGCGCCTTGCTCTTTCATCGCCTTTGCGATGCCGTAGGCGATAGAACGATTGCTGGCGAGACCTGTAACTAAAATACGTTTACCTGTTAAGAAACCCATAATTATTCCTGTTTGTTTTAGTGAAAAAATTGGCGAAATTATATTTGTTTTGCTTGTTTTGAGCAATGTAGCGATCTTTGGTTTAACCAGTTATGCTGGATTATCGATATCTTTAAATTCCACGTCAAAACCCTGTTCTTTTGCCAGCCACTCGCCCAAGGCTTTTACGCCATAACGTTCAGTGGCGTGGTGGCCTGCCGCAAAGAAATGAATCCCTTGCTCCCTCGCAGAATGGATCGTTTGTTCCGATACTTCTCCTGTGATAAAGGCGTCACAACCTTGGGCTGCAGCAAGATCAATGTAACCTTGGCCTCCACCGGTGCAGATACCGATTTTGCGGATAAAGTGCGGTCCGTTTTCTGTGCAAATTAACGGCTTGCGGTTTAAAACGCGCTCAATGCGTTCAGCAAACTGTTCGGCAGTTAAAGCTTCTTTTAAGGTTCCCCACACCGGAATGCTGACTGTGTTTTGTTCTAGCGGTTGAAGGTTGTCGATGCCGAGCAATTGGGCGAGCTGGGCGTTGTTGCCTAGCTCTGGATGAACATCTAGAGGCAAATGATAGCCGTATAAATTAATGTCATTGACTAATAACGTTTTGATTCGCTTGCCTTTCATGCCGCGAATACAAGGATTTTCGCTTTTCCAAAAATAACCATGATGAACGAGCAATGCATCGGCTTTTTGTTCAACAGCATAATCAATTAACGCTTGACTGGCAGTGACGCCGGTGATGATTTTTTTGATTTCCGCTTTGCCTTCTACTTGTAGGCCATTGGGGGCGTAGTCGTTGATGGTAGCGCTATTGAGCTTTTGATTGAGTAGATTTTCTAGGGCTAAATTGTGCATAGATGTTCTCTGAATGAAGAAAAAGAATGGCGTAATGATAATGGCTTTAGTAGGGAATAAGAAGAAAAAAATGGCCGGTGCGAATATCTTTGGTAAAGACGTGGGGGAGTGTTTGCACCGGCCACTGTGTTTAAGAATGACGACTATCTTAAATGAAAACGATCTCATTATACAAATTATTATATAGCGATCAAGTGAAATTTAACGATGTGGTTAAAAAAGTTTATTTCATATTGATGGGCTTAGTGTGTATGTAATTAACATGTTGAAAATAAAAGGTAAATAAAAAAGGAAGTCGAACGACTTCCTTTTTTTTTATAGGTTAATTATTTCTGACGCATTGCCGGGAATAAAATCACATCGCGGATGGATGGGGCGTTGGCGTAAAGCATGGCGAGACGGTCGATACCTAAGCCTTCGCCGGCTGTTGGTGGTAAACCGTGTTCAAGGGCGACAACGAAATCTTCATCTTTGAACATCGCTTCGTCATCGCCGGCTTCTTTAGCCGCCACTTGAGCGTCAAAGCGTTCATTTTGATCTTCCGCATCGTTTAGCTCGGAGAAACCGTTACCGATTTCACGTCCACCAATGAAGAGTTCAAAGCGATCGGTGACTTCCGGGTTTTCATCGTTACGACGTGCCAACGGTGAAATTTCCGCCGGGTGTGCCATTAAGAAAGTCGGTTGAATTAAATGATGCTCTGCCACTTCTTCAAAAATGGCGTTGACAATGCTACCTAAGCCCCAAGATTTTTGCACTTCGATACCTAAGCGAGCGGCAACTGCTTTTGCGCGATCAATATCATATAAATCTTCTTTAACGATGCCTTTGTCTGCACCGTATTTAATGGTGGCTTCGTGTAACGTGATACGCTCGAATGGTTTGCCAAAGTCAAATTCGTATTCACCGTATTTCACGATGGTTGTGCCTAAAATGTCGATGGCAAGTTTGCGTAACAATTCTTCGGTGTTATCCATTAAATCGTGGTAGTCGGCATAGGCTTGGTAGTATTCAAGCATGGTAAATTCCGGGTTGTGACGAACTGACACGCCTTCGTTACGGAAGTTACGGTTCAATTCAAATACACGTTCAAAACCGCCGACCACTAAGCGTTTTAAGTAAAGCTCAGGGGCAATACGCAGGTACATATCTACGTCTAATGCATTATGGTGTGTTACGAAAGGACGTGCTGAAGCACCGCCCGGAATCACTTGTAACATCGGAGTTTCTACTTCCATAAAGCCTTTGGAAATGAAGTAGTCACGAATACCGGCAACCACTTTTGAACGAATGATAAAAGTACGGCGGGATTCTTCGTTAGAGATTAAATCCAAGTAACGTTGACGGTAGCGCACTTCTTGGTCAGTTAAGCCATGGAATTTATCCGGTAACGGACGCAATGCTTTGGTAAGCAATTGTACTTCGGTGGCTTTAACGGTGAGTTCGTTGGTTTTGGTTTTGAATAATGATCCTTTTACGCCCACGATATCGCCTAAATCCCAGTGACCGACATCATCGGCATACACGCCCTCAGGTAGATTGTCGCGTGCAACATAAAGCTGGATTTTGCCGCTCATATCTTGGATGGTGATAAACGTGGCTTTACCCATAGCACGACGCGTCATGATACGACCGGCAACCGCAATTTCAACGTGCTGTTCTTTTAATGCTTCACCTTCTTCCGCATCATATTTATCATGCAAATCTTGAGCGAGTGCGTCACGACGGAATTGGTTTGGGAACGCATTACCTTTCGTGCGTAGGGCGGCTAATTTTTCACGACGGACTAACATTTCGCCGTTTAAATCTAATTCTTTTACTTCTTGTTCTGACATTTTTGTTTACCTTTAATTTTAAAAAACGTGTTTAAAAATGACCGCACTTTTAGAGTCCGGCCTTGAGACTGGCTTCGATAAACCGATCTAGATCACCGTCTAATACGGCTTGTGTATTGCGGTTTTCTACACCGGTACGTAAATCTTTAATACGAGAATCATCTAACACATAAGAACGAATTTGGCTGCCCCAGCCGATGTCGGATTTGTTGTCTTCCATGGCTTGTTTGTCGGCATTTTTCTTTTGCAATTCCAATTCGTACAACTTCGCTTTCAGTTGTTTCATTGCTTGATCTTTGTTCTTGTGTTGGGAGCGGTCGTTCTGACATTGCACCACAATGCCGCTTGGCATATGCGTAATTCGCACCGCACTTTCAGTTTTGTTCACGTGCTGACCACCTGCACCGGAGGCACGATACACATCGATACGCAAATCGGCAGGATTGATTTCAATATCAATATCATCGTCAATTTCAGGATACACAAACGCAGCGCTGAATGAGGTATGACGACGGTTATTGGAGTCAAACGGGCTTTTACGCACCAAACGGTGAATACCGGTTTCTGTGCGTAGCCAACCGAAGGCATATTCGCCGCTAACACGAATGGTAGCAGATTTAACACCGGCCACATCGCCGTCGGAGACTTCCATCAATTCGGTTTTGAATCCTTTGCTTTCGGCCCAGCGCAAATACATACGAAGTAACATTTCCGTCCAGTCTTGCGCTTCGGTACCACCGGAGCCTGCTTGCAAATCTACATAACAATCACACGCATCGTGTTCGCCGCTGAACATGCGGCGGAATTCCAGTTTGGCGAGTTGTTGTTCCAGTTCGTCTAATTCGGCAACGGCTTCGTTGAAGGTGTCTTCGTCTTCCGCTTCTACGGCCAGTTCCAACAAGCCGTCCACATCTTCCAAGCCTTGCTCTAAATTTTTAATGGTATTGACCACCTGTTCTAAAGAGACGCGCTCTTTGCCGAGTGCTTGCGCTTTATCTGCGTCGTTCCATACATCAGGCTGTTCCAATTCGGCGTTGACTTCTTCTAAACGCTCGGTTTTGGCGTCGAAGTCAAAGATACCCCCGAAGCACTGAAGTGCGGTCGGTTAAATCGGTGATTTTATTTTTGATAGGATTGATTTCAAACATGATGATTAAATGTGTTTAAATACTAAATTAAGTGTGGGATTATAAGGGATTTTGCGGGGATTTGGTAGGTGATGGAATAATAAAAAACCTTATTCATAAGGAATGAATAAGGTTTTAAATTGATTTAACCTAAAACTGAATTACTCGTCAGCAGGGAATTTTTCTTCTAATTGATCTGCTAATTTGTCAATAGCATCGTCTTTTGCGTTTGCTTTTGCGACAGCTTCAGGAACTTTACCAGCGTTGTCAGTAGATGGTGATTTGACTTGAGATAAAATTAGCTGAGCTACTTCTTTTTCAGCATCTACATATTCTTTATACATAGCAACAAGTGGTGAAACTTCTTCACTTTTAATGCCTAATGCTTCTAATTCAGCTACATGTTCTGCTGCTTTTTTATCAAATTCTGCAACAGCAGTTTCAGTTGCGGCCACATTGCTACTTGCAGAGGCAGTAGCAATTGCATCAAAACTTGCTTCAAGTTTTTGGCCAGCTGTTTCTTCCCAAGCTTTAAATTTTTTCACTTCTTCAGCTTGTTGAGACGCAGCGAATGCGCTAACGGAAGCTAATGTGAGTGCAGATACTGCAGCGACTTTGAAAAGTTTTTTCATTAGGATTACCTCTTATGAGTAAATTTAAGATGTAAAGTTGTTGTACAAGAAAGCTTGTACGCTTTTTAGAATATAAAAAGTTGAGTTTTATAGTCAAGTATTTTATTGGGTTAGTATAATGCGCCCAATTTTGCATAAGCCGCCAATTACTTTTATAATTCGCACTTATTTTCACAATTTAGGAACAATAGAAATGAAAAAAATTATTACCGCACTTTCTCTTTTTGCGATTTCTGTGGGGGCAACCGCAAGCGATGCCGTGTTGAAAAGTAAATTAGAAAAATTAGGCGCAAAAGACATTGAAATTCAAACCTCACCGATTAAAGGTTTGAAAACCGTTGTCAGTGATCAAGGTATTTTCTACGCCAGCGAAGATGGCAGCTATTTAATTCAAGGTAAAATTTATAAACTTACCGACAACGGCATCAGCAACGTTTCTAATAAATTGCTGATGGAAAAAGTCAATGCGTTGAAAGACGAAATGATTGTGTATCCGGCAAAAAATGAAAAACATGTTGTGACGGTTTTTATGGATATTACCTGTCATTACTGCCATTTATTGCATCAACAAGTTAAAGAATATAACGACTTAGGTATTACCGTACGCTATTTGGCCTTCCCGCGTGGTGGTTTGGATAATCAAACAGCACGTCAAATGGAAGCGATTTGGACGGCAAAAGATCCGATGTTTGCATTGAATGAAGCAGAAAAAGGCAATTTGCCGAAAGAATTGAAAACCCCGAACATGGTGAAAAAACATTATATGCTTGGTGTGCAACTAGGCGTCACCGGTACACCGACAATCATTACGTCTGAAGGTGATGTTATCGGCGGTTATTTGAAACCGGCTGATTTACTTGCTGCCTTAGAAGGTTAATGCAGGTTCTTTGTGCAAAAACGAATCTTACGCCGCGATGTGCCGGCAGGCGATAAACTTTGTGACGATCCCTTGTTGGATCGTCTTTATCGTTCGCGCCACATTAAAAACGCCAACCAATTAGACCGCACTTTAAGTGCCATGCATCATCCGAATCTCATGTCGGGCATGGATACTGCGGTAGCATTTCTTCTAGAAGCCTATCAAAAACAACAGAAAATCGTCATTGTGGGCGATTTTGATGCTGATGGTGCAACCAGTACCGCATTGGCTGTGCTCGCATTACGTCAACTGGGCTTTGCTAATGTCACCTATTTAGTGCCGAACCGTTTCGAGCAAGGTTATGGGCTCAGTGTTGCCGTGGCACAAGAGGCATTGGCTTTAGGCGTTGAACTGTTAATGACCGTAGATAACGGTGTCTCTTCTCATGAGGGCGTAGATTTTTTAAAGGCGCAAGGCGTGAAGGTGATTGTGACAGACCACCACTTGCCACCGGAAACGCTGCCGAATGCCGACGCCATTGTGAATCCGAATTTGGCGCATTGCGGTTTTCCCTCCAAACATCTGGCCGGTGTAGGCGTTACTTTTTATCTTATGCTTGCCTTGCGGGCAAAATTCCGCGAACTTGGTCTATTTGATGCAAAAAATCAGCCGAATTTCACGGAATTGTTAGATTTAGTGGCATTAGGCACAGTCTCCGATGTGGTGCCGTTAGATCAAAATAATCGTATTTTAGTTTATCAAGGCATTGCCCGTATTCGCGCCGAACGTTGTCGTTGCGGCATTCGTGCATTGGCGGAAGTGGCGAAGCGGGACGTGACCCGTTTCGTGGCGGCGGATTTAGGCTTTTCCATTGGCCCGCGTTTAAATGCGGCGGGACGGCTGGATAATATGTCCGTGGGCGTGGAGCTTTTGTTAGCCGAAAACATGGAAACGGCTCGTGCGTTGGCATTGGAGCTGGATGGTTTAAATCAAGCACGCAAGGAAATCGAGCAGGGCATGAAGTTAGAAGCCTTAACCATCTGCCAAAATTTGTTTGCAAATGCCACCGCACTTGAAACGGACATTCCCCATTCTATTGTGTTGTATCAATCGGATTGGCACCAAGGTGTGCTCGGCATTCTTGCATCACGCATTAAAGAGCAGTTTCATCGCCCGGTGATTGCGTTTGCTCAAGATCAAGGAGGCATGTTGAAAGGGTCTGCGCGTTCCATCCCCGGGTTACATATTCGCGATGTGCTGGAACGGATTTATTCACAGCATCCGGATTTAATTCTGAAATTTGGCGGGCATGCCATGGCGGCAGGATTGAGTATTCAAGAAAGCCGTTTTGACGATTTTCGTCAGATTTTTAATCAGACGGTTAGCGAATTATTGGCGGAAGACCAATTACAAGGCACGATTTGGACTGACGGTGAATTAAATGCGAATTTGTTAAATTTGGCAACGGCAGAAACCTTGCGTCAAGGTGGGCCTTGGGGACAGGCATTTCCTGAACCGATGTTCGACGGTGAATTTAAAATCCTACAACAACGCTTAGTGGGTGAAAAACACTTGAAAATGATGGTGGAACCCAAACTGGGCGGACCTTTGTTGGATGCTATCGCCTTTAACATAGATACGCGCTATTATCCTGATTTATCTATAAAAACTGCAAGATTTGCGTATAAATTAGATATCAATGAATTTCGTGGTAACCGCGATTTTCAATTATTAGTGGATTATATTGAACCATTGGAAAGTTAGGCACATGATGTCACGGGTCGGATTACTCATCGTTTTATTCTTTATCAGCGGATTTACCGTTGCGCAAGAAAGCGTGTCTCATCCGCCAGCCGTGGATGAAGCAAGCCGACCATTTGAAGATGGCAAAGATTATTTTTCTTACCAAGAACCACTCATGTTGCCGCCTCGGGAAGATAACCGCATTCCGATTCAATTCTTTTTTGATTACGATTGCCGCGTTTGTTCTTCTGCACAAGATATTCTTGAACTTTATAGTCAAATTAATCGCGATCGCGTGGTGCTTAGTGAATATCCGGTGGCAACTGCCAAAGCCCGTTTTTCTGCGATGGTTTTTTATAGCTTGCAGGCGTTAAATGCCGATAACGTGTCTTCTGCGCTAATGTTTGAAACGGCTGAAAAAAGCCAATATATCAAACTTGCTCAGCAGGAAAATCTCTTGACTTGGCTTGAGCAACAAGGCATTGAACGTAGCAATTTTTTACAAACCTATTATTCGGAACCTGTTAAACAACAGGTGGATGAGGCAGTCCGTTTAACCGAAGATTACGGTGTGTTTACTTTTCCTTATGTCATTATTGATGGCAAATATGTGTTGACTGCCAGCACCTTATATAACGACGATTATGCCCTCGCGGTATTAGATTTTTTAATTAACAAAAAAACAATAGCAAACAAACACAAAGGATAGTTATGAAAATCGGTATTGTTGGCGCAATGGCGCAAGAAGTAGAAATTTTAGTCAATTTAATGACGGATAAGATCGTGACAAAATTAGCCTCTGGCACGATTTATGAAGGCATGATTCGCGGTAAACAAGTTGCCTTATTGCAATCCGGTATCGGCAAAGTTGCCGCCGCCATGGGAACAACGGCGTTATTGCAATTAGCCAAACCGAATCTTGTGATTAATACCGGTTCTGCCGGTGGCGTAGCGGAAGGGTTGAACGTAGGCGATGTGATCGTTTCTACTGAAACCCAATATCATGATGCGGATGTGACGGCTTTCGGTTATGCCAAAGGGCAATTACCGGCGTGTCCGGTCACGTTTTTGTCTGATACGAAACTTGTTGAGCTGGTAGAGCGCGTTGCAACCCAATTAGGACAACACGTGAAACGCGGGTTAATTTGTTCCGGCGACAGTTTCATTCAAGGCGGTGAACGTTTGGCACAAATTAAACAAGATTTCCCGAAGGTGATTGCTGTGGAAATGGAAGCCACTGCGATTGCGCAAGTTTGTTACGCGTTTAATGTGCCTTTTGTAGTGGTTCGCGCGATTTCTGATGCGGGGGATGGCAAAGCAAATATGTCCTTTGAAGAATTTCTCCCCCTGGCGGCGAAACAATCCTCTGACATGGTTGTTGCTATGTTGGCGGAATTGAACTAATCCCTTCTCTCCGCGTACGGTGTATCGTACGCGGACGACATCTTCTGACCTATCTCTCTTATTTTTCATCTATTTTTCTAAAAAACGCTTGATTCTAGAGTTGCTCCATATTTTATCATGAGTCAAACTTAACGATAAAAGGAGACATCAAATGAAATTTCTAAAAACAAGCGTAATTTGTACCGCACTTTTCGCTGCATCCCTTGCTAACGCGCATAACGTTTGGTTAGAGCCCGTTAAAGACGCCAATGCTGCAGGGCAATATGTGGTGAAATTTGGTCACGAACAGACAGAAGCTTACCCTGAACAAAAATTGAAAGCGGTGAAGTTGCTAGATAGTAAAGGCAATGTTACTAATGCAACCTATCAATTTAAAGAAGGCGAAGCTTATCTTAATGCGGAGAAAGCCTCACAAGTGTTTATCCGTTTTGATAACGGTGTTTGGTCTAAATTGCCAAGCGGTAAATATGTAGAAAAAACCAAACAACAAGAACCGACAGCCGAACTTTCTGTGAATCCGGTGAAATTCGGTAAAGCCGTATTACACTGGGACGAGCAAGCGATGAAAGCGCACGGTATGGAATATGAATTGGTACCACAAGCACAACCCAAAGCCGGAAAACCATTGCAAATTTTAGTATTGCATAAAGGTAAACCGGTGAAAGACATTAAAGTGGGATTGGGTGAAGATGCGCCATTTAACTTAACCAACGACAAAGGTATCGCTGAATTTACCCCACAAGCTGGTTACAACAAAGTTTGGGCTGAATTTGAGGAAAACGTCAAAGGCAATCCGGATTACGATAGCCGTTCTATTGAATACATGTTGACCTTTGATGCCGAGTAATCGCATGAAAAAAACGTTGCGTATTCTGACCGCACTTTTCCCCTTGTTGTTTGCCCCTCATGCTTTCGCGCACGCGCTTTATGTGTTCGCCCAGTATGATGGGCAAACCGTGACGGGAAAATCCTATTATTCCGATATGACCCCGGCTGCGGAAACTTATGTGGAAGTTTTGCGCCATGGGGAAAATCAGCCATTGATGACGGGGAAAACCGATAACCGTGGTTATTTTCACTTTCCGTTAGTGGTTGAACCGAAAGTCGCCTTAAAAGTGGTGGTTGAAGGGGAAGAAGGGCATCGGGCGGCGGTAGTGGCAGATCGCATCACCGCAACGCCAAATACGCCAACTCAAGCGAGCGATGAAAGCTTGTTGTTACTGCGTGGTGATATTGCGCAGTTACGCGACAAAATTTACCTGCACGATATTTTAGGTGGCATTGGCTACATCGTTAGCATTGCGGGTATTGCTGCGTGGCTAAGTGCCCGCAAATTAAGAAAAGGGCGTTAATAATGCATTTGTCGGAAGGCGTATTACATACGCCGGTATTGTTAGCGGGCGTTGCTTTGGCGGTAGTTGGTGTGGCTGTCGGATTACACCGTTTAGAAAGTGAACGTTTGCCTTTAACGGCGTTGTTTGCTGCCGCATTTTTTGTTGCCGGCACTATTCATGTGCCCGTGGGCATCGGTAGCGTTCACTTGATTTTAAATGGCATGGCAGGTTTATTTCTTGGTTGGGCGGTATTCCCAGCCTTTCTTATTGCGTTGTTGTTGCAAGTGCTGTTCTTTTCCTTCGGCGGTTTTGCTGTGTTAGGCGTGAATTTATGCGTTATGGCATTGCCGGCGGTCGCGGCACATTATGTATTGCGTAGTTATTTAAGGCCGGATATGGGAGCTATGGCAAAATTATTCACCGGCTTGGGCGCGGGCATTATTGGTGTTGGTGGTGCCGGCGCATTAGCCTCTCTCGTTTTAGCGTTAGATGGCGGCAAACATTATCAGGATTTAATCGCCTTATTGCTGTTGTCACATTTGCCGGTATTCGTGTTGGACGGCATTATTAGCTACGGCGTGATTTCTCTCCTCAGCAAAATGTACCCTAGCGCATTACAATCTATTGGCACTTCACTGAACGTTGATGATAACAAACGGTGCGTACAATGAGCCCCGTTTTTCAGCGTTTTTTTTCACCGCACTTTTTTGCACCTCACTTGCGCCTGATTTACCTATTCCTTTGGGGCTTGGTGATCAGTGCCTTATCTCAACCTTCTTTGTTGCTATGGTTAAACGGCATCGCCTTAATTTTATTGGTGATCCTGATTTATTGTTGTCGTGATCCTTATTTTCCTTATCTAAAACGCTGGCTGGTCTTCAACGGATTTACCTTATTACTTTGGGCAACCTTAAGTTGGCGTATCGGCACGGAAGGCATTGAACCTAATCCCGAGGGCATGGAAACAGCCTTGTTAATTAGCTTACGCATGAACCTGTTGTTGTTTTCCGTATGGTTATTGCTATGGAAAATGAATGACACGGTGTTGGTACAAGCCATTGGTAAATTGCCCTTGCCGCCCAAATTAATTTGGCTTTTTGTCCTCACGGTGCGTTATATTGCCCTGTTAGGTGAGTTGCAACAAAAAATGGATTTGGCGATGCGTGCGCGAGGCTATCATGCCGGTTTGAATCGTCGAACGTTATATGTCACTGCACAACGGGTTGCGCTTTTACTGGTGCGTGCGTTACTCAAAGCTGAGACGGCACAAATCGCGCTCCAATGCCGCGGCTTTCGCTTTGGTGAAAAGACAAATTTAAGTGGGGAAAAATGACGGTTTTACAAGTCAACGGATTGCAAATTAAACGAGGAGAACGGCAGATTATCGACAATCTGTCTTTTCAAATTGAAGAAGGCCAACGCTTTTTTGTGCAGGGCGAAATCGGCACAGGAAAAACCACTTTATTGCTTGCTTTATTAGGCTTTGTGCCTGTTGCGCGCGGTGAGATTCGTCTATTCGGGCAATTGTGTCGAGAAGAAAAAGATTTTGCACCTTTTCGTGGCACCGTAGGGTTTTGTTTTCAGCACGCCGATGATCAACTGTTTGGTCCCACCGTGCTGGACGATGTTGCCTTCGGACCGTTAAATCAAGGCTTGTCTCACCAACAGGCGTATGCCGTTGCTTTACAGCAACTGGAACGCTTGGGTATTGCTCATTTGCAGGATCGCACTGTGCATACGCTCTCCGGTGGGGAAAAAAATTTCACAGCGTTGGCGGGCGTGTTGGCGATGCAACCGAAAATGTTATTGTTAGACGAGCCGACTAACGGATTGGATCGCAAAAATACCGAAAAACTGACCGCACTTTTGCGTGAGCTGTCACTGCCTACGTTGGTGGCGTCTCATCATCAAGGATTTACGGCTGAATTGGCTGATGATGTTCTGACTTTATGATCTCAATCAACCCGAAAAATCAAAGGTTGTGCTACCCTAGCGAGGTTTTTTGTAACCAGATAGTAAAGGGGCAATATTATGTGTACAACTTGTGGTTGTGGACATCCGGAACAAGTCAGAATCGGTGAAGTAGCACATTCTCATCATGACCATGACGGCACGCAAAGTGCGGTCAAAAATCCGAACTTTTCTCATTTCAAATTTCACTCGGTAGAATCGGCTTCTGAAGCCAGTGAAACGCAAAAACGCCTGTTAAAAGTAGAGCAGGACGTGTTAGGTAAAAATAATCAAATCGCGGCGCACAACCGCTTTCTTTTCCAGCAACAACATATTCTTGCACTGAATTTGGTGTCCAGCCCGGGTTCCGGCAAAACCACCTTACTCACCACCACGCTAAACGCGCTGAAAAATGACCGCACTTGTTATGTGATCGAAGGGGATCAACAAACGGAAAATGATGCGGATCGTATTCGTGCTACCGGTGTCTCTGCGATTCAAGTGAATACCGGCAAAGGTTGCCATTTAGATGCCCAAATGATCAATGATGCGTTGTTCAAACTTGAACCGAAACAAAACAGTCTGCTGTTTATTGAAAACGTGGGTAATCTGGTTTGTCCGTCCGAATTTGATTTGGGTGAAAAAGCTAAAGTGGTGATTTTGTCCGTGACTGAAGGTGAGGACAAACCGCTGAAATATCCACACATGTTTGCGGCGTCTAAGTTAATGATTTTAAATAAAGTCGATTTATTGCCATATCTTAATTTTGATGTGGAAAAATGTATCGCTTACGCCAAACAAGTGAACCCGCAAATTGAAGTGATTCAACTTTCCGCGACCACCGGAGAAGGCTTAAAAGCCTGGTTGGATTGGTTACAGGCACAATAAGGATTGTGGAACAAAATGCAGTTTATTGATGAGTTTCGTGATCCGAAATTAGCGAAAAGTTTAGTCAATCGCCTGAATGAATTAATGGCGAAATTGCCGCAATATACGGCAGAAAATCCGCTCTATTTAATGGAAGTTTGCGGCGGACACACCCATACGATTTTTAAATTCGGCTTAGATCGTTTGTTGCCGAAAAGCATTGAATTTATCCACGGACCAGGTTGTCCGGTGTGTGTGTTACCCATGGGGCGCATTGACGTGTGCATTGAAATTGCACAGAAACCGGATGTGATTTTCTGCACTTTTGGCGATGCAATGCGGGTGAAAGGGCGTCGTGGTTCCTTGTTGGAAGCCAAAGCTAAAGGTGCCGACGTGCGAATCGTGTATTCACCGCTGGATGCGATGAATATTGCCGTGAACAATCCTGACAAAAAAGTCGTGTTCTTTTCTCTTGGTTTTGAAACCACCATGCCGAGCGCCGCAGTGACTTTGCAGCAGGCGAATAAATTAAATATTCAGAATTTCTGGGTAGTTTGCCAAAACATCACCATCATTCCAACATTGCACAGTCTGCTTTCACAAGATTATGTGAAAATTGACGGGTTTATTGCGCCGGGTCATGTGAGCATGGTGATCGGCACGTCGCCTTATCAATCCATCGTGGATAAATACCACAAACCTTTTGTCATCACGGGCTTTGAGCCGTTAGATATTTTGCAAGCTATTGTGATGTTGGTGCAGCAATTTGTGGACGGGCGTTGCGAAATTGAAAATCAATATAAACGTATCGTGCATTCCGAAGGTAACTTGCTGGCGCAACAAGCCATGCGTGAAGTGTTCCAACTGAAAAAATCCAGCGAATGGCGTGGCTTGGGTGAAATTGAAGAGTCAGGTGTAGAACTGACCGATGCTTATAAACGCTTTGATGCAGAAGTGTATTTCCACAGCCAACCGCAACAAGTGGCAGATGACCCGAATTCTCGTTGTGGTGATGTGCTCACCGGCAAATGTAAACCTTCAGATTGCCCGTTATTTGGCACACAATGTAACCCGGACAATGCCTATGGCGCGTTGATGGTGTCCTCGGAAGGGGCGTGTGCCGCCTATTATCAATATCGGAGAGAATAATGACAGATTTCATCACCATGGCGCACGGCAACGGCGGCGGTGCCATGCAAAAACTTATTCAGGACTATTTCGTCGAAGCCTTTGATAATCCCATTCTTGCGCAGGGCGAAGACCAAGCCCGCTTGCCTTTAGCAGAGCTCATGGCACAAGGGAAACAGCTTTCTTTTAGTACCGACAGTTTCGTTATCGACCCGATTTTCTTTCCCGGTGGCAATATCGGCAAGCTCGCTGTGTGTGGTACGTTAAACGATGTGGCGGTGTGTGGTGCCGTGCCGAAATATCTCTCTTGCGGTTTTATTTTAGAAGAAGGTTTGCCGTTAGCCGAACTCAAAGACATTATTCAAGCCATGGCAAAAGCCTGCCAAGCTGCCGGTGTGCAAGTGGTGACGGGCGACACTAAAGTGGTGCAAAAAGGCGCGGTGGATAAAATCTTCATTAACACCAGCGGCATTGGCGTTATTCCGCAAGGCATCGATTGGGGTATGCATCGTATTGACGCGGGCGACAACATTATCGTCAGCGGCACCATCGGCGAACACGGCGCGACCATTCTCAACTTGCGCGAAAACCTAGGGATTCAAACGGATCTCAAAAGCGACTGCGCTGTTCTTGCACCACTCATCGATTTATTGCGCCCCATTGAGGGCGTAAAAGCGGTACGTGATGCTACTCGTGGCGGCGTAAATGCGGTGTTACACGAATTTGCCGCCGCCCAGCAATTAGGCATGCAGATCAACGAAGACGATTTACCTATCCGCCCTGAAGTCCGCGGCATTTGTGAATTACTTGGGCTAGAAGCCTTAAACTTTGCTAATGAAGGCAAATTGGTGATCATCGCCTCTCCTGAAAAAACATCTGAAATTCTGACCGCACTTCATTCCCATGAATTAGGCAAAAATGCCGCCGTGATTGGCGAAGTGACCACGGATAAAAAAGTAAGATTATTAGGCAGTTTCGGTCAGTCACGGTTGTTGGATTTACCGATGAATGAGCCGTTGCCAAGGATTTGTTAGGTTGTTCAACTTTCTTGCTTGTGCAAGAAAGTAGCAAAGAACACACCCCGGATAAATTGCTGTTCCTCCCTTTATTGCCATTTTCTTCACGGAAAATTTCGAACTCGCCACTGCGTGGCTCAAACAAAGCGAAATTTTCCTAAAAATGCCAAGTCGTTCGGGCAATTTATACGGGGATTTTATTTGAGCGTTATTGGATAAAAAGAGCGGTGGAATTTTGGATTGTTTTTTATGTGAAAAACGTTTTGGATTTCAACCGTACTTTCTTTTTCATGATGGTTCAAGCGTCCACGCTTAGACCCAAAGAAACACCAGCGTGGATGCGAGCTCTATAGGGCGAATACTGACTTTATTTAATAAGATTACTAAAACGTTCAATGTACTTTTCACATTCTAAAATATGTTGACTTGCTAACTGTTTAGTAAAATTATTCTTATCTAGAGAGTAACAAGCATTTACACGTCTATTTCTTAAACGTCTTAGTATATCTCCTAATTTTCTACCTTCTTTATCATTAATACTTTTCACTCTACCTATTAATTGTTCGTGACTACCCATTTTTTGATCATTGCAATTAATATTTTTTTCATTTAATAATAGGTACACGGTGTGATAAACATAGTAATATGAAAGTTTAATGCTTTCTCTTAATATAACTTCATTTTCATCTAGTGAGAATTCTTTTGCTGTACTCAAAAGATTATCAGGTTTAATCATTCATAACCTCACAAGATACAATGAAATTACTTAAATTAATATTAAACTCATCTTCAAATTCAATTTTCATATCTGAAATATCAAAATTACAATTCACAATATCACTAATATTTTCACTCTCTACATTAAGTATCATATATAATGAATTATCATTACCTTCAAAATATGTTCTTTTGGCTGATATTAAATTATTATTATAAATTATATATCCAACTTTTATAATAAACTTCTCAATAAGTTCTAAATTAAAGTTATTTTGATTAAAAAAATGGGTTAATAGTTTTAAATTGTTATCTTCTGGGGATTTTAATTTTGCTAATTTATTATTAATAACAAGTAGTTCATTTATGGATAGAGAAGCCATAAATGCATGATGATATCTTTGTAGTAAATCAAGATTTAAAGGATCAATAAACTTCATTCCTTCTTTTAGGTTTTCTAAAGAAAGGGATACTTCACCAACACGATTTAATGAAACTGCAAAATTATAATAGACGTAGGGATCATTTCCCAAACCAATAGCTTTTTTATAGTTAGAAATTACATTTTCTCGTTTGTTTTCTAGTGATGCTATAACACCTAATAAATCATACGCGCTTTGAGCATCTTGTTTTATTAATTTATTTGCATCACGTTTAAAGCCCTCGATAACAAGTGGAGGAATAGTTTTTTTAAATTGATATTGCAACATTCTTTTATATAGACTTGATGCAATAGACTTAGGCTGCACAGACATGATAGTTTTCTCCTTAGGTCTACTGATTCTATGTAAATTTTAAGAGAAAATCAAATAGGTGTGTAGTTTTATTACACCTATCCCCCCTTGATAGCGTACGCTTCCCAGCGTGTGCTGTAACTTCTTGAGATTAAAGGCACAGGTTATGAAACGTGCGCCAGCAAGATATTTAAAAAAACACGCTCAAAACCCACCGCACTTTACGCATTTTTTCTTGCATAATCTGCCGCTTCGGCGATAAGTGCTTCGCTCGGTCTTTTGCCGGTGTAGAGTTCAAATTGTTCGACGGCTTGTAACACAATCACTTCCGCGCCGGAGATAGTTTGTTTACCGAAGGCTTGGGCGGTTTTAATTAATGGTGTGTGGGCAGGTTGAGCAACCACATCAAATGCGGTTTTGGCTTGGTGGATCATAGCTTCGGGGAAAGCGAGATCGAATGCCTCTTTGCCACCTTTCATGCCGATTGGCGTGACGTTAACGAGAATCTCGGCAGTTTGGTTGTCGAGGGAAGCGATGTAATCATAGCCATAAAGTGCGGCTAAATAGTTGCCTGTTTTTTCGTTGCGGGCGAAGATGTTAACTTTTTCAAAGCCGGAATGCTTAAATGCCGCCACGACGGCTTTTGCCATGCCACCGCTGCCATGCACGATCACGCGATCGTTTTTGCTTAATTGGTATTTTTCGATCAGTTTAACAATGGCAATGTAGTCGGTGTTGTAGGCACGTAAAACACCGTTGTCATTAACGATGGTATTGACCGATTCAATGGCTTGTGCGGAAGGGGAGATTTCATCTAAAAAGGGCATGCAACTTTCTTTGAAAGGCATGGACACCGCGCTTCCACGAATGCCTAAGGCTCGAATGCCTTTGACGGCATGTTCGATGTCATTGGTAGTGAAGGCTTTATAAATAAAATTCAAACCGAGTTTTTGATAAAGATAATTGTGAAAGGTGGTGCCGAAATTACCGGGACGACCGGACAGAGACATACAGAGTTGGGTATCTTTGTTAAGCATAAGAAGTATTCCTTTTATAGATAAAGAAATGATGTCACGAGTATAGCAGATGGCTGTTAAAACGTTTGGAAAACCGACCGCACTTTTATGAATCATGCAAAAATAAGACGATTGAACCCTATCTGAGCCGCCTGAGCGATTTGCAATTTTTAGGAAATTTTCGCTTGTTTGAGCGTAGCGAGTTCGAAAATTTTTTCCTATAGATGGCGCGCGTCTCCTGACGCGTGTCCTTTACTGGCTTACTTCGCGGTACGCGTCCGTTATGCGGTTTCTATCTCATTGAATTGACTTGCGATGACCGCTTGACCCAAACTCAATCCGCCATCGCCCATTGGAAACTGATGCGCACTCAATACCTTAAATTCAGCCAAATGTTCTTTTATCAATCGCCGTAATAATTGGTTATGCCATACGCCACCGGAAAGCACGATTGTTTTGCACTGGTGGCGTTGAGTCTGTTGGCGAGCCAACTGAGCGAAGCCTTCTGCCAACGCATAGTGAAAAATAAAGGCTTTGTCGGCGTTGGAAGAATCGAGCGCAATCCATGTTTGCCAGAAATTGGCAAGATCCAATTTATTTTCGGTATTAAGCGGCATTAAGGTTGGAAGCTCTCTTTTATCGAAGGGCAAACTGGTGAGCACTGATTGAGAGGCAAGCACTTCCAATTGGCAAGCGGCTTCGCCTTCCCAGCTCAGTTGTGGCGGTGTGATGCCTAAGCCAAAGGCTACCGCATCAAATAAGCGACCGGTAGAGGAAATTCGCGGGCTGTTGAGGTGGCGTTCAATGGCCTTAGCGAGAAGCGGCCAGTCATAGTCGGCACAGGTTTGGGCGGCGATTTCTTGCCAGTGAGGCACGAATTGATGCAAATGCGCTAACCAGTTGCGCCAAGGTTGTTTGGCGGCAAGATCGCCTCCCGGCAATGCCACTGCAGGTAGCCCACCTAAATAATGGCAGTGTTTTTCATCGACCAACAAACATTCTCCACCCCAAAGTTGCCCGTTTTTCCCCATGCCGATGCCGTCCAACGCAAGTCCGATAACCTGTTCATGGCAGTGATGTTCTGCCATCACGCTGACAATGTGGGCGTGATGGTGAAGTAGTTCCATATAAGGGATTTGGTATTGTGCAGCCAAGCGTTTACCCACCTCATGGGTGAAATAACCGGCGTGGGAATCAATGGCAATAAGCTCAGGTTTGAATTGGTAGATTTGGCAAAATAGCGCAATATTCGCTTCTAATTGCGACCGCACTTTTTCGTTCGAGGTGTCGCCGATGTGTTGGCTGACGGTGGCTTTATTTTGACGCAACAAACAGAACGTATTTTTTAAATCAGACCCTAATGCCAGCACATTGTGCACGCTGTGTTGATCCAACAGGGTTTCGTCAGGCACATAGCCGCGCGCACGGCGCAAAGTTTCCACGCCATCGAAAGCGGCACGCACTAAGGAATCGTCGGCGCGTTGCAAAATGTCGCGGTTGTGGCAGAGAAAATAATCCGCCAAATCACTTAACTGTTTTACTGCACTTTTATTATCCAATACCGGTGGTTGTCCGCTTGGGTTGGCGGAGGTCATCACTAATGGGTGATTGACTTCTCGTAATAATAAATGCTGTAACGGGTTGCTTGGTAACATCACACCGATTTCATTGAGTTGTGGCGCAATCTGTTCGGCTAATGAGGGGACTTTGTGTTTTGCCAATAGTACAATGGGCGCCGCGGTGCTGGTGAGTAAGGTGATTTCTGTTTCGGTGAGATCGTTTAAAAAAGACACATCCGGTACCATCACAGCCAAGGGTTTGGTCGGGCGGCGTTTGCGGTCGCGCAGTAATTGCACGGCATCAGCATGAGTTGCATCACAAGCCAAATGGAAACCGCCGATGCCTTTTACTGCAACAATCTTGCCTTGTTGTAAGAAATGTGCGGTAGTTTTTATTGGCGTTTTTTCATCGATAAGTTCGCCTTTCTGATCGCTTAACCAAACATGAGGGCCGCACACGGCACAGGCGTTCGGTTGCGCATGAAAACGACGGTCGGCAGGATTTTTATATTCTTCAGCGCAATCAGGGCAGAAAGGAAAATCAGCCATAGAAGTGTTTTTGCGATCGTAGGGAATGGCTTTAATAATCGTAAAACGCGGACCGCAGTGGGTGCAGTTCGTGAAAGAGTAGTGATAGCGCCGATTGGTCGGGTCAAATAAATCCTTCAAACAGGCGGGGCAAGTGGCGGCATCTGGCACGATTTGGGTATCCATGGCGTTGTTTTCGCTTTCACGGATTTCAAAGTCTTCAAAGTGCGGTGGATTTTCCCACTGTTTTTCCTGTTGCTGAATGTCGGTAATCAGCGCAAGCGGGGGCAGTTGGGTTTGCAGATCATGCAAGAATTGTTGCAGTTGTTGCGCTGTTGGTTCAAGCAGGCGGATAAGTACGCCTTGCCCGTCGTTGTTGACATCGCCGCGTAGTCCGTATTGATTCGCCAATAACCAGACGAAGGGACGAAATCCCACGCCTTGCACTTTGCCTTTTATGCGTAATTCAATGCCCTGCATATGTTTCCTGTTGTGTTTTTTATTGCTTTTAAGTATGAAAAAATATTTAACAGTATGAACAAGTTATTTACTTTTAGTGGTTTATTTTACTGGATTTATGGCTTGGCTATGAGGCGGTTTTACGAAAACCATCAAAAATGATGATCTTCGTCAAGGAATAATTCTTTTGAGATATAAGTGACCAAAGTCATGACCGCACTTTGGGATCGTTCTCAAAGTGCGGTCATTTTTTTTCATTTTTTGAAGATGTTGGCTGTGCCAGTGTTCAAAGCCTGTGCCGTTCTTCGTGTTTTATTTCACTTGATTTAACAGGAATTGTACGAGCAAGGAAACCGGTTTGCCGGTAGCGCCTTTGTTTGCGCCTTGTAGCCATGCGGTGCCGGCAATATCGAGGTGTGCCCATGGGTATTTCTTCGTGAAATTGGAGAGGAAGGCACCTGCCGTAATGGCGCCGCCCCAACGTCCGCCGATATTGGCTAAATCGGCAAAGTTGGATTTTAGCTGTTCTTGATATTCCTCGCTTAACGGCAAACGCCACGCCTTGTCGGCACTTTGTTGTGCGGCTTGTTCAAGCGCGGCTGCAATGTCGTCATGGGTGGAAACCAAACCACTGTTGTGTTGTCCTAATGCGACTACGCAAGCCCCTGTTAAGGTGGCAATGTCAATGACCACTTCAGGATCGAAACGTTCTACATAAGTGAGCGTATCGCATAAGACGAGGCGACCTTCTGCATCCGTATTTAACACTTCTACGGTTAAACCGTTCATGGTGGTGAGAATGTCGCCTGGGCGATAAGCGTTGCCGTCTGGTAAGTTTTCACAGCCAGCCATGACACCGATCACGTTTAACGGCAGCTGTAGTTGTGCTAATGCATTCATCACCCCATAAACGGAGGCTGCACCACACATATCGTATTTCATTTCATCCATATCCGCAGCCGGTTTTAGGGAAATACCGCCGGCATCAAAGGTTAAGCCTTTGCCCACTAACACGATCGGTTTCGCATTCGGGTTTGGGGCATTACGGTATTCCATAATGGCTAATTTTGCCTCGTTGTGCGCTCCGCGTGATACGGCAAGATAGGCACCCATGCCTAATTTTTCCATTTCTGCTTCGTTGACAATGGTGGTTTTAATCAGCGGTGAGGTTTCGGCTAAGTTTAGCGCTTTGTCTGCCAAGTATGCCGGGTTGCACACATTCGGAGGGCAGTTTGCCACATCTTTGGCAAGGCGTACGCCGAGGGCGATTGCTGAGGCATGCTGAATCGCTTGTTCGGCGGATGCCAGCTCATCTGCGTCAACGTTAAAAATTACCTCTGAAAGTGCGGTAGATTTTTCTGCTGTTTTTTGACTTTTGAATTGAGTGAATTGATATAAATCCTGTTCGATAGTTTCAATAGCAAAGCGGATGTTCCAGTAAAGCGTCCGTTGATTAAGCGGAATTTCAGTTAAAAAACTGACCGCACTTTTGGCTTGGGTTTCTTTGAGTGCTTGTGTCGTTTTTTGCATAAGTTGCTTAAATTGACGCTCGTTGAGTTCACCGCGTTTACCACACCCCACCACGAGAAGTCGTTCGGCAGCAAGGTTTGGCACATTGCGCAATAACGTGGTTTGCCCAAGTTTGCCGCTAAGTTCACCGCTTTCCACCAAATGGAGGAGATAATTATCAGAAATCTTGTTAATTTCCACCGCACTTTGGGATAGTTTTTTTTCTTCAAAAATGCCCACAATCAGGCAATCCGTCGCTTGATTTACGGCATAATGTTGTGCGCTAAACTTCATTTTTTCCTCGCTTATTTTGCTGTTTTAAATGTCAAATTAGGGTATCATACGCCACCTATTCTTTAGGTAAGCCAAACCCGATTTGGTTTTTTCAAAGTGAAACGAATTTAATCTCTTTTGCTGAAATAGCAAGAGAAAAATAGGCAAAAAAAGTGATTTTAACCCGATATTTAACCAAAGAAGTTTTTAAAAGCCAGATTGCGATTTTGTTCATTCTGTTACTGATCTTTTTTTGTCAGCAGCTCGTTCGCGTACTGGGCTCTGCCGCGAATGGCCAGGTGCCGGCAGATTTAGTCTTTTCTTTGCTAGGTTTAGGCATGCCGACCATGGCACAACTGATGTTACCACTTTGTTTGTTCATTGCGATTTTGTTGACCTTAGGTCGTTTATACGCCGAAAGTGAAATCACCGTCATGCGTGCCTGTGGCGTCGGGTCAAAAATTTTAGTGAAAGTCGTTTTGATTCTGTCGCTATTTACCGGAGCATTGGCAGCATACAATGCATTATGGTTGAGTCCGTGGGCGATTAATAAACAAGTGGCGATCATTGAGGAAGCAAAGGCAAATCCGAATATGGGTGCCTTGTCTGCCGGTCAATTTATGACGGCAAATAACAGTGATTTTGTGCTGTTTATTGATGACATTCAAGAAAATCAAATTAATAACGTTTATGTGTTCCAAACCCAGCCAAAAGGCCAAACTAAGCCGTCAGTCATTGTGGCGGAGCAGGGGGAGTTAAAATCTTTACCAAACGGTGATCAAATCCTTCGTTTGCAAAATAGCGATCGTTTTGAAGGCACCGCGATTTTGCCGGATTTCCGCATCACTCATTTTGATGAATACCAAGCCTATTTGGGACATAAAGCGGTCGAAGATGATTCAAATGAAGCAGGTGAAATGAGCTTTATGCAACTGTTAAATGCCGATACACCAGCGATGAAAACTGAATTTCATTGGCGTTTAACCTTAATTCTTGCTGTGCCTATCATGGCATTGTTAGCCGTGCCGTTAAGTCGTGTTAATCCACGCCAAGGTCGTTTTGCCAAAGTGTTACCGGCGTTATTGTTGTATTTAATTTACTTCTTATTACAAAGCTCATTGAAATCAGCCGGTGGTGCAGGCAAATTGGATGCCTCGTTGTTTATGCCACTGGTGAATGGGGGCTTTTTCTTATTGGCGATTTTGCTCAACAGTTGGGATAGCGCATTCATGTATCGTATTCGTTATTCATTGAATAAAAAGCGCTAAAACAGGGATGACAGAATGAATACCTTAGAACGATATATCGGTAAAAGTATTTTAGGCACGATTTTCGCCACCTTGTTCATGTTAGTGGGATTATCCGCCATTATTAAATTTGTAGAACAATTCCGTAGTGTGGGGAAAGGCACTTACGACATCTTACAGGCTATTGCTTATACGGTGTTGACTATGCCGAAAGATGTCGAAACCTTTTTCCCTATGGCGGCATTGCTTGGTGCATTAATTGCCTTGGGGAATCTTGCTAGTCGTAGTGAATTAGTGGTGATGCAATCGTCAGGATTTTCACGCATACGCATCGGCATTGCGGTGATGAAAACGACTATTCCGTTGGTATTATTTACGATGGTAATTGGTGAATGGGGAATCCCACAAACCGAGCAATTTGCTCGCGATATGCGCTCCAAAGCTATTTCCGGCGGTTCTATGCTTTCGGTGAAAAATGGCATTTGGGCAAAAGACGGCAATAATTTCGTGTATGTGCGTAGCATTTCTGATGATGTGGAATTGAACGATATTTATATTTATACCTTCAATGAACAACGCCAATTAGAAAAAATGAAGCATGCAAATCAAGCATCTTTTAACAATGGCAAATGGACGTTGCGACAAGTGAATGAATCCCGTATTCAACCTGATGAAGTGGTGACCATTAATCGTTTGAATGAAGACTGGGAGACCAATTTAACGCCGGATAAACTTGGCGTGGCATCATTGCGTCCAACATCGTTGTCTATTTCGGGGTTATCGAATTACATTGCCTTCTTGAAGGAAACCGGACAGGATTCTAGAAATTTTGAGTTGACCTATTGGCGTAAATTGCTCCAACCGGTGTCGGTGGGGGTGATGATGATGTTAGCGCTTTCCTTTATTTTTGGTCCGTTGCGTAGCGTGACTGCCGGGGCGCGTATTCTTATCGGGATTTCTTTCGGCTTCTTGTTCTATGTGGTGAATGAGTTATTTGGTAAATTCAGCTTAGTGTATAACAGCACACCGCTTATTGGTGCGTTGATGCCAAGTGTACTGTTCCTGCTGATTACTTGGTGGCTGTTGGCGCGGCGTCGCAATTAGACAAAAGTGCGGTAAGAAAAAACAATGTTTTTAAAGCCCGTGATTGTCGCGGGCTTTTTACACTAAACATTAATTTCATTCATTCAATGAATGAAATATTTGAAATTGACACATATTCTCTTTCTCTTTAATTTAAATAACATCTTTGACAGAGTTGAAATGAGGTAACTTGCATGAGTTATGCAAAAGAAATTGATAATTTAAATCAACACTTAGCCGATTTGAACGGCAAAATTAACGTTTCCTTTGAATTTTTCCCGCCTAAAAATGAAAAAATGGAAAATATTTTGTGGGAATCCATTCATCGTTTAAAAGTCTTAAAGCCAAAATTTGTTTCTGTGACTTACGGGGCAAACTCCGGTGAACGTGAACGCACGCACGGTGTTGTAAAACATATTAAACAGGAAACCGGTTTAGAAGCGGCACCGCATTTAACCGGCATTGATGCGACACCGGACGAATTACGTCGCATAGCAAAAGATTATTGGGACAGTGGCATTCGCCGTATTGTGGCGTTGCGTGGTGATGAGCCGAAAGGTTATGAGAAAAAGCCTTTTTATGCCGCAGATTTAGTGACATTGCTTCGTGAAGTAGCGGACTTTGATATCTCCGTTGCAGCCTATCCGGAAGTGCACCCGGAAGCAAAATCAGCACAAGCGGATTTAATCAATTTAAAACGTAAAATTGATGCCGGCGCTAATCATGTGATTACGCAATTCTTCTTTGATATCGATAGTTATCTGCGCTTCCGTGATCGTTGTGCTTCTATCGGCATTGATGCAGAAATCGTGCCGGGCATTTTACCGGTCACTAACTTCAAACAGCTTCAAAAAATGGCAGAAATCACCAATGTGAAAATTCCTGCCTGGATGGCGAAAATGTATGATGGGTTAGATGATGACCAAACAACTCGTAATTTAGTGGCGGCAAGTATCGCCATGGATATGGTGCGCGTATTATCTCGCGAAGGGGTAAAAGACTTCCACTTCTACACCTTAAACCGTAGCGAACTCACTTATGCGATTTGCCATACTTTAGGGATTCGTCCGACGTTGTAATTTAAAAAACGAAAAAAAGCGACCGCACTTTAGATTATCCTCTTAAAGTGCGGTCGTTTTTTATGTATTTGTTGTGGTGAATGCAAATTTAATTCGGTTCTTTTTTCAGTAATGAACACAAAAAGAGAAACGTGGCGCAAATGACGACGGAGGGGCCAGCGGCGGTGTCGTAATAGGCGGATAAGGTTAACCCCATGGAAACCGCGAGCATGCTAACAAGCACGGCAACGCCAACCATGCTTTCCGGGGTGCGGGCAAAGCGCTTAGCGGCGGCAGCCGGAATAATGAGGAGGGAGGTGATAATTAATGCGCCAACAAATTTCATACTTAAGGCAATGGTTAATGCTGTTAAGATCATTAGAATAAAACGCATTCTTTTCACGTTAATGCCTTCCACTTGGGCTAATTCGGGGCTGATCGTGGTGGAAATTAGCGGTTTCCAAAAATAGATTAAGGCAGCAAGCACAACAATAGCACCAAGACTGATATAAATGAGATCGTCATAAGTGATCGCCAGTAAATCGCCGAACAAGTAGGACATCAAATCTACCCGCACATTTTGGAGTAAACCGACCGTGACAACCCCGATGGAAAGACAGCTATGCGCAATAATGCCAAGCAACGTATCCACAGAAAATTGCGTATTATTTTCCAACCAAACCATGGCAATGGAAAGCAAGATCGTGAGGACTAAAATGGCGATGTAAGGGTTGATTTGCAAAAAAATACCAAGCGCAACACCCAATAACGCCGAGTGGGAAAGCGTATCACCGAAATAGGCCATTTTGCGCCAGACCACAAACGCTCCGAGAGGCGCTGTAATCAGCGAAAGTACCATGCCTGTAATCCAGGCGGGAAAAAGAATATCAAACATAATATGAATCGTTAGTGTGAATGGGGCGATTCCATACCGCAAATATCGCCGTGCATATCATGACGATGATTGTGGTGATGGGTGTAAACCGCGATATTTTTAGAAAACTGATCGCCAAAAAAGTGAATAAACGTTGGATCGTTTGAAACAGTTTCAGGCGTGCCGGCGCAACAAATATGCTGGTTAATACACAGCACTTCGTTAGTGTCAGCCATGACAATATGTAAATCATGCGACACCATCAGAATTGCGCAATTTAATTTTTCACGGGTCTGCTGAATCAGTTGATAAAGCTCTGCTTGGCCGGTCATATCTACGCCTTGAGTAGGCTCGTCCAACACCAATAAATTCGGTTTATTTAAAATCGCTCGTGCCAGTAAAACCCGTTGCATTTCACCACCGGAAAGTTTTTGCATACTGTTGTGAATGAGATGGCTAATAGACAATAATGCCATTGCGTCTTGAATATCCTGACGACAAATTCCTTTTTTTAAGGATAAAAACTTTTCAACGGTAATGGGTAAGTTATGGTCTAAATGGATCTTTTGCGGAACGTAACCGATACGAATATTTTTGTTGTAGCGCACAGAGCCGGACGTCGGTTGTTGTAGTTTGAGTAAGACTTTTAATAGTGTGGATTTACCACCGCCATTAGGCCCCACAATAGTAATAATCGAGTTTGGGTAAATGGTGAGGTTAATATGACTGAGTGCGACTTGTTGCCCGTATTTTACATTGATGTCTTTTAATTCGACCAAGGGCACTTTTATTGCATTGATTTGCATGATGGGTTCTATTTGAGATTTCATTGGAGAAAAATTGCGCTAAAAATAGCTTATTTTTTATGATTTAACAAGTTCCCCGATAATTTATGTGTATAATTGCGCCGTTTGTCAGGAATTTCGCTTTACCCGTTGAATTTTTTTATTTTTATTGAGTCATAAGTAAACTTAGTTTATCCGTTGTAAGGAAACCACAGTGGTACAACACGTAAAATTAGCAAGAGAACGTCGCCAAAGAAAGTCGCGTATTAAAGCGCTTATTTTCTTTTTGGCGCTTTTGTTGATTTTTACCGGCTTTTTTCTGCATTTAAATGACACCGCAGAAGACAAAATCGAAAGTGTTAAAAATCCCACCTATTCCAACCTTTCGACCCAAAATACACTTTCTGATACGAATCATCTGCTTCAGGAAATTCTCTCGTTAGGTGAGCTTTATCCTGTTTCTTCCTATGTCGTTTCTTTTACCAATGAAGCTGTTCAAGAAACACAAATTTTAGCCGACACCTTTAACCTCAATGCTGTAGATGAGGCCACTTCTTATGAGGATGATGTGGGGAAAGACGATGAATCTGAAGAAGTCAAAACCCATGATGAATTTGATGATCTGGATACATTGCCAAGTGATGCGAAAGATGCTGTCGTGAATATTTTAGATGTGGCGGATCAAGCAATGAGAATCAAAGATCAATTTAGTCACACCGTGGTGAAAGGCGATAGCTTAAAGGATGTATTGGAACTTTCCGGTTTAGAGGATGATACCAGCAAGCAACTGATTGCTGCTTACCCTGAACTCAAACATTTGCAAGCAGGTCAACAATTCTATTGGATTTTGAATAATGACGGTGAATTGGAATATTTGAATTGGTTGGTTTCACAGAAAAAAGAATACATCTATGAATTACAGTCAGAAGGCAAGTTTACCCGTCAAATTCTGGAAAAGAAAAGCGTTTGGAAACGGGAAGTATTACGTGGCGAAATGGATGGCTCTTTCGTCAATAGCCTAAGAAAATTAGGTTTAGATAATCGTCAAATTTACCAACTGATTTCTGCGTTACAGTGGCAGGTGAGTTTAAAACAACTGAAAAAAGACACCAAAATATCGATTTTAGTTTCTCGCGAATATTTGGAAGATAAACGTACCGGTCAAGGTAACGTAGAAGCCATTCATATTATGAGCAGCGGTAAAGGGTATTATGCGATTCAAGCTGCGAACGGACGTTACTATAACCGCCAAGGGGAAACCTTAGGTAAAGGTTTCTCCCGTTATCCTTTGCAACGTCAAGCGCGTGTATCTTCACCGTTTAACCCACGTCGTCTTCATCCTGTTACAGGTCGTATTGCGCCACATAAAGGCGTGGATTTTTCCATGCCGATAGGCACACCGGTGATTGCGCCGGCAGACGGTACGGTAGAAAAAATTGCGTATCAGGCAAATGGCGCCGGTCGTTATGTGGTCATTCGTCATTCCCGAGAATACCAAACCGTGTATATGCACTTAAGCCATCCGTTGGTGAAAGCCGGGCAAAGTGTGAAGAAAGGGGAGCGTATTGCATTGTCGGGGAATACCGGTCGCTCAACCGGCCCGCATTTACACTATGAATTCCATATTAACGGACGCCCGGTGAATCCGCTCACGGTTAAACTTCCGGGGGGAAGTAGCGGAATGGCAACGGCTGAACGTAAACAATTCCTTGTTAAAGCCAATGAAGTAGAACGCTTGTTACGTTAGTTTTGAAAGTGCGGTGGTTTTTCCAGCTGTTTTAAAAACGTTGTGAAAATCGACCGCACTTTTTTATAAAAGCCGTACCACCATTTATCAAATATGATGTATCACTAATCTTTTCCCTTGATAATCCAACACGTCTGCATCCAAATTAAACACAGATTTTAAGTTTTCTTTCGTGATAATTTCGGTAGGTGTGCCAATCATTGCGATTTCACCGTTTTTCATGGCGACAATGGTGTCAGCGTAGGCGGCCGCCATATTGATGTCATGCACCACCATTACCGTTGTCAGCGCCAGTTCATCGGTAAGCTGGCGTAGCAAGCGCATGAGTTCGCGTGCATGGAACATGTCCAGATTATTGAGCGGCTCATCTAACAAAACATGATCGGTTTGTTGGCAAAATGTCATGGCGATGAGCGCTCGTTGGCGTTGACCGCCGGAAAGTTCGCTAAGAAAACGATTAGCTAAGGGGGCTAATTCAAAACGTTGCAAGGCATCGCGGATAATGACATTGTCTTCTTCCGTCGGGCGCCCCTGATGGTGCGGATAACGGCCGAAAATCAACAAATCTTTTACCGTAATGCGACTATGAATCACGTTATCTTGGGTCAGAATTGCCAGGTTTTGCGCAATGGTGCGTGATGGCGTGGTGCCAATATCCATATCATTTAGCCAAATTTGCCCTTGTTGAATCGGATTTAAGCGCGCAACCAAAGAGAGTAGCGTGGATTTACCTGCACCATTAGCGCCGATCAATGCGGTAATACCACCGTTGGGGATGGTGAGATTAATGTTATTTAAAATCGTCGTCTGATTAATTTTATAGGTTATATTTTCAATTTTTATCACAAGACATTCCTTTATTTTGCCCGTCTTAACATCAAATAGATAAACACCAATCCACCGACAAATTCGATAACTACGCTAAGCACACCCTGCATCTTCATTACCTGTTCGAACACGGCTTGACCGCTTACTAATGTGATGGCCGACACCATAAACGTCATTGGGATGCGAATGCTGTGATGCATGGTTGGGCTGATGGCATTGACGATAGCACATACCAATAAGCCTAAAAACAGAATCGGTCCCACAAGTGCGGTGGAAATTGACACTAAAAATGCGCAGCAAATGAGTAATTGGCGGCTGAACTGATGATATTCCAAGCCTAATCCGATAGCGCGTTCACGCCCCAGTAGGAGTACATCTAATTTAAAACGTTGTTGCCAAATCCACAGGGCACTGACCAATGTAATGACAGTACCAATCCATAATAAGGTAGGGTTCACCGTGTTAAAACTGGCAAAGGAAGATCCTTGTGCAACGGCGAATTCATTGGGATCGATCATGCGCTGTAGCAGGTTATTTACACTGCGGAAAAGCACACCGAAAATAATCCCTACCAAAATCATGCGGGCGAGATCGCTGTTGTTTTTGCTGAGTGTACGGAATAACAGGAGTGCACCAAGCAACATAAGCAAGGTTTCAAAGGCAAATTTGCCGGCCACATTGAGTTGTGTAAATCCAATCCCGCCGAAGAGAAACACTAAAATGCTTTGCACCAATAAATATAAGGAATCAAAGCCTAAAATGCTGGGTGTTAGAATCGGGTTATTAGTTAAGGTTTGGAATAGCAATGTAGATATGCCAATGGTGTAGGCCATCATCAGCAATAACAACAGTTTCTTTCCACGAAACGGCAAAATGAAATCCCAGTTACCATTGGCGTGATAGGTCATAAAAAAGACGCAAGCAAACGTGAGTAGGGCACCGAGTAATAACATGACGCGATTATTTTGCATTGGCTTTCCCCTTAAATAACAAATAGAGGAAAATCAATGTGCCGACAATGCCGAAAATGGTCGAAATCGGTACTTCATAAGGTGCGTTAATGACTCGACCTATAATGTCGCAAATCAAGACCAAATTGGCGCCGAGCAATACAACCGAAGGCAGATTTTGGCGTAATCGGTCACCGGCTAAGCGGGAAATAATATTTGGTACAACCAGACCGATAAAGGGAATTTGCCCGACGGTGACTACGACTACCGCAGTAATCATCGCCACCACAATTAATGCAAACCACGTCATTTGGCGGTAATTAATCCCTAAGCCGGTACTGATATTTTTCCCCAGTCCGGTAATGCTCAGACGATCGGCCATGATATAAACCACCACGGCAAGGGCGGCGGTAAGCCATAATAATTCATAACGTCCTGCCAAAATGCCGGAAAAATCGCCGGAAAACCAAATGGACAAGGTTTGTAAGCTGTCTGTTTCGTAGGCAAGAAAGGTGGTCATCGCCTCAATAATATTGCCGAACACAATCCCCACCAACGGCACCATGAGACGCTGATGTGGCGGTAATTGCTGTAACAATAAGGTAAAAATGCCCATGCCGATGAGTGCGGAGACGGTGGCGACGGACATTTTGAGAAGCAAGGCGGCGCTTGGAAATAATAGGCTGGCGAATAAAATCCCCAATGCCGCGCTTTGACTGGCGCCGATCATGCCCGGCTCAATAAAGCGATTTTTTAAGACAATTTGTAATACCATGCCTGCTACGCCAAGGGTTGCTCCCACTAAAATCACGGCGAAGGTACGAGGTAATCGACTGACTAACAGGACTTGCATTTGTTCCGGCTGAGAAAAAAATTGAGACCAATGAAAATCGGCTACGCCCACGGTAATGCTTAATGCGGCGAGTAACACAAGAATGAAAAAATTTATCCGATTTAGGGTAAAAATATTCGACATGGCGTTTTTTAGGCAATAAAAAGTTCTCTTCATTATTGCCTTAGTTTGACACAATGAAGAGAACGATAAGCGTGATTATTTTTTCTCGAAAGCGGTTTTGATCGCGTTTAAGTCCGTTTTTAATTGTTCCGCACCGCCCGGGGCTAGGTAGGAAGCGCTACTGAGATAAACGACGTGACCGTTTTTCCAGGCTTTAGTGCGACGAACCAATTCATTATCCAATACGTCTTTGGCGGTTTTACCTTCTTCGCCAATAGCAGAAATGCGATCTAACACAAACAACCAGTCAGGATTGGTTTTTTCAATAAACTCAAAGCTCGCCGGTTGGCCATGACCGGTACCTTTAATACTCGGATCCGCCATTGGTACGCCAAGTTCATCATGAATAAAACTTAAACGATAACCGCTACCGAATGCGGAAATTTTGCCACCGTTGACTAAAATAATTAAACCGTTGCCTTTGTCTTTCACGGCGGCTTTAGTGTCTTTTAATAAGGTTTCCAATTCACCTTTTAACTTATCTGCTGCCGCTTGTTTATCAAATAAACGGCCGAAACTGTCAATGCGTTGAATGCCGCTTTCCACTAATTTATTACCGTTATCGGTTAAATCGATCGTTTTTGCAATAGCGCTGACATCATCAAATTTTTTCGCCGTGCGGGTGCCGACAATAATTAAATCAGGTTTAAGTTCATTTAAGGCTTCAAGGTTTGGCTCAAAAATGGTGCCGACATTTTTTGCCGAATCTAAGGTTGGTTTCAGATACGGAAGGAGTTTTGCCACATCCGCTGCGCCATCGACTTTCACGCCTAAGGCTTGCAAGGTATCAAGGCTTCCCGTATCAAACACCGCTATTTTGGCTGGCGGTGCTGCTAATGTCACTTCTCCTCGTGCCGTTGGAATCGTAATTTCTTTTGCGCAAGTAGAGACAGCGATGGTGATGCAACTTAATGCTAATAATGTTTTTTTCAACATTCTAAAACCTCTTTATTTGAAATTGAAAATTATTCTCATGTATTCTATCTCAATTTAGTAAAAGGTAAATGTAAATGTTGGAAAAAATCGTTATTTCTCAATGCGGAGAAGAAGATGGAAAGATAAAAGTGCGGTTAAAAAACAGACATTTTTCTGACCGCACTTTTCCTTTCAAAGCCCTCGCAATTTACTTACAATAACGCCGTATTTTTTAACCCATTTTCCCTAACGAAGGAGTTTATTATGATGAATAGAAGACGTTTTATTCAAATCGGTGCGACCAGTGTATTAGCGCTCAGTTGTAACCGTATGGCTTTCGCGAAAAGCGATAACCAAGTCGATTTACGCATTATCGGTACCACTGATATTCACAGTTTTTTGACGGACTTTGACTATTACAAAGACGCGCCGACAGAGAAATTCGGTTTTACCCGTGCGGCAAGTTTGATTCGTCAAGCTCGTGCGGAAGTAAAAAACAGCGTGTTGGTAGATAACGGCGATTTAATTCAAGGCAACCCGATTGCCGATTATCAAGCGGCAGTGGGCTATAAAGAAGGTAAACCAAATCCGGCGGTGGATTGCTTAAATGCCATGCATTATGAAGTGGGGACATTGGGTAACCACGAGTTTAACTACGGCTTGGATTATTTAGCCGATGCCATCAAACAGGCGAAGTTCCCGATTGTGAACGCCAACGTGGTGAAAGCGGGAACTGAGGAGCCGTATTACACGCCTTATGTGATTCAGGAAAAAACGGTGGTGGACAACAAAGGCAAATCTCATAAGCTAAAAATCGGTTATATCGGTTTTGTGCCGCCACAAATTATGGTGTGGGATAAAGCCAATTTAACGGGCAAAGTGGAAACTCACGACATTGTAAAAAGTGCGCAAAAATATGTGCCGGAAATGAAGAAAAAAGGCGCAGATATTATCGTGGCGTTGGCGCATACCGGCCCATCCGACGAGCCGTATCATGAGGGCGCAGAAAACTCCGCGTTCTATCTTGCGGATGTGCCACACATTGATGCGGTGATTTTCGGTCACTCCCACCGCTTGTTCCCGAATAAAGAATTTGCCAAATCACCGAACGCAGATATTGTTAAAGGTACCGTAAAAGGCGTGCCGGAAAGCATGGCAGGTTACTGGGCGAACAATATCAGTGTCGTGGATTTGGTGTTGAGCGAGCATAACGGTAAATGGATTGTCACTGACGGCAAGGCGGTATTGCGTCCGATTTATGATGCGGAAAACAAAAAGGCGTTGGCAGAAAATGATCCGGAAATGACCGCACTTTTAAAAGAAACCCATGAAGCGACCCGTAAATTCGTTGCACAGCCGATTGGTAAAGCCACCGACAATATGTATAGCTATTTGGCATTGGTGCAAGATGACCCAACCATCCAAATTGTTAACCAAGCGCAAAAAGCTTATGTGGAAAAAGTTGCCCCAAGTGTACCGGCGATGGCTGGCTTGCCAATTTTAAGTGCGGGCGCACCGTTTAAAGCGGGCGGACGTAAAAACGATCCGACAGGCTATACCGAAGTGAACAAAGGCGAGTTAACGTTCCGCAATGCAGCGGATTTATACTTGTATCCGAATACCTTAGTGGTGGTAAAAGTCAGCGGTGAGCAATTGAAAGAATGGTTGGAATGCAGCGCGGGGATGTTTAAGCAAATCGATCCTGCCAGCGATAAACCACAATCTTTATTGGATTGGGAAGGCTTCCGCACCTATAACTTCGATGTGATCGACGGTGTCAATTACGAATACGATTTAACCCAACCACCACGTTATGACGGCGAGTGCAAGTTAATCAATCCGGATGCCCACCGCGTGGTGAATTTGACTTACCAAGGCAAACCGGTGGATCAGAAAGCGGAATTCTTAATCGCGACCAATAACTACCGTGCTTATGGTAATAAATTCCCAGGTACCGGCGACAAGCACATTGTTTACGCGTCACCGGATGAAAACCGTCAAGTGTTGGCAGATTACATCAAAGCCACCAGTGAAAAAGACGGCGCAGTGAACCCACGTGCCGACAAAAACTGGCGCTTCGTGCCGATTAAAGGCAACGATAAATTAGATGTCCGCTTTGAAACTTCACCAAGCGAACAAACGGCGCAATTTATCAAAGAAAATGCTCAATACCCAATGAAACAGGTGGGTACTGATGAAGTGGGATTTGCTGTGTATCAAATTGATTTATCCGGCAAATAATTCACTCCAAAATAAAAGGCATCTCATGGATGCCTTTTTATTGTTAAAGTGCGGTAGTTTTTTCGCACGTTTTTGGAATTGTTTTGATTTATTCCGCCGGGAACACAAACGGATTCAAACCGCTTTTCATAAAGCCTTTTTTCTCCATTTCCATATCCAAAAAGATAGACGCTAAATCATCAGCAATCACTTCCATTTTCGGATCTTTTTCTTGGTATAAGGCTTTAAGGTAACTACGGCAGCTTCCGCAACTTTCGCTGCGAACTGCCGCTAAATGCTCATCAAGGGACCAATAA
The DNA here is from genome assembly GCF_980469475.1 of Aggregatibacter sp. HK296. Lineage (NCBI taxonomy): Bacteria > Pseudomonadati > Pseudomonadota > Gammaproteobacteria > Pasteurellales > Pasteurellaceae > Aggregatibacter > Aggregatibacter sp. HK296. The sequence continues at coordinate 630,172 of NZ_OZ413142.1, forward strand.
TCTAAATCGCTGCTTTCTCCACAGTTTGTGCATTGTGTGCGCACCATATTCCATTCGCTTTCACATAAAGAACAGTGCATGTAGCGTAACCCTTGATTTGTACCTAAATGAATCATGCTGGCCGTTGGAGAGGCGCTGCAAACCGGGCAAAGATGTAAATCTTCGGTACTTTCTTGTTTGGCGTTGTGCGGAATTTGTTGCACTAATTGGAACCAATACAAGGATAATGCCGCCCATACAAAGACGGCTTTATCACTGGAAATAGTGGCAAATTCTTGTGCCAAGACTTTATCGGCAAGGTCTTCCAATTCACTGTCTGCGGCTTTTTCTAACCATTCAATCGTGGTGAGAATCTGGTCGTTGGCAGAAGGTTTTAATTTCTCTAAAAGTGCGGTCAATAATTTGCGCCAAATTGGGTCACGCAGCCAGTTTTTCACATCTAGTGGCTTATTTGCTAATTGCTCACCGGAAAGCGCTTGTAATCGAGGATCTTGTGGAATCGGCATGCTTTCAAGCAAGACTAACTGCGCATCGGCAATCGCGGCGGCAAACAACAGATAATCAGCGAGCGGATGATCCTGCGCTAATTCTCTTAAACGTGTGGCACGGCGTTGATATAAATTTTTCGGGTTGGAAAACAACAGTGGCGGCGCAGTATAAGAGGCTGCCGCTTGTTTAATTTCATTTTCAGGTAGAATTCGGATACTCATAATTTTAGGGCTTATTGTTAATAGAAAGTGAAAATTCATGCCTATTATAGGCGCATAAATTTACTGTTCAATGACCGAAACGGGTAATTTTTATTTATTTTCCAGCCATTGTTTAATGCGGTTTACCCCTTCTTGCAAATGCTCGATGTTGCGTGTGTAAGCAAAGCGCAAATAATGCTTCGTACCATTTTGCCCAAAATCAATGCCCGGTGTCGTGGCGACCTGAATTTCATGGAGCATTTGTTTGGCAAATTCATAGCTGTCATTGGTGTATTTCGACACATCAGCCCACAAATAAAAAGCGCCTTGGGGTTTAAACTCAATGGTAAAAATGTCTTTTAAGGCGTTATATAAAAAATCGCGACGTTCTTGGAATTGTTGTTTCACTTGCGCAAGATGGGCTTCGTCAAAGGCTTCTAATGCGGCATATTGGCTTAATGTTGGTGCGGAAATAAAGATATTTTGCGCAATGATTTCAGCTTCACGCACTTTATCCTCCGGCACGATAATCCAGCCTAAACGTAAGCCCGGCATACAGAAATATTTAGAAAAACCGTTGATGACATAGGCCTTATCGTTAAATTGCAATGCGGTTGCAGCAGCTTCGTCATACACCAAACCGTGATACAACTCATCGGAAATAAACGCAATGTCGTGTTCACGACAATATTCGTTAAGCGCTTTCAAGCGTTCGGTGGTGTAAATATTGCCTGTCGGGTTTGCCGGCGAGGAAATTTGTAACGCTTTAATTTGATGGCGTTTTAATTGCTCTACACTTAATTGATAACAATCTTGTTTATCTACCGGCATGAATTCCGGCTGAATATCCATCATGTAAGCAAAATTTTTATAACAAGGATAAGACGGATCCGTTAAACCCAATTTGTCACCGTTATTTAAGGTGAGGGCATAAGCCACTAGGAATGCACCGCTGGTACCGGGCGTAAGCAAAATCCGATTCGGATTGATTTTCACCTGATAAGTGCGGTCATAATACGCGGCGATTTTTTCTCGCAACGCCAGAAGTCCAAGGCTTTCTGTGTAACTAAATTGATTGTGCTGCACGGCATCTTGCAACGCGGCTTTAACCTTATCGGAAGGCGGTAAATCCGGCTGACCGATTTCAAAATGAATGGCGTTCGGGTATCTTGCCGCTTCTCGTACAATATCCATCACAATAAAAGCGGACATGTTGTCGTAACGCATAATGTTTCCTTTTTCTCTTTTTTTAGAAAATTTTAAGCTTCTTAATCTTTTCTTAATTTTTACTTGATTTAATAGCTCTCAACAAAGCAAGGGGCTTTGTGATGATGAACTTTATGAAGGAGATTTCAAATGAAGAAACGTAGTTTAGCAACAATTTTCGTATTAGCAACCGTTGCCGCAAGCGGCGCTTTTGCCAAAGGTGGTTTCCAAGATCCTAATGCGTCACAAGTACAACACCATCAAAAAGGGGATTTTAAACGTGGTGGGTTTGTTAATGGCGAACAAACACTAAGCAAAGCAGCAGACGCCACTTCGTGGGTTGACGATCAATATGTGATTTTACAAGGCAATATCGTTAAACAAGTGGGTAAAGATGACTATATTTTCAAAGATGCCAGCGGTGAACTCCAAGTAGAAATCGACCGCAAAGCATGGCGCGGTCAGGATATTTCCCCAAGCGATGAAGTAAAACTTTACGGTGAAGTGGATAAATCTTGGAATAAAACGGAAGTCGATATTGATCGTGTCGAAAAAATTGTAAAATAATCCGACAAAAAACAGAAAGTGGTGATGAGCCACTTTTTGTTTGTTCTGATAATAGCGATTTCTCAAGTGAAAAGTGCGGTGATTTTTTTATGCGAATTTTATTAATCGAAGACGATGCGCTTATTGGCAACGGCATTCAAATCGGTTTGACCAAATCGGGCTTTGCAGTAGATTGGTTTACTGACGGCAAAAGCGGATTGGCGGCAGCACAAGGCGCGCCTTATGATGCGGTGGTGTTAGATTTAACGTTGCCGAAAATGGACGGCTTAGATGTGCTGCAGGCATGGCGTAAAAACGGGCAGGATGTGCCGGTGTTGATTTTAACGGCGCGAGATACCTTAGATGAACGCATTACGGGCTTACAACGTGGCGCAGACGATTATTTATGCAAGCCGTTTGCGTTGGCGGAAGTGGTGGCGCGCTTGCAAGCGTTGATTCGTCGTCGTTATGGGCATGCCAGCCCGATTATTCAGCATAGCTGCGTCAAATTCGATCCGAATCAACGCAAAGTGTTGTTGAATGAACAAGAAATTGCATTAACCACGCGTGAATACAAACTGCTTGAGCTGTTTATGCTGAATAAAGAACGCGTCCTCACCCGTGATTTTATTGAAGAAAAACTTTACAACTGGGATGACGAAGTCAACAGCAATGCCTTGGAAGTGCATATTTATAATTTGCGCCAAAAACTCGGTAAACAATTTATTCGCACCGTGCATGGCGTGGGTTATGCTTTAGGAAAAAATGATGAATAAGCTTAATTGGCACAAGCGCAGCCTCCGTTTTCGATTAATTGCCACCTTGTCTTTGGTGTCTGTTTTGGTGTGGCTGATCTCCACGGCGGTAGCGTGGTTTCAAGTCCGTAAAGAAGTGAACCAAGTTTTTGATGCACAACAAATTCTCTTTGCCGAACGGCTGGCTTCCTCTGATTTACGCCATCTTTTAACCGAGCGTCACAACCCACAACCACGCCGTCCTTTTAAAAAGCACCGCTTTGATGACGATGCCCTAGCTTTTGCGATTTTTACCACAGACGGCAACATCGTGCTCAGTGACGGTGAAAATGGCGAAAACTTTATTTATGCGCCTAAAAAAGGCTTTTCACTCAGTAAAATTCGAGAGGACGATGATGACTGGCGTATTTTCTGGTTGCCTGTTGCCGGTGGTCGTTTAATGGTTGCCGTGGGGCAGGAGCAGGAATATCGCGATGAACTGATCAATAAAATGGTATTCGGGCAAATGTGGATTTGGTTTGCCGGTTTGCCGTTTTTATTGGCGGCACTGGGATTGATTATTCGCCGAGAATTGCGCAGCTTAAAAGAAGTGGGCGAGCAAGTAGCGAAACGCCCGCCGGATGATACCTCATTGTTACCGACCGACAATCTGCCGACCGAAATTTTGCCGTTAATTAAAAATTTAAATCAATTTTTCGACCGCACTTCTGCCACCTTATTGCGTGAACGCCGCTTTACGTCAGATGCCGCCCATGAATTGCGCAGCCCGCTTGCCGCTTTGCGTATTCAAACGGAAGTGGCGCAACTTGCCGGTGATGACGCTCACTTGCGTGAACAGGCATTGGAAAATCTGACCAAAGGCATCGATCGCGCAACCCAGCTTATCGAGCAATTATTAACCCTTTCTCGCTTGGATAATTTGAAAGAACTGGAGAATTTACAGGAAATTCATTGGGAACAGTTGATTCCGTCGTTGATGGGAGAATTGTATTTTCATGCGGAGAAACACCAAATCACATTGGCATTTGAGCCAATCACCGTGCCGCCGGTAAAAAGGGGGCAACCGTTGTTGTTGGCGCTTATGTTGCGTAATCTGATCGACAATGCCATTCGTTATTGCCCGGCGGGTAGCCAGGTTAAAGTGCGGTTGGAAAAAAACAAGATTTTGGTGGAAGACAACGGTGGCGGTGTGGATGAGGCTAATCTGGCTAAACTCGGTCAACGGTTCTATCGCCCCGCCGGGCAAAACGAAAAAGGCAGCGGCTTAGGCTTGTCTATTGTTCGCCGCATTGCCGAATTGCATCATTACCAACTCAACCTTTCTAACCGTAAAGGTGCTGCCGGTGAACGCATCGGGTTGTGTGCGGAGATTTTGTTGTAAGTCGATGAAAAGGCGGGGCTAAAAGTGCGGTGAATTTCCACCACACTTTTTTATTTGATGCTGTTGAATCGGTTTTATGAAAACAAAAAAGCAAGCCAAAAGGCTTGCTTTTTTTCGCTGTAAAGTGCGGTCCCCAAAGAGAGCGTTTTACGCTTTTTTGTATAATTGCGGTAACGCAGAATCTTTGTTTGTCGCCAGTAAACCGGTGCGGGAATAGATACCGAGTTTGTCACGGGTGTCGGTGATATCAAGGTTACGCATGGTTAATTGACCAATACGATCTACCGGATCAAACGGTGCATTTTCCACTTTTTCCATACTCAAACGTTCCGGATGGTAGGTTAAATTCGGCGATTCCGTGTTGAGTAAGGAATAGTTGTTACCACGACGTAGCTCTAACGTCACTTCACCGGTGACCGCGCGAGCCACCCAACGTTGAGCAGTTTCACGCAACATTAAGGCTTGTGGATCGAACCAGCGACCTTGGTATAACAAGCGACCTAAACGAATACCGTTGATGCGGTATTGTTCAATGGTGTCTTCGTTGTGGATGCCAGTCACTAAACGTTCGTAAGCGATGTGTAACAGTGCCATTCCCGGGGCTTCGTAGATGCCGCGTGATTTTGCTTCGATGATACGGTTTTCGATTTGGTCGGACATCCCTAAGCCGTGACGACCACCAATGCGGTTGGCTTCAAGGAACAATTCTACGATGTTGTCGAACGTTTTACCGTTTAATGCCACCGGGATGCCTTCTTCAAAACGCACCGTCACTTCTTCCGCTTTGATTTGTACGTCTTCACGCCAGAATGGTACGCCCATAATTGGGTTGACGATACGAATACCGGAATTTAAGAATTCCAAGTCTTTTGCCTCGTGAGTCGCGCCAAGCATGTTGGAGTCGGTGGAATAGGCTTTTTCGACAGACATTTTGTAATCAAAGCCGTTTTCAATTAAGAAGTTAGACATCTCAAAACGGCCGCCCAATTCATCGATGAATTTTTGATCCAACCAAGGTTTATAAATTTTTAAATTTGGGTTGGTCATTAAGCCGTAACGATAGAAACGTTCGATGTCGTTGCCTTTGTAAGTACTGCCATCACCCCAAATATTGACATCATCTTCTTTCATGGCGGAGACCAACATGGTGCCGGTTACCGCACGGCCTAATGGAGTAGTGTTGAAATAAGTCAAACCACCTGTCGTCACGTGAAACGCACCGCATTGGATCGCCGCAATGCCTTCTTGGGCTAATTGCGTGCGGCAGTCGATTAAGCGGGCCATTTCTGCGCCATATTCTTTGGCTTTGCGTGGAATAGCCTCGTAATCCTCTTCATCCGGTTGGCCAAGGTTCGCGGTGTAAGCGCAAGGAATGGCGCCGTGTTGACGCATCCAAAGCAATGCCGCGCTGGTGTCTAAGCCGCCGGAAAAGGCGATACCGACTTTTTCACCTTTGGGTAAGTGTTGCAAAATGGTATTTGACATATTTTCTTTCCTTATCTGTGTTTGTTTGAGTGAATGGGGTTGATAAAAGTACGTGGTAAAAACATTTCGAAAAACAACCGCACTTTTATTCTTCTGTTGTCAGCATTAAATTCGGGTCAGGATATTGGTAAACAAATTCTAATTCATGACAAATTTTTTCCGCCATGATAATGCGCTGCGGATCTTGTTCTGAGTTAATAAAGTGCGGTGGTTCTAGCCCGTATTTTTCTGCCGCATACTGATAATAGGCTTCCCGTGTTGGGTGCATTGGCGCGGCCAAATGATATAAACGATAGCCGCCCGGGGTTTCTAACAATAATTGAATGGCGCGTGCGCAATCGTCTAAATGGACTAAATTTACCGGAGAATGACCGCACTTGAGTGCTTGTTTTCCGGCAATGGAATAAACAGGGTGACGATCGTTACCGACTAAACCGGCAAAACGAATAATATCGCAATCAATGTCTTGCATTTTTGCCAAGGCGTTTTCAATTTCAACCAAGGCGCGCCCTATGTCACTGTCCGGCTGTGGGGTGACGGATTCATCAAAATGGGCGGAAATATCAGGAAAAACGGAGACGGAACTAATAAAGATAATGTGGTTTACGCCTTGTAATAAGGCTTCGTTAACCAGATTTTGTACGCCTTCAACATATTGATTGAGATCGAAAAAATATTGGCTTGGTGGAATATTAATGATCAGCGAATCCACATCTAGCAAGGCACTGACATCATCAGGATCCGCATTAATTTCAGGGGTAAGTTCCAAATGATAGGCTTCCAAACGCATTAAACGCATCTGTTCTACACCATCGTGAGTGCGTTTCGTGCCTTTCACTTCCCAGCCTAGATTTTTTAAATGTCGCGCCAGTGGCAAACCTAGCCAACCTAACCCGACAATGGCGACCGACCTCATATTACTCCTATCCGGTTACAAAAAATTCCCACTATTCTAATGCATAGCGGGAATTCCTTTAAGTGTTATTTTGTTAATAAATCCAAGGCTTCTTGGTATTTATCTACAGTCTTCTGAATGACATCCGACGGCACTTTCGGCGCCGGTGGCTGTTTATTCCAACCGCTGTTTTCCAACCAGTCACGAATAAATTGTTTATCAAAAGACGGTGGGTTTGTTCCTTCTTTATAAGTCTCTACTGACCAGAAACGGCTAGAATCCGGCGTTAATACCTCATCCATCAAGGTTAATGTGCCGTTTTCATCCAAGCCGAATTCAAATTTGGTGTCACAAATGATGATACCTTTGGTTAAGGCATATTTCGCCGCTTCGGTATAAAGGGCGATGGCTTTTTCTTTTACTTGCGCTGCTAAATCTTTGCCGATTAAGTTTTCGCACTCGGCATAGCTAATATTAATGTCGTGATTGCCGATTTCTTCTTTGCTGGATGGCGTGAAAATTGGCTCAGGCAATTTGCTGGCTTCTACTAACCCTTTTGGCAAGACTAAACCGCAAATTGTACCGGTTTGTTTGTAATCTTTCAGTCCGCTGCCGGTTAAATAACCGCGTACAATAGATTCGATTTTAATCGGGGTTAAGCGTTTGCACACCACCGCACGATCTTTCACTAAATCGGCTTCCGCTTTGGGTAACACATCGTAAACGCTGTCGCCGGTAAAATGATTCGGCATAATATGCCCCAGTTTGTTAAACCAAAAGTTAGAAATTTGTGTCAGGATTTCGCCTTTACGCGGAATCGGATCATCTAAAATCACATCGAACGCCGACAATCTGTCACTGGCGACCATCAACATTCGTTTGTCATCAATTTCATACAAATCCCGTACTTTGCCGGAATAGATTTTTTTTAGACTAAGTCGTGTCATTTCATTCCCTTTTTATCTGCGTAAAAATAATGGCGCGTATTGTACCGCACTTTTTACGCAAACGTTTGCATTTTTTGGTGAGAATTTTATTTTGTGCTGGATTGATGTCTGCGTAAGGAAATAAAGTGCGGTCAGAAAAAAGAATGTTTTTAAGTGGATTATTCAAAATAAAAAGACCGATAGCTTTCGCTATCGGTCAAAAAGACAGTAGTATGTATTTTATGAATAATAAGAATTAGAACATGATACGGGTACCTAAGCCGATACGGGTTGCATCGGAAACTTTTTCACCGTTTTCTTTAACATTCGCTTTGCCGCCTTCAAGGTAAACAGCAACGTGTTTGTTAAATCTGTGGTCAACACCCATTACCCAACCTCTGTATTTACCGTTAGCTTGGCCTTCATTTTTACCGGTACCCCATAAGTATGCACCGTAAAGGGCATTTTGCTCGGTTAAATCGACTTTCAAACCTAAGTCAAAACGGTCGATTTTTTCGTATCTGCCAACGCCAGTAGCTTTATTACCCATACTGTGTTTGAAGTTGTAGTCTCTGTGACCTTTCATTGATGTACCATGAGCCCAGTCAAAACCAACGCTAACGATTTTATATTTTACGTCAAAACCAACACCGGCAATTTTTTGTTTGTAGTCTTTCGTCATCGCATCAGCTTTTTTCACTTCGATATAGCCGGAACCGAATCTTACACCCACATCGCCCCATTGACCATCATAGAAAGCACCTACGCCAAAACCTTGACCCTCATCTGCTTTAGCTTTATTTGCTTCGCCAAAGTAATAGTCTGCAGCAACACGGAAGCCGGCAAATTTGCTAGACATAAAGTGAACTGCTTTTGCTGCGCTATCGTGTAATACGTTACCGCTTAATTCGTAAGAATAGTTAGCTTTAGGAATGTGGTCACCCAAAGTCAATTGGTTACCGAAAGTCAATGAACCGATATCTTTATGTGCAAATCCACCGAATAAACGTTTAGTGTTGATGCCATCACCAACAGTACCATTTTGAGTGAAACGAATTTCAAATGCGGCTAATGCGCTGAAACCGTTACCAATCTCTTGGCTTGCGCGAACGCGAACGCGGGAACCACGGTCAACTAAATCAGTACGTTTGCCACTAGTGTCAACTTTTTTATCTTTCATGTTAACGATTTCGAATGCGCCACGTCCGTCTAATTCAACTTTTGTGCCTTCGTTTTTATAAACGACAACAGCATTTGCTGAAGCCGCAGCCATTGCTGTTACTACTAGTGCGATAAGTGTTTTTTTTCATGTTAATCACCTTGAGTTTTAGTTTTAACAAAATTGACGTTCTTATTGTATAAAATCGGATGTTTCACTCCATTTTGTTTTTATTAAATGGCGTTTTTCTCGATTTCGGTTCAACGCTAATAAAACTTTTTAGTGCTGTCAATAAACGACAAATTTCACGTGGTTTTTAAAACCATTATTTTTCAAATGGTTATGTAATTCTTCCATTTTTGTTTAGTGGCGAAAAGTGTTATCTGGATCACAATTTTTATATTTTCTTGATCGGCTATTTTCTACTGGATTTGATTTAACTTATTGATTTCTATTTTAATTTTTTTATTTACTAAAATGAGTATTTAATAAAATAAATATGTAAGTACTTTATTTGAGATTTCATCTTATTTTTGTGATGCTGATCACGTAATGGTTGACGAAATTCGCCTTTAAAAACAATGGGATGGGAAAAGTCTTTCACTCCATTTGAAATGAATTTTTATTTGATGAATGAAAGAGAGAATAAATTTTGTGCATTTTTAATACACGCTAAGTGCTTATCATAGTGAAATAGAAATACCCGGAAAATACACCGCACTTTGTTGCAACGTGCTCCCATTTATGATTCTCAAACTTGAAAAAAGTGACTAAAAAGCATATAGTTGCGCCACTCATTTTTGGACCGTCGTTTAAGGCGGTTTCTTTATTTTTTCATCAAACAACACAGACAGAACAGATGACATACCCACAAGAACAAGTTAATAAACGCCGCACGTTTGCGATTATTTCTCACCCCGATGCAGGTAAAACCACCATTACCGAAAAGGTTTTGCTTTATGGTAACGCCATTCAAAAAGCCGGTTCGGTGAAAGGCAAAGGTTCCGCGCAACATGCGAAATCCGACTGGATGGAAATGGAAAAACAACGTGGGATTTCCATTACCACTTCCGTGATGCAATTCCCATACAACGACTGTTTGGTCAACTTGCTGGACACCCCGGGGCATGAGGATTTCTCTGAAGATACCTACCGCACTTTAACGGCGGTGGACAGCTGTTTGATGGTGATTGACTCCGCGAAAGGGGTTGAGGATCGTACCATTAAATTGATGGAAGTTGCTCGTTTGCGCGATACGCCGATCATCACGTTTATGAACAAACTTGACCGTGATATTCGCGATCCGATGGAATTGTTGGATGAAGTAGAAAGCGTATTGAAAATTCACTGCGCGCCGATTACGTGGCCTATCGGTTGTGGCAAATTGTTCAAGGGTGTGTATCACTTATATAAAGACGAAACTTATCTTTACCAAACCGGACAAGGGCACACGATTCAAGAAGTACGCATTGTGAAAGGCTTAAATAATCCGGAATTGGATAACGCCGTAGGTGACGATTTGGCACAACAATTACGTGATGAATTGGAATTAGTCAAAGGCGCCAGCAATGAATTTGACTTAGATTTATTCCTAAACGGTGAACTGACACCGGTCTTTTTCGGTACGGCGTTAGGGAATTTCGGCGTGGATCATTTCCTTGACGGCTTAACCGAATGGGCACCTGCGCCACAAGCTCGTCAAACCGATGTGCGTAAAGTGTCTGCCGATGAAGAAAAATTCAGCGGCTTCGTGTTCAAGATTCAAGCCAATATGGATCCAAAACACCGCGACCGTGTTGCATTCTTACGTGTTGTGTCCGGCAAATATGAAAAAGGCATGAAACTCAAACATGTACGTATCGGTAAAGAGGTGGTCATTTCTGATGCGTTAACCTTTATGGCGGGCGACCGTGCACATGCGGAAGAAGCCTATGCCGGCGATATTATCGGTTTGCACAATCACGGTACGATTCAAATCGGCGATACCTTTACCCAAGGGGAAGACTTAAAATTCACGGGCATTCCAAACTTTGCACCGGAGTTATTCCGTCGTATTCGTTTAAAAGATCCACTTAAGCAAAAGCAATTATTAAAAGGCTTGGTACAGCTTTCCGAGGAAGGCGCCGTGCAGGTTTTCCGTCCGTTGTTGAATAACGATTTAATCGTTGGTGCGGTGGGCGTGTTGCAGTTTGATGTGGTCGTTTCGCGCTTGAAATCTGAATACAACGTAGAAGCCATTTATGAAACCGTCAACGTGGCAACCGCACGTTGGGTGGAATGTGGCGATGCGAAAAAATTTGAAGAGTTTAAACGTAAAAATGAACAAAACTTAGCGTTAGACGGTGGCGATAACCTCACTTATATCGCACCAACGATGGTGAATCTCAATCTTGCGCAAGAACGTTATCCGGATGTGACATTCTTCAAAACCCGCGAACATTAATTCGTTTAAAAACGTTAAAAAAGAAGACCGCACTTTAAGAGATTAAAGTGCGGTCTTTTTTCTAGGTGTTTTTATTTACTTGTTTTCTTCTTCATTACCGTTTTTCAAGGTGGAGAAGTAGTTTGCTAAAATCGGGCCGGAAACGTTGTGCCAGAAACTGAACACAGCGCTTGGTACGGCAGCGATTGGGTTTAAGTGTGCGGTGGCAAGTGCTGCGCCTAAACCGGAGTTTTGCATACCCACTTCAATGGCGATGGCTTTGCTGTCGTAGTTATTTAATTTGAGTAATTTGGCTGTAATAAAGCCGATGAGGTAACCCAAACAGTTGTGCAACACAACCACACCGAAAATCAATAAACCGGAGTCGATGATTTTGTCTTTACTTCCGGCAACCACTGCAGCAAGAATTAAGACAATCGCGATGACAGAAACCAAAGGCATGGTTTGGCTGATTTGCGACATTTGTTTTTTGAACAGGGCACGAATCACTAAGCCTAAGAAAATTGGGAAAAGCACCATTTCTAATACGGAAACAAACATCGCCGTTGCGTTAATTTCGATCCATTGGCTTGCCAAGACATAGAAAATTACCGGCGTTAATAACGGCGCCAACAAGGTGGAAATGGTGGTGCAAGCCACGGAAAGTGCGGTGTTACCACGGGCTAAATAGGTCATCACGTTAGAGGACGTACCACCTGGGCAGGAGCCGACAAGAATCACACCAGCCGCTAAATCATCCGGCAAATTCAATGCTTTTGCGAGGACAAAAGCAATGGACGGCATGATCACAAATTGTCCGACTACACCGACAATGACGGCTTTCGGATGTTTTGCAACTTCACTGAAGTCGTTGAACGTCAGCGTAATCCCCATGCCAAACATGACGATGCCGAGCAAGTAAGGAATATATTGGCGGAGCCATAAAAAGGTTTCCGGCGAGATAAAGGCGAGGAGAGCGAAAAGTAACACCCAAAGGGCAAAGGTTTTACTGACAAATTGGGTAAATTTAAGCAATGCGTGCATAAAAAATCCTTAAAAATTAAAAGTACGAGTAGTGAAAAAAGAGCAGTCAACATAGCAGAAAATAAGCGAAATGAAAAAATATTTTCGGGGCAAAAAAGGAGAAAACGTGAATTTTTTTATTTTCGCAAGAAATTCACGTTTTTAACTCATGAAAAATTCAGTCAAAAATGACCGCACTTTAATGGAACAAACGCGCCCACATCTCTCGCACAAACGCCCGTTCTGCACAAAATTCCGACGCATCTACCACAGAGGGTAAGCCGAGTAAATTCAAATGGTGAATACGGTTGCGCAGGTCCACATAACATTGTTTTAAGCGTTCGCTGTCAGCATCAGAAATCACGCCATATTCCGCCATGATCTCGAAAATCCGTACGTTATCTGACCAACGGGTGAGTGCGGGCTGTTGCTGCGAATGCGCCAACACCAAATATTGTGCGATAAATTCAATGTCTGTGATGCCGCCTTGGTCGGTTTTAATATTGAATTGGACGTCATCATGTTTTGCCAAATGTTCATACATTTTTTCCCGCATTTCGCAGACATCTTGTTTCAGTTGAACTACGTCCCACGGAGCAGAAAGCACTCTGTGGCGAATGGTTTCAAATTCGTCCCGTAGTTTCTGTTCGCCGAACACAGCGCGGCTACGCACCAAGGCTTGTTTTTCCCAGGTCCAGGCTTCGTTTAGTTGATAGTTTTCAAAGGCGGAGAAAGAGCAACCAAGCAATCCTGCATCGCCGGATGGGCGCAGGCGCATGTCCACGTCATATAAAATCCCGGCGCTGGTATTCATGCTGAAGATACTCACGATTTTTTGCGCTAAACGTAAATAAAATTGGTTGCTGTCGATGACTTTTTTGCCGCCAACGGTTTGACTGTTGCCAGCGGGATCGTATAAGAAGACGAGATCTAAGTCAGATTTATAGCCTAATTCAATGCCGCCCAATTTGCCGTAGCCCACCACGAGGAAGTTTTTCTCTCCTTCTGCCAAATGTTCGGGCACCCCAAAACGCACGGCGATTTGTTGCCATGCCAAATTAACCACCGCGCTGATAATCGCCTCTGCCAAATAGGTGAGATGATCGCTCACTTTCATCACCGGCAACACACCGAGAATATCGGCCGCGGCAATACGGAGCAGGGCAGCGTGCTTAAACTGGCGCAAGCCGTCGATAAATTGTTCTTCGTCATCTTCGGGCAGGCGCAATAAATATTGCTGTAATTCTGAGGCGTACTCGGTAAAGTGCGGTGGATTTCGCAGGGATTTTTGATCGAGCAATTCATCGAGCAAAATCGGGTGGCGCGCCACTTGTTCTGCAATAAATTTTGATTGGGCGCAAAGTTCGATAAGTTGTGTCAAGGCTTGCGGATTCTCTGCTAACAGTTCGAGGTAAGTGGTGCGCGTGAGGATTTTTTCAATAATCGTCAAAATCCGTGGCAGTAAAACAGGGCTGTTGGGCGTGTGTAAAACTTGTTCCAGCAGGTTTGGCATTAAGCGATTAAGCACTGCCCGCCCGCGCACACCAATGGCATAACGGGGCAATTCGTTGCGAAATTGCAACAGACGATCCAACACCGCATCTTGTTCCGCCTCCGGCACACCGTTTTGTTGTAAAATGCTGAGTAATTCTTGTTCGTCAAAATCCGTTTCGAGGAAATCTTCCCACGCATTTTCCGATGTGTTTTCCTCTTGCTCATCACCAATTAATGACTGAAAAACCGACCGCACTTTGCGCTGATGTTCTTGTAACACGGCGAGAAAACTCGCCCAATCGTGAATCGGGTAGGTGACGGGAACACTTTCTTGTTGCGCACCCCATTGGGTAAATTCCGCGCAGGCGAAGATTAAACGTTGACGATCCAATTCGTTATCGGGCAGTTGTTGGGTTTGTTGATCTTTGATGGCTTGCAGCACATTTTCCGCGCGACGTAGAAATAAATAGGCGTGGCGCAAATCGGATTCCTGTTCGATGGAAATCAAATTTAGCCTGCTCAGTTCCGGCAATAAATTCAGCAATTCGTGTTGCTGCAAGGCAATTTCCCGCCCACCGCGAATTAACTGGAAAACCTGCGCGATAAACTCAATTTCACGAATGCCGCCCGCGCCCAATTTGATGTTATCGGTGAGGTTGCGGCGGCGCACTTCCCGTTCGATTTTTTGTTTCATCTCACGCAATGCTTGAATTACGCTGAAATCGATGTAGCGACGATATACAAACGGGCGCAATAAATTTTGTAAAACAGTGACATTCGGATCCGTTGCTTGCGCACCCAAAATGCGACCTTTGATCATGGCGTAACGTTCCCAATCGCGCCCTTGATCCTGATAATACTGCTCCATGGCGTTAAAACTGAGTGCCAGCGCGCCGCTGTCGCCAAAGGGACGTAAACGCATATCCGTGCGGTACACAAAGCCATCGGCAGTGTATTGATCCAATGCGTTAATCAAACGTTGCCCCAAACGGGTGAAAAACTTCGCATTATCTACGCTTCGGCGCGCACCTACGGTTTCCCCTTGGCTTGGATAAGTAAAAATCAAATCAATGTCGGAAGAAAAATTCAGCTCAAAGCCACCCAATTTCCCCATACCGAGAATATATAACTGCTGCGCGTTGCCCTGCGCACCCATCGGTGTACCCATTTCTTCACAAGCCCGCGCATAAAGCCAATCCCGCGCACCAATAATCAGGCTTTCCGCCAGTTGCGACAAACGAATAAAAACCTGTTCCACCGTGGCGAAATTCAGACTTTGGCAAACACTCAGCTTCACCATTTCACGGGCGCGAAACAGACGTAATTCCCGATAAAGTTGCTCTTCCGTTTGCACATGCTGTAACACTTCATCCAACCGCTCGGCGTACTGGTCACAGTCCTCAAAGTGCGGTAGTTTTTCCCAACATTTTGCTAAAAACGTAGGCTGTTTCTGCCACGCCTCCGCCACAAAATCCGACATCGCCACCGCCACAGCCATTTGCCCAATATTCGTTGCGGGATCTTCTCTTTGTTGTTCAATTTGTTCAAACAAAGTGGAATCGAATTTTTCCGGAAAAGAGTGAATTAAAGCTTCCGCGAGCGAATGGAATTTATCGGCAAATTGAGCAACAAAAGACATGGTGAATCCTTATGAAAAATGGTGCGTAAACTTTAGCATGAAATGGGGAAAATTTCAGGGGAGAAAAAGTGTGATTGGCATCTCAGAATGAGAGAAAGGTGTTAGATGATATGCAATATTTTTGATACGCTCTGACTACAATAAGTGTGATGTTATTTTTCTAAAAAATCTAAATTTATTCTTAAAGAAACCACGTCTTATTTATTAAATAAAAATGATGGTATATTAAACCTTAGGAAGTCACTATGTCCCAATCTGTTATCCGCTACGCCCATTCCGCCCAAGACAAACTCGGCAACCTCTTGCCTTACGAACATTGGCAAACCTTGCAAAGCCATTCGGTAAATGTTGGCGAAATGGCGGCGGAGTTTGCTCGGGTATTCGGTGCGCAGGAAATTGCCTGCCAGACGGGGAAATTGCATGATTTGGGGAAATATTCAGAAGCCTTTAATCACCGATTGCATGGTGGCCCCTCAGTCGATCATGCTACTGCGGGAGCAAAAATTGCTGTCGAGCGTTGGGGAAATGTTATCGGCAAGCTGATGGCGTTTTGCATTGCGGGGCATCATGCCGGATTGGCAAATGGAAACGGTGAAGGCGATAACCGTCACACGTTAAAGGATCGTTTGGCTTTGAAATTTGGCAAAGATATTCCCGCCCTCGATAACCTGTGGCAACAAGAAATCAAGCTCCCTCAAAACCTGTCCGCACCGCCACTCAAGGCCGACACGCATCATCCTTTTTTCTCCTACGCTTTCTTCACCCGAATGCTCTATTCCTGCTTGGTGGATGCCGATTATCTCGACACTGAAGCCTTTTATTTAAACCTAGAAAACAAAGCCAGTGAGCGCGACGGTTATCCCGATCTAAACGCCTTACAACACAATTTCAATCAATTCATCAACAATTTCAGACGACGTATCGCCCAAGCTCCAGAGCAAACCGAAGCCGAAAAACGCAATGCCGCCTTAAACCGCCTGCGTAGCGAAATTCTGGATCATGCCGTAGAACAAGCGGCGCAACCGCAAGGACTGTTCACGCTCACCGTGCCGACCGGCGGTGGTAAAACCTTCACTTCCATGGCATTCGCACTGGAACACGCCAAACGGCACGGTATGCGACGTGTGATTTACGTCATCCCGTTCACCAGCATCATCGAACAAAATGCCGCCGAGTTTCGCAAAGCCTTTGGCGAATTGGGCGAACAAGCCGTGTTAGAACACCACAGCACCTTCGACGACGGCAAACTGCAAAATGAGGCCGCCAAAGACAAATTGCGCCTTGCCTCGGAAAACTGGGACGCACCGATTGTCGTGACCACCGCCGTGCAATTCTTCGAATCCCTCTTTGCCGACCGCTCCTCACGCTGCCGCAAGCTGCACAACATCGCAGGCTCCGTCATCATCCTCGATGAAGCGCAAATGCTGCCGCTCAATCTTTTGCTACCCATCATGCAAGCCATCAAAGAATTGGCGCAAAACTATCATTGTTCTGTCGTCATGTGTACCGCCACCCAGCCTGCCGTGCAAGCCGAAAACGGCTTCTATCGCGGCTTTGAAAACGTGCGCGAAATCGCCCCAAAACCGACCGCACTTTTCGACAAACTACGCCGCACCACCGTGCAACACATCGGTACACAAACCGACGCCGACCTGCTCGCCAAACTTGGTGAACACCCGCAAATGCTCGTCATCGTCAACAACCGCCGCCATGCCCGCAGCCTGTACGACCAAGCCAAACACCTTGACGGCACGTTCCACCTGACCACCTTAATGTGCGCCAAACACCGCAGTCAAAAGCTTGATGAGATCCGAGGCCGTCTGAAAAACGGCGAACCTTGCCGCGTCATCGCCACCTCCTTAATCGAAGCCGGCGTTGATGTGGATTTTCCGCTGGTGATGCGCGCCGAAGCAGGTTTAGACAGCGTTGCGCAAGCCGCCGGACGCTGCAACCGCGAAGGCAAAAGGCCGTCTGAAAACAGCTTTGTCTGGATATTCGCACCCGAAGACAAATGGAAAGCCCCGCCCGAACTTGCCACCCAAGCCGCCGTTATGCGCCTGACCGCCGACAGTTTTTCAGACGACCTCTTATCCACCCAAGCCGTTGCCGCCTATTTCGCCGAGCTTTATCAATTAAAAGGCAGTGAGCTGGACAATAAAAAAATTCTGAAAATGCACAACGATACAGGGCAAAGCCTCGATTTCCCATTCCAAACCATCGCCGACAAATTCCGCATGATCGAAAGCCATATGCAGCCGCTGATTATTCCGTTCGATGGTGAGGCCGAAAACCTCATCAGCAGCCTGCACCACGCCGACCACATCGGCGGACTCTTACGCAAACTGCAACCCTACACCGTCCAAATCCCCGAAAAAGCTCTCGCCGCTTTGTATAAAGCAGGGCGTATCGAACCGATTAACGAGAAAAACTTCGGCAAACAGTTTTATACGCTGATTGGGTTGGATTTGTATGATGACGTGGCGGGCTTGAGTTGGGAGGATATGGAGTTTTTGAAGGGGGAGAATTTGGTATTTTGATAACAAATTTCATGAGTTAAGAATTTATAGCGAGTGTACTAACTCGTTTTTTAAACTAAATATTATTAAAGGAGCTGATTATGACTAAAGATTGGATTCTACAAACAAAAGAAACTCGTCGTAAATTTGCCAATTCTACTTGGATTCCCTTAAGGTCAATTTGTGAAAGTGAAGAAGGAGATACTCAAAATATTGGTTATGTATCTGAATTATTTTTATGTAATTCTCTTGCTTTTCCTCCTGAACATAAAGATTTGGGTGAAAATTTAGGGTGGTCAGATATAGGAATGATAGGGGTAGAACCATATGCTTTTGGCAGTGGGCATTACAAAACAATCGATCAGTATGAGTGGAATGAAAAAGAACCCGTAGGCGTACATCTTATTTTTGATCATCCTCAACCTGTTATTGGAGGACGCAAGTGGATTATAAATCCAGATTTAATAGTAGCTCTTAGATTAATCAAAGAAAAAAATAGCTGGGTCAGACCAGAGGAAGATTTTGTTGAAGTGATTCGTGAGTCTTTTGATGATGAAGGAAATCATGTGCAAATTGAGATTAAAAAAGAATTCTTAATTGATTATTTGGCAGCAAGAAACCTTTCTCTTCGTCTTACTTACTATCGTCAACGGGTAGAAAACGTTGAAGAAATTGAAAGTAGTGAATATGCGGGCTTGGGAAGTTATCAAGAGGAGCGAGATCAAGGACAATTTAAATTACTTATTCGCAGCTTAAACGATGTTTATGGCGGAAGTTGGGCCTCCTTTCGTGTATGGCGAACTGATATAGATGAAGAGGATGACGCTCCAGTAATGGGGCTAGAGACGAATGAAAATACTGAATCTGAAAGTTCTCAAGGTTTTCATGATGGTTATAGAGGGATAAGAGTAGAAGGAGAATTTTGGCGAGATGAATGGATTGAACATCAAGGTATAAGTACCCGAGTTCGCTACGATAAAGAGCCAAATCTACCAACATTCATTGTAGAAACTGATGGAACAAGAATGCCTTCTACCGAATTAGATAATGAAGATATTGGGAGGTGGTTGTTTTTTCGCTCCAACATTGTGAATGAATTGCTTAAACATCGTGGATTTTCTTTGAAATGGTACACAGCAGAGACAGGCTGTATTCACTCCACATCGGGCTATCATACTCATTTTGGAATTAATGGTGCCGATTTAATTACAGTATATGCTTATGATGTCGCCAAACTTCCATCATGGGAGCAACGTATTTGGGCTGCTCATAATGTTGTTCCAGAAGGGAAGGTCTCCAGTGAATTATTAGCTTCGCAAGTTAGAGTTCAGCCTGCATCTACACATGCTGTTGAAGACTTGTTATTTAAAGTTATGCGAATGTTGGAAGCAAGTTTCAAAAAGAAGTTTAATGTTGATTTATTTTCCCATGACATCAATGATTCAGAGCTTTTGCAGCAGATTTCACGTTTTTCAAGTACTGATAGAACATCATTATTAAGGCTGGCAAAAGATTTGGTTCGTATTTTTACCGATAGACTTAATGTTAAAGCTCTTCGTGAGTTATCTAACCACAAGGATAAAAACAAACTAGGTTCTAATAAATTATTACAAAATATCGTAGCTCAAAAAATTGGAGAAGATTATGCCCATAAGATTTTTGGTGTCATTGTTGGTGTTTATGATATGAGGCTTGGAGATGCGCATCCTACCGGCTCAAAAATTGAAGAAGCAATAAAACTGGCTGGAATAGATGAAAACCAATCTTTTTTGAGACAAGGCGAGCAGCTTATTTCCAATTTCGGTCAAGCAATTTGGTATATCGAAAGCATTCTGTTTAGAGAATCAGAATAAGATTTGAAACTATTTAAGTGCGGTCAATTCTCCCACCATTTTTAAACGTCGCCTGAAACCGCACTTTCCAACCAAAAGGAGAACCAAATGAACCAAATCTGCCTACATGTTTGGGGCGATTATGCCTGTTTTACCCGTCCAGAGATGAAGGTGGAGCGGGTGTCTTATGATGTCATCACGCCGTCGGCGGCGCGCGGAATTTTGGCGGCGGTGCATTGGAAGCCGGCGATTCGGTGGGTGATTGACCGGATTTATGTGTTGAAGCCGATTCGGTTTGAGTCGGTGCGGCGCAATGAGTTGGGCGGCAAGATTTCAGCGGGTAAGGCCAGCGGCGCGATGAAGCGCAAGAGCGTTGCCGATTTATATACGCTGATTGAAGACGATCGCCAGCAGCGCGCGGCGACGGTGCTTAAAGACGTGGCTTATGTGATTGAAGCCCATGCGGCGCTGACGGCAAAAGCGGGGGCGGATGAGACCGTTACCAAGCATATTGAGATGTTCAAACGCCGTGCGAAAAAGGGGCAATGCTTTCAGCAGCCTTGTTTGGGCGTGCGTGAATTTCCTGCCGATTTTGCGTTGATTGACGAAGGCGAGCCGCTGCCGTCGTCAGCGTTATCTGAAAGCGAGGCAAACCTTGATTTAGGCTGGATGCTGCACGATATTGATTTTGATCACGGCAACACGCCGCATTTTTTCCGCGCACAAATGAAAGAGGGCGTGATTGATGTGCCGCCGTTTTACGCCGAGGAGGTGAAAGCATGATTCTTGCGTCCCTTGCCCGCTATTACCGCCGTTTGGCGGCGGAAGCCGATGAAATGGGCAATCCGAAAGTACCACCTTATGGCTTTAGCGAGGAGAAAATCGGCTGGATCTTGGTGTTGGATAAAGAAGGTCGTCTGAAAACTGCCGTGCCGAATCTGACTGCCGATAAAAAGCCGCAGCCGAAGCTGATGAGCGTGCCTCGCCCTGAAAAACGCACATCAGGCATCAAACCGAATTTTTTGTGGGATAAAACCGCCTACGCGCTTGGCGTGGAAGCCAATAAAAACAAAGCCGAAGCCAAAGAAAAACCCTTTACGTCGTCTGAAAAAACTTTTGATGCCTTCAAGCAATACCATCTCGATTTACTGCAAAACAGCGACGATGAAGGCTTACAAGCCTTGTGCCGTTTTCTGCAAAACTGGCAGCCTGCACATTTCGCTGCCGAAAATCTGCCAGCCGAAATGCTCGATGCCAACATCGCATTTTCTCTTGAAAAACCGACCGCACTTATCCATAAACGCGAAGCCGCACAAAGCTTGTGGGCAGGCTGCCTGAAAAGCGACGAAGCACTCGAGGGCTTGTGCCTGATTAGCGGCGACACTGCCCCGATTGCGCGGCTGCATCCGGCGATTAAAGGCGTGTTTGGCGGGCAAAGCTCCGGCGGTTCGATTATTTCGTTCAACAAAGAAGCCTTTGCTTCTTTTGGCAAGGAGCAAGGCGCAAATGCGCCCGTTTCCGAACAATCCGCCTTTGCCTACACCACCGCGCTGAACTATCTGTTGCGCCGCGAAAATAATCACTGTCTGACCATCGGCGATGCCAGCACGGTCTTTTGGGCGGAAGCGGACGATAGCGCAACGGCGCAGGCTGCCGAGAGCTTCTTCGCGCAAGTGTTCACGCCGCCGGATGATGAACAAGAAAGCGCCAAAGTTTTCAACGTATTGGAACAAATCGGCAACGGTCGCCCGCTGCAAGAAATTGCGCCCGAACTCTCTCCCAATACCCGTTTTTATATCTTAGGGCTTGCCCCCAATGCCGCGCGGATTTCTGTTCGCTTTTGGTTGGACACCACGTTTGGGCAGTTGGCAGAAAATTTGGCGCAGCATTGGCAAGATTTAGCCCTTGAGCCTTGCGCGTGGAAAACGCCGCCGTCTATTTGGCGACTTTTATTGCAAACTGCCGTATTGGGCAAAAGCGAAAACATCTCGCCCGTGTTAGCTGGTGAAATGACCCGCGCCGTGATTTGCGGCACGCCGTACCCCTTGAGTTTGCTGTCGCAACTGATTACCCGAATCCGCGCTGACGGCGACGTGAACGGCCTGCGCGTGGCAATGATGAAAGCCGTATTAGAGCGGCGTTTTAGAAAAGGTTTTATCGAAGAAGGAGTTCCTATGAGTTTGAACAATGAAAGTCCGAATCGCGCCTATCTTTTAGGGCGGCTGTTTGCCGTGTTGGAGCGTATTCAATATCAGGCGTTGGGCGAATTAAACGCCGGCATTGCCGATCGCTATTACGGCTCTGCATCCGCCGTGCCGTTTTCGGTTTTTCCGCGCCTTTTGTCGGGTGCAAAACACCATTTGTCGCGCTTGCGTAAAGACAAAGCCGGCATGGCGGTGAATTTGGATAAAGATTTGGGCGAAATCATTGCCAAACTGCCCGAAACCTTTCCGCGCCATTTGAGCATTGACGAGCAAGGCCGCTTCGCCATCGGCTATTACCATCAAAAACAAAGTTATTTTGCTAAAAAAGAAACCGCTGAAACCATTGAAAATTAAGGAGCCAGAAAATGTCTGCCATTCAAAACCGCTATGAATTTGTTTACTTTTTTGATGTAACCAACGGCAACCCCAACGGCGACCCCGATGCGGGCAATATGCCACGTCTTGACCCCGAATCCAGTAAAGGTTTGGTAACCGATGTCTGCCTGAAACGCAAAATCCGTAATTTTGTAGAAATCAGCAGCGAAAACGAAGCCGGTTACGAAATCTATGTCAAAGAAAAAAGTGTGTTAAACCTGCAAAACAAACGCGCTTATGAAGCACTTGGCATTGAATCTGAAGCCAAAAAACTACCCAAAGACGAAGCCAAAGCCCGCGACATCACCGCCTGGATGTGCAAAAACTTCTTCGATATCCGCACCTTCGGCGCGGTGATGACCACCGAAGTCAACAGCGGACAGGTGCGCGGCCCGGTACAACTGGCGTTTGCCCAATCCATCGACCCGATTGTGCCGCTGGAAGTTTCCATCACCCGCATGGCGGTAACCAACGAAAAAGACTTGGAAAAAGAGCGCACTATGGGGCGCAAATACATTGTCCCTTACGCGCTCTACCGTGTGCACGGTTTTATCTCCGCCAACCTTGCCGCCAAAACCGGCTTTTCAGACGACGATTTAGCCAAACTCTGGCAAGCCCTGACGTTGATGTTTGAACACGACCGCTCCGCCGCCCGTGGCGAAATGGCGGCGCGCAAATTGATTGTCTTCAAACACGACAGCGCACTCGGCAGCCAGCCTGCACATAAATTGTTTGACGCCGTGAAAGTCGAACGCGTAAACGGCGAATCAGGTACGCCTGCAAGCGGTTTTGGCGATTACAAAATCAGCGTGGTTTCAGACGGCTTAAATGGCGTGAGTGTGGAAGAATTGCTGTAAAAACACTTAAAAAGATGACCGCACTTTTAACCGAAACTCAAAGGGAAAATCAGGACACGCGCCTGATTCCCCTTTCCGCCCTGCAACACTACGCCTTCTGCCCGCGCCAATGCGCGTTAATTCACAACGAGCAGGCGTGGGCGGAGAACTATTTGACCGCGCAGGGAAGAGCGTTACACGAGCGGGTGGACTCGGGCGAGCCGGAAACGCGCAAGGGCGTGCGCTTTGAGCGGACAGTGCATGTGTCTGCGGAGAAATTAGGTATCACCGGCGTGTTGGATTTGGTGGAAGTAGAAACAAAAACAGGCCGTCTGAAACCCGTGGAATACAAACGTGGCAAGCCCAAACCCGATCCGATGGACGAAATCCAGCTTTGCGCCCAAGGTTTGTGCTTGGAAGAAATGACCGGGCAAACCATCTTCGAAGGCGCGCTGTGGTATATGCAAACCCGCCACCGCGTCCCCGTCGTATTTTCAGACGACCTGCGCACCCAAACACTCGCCACCATCTCTGCAGTCCGTGAATTACTGGAAAGCGGACAAACCCCGCCGCCCGACTACGGCAAACGCTGCAAAGCCTGCTCGCTAGTGGAGATTTGCCAGCCGGAGTTGTTGGGGAAACGGGATAGGAGTGTGGGGTATGTGGAGGGGTTGTTTGGGGAAGATTAGACTACGGGATAATAAATCTTATTTAATTGTATTTAAAACTGAAATTAATATTGGAGGATGTTATGGATACTACTGGGAACAATTTTTCTATAGAAGAGGATGAGTTTTTAGATGATGAATTGGACGAACTTATGAAGAAGTTCGAAAAATTTGAAGAAGAAATGGAAAGTGCTCATCAAGGATTAGATAAATTATTCAATTTACATGATTTTACTTTAGAGTTGTATGAAAAACTTGATGAATGCATGGGTAATTTAAAGCAGTTAGAAAAAATTATTCCTAATATATCTGATTCAGATGTTTTTTTATTAGGTTGTTTTTATTGCAATATATGTTCTGCATTAGAAGGATTTACTCATGAGTTTGTATCTATTTTAATTAAAAATGAGGTGGATATTGATGAGGATAGTCTTGTTTCATCTGCAAATAATAATTTAGGTAAGAAAAGGAAGTTGTTAAATAATATTAATGAAATTATTGAGATTTATAAAAATAAAACCATAAATAACCCTTTTGAAATAGCTGAATTATGCAATTCATTATTCCATTTGAACATTAATTATAATGAGGCGAAATTTAAGAAAAATTGTAATGATATAATAAGAGTTAGAAATAGTTTTACACATAATAATGGCTATAACAATGGAGTTTATATAAATTTGAGCAAGAGTGATGTTAGGAACTTGCTTTCTTTTGTTGAACAATTCATCAATATAGTTACTAAAAAAATTATTGATAAGTTTGATCAACAACTATCTGATGTATTAGATAGGCATGGGTTCAGTACAGAACAAGAGTAGGTTGGGTTAGGCATAGGAGTAACCCAACAAAATACCGAAATATCCAGTTAAGGTCGTCTGAAAAAATATTTGGGAGACTGAATTGTTTTGTTGGATTACAGCGTTCTGCCTAATCCAACCTATCATTTTTAAGTAGCCCAATCATCGCCCCAAAAACTGCGGTCAAAACCCAAGGAGTTTCCCCATGCGCAAACTGCAAAACACGCTCTACATCACCACCCAAGGCAGCTATCTGCATAAGGAGCGGGAGACGATTGTGGTGGAGCAGGAGCGTAAGAAGGTGGCGCAGTTGCCAGTGCATTCCATCGGGCATATTTTCTGTTTTGGGAATGTGCTGGTGTCGCCGTTTTTGCTGGGGTTTTGCGGCGAAAATAATGTGAATTTGGCGTTTTTTACGGAAAACGGACGTTTCTTGGGGCGGCTTCAGGGACGGCAGAGCGGTAATGTGCTCTTGCGTCGGGCGCAGTATCGGGTGTCGGAGCAAAATCCCGTGCCGATTGCGCGCAATATCATTGCGGCGAAGATTCAGGCGAGTAAACGAGTGCTTCAGCGGCAGATTCGTAATTACGGCGAGAATGCGGCGATTCAAAGTGCGGTTGATGCTTTGAATATTTCGCTGCGGCAGTTGAAGGGCGCGGCGGAGCTGGACGTGGTGCGCGGCATTGAGGGCGATGCGGCGGCGCGTTATTTCGGCGTATTCGGGCTGCTTTTGAGCGAAAAAAGCGGCTTTACTTTTGACGGGCGCAACCGCCGTCCGCCCAGAGACGGGGTGAATGCGCTGTTGTCGTTTGTGTACAGCATTCTGGGCAAGGACATCAGCGGCGCGCTGCAAGGTGTGGGGCTGGATCCGCAGGTGGGCTTTTTGCACGCCGACCGCCAGGGGCGTGACAGTTTGGCGCAGGATATTTTGGAAGAATTCCGCGCATGGTGGGCAGACAGGTTGGTGTTGTCGCTGATTAACCGAGGGCAAATCAAACCGCAGGATTTCGTTACCGAAGCAAGCGGCGCGGTAAGCTTAAAAGCCGATGCGCGTAAGCTCTTGTTCCAAGCTTTGCAGGCGAAGAAGCAGGAGAAAATCGTTCATCCGTTTTTGGGCGAAGAAGTGGAAATTGGTTTGCTACCGTATATTCAGGCCATGCTGTTGGCGCGCCATTTGCGCGGGGATTTGGCGGAATACCCGCCGTTTTTGATGAGATAGACCATGTTAATGCTGATTACTTACGACATTTCTTTTGACGATCCAAACGGGCAAGCGCGATTGCGCCGTATCGCAAAACATTGCTTAGATTACGGTGTGCGAGCACAATATTCAGTATTTGAATGCGATGTCACGCCTGACCAGTGGGTTATGTTGAAAAACAAACTGTTGGAAACTTACGACCCCACATGTGACAGTCTGCGTTTTTACCATTTAGGCAGTAAGTGGCGCAATAAAGTGGAGCATCATGGGGCAAAACCGGCAGTAGATGTATTTAAAGATGTGCTTGTCATTTAGTTCGCTAACCTGTTGTTCTCATTAAAACCCTGATGGGATAGCGATCTTCATTTTCTTTAACAATTTGGATGAATTAATCTATTTGTATAACGACAATGTGGCCGTTATACTTACCAAACTCCTTATCATAAAATCAGTTAGCGAAATACAGTGGTTAATTTGCTGATTTTTCTTGCTTTTTTAGGTAGGGAGCAGCCGCCTCCGCGCGGCTGTGTGTTGAAACATTAATTTATATGGACGAAAATGCCTTCGTAGAAAGCAGCCGCCTCCGCGCGGCTGTGTGTTGAAACCCTTTACAGAATTATAGTATACCTTTGAATTTAGGGCAGCCGCCTCCGCGCGGCTGTGTGTTGAAACACCTAATGCCCATTTATACATTTCTTCATAAACTGCAGCCGCCTCCGCGCGGCTGTGTGTTGAAACATACCCAACAGGATTCCTCTCTGTTGTGTCTGATACGCAGCCGCCTCCGCGCGGCTGTGTGTTGAAACTAAGTACTGCTATTGCAACCCCAGTGGATACCGCGGGCAGCCGCCTCCGCGCGGCTGTGTGTTGAAACATCAAAGAAATGCGTCTATTAAGCCGCGATCTGCAGCAGCCGCCTCCGCGCGGCTGTGTGTTGAAACAACGGTAAATTCGCCCGCGTCGCTTCCTGGAAAAAGCAGCCGCCTCCGCGCGGCTGTGTGTTGAAACCATACATAGTCTACACCAATATTATATAAAAGCGCAGCCGCCTCCGCGCGGCTGTGTGTTGAAACACCCGTTTTAGGGCAAATGTATGCAATCTATTTAACGCAGCCGCCTCCGCGCGGCTGTGTGTTGAAACGGCTTTGTCGTAGGTTTTGCCGTCTTTGGCGTAACGCAGCCGCCTCCGCGCGGCTGTGTGTTGAAACTATCGAAGAAGAAACATTGGGGCGTTTGCGCTTAAGCAGCCGCCTCCGCGCGGCTGTGTGTTGAAACACCAGGGGAGAGCTCTTTAATTTTTGCAATGCGATGCAGCCGCCTCCGCGCGGCTGTGTGTTGAAACCGCCCCTTCGATTTGTGCGTGATACTCAGCCTCTGCAGCCGCCTCCGCGCGGCTGTGTGTTGAAACAACCAATACATCAGCGATGAATACTTGGTTGACTTACAGCCACCTTTGGGTGGCTGTGTGTCGATATATTACAATCCCCTTGCCCTTCCCCAACAAAATAGATAGACTGAACCCCGTTATTAGTCGGGGTGCTTTGTGCTGAGATCATACCCGTGAACCTGATACAGTTAATACTGACGTAGGAAACTAACGAGAAAATCATACTTCCTTTATTTTTCTCCACATCTTCTTCATTCGTCATTATTGCTGATTATCTTTTTTCATTAAAAAAGGAACAATGATGCAATATGAGTTTTGTCGTTCTGTGCCGGTAAATGGCGGAGGACGTTATGAGTAAAGTCGCGCAAGCGTTGACCATTGCCGGTTCGGATAGCGGTGGTGGCGCCGGAATTCAGGCAGATTTAAAAACATTTCAAATGCGTGGTGTGTTTGGTGCCTCGGTGATTACGGCCGTCACGGCGCAAAACACCTTAGGTGTCTTTGATATTCACGCCATCCCCCTTCAAACCATTCAAAGCCAGCTGAAAGCGATTGCTGATGATTTCACGATTAGCGCCTTTAAAATCGGTATGTTAGGTACTGCAGAGATTATCGAATGTGTCACTGAGGTATTAAATCAGTATCACTTCGGCTCGTTGGTGTTAGATCCTGTCATGATCGCCAAAGGTGGTGCGCCGTTGTTGCAACAAAGTGCGGTCGATTCTTTGAATACATTTTTATTGCCGTTGGCGGATGTGATTACGCCGAACTTGCCGGAAGCCAAGGCGCTGACAGGCGTGGAGGTCATTGACGATCAAACAGCGCAACAAGCGGCGCAAATCTTGCAGGCGCGTGGCGTGAAAACTGTAGTGATTAAAGGCGGACACAGCGCGCATTCGCAAAGTGCGGTATGCCGCGATTGGGTGTTTACCCCTGAAGGGCACTTTACATTAGAAAGTCCACGTTATGCGACAACACAAACGCATGGTACAGGTTGCACGTTTTCTGCGTGTATGACAGCAGAACTTGCCAAGGGCGCTTCCGTGGAACAGGCGATTAAAACAGCAAAAGACTACATTACGGCGGCAATCAGCCATCCGTTAAATATCGGTCATGGACATGGACCGACTAATCATTGGGCTTATCAAGACAAGGCATAATTCATACTGAGGAACAGACACATGAAAAAAACAACGTTAATTTTGACCGCACTTTCTTTATGCACCGGCACCGCATTGGCGAATCATCATGAAGAAACCGTGAATATTTATACTTACGATTCTTTTACCTCTGATTGGGGCGCTGGTCCGAAAGTGAAGCAAGCATTTGAACAGCAATTTCCGTTTTGCAAAGTGAATTATGTCCCGTTTGAAAGCGGTGGTACGTTGTTTAATCGTGTGCGTTTAGAAGGCCATAAAACCAAAGCGGATATCGTGTTGGGCTTGGATAATTTTGTGTTGGACGAAGCGAAAAAAAGTCATTTATTTGATGCGAATAACGTGGATTTAAGCAAACTTTCTTTACCAAACCAATGGACGGATAACACGTTCTTGCCTTACGATTTCGGTACTTACGCCTTTGTTTATGACAAAAATAAAGTGAAAAATCCACCGAAAAGCCTGAAAGAATTGGTAGGGCGGGAAGATTTACGTGTGATCTATCAAGATCCGCGTACCAGTAGCGTGGGACGTGGTTTATTAGTGTGGATGAATACGGTTTATTCAGCAGACCAAGTGGCGCAAGCCTGGCAACAACTTGCCAAACACACAGTTACGGTGGGCAAGGGCTGGTCTGACACTTACGGCGCATTCCTGAAAGGGGAGGCGGATGTCGTATTAAGTTACACCACTTCGCCGTTATATCACCAATTATTTGAAAATAAAGAGAATTATGCGGCAACCACGTTTGCTGAAGGCAATGTGATGCAAGTGGAATTGGCGGCGCGAATCGCAGAACATAAAAATCAATGTGCTGATCACTTCATGGATTTTTTGGTGACACCGGAAGCGCAAAAACAGATTGTCACGGCAAACGTGATGTTCCCGGTGATCCAAGCGCCGGTTGAACCGCACTTTGATGCCCTAAAAGAAAATGTGTTGAAGCAGTCTTTCTTGAATACCTCCAATGTTAGCCCAGAAACGTTGCGGAGTTGGATTCATCAATGGCAAACCACATTAACTCAATAATCTGAACGGTGTTTTTGTTGTCTCGTTCAGTGTTTACCCGCTTAGTATTTTCCAATCCGCAATTCCGCCCTCGTCATTATATGGGCGGAATTTGCGCCATTTTGCTCATTTCCCTGCTTTATAGTTTCGCCATGCGTGCTGTGTTGATGCAGGGCAGTGAGTTTCAGTGGCAACAGTTTTTTTCCGACAGTTATTTGCACCATGTTATCGCCTTTAGCTTTGGTCAGGCATTACTTTCTGCGTTGTTATCCCTGTTTTTCGGCGCACTGTTAGCCCGTGCTTTTTATTATGTGGAATTTGTCGGAAAAGCCTTTTTGCTGAAAATCATGTCGCTGACTTTTGTGTTGCCGGTGTTGGTGGCGATTTTCGGTTTAATCGGTATTTATGGTGCCTCCGGTTGGATCGCGCAATTCTTCCATTTTTTCGACCGCACTTGGACGGGCAGCATTTACGGTTTGTCGGGGATTTTAATCGCGCATCTTTTCTTTAATATTCCGCTGGCAACCAAACTGTTTTTACAAAGCTTGGAAAGCATTCCTTACGAACAGCACCAACTGGCGGCGCAACTGAATATTCGTGGCTGGCGCTTTGTGCGCTTGGTGGAATGGTATGCACTGCGTCGGCAGATGTTGCCGACTTTCAGCTTGATTTTCATGCTCTGTTTTACCAGTTTTACGGTGGTGCTTACCTTAGGTGGTGGGCCGCAATATACCACGCTAGAAACGGCGATTTATCAGGCGATTTTATTTGAATTTGATTTGCCGAAAGCAGCCGTGTTTGCCTTATTGCAGTTTGTGTTTTGTTTACTGCTGTTTATGTTTAGTAGCCTGTTCAATACCGCTTCACAAACCACCTTAAGCAGCCCGTATCGCTGGCTGGAGGCTCCGAAAAGTGCGGTCAAAATTTTCCATGTTTTTTTGCTCGGTGTTTTTGTGTGTTTTATGTTGTCGCCGTTGTTAAATATTTTGTTTAGCGCACTGACATCAGGAAAATGGCTGACGGCGTGGCACAATCCACAGCTGTGGAAAGCATTAACCTATTCTTTAACCATCGCGCCCGCGTCCGCTTTGCTGGCGTTGCTCATGGCGGTGGCATTGTTGTTATTATCACGCCGTTTGCAATGGCTTTATTATGTGAAAACAGCACAGTTTATTCTCAATGCCGGTATGGTGATTTTAGCTATTCCCATTTTGGTGTTGGCGATGGGGTTATTTTTGTTGTTGCGTGACGTAGATTTTACCAATGCCCATTTATTTGCCATTGTCGTTGTCTGTAACGCCTTGAGTGCCATGCCTTTTGTTCTGCGTATTTTGACCGATCCGTTCAACAATAATATGTTGTATTACGAACGCTTGTGTAATTCCCTTGGCATTGTCGGCTGGCAACGTTTTCGTCTGATTGAATGGCATGCGCTTCGTACACCGATAAACTATGCGCTTGCCTTGGCATTTGCCCTTTCCTTAGGGGATTTCACGGCGATTGCGTTGTTCGGCAATCAAGAATTTACCTCGTTGCCCCATTTGTTATATCAACAATTAGGCAGTTATCGTCACCAAGAAGCCGCTGTCACTGCCGGTATTTTGCTGTTATTATGCGGCGCTATTTTCGCCTTAATTGAAAATCAAAAGGAACAACATGATTCGCTTAGATAACGTATTTTTAGCGGATGACATACTGCCGATGACGTTTGATTTGCAGGTGGCGGCAGGGGAGCGTATTGCCATTATTGGCCCAAGCGGGGCAGGTAAAAGTACGTTGTTAAATTTAATTGCCGGTTTCGTGTTGCCAACACAAGGCAAGATTTGGTTAAACGGTGAAAACCATACGCGTAGCGCGCCGTA
The DNA here is from genome assembly GCF_980469475.1 of Aggregatibacter sp. HK296. Classification (NCBI taxonomy): domain Bacteria; kingdom Pseudomonadati; phylum Pseudomonadota; class Gammaproteobacteria; order Pasteurellales; family Pasteurellaceae; genus Aggregatibacter; species Aggregatibacter sp. HK296. The sequence continues at coordinate 661,638 of NZ_OZ413142.1, forward strand.
TGAGCGGCCTGTGTCCATGTTGTTTCAAGAGAACAATTTATTTCCGCATTTAACCGTGCAACAAAATTTGGCATTGGGCTTAAAAACAAGCTTAAAATTGACCGCACTTGAGCAAGATCAGATCGAACAGGTTGCTGATGCGGTAGGATTAACATCCTTTTTATCCCGTCTGCCAAACAGTTTGTCGGGCGGACAAAAACAACGGGTCGCCTTGGCGCGTTGTTTATTGCGCGATAAACCGATTTTGTTGTTGGACGAGCCATTTTCTGCGCTCGATCCTGAATTGAGACTGGACATGCTCAATTTGATTGATGAACTTTGCCACAGTAAAAACTTAACATTGTTACTTGTGACCCATCAACCGTCAGAGCTGATGGGCAAAGTGGATCGTATGCTTCGCATTGAAAATGGTCGGATAAGCCAGCAAGAAAAATGCGCTTAAAATGCACCGCACTTTTTATTTACTTTGTTTTACTTAAGGAGACCTATGTCAACTAGTACCTTACAAATTTACTCCATCACACCGCATCCAACCGCAGAATATTGGTCGGTGTGCAAAGTAGAAGCGTTGTTTGAAACCCCATTTTTAGATTTAATTTATCGTGCGGCACAAGTTCATCGCAAAAACTTTAACCCACGCGCGATTCAGCTTTCTACCTTAATGTCGATTAAAACCGGCGGTTGTCCGGAGGATTGTGGTTATTGTCCGCAATCAGCGCGTTACCATACAGGCGTCCAAAATCAAGAGTTATTAAACGTGGAAGACATCGTGGCGAAAGCCAAAATTGCCAAAGCGCGTGGGGCAGGGCGTTTCTGCATGGGCGCCGCATGGCGTGGGCCGAAACCGAAAGACATCGCCAAAGTGACAGAAATCATCAAGGCGGTAAAAGCGCTTGGTATGGAAACTTGCGGTACTTTTGGTTTATTGCAAGATGGCATGGCGGAAGAATTAAAAGACGCAGGCTTGGATTACTACAACCACAACCTAGACACCGCACCGGAACATTACAGCGAAGTGATTGGTACACGTCGTTTTGACGATCGTATCAGTACTTTAGGCAAAGTACGCAAAGCCGGTTTGAAAGTGTGTTGTGGCGGGATTGTGGGCATGAATGAAACCCGTAAAGAGCGCGCGGGACTTATTGCCAGCCTAGCAAATTTGGATCCGCAACCGGAATCCGTTCCTATCAACCAATTAGTGAAAATCGAAGGCACACCGCTTGCCGATGCAGAAGATTTGGATTGGACAGAATTCGTGCGCACTATCGCCGTGGCGCGTATCACTATGCCAAACAGTTACGTCCGCTTATCCGCCGGTCGCCAAGGCATGAGCGAAGAAATGCAGGCAATGTGCTTCATGGCGGGGGCTAACTCCATTTTCTACGGCGACAAACTGCTTGTGACGGGTAACCCGGAAGAAGACGGCGACCGTTTATTGATGGAAAAACTCGATTTAGAGCCGGAAACGGAAGAGAACAAGCATCTGCGTTGATGGTTAATTGAAACATATAAAAAAGCCACTTTGGCGTCAAAGTGGCTTTTTGTGTTTACGGATTTTTGTGGTATTTGAAATTACTTCAATTGTCCTTTAATTGCCTCAGCAACGAATTCTGCCTCAGGACCAAGGATAACTTGTAACCCGTCGTTACCAAGTTTGACGTTGCCTTTGGAGCCGAGGGATTTAAGTTGTGCTTCGTCAATTTTGCTACGATCCGCTAAGGTTAAACGTAAGCGAGTGATACAAGCGTCAACGGTTTTTAGGTTATCGGCACCGCCTAAAGCGTCGATAAATTTAACCGCTCTTTCTTCACGAGAGTGATTGTGTTCACTTTGTTCTTCTTTTGGCTCTTCAGCTTCTTCGGTACGACCGATAGTTTTTAAGTTGAAGGCTTGGATAGCAAAGCGGAAAACAACGTAGTAAATGGTGAAGAAGACTAAGCCTTGTACCAATAACATGTACCAGTCAACGGCTAATGGGTTGCGTGAAGATAGCACCATATCCACTAAACCTGCGCTGAAGCCGAAGCCCGCAATCCAGTGCATGCTCGCTGCGATAAACACGGAAATACCGGTTAATAATGCGTGTAACACATAAAGAATCGGTGCCACGAACATGAAGGAGAATTCAAGTGGTTCGGTGATACCGGTGAAGAAGGAAGCAAAGGCACCCGCCAACATGATGGAAGCCACTTTCACTTTTTGGCTTGGTTTTGCACATTGGTAAATCGCCAATGCTGCACCCGGTAAACCGAACATCATGACCGGGAAGAAACCGGCTTGGTACATACCGGTGACACCTACCGTAGCAGTGCCTTCAGCGATGGATTTTGCACCACCTAAGAAGTTAGGAATGTCGTTAATGCCGGCAACGTCAAACCAGAATACAGAGTTTAACGCGTGATGTAAGCCCACCGGAATTAATAGACGGTTGAAGAAACCGTAAATACCCGCACCCACAGCGCCTAAATCTTTGATGGATTCACCGAAAGACACTAGTGCGTTGAAGATGTAAGGCCATACATAAAGCAGAATGAAAGAAAGGGCAATCATGGCGAAAGAGACCACAATCGGCACTAAACGTTTTCCGCTGAAGAAGGACAGGGCTTTTGGCAACTCTACTTGATAGAAACGGTTGTAAAGTTCAGCAGAAAGCACACCGATTAAGATCCCGATAAATTGGTTATTGATTTTACCGAAAGCAGCAGGCACTTGAGTTGGATCAAGATGTTGTAATTGTGCCACGCCACCCGGTGCGAGTAGGGTCGTCACAACATAGTAACCCACTAAACCGGAAAGAGCGGCAGAACCGTGTTTGTCTTTGGATAAACCGAAAGCAACACCCACGGCAAATAATAAGCCCATGTTGTCGATGATGGCAGCACCGGATTTGATCAGCAATGCGGCAAGTTGGCTATTCGCCCCCCAACCGTCCGGGTCTAGCCAATAACCAATACCCATTAGTACAGCAGCTGCCGGTAATACGGCAACCGGTACCATTAAGGCTTGCCCGATTTTTTGGGCATAACTGAGAATACTCATAAGAACTCCTTTAATTTATTGATTCCATAAAATAATTTTTTTAGGCCTGCGTAGCATAGCGCAATCAGATTTCTTTTTTCAAATGAAAAGGTGTGTATTTGTGAAGTTATCACAGCTCTGTTGGCGTTGTGCTAAGCAGGTTAAAAACAAAATAACGGATCAAGCGTACTTAATCCGTTAAATTGATACTAAAAGAAGATTATTCTACTTTTAATTGTTTGCCGTCATAGCTCATGGTTTGAACAGATGTTAACGCTTTGCCGCCTTCTGTTTCACCGCCAATGAGCAATACTTTGTTGTCATAAGATACGGCAACACCGTAACCGATACCTGCAGGCAATTCGCCGACAATTTTCCATTTACCGTTGTTAAGGGTGTAAATGTCTTTATGCCATGCTTTGCTCAAGCCTTTATGAGCATGCAACATACCTTCTTTGAATTGTTTTACAGAACCTGGGAAGTTTGCACCGCCGGTGACTAAGTAATGACCGTGGCTGTAACCTGCCATCGCACCTGCTAAACCATCTTGGCTTTGACCTTTTGGTGCCGGTAAATCAGGTAAGTTTTTCCATTGAACACCTTTCGCAGTGAATTTACCGGAATGAGTTTCTGCCGTACGCAAGCCCGGTTTGATTTCACCGTTCACGACAACTAAATCATCACCTTGAATGGTAAATGCTGCACCAGCACGACCGGAGAATGGTACGCGACCTTCATTGCGCCATTTGTTGGTAGATGGCTCATAGCTTAATAATTCGGTTGTGAAGAAATAATCTTCAGGGCGCTGTTCGAAATACGCTTTGGTGATTTCGTCTTTTTTCGCTTTGTCTTCACCGGCTGCAACAGTGTCTTGGAAGAAACCGTTGAAAATAGACAAGTTAGAACCTCCTACGATATACACTTTATCACCGTGTGATGCGCCGGTAGAGCCTACTAAACCGCGTGGTGAGCGGGTTGGTAATTTGCTCCAAGTATTATCAGCCGGGTTATAGCTGTAAGCATCGTTGACTAATTGTAATTCGCCTTTTTCATTTTTTTGTAATCCGCCGAATACATATAATTTGCCGTCAACAGCCGCAGCCACCGGTTGGTTACGGTCACCGCCCGGGAATGCAGCGATTTCTTTCCATTGCGCGTTCGGGGTTTTTAAATCTAACGCATAGAATTTGTCACCGCCTGTACCTAAGCCCACATAAACAGTATCGCCAATTAATGCACCGGCACCGCTTTTAATACCTACCGGTAAGTCAGGATAAGCAGCAGCTTGCGCTGTCGCAGCAAAAGTGGTTGCAGCAAAGAAAAGAGCAGCTAATGTTGTTTTTTGAAATTTCATAATAAACCTCGTTTTTGAGTTATTGTTTGCTATTCGTAAACGGCATGAATAGGTTTTTATGTTTTGAAATTACTGATGCTTAGACAGGTTTAGCAATTGTAATTTCTCTGGGTAAGCAAAGTGCGGTTGAAATTTACTGCGTTTTGCAACCGCACTTTTAGGTTCCTAAGGTATTAACAAATTCGGGATGAATGTGATGATACTTGGGAAAATGGTAATTAATACCAAGGTCACGAAAATCGGGATTAAGAATGGTAATACGCCTTTCGTTACTGTGGAGACGGACATGTTACCCACGCGTGCGACCACGAATAACGCCATACCCATCGGTGGGGTTAAGATACCAATCATCATGTTCAAGGTTGTCATAACACCGAAGAACACAAGGTCGATACCGAATTGCATGGCGATTGGAATTAACATTGGTAATACAAGGAATTGTAATGCTAAGGCGTCAATGAACATACCGAGGAACAATAACAAGGCATTGATCATGACTAACACCATTAACGGAGAATCCGCCACTGCAACGAATACGTCTGCAATACGCATTGCCACTTGTTCACGTGCGATCATGTCACCGAAGAAGGTTACGGTCATAATCATTAATGCAACAACACCGGTAATGGACATCGCTTCCACACAGCTGTTGAAGAGCATTTTCAAGGTTAATTCTTTATACACAAATTTACCGATAATGATGGAGTAGGCAGCTGCAACCACCGCAGATTCAGTTGGGCTGAATAAGCCGGAGAAGATCCCGCCGATAATCAATAATGGGGTTAAAATTGCCCAGAATGCTCTTTTGAATGACGTGCAAAGTTCTTCACGGGTCGCTTTTGGTGTTCTTTGATAGCCACGTTTTTTGGAGACGTAGTAGTTCATTGCCATGAGAGCGATGGTGACTAATATCCCCGGTACGAAGCCGGCAATAAAGAGTTTTGCAATGGATTCGTTCGCGATAACACCGTAAATGATCATGGCAATACTTGGCGGAACCAATGGACCGATGATACAAGAGGCTGCAGTGATACCGCCGCAGATGTCATCATCATAACCTGCATCACGCATGGCTTTGATTTCTAATTGACCTAAACCACCCGCATCGGCAAGTGCAGAACCTGACATGCCGGAGAATAACAAGCTTGCACCGATATTAACGTGCCCCATACCGCCGGTATAGTGGCCAAGTAAGGCTTTGGCGAAGTTAAAGATACGTTCGGTGATACCGCCGGTGTTCATTAAAATCCCGGTAAGAATATAGAATGGCACAGCAAGGAGTGGGAAGCTATTCAAACTCATGGTGAGTTTTTCAGAGGCCGCATTTACCACGTTCCAACGGGTCATGGAGAAGTAGAGTAGGGTCGTGATAAATAATGACCAACCTACCGGTACGCCCAAGAACATGATGACTAACCAGAAGAGCAATGCCACATAGACTGCATTGGAGCCAAATTTGACATATTCGGTTACGCGTAGGACTTTGTACCAGTCAGGGGCCAGGAATAAAATGCCTAATAAAACGACCGCACTTACGATAAAGAAGGTTGCCGGTAAATAACTTTTGTTTTGTTTGAAGTTGTCTGCTTGCGCTTGGAAGAAGCGAACGAGCATTAATACGGCAATGATTGGTAAGGAGGCATAGATCCATTTTTCAGAAATACCGCCTAGCGCATCAATTGGGAAACTGGCACCTAAATAGGTTTTGATACCAAAGTGGATAAAGAAAATCACACCAAGGAAAATCACGATTTGTACGAATGTATTGGTGATTTTTTTGACTGCCGGTGGCATTAAGTTAGTCAAGAAGTCGATATAAACGTGCTCTTGTTTTCTGACGGCAACGCTAATGCCGAGCATACCGACATAAACGAACAGCAATTTGGCAAGTTCTTCACTCCAAATTAATGGCGAGTGGAAAGCTTGTCTGAATAGAATTTGCAAAACAAGAATGCAGAATATCACGAGGAATAATGCCCCACCGATCCATTCTTCGAGTTTATTAAAGATTTTCATATTCAACTCCGTTGAATAATAAAGGAGAGAAAAAGCGTGCCTGCCGAAACAGGCACACGAATAAGAGAATTATTTGCTTACAGCTTGAATTTGTTTAAGTGCTTCTTCGCCTTTCGCACCGTTTTGTTTTACAAAGTCAGCATAGAAAGGTTTCATTGCTTCTTTGAATGGAGTGAGATCCGGATGTGTTACGGTTACACCTTGTTTTTCAAAGAAAGTCACTAATTCTTTTTCGCCGTCAACGAATAATTTGGTGTGGTATTCTGCGGCTTTTTGTGCTGCATCACGAACCACTTTTTGTAAGTCAGCCGGTAAGTCAGCAAAAGTTTCGTTACTTACAAGATAAAGTTGGTCGTTCAAAATGTGGTTGGTCATAGCCAAGTATTTTTGCACTTCATAGAATTTTTGTGCTTGAACCGTTGCCAATGGGTTTTCTTGACCGTCAACGGAGTTAGTTTGTAATGCTAAATACACTTCGGAGAATGCCATTGGTGTTGGGGATGCGCCAACGTATTTCGCATAGGCTAAGTTAGTCGCTGCGTTTGGTACGCGTAATTTTAAGCCTTTCATATCGGCAATGCTGTTGATTGCACGGTTAGAGGTGGTTTGGCGTGTACCGTTATAGGCTTGGGATAATAATGTTAAGCCTAAATCTTTGTTCATTTTTTGGATTAAATCTTTACCAAATGCGGTATCGAATAACGCTTTTTGTGCCACGCTGTAGTCAGTGATGACATAAGGTAATGCAAATACGGCTGCTTCAGGATAGAACAATTGGAAACGGGCAGATTCAGCAAAAGTGAAGTCTAACGCACCGTCTTTTAATTGTTTTAACATGGCGCGGTCGTCACCTAATTGAGAACTTGGGTAAAGTGAAATTTCGATTTTGCCGTTAGATTTTTCTTTCACTTCTTTGGCAAACATTTCAGCGGCTTTGTATTCGTTAGAAGACGTACCTGCGTTCATACCGAATTTTAAATCATACTCTGCAGCGTTAGCAGCGGAAGTCACACCTAATGCGATTGCAGTGGCAAGGAAAAGTTTTGCTAGTTTCATAAGCTACTCCTGTAATGATAGTAAGTTAATTGATGTTTTGAAACATAGTTAGATTACAACTCGGTATTCATTCTAAAGTAAAAAAATCATTTTCAAATAGATTGTGAAGTTTTATTTCAGAAATGAGAGGTAGATCACATCATTGGAAAAACACTTCAAAAAGATATTTTAAAATGAAGTATTGTTATCATATAATGCACAATGACAAGAATGACTGCCAAATGCAGCCGCAAATTAATAGGAGTTTTTATGTCATTCACTCAACACAAATTATCCCACCAAGAGGTTTTTGCCAAAATTCAAAATGGATTGATTGCGTCCTGCCAGCCGGTCGATGATGGCCCGATGGATAAGCCAGAAATTGTTGCCGCCATGGCACAGGCTTCCGTTGTCGGTGGTGCGGCTGGACTACGTATTGAGGGCGTGGACAACTTGAAAGCAACGCGTCCAACAGTCAATGTACCGATTATCGGCATTGTTAAACGCGATTTGCCGGACAGCCCGGTACGTATCACCCCGTTTTTACAAGACATTGAGGATTTAGCGCATGCCGGTGCGGATATCATTGCAGTGGATGGCACCAATCGTCCGCGTCCTGTTGATATTGAAAGTGCGGTCAAAAAAATTCATGAAATGGGCTGTCTTGCCATGGCGGATTGCTCCAATTTAGAAGAAGGGTTGTACTGTCAAAAATTAGGCTTTGATATTGTGGGTAGCACCATGTCAGGCTATACCGGTGGTGCTGTACCGGATGAACCGGACTATCAATTAGTGAAAGATTTAAAAGCGGCCGGCTGCAAAGTGATGGCAGAAGGTCGTTACAACTCGCCGGAACTTGCCAAAACAGCCATTGAGATCGGTGCGGATTTTGTGACCGTAGGATCTGCGTTAACCCGTTTAGAACATATCGTGAGCTGGTTCTCAAGTGCGGTTAATTCTGCAAATAAATAATTAAGAGGGAAAACATGATGCGTTGCTTAGCCTTAGATATCGGCGGAACTAAAATCGCCTCAGCCATTGTGTCAGGGAACCAAGTGACACAACGTCAACAAATCCATACACCGCAAGAAAACGTGGTGGAGGCAATGCATCAAACGCTCGCACAATTACTTTCGGATTATGCGGGGCAATTTGATTATGTTGCGGTTGCCTCCACAGGCATCATCAATAAAGGAATATTGACCGCACTTAATCCGAAAAATTTAGGCGGACTGGCTTATTTCCCTCTAAAACAAAGCATTTCTCAGCATACGTCAAAGCCCGTGTATTTATTGAATGATGCGCAGGCAGCGACTTATGCAGAATATCAACTGCAAGATAAAAATAACCTTCAAAACTTTGCTTTTATTACCGTCTCTACCGGCGTAGGTGGCGGGTTAATTTTAAACCACCAATTACTCACCGAACCGAACGGCATTGCCGGCCATATTGGGCATACTGTTGCGGATCCAAATGGTCCTGTGTGCGGTTGTGGTCGAGTCGGTTGTGTGGAAGCCATCGCATCAGGACGTGCCATTGAAGCGGTTTCTAAACAATGGGACGATCCTTGCGATCCAAAAGAAGTCTTTGCCCGTTTTAGAAAAATGGATGAAAAAGCGACCGCACTTGTGTCTCGTTCAGCAAAAGCGATTGCCAATTTAGTGGCGGATTTAGTGATTGGTATGGACGTACAACACGTGGTCATTGGCGGTAGCGTTGGGTTGGCTGAGGGCTATTTGCCTTTGGTGAAACAGTATTTGGCGCAAATGCCGGAAATTTATCGTTGTCCGTTGGATGCGGCTCAGTTAGGGCAAGATGCCGGACTTATCGGCGCGGCTGCATGGGCACTCACTCAAATCAATCGTTAGGAGCATTTATGGCAAAAAACGGCAGTGTACTGAATACCATTAGCTCTTTGTACCAGAGTTTAACGAAAACGGAGAAGAAAATCGCAGACGCCATTAACCGCTCGCCGGATATCGTTATGCGACACTCTTTAGCCGAGCTGGCGTCTTACTTAGATGTGGGCGAAGCCACTTTCGTACGTTTTTGTCGTACTCTTGGCTTTCGTGGGTTTAGTGATTTCAAATTGGAGTTTTCTATTGAAGTGGCTAAAACGCAAGGTGGCAAAGATAACAGTTTATTGGATACAGAAGTTACCGCAGATGATGAACCGGTAAAAATTGCCCGCAAATTGCAGTCCGTGATTAATACGGTGATGGATGAAACCATTGATTTGCTGGATCTGAATCAGCTGGAGTTAGTGGTTCGTTTCATTCGACGTGCGAATCGTGTTTTTATCTTCGGTGTGGGCACCTCTGGGGTGACAGCGGAAGATGCTAAAAATAAATTTATGCGTATCGGCATTCCGGTTGATGCGAGCGGTAACAATCACTTTATGTATATGCAAGCGGCATTGTTACAACCCAATGATGTGGCGATTGGCATCAGTCATTCCGGCTATTCGCAAGAAACCGCACATGCGTTAAAGATTGCAAAAGACAACGGTGCAACGACAGTGGCATTGACCCACAGCATGCGCTCACCTTTGACTGAACACGCAGATTTTGTGTTGGTCAACGGTAATAAACAAGGAAAGCTGCAAGGCGACTCCATTGGTACGAAAATTTCTCAATTGTTTGTCTTGGATTTGATTTATGCGTTGATAGTCCAAGCCGAGCAAGAAAAAGCGACGCAGACAAAAGAGAAAACCCTTAATGTCATTTTAGAACAACGTATTAAATACTAAACAGGAGAAAACAATGCGTGATTTAAAAGGTATTTTCAGTGCGTTATTAGTGTCATTTAATGAAGATGGCTCTATTAATGAAAAAGGCTTACGCCAAATTATTCGCCACAATATCGACAAAATGAAAGTCAATGGTTTGTATGTGGGCGGTTCTACCGGTGAAAACTTCATGCTTTCTACTGAAGAGAAAAAACAAATCTTCCGTATTGCAAAAGATGAAGCAAAAGACCAAGTGGCGTTAATCGCACAAGTGGGTAGCGTGAATTTACACGAAGCGGTGGAATTAGGTAAATATGCCACTGAATTAGGCTATGACTGCCTTTCTGCGGTAACACCGTTCTACTACAAATTCAGCTTCCCTGAAATCAAACACTACTACGACACCATCATTGCCGAAACCGGTAACAACATGATCGTTTACTCCATTCCGTTCTTAACCGGCGTAAACATGGGCGTAGAACAATTTGGCGAACTTTACAAAAACCCGAAAGTGCTTGGCGTGAAATTCACTGCAGGTGACTTCTACTTATTAGAACGTTTACAAAAAGCGTATCCAAACCACTTAATTTGGGCCGGCTTCGATGAAATGATGTTGCCGGCGGTGGCTTTAGGTGTGGATGGTGCTATCGGTAGTACATTCAACGTGAACGGTGTTCGTGCAAGACAAATTTTTGACTTGACCAAACAAGGCAAACTGGCTGAAGCACGTGAAATTCAACATGTGACCAACGATTTAATCGAAGGTATCTTAGCGAATGGTTTATATTTAACCATCAAAGAATTGTTGAAATTGGAAGGTGTGGATGCCGGCTATTGTCGTGAACCAATGACGGCAAAAGCGACCGAAGCACAATTAGCCAAAGCAAAAGAATTAAAAGCGAAATATCTCTAATTTAATGGAAAAAGAGACCGCACTTTTGCTTGTCTAAAATTGCAAACTTCGTAGGGATGGGCTTGATGCCTGTCCCCACATATAGAGAGCGCGGTCACAATAAAGGAAGTTTATTATGCGCCTCATCCCTCTACATAACGAACAACAAGTTAGCCGTTGGGCAGCACGTCATATCGTTGACAGAATCAATCGTTTTAATCCCACCGAAGAACGCCCGTTTGTATTGGGTTTACCTACCGGCGGAACGCCACTTAAAACTTACCAAGAACTGATCCGCTTAAACCAAGCCGGTGAAGTGAGTTTTAAACATGTGGTCACATTCAACATGGATGAATATGTGGGCCTTCCGAAAGAACATCCGGAAAGCTATCACAGCTTTATGCACAACAATTTTTTCAGCCACATTGATATTCAGCCGCAAAACATCAATATTTTAGACGGCAATACGGACGATCATGATGAAGAATGTCGCCGTTACGAAGAAAAAATCAAATCTTATGGCAAAATTCATTTATTTATGGGCGGCGTTGGCGTAGATGGGCATATTGCCTTCAATGAGCCGGCTTCTTCATTGAGCTCCCGCACCCGTATTAAAACCTTAACACCGGATACCATTATTGCGAACTCCCGTTTTTTTGATAACGATATTACTCAAGTGCCGAAATATTCATTAACCATTGGCGTAGGCACCTTGTTAGACGCAGAAGAAGTGATGATTTTGGCTACCGGCCATGCGAAAGCGTTAGCTGTGCAAGCCGCAGTTGAAGGCGCAGTGAACCATATGTGGACAGTGAGTGCGTTGCAATTACATCGCCATTTTGTGTTGGTGTGTGATGAACCTGCATTGCAAGAATTGAAAGTGAAAACCGTGAAATATTTCACCGACTTGGAAAGTCACGCCATTCACAGCGTGTTGTAATGTTTAGCGCAAAAGTGCGGTGAATTTTTAGATTATTTAAAGGTACGATTATGAAATATGCATTAATTAATTCCGTCATTTACACCAAAGATGAAATCCTTCGGGATTATGCGGTGGTGGTGAATGGCGAACACATTGAAGCCGTGATTCCACAAAGCGAATTGGAAAGCGGTATTAAGACCCTTGATTTAGAGGGGCATAACCTCACTGCCGGTTTTATTGACTTGCAATTAAACGGTTGTGGTGGTGTGATGTTCAACGACCAAACCAGCGTGGAAACCTTAGAAATCATGCAAGCAACCAACCTGAAATCCGGCTGTACCAGTTTCTTACCAACCTTTATTACCGCACCGGATGAAGGCATTAAAAGTGCGGTGAAAATTATGCGTGAATATTTGAATAAGCATAAAAACCAAGCACTGGGTTTGCATATTGAAGGGCCATATTTGAGCGTAGAGAAAAAAGGCGTACACCGTCCGGAATATATCCGTGAAATTTCACCTGAAATGAAAGATTTCTTGTGTGAAAACGCCGATGTGATCACGAAGCTCACTATTGCCGCGGAAAACCCAACCATCAACTATACGCCTGATTTTGTGAAAAGTGGCATCGTGGTTTCAGTCGGTCACTCTAATGCTACCTATGACGTGGCAAAAGCGGCTTTCCGTAAAGGCGCAACTTTCGCAACGCACTTACACAATGCGATGTCACCGGTCAGTTCCGGTCGTGCCATGGGCGTAGTAGGTGCCGTGTTGGATTCTGACGTTTATACCGGCATTATCGTGGACGGCGTACACGTGGATTTTGGCAATGTGCGTTTGGATAAAAAAGTGAAAGGCGACAAACTTTGTATTGTGACCGATTCTTTAGCGGCTGCCGGTGCAGGCCCTGAATTAGAAACCTTCACCTTTGTGGGGAAAACCATTTATGTGAAAGAAGGACGTTGTTATGACGGTAACGGCACGATCGCAGGTGCTTCTATCACCATGATGGAATCCATCAAAAATGCGGTGGAATATGTTGAGATTCCTCTTGCCGAAGCGATTCGCATGAGTAACCTTTATCCGGCACGCGCCATTGGTGTAGATGACCGTTTGGGGTCCGTTGAAGCTGGCAAAGTCGCTAACCTTGCTGTCTTCACGAATGATTACCACGTCGTTGGTACCGTTGTGAACGGCGAGTGGAAAGCGAATTAATCATAGCAAGAATCATAGTAAGGTGCGTTTATTTGCACCTTATAAAACAAAAGTGCGGTGGATTTTCTAAGTGTTTTTAACACCTCAAAAATCCACCGCACTTTTTTATTTTTCTTTTAATGACAACGGCTACTGAGATTGTTTGACGTTGGCACCGTAATGGTTGGAATAATGGCAATGTTTGGTGAAGCGCAGTTATTACACTTCATTTTTGCCATTTGATTAATTACTAATCTTCCCAAGGTTTCGATATGTGCTGGAGAGGCGTTTAGCGCTGGGATGTATTGATAACTTTCACCGCCGTTAGAAAGGAAATAGTCTTTATTTTCCTCAGCGATTTCTTCCAAAGTTTCCAAACAATCCACAGCAAAGCCCGGGCAAATCACCGCCACTTTCTTAATGCCCTGTGCTGCAGCGTTAGACAAAAACTCATCAGTATAAGGCTGTAACCATTCTTCTTTACCAAAACGGGATTGGAAGGTTAAACCCCATTGTTTTTCATTTAAGCCCAACCCTTGTGCCACCGCGGCTGCGGTTTGTTGGCAATGTGTGCGGTAGTAATCGCCGGTGTTTTCATAACGTAACGGAATGCCGTGAAAGGAAAACAGTAAAAACTCATCTGCCTTTAACCGTGCTTTGCAAGAATCAATGAGGGCAGAAATATAATGTTGGTTGAGCGGATAGGAATGAATAAAATCAAAGGGCACAATGCCTCGTTGCTGTTTTAATGCCTCTGCAAAAGAGTCGAACACGGCACCTGTTGTACTACTGCTGTATTGTGGATAAAGCGGGAGTACGATGATGTGCTCCACTTTTTTATCCATTAATTTTTGCACCGCACTTGGCATGGACGGATTGCCATAAGTCATGCCAATTTCGATTTCCACATCCAGTTGCTGTTGTCGGAAGAAGTCGATTAAGCCTTGTTTTTGTTGTTCGGTGAACACCATTAACGGAGAACCTTGTTCGGTCCAAATAGAACGGTAGTCTTTTGCGACTCGTTTAGAACGCAACGGCAAAATAATGGCTTTAAGTAACGGATACCATTTACAACGCGGCAAATCGACCACGCGGGGATCCGTTAAAAATTGCCATAAATAACGGGAAATATCCTTAGGACTTGGTGAGTCCGGCGTACCTAAATTGGCAAGAATGACGCCGATTTTTAAATTAGTCATGTGTAATAATAGAAAGAGTTAAACGTGAAACGCAGCACAGTTTATCTTGTGCATCTCGAATGTCAATTTGCCAAACCTGTACATTTTTACCTAAACGAATCGGGCTTGATTTAGCGCAAACATAGCCTTGTTTTACAGGACGTAAATGGCTTGCGTTAATTTCTAAACCAACCACAGCTTGATTGGCTTCTACACAGCAAAAACCGGCAGTGGAGGCAACGGTTTCCGCAAGTGCCGCGGAAATGCCACCATGTAAAAATCCCATGGGTTGAGTAGTGCGGTGATCTACCGACATACGGGCTTCCAGCCAATCATCGCCCTGTGCGGTAAATTCAATGCCTAAATGTGCCACGGCACAGTGTTGGCAGAAGTCATTTAGTTGTTGTAGCGTGAGGTGTTTCTTCCAAATGCTCATGGTGTTGTTATTTCAATAAAGTTAATAAGGCTTGTACAGGGTGTTTCGGCTGATAATAGGCGAAACGCTTCACTTGGCTACGACAGGAATAACCGGTTGCCAAACAGAAGTTCGGATCTTTATTTTGCAGCTTTTTCTCCCATGAGGCTTCATAAATGGCTTTCGACATTTCAATATGCTGGGTTTCGTGCCCGAAAGTGCCTGCCATGCCACAACAGCCGACACTTTCAACCTGCAACTGCTGGTCGAAGGCTGCAAAAATGTGTTGCCATTCTTTGCCACTGTTTGGCATCGCGGTCGTTTCTGTGCAGTGTGGGAATAAATACCACTGATGCGGCTCAAAAGTGCGGTTGTTTTTTTCGGTGTTTTGTGCGGATAACAAGATACCATTATCCAACTGTTGCTTGAGCCATTCGTGGGCGGTCAGCACATGGAAATTACCGCGCTCAGCACCAAGAATTTCTTTATATTCGTCACGATACGACAACACAATGGCGGGATCCACACCAACCAAAGGCATACCTAGTTTTGCCATACGATTAAGGAACTCAGCCTGATTTTTTGCGGTTTTTGCAAAACGGGTTAAAAAGCCCTTAATGTGTTGCGCTTTGCCGTTAGGTTTAAATGGCAGCATGACAGACTTAAAGCCAAGTTTTTGGGTTAACGCCACAAAATCGGCAACGACTTTGGCATCATAATAAGAAGTGAAAGGATCTTGTACGATAAGCAAAACACGTTGTTTTTCCACCGCACTTAAACTTTCTAATTGCTCTAATGAGGCGTTTTGATGACCAAGTTGAATGAGTTGTTGTTGCAGATTTGGCGTGGAGAGCAACGGTAAATCTGTCATGCCCAAACATTTTTCCGCCACTTTTTGACTAAATTTAGTCGCTGTAAAATAATTAAAGAGCTTCGCTTGTTTTGCCATTAGCGGCGCAATGTATTCCACGTTAGAGACCACATAATCTTTGATGGGGCGCAGATAACGTTGGTGGTAAAAATGGAAGAACTTCGCGCGGAAACTCGGTACGTCAATTTTAATCGGGCATTGGCTCGCGCAAGCTTTACACGCCAGGCAAGTATCCATTGCCGCTTTCACTTCATGAGAAAAATCGTATTCACCACGGCGTTTTTGATAGCTGTTTTGGATTTTATGCACAATATCCGTGAGTTTTACCGTGGACTGTTTGAAATCCAATTGCGCCGGGGTAACTTGCTCATTCGCTAATAAACGCAACCATTCACGTACCATGGCGGCGCGGCCTTTCGGTGAAAAGACACGATTTTTACTCACTTTCATAGACGGGCACATGGTACTGTGGACATCAAAGTTAAAGCATAGCCCGTTACCGTTACAATTCATGGCTCCGATAAATTCTTCTTTTATTTGAACGGGAATTTGGCGATCGAGGTCGGCTCGCATTGGCGATAAAATCGAATAAAGCTCTTGTTCGCTATTTAACGGCGTGCAGATTTTGCCCGGATTGAGGCGATTTTGTGGGTCAAATAAGAATTTGATGTAACGTAATTCACGCCATAATTCGGGGGTAAAGAATTTTTCGCCGTATTGCGAGCGCATTCCTTTGCCATGTTCACCCCAAATTAAACCGCCGTATTTGCGGGTGAGTTCCGCCACCTCGTCGGAAATCTGTTTGAATAATTTCACTTGCGCTAAATCGCATAAATCTAATGCAGGACGAACGTGTAACACGCCTGCATCCACATGGCCGAACATGCCGTATTGTAGATTATGGCTATCTAATAAAGCGCGAAACTCTGTAATGTAATCCGCCAAATTTTCCGGCGGCACACAAGTGTCTTCCACAAAAGGAATCGGTTTTGCTGCGCCTTTTGCGTTGCCAAGTAACCCTACGGCTTTTTTCCGCATGGCATAAATACGTTCAATGGACGGCAAATGATCGCAAACTTGATAGCCGATAATATGATCTTTGCCTTCAGCAATTTTTTGATCTAATTGTGCACATAACTGCGCCACTTGTTTTTCAATTAATGCCTGATTATTGCCGGCATATTCCACAATATTTAAGCCAAGAATCGGATGTTGTGCGTCTTCTGTTAACAGTTCTTTGACGGAATGCCAAATAATGTCTTGTTTTGCCAAATTCAACACTTTGGAATCTACGGTTTCTACGGAAAGTGCATTGGCTTTGACCATAAAAGGCGCGTTGCGTAATGCCGCATCAAAAGAATTGTATTTAATGTTAATTAACGTACGATGTTGTGGTAGCGGCATTAAATCCAACGTGGCTTCGCAAATAAAAGCAAGTGAGCCTTCAGAACCTGTCAAAATGCGGGTTAAATTGAATTCGCTTAAATCATCATTAAACACATTTTTTAAATCGTAACCGGTCAGAAAACGGTTCAATTGGGGCAAATCACTCAGGATTGTTGATCGCTTGTCTTTACAACGTTGAAAAATCTCTTGATGTATTTTTTTCACATTGGCAGAGAGAGAGCTTTCTTCTGTATAGCGAAAAACGTCGTCAGATTTGACCGCACTTGTTTCCAAAATTTCGCCATTGATGAGTACGGCGCGTAAACCGAGCACGTGGTCGGAGGTTTTCCCGTATTGTAAAGAACCTTGTCCTGACGCATCCGTAGTGATCATGCCGCCTAAGGTGGCGCGGTTACTGGTGGAGAGTTCCGGCGAGAAAAATAAACCGTGCGGCTTTAGAAATTGATTAAGCTGATCTTTCACCACGCCGGCTTGCACGCGTACCCAACGTTCTTTTAGGTTGAGTTCTAAAATCTTTGTCATGTGGCGAGAGAGATCAACAATAATGTTGTTATTGATGGATTGCCCATTGGTGCCAGTGCCACCACCACGTGGCGTAAACGTGAGAGAAAGGTATTGTTCCTGTTGTGCGAGTTTGGTTAGGCGTACCACATCGGCAACGCTTTTCGGAAATAAAATCGCTTGCGGAAGTTGTTGGTAAACACTGTTGTCGGTGGCAAGGCTGAGACGATTGGCATAACTTGAGGCAATGTCTCCTTCAAAATGTTGCAATCGTAGCGTATCTAAATAATCACTGACTAATGGAGAAAGTTGAGGGATCTTTGTTAAGCGGGGTAGCATGTTGCACCACTCTATATTGGTTAATGTTTGTTTGGGATTAGGTGGAGTAAAAAGTAACCAAAGTTTAACATAGAAAATCATTTGATAAATATTAAATTTATTGAAGAAATATTGGGATGGGGTTGCAAAATAGACAAAAAGAATGTTTAATTGCTTAAAAATTAAGCAATAAGATGTCTATTTGTTTGATTTTATGTTCTTTCAGTAGGATAATGCCGCAACTTTTGAGGGGAGTTGGATATTTCTCATCAAAAGAAATAGGAAAACTTCAATCCTATTTGAAACAACATCTTAAGCTGGAAATTGTAAAAAATTTCACTTTTAGGGTTAAACGGTTTAAGATGACGGTGACACAAGTTCTTGTGTCGGTTTTCAGCTATATCAGCTGATACTTGTTTTAAAATAGATGACTAAATTAAAGAGGATCATCAAAATGAAAAAAACTGCAATCGCATTAGCTATCGCTGGTTTAGCAGCAGCAACAGTAGCACAAGCAGCTCCACAAGCTGACACTTTCTATGCCGGCGCAAAAGCTGGTTGGGCATCTGTACATCACGGTCTTAACCAATTTAAAGATGAACCAGGTCAAACAGTTAGCCGTAACTCTGAAGCTTACGGTGTGTTCGGTGGTTATCAAATCACTGATAACTTGGCTGTTGAAGCAGGTTACGAATATTTCGGTCGTGCTAAAGCTAAAACCAACGGTGAACAATATTTTAGACACACAGCGCACGGTACTACTTTAGCGCTTAAAGGCAGCTACCCGGTATTAGCAGACTTAGATGTTTATGGTCGCGTTGGTGCAGCATTAATCCGTAGCGATTATAAAGTTACTGATGGTAGTGATGTTTATAAATACCACAACCTAAAAGTATCTCCAGTATTCGCAGCAGGTGTTGAATATGCAATTCTTCCTGAATTAGCATTACGTGCTGAATACCAATGGGTTAGCCGTGTAGGCAACTTAGGTAAAGCTGAAAGAAAAGCTGGTGTTGACTCAGATACTCGTTATTCCCCAGATATCGGTTCTGTAGCTTTAGGTTTATCTTACCGTTTCGGTCAAGGTGCACCAGTTGTAGCGCCTGAAGTTGTAAACAAAACTTTCAACTTAAACTCTGATGTAACTTTCGCATTCGGCAAAGCTGACTTAAAACCACAAGCACAAGGCGTGTTAGATGGTATCTACGGCGAAATCGCACAAGTTAAAAGTGCAAACGTTAAAGTTGCAGGTTACACAGACCGTATCGGTTCTGACGCTTACAACCAAAAATTATCTCAAAAACGTGCTGAAACTGTAGCTAACTACTTAGTTGCTAAAGGTGTTTCTCAAAACGCTATTTCTGCAACCGGTTACGGTAAAGCAAACTCAGTTACTGGTAACAAATGTGACGCAGTTAAAGGCCGTAAAGCGCTTATCGCTTGCTTAGCTGATGACCGTCGCGTAGAAATCGCAGTTAGCGGTACTAAATAATTAGCGTTTTGTTAATTATTTTCAGATAAAGATAAAAAAGACCTAAACTTATGTTTAGGTCTTTTGTTTTTTAGCTAAGTTTAATGATTGTAAGGGAAAAAAATGAAAAAATGGCTTGTTCTGATTATTGTTGCCGTTGTTGCGGCCATGACCTTAATTCCAAGTTATAACGGCTTGGTTGCTGCGGAAGAACAAATTAATTCTGTGTGGGCAAATGTAGAATCGACTTATCAGCGTCGTTCCGATTTGATCCCGAATTTAGTGAATACTGTGAAAGGCCAGGCAAACTTTGAAAAAGAAACCTTGACCGGTGTTGTTGAAGCGCGTGCCAAAGCAACGCAAACCAAAATCGATCCGTCTAATTTAACGGAAGAACAATTAACCCAATTCCAACAAAATCAAAATGCGGTGGGTTCTGCGTTGTCCCGCTTATTGGTCAGCGTAGAGAATTATCCTGAATTGCGTGCGAACGAAGGCTTTATGAACTTACAAGCGCAATTGGAAGGTACCGAAAATCGCATTAATGTCGCGCGTAATAAATTCAATGAAGCAGCGCGTGAATACAACCAAAAAATTCGTACTTTCCCAACCAAAGTGGTTGCGATGATTTTTGGTTTCAAAGAAAAACCTTATTTCAAATCTGTTGCGGGTGCTGAAAATGCGCCAACAGTGAATTTTAACTAAACGGACAACAAGGTGGCGCGATGCCATTATTTTCAAAAATCCCGATAGATAAAAAACAGCTCGAGGCGGAGATTAGCTGCCTTGAGCGACAAACCTCCGCTGAATTTCGGATTTTTATCGAACGAAAAATACCGTCAAAACCGACCGCACTTTCTGTTTATGAACGTGCGTTGGGTGTTTTTTCACAACTTGAAATGCATCAAACGGCGGCGCGTAATGGCGTGTTGATTTATATTGCCTATGATGATCGTCAATGTGCGATTATCGGTGATATCGGTATTCATCAGTATGTGGGCGATGATTTTTGGCAAACAGAATGTGCCCGCATGATTGCGCATTTTAAACAAAAGCAATATACGGAAGGTATTTTGGCTTCGATGCAGAAAATTGGTGAACACTTAATTCAGCATTTTCCGGTTCAACCGGATGATAAAAATGAACTGGATAACGAGGTGATCATTCATGATTAAACGCGTATTTGGTTTATTGAGCTTAAAAAGTGCAGTCATTTTTTTCTGCATTTTTATGGCGACGACTGTTTCCGCCGTCACCTTTCCTGATTCCCCAAAACCTTTCCGTTATGTGAATGACTACACGAACACCTTATCGGAAAAGCAGCTTGGCGTATTAGAGGCTAAGTTGGTAGCCTATGGCAAAGAAACCAGTTCGCAAATTGCGGTGGTGATTATGCCGACGACCGGTGAATATGAGATTTCTCAATATGCCTTTGAATTAGGCGATAAATGGGGTATCGGGCGAAAAAATCTGAATAACGGTGTGTTGTTACTCATTGCCAAAGACGATCGCAAATTGTTTATTGCGGTGGGACAAGGCTTGCAAGGCGTGTTGACCGATGCCCTTGCATCACAAATTATTCGCAACCAAATTCGCCCTTATTTCCGTAACGAGCAGTATGCCCAAGGCATCGATAATGGCTTGGATTACATTATTGCTGCAACCAAAGGCGAATTTGCCGCACAAGCGGAAGAAGAGAATGATTTCGGGGATTTTGTGCCCTTTATCATGTTAGCGCTGTTTATTTTGATTGTGGTGGTGGCGGAAATGAACAGTCGCCGACCTTATGTCACGCCAACCAATAATCATGTGCTAAATGACGTATTGCGAAAATCCATGTCAGACCGTCGTCGTAACGACAGAGATGGCGGTGGTTTCGGTGGTGGCTTTGGCGGAGGCGGTTTCGGCGGTGGTTCCGGTGGCGGATTCGGTGGAGGCGGCTTTGACGGCGGTGGCGCAGGTGGAAGCTGGTAAATAACGTAGTAAAACGCTCGACTTTTATTTGTGGCAACTTGGGTTTGTGATACAATGCGCGCGTTTTCTCATTCAATGAATACAAGGAACATTATGGAAACTCTAGATAAAATCAAAAAACAAATCAGCGAAAATCCGATTCTGATTTACATGAAAGGCTCGCCAAAATTCCCTTCTTGCGGTTTCTCTGCTCGTGCGGTGGAAGCGTTGATTAACTGTGGCGTACCCTTCGGTTATGTGGATATTTTGCAACATCCGGATATTCGTGCTGAATTACCGGCTTACGCCAATTGGCCGACATTCCCGCAATTATGGGTAGAAGGCGAGTTAATCGGCGGTTGTGACATCGTGTTGGAAATGTTTCAACAAGGTGAACTTAAAACCTTATTAGAAGAAGTCGCCGCAAGACATACGCAAGCATAAAAACGTTTTGAAATACAACCGCACTTTGGCTTCCCCAAGTGCGGTTTTTTGTTGTCTGCCACAGGGCAAATTTGATGGCTTATGCTATAATTCTCCGCAAATTTTTACCGCACTTTAGGATCAATATGTCGCTTCAATTCAATATGATTGCGTTACTTTTAGTGGTGTTAATTTTGCTCGGCATTCTTAGCCACAACAGCTCTATCACTATCTCTGCCGCAGTGCTGCTGATCATGCAACAAACGCTTCTCGCTAAATATATTCCCTATTTGGAAAAATACGGCTTGAGCATTGGTATTGTGATTTTAACCATCGGCGTTTTGAGCCCGTTGGTTTCCGGTAAAATTCAGCTTCCCGGCCTGTCGGCATTTGTCAGTTGGAAAATGTTCGTTGCCATTGCAGTGGGTGTATTGGTCGCCTGGCTTGCGGGCAAAGGCGTTCCGCTGATGGGGGAACAACCTGTCTTAGTGACAGGCTTGGTGATTGGCACCATTATTGGTGTCTCTTTTCTGGGCGGTATCCCTGTCGGACCACTTATCGCTGCCGGTATTTTGGCATTACTCATAGGAAAATTCTAATGAAAAACAAATGGTTATTTATCGCTGCATTGAGCGGTTTCTTATGTGTGACGATTGGCGCTTTTGCGGCACACGGATTAAGCAAGGTTTTAGATCCTAAAGCTTTAGCGTGGATTGAAACCGGTGTGAAATATCAAATGTTCCATACCCTTGCCATCATGGGTATCGGCATTGCGCAATTGTGCCGTGAATCATTGGTTGCCGGCAAAATGGCCAATTTCGCTGCGGGTGCATGGGCATTCGGTATTCTTCTTTTTAGCGGCAGTCTTTATGCACTCGCGCTTGGCGCAGGACAATTCCTGGTTTGGGTAACTCCTGTCGGCGGTACGTTATTTTTAATCGGCTGGTTTTGCTTGGCTTACGGCAGTTTGAAAAAGTAAATAGGTATGAAGAACAAATCAGTAAAACGTGAAGTAACCTCTTTACAGCAATCCCTTTTTTCTCAACTCAACGACATCATGCGGCTGGATCAACGCCGTTTATCCGCCCGCATTCATGGCATCGGCAAGATTAAAAGCCAAGAGGCGCAACAAGCCGTTGCGGCTGAAATCCAACAACAAATTGAACAAGCAAGATTTCGTGTAGAACAACGGAAAAGTGCGGTGCAAAATCTCATCGTTTTTCCGGAAAGCCTGCCTGTTAGCCAACGCAAAGCAGAAATTCAAAAACTGCTTTCCGAGCATCAAGTGATCGTCGTGGCGGGGGAAACCGGTTCAGGGAAAACCACGCAGTTGCCGAAAATGTGTTTGGAGCTTGGCTTAGGCAATCTCGGCACAATCGGACACACCCAACCGCGCCGTATTGCCGCCCGTTCGGTAGCTGCTCGAATCGCCGAAGAATTACAAACAGAGCTTGGCGATTTAGTGGGGTATAAAGTCCGTTTTAATGATCAGATTAGCGATAACACCCAAATCAAGTTGATGACAGACGGGATTTTGCTGGCTGAAATTCAAACGGATCGTTTCCTCAATCAATATTCTTGCCTGATTATTGATGAAGCCCATGAACGCAGCTTGAACAACGATTTTATTCTCGGTTATCTGAAACAGTTGCTACCACGCCGTCCGGACTTAAAAGTCATTATCACCTCGGCCACCATTGATGTGGAACGTTTTTCTAAACATTTTAATAACGCGCCGATTATTGAAGTCTCGGGCAGAACTTATCCCGTGGAAGTGCGTTATCGCCCTGTTGCGGAAGAAGACGATCAAGATCAGCTACAAGGCATTCTTAATGCGGTGGATGAGCTGCAAGCGGAAGGGCGCGGCGATATTTTGATCTTTATGAACGGTGAACGGGAAATTCGAGACACCGCCGAAGCCTTGCAAAAGCAAAATCTAAAACACACGGAAATCCTACCGCTCTTTGCCCGCTTGTCTGCGCAAGAACAAAACAAAATTTTTCATCCGAGTGGGCTAAATCGCATTGTGTTAGCGACCAACGTTGCGGAAACCTCGCTCACCGTGCCAGGCATTAAATATGTGATTGACCCAGGCACGGCGCGTATTTCCCGTTATAGCTATCGCACCAAAGTGCAACGCTTGCCGATTGAGCCGATTTCACAGGCTTCTGCTAATCAGCGAAAAGGTCGTTGCGGACGGGTAAGTGAGGGCATTTGTATTCGTCTTTATTCGGAAGAGGATTTTAATAATCGCTCGGAATTTACCGATCCGGAAATTCTGCGTACCAATTTGGCTTCTGTCATTTTGCAAATGACGGCGTTGGGTTTGGACGACATTGAAGCGTTTCCTTTTGTCGATGCGCCGGATAAACGGCATATCCAAGATGGCGTGAAGTTATTGGAAGAGTTAGGCGCGATTCAACCGAAAAAATATAAATCTCATGATGGCGCGCGTCTCCCGACGCGTGTCCAAAATTTGACAAATGAAAGCTCGCGTCAGGAGACGCGCGCTAGCGAATTGACAGAGAAAAAGCAAGGTTGGGAACTTACCCCAATCGGTCGCCAACTTGCCCAACTTCCTGTCGATCCGCGCCTTGCCAAAATGCTTCTAAGTGCGGTCGATTTTGGCAGCGTTTATGAAGTGATGATTATTGTCTCGGCGTTATCCATTCAAGATCCGCGTGAGCGCCCAACCGAAAAACAACAGGCTTCCGATGAAAAACATCGTCGCTTTGCCGATAAAAAATCGGATTTCTTGGCGTTCTTGAATCTTTGGCATTATGTGCAAGAACAGCAAAAAGAATTAACGAAAAACCAATTCCGCCGTCAGTGCCAAAAGGATTTTTTAAATTATTTGCGCATTCGTGAATGGCAGGATATTTATCAACAAATTCGCCTTGCTGTGCGTGAAATGGGCTTGCCGATTAATTCGGAAAAAGCAGAATATCAGAAAATTCACACCGCACTTTTAAGTGGCTTGCTGTCGCATATCGGCTTAAAAGAAGCTGAAAAACAACAATATCTTGGCGCCCGCAATGCGCATTTTGCGATTTTCCCTAATTCCGTGCTTTTCAAAAAACAACCGAAATGGGTGATGGCGGCAGAGTTGGTGGAAACCTCCAAACTTTGGGGGCGCATGGTGGCGGAAATTGAGCCGGAATGGATTGAGCCGCTTGCCGAGCATTTAACGAAAAAATCCTATTCCGAGCCACGTTGGTCGAAATCTCGTGGGGCGGTGATTGCCGATGAAAAGGTGAGCTTGTATGGCGTGCCGATTGTGGCAGCCCGACCGGTGAATTATGGCTCGATTGACCCAATAGTGAGTCGTGAGCTCTTTATTCAATCTGCCTTGGTGGAAGGGGATTGGAACACCAAGCACAAATTTTTCAAGCAAAATCAGCAGCTGATTCGTGAAGTGGAGGAATTGGAACATAAAAGCCGTCGCCGCGATATTTTGGTGGACGAGCGCACCTTATTTGAGTTTTACGATCAGCGTATTGGCACGGAAGTGGTGTCGCAAAAACATTTTGATACTTGGTGGAAAAAGGTAGAAAAACAAGATCCCGAGCTGCTTAATTTTGAACGCTCATTCCTGATTAACGATGATGCGGAACAAGTGAGCAAGCTGGATTTCCCGAATTTCTGGCATCAAGGCAATTTAAAACTCAAATTAACTTATCAATTTGAACCGGGCACGGATGCGGACGGCGTGACCGTACATATTCCGTTGCCGTTGCTCAACCAAGTGGAAATGACGGGCTTTGATTGGCAAATTCCTGGTTTACGGGAAGAACTAGTCATCGCGCTGATTAAGTCTCTGCCGAAATCCTATCGCCGTAATTTCGTGCCTGCACCCAATTATGCGCAAGCCTTTTTAGGGCGTGCAGTGCCGTTGGAAAAACCGCTATTGGATACGCTGATTTATGAATTGCGTCGCATGAAGGGCGTCACCGTAGAAGCGGAACATTGGCATTGGGAACAAATCCCAAGCCATTTAAAAATGACTTTCCGCGTGGTGGATGAAAACGGCAAGAAAATCGCCGAATCCATGAATTTGGACGAGCTGAAATTTAGCTTAAAAGACCGTGTACAAGAAAGCATTTCTGCTGTGGCAGACGATGGCATTGAACAAAGCGGACTGCACATTTGGAGTTTTGCGGAGTTGCCGCAATGTTACGAACAAAAGCAGCGCGGTTTCAGTGTGAAAGCCTTTCCTGCCATTGTAGACGAAAAAGACGCAGTGGGCATTAAACTGTTTGAAACGGAATTTGAACAAGCGGTGGCAATGCAACAGGGGTTGCGCCGATTGTTGCTGCTCAACGTGCCGTCACCGATTAAATATCTGCATGAAAAATTGCCGAATAAGGCCAAATTGGGGCTGTATTTCACGCCATTTGGTCGTGTGTTGGATTTGATTGACGACTGCATCGCCTGTGCCGTGGATAAACTGATTGCGGATTTTGGCGGCTTTGTGTGGAATGAAGAAGGCTTTGATAAGCTACGCGATTTTGTGCGTGAAAATGTTAATGAAGTCACCGTAGATATTGCGCAAAAAGTGGAGCAGATCCTTACGCTCACACATCAGCTCAATCAACGCCTTAAAGGAAAAATGGATTTCACCATGGCGTTTGCCCTGTCTGATATGAAAAGCCAGATTTCAGGTTTGATTTATCAAGGCTTCGTGCAAAAAAGCGGCTATACCCGCCTGCCGGACTTACTCCGCTATCTGCAAGCCATCGACAAACGCATGGATAAACTCACTCAGGATGTGAATCGCGATCGTGCCGCTATGTTACGCGTGGAACAAGTGCAACAAGCCTACCAACAACTTCTTGCCAAACTGCCAAAATCCAAACCGATTTCTGATGAAGTGGCAGAGATTCGCTATATGATTGAGGAATTGCGCGTGAGTTTATTTGCGCAGCAGTTAGGGACCAAGTATCAGGTGTCGGATAAGCGGGTTTTGAATTTGATTAATGAAATTTAATAATTATGGGGAAAATATATGAACAACTATGTTGCGCCGAAATTTGATCTTAAGGCTTTTAATTGCCCGTTTTGTAATGCGTATGCCCATATGGAATGGGTGAGTTATCCAATAGGTGCATTTTCTGATTATAGTGAGGCTGAATGTTATAAATGTAAGAAAAAAAGTTTATGGAGAAAAGAAACACATACCGTTCCACTTGTAGGTGTAAGGACCGTAGGATTTATGATTTTCCCTGATACGGGAAATGCACCTTTTCCAGTAGACGATATGCCCGAAGATGTGAAGACAGATTATATGGAAGCAGCTTCTATTTTTAGCAAATCTCAGCGTGGTGGAGCAGCTTTGCTAAGATTGGCATTGCAGAAGTTATTAAAACACTTGGGTAAAGAGGGTAAAAACATTAATGCTGATATTCGTGCATTAGCAGGTGATGGTTCTTTGCCTGCTAAGGTGATACAAGTTGCAGATACCTTAAGAATTACTGGAAATAATGCAGTTCACCCAGGAACTATGTCAGATGAAGATTTTGATGATGTTGCAGAAAAAATGTTTGACTTAATTAACTTCATTGTTCGTAAAGCTATTACAGAACCAAAAGAGCTGGATGAATTATATTTGAAGACTCCTGAATCAGCTAGAAAGTCTGCAGAAAGCCAAGATACTAGAAATAGGGCTAAGTCTGAAGAGTAAATTTTGGAAAAGGCTAATACCACGATAGCGTGTGCGCTATCTATATTAGCCTCTAAGATAGCGCAAGCGTCCACGCTTGTGCTTATTTGGTCCAAGCGAGGACGCTTAAACCATCGTTCTGTTTTTAAAAGGTGCGGTCATTTTCCTCATCGTTTTTCATTTGCGTCTTGTATCTTCGATTTAAGAGGTGAATCGGGAGATATGCATATCATAGATTGATTGTGTCTTTATGTAATAATTTATGTTTATGATGCCTTGGAGCTAAATACTTAATAAGCATAAAGAAATCAAATGGAGTGATGGTGATTTTTTTTTGTGCTAAAATTTTAAGAGAAGTGCAAGGGTGCATTTCTTATCATTGATGATAACTAGTCTATTTTTTAACTTTATGGTACCTATTATGAAAAATGTAAGTAAGTTAAATAAAAATACAAGCATGAAATTATCTACGGCAGCAGTCGTACTTCTTTCTGCATTTGGTGTCTCTACGCTTGCCAACGCAGCAGCACCGGAACACTTTATTAGTGTTGCTCCTGGGGCTCCTACAACAAAAGGCAACTACAATAATGATGGGGCAAAATCAGACGATTCCGTTGCTATTGGTAAAGATGCTGCGGCTGGTTTTTCAAAGGATGTTGCAGTTGGTGATAATGCTAAGGCTAATGACCATACTACCAGCAAAGACCAAAAAATTGGTGGCGCAACAGCTATTGGCACTGACACAGTTGCTAGAGGAAATGGTGCTAGTGCATACGGTTATGGTGCAAAAGCTATAGGCGACTATAATTCTGCATTAGGTAATCAGGCTAGTGCGACAGGGACTGCTACAACTGCAGTTGGGGTATCAAGTAATGCTTCAGGCGCTTACTCTGCCGCTTTGGGTATAGCCTCAAAAGCAACAAATACCGGTTCAATTGGTATTGGTTTAGCATCAGATGCAGATGCCGGTGCGACAGGTTCTGGTGCAGTTTCAATCGGTAGTCAAGCTGGTGCAAGCATTCAAGATTCTGTAGCGTTGGGATCTAATTCTAAAACAACCGTAAATAGCGGTGTTCAAGGTTATGATCCATCAACCGGAAACAAAACCGATGCAACTTGGCAATCAACGAAAGGGGCAGTTTCTGTTGGTGATGTTGACAAGAATATCACTCGTCAAATTACCAGTGTTGCCGCTGGTAAAAAAGACACTGATGCAGTGAACGTGGCTCAGTTAAAATCTTTAGACGGTAAAGTTGAGAAAAACAAAGCAGATATTGCAACCAACAAAGCAGATATTGCAACCAACAAAGCAGATATTGCAACTAATAAAGCTGATATCGCAACCAACAAAGCAGATATTGCAACCAACAAAGCAGATATTGCAACCAACAAAGCAGATATTGCAACCAACAAAGCAGATATTGCAACTAATAAAGCTGATATCGCAACCAACAAAGCAGATATTGCAACCAACAAAGCAGATATTGCAACTAATAAAGCTGATATCGCAACCAATAAAACCAATATTACGACTAATACAGCTAATATTGCGACTAACACGGGTAAGATTACAGCTAATACAGCTAATATTGCGACTAACACAGCTAACATTCAGACCAATGCGAATAATATTGCGGCGATTAACACTCAATTAGCGGCTAATAACAATTCCATCAATGAATTGCGTGGCAATGTAAATCTCTTAAACAAAGACTTAAGAGGCGGCGTTGCGAGTGCGATTTCTCACGCTTCCGTTCCTCAATCCACGAAAGCCGGTGCAATCGGTGTGGGTGTGGGTACCGGTTTCTATGGTGGTCAATCTGCGGTTTCTCTTGGTGTGTCCGGTGTTACCCCTAATGAAAATTGGGTGTTTAAAGCCAGTGTTTCTACCAACAGCCGTGGTAACTACGGTGTGGGTGCCGGTGCGCTTTACCAATGGTAATAAACCGTTAATCCCGAGTTAATCGGAGCATAATAAAAAAGCCATTCTGAAATAGAATGGCTTTTTTGTTGCGATGAGGAATTACGCCAAGATTTTGTCTAATTCTTTGCTGACATCTTCCACTTTTTGCGTGCCGTCTAAACGGAAATATTGGGTGTTGCCCGCTTTGGCTTCTGCTTGGTAGTAGTCTACTAATGGTTTGGTGGTGTTGTGATACACTTTCAGGCGATCTAACACGGTTTCCGGTTTGTCGTCGGCACGGATAATTAAATCTTCGCCGGTCACATCGTCTTTACCTTCCACTTTTGGTGGGTTGTAAACGATGTGGTAAGAACGACCGGAAGGTTGGTGTACACGACGACCGCTCATGCGTTCTACGATCACTTCATCTGGCACATCAAATTCCAATACATAATCAATCGCGATACCGGCAGATTTCAATGCGTCTGCTTGTGGAATCGTACGAGGGAAACCGTCAAGTAAGAAACCTTTGGCGCAGTCAGGTTGTGCTACGCGTTCTTTTACTAAGGAAATGATTAAATCATCCGGCACTAATTGACCGGCGTCCATTAAGGTTTTGGCTTGTTTGCCTAATTCGGTGCCGGCTTTGATCGCAGAGCGTAACATGTCGCCCGTGGAAATTTGCGGGATGGCAAATTTATTCATGATGAATTGTGCTTGTGTGCCTTTTCCTGCGCCCGGTGCGCCTAATAGAATAATTTTCATGTTGTCCTCTTTTTTAAATGAAAAATAACTGAAAAAACCACCGCACTTTTCCGCTAATGGGAAGAAAGTGCGGTCGTTTTTGAAAATGTTTTATTAATCGTGGCGTATGGTTGCTTAATTCCCTAAAAATGTCAATTGCCAGCATTCAGCGTGGTGACTTTTTCATTCCACGGAGCTACCCAGCATAAGCAGAGCATGCCCGGGATGGCTAAAAATAAGCAAATCCAGAAGAAATAGTAGTAGCCTACTGCCGCAACGATTTCGCCGGACAGTGCGCCAAGCCCTTTGCTCGGTAAGGCGGCAAGGCTGGTAAATAACGCCAGTTGAGTCGCGGTGTAAAGCGGGTTGGTTTCACGTGCCATAAAGGCAACAAACGCCGCGGTGCCAAGCCCCACGCCAATATATTCACCACAAATCACAATGCCGAGCTTTAAGCGTGCTGCGTTATCGACAACGTGGAAATAATCAAATCCGGCAAGCCAAATAAAGCCACCGATAGTAATCAGTTGAATAAAACCAAAGACCCAAAGCGCGCGGTTAATGCCGAGACGCAACATCACAATGCCGCCTGCCATGCCGGCAATAATGCTCGACCACAGCGCCGTGCTTTTTACCACTAAGGCAATGTCGGTTTTGCTAAAGCCCATGTCCACGATGAATTTACTTTGTAACGTGGTGGCAAGGGCATCGCCGAATTTATACAGGAACAGAAAGGCAATAAAGCCAATACCTGCATAAATGCCTTTACGTTGGAAAAATTCTTGTAGCGGAATGGTAAAGGCTTGATAGAACGGCTGTTTGTTTTGATGAATTTGAATTTGTGGCTCGCGGCTTAAAAAGAAGGTCATGAACAGTCCGCACAGCATGAAAAGTGCGGTCAATAAAAACACCGTTTCCCATGGCAGGAACGTGGCGAGATACAATGACAGTCCACCGGGAATCAAGCCTGCAATGCGATAAGCATTAATGTGAATGGTATTGCCCAAACCCAGTTCGTTATCGCGCAAAATTTCTCGTCGATAGGCATCTAACACAATGTCTTGAGTGGCGGACATAAAGGCGATGAACGTGGCCAGAAAAATGACAATCTGCATTTGTTCTTTCGGATCGTATAAACCGATCAGGTAAAGACTCAGCAGAAGCAAGAGTTGGGAAATGGCAAGCCAACTGCGACGGCGACCGAGAAATCGAGGAAAATAGCGATCCAGTAAAGGCGCCCACAAAAATTTGAGCGTGTAGGGTAGGGTGACTAAGGTAAAAGCGCCGATGGTTTGCACGCTAATGCCATTGTCCGACAACCAAATCGGCAACATCTGCAACAGCACGAAAAGTGGCAAACCGGAGCTGAAGCCGGTAAAGACACAAATCAGCATATTTCGGCTGAAAATTTGGGTGGCGAGAGAAGGCTTAATCGGTTGTTCTGTCATCATGATTTCAGGGCAATTTTATTCGACGGCAATTTCTTTAATGCGGAGTTCATCGCCGCTTTGGCGTTGTAAATGCGCGCTGCCGCAATTTGGGCACGTGCTGTTATTGGCTTGAATTTCGACGAGTTGTTTACAATCCCAACACCAAGCTTTGGCGGGAATGGAAATTAAATGAAGCTTACAATTTTCCGCCGGTGTGCCTTGCGCTGCCATTTCAAAGCCAAACTCTAACGCACTGGGCTCAATGCAAGAAAGGGCACCGACCTCCAGCCAGAGGTCGGTGACTTTGTTGACATTGTGTTGTTTGCATTGCTGCTCAACAATTTCAATGATGTTTTGACACAAAGAGAGTTCGTGCATAAGGCTTAATCCCGATAGCCTTTTGGATTATTTTTTTGCCAATTCCACGTGTCTTTCATCATTTGAGCTAAGCCACGTTCTGCTTTCCAGCCCAATTCTTTGGCCGCAAGGCTCGGGTCGGAATAACAGGTGGCGATGTCGCCCGGACGACGATCCACTAATTTATAAGGAATTTGAATGTCATTTGCTTGTTCAAACGCTTTCACCATATCTAATACGGAATAGCCCACGCCGGTGCCTAAATTATAAATGTGCAAACCGGCATCGTCTTGATGGCGATCCAACGCTTTTGAGTGGCCAATCGCCAAATCCACCACATGAATGTAATCACGCACGCCGGTGCCATCATGGGTGTCGTAGTCGCTACCGAATACGGAAAGCTGAGGCAATTTGCCGATTGCCACTTGGCTGATATAAGGCAATAAGTTGTTTGGAATGCCATTCGGGTCTTCACCAATTAAACCGCTTTCATGTGCGCCCACCGGATTGAAATAGCGCAAAATGGTCATGCTGAATTTCGGCTCTGCTTTGGCAATATCACGTAGGATTTGTTCCACCATAAACTTAGAGGTGCCGTACGGGTTGGTCGTGCCGCCCACTTTGCAGTTTTCGGTAATCGGAATGATTTCAGGATCGCCGTAAACGGTGGCGGAAGAACTGAAAACAAAATTCCACACGCCGGCTTTTTTCATTTCTTGTAATAAAACCAATGAGCCGGTGACGTTGTTCATATAGTATTCAGCAGGTTTTTGCACGCTTTCGCCAACGGCTTTTAACCCGGCGAAGTGAATGACGGAATGAATCTGATTTTCAGCAAAGATTTTTTGTAACAAGTCGCGATCTAACACATCGCCTTCATAAAATTTTACGCTCTTGCCGGTGATTTGTTTTACGCGTTCTAAGGATTTTGGCGAAGAGTTGCAAAGATTGTCTAATACCACCACATCTTTGCCTGCGTTTAATAATTCGACGACAGTATGCGAGCCGATATAACCGGCACCGCCGGTCACTAAAATGGTCATTGGGTTTCTCCTTAATTTATAAAATAAATTTGGCGCTAGTATAGCACCGATTGTTTCATCAAAAAATGAGCTTTATTAATAAGTTATTTACTTTTAGAGAATTGTTTTTATCAAGATTTCTATGTTGTTAAAACTAAGGGATTTTTAGTGTTTAAGTAGCCTAAAAAAATAATGATGTTTTTTAACGATTTCTTGCGCAAACGTTTACTTCTTTTGGCGTTGAGGTAAAATAGCGCCTCTTTTTTTCAACGACAAATTAAAAGGTAATTTCATGTCATCTTCTCCATCTTCCGCTTTAGAAAAACGCTTTGAGTTGACTAAACGCGGTTCTACCGTACGCAAAGAAATTGTTGCCGGTTTAACCACTTTCCTTGCCATGGTGTATTCCGTTATCGTTGTGCCGAACATGTTAAGTGCGGCGGGTTTCCCGGCGGAATCGGTCTTTATTGCAACCTGTTTAGTTGCGGGCTTAGGCTCACTCTTAATCGGTTTTTGGGCGAATGCGCCAATGGCGATCGGTTGTGCTATTTCTTTAACCGCATTTACCGCGTTTAGCTTGGTTATCGGACAAAAAGTGAGTATTCCGGTCGCCTTAGGTGCGGTCTTTTTAATGGGGGTTTTCTTCACCCTGATTTCTGCCACAGGTATTCGCGCTTGGATTTTACGTAATTTACCGGTGGGTATTGCACACGGTGCGGGTATCGGTATCGGTTTATTCTTGCTTTTAATTGCCGCAAATGGGGTTGGGCTTGTGGTGAGCAACCAAGCTGGTTTGCCGGTAAAATTGGGCGAGTTCACTGCGTTTCCGGTGATGATGTCATTAATTGGTTTGGCGTTAATTATCGGCTTAGAAAAAATGCAAGTGAAAGGTGGTATTTTATGGGTGATTATCGCCATTACCGTGGTCGGCTTAATTTTCGATCCGAATGTCACCTTTAACGGCCAGGTCTTTAAAATGCCAAGTTTCGGCGAGGAGTCTTTATTCTTGCAATTAGACATCATGGGCGCATTACAACCGGCGATTTTACCGGTGGTGTTCGCTTTAGTGATGACTGCGGTATTTGATGCTACAGGCACCATCCGTGCAGTGGCAGGACAAGCGGATTTATTGGATAAAGACGGTCAAATCATTAATGGCGGTAAAGCCTTAACGTCCGACTCCGTAAGTAGCTTATTCTCCGGTATTTTCGGCACAGCACCGGCAGCCGTGTATATCGAATCCGCAGCAGGGACTGCTGCTGGCGGCAAAACCGGTATCACCGCCATCGTTGTTGGCGTATTGTTCCTATTAATGTTGTTCTTCCAACCATTAGCGTTTTTAGTGCCAAACTATGCGACAGCACCGGCGCTAATGTACGTGGGATTATTGATGTTAAGCAACGTCAGCAAATTGGATTTTGACGATTTCGTTGGCGCCATGAGCGGGTTGATTTGTGCGGTATTTATCGTGTTAACGGCAAATATCGTGACCGGCATCATGTTGGGCTTCGCTGCATTGGTGATTGGCCGTGTGGTGAGTGGCGACTTCAAACGCTTAAATATCGGTACCGTTGTGATTGCTGTTGTTTTAGTGGCTTTCTACGCTTGCGGTTGGGCGATTTAATTCAGCCAATAAAGACAACAAAGGCGCATTTTGATGCGCCTTTTTGTTTGCCTTAATTTTGAAAAACAGTGAAAAAACCGACCGCACTTTGTAGCTTATCATCGTAGAAGATCAGCGGAATGCGTTGGCGTTGCCAAGGGGCGACGTTCAACTGTTGCCACACTTTTTTAATGTCTTTATTCACGCCGTTTGGGGTTAATTTCACCTTACCCGAATAACGAAATCGAATCCAAATTTTCGTTCTCTCTAACGGTAAAGCCAAGGTTTCTTTATGTGTGTTGCCGTTTTCATCCTGCCAAAGTGCGGTCATTTTTTCGGTTGTTTTTTGTAGCAACAGCGTGCCTAAATGATCCGGCAAGGGAATGGGGTGATCAAATGTTGCCTCAACATATTTCTGTGAAATATCGGTAAACATCGGTGTGAGAAATAAACGGTTTTGATAGCGGCGGACAATGTTATCGTCTAGGCGAAATTGTGGTTGTGCATCGGCTTTCGCGAAAATAACATCCGAAATAATTTGTTCTAATTGCGCGAGAGAGGGGAGGGCAACGCCCCAATCTTGCAACCATAAGCGTAATAAGGCGCGTTGTTTCACAGAGGAATAGTTGGCGAAATGTTGTAGCTGAAAAGTGCGGTCATTTTTTACGATGTTTTTTTGATATTCTTCCGCTAACAGTTCATTAAGTAGTTGCTGTTGTTCATAGCAATGTTGTGCGGAACGTTGCACTGCCGAATCAAAATGCGCCCAGCGTTGGCGCAATTCAGGCAACACGATGTTACGCAGGAAATTGCGATCGTATTGATTATCTTCGTTGCTTTCATCCTCAACCCAACTCAGTCCTTGCTGTTGTACAAATGCCTGTAATTGTTGGCGGCTAAAATTCAATAAGGGGCGAAAAATGGGTACACCGTAAACGTTGCTTTTCGACGGCATGGCGCCTAAACCTTGCACGCCACTGCCGCGTTTTAGGGCAAGAAAAAACGTTTCCGTTTGATCTTGTTGATGGTGTGCCGTGGTGAGCCATTCAGTTGGTAAAATTTGCTGTGCAATGGCTTCATAACGGGCTTGGCGGGCACCTGCCTCAATGCCGTTTTCTATGCTGACGTTCACGTGTTGAATTTGCAATGGAATATGGAATTGGCGGCAAATTTGTTGACAATGGGCTGACCAAGCATCGGCATGGGCGCTTAATCCGTGATGAATATGAATGGCGCGCAGCTGAAAGTGCGGTTGCTTTTCACGGAGTTTCGCAAATAAAGCGAGCAGCGCGGTGGAATCCAAACCACCGCTAAACCCAATAAGAAAGTGAGTTTGGTTTGGGGCTAGTCGTTGTAATTGCTGTGAGAATTGTTCAAGAAGCATAGGCGGATAAAATTTCCTCCCGTTGGACGGGAGGAAGTTGAGAATTATGCAATTTTTTGTGCTTTGTAATGGCTGCGCGGATGGACGATGAGCTCTCGGGCGGCAATGATTTGTAATTCATATTCGCTCCGTTCTAACGTCGTTTGCATGACATCATTGACAGCATTCGCCATGTGTTCAAACGCCTCTACATCTGATTTGCCATTGAGTAGGTTGGCGAGGAATAAACCGGCGGTTAAATCACCCACGCCGACAGGTTCGCGATCAAATGGATGCAACGGACGGGAAATGTGCCACATGCCTTGTTCGGTTGCCAACAACATTTCAAATTGTGTTGCATCTTTGCCTACTTTGCTTAAATGCTTGACTAGCACTTTTTTCGGCCCTTTTGCCAAAATAGCTTGTACGGCAGTCAGTGCCTGTTCAAAGTTTTCAACCAGTAGGCCGCTTAATTCACGGAGTTCCACCAAATTCGGTGTAATAATATCCGCTTCTGAAACAATGTTAATCAGACCTTCACGCACACCGTCTGCCACGATACAGCCTTTATCCGGGTGTCCCATCACAGGATCGCATAAATAAAGTGCATGAGGATTGATGGCCTTGATTTTATGAACAG
The DNA here is from genome assembly GCF_980469475.1 of Aggregatibacter sp. HK296. Lineage (NCBI taxonomy): Bacteria > Pseudomonadati > Pseudomonadota > Gammaproteobacteria > Pasteurellales > Pasteurellaceae > Aggregatibacter > Aggregatibacter sp. HK296. The sequence goes on from NZ_OZ413142.1 coordinate 698,054, forward strand.
CGTTGATAATTTCGTCAATTTGCTCGGCAGACCCCAAATAACCGGAAACCACCGCATCACATTTTTTCAAGGCATCAATTTCATCAATGCCGCGTACGATTTCGCCGATTTGTTCTTTTGGAATGACAATGCCTGTCCATTTTCCGTATTGGGTGTGATTGGAAAATTGCACGGTATTTAACGCCCAAACGTCAATACCGTGCAATTGCATTGGGAAGGTTGCCGACTTGTTGCCGGCGTAGCCATAAACCACATGAGATTGAATTGAAAGTACGTGTTTCATTGCCTTTTCTCCTTTTCTTCTCTTTTGACTACGCCGGAAAGTGCGGTGGGATTTTTATTTGTTTTTCTTTGTCTATGCGTAACCGTAGCTCATTAAGCGTTGATAACGGCGATCCAACAGATTTTCTTGATTTAGCACGTCTAAATCAGCTAAGTCTTCAAGTAAACGTTTTTTCAAGTTTTTCGCCATTTCAGCATAATTACGATGTGCCCCACCGAGAGGTTCACGCACGATGTTGTCAATCAAACCAAGTTCTTTTAAACGATTGGCGGTTAAACCCATTACTTCTGCTGCGGTGGAGGCTTTATCGGCGCTTTTCCACAAAATAGATGCACAACCTTCCGGAGAAATAACAGAGTAGGTGGAGTATTGCAACATGTTGACTTTATCACCTACGCCGATAGCCAAGGCACCGCCGGAACCGCCTTCACCGATAACGGTACAAATCACCGGCACTTTTAAGAGGGACATTTCGCGTAAGTTACGTGCGATGGCTTCTGATTGACCGCGTTCTTCCGCGCCTACGCCAGGGTAGGCTCCCGGGGTGTCAATGAAGGTGATTATAGGCAATTTGAAACGCTCTGCCATTTGCATGAGGCGTAATGCTTTGCGGTAACCTTCCGGTGCCGGCATACCAAAGTTACGTTTTACTTTGTCTTTTACCGTACGGCCTTTTTGGTGGCCAATAACCATGACCGGTCTGCCGTCTAAACGGGCTAAACCACCGATGATTGCTTTGTCATCGGCAAAAGCACGATCGCCGGCAAGTTCTTCAAATTCGGTGAAAATATGTTCGATGTAGTCAAGAGTATAAGGACGATTTGGATGACGGGACATTTTAGAAACTTGCCACGCATCTAAATTTGCAAAAGTTTTTTCGGTTAATTCGATGCTTTTTTTCTGTAAGCGAGCAATTTCATCATCAAGATTAATGTCATTATCTTGGTTTGCCATAGCGCGTAAAGATTCGATTTTCGCTTCAAGTTCGGCAATGGGTAATTCAAAATCTAAGTATTCTTGACTCATTTGTAATTCCTAATTTTATGAAAAATTTGTACCGCACTTTAACAAGATTTTAGAGTGGGTGCAATCAGACGGAATATTTTATGTGTTTTTTTCATAAAAGTCATAAATTTTAATCTGGTAACACCAGCTAAGGCTATGTAATCAAAGTAATTTATGGTGTTTATCGAATAAAGGAAGAATGAAAAAAATGACTGAAATATCGAGTTATGCTTCAATTGACAATCAGCTAAAACGATTTTATTATGTAGTCACTTTCAAGATAAGATGTCTGAAAGTCAGGATTGGTCTCCTGAAATAAGCGGGCTGAAGGTATAAACACTTTTAGTATCAGTTTTATGTCGCAAGCTACAAACCATCATCAGTCAATGGTGGACTAGGTAGAAACCCGCAGGGATGCGACGCAGTATACCGCTTACTGTTAAGACCAATTCTGCTTAGTTCACCACCCAATCCTAAGTTTCATTTCTAATTAATCTTAATTTCGATATTTTCTTTCTGACCGATGTTACTTCAGGTGTTTTTCTAGCTTTAAAAATGTATTTACAGAAATAAAAAAGCCCTGAAAATTCAAGGCTTTTTTTACTATTTTTACTACGTTATTCCCACTCAATCGTTGCTGGTGGCTTGCCGCTAATGTCATACACGACGCGGGAAATACCGTTCACTTCGTTGATGATACGGTTGGAGACTTTGCCTAATAAATCATAAGGCAAATGTGCCCAATGTGCGGTCATAAAATCGATTGTTTCTACGGCACGCAAGGAAATCACCCAGTCATATTTACGTCCGTCGCCCATGACGCCGACAGATTTCACCGGTAGGAACACGCTGAAGGCTTGGCTGGTTTTTTCATACCAACCGCTGTTGCGTAATTCTTCGATAAAGATGGCATCCGCACGGCGTAATAAATCGCAGTATTCTTTTTTCACTTCGCCGAGTACACGCACGCCTAAACCCGGGCCAGGGAATGGGTGGCGATTGATCATTTCAGCCGGTAAGCCTAAAGCTAGACCGATTTTACGCACTTCATCTTTGAACAATTCACGTAACGGTTCGACTAAGCCGAGTTTCATATAATCCGGTAAGCCGCCTACGTTGTGGTGGGATTTAATCACATGCGCTTTGCCTGTTTTGCTCGCAGCAGATTCGATCACGTCAGGGTAAATGGTACCTTGTGCCAACCATTTGACGTTGGTAAGTTTTTTCGACTCATCATCAAAAACATCCACAAACACCTTACCGATAATTTTACGTTTCGCTTCCGGATCCGATACGCCGGCAAGTTCGCCTAAGAAACGGCTTTCTGCATCCACACGCGTGATGTTCAAGCCGAATTTATTGCCGAACATTTCCATGACTTGATCGCCTTCGTTTAAACGCAATAAACCGTTATCGACAAACACGCAATGTAAGTTTTTGCCGATGGCGCGATGTAATAACAACGCAACTACAGAGGAATCCACGCCGCCGGATAAACCTAAAATCACTTCGTCATCGCCTACTTGCTCTTTAATGCGGGCAACGGCGTCTTCAATGATGTTTTCGGCAGTCCATTTGGTTTCGCAACCGCAAATGTTCACCACGAAATTGGTTAATAATTCCAAGCCTTTTTTAGTGTGTGTGACTTCAGGGTGGAATTGTACGCCATAGAAATGGCGGCTTTCATCAGACATTGCGGCAATCGGACAAGTTGGTGTTGTACCGGTCACTTGGAAGTTTTGTGGCAAGCGGGTGACTTTGTCGCCATGGCTCATCCACACATCCAATTTATTGTCGCCGTCATTGAGATCGGCGAAAAGTGCGGTGGCATTTTCCATTAAAACGGAAGCATAGCCGAACTCGCGGTGATCAGAGGTTTCTGTTAAACCGCCAAGTTGCATTGCCATGGTTTGCATGCCGTAGCAAATGCCCAGTACCGGCACACCCGCGTTAAAAACATATTCTGGCGCACGCGGGCTGTTTTCTTCCGTGGTACTTTCCGGGCCACCGGAAAGAATAATCCCGGTTGGGTTGAAATCACGGATTTGTTGTTCAGTCACATCCCACGCCCAAAGTTCGCAATAAACACCGATTTCACGCACACGACGGGCGATAAGTTGGGTGTATTGGGAACCAAAGTCGAGGATGAGGATTTTATGATTGTGGATGTTGGTCATGGTTTTCTCTAACAATTTCTATGTATGCTGGGATAGATTGAATTTCGGTCGCACTGTCATGACAATAAATTGTACCGCGCGCCCAAACTGGTGGCGCATTCTACCATTTCCCCCTTATAAGGTAAACGATAGCATCGCTTGGCAACGTAAAGTGCGGTGTTTTTTTCTGCGTTTTAAAACGCGTTGAAAACCGACCGCACTTTATGCCGTATTAAACGGCAGGAATGAAGAATTCAGTAGCGATGATGACGCAAATAAAGCCGACGAGCATTGGCACAGACATACGTTTTACGATTTCAAATGGTGAAATTTTTGCCATACCGGATACGGCAACTACAACGCCGGAGACAGGTGATAAACCACGACCCAAGTTGGACGCTTGCAACATCGGGATCGTTAAGTAGGCAGGGTTAGCGCCCATTTGAGTGGCAAGTTTCGGAATTAATTCAGCGAAGGCGTAGAAGGCTGCGTTGCCGGAACCAGTTGCCATCGTCGCCAAAATCGTAATGACGGCGAGCACCAACATCATGATGAGTCCGCTGCCACCGAAGGATTGGGCAGAATCAATGAGGTTCGTGATGAAACCGATTGTGCTTAAGCTTTGGGCAAAGACTCCGGCGGCTACTAATAACATGACTACGCCGGCAAAGGCATCTGCCATACCACGATAAGCCACGATTAAGTTATCGAAGGTTTTTTTCGCGCTGAAATTACGGGCAAAGTCAATTATCGCCGTGATGATGAAACAAAGAATGATAATGGTGACAATGTGTAATTTCGGTAAGCCCCATTGGCCATCAAACAGCAATACGCCGATAATTGGCAGTAAAGGTAAAATGGCATAGAACGTTGGCACGTCGGTTTTGATGTCGGTGACATCCAATGTGGTGGTTACCACGCCTTCTTTGCGATCTAAATAACGTTGCCAGAAGAAATGCGCAATGGCGATACCGCAAATAGCAAAGAGGGAAACCGGCAAGCTAGTAGAAAAGGCAAATTCGCTCAGTGGAATTTTAGAGATTTCCGCAGACAACACCACATCACCGGAGGTCGGGGATAAAATGATGGAAATCGGTGAAGCGCAGATTGCCGCCGCCGCGCCGCGGGAAATACCCACGTTGACCATCACCGGGAATAACGTCGCCATCAATAGCACACCTAAGCCTGTTGCTGAAGAAACTGCAAAAGACATTAAGCAGGCGAGAAAGTAAGCAAAGATCATTAAAACGTAAGGGGAACGTACATTTTTGAGTGGTTTGGAAACAAGTTTCACCACCATATCGTTTGCGCCTAAATGCGTCATGTAAGCGGAGAAACCGCATAACACCATGATCATTAAGCCTAAACCGCCGCTACGGTTAGACAGCAAGTATTTTACATACTCAATAATGTCTAAATAGGTTGAACCCGTGCTTTTTACATTTTCCGGCAAAATAGAATGTCCCATCAGCACAGAAAGTAGTAGTAACACTAAACCGCCGAACATTAACACGCCCGTGGCGGAATAACCTTTTACGATGTAATACGCAACGAGCACAATTGCGACTAGACCGATAATTAAATCCATAATATCTCCTTAGGTTGTATTTATAGATGCCTGAATGTAGCGAAAAAATAAAGCCGTTGTAAACGGCTTTAATTTGAAATTTTGAGGTTGATCATAAAAAGTGCGGTGTTTTTTTCAGGTGTTTTTCTTACACCGCCTTTTCTTGCGATCCTTTTTATTTTTCGCTTAAGTAAATGCTTTTATCTTGCGCATCTCTTGGCAAGATTAAGTTTAATACCACAGCCGTGATGCCACCTGCTGCAATGGCATTGCGGAAAACATCCGGCAGCATTTTGAACACTTCCGGTTCAAAAGCGACACCTAAACCCACGCCCACTGCGGTGGCCGCGATAACCGCTTCACGGCGATTGATTCCGTGAGTCATGATGATTCGCACACCGGCGATGGCGATTAATCCGAACATTAATACCATTGCGCCACCGAGTACCGGGCTTGGAATGGTGGTGAATGCGCGTCCGACAATTGGGAATAAACCAAATAACACTAAAATGGCCGCGATAAATTTCCCAACATGACGTGAAGCCACGCCGGTCATTTGAATGACACCGTTATTTTGTGCAAAGGTGGTGAGCGGTAAAGATCCTAAGGCAGTGGCAATCACAGACACCAAGCCATCGGCAAACACGCCACCGCGTAAACGTTGGCGGAATTCTTCACCTTCATAAGGTTGACCGGAAACCATTGCTGTTGCCGTTAAGTCACCGACAGCTTCAAAAACACTTAATAAATAGATGATGGCGGCAACCCAAAATGCTGACCAGTCAAAAGCAAAACCATACTTAAATGGCACTGGAATGGTAAAGATGTCCACGTTTTTTAATGGAGAAAAATCGACCATGCCCAAGCATAACGCAACGATATAGCCTGCGATTAAGCCAACGGCAATGCCGCTCATGCGTAAAAACGGATTGCGCATGCAGTTAAAAATTAACACAACGACCAGCACTAAACCGGCTAAGCCGATGTTTTGTAGTGAGCCAAAGGCTTCTGTTCCTTTGGCACCGAAACCGCCACCAAAATCGGTAATGCCGATATCGATCAAACTTAAACCGATAAGTAATACCACGACACCGCTTACGGTTGGAGTAATGACGCGTTTTAAATAAGGCAAAATCCAAGCCGCACCACAAACTAAAAAAGCACCGACGAAAGAAATACCAAGCAAGGTTGAAATCATGGTGTGTTCGTCAATGCCATTGTCTTTCATGCTCAATCCCACAGCAATCATGACGCTCACGAAAGAGAAATTGACCGATTGAATGGAAAGCATGCCCGAGCCAATAAAACCGAAACGATGCACTTGAATATAGGTACCGATGCCGGATGCAACCATGGCCATAGACACTAAGTAGGCGGTCATGTGTACCGGTAAATTTAGCGCGCCCCCGACAATCAGGGCAGGGGTAACCATCGGCACAAAAATGGCTAATAAATGGGTGATTGCACTAATTAGTGCGTTGAAAAAGGGCGGTTTATCTTCGAGGCGATAGACTAAATCCGCTTCCTCTGTTTGGTGTTGAGCGTGTTCCATAAAATGATCCTTAGATACGCTGGGGTTAGGAGAATAAGAGGGCGGTATTTTAGTGAATTTTATGATCTTGCGCAAACGATTGCTTTTATGTTGGGAAAAATATTTTACGTTTATTAAAAGGACTAGAAGAGAAAATAAAAAGTGCGGTCGATTTTCAAAACGTTTTTAAAATCGACCGCACTTCTTGTGAAAGATAAAACCCAATTAGCTCATGCGATAGTTCGGAGCTTCTTTGGTGATGGTGACATCATGTACGTGGCTTTCTTGAATACCCGCGCCACTGATACGCACGAATTGTGCTTTTGTACGTAATTCATCGATGGTGGCGCAGCCGGTTAAGCCCATACAAGAACGCAATCCGCCCATTTGTTGGTGAATGATTTCTTTGAGTAAACCTTTATAAGGAATACGGCCTTCAATACCTTCCGGCACTAATTTGTCGGCAGCGTTATCGGATTGGAAATAACGGTCGCTTGAGCCTTTCGCCATGGCACCAAGAGAGCCCATGCCGCGATAAGATTTGAACGCACGGCCTTGATACAGTTCAATTTCGCCCGGTGCTTCTTCTGTACCGGCAAACATGGAACCGACCATGACGCAACTGGCGCCTGCAGCAAGTGCTTTCGCGATGTCGCCGGAGTAACGGATACCGCCGTCAGCAATGACTGGGATGCCGCGATCTTTTAAGGCTTCAGCCGCATCAGAAATGGCGGTAATTTGTGGCACACCCACGCCGGTGACGATACGGGTGGTACAAATAGAGCCGGGGCCAATTCCTACTTTAACTGCGCTAGCACCGGCATCTGCCAAGGCAAGCGCACCTTCTGCGGTGGCGACGTTACCGGCAACAATCGGTAAATTCGGATATTTTGCACGCGTTTCACGCACACGTTGTAACACGCCTTCGGAGTGGCCATGAGAAGAGTCGATTAATAAAACATCGACGCCCGCTTTGACTAACGCATCAATGCGTTCTTCGTTGCCAGGACCTGCGCCAACCGCTGCGCCGACGCGCAAACGACCAAATTCATCTTTACAGGCATTCGGTTTTTGTTCTGCTTTTTGATAGTCCTTTAAGGTAATCATACCTTTTAATTTGAAGTTATCATCAACAATTAACACTTTTTCTACGCGATGTTCATGCATTAATTGGAAGATTTCTTCACGTTTTGCCCCTTCTTTAGCAGTAACCAAACGAGATTTCGGTGTCATGAAATCGGCAACGGTTTTGTTTAAATCAGACACAAAGCGGGTATCGCGACCGGTGATAATACCGACCAAGTTACCTTCAGCATCGACAACCGGATAACCGGCAAAGCCATTTTTCTGTGCAATGGCTTTTAATTCGCTGATGGTTAATGTTGGTGTTACCGTAATGGGATCGGATACCACACCGCTTTCAAATTTTTTCACTTTACGCACACGATCCACTTGGCGTTCAATGGACATATTTTTATGAATAAAGCCAATACCGCCTTCTTGTGCAAGGGAAATAGCCAATTTCGTTTCGGTTACCGTATCCATTGCCGCTGACAACATAGGAATGTTTAAACGAATCGTTGAGGTTAATTGAGTAGAAAGGTTAGCTGTGTTAGGCAACACAGTAGAGTGAGCTGGAACAAGAAGAACGTCGTCAAATGTGAGTGCTTCTTTTAAGATGCGTAATGCCATTGCAATATCTCTCTTTAAGTTAAAATGATGAAAAAATATTGCGGGCGGATTATACAGATCCATCCTGTATTTGAAAAGAAAAAATGATAAAAAATTTGCATTTTTAGCGTATGATAGCCATCGTTTAAACGCTGAAAAACAGGAAGGATTTATGGCGAAATTACTAGAATTACTGACAAGCGATGTAGAAAATTCATTGGAAAATTTGACCGCACTTTTAGCTTGCAGCAAAGAGGAATTATTCGCAGAAGTGCGCCAGATGGAGCAACAAGGACTGTATTTTGCGTTAGAAAATGATCATCTTTATTTGATCCCTGAATTACCTTTATTAAATGAAAAACGTCTAGCGGAGGCGTTGAAACCTTATCATGTGGTGGTTAAACCGGTCATTTCCTCAACCAATCAATATTTATTAGAGAATGTTGCTCACCTTCAAAAAGGTGATCTTTGCTTGGCTGAATATCAAACCGCCGGGCGTGGTCGCCGTGGGCGACAATGGATTTCGCCTTTTGCCGGGCAAATTATCATGAGTTTCTACTGGCAATTGGACCCTCGTAAACCTTTGGATGGGTTAAGTACCGTGATTGGCTTGGCGATTGTGCAAGCGCTAGTTGAATTGGATATGTACGGTTTTCAAGTAAAATGGCCGAATGACATTTTGGTTAATGAGCGAAAACTGGCCGGTATTTTGGTGGAAATCGTTAATCATCCAAACGGTAAATTAAATTTGGTTGTTGGTATCGGCATGAATGTTTTTCTTGGACAAGAAAAACAAATCGATCAACCTTGGGCAGAGTTGACGGAATTTTTTCCATATATTGATCGAGAGAAACTGATCATACAAATAGTCAATACCATTTATCGTTATTTAGCGCGTTTTGAACAGCACGGTATTGATGCGGAAATGCAACAACAATGGCTGGAATATGATGCCTATCTAGGTACTGAAGTGAATGTGATAAGCGAAAAAAGCACCATTTCAGGTATTGAACAGGGGATTAATGCACAAGGTCATTTATGTCTCATGACAGAAAATGGCATTCAATATTTTAATGCAGGTGAAGTTTCGTTGCGGAAAAAGTAAAACTTTCGAGAAAAAAATGCGTCTAATTTTATGAGTAATCGTGAAGGTATTACTTATTTAACTTATAACTCATGAGGTTACATATGAAAAAGACAGTTAAATTTTTAGGCATTGTGACACTAGTAGTGGCATTAGGTGCTTGTAGTAATTTAAGTAAAACCCAGAAAAACACGGCTATCGGTGCGGCTGTAGGCGGGGTTGCCGGTAACATGATTGGTGGCTCAACTGGAGCAACGCTAGGTGGCGCAGCATTAGGCGGCTTAATCGGAAGTCAAGTGGGTAAATAATTGAATTCACTCAGGTTTAGCAAGTAAAGTGCGGTTAGAAATAGGTAGGTTTTCGACCGCACTTTCCTATTTAGGAATAGCTAAAAAATAATCAGTTAAAAAATATTTTGCAAAAAAACGTAAAAAGGGGTTGCAAGGGAGTGATAAATGCCTATAATACGCCCCCACAACGACGCGCCGTTGTAAAGCATAAAACCGCGCGTCGTTTTTTGTTCTTTAACAATCAATCAGACAAACTGTGTGGGCACTTGAAGATTCGTTTTTATCATTAAAGATTTTAAAATTGAACTGAATAGTGCTACGAAAAACGTTTATTTATTTATAGATAGATTACTTGGCTAGCAGTATTGAGCGATTAAACTTTTTGAACTGAAGAGTTTGATCATGGCTCAGATTGAACGCTGGCGGCAGGCTTAACACATGCAAGTCGAACGGTAACAGGAGAAAGCTTGCTTTCTTGCTGACGAGTGGCGGACGGGTGAGTAATGCTTGGGAATCTGGCTTATGGAGGGGGATAACGACGGGAAACTGTCGCTAATACCGCGTAGAGTCGAGAGACGAAAGTGCGGGACCGCAAGGCCGCATGCCATAGGATGAGCCCAAGTGGGATTAGGTAGTTGGTGGGGTAATAGCCTACCAAGCCGACGATCTCTAGCTGGTCTGAGAGGATGACCAGCCACACCGGGACTGAGACACGGCCCGGACTCCTACGGGAGGCAGCAGTGGGGAATATTGCGCAATGGGGGCAACCCTGACGCAGCCATGCCGCGTGAATGAAGAAGGCCTTCGGGTTGTAAAGTTCTTTCGGTATTGAGGAAGGTTGTTGTGTTAATAGCACGACAAATTGACGTTAAATACAGAAGAAGCACCGGCTAACTCCGTGCCAGCAGCCGCGGTAATACGGAGGGTGCGAGCGTTAATCGGAATAACTGGGCGTAAAGGGCACGCAGGCGGACTTTTAAGTGAGGTGTGAAATCCCCGGGCTTAACCTGGGAATTGCATTTCAGACTGGGAGTCTAGAGTACTTTAGGGAGGGGTAGAATTCCACGTGTAGCGGTGAAATGCGTAGAGATGTGGAGGAATACCGAAGGCGAAGGCAGCCCCTTGGGAATGTACTGACGCTCATGTGCGAAAGCGTGGGGAGCAAACAGGATTAGATACCCTGGTAGTCCACGCTGTAAACGCTGTCGATTTGGGGATTGGGCTTTAAGCTTGGTGCCCGAAGCTAACGTGATAAATCGACCGCCTGGGGAGTACGGCCGCAAGGTTAAAACTCAAATGAATTGACGGGGGCCCGCACAAGCGGTGGAGCATGTGGTTTAATTCGATGCAACGCGAAGAACCTTACCTACTCTTGACATCCATGGAATCTTGTAGAGATATGAGAGTGCCTTCGGGAACCATGAGACAGGTGCTGCATGGCTGTCGTCAGCTCGTGTTGTGAAATGTTGGGTTAAGTCCCGCAACGAGCGCAACCCTTATCCTTTGTTGCCAGCGATTTGGTCGGGAACTCAAAGGAGACTGCCGGTGATAAACCGGAGGAAGGTGGGGATGACGTCAAGTCATCATGGCCCTTACGAGTAGGGCTACACACGTGCTACAATGGCGTATACAGAGGGCGACGAAGCCGCGAGGTGGAGTGAATCTCACAAAGTACGTCTAAGTCCGGATTGGAGTCTGCAACTCGACTCCATGAAGTCGGAATCGCTAGTAATCGCGAATCAGAATGTCGCGGTGAATACGTTCCCGGGCCTTGTACACACCGCCCGTCACACCATGGGAGTGGGTTGTACCAGAAGTAGATAGCTTAACCTTCGGGGGGGCGTTTACCACGGTATGATTCATGACTGGGGTGAAGTCGTAACAAGGTAACCGTAGGGGAACCTGCGGTTGGATCACCTCCTTACCAAAGATAGACTCGACTTTAAGTGTTCACACAGTTTGTTTGATGGTTGTAGACAAGGAAAGAACAACAATATCGAAGACAAAATCCTATTGGGTCTGTAGCTCAGGTGGTTAGAGCGCACCCCTGATAAGGGTGAGGTCGGTGGTTCAAGTCCACTCAGACCCACCACTTAGACTGGTGAGTTTGGTAGATTAGTTTTTATTACATTAACTAATTTTAAACATATCAAGCCACTATGTGTGAGTGAAAGCCAAGGGATGTGATTGGGGATATAGCTCAGCTGGGAGAGCGCCTGCCTTGCACGCAGGAGGTCAGCGGTTCGATCCCGCTTATCTCCACCAATATCGTCATAGTTAAGTTTATTGAAGTATATTTTTTATCATTTTATTTGATGGTATTAAATATTGTGTTGTGTTAGTTAAAATGAATTTAACTATGATGATGGTAAGTAAGTTAACTTACATTGTTTTATCTGTTCTTTAAAAATCTGGAAACAAGCTGAAAACGAGACTTTCAAGAAAGTCTGAGTGAGAGTGATTGATAAAAGGCGATTGCTCTTAATTAACTGTTATTAATCGTAGCTGAAGTGTTTGAAAGTTGTTGTTTAATATTATTTAAATAATAAGGTAAGAATACTTGAGGTTGTATGGTTAAGTGACAAAGCGTACAAGGTGGATGCCTTGGCAATCAGAGGCGAAGAAGGACGTGCTAATCTGCGAAAAGCTTGGATGAGTCGATAAGAGGCGTTTAATCCAAGATGTCCGAATGGGGAAACCCAGTGGGTGAAGAACCTACTATCATTATCTGAATCCATAGGATAATGAGGCGAACCGGGAGAACTGAAACATCTAAGTACCCCGAGGAAAAGAAATCAACCGAGATTTTGTGAGTAGCGGCGAGCGAAAGCGAAGGAGCCTGTTAGTGATAGCGGAAGTATTAGAGGAATTGGCTGGGAAGCCGAATCGTAGAGGGTGATAATCCCGTACTCGAAAATACTTTTGTGGTACTGAGCTAACGACAAGTAGGGCGGGACACGTGATATCCTGTTTGAAGATGGGGGGACCATCCTCCAAGGCTAAATACTCCTGATTGACCGATAGTGAACCAGTACTGTGAAGGAAAGGCGAAAAGAACCCCGGTGAGGGGAGTGAAATAGAACCTGAAACCTTGTACGTACAAGCAGTGGGAGCCCGAAAGGGTGACTGCGTACCTTTTGTATAATGGGTCAGCGACTTATATTTTGTAGCGAGGTTAACCGAATAGGGGAGCCGAAGGGAAACCGAGTCTTAACTGGGCGGCTAGTTGCAAGGTATAGACCCGAAACCCGGTGATCTAGCCATGGGCAGGTTGAAGGTTGGGTAACACTAACTGGAGGACCGAACCGACTAATGTTGAAAAATTAGCGGATGACTTGTGGCTGGGGGTGAAAGGCCAATCAAACCGGGAGATAGCTGGTTCTCCCCGAAATCTATTTAGGTAGAGCCTTGAGCGGACACCTTTGGGGGTAGAGCACTGTTTCGGCTAGGGGTCCATCCCGGATTACCAACCCGATGCAAACTACGAATACCAAAGAGTGATACTCAGGAGACACACGGCGGGTGCTAACGTCCGTCGTGGAGAGGGAAACAACCCAGACCGCCAGCTAAGGTCCCAAAGTCTATATTAAGTGGGAAACGAAGTGGGAAGGCTTAGACAGCTAGGATGTTGGCTTAGAAGCAGCCATCATTTAAAGAAAGCGTAATAGCTCACTAGTCGAGTCGGCCTGCGCGGAAGATGTAACGGGGCTCAAATATAGCACCGAAGCTGCGGCATCAGACGTAAGTCTGTTGGGTAGGGGAGCGTTGTGTAAGCGGATGAAGATGGTTCGAGAGGGCTGTTGGACGTATCACAAGTGCGAATGCTGACATAAGTAACGATAAAACGGGTGAAAAACCCGTTCGCCGGAAGACCAAGGGTTCCTGTCCAACGTTAATCGGGGCAGGGTGAGTCGGCCCCTAAGGCGAGGCTGAAAAGCGTAGTCGATGGGAAACGGGTTAATATTCCCGTACTTGGATAAACTGCGATGTGGGGACGGAGTAGGTTAGGTTAGCGTGCTGTTGGATATGCACGTTTAAGTTGGTAGGTGGGAAGTTTAGGCAAATCCGGACTTCCTTAACACTGAGAGATGATGACGAGGCTCTACGGAGCTGAAGTAACTGATACCACACTTCCAGGAAAAGCCACTAAGCTTCAGGTTTATCTAAACCGTACTGAAAACCGACACAGGTGGTCAGGTAGAGAATACTCAGGCGCTTGAGAGAACTCGGGTGAAGGAACTAGGCAAAATAGCACCGTAACTTCGGGAGAAGGTGCGCCGGCGTAGATTGTAGTCCCTTGCGGGCGAAGGTTGAACCGGTCGAAGATACCAGCTGGCTGCAACTGTTTATTAAAAACACAGCACTCTGCAAACACGAAAGTGGACGTATAGGGTGTGATGCCTGCCCGGTGCTGGAAGGTTAATTGATGGTGTAATCGAAAGAGAAGCTCCTGATCGAAGCCCCAGTAAACGGCGGCCGTAACTATAACGGTCCTAAGGTAGCGAAATTCCTTGTCGGGTAAGTTCCGACCTGCACGAATGGCATAATGATGGCCAGGCTGTCTCCACCCGAGACTCAGTGAAATTGAAATCGCCGTGAAGATGCGGTGTACCCGCGGCTAGACGGAAAGACCCCGTGAACCTTTACTATAGCTTGACACTGAACATTGAATTTTGATGTGTAGGATAGGTGGGAGACTTTGAAGTAGTCACGCCAGTGATTATGGAGTCGTCCTTGAAATACCACCCTTTAACGTTTGATGTTCTAACGAAGATTACGAAACGTGGTCTCGGACAGTGTCTGGTGGGTAGTTTGACTGGGGCGGTCTCCTCCCAAAGAGTAACGGAGGAGCACGAAGGTTTGCTAATCACGGTCGGACATCGTGAGGTTAGTGCAATGGTATAAGCAAGCTTAACTGCGAGACAGACAAGTCGAGCAGGTACGAAAGTAGGTCATAGTGATCCGGTGGTTCTGCATGGAAGGGCCATCGCTCAACGGATAAAAGGTACTCCGGGGATAACAGGCTGATACCGCCCAAGAGTTCATATCGACGGCGGTGTTTGGCACCTCGATGTCGGCTCATCACATCCTGGGGCTGAAGTAGGTCCCAAGGGTATGGCTGTTCGCCATTTAAAGTGGTACGCGAGCTGGGTTTAGAACGTCGTGAGACAGTTCGGTCCCTATCTGCCGTGGGCGTTGGAGAATTGATTGGGGCTGCTCCTAGTACGAGAGGACCGGAGTGGACGCATCACTGGTGTTCCAGTTGTCTCGCCAGAGGCATTGCTGGGTAGCTACATGCGGAAGAGATAAGTGCTGAAAGCATCTAAGCACGAAACTTGCCAAGAGATGAGTTCTCCCACACATTAAGTGTGTAAGGGTTGTTTAAGACTAAGACGTAGATAGGTGCGGTGTGTAAGTGTAGTGATACATTGAGCTAACGCATACTAATTGCCCGAGAGGCTTAGCCATACAACGCTCAAGTGTTTTTGGGGTTACCCTGGACATGAGCGAGTTGGAAGGATAACAGTTAAGAGAATGGACGTAGAAGAGAGAGTTGAGAGAAGGCTTGTTTTTAGATTAAGAAGACGCGAATAAGAAGAGATAGAAATCATAAAGAATATTGGCGGCGATAGTGCGGTGGGCCCACCTGACTCCATACCGAACTCAGAAGTGAAACGCCGTAATGCCGATGGTAGTGTGGGGCATCCCCATGTGAGAGTAGGTCACCGCCAAGCCTGATACGAACCCCTGATGTGAGTGCATCGGGGGTTTTTGCTTTTTACAGCATAGGAATTTAGTCGTATTAAAAAAGAATAGAAGAAAACTGACAATAAACTATAAATGGCTGAGATAAACCATAAGAAAACCGCACTGAGATTTTTATCTAAAGTGCGGTTTTTTATAACTTTTTCGGAATTTAGGATATTAAGACAACGTACTATTGTTTGAGTGTTTGGATATAGCTTGCTACATCTTGCATGTCTTGATCACTCAGCCCTTCTTTTACGTGATTGCCGCCACCATAAATTTTTCCGCTTTTGCGATCTTGAAGTGAGCTAATAATTTTTTCTTCGTTGAAGGTATTAATAATTTGGGATTGTCCCATAGCCGATTTTTCAGCTTGTTTCCCATGACAGAGCACACATGAACGGTTAAAAATTTTTTTGCCGTGTTCTAAGTTGCCTTCAGCTTGAACGGTAGAAATAGCACTGAGTGCGATAAGAGGGAGAATAGCGTAGTAAATTTTCATGATTTTCCTTAATTTATTTTCGTTGGGGTAAAGAGTTGTTTCAGCTCCTTTTCGGGTAGCAAGCCTTCAAATTTATATATCAGTTTGCCGTTTGGGTCAACCACGAAAGAGGTTGGCGTGCCGACAAGTTGATAACGTTCGGCAGTGATTTTCATTTGATCTTTAAACACCGGCAAGGTGAGTTGTCGTTTGGTGACAATCGCTTGTGTGTCGGCCTTTTCGCCGTCGATATTCATGGCGATCAGTTGTACTTGGTTTGGGTATTTTTCCGCCCATTGTTGCAAGGTTCTTAATTCCGCAATGCAAGCGCCGCAGGTTTCTGACCAGAAGTTTATGAGCATGGTTTTGCCCTGCCAGTCGCTTAAGGTGGCTTTATTGCCTTGCAGATCGAAGGCGGCAATTTCCGGTGCGGGTTGGCCGATTTGCGCGGATTCCTCCTTGCAGGAAATACTGAAAAAAACGACCGCACTTATACCGAGAAAACGAAGGAAATTAGCCTGCATTTTTTTCCTCACGCAATAATTTGCCGTGTTGCAAATAAATAATACGATTGGTGAGTTTGCCTAAGTCCGGGTTATGGGTCACCATGACGATAGTGCGCCCCTGCCGGTTTAATTCCGTGAGTAAATTTAATACCAAATTTTCATTTGTCTCATCGAGGTTGCCGGTCGGTTCGTCGGCAAAAATGACCGGTGGCTGGTTCACTAAGGCGCGCGCAATGCACACCCGTTGTTGTTCCCCGCCGGAAAGTTGGCTTGGGCGGTGATTCATCCGATGCGCCAAGCCCACTTGATCTAATACGGCTTTGGCGGCGGCTTCATCTACCACGCTGTGATAATGTTGCGCCAGCATCACGTTTTCAAGCGCAGTTAAATAAGGGATAAGGTGAAATTGTTGGAACACCAAGCCGATTTTTTCC
Source organism: Aggregatibacter sp. HK296 (assembly GCF_980469475.1). Lineage (NCBI taxonomy): Bacteria > Pseudomonadati > Pseudomonadota > Gammaproteobacteria > Pasteurellales > Pasteurellaceae > Aggregatibacter > Aggregatibacter sp. HK296. Next base: position 714,810 of record NZ_OZ413142.1, read on the forward strand.
GCGCGGAAACGTTGTCTGCCCGTTTCGTCCAGTTGTGCGGCATCCACACCGTCTAAAATCACTTTGCCTTCGGTTGCGGTATCCAAGCCGGTGAGAATATTCATTAATGTGGTTTTACCTGAACCGGAGGCACCCATGATAGAGACGAATTCACCCTCGGCAATTTGAATATTAATGTCTTCAAGTGCGGTCACTTGGCCGAATCTTTTGTATAAATGTTGTGTTTCAATGACGGGTTTAGCCATATTATTCCCCTTTCAATACGTTGGCGGTTTGAATGTCTAAAGCGCGGCGGGTCGGTACGATAACCGCGATAAACGCCACTAATAAGGATAAAGTGATGGTAATTGGGAGCACCGGCAGGCGCATATCAATATAGGCTTTGAATACGGTTAAGCCGAGCACCTGTGCTAATAGGTAGCCGATGATTAAGCCGCATACAATGGCGCAAAGGGCGATAATCAAGGTTTCTGCGCCGATTTGTTTAATGATGTCTCGACTTTTCGCGCCAAGGGCTTTTTGTAACGCAAACTCTTTCGCTCGTTCGCCCACAATGGCGATTAAGGTGGTGTTCACGCAAAGGGTGGCTAAAATCAAAATCACTACAGAAATCAAGCCCATCAAGCCTTTGATTTTATCTAAAATTTGCCCTTCGGAGGCGGAGACTTTGCGGATCGGGTGAATGTCTAAATCGGGATACTGTTGTTGCAACTGTTGGGCGAATTGATCCACTTGGCCTTGATCGTTTTTGACGTTTAACAATACGTTGGTCGCCAAGTTTTCTTTTTCTAACCAGTTTTGTGCAAAATCGAGGCTCACGATCAACATATTGTCGGTAGCATCGCCTGCTTCTACGATAGCTTTAATATTGAACTGGTGTTTATCCACGGAATTGAGGCTTAACGTGAGTTTATCGCCTACGTTTAAATTGAGCCGTTCCGCGAGAGTTTTACCGATCATAGCGTTGCGTTCGTCGAAGTTTACCCCGATAGGATTGCCTGTGATTTGCCAATAAGGCGCAAGGGTTTTCATGTCTTCAAACCACACGCCCATTATCACGATTTTTTCTAAATCACTACGTGTCACGCCATATAAATAGGGGCTTGCAGCCGTGATTAAGCCTTTCGGTGCTTGGTCAAGAATCTGTTGCACTTGATCCACTTTGATTAAATTGCCGTTGCTTGGGCCAATATAAAAATTGGCGCCGAAGGTACGCAGTTCTTGGCTCATTTTAGTGTTGATGTCGAAGTACACTGCCGCCATTGCCGTCACAATGCTTGCGCCTACCGTGAGTGCGGCAAAAATGATGAATACCCGCTGCAAGCGCAGACGCAAGGCGCGTAACACCAAGCGCCAAAACATATTGATAGGTTTATTGTCTGCCATAAAGTACCTCAATAGGATAAAGACGGGCAATACGGTGTGCCGGGAACCAAGCGCCGATCACGGCGATCAAGACGGAAAGTACCAGTACGCAAGGGATAACGATCCAGGCGAAACTGAGCGGTGCGCCAAATAACGTGGCACCGATAAAACGTGCTAAGCCCCAACCGGCAATGCAACCTAAGATACCACCGATTAAGCCGCTGATGATGGCTTCGCAATAAAACAGCAAGACGATTTGCCATTGATAGGCGCCGAGCGCTTTCATTAAGCCAATTTCTTTACTACGTTCGATAATGGTTGTAGTCATTAATGAAGCTATGCCCATGGCGGCAGCACTCAGTGCGGCAAGGGTGACGACAGCGAGTAATAATTGAATTTTTTCAATGACGACGCCTTCGGAAGCCGCGACTTGCCAAATAGGGCGAACAATTGCGCCGGAAATCGCTTCTTCCAATTGATGGGAAATAGAGGAAACGTAGGCCGTGCAATACCAACGGTCATATTCCTCTGCGGCCAAGCCGTCCACGTTGGCGCGGGCTTTGCGGGATAAATCATTTTCCGGCACTGTTAGCGCGGAGACTTTAATCGCCTGTACCTTGCCTTCTAATCCAAGTAAATTTTGCACCGCACTTAACGGCAAAATCAGTTGTTGTTCTTCTGTGCCACCGGTTTTAACAATACCTTTCACGATGGTGGTCATGTGTTGTGGTGACGAGTTTTCTTCCGCTTGATAACTTAAGGTAATCACATCGCCGATTTTCCATTGCTGTTGTTTGGCAAGCTGGGCACCGAGTAGGGCAGGAATTTGTTCACCGAAATCATCCGTAGCATCATCCACCCATTCGCCTTCTACTTGCCAGTAAGGACTGATGATTTTTTGCCCGGTGTGGTAATCCTCTTCATCCGGCACAGGAATATTATGATCAAAAAACGTCCCGAGGATGCTCACATCGTTTTCTGCGCCGTTAGCCACGCTGGCTTTCACCTGCGTGCTGAGTAAGGGGGCAAACCCCACAATGTTGTTGCGCCAGAAAATGTCTTTTACATTCGGCAGTTCTTTTTCATCTAAAAAATCTTGCGTAGCGAGGGAGCTACGACCGCTGACATCATCCGGCAAAACGGCACTGCTAGCCGGTTCCACCAAAATATTGGCTCCGTAAGATTTCAACTCTTTTGCCATTTTGTCGCCAATGTCGATGGACACGGCGAGCAAGGCGGAAATCAAACCGGCAGCGAGGAAAATGGTGACAATGGCAAGAAACTTACGCTTTAAACCATAACGCCAAGATTGAAATAACATTCGCGCTAACATGATTATTTTTCCTCCTTGGCGGTTGTGGCTTCATCGGCTTGGTTTAAATAGGCCTCAGGATTATCACGGAACAGTTCTAAGTTCTTTTCATCAGTAAAGAAATAGGTTTTGCCTTCATGGTTGTATTTGTGTTCCGTTTTCGTGTTGGTCAATTTCTTACCATTTACGGGATCCACCACTTCAATTTCAATGATCGTACTGAAATAGTTCAAGCCTTCTTCCAAGTTTTTCTTGTTGATGACCACTTCCGTATCCGTTTGTTTCCAATCATCAATCGGCACCGGGTTACAACCGCCCGGTTTGCCGATGGAAGGGGTAAACATACGTACGCCGCAACCTACGCATACCACTTGATTGCCTTCCATTACATAACCTTGGTCGCCACATAAAATGCAGGCATCGAATACGGCAGCAAGACTGAGTTTGTCGGGCAGACGATTAATAATGAAGAAACGTACCGCTTTGCCATCGTCGGCAACCCAAAGAAAACGGTGTAATTTGCCATCTTTTACTTGTTCGATTGGAATGTGTACGTTGTTTTCCGCGTCTAACGTGACTCTTTGGGCTTCGGAAAGTTGTGGTGGCTGGGATGCGATTCTGTCCCAATAAAGTTGGGAAAGAAGGATGATAGCGATTGCGGCTAAACCGTAACCGATAATTTTGCCGGAGGTCCGTTTGGCGGCAATCGCTTTGCGTTTTTCAATGGGGGCTTGTTCTTGCTTAACTTGGCGAAGACGGGGTAAGTGTGTTTTAAACGCAAATAGGATCACAATAAACGCCAATACAGTCGCATTAATATAATTTAAATAGACAGAAATATTGCCTGATTTTGCCGCAAAACTTAACCGCACTTTTGTAAGTTCGAGCACTTGGAGTTTCATTAAAATCAACAAAACATCGCCAAATAACGGGGTTATCAATAACAGCGTGAAAAGGGAGGTTAAGAAAACAGAAAGTGCGGTCGTTTTTCCGGACGTTTTTTGTTGTTGAAATAAAATAAATAGCCAACCGGCGACAATAATGCAGAAAATAACGCCCAAAATGATCGCGCTGAATTGAAGTAAAAAGTCGGTGTTAATGACGTCTGTGCCGGTGATAGCCGCAATATTGGGATCTTTTGCCCATAAGTGTCCGGCAAGCATAGACAACATGATATGCCAAAGGGTATTGAGTTTTTGCCAATGGATAAATTGGCTGAAATAAGCAAACAATAAAATACACAATGCAATAATGGTAGCAGCGAGTTTTGCACTTTGTGTTGCAGGTAAATTCAGCGAGATGAGGCTACCGATAAAAAATCCGAAAAGAGAAAGCCAAATGAGTTTTTTCGCATCGGCGTTCGGGTAATGCGCCCAACTGCAACTGAGCAAAATAGAAATAGGGAGTAGGGTTTGAATGAGGAAAACAAAAAAATAGTTCATAGCTTACTCCGAAAGGGTGAATGAATCATATCGCTTATTTTTGATCAGAGATTATGCTCTAGCATAAAAAAACACCTTGAGTGATTTCAAGGTGTTTTTATTGTTATTTTTAGTTAACACCTGAAAGGCTTATTTCAAACCGGTGAATTTGAATTCATAGTTAACATCAAACGGTTTCCACCAACGGCCAACACCGGTTTCTTCGTCAGTGTGACGGTGCATACCGGCTTTTGGTGGCGGGTCAATGTGATAGGTTAATTTATAGTTACCCACGCCCATCATTTTGATGTTTGCACCATAGTGAGGACCGTCGCTGGCCACCATCGGCATGAAGGTGCCTTCTTGTTTTTCACCGGTGTCGCTGTTGACCAAGGTATATTGAATGGTTAAGTAAGGCATCCATTCGCCTTCACCGAAACCGTTTTTGTTGCCTTTGGTGGCGTGAATATCCGCTTCTAAGTGAATATCGGATTTCGCTGCCGGCAAGCCCATGCCACGTGGTTCCATGTCAACCGGTTGTAAATACACGGCGGCAATTTCCATTTCGTTCATAGTCACCGGTTCACCGACAGGAAACTCTTTGAAGCCTAAGGCTGCCGGTGCGGTGATCATGCCTGCTAAAAGTGCGGTGGCGATTAATGTTTTTTTCATACTTAGTTTCTCCTTAACTGAATAAGTATAGCTTGTGCGACATTAAGCAGATTTTCTGCTTTGGTACTTCATATAAATGAATGCAAAAACAGCAGCCACCAACAAGACAGCCTGCGGAACCAATGTTTCTACATAAGGATAAATACCCAACCATGAGATTTCCGTGATACCGGAAACCAAGGTTGGTTCAAATAATTTGCCTTCGATAAGTTCCAGTACGCTTTTACCGGCAAACACAAAGGCCATTAAATACATGAATGAACCGGTGAACATAAAGAACGGTTTAAGCGGTAGTTTCACCACGGTGTAGCGCATGAGAACATAACACACGGCGAGAATTATTACGCCAAGGAAAAAACCGCCGAAAAGATAGAAATAATCCACCGCACTTTGTGCATCGCCAACGAGGGCATAGTAGAACAACACGGTTTCTGCGCCTTCACGATACACGGCAAGGAAACTGGTCAGCCACAAACCCACGAGCGAGCCGGTGGTGAGCGCGGTAGAGAGTTTGCCTTCCAAATAGCGTTTCCAGTTTTGCGCTTCCACTTTCGACAGCAACCAGTAACTCATCATGAACAACATCACCACCGCAATCATCATTGTGAAGCCTTCCAACAATTCTCGGCTGGCACCGGAATTAGAGAAAATAAGTTGGAAAATCACAGCGGTAATGAGGCTACCGAGTAATGCCACATAGACGGATTGACGAATGACAGGTAGTTTGTCCTGATGGTTATTTTTTACTAAATATGCCACGATGGCAGCAACGATTAATAGCGCCTCCAAGCCTTCACGCAAGATGATTAATAAGCTGTATAAGAACATACTCCATGCAGTTTGTTCTCCGCCCTGTAACATTTCTACAGCCTTGCTCAAATCTTGGCTTAATCCTTGCGCTTGTTCTTGCAACTTTTCTTTCTCTGCGCCGGCTTTCATTAAGCTCACCAAACGGGTGAAATAGCCTTCTAATTGGGTTTTGAAATTGCTGTCGCGGGAACCCACTTTGTTTTCCATGCCAGTGCTTTCAAAAATGTCAAAGTAGGTATCTTGCACGGCCAACATGGCTTTTTTGGCTTCGCCTTGCTCGTACAAGCTGATGGCTTGTTGAATACCTGCATTCACTTGTGCACTAACCTGCGACCAGTCTTTGTCCTGCGTGGTATCCGCGATAGTTTGATTAGCCGGCTGTTCCACTTGTGTATCACGGGTGGTTGGTAAGTCAGGCAGTTGCTCTTCAACGTCTTGTAATAACGTCGTGATTTGATAACCAAAATTGCTGATTTGATCCGGTTGCTCGCTCAGTTTGATTAAATCATAAAACTGTTGATTAAGGTTGCCGGAAATGGCAGCGGAACGATTTTGGCGAATGGACATTTCCATTTCGGAATTTTTATACCCATCGTATTGCGCTTGTTGTACCAGTTTTTTGGCGGTTGCATAATCTTTCGCTTCATACGCCGTCATGGCTTGGGCTAATAAATCATCGATAGTTTTAAAGCTTTTTTGCCAATGCGGGGCGATAGTTTGGTTTTCATATACGCCATGTTGCGCGGAGGCGTTAAGTTGATGCCCCTCTTTTAAAGAAGGAAGCACTTCTTGCAATTCGGCTTTGAGACCGTCGATTTTAGCTTTGACTTGCTCTTGTGGCAGACCGTCACCAATCATCTTACGAATTTCGCCAAAGGTGGCTTCCATTTGATAGCTTTTTTGAGCGGAAAAGTTAATACGAATAGGGCCTTCAAGATTTTCAAATACTTCAAAATAGGCCATTTGGACTTCAGTTCGGGCGTCATCTATTTTATTTTCGGCATAAAGTGCGGTGGTTTTATCCAATCGATTTTCAATGTCTTGTACCCATTGCTGATAGTTATCTTCTGCGTGGGTAAATGCTGAAAACAGAAGCATAAAACTAAAAAGAACAGATTGAGACCAACGGGAAAAACACATGCGCATCTCCTTGATTTATTGCATTTGCCTATAGATGTGATTGAGAATTATTATCCTCTAATGAATTTTTAGTGCAAGTAAATTCTTGTTTGATCTCTGAGGTAGATCACAAAATGAGCATTTTTTATGGCGCATAAAAAAGGAAAGTTTGGCAACTTTCCTTTTTATCTCATGGAGAGGATGTTTTAGTTTTGTGCTAAATCATCAATGACAAGATAGATTTTCGCCACTGGGCCATGCACGCCAACGACTTTGATTAATTCAATATCTGCCGTAGAACTTGGGCCGGAAATGATATTAATACAAGAAGGCATACGTTCGCCTTGTTGGGCTTTGTCATGTAGGATTTTTGCCAGTTGTGCTACACGAGGGAGTATCTTGCTTTTACGTACAACGGCAATGGATTTCTCCGGCAGTAAGCTCACAGAACGACCACGTTCAGCTTGGGAAAATAGCACGATGCCGCCCGATTCGGTTAAACCGTATTCGGCGTAAACGATCCCGATATTGGCTTGTTCCGATTTGGTAATGTTGGCTTCCGCCTGTTCCGGTGACCAAATGTGGCAAGTGTATTTTTCTTGAACCGCTTGGGTAATACCGAGTTCTTCCAGACGAGGGTCGTCGTTTAACACGATATCGCCGCCACCGTATTTTTCGCAAAGCTCAAGTGCGGTCTGTTTTGCTAACGTTTCTGACGTCACAACCACATCCACCATCATCACTTTGGCAAAGTTTACAAATTCATCGCAAAGTTCTGCTTGTGTTAAATGGGTTAGGCGTTCTGTCGGGTGAGTATTCACCGGCGTTGCCATGACTTCAGGCACATTGGCACGTTGTTTACCCATTTTGGCTGCCAATTTATTGAGGAAGTTTTCTCTATTTTGTAAATCCATTAGTTTGCTCCTCTTTTGTTAAACCATTGACGGAAGCTTTCGCCTTCAGGTGTCGGTAAATCACGGGCTTTTGTCCATTCAGCCAAGGCTCCCATTTTAATTGGCGCTTTGCCGTTCTTAATGAGTTTACCCGCTAATTTGGCGCCGGTGTTTACACCGATTTTCCATAAGGTTGGATGGGAGTTGGCAAAGCCAAAACCGAAAATGGATAAGCGCTCCAAGGCTGGCGTTTTGCCTTGTTCCACCATTTTTTCACGGTGTTTTAAAATCAGTTGCGCTAACGGAATGCGTACCGGACAAACGGAGTTACAGGCGTTGCACAAGGAACAGGCATACGGCAATTCTTTGAATTCGTCATAGCCGCCAAGTAACGGAGAAATCACCGCGCCAATTGGACCCGGATAAATAGAGCCGTAACCATGACCACCGATTTGACGGTAAGCCGGGCAGGTATTTAAGCAGGCACCGCAACGAATACAACGTAAAACTTCTTGGAATTCGGAAGCCAGAATATCGGAACGACCATTATCAACAATAACTAAATGGAACTCTTCCGGACCATCGGTTTCACCGGCAAGACGAGGGCCGGTAAGCCAGGTGTTGTAACCGGTTAATCTGGCGCCCACCGCACTACGGGCAAGCATGGTAATTAACACGTCTACTTCTTGGAACGTCGGTGCCAAGCGTTCCATCCCCATTACGGCAATGTGGGTTTTAGGAAGGGTGGTGGCTAAACGTAAATTACCTTCGTTGGTCACCAAACAAACAGAGCCGGTTTCCGCCACAGCAAAGTTACAACCGCTTATGCCGATGTCTGCTTCTAAGAAATCCTGACGAATTTTTTCACGCACGAAACGGGTCATGTCTTCTGGCGTTTCTGCACCTTCATAGCCGAGTTTTTCATGTAAATCTTTACGAATTTGGTGGCGATCTTTGTGAATCGCAGGTACCACGATGTGAGACGGCTTGTCACCGGAAATTTGCAATAAATATTCACCTAAATCGGTTTCAATGACTTGCATGCCTTCTTTTTCCAACACCCCATTTAACCCGATTTCTTCGGTTACCATGGATTTGGATTTCACGATTTTCTTGGCATTTTTTTTCAGCGCGACTTGGCGAATGTATTCGGTGGCTTCTTCAGCGGTTTCGGCAAAATAAACCTTACCGCCGTTTTCCATGACTTTTTCGCTAAGTTGGTACAAATAAGCATCAAGGTTTGCTAAAACGTGGTTACGGATTTGTTTCGACAAATCACGCCATTCTTCCCAGTGGCCTAATTCATCCACCATTTTTTGACGGTTTGTGCCGATAGTTTCTTGGGCTTTTACCACCGCTTTGCGCATGATTTCATTATGGACTTCGCGATCGACGCGTGCTTTAAATGCAAGATTGCTAGTTTTTAATGACATAGTTTATTACTCCTGCATTAACACTTCTGCGATGTGCATCACTTTGATTTTGCTGCCTTCACGTTGTAGGCGACCACCGATATTGAGTAAACAGCTCACGTCTGCACCAATTAAGTATTCCGGTTCGACTTCCTCAACGTGTTCCACTTTTTCTTTTACCATTTCACCGGAAATTTCTGCCATTTTGACCGAGAACGTGCCACCAAATCCGCAACAAGTTTGTTGATTGTGAATAGGTAACAGTTCCAAACCTTTAACGTGTTTTAGCAACGTAATCGGTTCATCCACGATGCCAAGTTTACGGAATAGACTGCAGGAGGGGTGATAAACTGCACGACCTGGTAGATGGGCACCGATGTCGGTAACACCCAGTTTATTGACAATAAAATCTGTTAAGTCATAGAAACGAGCGGCGACTTTTTTCGCGCGTTCCGCCCATTCCGGTTCATTGGCACGAGTGAAATAATCCGGGTAATTTTTTACGGCATAAACGCAAGAACCGGCAGGGGCTACGATAGGGTAGTCATTGGCTTCAAAGGTTTCGATCAAGTTTTTCATGCCGGGCAGGGCTTGTTTGGTATAACCGCTGTTTAATGCAGGTTGTCCACAGCAACCTTGTTTTTCTAAAAAGGTCACCTGACAGCCCAACTTTTCCAGTAATAGAACGGTGTTTTTCGCCACACCGCTCTTTACTACGTCGGCAATGCAGGTCACGTAGAAATTCACATTCATAGTAATACTCCAATGTTAAAAAAGAGAAATAAGGTAAAAATTAAATGACGACCGCAAAAGTGCGGTCGTTTTTTTAGTTAATTTTATGTGTTGCTGCTATAACGTGTAGAACAACGGGATTAATAGCGTGGCACAAAGCGCAGCAATAATACCGTAAATCACCATTGGAATGATCGTTGTTTTGATGATGGTGCCTTCTTGATTTTGAATGTTTAATACGGAGGACACGGCAACGATATTATTAATACATACCATGTTACCCATCGCACCGCCGGCAGATTGTAGTGCCAAGATTAATGCGACAGATAAACCGGTGGTCTCTGCGGTGGATAATTGTACGCTACCGAAGGTTAAGTTCGACACGGTGTTAGAACCGGAGAAGAACGCACCTACCGCACCAAGGTAAGAGGAGAAAATCGTCCAGTTATTACCGCTCACTTCTGCAAAGGTACGGCCAATGATTTTCACCATAGAATGTTCGCCACCCACTAACATTAAGTTCACCATCACTAAAGCACCCATTAGGGCGATAAATGGATTTTTGGACTGTCTTAAGCTCGACGTAAAGATGTCTTTGACTTTTGCTCCGGAAACCCCGAATACCGGAATGGCAATTAATACGGTGATAACAAATGGAATTAATGCCGGCACGTAAAGCAATTTATAGCTTGAGGAAACATCAGAACCGAAGATATTTTTTAGGCTAAAGATAAGGCCTTTACTCACTTCAAATGTACCTAGTGAACCTAATACGGTAGTAAACCAAACGGTGGTGTCGTTCATCATCGCTTTAAACGGCAGTTGATGAATACGCGTCACGATTAAGAACGCAATTAATAAACCGGTAGGGAAGAGTGCCTTGATCACTTGACCGGTGGTTACTGCATTGCTATCCAACGTGTTTTCGACTTTCGCCAAACCGATATTACGATTCGCTGCCCATACGGAGATAAACAAACCGATTGCACCGCCCACTAAAGAAGGGAATTCATAGTTAACTTGTGCAATGAGGAGATAAGGCACAACGCAAGCAAATACGCTGATATAAATAAAGACCAAGTTTTTACGAATATCGTTCCAGCTGACTAATACACGAAGTGCCAGTAATGGGATGATAAGCGCGGCTACGGCGTGGATAAGTGCGGTCATGGAGCCGATTTCTAAAATCATGTCTTCAGACAATTTAAGCGGACCGAAACCGAACCAAGTTGGAGTGCCCACCGCACCGAAAGAAACCGGAACGGAGTTCATGATTAAGGCAAGCATCGCTACTTTTAACGGATTAAAACCTAACCCCATCAGAATTGGTGCGGCAATAGCGGCGGGTGTACCAAAACCACTGGCGCCTTCAATCATAAAAGCAAACGCCCAACCGATAATCATCAATTGTGCAACCGGGTTTGGGTTAATGTTACCTAACCATTTACGCATGATGTCGGTTGCACCGGACACTTCACTAAAACGGTTGAATAAAATCGCGCCGAAAATAACGGTAATTGGGGTTTGTACCGCCACAATTGCCGAGGTTACATTCGCGCTGATGGTAATAATGTCTGTATTGAAGTGCAATAAATGCACACCCATAACAAGTGTTGCAATCCAAGGTAATGCAACGTAAGACGGTAAAGCATTACGCTTCACCATTAAATAGATCAATAAAGCAATAGGTAAGACGCTTAGGAAAAAAGACATGTTTACTCCTGTTAATAATAATTAGCGATTAAAACATCGCAGGAATTCTAGGAAATACGCTTAGAAAAAATATACCTATTTGGAGAAAGTGTGATCTAGTTATCAAAAAGTGCGCATATTTTTTTAAAAAATGTGATCTATGTAACTTAATTGTTTCAGCTTTAATTAAATTAGTACTTTTGTACAAACAAGTGCGGTCTAAAAAAAGTGTGTTTTTACTGTGTTTTACTGGTTAATTTCTGTTATTCTTTTGGCGTTTTTCGTTAACGTTATTTTTAACATAAGGGTAACAATCTATGACCAGTACTTCATTAATTAGTCAACTTCGTCAAATTGTCGGAGACAAATATTTGATTACCGACCCAAGCAAATCGGAAGCCTATCGCAGTGGTTATCGTTTTGGTAACGGAAACGCTTTGGCCGTAGTCCGTCCGGGAAATTTAACGGAATTTTGGGCGATTCTTAAAGCTTGTGTGGCGGCAGATGTTATTGTTATTGCTCAAGCCGCCAATACCGGTTTAACCGGCGGTTCTACGCCCGATGGCAATGATTACGATCGTGATATTGTGATTATCAACGCGATGCGTATTTCTGGCATTCAATTAATTAATGATGCACAGCAAGTGGTTTGTTTGCCGGGCTCTACGCTAAATGAATTAGAGATTGCTTTAAAACCGCACGGACGTGAACCGCACTCTGTCATCGGTTCTTCCTGTATTGGCGCCTCGGTGATTGGCGGTATTTGTAATAACTCCGGTGGGGCGTTGGTGCAACGTGGCCCGGCTTACACGGAAATGGCGCTTTACGCCCAATTAACAGAGCAGGGAGAATTGCAACTCGTTAATCACCTAGGCATTGATTTGGGTGAAACGCCGGAAGAAATTTTAGCGAATTTGGAGAATCAACGTTATCAACGTAAAGACATTCAATTAGATTGTGGCAAAGGTCATGATCACGCTTACTGCAATCATGTGCGCCAAGTGGATGAAGACAGCCCAGCACGTTTTAATGCCGATCCGGCACGTCACTATGAGGCTTCCGGTTGTGCGGGTAAATTAGCGATTTTTGCCGTCCGTTTGGATACCTTTGTGGCGGAGAACAAGACCGCGGTATTTTATATTGGCACCAACCAAACTGAAGCATTAAATGATCTTCGTCGTCATATGTTGGCGAATTTTAAACAGCTACCGATTTCCGGCGAGTATATTCATCGTGATGCGTTTGATGTAGCTGCCAAATACGGTAAAGACACTTTCTGGGTTATCAAGAAATTTGGCACACATTGGTTGCCGAAGTTATTTGCCATGAAAGCCAAAGTGGATCGTTTGGCTAAAAAAATCAGTTTTATGCCAAGTCATTTCAGCGACAAAATCATGCAGGCGATTTCAACGGTCTTGCCGGAACATTTGCCGAAAAAATTATGGCAATATCGTGATCAATACGAACATCACTTGATTGTTAAAATGGGCGGTGATGGCGTACAGGAAGCGCGGGATTATTTAACCTCTTACTTTAAAGAGAGCAGCAAAGGCGCTTTCTTTGAATGTGATGCCGTAGAAACTCAAGCGGCGATGTTACACCGCTTTGCCGTTGCCTCAGCAGCGATTCGTTATCGTGCGATTCATGAAAAAGAGGTGGAAGACATTGTGGCACTGGATATTGCATTACGTCGTAATGATCGTGAGTGGTTTGAAATGCTGCCGCCTGAGATCGACCAAAAAATCAGTCATAAATTGTATTACGGGCATTTTATGTGTCATGTTTTCCATCAGGATTACATTGTGAAAAAAGGCCATGATTGCATGGAATTGGAGCATCAAATGTTGGAATTGCTTGATAAACGCGGCGCACAATACCCGGCAGAACATAATGTGGGCCATTTATATGAAGCGAAACCGGCGTTGCGTAAATTCTATAAAGCGCTCGATCCAACCAACAGTTTTAACCCGGGCATCGGGCATACATCAAAGAAGAAACACTGGCAATAGCAACATCATTTTGTGAGGGATTCATGTTGTTGTGCCCTCACAAAATACATTAAAAACAGACCGCACTTTAGGCGTTAAAGTGCGGTCTTTTTTTACGGTGTTTTTCTCAGGTGAAAACTTGACTTAATTCGCCGGTCTTGCGTCTTCCACCGGTGCCGAATTACCCTCGTTTAGCACGTCCCAAACGCTTTCTTGTTTTGGTGCATTATTGCTTTCAACGGCATTGGCGGAAGGTGTTGTTGGCGTAAATTCGGTTTGTTGGCAGAAAGATTGATTTCTGTCTACCCAAACAGGAATGGTACGAGCACTACTGCAATCCCAACCACCATAGGCATTGATACCGACCCATTTAATGTCTTCCGGTTTATGAAGTTTTAAAGGTTGGGTGGTGGCTCGTTTTAAATACTCTTTATAGACCTGTAACGCACCGCTGGCACCGGTGAGTTTCGTTTCGCCGTTATCGTCTCGACCAAGCCAAATAGTCGTGACGTTTTCACCGTCAATTCCGACAAACCAAGTGTCACGAGCATCGTTAGTGGTACCGGTTTTGCCGGCTAAGTGTAAATGAGCGTAATCCGGTTGTAGGCTGTGAGCTGTGCCGCGATCGACCACTTGTTGCATGGCAAAGAGCGTTTGGAAGGCGGCTTCACGTGGAACCACTTGCTTCGGCTCAAATTCACGGGAATAAACCACATTGCCTTGTCTATCCACCACACTGTTGATGGTATTGAGCGGAATGCTCGCACCTTCATTAGCGATGGTTTGGTAAAGTTTGGTCACGTCATAAGGCGAAATGGCGTAGGAACCCAGCAACATTGAAGGCACTTTCGGAATCGTGACTTTATCCCAACCCATGGCTTGTTGGACGGAAATCACTTTGGTTAACCCTAGCTTCATGCCGATATTGACCGTTGGAATATTCAATGAGCGAACTAATGCATCCATCAGCATGACCGAGCCGCTGTATTTGCGGTCGTAATTGCGCGGCTGCCAAGGCGGACTGCCTTTTACATTGATCGTTATCGGTTGGTTGTTAATTGGTGTGTTCAACCGAAATTGATCCGGATACATAAGTGCGGTCAAATAAACAGACGGTTTTACTAACGAGCCGATTTGGCGTTTAGCCGATAAGGCACGGTTGAACCCGGCAAATTGCGTTTGCAGCCCGCCCACAATGGCGCGCACTTCACCGGTTTGATAATCGGCAACCACCATGGCGGATTCCAAAAATGGATTCTTATGTTTGAGCTGTAAATCGGATACGGCACTGATTACCGCTTGTTCTGCGCGATCTTGTTGTTTCACGTCCAATGTAGAGAAAATTCGCGCCCCCAGGAGATTTTCTGTTTTGCCTTCGCCAAGTTGGTGGCGTAATTCGGTTTGTAAGGTTTGAATAAACGCCGGGTATTTACGGCTAATTTTCCCTTTTTCTTGCACACCGAGCGGGCGTTGGCTCAATAATTGATACAGTTCCTCACCGATAATTTTATGTTCTAACATCAAATGCAACACCACATTGCGGCGTTCAAGGGCATTAGTAGGATTACGCCATGGGTTATAGAGGGAAGGGCCTTTGACCATGCCCACTAATAACGCAATTTGATCTAGGCTTATTTCTCGCACGGAACGTCCGAAATAAAACTGACTGGCCAATTCAAAACCATGAATTTGGTTATCGCCGTTCTGCCCGAGGTAAATTTCGTTTAAGTAGGTTTCCAAAATACGGTTTTTGTCGTAACGCCAATCAAGAATTAATGCCATTAGGGCTTCATTAATTTTACGGGTGAAGGTGCGTTCGTTACTTAAAAATAAGTTTTTAACCAGTTGTTGGGTCAGCGTGCTGCCACCTTGCACTGTATGACCAGCTTGAATATTGGTGATGACGGCACGCAAAATACCCAGAGGGCTGATGCCATCGTGTTGGAAAAAACGACGATCTTCTGTCAGTAATAAGGCATCAATGAGTAAGCGTGGGTATTGTTGCAAAGAAATCGCAAGGCGTTCTTCTTTGTCCGATTGCAAAATGGCAATTAACTTCGGCGCCAAGCGAAATTCATCAATCGCTTTGACGTTAATCAGATCTTCAATGACTGCCAGTTTGTCATTTTCAAAACGCAGACGAAAAACCCGTTGTGCCTCCGGTGTGTCGGGGAAAGGGAACGCACGGCGCAATAAGACAATGGTGTTGTCTTCGATTTTAAAATCGCCCGGTGCTGCGATCATCGTGGTTTGGCGATATTCGTTATCGAGTAGGAGCTGTTTAATTTGTTCAAGGCTGAGTTGGTCGCTGACCCGAACGCTTTCAATACGGCTATACACTTCCGCCGGCAAACGCCAAATTTGTCCGTCCATTTTGCTACGAATTTGCCAATCCAAATAAGCGGAATAGCAAAACAACATACAAAAGGTGGTAAATGCAATTTTTAATAATTGCTTCGTCCAAGAGGTTTTTGATGATGGTTTGGAAGACGTATTTTGAACGGGTGTTGTTGCCATGTGCGTTACCGTTTGGGCTGAATGTTGGGATTAGGCGCGGATAAAATCCAAGTAAGAATGTAAAAAACGGGCAAAATCTTCAATGCCACAAAAGGCGATACTTTCATCATCGTAATAATAAAAACCGTCTTCCAATGCGTCTTGATTCTCAATGGCGAGATTATTTGCCTTTGCCATCACCTCATCCGCATTAATGTATAAGCTGTATTCGGCACCGGTTAACACCACATCCGCCGCATGAGGCGCGGGCAAGTTTTGTAAATGAAAAAGTGCGGTGGAAATCAGTTGTGGATTTGACCGCACTTCAATGTTAAACCAGTTGGCAAAGGCTTCGTGCTCCATTGAGCACTTCGCGACAGTGTTGCCTTGATGGGAGGTAAACTGAAAATCCATATTAGATGCTGAAAGAGGATCCGCAACCGCAAGTGGATGAGGCATTCGGGTTATTCACGACAAAACGTGAGCCTTCCAAGCCTTCGGTATAGTCAATGGTGCCGCCGATTAAATATTGTAGGCTCATCGGATCGATAACTAATTGTACGCCGGCATTTTCTACGGTTAAGTCGCCTTCATTGACTTTTTCGTCAAAGGTAAAGCCGTATTGAAAGCCGCTACAACCGCCGCCGGTAATATAGACGCGCAATTTAAGCGCCGGGTTTTCTTCCTCGGTAATTAAAGACTTCACTTTTTGTGCTGCAGCATCAGTAAAGTTTAACGGAACGGATATCTCTGTCATATTGTGTAATTCCCCACGATTTATTTGAGCGCGTATTATCCAATAACCGACTAGTCCATTCAAGAATTTATCAAGGATTTTTCTCTGTCACAGTGCTATAATTCCGCTCATTAATTTTTAAATAGGGAGATAAACATGAGTATTCCATTAAGAACGGAAGAGGAAATTATTAAATTACGCGAAGCTTGCAAACTGGCATCCGACGTGTTGGTGATGATTGAACCGTATATTAAAGAAGGCGTGAGTACCGGTGAATTGGATCGCATTTGTCACGATTATATGGTGAACGTGCAAAAAGTTATTCCAGCTTGCTTGAATTATCATGGTTTCCCGAAAGCGACTTGCATTTCCATTAACGAAGTGGTTTGTCATGGCATCCCAAGTTTTGATAAGCATCTGAAAAATGGCGATATTGTGAATATTGATGTCACGGTGATAAAAGACGGTTATTTTGGTGATAATTCCAAAATGTATATCGTTGGCGAAACCAATTTACGCAGTAAAAAGCTGGTGGAAGCGGCGCAAGAAGCCCTTTATGTCGGTCTGCGTACGGTTAAACCGGGTATCCGTTTAAATGAGATCGGTAAAGCAGTACAAAAATATACGGAATCTCAAACTTTTAGTGTGGTGCGCGAATATTGCGGCCATGGCATTGGGACGGAATTCCACTGCGAACCACAGGTTTTGCATTATTACGCAGACGATGGCGGCGTGGTGTTAAAACCGGGCATGGTATTTACCATTGAGCCGATGATTAACGCCGGTAAAAAAGAAGTGCGTTTAATGGGCGATGGTTGGACGGTAAAAACCAAAGACCGTAGCCATTCCGCCCAATTCGAGCACCAAATCGTGGTAACGGAAAACGGCTGTGAAGTGATGACCATCCGTGATGAAGAGATTGCCGAAGGGCGCATCCAACGAGTTATGGTGAATGTTTAATTAACCGAAATCCGCTGCGTTTCCCGTGGCGGATTTTTTCTATTTCCTGCTTTTGCAAGACGACCTATGCTTTTTCCTTACGATACCCAAGCCGAGCTTACGCCAAGTGCGGTTAAAATTCAGAGAGAAAATTTAAAACAGTTTGAACTGGCGAATTTTGACAAAATAGCCATCGATCAACTGATTGCCAATCGTACCGCGTTTTACGATCAATTCCTTTTGCACTTGTGGCGTCATTTTCAATTTGCCGACAATCCCACATTAAGCCTGATTGCTGTGGGCGGTTATGGGCGGCAGGAAATGTTCCCTCTTTCCGATTTGGATATTTTGATTTTAACGGAGCAAGTCCCAACCGAGGCGTTACAAGAAACACTCGGTCAATTCGTGCAATTTTTATGGGATTGCGGTTTTAACGTCGGGCAGAGCATCCGTACCCTTGCCGAATGCGAAACGGAAGGCATGGCGGATATCACGGTGGCGACAAATTTGTTGGAGGCGCGTTATTTAATCGGCAATCAAACGTTATTCAAACAGTTGGTCGCATTGGTGCAACAACCGACTTTTTGGTCAAAAACCGATTTCTGTCAGGCAAAGATTCAAGAAAAAAATGAGCGTTATCAACGTTATAACAATACGTCTTACAATCTTGAACCGGACATTAAATACAGTCCGGGTGGTTTACGGGATTTGCATTTGTTGTATTGGATTGCCCTTCGTCACAACGGAGCGAAAAATTTGCAGGAAATTTTGCAAGCGGGATTTATTCATCCAGCGGAGTATGCTTTGTTGCTGAAAAGCCAACAATTTCTGTTTAAAGTGCGGTATGCATTGCATTTAATCTTGAAGCGTTATGACAACCGCCTCTTATTTGATCGTCAATTAAAAGTCAGCGAATTATTGGGATTCCAAGGCGAGGGCAATCAAGGCGTGGAAGCCATGATGAAACAATTTTTTCAGGCGCTACATTCCATTTCGTTGCTGAGCGAATTACTGGTCAAGCATTATCAGGAGCATTTTTTAACCCCACATGAAGTGGTAAACGAGCAAGTGCTTGATGTGAATTTCAGCTTGATAAATCAATCCATTTGTTTGCGTCATCGCCAATGCTTTGAACAACAGCCGGAAAGCATCCTCGATCTTTTCTATTATTTAACGCAATATCCGCAAGCGGAGATCCATTCCTCCGTATTACGTGAGCTGTATTTGGCGCTAGAGCAACGGCAAGGGTATTTATGCGATTTACCGACGGCACGAGAAAAATTTATTCGATTGTTTAATCAGCCCAATGCCATCCAACGCGCATTTTTCCCCATGCACCAATATGGTGTGCTGACCGCCTATTTACCGCAATGGGGCAATATTGTCGGCTTAATGCAGTTTGATTTGTTCCATTGTTACACCGTGGATGAACATATTCTGCGCGTGATGTTAAAGCTGGAAAGTTTTTTAGCGGAAACGTCGGCGCAAAATCACCCGATTTGCCATCAAATAATGCATCAAATTTCTGACCGCACTTTATTGTATATCGCTGCTTTATTTCATGACATTGCCAAAGGGCGTGGTGGTGCGCACGAATTGCTGGGGGCGGAAGATATACGCGAGTTTGCCGCACTGCATGGCTTCGACCAACGGGAAACAGAAACCATGGCATGGCTGGTAGAACAGCATTTGTTGATGTCGGTGACCGCACAACGACGGGACATTCATGACCCAGAAATTGTGTTGAGTTTTGCCGAACGGGTACGTAATCAGGTGCGCTTAGATTATTTAACATGCCTCACTATTGCCGACATTGTGGCGACCAATGAAACCTTATGGAACAGCTGGAAGCGTTCTTTATTGGCGACTTTGTACGATTACACCACGCAACAATTTGCCCAAGGGCTGGCAACCTTGTTGGATAATCAGGCAAAGGCTGAAGAGCATCGCCACTTAGCGTTGTTAGAAATACGTGAAAAAAATACCGCACTTTCTGAGTCGCAAATTGAAAAGCTATGGCAACGTTGCCCGTTGGATTATTTTTTACGTAATTCGCCGCAGCAAATCAGCTGGCATACGCAACTGCTTGCCGAGTTTCGCGGTGATGTGTTGGTAAAAGTGAGCAATCGGTTTTCCGCCGGTGGTACGGAAATTTTTATTTATACCAACGACCGCCCGAACCTGTTTAATAAAGTGGTGAGTACCATCGGAGCGAAAAAACTCAGCATTCACGATGCGCAAATTATTACTACGCAAGACGGCTATGTGTTGGACAGTTTTATTGTGACGGAACTGGATGGCGCCGAGTTGGCTTTCGATCGTCGTCGTATGTTGGAAGACGCGTTGACGAAAAGCCTAACGTCAGAAACGGTGAATAAACAACGCCTGCGCGAAAAACACCATTTGGCTCACTTTCATGTGAAAACCGACGTGCGTTTTTTGAATCTTGATAAAACCGATCAAACTGAAATGGAATTGTTTGCGCTGGATCAGGCAGGTTTGTTGGCGGATGTGAGCGCGGTCTTCTGTGACTTGGAGTTGAACTTACTTAATGCCAAAATCACCACCATTGGTGAAAAGGCTGAAGACTTCTTTATTTTAACGAACAAATTCGGACGTGCCTTGGATGAGTCGGAGAGAGCTACGTTATTGACGCGTTTGTTGCAAATTTTAAATTAGTGTTTAAACATAAAAGTGCGGTCAGATTTAAAAACGTTTTTAAAACTGGCCGCACTTTGTGTTTTATGAATTATGCCAATTCAGCAAAAGCAATATCTGCTGCCGCTAGCGTGCGCTCGATGTCTTCATCAGAATGCGCAAGAGACATAAAGCCTGCCTCAAATGCAGACGGCGCCAGATAAACGCCTAAATCCAACATTTTGTGGAAAAAGCGTTTAAATTTTTCGGTATCGCACGTCATCACGTCTTGATAACAAGTCACTTCTTTTTTATCAGTAAAGAAAATACCGAACATGCCGCCGACATAATTGACGGTAAACGGCACTTGATGCTTATCGGCAAGCTGTTGCAAGCCTTTTGCTAATTTTTCTGTTTGTTGCACCAGTTTTTGCTCATTACCGGTTTTTTTCAACTCCGTTAAGCAAGCGATACCGGCCGCCATAGCAATCGGGTTGCCGGATAGGGTACCCGCTTGGTAAACCGGGCCGGTTGGAGCAATGTGTTGCATGATTTCTTTTTTACCGCCAAAGGCGCCTACCGGTATACCGCCGCCGATTACTTTGCCTAAACAGGTTAAATCCGGTGTGACATTGTAGTAACGTTGTGCACCGCCAAGCGCCACACGGAAACCGGTCATTACTTCATCAATGATGAATACGGCTCCGTATTGATCGCAAAGTTTACGTAACCCTTGCAGAAAATCATTTTTTGGTGGAATACAGTTCATGTTGCCCGCGACCGGTTCAACAATCACGCAAGCGATGTCGTCAGGATATTGCTCGAAGGCTTGTTTGACAGAGTCGATGTCGTTATAGGTACAGGTGAGCGTGTGTTTGGCAAAATCTGCTGGCACACCCGGTGAGTTAGGCTGCCCCAATGTTAATGCACCAGAACCGGCTTTGACTAACAGGGAATCCGCATGACCATGATAGCAACCTTCGAATTTGATGATTTTATCTCGATTTGTATAGCCACGGGCTAAGCGAATGGCTGACATTGTGGCTTCAGTGCCGGAGCTCACCATTCTGACCATTTCAATTGAAGGGATAAGTTCACACACTAATTCGGCAAGTTCGATTTCCAACGGGGTCGGTGCGCCGAAACTCAAGCCGTTTTGTGCTGTTTTTATCACGGCATTTAAAATAGTGGGGTGATTGTGTCCTAAAATCATTGGGCCCCAAGACCCTACGTAGTCGATATATTGTTTACCGTCTGTGTCATAAATATAAGCGCCTTGCGCTTTTTCAATAAAGACCGGTGTGCCGCCGACACCGTTAAAAGCACGAACCGGTGAATTAACGCCGCCCGGAATAACATGCTGAGCGCGGGAGAAAAGTGCGGTTGAATTTGCCATCGTTTTTATCCTTATATACAAAAAAGTGCTTTATTGTACTGAAAAAAAGGAAGGTGAGTAAAAATATTTATGTAGCCTTTTGCCTTTGTGATATCCTTTGCGCATTTTATTTTCATGGTAAAACCTATGTTATTGACGTTATTTGTTACATTTCTTGGGGCACTTTTAACTTTACTTGTGATGCGTCCCGTTGCTATTAAAATCGGTTTGGTGGATAAGCCTAACTATCGTAAACGCCATCAAGGCGCAATTCCGTTAATTGGCGGCATTTCATTGTTTATGGGGAATCTTTGTTTTTATCTCATGCAGTGGGATCAAACGCGTTTACCTTATCTTTATTTATTCAGTATTTTAGTCTTGCTATTAATGGGCATTATTGATGACCGTTATGATATTAGCCCTTTCTTGCGCGCAGGTGTTCAGGCATTTTTAGCCATTCTCATGATCGATATGGGGAATGTTTACCTCGATCATTTAGGGCAAATTTTAGGGCCATTCCAGCTTACGTTAGGATCTATCGGCTTAATTATTACTGTGTTGGCGACCATCGGCATTATTAATGCTTTTAATATGATTGATGGTATTGACGGTTTGCTTGGTGGGTTGTCTTGCGTTTCTTTCGCTGCGATCGGTATTTTGATGTATCGCGATGGGCAAATGGATTTGGCTTATTGGAGTTTTGGCTTAATTATTGCAACAATTCCTTACTTAATGATGAATCTAGGGATTCCGTTAGGGCCTAAATTTAAAGTCTTTATGGGCGATGCCGGTAGCACGTTGATCGGTTTTACGATTATTTGGATTCTGTTGCTAAGTACGCAAGGCAAAGGTCATCCGATGAATCCGGTGACCGCACTTTGGGTGATTGCTATTCCTTTGGTGGATATGGTGGCGATTATTTATCGTCGTTTAAGAAAAGGGAAGAGCCCATTCCGTCCGGACCGCTTGCATGTCCATCATTTGATGGTGCGCGCAGGGTTAACTTCCCGTCAGGCGTTTTTGTTAATTACCTTTGTTGCGGCATTGTGCGCCTGCTTTGGGATTTTAGGGGAAATTTACTATATTAATGAATGGATCATGTTTATTGCATTCATTATTCTCTTCTTCCTCTATTCTTATTCTATTACGAAAGCATGGAAGATTACCCGCTGGATACGTCGAATGAAACGTCGCGCAGCTAAACGGGCTAAAACTAAATAGAAGTTAAATTTTTCACTAAAAAGTTAGAGTTAAATAAAAAATAACCAGAAATTTTATAAATTATATTCATTTTGGCTAAAAAAATAGCTGATGATAAATTTTTATAAAAAAAAACTAGACAAGCACTTTTTAAACTTTTAATATACGCCCCGCAACGACGCTTCTAGCGCTCGTAGCTCAGTTGGATAGAGCGTTGGCCTCCGGAGCCAAAGGTCGCAGGTTCAAATCCTGTCGAGCGCGCCAAAGGTCATGCGAGTTCAACTAATTAAAATATGGTGGCTATAGCTCAGTTGGTAGAGCCCCGGATTGTGATTCCGGTTGTCGTGGGTTCAAGTCCCATTAGCCACCCCATCGGCGAGTAGCGCAGTTTGGTAGCGCAACTGGTTTGGGACCAGTGGGTCGTAGGTTCAAATCCTATCTCGCCGACCAATTTTAATTCTGAGGCTTCTCAGAATTTTTTGTTCTTTAACAATCAATCAGACAAACTGTGTGGGCACTTGAAGATTCGTTTTTATCATTAAAGATTTTAAAATTGAACTGAATAGTGCTACGAAAAACGTTTATTTATTTATAGATAGATTACTTGGCTAGCAGTATTGAGCGATTAAACTTTTTGAACTGAAGAGTTTGATCATGGCTCAGATTGAACGCTGGCGGCAGGCTTAACACATGCAAGTCGAACGGTAACAGGAGAAAGCTTGCTTTCTTGCTGACGAGTGGCGGACGGGTGAGTAATGCTTGGGAATCTGGCTTATGGAGGGGGATAACGACGGGAAACTGTCGCTAATACCGCGTAGAGTCGAGAGACGAAAGTGCGGGACCGCAAGGCCGCATGCCATAGGATGAGCCCAAGTGGGATTAGGTAGTTGGTGGGGTAATAGCCTACCAAGCCGACGATCTCTAGCTGGTCTGAGAGGATGACCAGCCACACCGGGACTGAGACACGGCCCGGACTCCTACGGGAGGCAGCAGTGGGGAATATTGCGCAATGGGGGCAACCCTGACGCAGCCATGCCGCGTGAATGAAGAAGGCCTTCGGGTTGTAAAGTTCTTTCGGTATTGAGGAAGGTTGTTGTGTTAATAGCACGACAAATTGACGTTAAATACAGAAGAAGCACCGGCTAACTCCGTGCCAGCAGCCGCGGTAATACGGAGGGTGCGAGCGTTAATCGGAATAACTGGGCGTAAAGGGCACGCAGGCGGACTTTTAAGTGAGGTGTGAAATCCCCGGGCTTAACCTGGGAATTGCATTTCAGACTGGGAGTCTAGAGTACTTTAGGGAGGGGTAGAATTCCACGTGTAGCGGTGAAATGCGTAGAGATGTGGAGGAATACCGAAGGCGAAGGCAGCCCCTTGGGAATGTACTGACGCTCATGTGCGAAAGCGTGGGGAGCAAACAGGATTAGATACCCTGGTAGTCCACGCTGTAAACGCTGTCGATTTGGGGATTGGGCTTTAAGCTTGGTGCCCGAAGCTAACGTGATAAATCGACCGCCTGGGGAGTACGGCCGCAAGGTTAAAACTCAAATGAATTGACGGGGGCCCGCACAAGCGGTGGAGCATGTGGTTTAATTCGATGCAACGCGAAGAACCTTACCTACTCTTGACATCCATGGAATCTTGTAGAGATATGAGAGTGCCTTCGGGAACCATGAGACAGGTGCTGCATGGCTGTCGTCAGCTCGTGTTGTGAAATGTTGGGTTAAGTCCCGCAACGAGCGCAACCCTTATCCTTTGTTGCCAGCGATTTGGTCGGGAACTCAAAGGAGACTGCCGGTGATAAACCGGAGGAAGGTGGGGATGACGTCAAGTCATCATGGCCCTTACGAGTAGGGCTACACACGTGCTACAATGGCGTATACAGAGGGCGACGAAGCCGCGAGGTGGAGTGAATCTCACAAAGTACGTCTAAGTCCGGATTGGAGTCTGCAACTCGACTCCATGAAGTCGGAATCGCTAGTAATCGCGAATCAGAATGTCGCGGTGAATACGTTCCCGGGCCTTGTACACACCGCCCGTCACACCATGGGAGTGGGTTGTACCAGAAGTAGATAGCTTAACCTTCGGGGGGGCGTTTACCACGGTATGATTCATGACTG
The DNA here is from genome assembly GCF_980469475.1 of Aggregatibacter sp. HK296. Lineage (NCBI taxonomy): Bacteria > Pseudomonadati > Pseudomonadota > Gammaproteobacteria > Pasteurellales > Pasteurellaceae > Aggregatibacter > Aggregatibacter sp. HK296. The sequence continues at coordinate 739,729 of NZ_OZ413142.1, forward strand.
GGGTGAAGTCGTAACAAGGTAACCGTAGGGGAACCTGCGGTTGGATCACCTCCTTACCAAAGATAGACTCGACTTTAAGTGTTCACACAGTTTGTTTGATGGTTGTAGACAAGGAAAGAACAACAATATCGAAGACAAAATCCTATTGGGTCTGTAGCTCAGGTGGTTAGAGCGCACCCCTGATAAGGGTGAGGTCGGTGGTTCAAGTCCACTCAGACCCACCACTTAGACTGGTGAGTTTGGTAGATTAGTTTTTATTACATTAACTAATTTTAAACATATCAAGCCACTATGTGTGAGTGAAAGCCAAGGGATGTGATTGGGGATATAGCTCAGCTGGGAGAGCGCCTGCCTTGCACGCAGGAGGTCAGCGGTTCGATCCCGCTTATCTCCACCAATATCGTCATAGTTAAGTTTATTGAAGTATATTTTTTATCATTTTATTTGATGGTATTAAATATTGTGTTGTGTTAGTTAAAATGAATTTAACTATGATGATGGTAAGTAAGTTAACTTACATTGTTTTATCTGTTCTTTAAAAATCTGGAAACAAGCTGAAAACGAGACTTTCAAGAAAGTCTGAGTGAGAGTGATTGATAAAAGGCGATTGCTCTTAATTAACTGTTATTAATCGTAGCTGAAGTGTTTGAAAGTTGTTGTTTAATATTATTTAAATAATAAGGTAAGAATACTTGAGGTTGTATGGTTAAGTGACAAAGCGTACAAGGTGGATGCCTTGGCAATCAGAGGCGAAGAAGGACGTGCTAATCTGCGAAAAGCTTGGATGAGTCGATAAGAGGCGTTTAATCCAAGATGTCCGAATGGGGAAACCCAGTGGGTGAAGAACCTACTATCATTATCTGAATCCATAGGATAATGAGGCGAACCGGGAGAACTGAAACATCTAAGTACCCCGAGGAAAAGAAATCAACCGAGATTTTGTGAGTAGCGGCGAGCGAAAGCGAAGGAGCCTGTTAGTGATAGCGGAAGTATTAGAGGAATTGGCTGGGAAGCCGAATCGTAGAGGGTGATAATCCCGTACTCGAAAATACTTTTGTGGTACTGAGCTAACGACAAGTAGGGCGGGACACGTGATATCCTGTTTGAAGATGGGGGGACCATCCTCCAAGGCTAAATACTCCTGATTGACCGATAGTGAACCAGTACTGTGAAGGAAAGGCGAAAAGAACCCCGGTGAGGGGAGTGAAATAGAACCTGAAACCTTGTACGTACAAGCAGTGGGAGCCCGAAAGGGTGACTGCGTACCTTTTGTATAATGGGTCAGCGACTTATATTTTGTAGCGAGGTTAACCGAATAGGGGAGCCGAAGGGAAACCGAGTCTTAACTGGGCGGCTAGTTGCAAGGTATAGACCCGAAACCCGGTGATCTAGCCATGGGCAGGTTGAAGGTTGGGTAACACTAACTGGAGGACCGAACCGACTAATGTTGAAAAATTAGCGGATGACTTGTGGCTGGGGGTGAAAGGCCAATCAAACCGGGAGATAGCTGGTTCTCCCCGAAATCTATTTAGGTAGAGCCTTGAGCGGACACCTTTGGGGGTAGAGCACTGTTTCGGCTAGGGGTCCATCCCGGATTACCAACCCGATGCAAACTACGAATACCAAAGAGTGATACTCAGGAGACACACGGCGGGTGCTAACGTCCGTCGTGGAGAGGGAAACAACCCAGACCGCCAGCTAAGGTCCCAAAGTCTATATTAAGTGGGAAACGAAGTGGGAAGGCTTAGACAGCTAGGATGTTGGCTTAGAAGCAGCCATCATTTAAAGAAAGCGTAATAGCTCACTAGTCGAGTCGGCCTGCGCGGAAGATGTAACGGGGCTCAAATATAGCACCGAAGCTGCGGCATCAGACGTAAGTCTGTTGGGTAGGGGAGCGTTGTGTAAGCGGATGAAGATGGTTCGAGAGGGCTGTTGGACGTATCACAAGTGCGAATGCTGACATAAGTAACGATAAAACGGGTGAAAAACCCGTTCGCCGGAAGACCAAGGGTTCCTGTCCAACGTTAATCGGGGCAGGGTGAGTCGGCCCCTAAGGCGAGGCTGAAAAGCGTAGTCGATGGGAAACGGGTTAATATTCCCGTACTTGGATAAACTGCGATGTGGGGACGGAGTAGGTTAGGTTAGCGTGCTGTTGGATATGCACGTTTAAGTTGGTAGGTGGGAAGTTTAGGCAAATCCGGACTTCCTTAACACTGAGAGATGATGACGAGGCTCTACGGAGCTGAAGTAACTGATACCACACTTCCAGGAAAAGCCACTAAGCTTCAGGTTTATCTAAACCGTACTGAAAACCGACACAGGTGGTCAGGTAGAGAATACTCAGGCGCTTGAGAGAACTCGGGTGAAGGAACTAGGCAAAATAGCACCGTAACTTCGGGAGAAGGTGCGCCGGCGTAGATTGTAGTCCCTTGCGGGCGAAGGTTGAACCGGTCGAAGATACCAGCTGGCTGCAACTGTTTATTAAAAACACAGCACTCTGCAAACACGAAAGTGGACGTATAGGGTGTGATGCCTGCCCGGTGCTGGAAGGTTAATTGATGGTGTAATCGAAAGAGAAGCTCCTGATCGAAGCCCCAGTAAACGGCGGCCGTAACTATAACGGTCCTAAGGTAGCGAAATTCCTTGTCGGGTAAGTTCCGACCTGCACGAATGGCATAATGATGGCCAGGCTGTCTCCACCCGAGACTCAGTGAAATTGAAATCGCCGTGAAGATGCGGTGTACCCGCGGCTAGACGGAAAGACCCCGTGAACCTTTACTATAGCTTGACACTGAACATTGAATTTTGATGTGTAGGATAGGTGGGAGACTTTGAAGTAGTCACGCCAGTGATTATGGAGTCGTCCTTGAAATACCACCCTTTAACGTTTGATGTTCTAACGAAGATTACGAAACGTGGTCTCGGACAGTGTCTGGTGGGTAGTTTGACTGGGGCGGTCTCCTCCCAAAGAGTAACGGAGGAGCACGAAGGTTTGCTAATCACGGTCGGACATCGTGAGGTTAGTGCAATGGTATAAGCAAGCTTAACTGCGAGACAGACAAGTCGAGCAGGTACGAAAGTAGGTCATAGTGATCCGGTGGTTCTGCATGGAAGGGCCATCGCTCAACGGATAAAAGGTACTCCGGGGATAACAGGCTGATACCGCCCAAGAGTTCATATCGACGGCGGTGTTTGGCACCTCGATGTCGGCTCATCACATCCTGGGGCTGAAGTAGGTCCCAAGGGTATGGCTGTTCGCCATTTAAAGTGGTACGCGAGCTGGGTTTAGAACGTCGTGAGACAGTTCGGTCCCTATCTGCCGTGGGCGTTGGAGAATTGATTGGGGCTGCTCCTAGTACGAGAGGACCGGAGTGGACGCATCACTGGTGTTCCAGTTGTCTCGCCAGAGGCATTGCTGGGTAGCTACATGCGGAAGAGATAAGTGCTGAAAGCATCTAAGCACGAAACTTGCCAAGAGATGAGTTCTCCCACACATTAAGTGTGTAAGGGTTGTTTAAGACTAAGACGTAGATAGGTGCGGTGTGTAAGTGTAGTGATACATTGAGCTAACGCATACTAATTGCCCGAGAGGCTTAGCCATACAACGCTCAAGTGTTTTTGGGGTTACCCTGGACATGAGCGAGTTGGAAGGATAACAGTTAAGAGAATGGACGTAGAAGAGAGAGTTGAGAGAAGGCTTGTTTTTAGATTAAGAAGACGCGAATAAGAAGAGATAGAAATCATAAAGAATATTGGCGGCGATAGTGCGGTGGGCCCACCTGATTCCATACCGAACTCAGAAGTGAAACGCCGTAATGCCGATGGTAGTGTGGGGCATCCCCATGTGAGAGTAGGTCACCGCCAAGCCTGATACGAACCCCTGATGTGAGTGCATCGGGGGTTTTTGCTTTTCTGGTGGGAAGATAATAATAAACAGAAGAAGATTGTACAACTGCAGACAATAAAACCTACCTGAATTGTTATATACAAATTTTGTGCTAATTGTTATTCTTTAAAGGGTAACTGTTGATGTTTTAAGGAGAAAATTATGTATTTTTTAGATGGCTTACCAATTGCCGCTATTGTTTTTGTCGTGCTTGTTGGCGTATTGCTTTATTCTACGCTTAAGACTGTTCCTCAGGGCTATAACTGGACTATTGAACGTTTTGGTCGTTATACCCGTACTTTAATGCCTGGTTTGAATTTTGTTGTTCCATTCGTTGATCGTGTAGGTCGTAAAATTAATATGATGGAACAGGTTTTAGATATTCCATCACAAGAAGTTATTTCAAAAGATAATGCCAACGTAGCTATTGATGCGGTATGTTTCGTTCAAGTTATTGATGCACGTAATGCTGCTTATGAAGTAAATCATTTAGAGCAAGCTATCATCAACCTTACTATGACAAATATTCGTACTGTATTAGGTTCTATGGAATTGGATGAAATGTTATCTCAGCGCGATTCTATTAATAGCCGATTACTGTCTATTGTGGATGAAGCCACAAATCCTTGGGGAATCAAAGTCACCCGTATTGAAATCCGCGATGTTCGTCCTCCACATGAACTTATTGCAGCGATGAATGCACAAATGAAAGCAGAACGTAATAAACGTGCAGATATTTTGGAAGCAGAAGGGGTGCGTCAAGCTGAGATTTTACGAGCAGAAGGGGAAAAACAATCGCGCATTCTGAAAGCCGAAGGGGAAAGACAAGAGGCATTCTTACAGGCTGAAGCCCGTGAACGTGCAGCTGAAGCAGAAGCAAAAGCGACTCAAATGGTATCTGATGCTATTGCTAATGGTGATACTAAAGCAATTAATTACTTTATTGCACAAAAATATACTGAGGCTTTAAAAGAAATTGGTGGTTCGGATAACAGTAAGGTTGTTTTAATGCCTTTAGAAGCGGGTAATTTAATCGGTTCAATTGCAGGAATCTCTGAGCTATTAAAATCCGATAAAAGAACAAATTAATAAAGTAGAGGTTGGTATGGAATGGTTAACAGACTGGGGTGTTTGGCATTGGCTTATTCTTGGTTTTGTCTTGCTTATTGCTGAAATTTTAGTGCCTGGTGTTTTTCTTTTATGGTGGGGATTATCTGCCATTGTGATTGCAGTTATTACAAAATTGATTCCTACGCTACCTCTTTCTTTTCTTGCGGTAATGTACGCCGTTATTGCCAGTATTTTCAGTATTATCTGGTGGCGTTATCAACACGCTAAAGATCAAATCGATCAATCAAAAAGTGTTCTTAACCAACGGGATCATGCAATGATAGGGGCGCAGGGCAAAGTTTTGGAAATTGGTGAAAATGGTATTGGTAGAGGCGCTTTTGGCGATACTACTTGGCGAATACAAGGATGTGATTTAGCTGTCAATGACATTGTTGAAGTAACCGCTGTGGATAGCATTACATTAAAAGTTAACAAGATTTAAGGATATTAATGAAGCATTTAATTATTTTTGCTCACCCTAACCAACAAAGTTTTAATCGAGCTTTAGTAGAATGTATTGTTCAGGCATCGCATGAAATGAATGTAGAAACGATTGTGCGAGATCTTTATACGTTAAATTTTAATCCCATTTTATCTTGGGATGAATTAGGTGCTTGTCAGGCTGGTATTGTACCGGCAGAAGTGAAATTTGAACAAAGTCTGATAAAACAAGCTGATTTGATTACGTTGGTCTATCCTCTTTGGTGGATGGGATTTCCAGCAATTTTGAAAGGCTATTTGGATCGCGTGTTGAGTTATGGCTTTGCCTATCAAACTGAAAATGGTTGTTCGGTAGGTTTATTGAGCAATAAGAAAATGCAGCATTTTATCACCATGGGAAATAATCTTGAGCGTTACCAAAGTCTGAATTTTGATAAAGCGTTGCAAACCTGTTTGGTTGATGGTTTATTTAATTTCTGTGGTATTACGGATATTCAGCATGATATTTTTGGCGATATACATTTATTAAATGAAGCAGGTTATTTGAATATTTTTAATCGTGCGACACAAAAAACGCAAGAAAATCTGACCGCACTTTTAGCGAAAGAGGATAAGGCATAATGCAAGAGAACCTACAATTAAATAACTTTTCTTTGATTAGTCGATTATTTGGTAATTTATTTTATCGCCAGCCGACAGAACCTATTTTATCCGGTGTATTTGCTTGGCTAAATCAAGGTAATTTATCTCAAGTTTGGGCATTAAACGAAGATAATGACAGCCAAAAGGCGTTAGATTCATTACAAATGGCAATTGATTTAACCTTGTTAGATAAAGAATACCAAAAGCTTTTTGGTGAATCCGGAAATGTTGCAACGGAAATTTCTGCGTATGACATTTCTATTGAAGAGTTTCATGCTTTTCGTCAAGTTCGTGGTTTGCCTGAAGCCGAGGATATCGATCATTTTGCCATGTTATTGTTAACCGCATCTTGGTTAGAAGATAATGCGGATTCTTTAAGCGCTCAACAGGAATTATTTGAACGTTTTCTTCTGCCTTGTGCAGCTAAGTTTTTAGTGAAAGTTGAAACACAGGCTACACTGCCGTTTTATCGTTCTTTGGCTTATTTAACGCGTGAAATTCTCTCTGCGATGGCTGATGAGTTAGATTCAGAAGCATTATAAAAAATCATTCAAAATAAAGGTGAGCTTGCGGCTCACTTTTTTTGTATCTAGTCTTTATATAAATGATTGTCTTCATTCGGTTGTGTTTTAAAGCGGCGATGGAGCCACATATACTGTTCAACGCCTTTCATAATTTCTGTTTCAATCACTTGGTTCATTCTTGCCGCAATTTCAGTTTCATCATGTAGATCAGAAAAATCGACCGGCGGAGAGATAGTGACCGTATAGCCGGAATTATCTGCGTTTCTAAGCGGCGCGAAAGGAATCACTTTACTGTTTGGAGAAGACTTTAATAAGTAATAACTACCGGTTGTTGTTGCAGCGTGAGGAACCGCAAAGAACGGCACGAAAACGGCATTTTTTCGACCATAGTCGTGGTCAGGTGCATACCAAATAATATCGCCGTTTTTTATTGCCTTAATCATGCCACGAAGATCTTTACGATCCAGCATCGCTTTATTGGAGCGTAATCTCCCTTGTGTTTGAACCCAATCAAACAATGGATTATCGTTAGGGCGATAAACCCCAATCCCCGGTTGATGAATGCCAACAATACGAGCGCCCAATTCAAGCGTTAAGAAATGTACGCCGACGAAAATGATGCCATCGGCCAAATTGTTTTGTAAATAACTAAGTCCTTCAATTTTTGACCATTTTTTTATACGGTGATCAGACCAAAACCACGCCATGCCGGTTTCAATAATCGCCATACCAGTAGAGCGTAAATTGGCGTGTAAAATCTGATGAATTTGTTGTTCAGACCAGTCAGGAAAGCAAAGTTCCAGATTACGTTTCGCGATCTTAGCGCGTCTTTTGCCCACACCGGTTTTAGCAAACAGCCAACCTAATCCATTGCCAATTTTGCATAAAATAGGGTAAGGCAGAAGTAAAATTAAGCGGAAAATACCGAGAGCGAGCCAAAAGCCCCAGTGTTTTGGATGGAGAAATTCAATTTTAAATGTCGGAAGAACTGATTTTGCCATAAGGATTACAGGGTGACTTCAATTGGTTTTTAGTTTAACGGAATTTTTAGGAAATAGCATTTCCCCTGTGGTAATATTAGCAAAATTTTTTATTTCAATAAGTTAAGAGAAAATCAAATGGGTCAATATTCTGCACAATTTAATCAGGCAAAAGTTTTGGTATTAGGCGATGTGATGTTGGATCGCTATTGGTTTGGTGCGACCAATCGAATTTCGCCGGAAGCGCCGGTGCCGGTGGTACGCGTTCAGAAAAATGAAGAGCGTGCGGGCGGTGCAGCAAACGTGGCGATGAACATTGCGTCATTAAATGTGCCGGTACAGTTGCTTGGTTTGACCGGTCAGGATGAGGCGGGTGTTGCATTAACCGCATTATTACAACAACAAAAAATCGATTGTAACTTTGTCCAATTATCTACCCATCCAACGATTACCAAGTTACGTATTTTATCCCGTCATCAACAGCTTTTACGTCTTGATTTTGAAGAAGGCTTTCAAAATGTGACAAGCGAAAATTTATTACAAAAATTAGAAAGTGCGATCAAAAATTACGGCGCTTTAGTGCTTTCGGATTACGGCAAAGGTACCTTAAATGATGTACAAAAAATGATTCAAATTGCGCGCAATGCCAATGTGCCGGTGTTGATCGATCCGAAAGGGACTGATTTTGAACGTTATCGTGGAGCCACTTTGTTAACACCGAATATGTCGGAATTTGAAGCGGTCGTGGGGAAATGTCATTCCGAACAAGAGATTATCGACAAGGGGCTGAAACTCATTTCAGACATCAATCTCACCGCACTTTTGGTGACACGTTCTGAAAAAGGCATGACCTTATTGCGTCCAAATCAACCGGTATTCCATTTGCCGACAGAGGCAAAAGAAGTCTTTGATGTGACAGGGGCAGGCGATACGGTGATCAGTGTGCTTGCAATCGCGTTAGCGGATGGCCGTAGTTTTGAAGAGGCCTGTTATTTATCCAATGTGGCCGCCGGTATTGTGGTGGGTAAATTGGGCACATCAACCGTTTCAACTGTCGAGTTGGAAAATGCGATTCATGGACGAACTATCACCGGTTTTGGTGTGATGACCGAAGATGAATTGAAACAAGCGGTTAAATTGGCAAAAGATCGTGGCGAGAAAATCGTGATGACAAATGGGTGTTTTGATATTTTGCATCCTGGTCACGTGTCTTACTTAGAAAATGCCCGTAAGCTAGGTGATCGTTTAATTGTTGCTGTGAATACGGATGAATCGGTAAAACGCTTAAAAGGGGAAGAACGACCGATTAATCATTTGGCCTCGAGAATGGCGGTGCTTGCCGGTCTTTCTTCTGTGGATTGGCTGGTTGCCTTTGATGAAGATACGCCGCAACGTTTAATTGGTGAAGTCTTGCCTGATTTATTGGTGAAAGGCGGCGACTATAAACCGGAAGACATTGCCGGTAGTAAAGAAGTCTGGGCAAACGGTGGCGATGTGAAAGTACTGAATTTTGAGAATGGTTTTTCCACATCGAACGTGATCAAGAAAATTAAGCATTTGGAAAAATAAAGCCAATAAAAAAGCGCGGGTAAACCGCGCTTTTTTGTTTATAAGTGATGCAAAATTTCTTCAATATGCTTTAAACCATTTAATCGAGTGGAACTTAACCGTTGAGCAATGCCTAATTCATTGAAATAAGTGGTTAGATCAAATTGGTGCAAAGCTTCAGCCGTTTGATTTTCAATGCGCTGCAACAAAATCCATAACAAGCCATTCATAATCCGCGCTTCGCTGTAAACTTGAAAGTGAAAAGTGCGGTCCGTTTTTTCGGTGAATTTAAACCAGACTTGCACTTCACAGCCCGGAATGGTTTGCATCGTTGCCAATTCTTCTTCATTTGGCTCAGGAAGATTTTTTCCTGCTTGAATAATCAAGCGATAGCGATCTTCCCAATGTTTTGTTTCAACTAATTGTTGTTCAATATTCATCTTAATAACTCTAAACTTTTATCTAATGCGTTAAAGAAGGTTTCGACCTCTGTGGCTACATTGTACGGCGCAAAAGATAAGCGCAACGTAGCCGTTTGTCCTAAACGCGCCAAATAAGGCTGGGCACAATGTTCTCCAACGCGTAGTGCAATCTGTTGTTCTGCGAGTAAGGTGGCTAAATCGGAAGCATTAATGTCTTCAAAAACGAAACTGACCACCGAACTTGGTTGTGGCGAATTAAAGAGTTTACATTTTTCATAATGGCTTAAGCGCTGGCGAGTGATTTCTGCTAAATGTACAGCGGAGGATTCCATTTCTGCAATATCCCATTGGCTTAGCCACGCTAACACTGCATTAAAACCAATGACGGCAGCAATATTGGGTGTGCCGGCTTCTAAACGGTAAGGCAATCCTGAAAACGTAATTTGCTCTTTGCTGACTTTGCTGATCATTTTACCGCCATATTGGAGCGGTTGTAGCAAATTGAGTGAGGATAATTTTCCGCTTAACACGCCAAGTCCGGTTGGCCCGTAAATTTTATGGGCGGAAAAAGCAATAAAATCCACATCCAATTCGGCTAAGTCGATTTTAACGTGGCTAATTGCTTGCGCTGCATCTAACAAAATTAAGGCAGAACTCTTGTCTCGAATATGCTGAATCAGTTGTTTGACTGGTTGCTGAGTACCGGTGACATTTGATGCAAAATTTAACGCCACCAGTTTAGTGTTTGGATTTAATTGTTTTAGCAAGGTTTCGGTGTTAATTAACCAACTATCATCCATCGGTAATACATGAAGTTTTGCCCTGCTTTTTTCGGCAATTTGATGCCAAGTAACGAAATTGGCGTGATGATCCGCTTCACTAATAATAATTTCATCGCCAGTCTTTAGATGTGGCAATAAGCCATTTGCAACGGTATTAATCGCTTGAGTGGTGCCCGATGTCCAAATGACGGCTTGTTCATCTTCTGCATTAATGAGATGTTTTACTTGGGTACGTGCTTGTTCATAAAGTGCGGTCTGTTTTTCATCATATTGGCTACGATGCACCGAACCGGCAGACCGGTAAAAATCCACCGTGGCATCAATGAGACATTGTGGTTTTAATGCTGTTGCGGCGTTATCTAAATACACCACCGCATCGTTATGCGTGAAATAAGGAAAATATTGACGAAATGTCATAGGCTCAAAATTCATATAGCTTACCTTTTGGAATGACGCCATAAGTGCGGTTCAATTGGAGAACGATCCTGCCATAAACCAAGGCGTTTATTTTGGGCAATTTGTTCGGCTTGGGTATAAATGGGCGTCGTCGCATATTGTTTATATGCCCAGGCCATGCCTTGCTGCACCATGATTAAATTGACATTTTGCCCTTGGGAATTATATACCGTGGCTAACGTGCGATGATAACGATCTTCTCCTGTAACCGCCAGTTTGACATGTTGTTGGTGAATGAGTGAAGCGAGTCGTTGACGAGATTTTTTACCGAAAGGTTGGTTATGCTCAGGGGCGTCAATTTCGGCTAAACGTACTTTTATCTGTTGGTTATTTGTGGTTAGGCAGCTAAAGGTGTCGCCATCAGTGATGCCTACAACACGACAGGTAAGCGTTTTTGCCTGAAGTGTAAAAGAGAGCAGCAACAGTAGAATGCAGAAAAATCCTTGTGGCATAATCATTAGCGCATTAAAAGTGCGGTCGTTTTTCTCGGTAAATTTTAAGCGGAAGGGAAGATTCAGTTACAAAAAAAGCTGCGTTTTACCGCAGCTTTCATTTTTCTGAAACTTATCATTGGTGCCTAGGGTCGGACTCGAACCGACACGTTTATTCAACGGCGGATTTTGAATCCGCTGCGTCTACCAATTTCGCCACCCAGGCAACACTGATAAGTCTCGTAAAAACGAGCGGTATTATAAGGGATTGTATTTCAGTTGCAAGTAAAAACTTTGTAATTTTATTTAACTGTATAAAATTCAACACATTTGATGATTTTTTATCTGTGAAATGTTGACCGCACTTTTTTCTTTTTCTGGCTTTATTCCCTCCACGTTTTGAATAAAAAATTCCCCTCCTAACCAAATAGGAGTAAAATTATTTTAAAGTTTAAAAAAAAGTTGAGTTTTTATAATGTATCGGAAAGTTTTTGATTTAGTCAGATCGTTGCTTGTATTGTATTTCATGTTGTATTTGGGCGAACTTATCGCCTATTACGTTCCTATTGGTATTCCATCGAGTATTTGGGGATTATTGTTACTGTTTACTTGTTTGATATTACGTATCGTCAAAGTGGAGTGGGTGATGTTTTCCTCCCGTCTTTTAATTCGTTATATGGCGTTATTATTTGTGCCGGTCAGTGTGGGAATCGTCAAATATTCCGGCTTGCTCATGGATCAAATGAAAGAATTATTAGTGCCGAATATTGTCAGTACTTGCGTGACCTTGGTTGTGATCGGTTTACTGTCTGACTATCTGTTTTCCCTCAAATCCTTTACGCACCTCAAACATAAAATCATGAAAAAACGGATGAAGGAGGAATGATGTCTTATTTTGTTTATGCTTATACATTATTGACAATTCTTGCTTTTGTTTTGGCGGTGAAAATCAATCAACGTTGGAAATCGGTGGTATTAAATAGCTTTGTGTTAACCGTGCTAATGTTAGTGGCTATCTTGTTGGCATTTCATCTACCTTATGACACCTATATGGCCGGCAATGCGCCGCTGAATAATTTATTGGGCGTGAGTATTGTTGCATTGGCGGTGCCGTTATATGAACAAATTCGTCAAATTGCTCGTCATTGGCAAATCATTTTGATTACCACCGTGTCCGCCTCTCTTTTATCTATGATTAGCGGCGCCGTATTGGCATTATTTCTCGGGGCGAAACCAGATATTGTGGCGACCATTTTACCGAAATCTATTACTACACCGATTGCCATGGCAGTATCTGAAAATTTGGGTGGGATTCCTTCGGTGGCAGCTGTTGGGGTTGTTGTTGCCGGTTTGCAAGGTTCGATTTTTGGTTATCTGCTCTTGAAAAAAATCGGGTTGAAAAATCAAGAAGCGATCGGTTTATCCGTTGGGGCGATTTCTCATGCGCTAGGTACGGTCAGTTGCATGGAAAATAATGCAAAGGCAGGGAGTTACAGTTCCATTTCTTTAGTATTGTGCGGTATCATTAGCTCAATTTTGGCACCTTTTGTCTTCAAATTGATCTACGTATTGGTATAGCATGAAAAATCAAATTAATCCCCGTTGGCAGCAACGTTTTATTGACGATAAACCACGGGAAAAAGACCACCGTCCGCCGTTTCGTCGTGATCGCGGGCGTATTCTTCATTCCGCCGCTTTTCGTTGTTTACAAGCAAAAACGCAAATTCATGCGGTGGGCGAAAATGATTTTTACCGCACTCGATTAACCCATTCTTTAGAAGTGGCACAAATCGGCAGTAGCCTTGTGGCGCAACTCAAATTTGCTGAAGCCTTTGCTACCTTGGCACAACAACTGTCTCAGGATAAAAGCGAGTTGCAAAAGCAACTTAGCCCTTTGTTGCCCACCAATGATTTAATCGAAAGTTTGTGTTTTGCGCACGACATCGGCCATCCGCCTTTTGGGCATGGTGGCGAGGTCGCACTCAATTATATGATGCGCAATAATGGCGGTTTTGAGGGAAATGCACAGACTTTTCGGTTGCTCACCAAGCTTGAACCTTACACGCCCAATGCCGGCATGAATTTAACCCGTCGCACCATTCTTGGCATTGTGAAATACCCGACCATTTTGGATGTCTCTTCCGCGCAATATGATCAATTCGCTGAAAGCCAACACAGTGATCCTCGTTATGTCAAAATCGCTGACTGGCGGCCCGGGAAAGGATTATTCCGTGACGATCTTGACATGTTTAACTGGTTGCTTGAGCCGCTTTCTGAAAGCGATCGTGCGTTATTCGGTTCACTCCAAAAAGTGCGGTCAAATCCGCAAGAGATTTTAAAGACTCGTTTTAAATCCCTCGACTGTAGCATTATGGAGCTAGCGGATGACATCGCTTATGGCGTGCATGATTTGGAAGATGCCGTCGTCGTCGGTGTGGTCAATGTGCAGCAATGGCAAGAGGCCTTGAATGCATTGAAAGACTGTCAATCAGATTGGATGCGACAACATATTGAAGATATCAGTACAAAACTGTTTTCCGATCAACATTACTTACGCAAAAACGCTATCGGTGCGTTAGTGAATTATTTCATCACCAATGTGCGTTGGAAAATTCAACCTGAGTTTAGCGATCCGCTGTTGCGTTATAACGCCGAATTACCGTCGGAAGTGGTGGGCGTGCTAAAAGTATTCAAAAATTTTGTCCAGAAATACGTGATCAATAATGTGGAAACGCAACGTGTAGAATACAAAGGTCAGCGTATTTTGACGGAACTGTTCCAAATTTTTGATTCGGATCCGCAACGCTTACTCCCAACCAACACCGCCAACCGTTGGCGGAATGCAGAAGAAAACGGTAAAAAACGCGTGATTTGCGATTACATTGCCGGCATGTCGGATGCGTATGCATTGAAAGTGTATCAGCAACTTTAAAGTGCGGTCGTTATTTATCATAAATGTGAAATGGCGCTTGCTGAGCTTGTCGAAGCATAAGTCATTTCATTACTATTTTTTTTATTTTTAAAGGATTTTTTGTGGCACTTATCAGCTTAACCAACGGATATCTTTCTTTCAGCGATGCCCCTTTATTGGATCATGCCGAACTACATATTGAGCCTAATGAGCGCGTGTGTTTAGTCGGTCGCAATGGCGCCGGCAAATCTACGTTGCTTAAAATTATTGCCGGAGATGTCATTATGGATGACGGCAAAGTGCAGTATGAAAAAGACTTGGTCGTGTCCCGCTTGGAGCAGGATCCGCCGCGCCATGCAGAAGGCAATGTGTTTGATTATGTGGCGGAAGGGATTGAGCATTTGGCGGATTTATTGAAGGAATACCATCATATTTCCGTGCAGCTAGAGCAGTATTACAGTGATCAGACGTTAAATCAGCTTGCCCAAATTCAAGCGAAATTGGAACACGCTAACGGTTGGCAATTTGAAAATAAAATCAATGAAGTGTTACAAAAATTGGAATTAAATCCGAATACTAAGCTTGCTGATTTATCCGGTGGTTGGTTGCGTAAAGCTGCTTTGGCGCGTGCCTTGGTGTGTAATCCGGATGTACTGTTGTTGGATGAGCCGACTAACCACTTGGACGTGGATGCCATCGAATGGCTAGAAAATTTCCTGATGGAATTTGGCGGGAGCATCGTGTTTATTTCCCATGACCGTTCTTTTATTCGCAAAATGGCGACCCGCATCGTGGATTTAGATCGCGGCAAATTGGTTTCTTACCCCGGCAACTATGATTTATACCTTACCGCGAAAGAAGAAAACTTGCGGGTAGAAGCGTTACAAAATGAGCTGTTTGATAAACGCTTAGCGCAAGAAGAGGTTTGGATTCGCCAAGGCATTAAAGCCCGTCGCACCCGTAATGAAGGACGCGTGCGCGCGTTAAAAGCCATGCGCGAAGAACGTCGCCAACGTCGTGACGTGATGGGCACCGCAAAATTGCAATTAGACACGTCTAGCCGCTCCGGCAAAATCGTGTTTGAAATGGAAAACGTCAGTTACGACATTGACGGCAAACAATTACTTAACGATTTTAGTACCACCATTTTACGCGGCGACAAAATCGCTTTAGTCGGCCCGAACGGGTGTGGTAAAACCACCTTTATCAAATTGCTGCTCGGTGAAATTCAACCCACAAGCGGTTCTATTCGTTGTGGTACTAAATTGGAGATTGCCTATTTTGACCAATACCGTGCTGATCTTGATCCGGAAAAATCCGTGATGGATAACGTTGCCGATGGCAAGCAGGACGTGGAAGTCAACGGCATCAAACGCCATGTGTTGGGCTATTTGCAAGATTTCTTGTTCCCACCGAAACGCGCCATGACGCCGGTAAAAGCCCTTTCCGGTGGTGAACGTAACCGCTTGTTATTGGCAAAATTATTATTGAAACCGAATAATTTATTGATTCTCGATGAACCGACTAACGACTTGGACGTAGAAACCTTAGAGCTTTTGGAGGAAATCCTCACCGATTACCAAGGCACATTGCTCATCGTCAGCCACGACCGTCAATTCATCGACAACACTGCAACGGAATGTTACATCTTTGAAGGCAAAGGCGTGTTGAACAAATACGTTGGTGGCTTCTTCGATGCCAAACAGCAACAAGCCAATTATTTCGCTCAAAAAACTGAACAGAATGCAGAGAAACAGAAAAAAGTTGAGCCGAAAAAAGAAGAAAGTGCGGTGGAAAATAAATCGGTTTCCAATAAACCCAAATCCGTCAAACTTTCTTACAAAGAACAGCGTGAACTGGAACAACTTCCGCAACTGTTGGAAGATTTAGAAGAAAAAATCACCGCACTTCAAACCGAAATCGGTGACCCGAATTTCTTCCAACAATCTCACGATGTGACGGATGCCAAGCTGAAAGCCTTGGCTGACGCCGAAGTCGAACTGGAAACGGCATTTATGCGTTGGGAAGCATTGGAAGAGAAGAAAAATTTGGCGGAAGGGAAGTAGTTAAATTGTTTGGTATGAAATAAAAAAGTGCGGTGAATTTTTACCGCACTTTTTTTGTTAAATCAGGTTACTAATAAAAATTACCAAAATAATAAACGGCACGACAAATTTCACATAGTTAAACCAAATGTTGGTAAAGAGAGAATTTGGTGTCGGAGAGAGTTCTTTTTTCGCTTCGTCTTTTAGCACGAAACCAACGAAAAGGGCGCAACCAAGTGCGGTTAACATAAACAGAATATTGCCGCTGACAAAATCAAAGGCATCGAAAATGCTTTTACCGAAGAAGGTCACGTCTTTCCACAGATTGTCGCCGAGAATTGCCGGTACGTTGCCTAAAAGGAAGATACCGCCCAAGGTCAAGATAATGGCTTTGCTACGACGCATTCTGAGTTTTTCTTGCAGGGCTGTGATAATCACTTCGTAAATGGTAATAGATGTCGTTAAAGCGGCGATAAGCAATAAGCCGAAGAAGATAATTGCAAAGAATTTACCTGCCCATAAATGGGAGAACACAATCGGCAAACTTTGGAACACTAAGGTTGGGCCTGCATTTGGTTCAATACCGAAGGTAAACAAGGATGGGAAGATCATAAAGCCGGCTAACACGGCGATAATGGTGTTACTGAAGCCGGTGATAACGGCGGTTTGGATTAAATTTTCTTCTTTATTTAAGTAACTGGATAGGGTGATTAATACGCCAAAACCCAGACTTAATGCGAAGAAAACTTGACCTAATACAAAAATAAATAATTCCGCGGTGATTTTAGAGAAATCCGGTTTGAGGTAGAACGTAATCCCTTCCATGGCGCCCGGTAAGGTCACGTTACGAATGACCATACCGATTAAGAAAATAAACAACAATGGCATTAAGTATTTCACTGAGCGCTCGATACCACCGATAATGCCTTTTGCCAAAATAATGTAATTCACCAATACGAAAAGTGCGGTGTAAATGATGATTTCAACCGGACTGTTACTGATGTGTAAATCGTAGAAATCTTTAGCTACATCTTTGGTGATCGGCACAGAAATATCGAGAGTACCGCTGATGAGATTGATGATATAGGTAATTACCCAGCCGCCAAGCACCATGTAATAAGCCATGATCCCAAATGCTCCCAATAAGCCCATGTAGCCGATGATTTTCCAGTATTTTGAAATGCCTTTACCTTTATCAAGGATCTTGTCACCGAAGGCATCGATGGAGTTAACACGTAAACGACGGCCGATGACGTTTTCTACTAAAATCATCGGGATCCCAATTAAAATCATGGCTAAACAGAACAGCATGACATAGGCACCACCGCCGTGTTCTCCCACTAAATAAGGAAAGCGCCATGTTGCGCCAAAGCCTACGGTTGCACCGGCAACGGTAAGTACATAAGTTAAGCGACTGGACCAAGTTTGTCTTTCTGATTTTGTTGTCATAAGTTTTCCTGTATTTTTAATATTCTGTTTTATTTTTATATTCACATAAATCTTCAATCATGCACGCACCACAACGAGGTTTACGGGCGACACAGGTGTAACGTCCGTGCAAGATTAACCAATGGTGGACATCCACTTTAAATTCGGCGGGCACGACTTTAATCAATTTTTCTTCGACTTTCACCACATCTTTGCCGGGAGCAAACGCCGTACGATTGCAGACGCGAAAAATATGGGTATCCACGGCGATAGTCGGGTGTCCAAATGCGGTGTTTAACACGACATTCGCGGTTTTTCTTCCCACGCCGGCAAGTGCTTCTAACGCTTCGCGATCTTCCGGGACTTCGCCGTTATGTTTTTCAATTAAGTCACGGCAGGTTTTAATGATATTTTCTGCTTTGCTATTAAATAAGCCGATAGTTTTAATGTATTCCTTTAAACCATCTACGCCTAAAGCCAAAATCGCTTGTGGCGTATTGGCGACAGGAAACAGCTTATCCGTCGCTTTATTCACCCCTTTATCGGTGGCTTGTGCCGACAAAATCACCGCAATTAATAATTCAAAGGGCGAGCTGAAATTCAGTTCCGTTGTTGGGTGCGGGTTTGCCGCACGCAGACGTTTTAGAATCTCAATTCTTTTTTCTTTATTCATACTTTTCCTTCTACTTTTTTGCTTGTGCAAAAAAGTAGCAAAAAACACACCCCAAGCTAATTTGCTTGTCTGAGCTTGGTGAGAATTTTCCTTACGGAAAATTTAGAACTCGCAACTAGGTTGCTCAAACAAGCTAAATTTTCCTAAAAATTCTCAGTCGCTCAGGCAAATTAGATGGGGACGAATTATCTGAGCATTATTTATTTTTAAACTACTTTTTTGTATCTATGATATTTTTTAACGCTAATAGCAATGCTAAACCGATAAATGCACCGGGAGGCAAAATTGCCAGTAGCAGATTACTGTCGCTATGGAAAAACTCAATTCGCATAAATGCAGCCCAATCGCCTAGCAGATTTTCAATGCCGTCAAACAGGGTGCCGTTGCCGATAATTTCACGGATAGCACCGAGAGCGACCAAACCAAGCAACATGCCCAATCCCATAGAAAAACCATCCCATGCAGAATGGGCTATGCTGTTTTTAGAGGCGAAAGCCTCCGCACGACCGATTACAATACAGTTGGTGACGATAAGCGGAATGAAAATACCGAGCGATTGATAAAGTTCGTAAGTATAAGCGTTCATCAATAATTGCACCACCGTTACTGTGCTGGCGATGATCATGACATAAATCGGAATACGAATTGCATTTGGAATGTGTTTACGGAATACGGAAACCACCGTGTTGGTACAAGTAAGCACCAGCATAGTGGCTAAACCTAAACCCAGAGCATTAGTGACGGAGTTGGAGACTGCCAATAATGGACACAAGCCAAGCAGTTGCACCACCGTGGAGTTATTGGTCCAAATGCCCTGAATGAAGATTGTTTTCCAAATGTTGTTTTTATCTGAAATATTCACCGCACTTTGAGTGTCATTTGCTTGTGAGGTTTCTACGGTCTCATTTAATTTATCCATTATTCTTTCTCTTTCGGCAAGTTATCCAACATGGCAAGTGCAGCACGTTTTACTTGGTTGACAACGGCACGTGGCGTAATCGTGGCGCCGGCAAATTGATCGAATTTCCCACCGTCTTTTTTCACCGCCCATTCTGCCGCTTTCTCTTGGCTGATGATTTGATGATCAAACCCCAAAATCCAATTGGAAATGCGCGTTTCGATTTTATCGCCTAAACCCGGTGTTTCATGATGTTCTGTAATTCGCACACCAAGCACTTCACCGTCCGGTTTCATGCCGACTAAAATACGAATATCACCGGAGTAACCGTCATGCGCCACGCTTTCAAAAGCATAAGCGGTGATTTTGCCGTCTTTTTTGGCTGTACAAATTTTCTGAATAGAGACATTTTGTAATGCGTCGATTTTCGGTACATCACAATCTTGCGTTAAATTGTTAGTAAAGTAGTCCTGTGGAATCACTTGTAATAACAACGCCCGTTGTTGCTCTTGCATCGCTTGAGCGATTTTATCTTTAGTTAAAAAATAAACCCCACTGGACATTGCCGTGCAACAAAATGCCACGAATGCCAACAACATGGCGGATTTTGAGGTAACTTTAATGGTTTGCATGGCGAAGTCCTTATTTCCGATGGCCGGCAACGCGCGGACGGGTATAGTGATCAATTAATGGCACACAAATGTTACTGAGTAAAATAGCGAATGCGACACCGTCAGGATAATTGCCGTAAAAACGGATTAAATATAGTAAGCTCCCCACGAGAACACCAAATACCAGCTTGCCTCGTGGCGTAATAGAGGCGGTAACCGGATCGGTGGCGATAAAAAATGCACCGAACATCATGGCACCGCTGAATAACTGTGCCGGTACGGTTAAGTGTGTACCATTGCCGAAGAATTCGGTGAGCAAGCTCAATAGCGTAAAACTGCCTAGCATCGCCACCGGAATTTGCCAGTGAATCACCTTTTTCAGTATTAAAAAGATGCCACCCAGTAAAAAGGCTAGGTTAATTTGCCACCAACCTTGTGCGAAGTCCCAACCGTTTTGCGTGAAAATCGGTAAGTTAGTCAATTCATAAAATGCCACTTCGGAACATATCGCATCGGTTATGCAGGAACTAGCAGAAGAATAAAAGGTTCGTACGGTATCTAACGGTGTTGCTTGCGTAATGCCGTCAATGGACGCCGTTAATTGATGAAGACTAAAACCGTCGGAAGTCAGTCCGGAGAAAATCAACAATGCCGCATCATGAAAGGTCGGCGGCTCCGCCAATAACGCAATGGGCGGCATCCAAGTGGTCATTTGTAATGGGAACGATACGAGCAGCACCACATACCCCACCATGGCAGGGTTAAACGGATTCTGTCCCAAACCACCATAAACATGCTTGCCGAGAATCACCGCACAAAATGTGCCAATAAGAATAATCCAATAAGGTGCATAAGGCGGAATCGCCACAGCAAGAATCAGTGCGGTTAAAATGACGCTAAAATCAGAAATATCGCTCAGAGCCGGTCTTTTGCGTAATAGCGAGACGCTCCATTCCAGTAATAACGCCAGTCCGATGGCTAATGCGGATTGAATCAATACGCCAAATCCAAAATAATAAATTTGCAAAATGATTGCCGGAATCATGGCGAGAATCACCCAAAACATCACGCGCGCCGTGAGTTTGCCTGAATGGGTGTGAGGTGAACTGATCATCTTAAACATGTATATTCCTTAATCCTGTTCATTTTGTTGTGCCTGTTGAGCGGCTTTTTTCGCTTTGGCACGTGCGATAGCGGCAGCAATAGCGGCTTTGCGCGGATCTGTTTCCGCTGGATTTTCATCTGAAATTTGAACCGCACTTTGGGCTGTTTCAGGTTCGGTAGAGGTTACGAATTCCCCTTGCTGAACGGCTTTTTTCGCTTTAGCACGTGCGATAGCAGTCGCAATAGCGGCTTTGCGTGGATCCGTGTTTATCGGATTTTCATCTGAAATTTGAACCGCACTTTGTGCTGTTGCAGGTTCGGTAGAGGTTACGAGTTCCCCTTGCTGCGCCGCTTTTTTCGCTTTAGCACGTGCGATAGCAGTCGCAATAGCGGCTTTGCGCGGATCCGTTTCCACAGGTTTTTCATCTGAAATTTGAACCGCACTTTGTGCTGTTTCAGGTTCAGTTGAAGTTACGGTTTCTGCTTGCTGCGCCGCTTTTTTCGCTTTGGCACGCGCGAGTGCGGCAGCAATCGCAGCTTTGCGCGGATCCGTTTCTGCTGGATTTTCATCTGAAATTTGAACCGCACTTTGGTCTGTTGCCGGTTCGGCAGAGGTTACGGTTTCCCCTTGCTGCGCCGCTTTTTTCGCTTTGGCACGCGCGAGCGCGGCAGCAATCGCAGCCTTGCGCGGATCCGTTTCTGCCGGATGTTCATCTGAAATTTGAACCGCACTTTGTGCTGTTTCAGGTTCGGTAGAGGTTACGAGTTCCCCTCGCTGAACGGCTTTTTTCGCTTTAGAACGTGCGATAGCCGCCGCAATAGTGGCTTTGCGTGGATCCGTTTCTGCTGATTTTTCATCTGAAATTGGAACCGCACTTTGAGCTGTAGCCGATTCGGCAGATGCTACGGTTTCCGCTTGACGAGCTAATCGGCGTGCCTTGCGTTGTGCCATGATGTCGCTATTGTCAGGCTGAATATGGCCTTTTTCATCAATAAGGGTTTTTTGCTCAATTTGCGCATTTTCTGCAGACTCGGCTTTTTTCGCTTTTAAACGTTCTAAGGCAGCAGCGACCGGATCGACGCCTTTTTGCTGTGCTAATTCTTCACGGCGTGCTGCAGCGGCTCGTTGAGAACGCGCTTTGCGCTCTTGTTCTTCCCGTTCTAGGCGGGCTTGGCGTTGTTCAAAACGGATCTTCGCTTCTTCTGCTAATTTTGCTTTATGTTTAATTTCCCAAATTTTGGCTTTTTCTTGGCGGAAATATTGAATAAGCGGAATGTGGCTTGGGCAAACATAGGCGCACACACCACATTCAATACAGTCTTTGAGAGAATATTCTTCCGATTTTTCGTGATTTTCGCTTCGCGCAAACCAATAGAGTTGCTGCGGCATCAGTTTTACCGGGCAAGCGTCGGAACAGGCAGAACAACGGATACAGCTTTTTTCCTGTTCCGGTGGCGCATATTCAAAATGATCCGGTGCCAATAAGCAGTTTGCCACTTTGGTCATCGGCGCATTTAAGTCAGGTAGAATGACGCCCATCATTGGACCGCCCATGAAGACCGGGAAACGGTCGTCATATTGGTAGCCCGTTTCGCGCAATAAATGAGAAATTGGGGTACCGAAGCGTGCCCAATAATTGCCTTTATTAGGAATTTTATCGCCGGTGAGGGTGACAACGCGCTCAATTAAAGGCTCGTCATCAAGTACGGCACGTTTAATGGCAAAGGCGGTTCCCACGTTTTGCATGAGTACACCAATGCTATAAGAGCGTTGTCCGCTTGGTACTTCCATGCCGGTCAGTACTTGAATGAGTTGTTTTGCCGCGCCGGAAGGGTATTTAGTCGGAATGACGCGGATTTCAATATCATTCGCGCCATGTAACGCACGTTCTAAGGCGGATACGGCTTCAAGTTTATTGTCTTCTATGGCGATAACGACTTTTTCAGGGCGCAAAATATAACGCAAAATACGCACGCCCTCGATGATTTCACCGGCGTAATCGCGCATTAAGCGATCATCGCAGGTGATGTAGGGTTCACATTCTGCGCCGTTAATAATCAGCAGTTTAACCTGTTTTTCAGCAGAGTGAATTTTGGCGGCTGTCGGGAATACCGCGCCACCCAAGCCGGCAATACCTGCTTGATAAATTTTTTCAATCAGCTGTTCCCGAGTTTGGGTGAAAAAATCCTCGATTGGCATTTGTGGTCGCCATTGATCCAAGCCGTCTGCTTGAATATGTACGCAGGTTTCTGTCAATCCGGATGGGTGCGCAGCGACATAAGGGCCTACAGCAATGACTGTACCGGAGGTTGGTGCATGAATAGGTAAGGTGCGCCAGCCATCACCTTGTGTCAGTGGTTGTCCTTTGAGTACGCGATCACCGGGTTTTACCAATAGGTTTCCTGCTGTCCCGGCGTGTTGTTTTAGCGGGACATAAAAATCATCGGGCAGAGGAAGCGTGCGAATAGGCGTGCCGTTAGATTGGGACTTCATATCCGGTGGATGAATGCCACCATCAAATTCCCAAAGTTTGCCACTGTTGAAACGTGTTAATACATCCGCCATTTATTTCCCCACAATGATTTTCTTTTCAGCCGATGTGGTATCAACAATCGGAATCACTAAATTAGGATCGAATTTCCAATCCCAAGTATCAATATTTTTTTCGACTTTAATCATGGAAATACAGCTCGTTGGGCAAGGCTCAACACAAAGCTCGCAACCGGTACATAAATCGGGAATGATGGTATGCATGAGTTTATTGCTACCGATAATGGCATCCACCGGACAAGCCTGAATACATTTGGTACAGCCGATACACATATTCTCGTCAATAAAGGCGACTTTCGGTGTAGGATCTTCTGCTAAATCGTCTGTTTCCGGTGGTTCAACACCAAGGAGTTCGGCAATTTTAATGACAGTTGGTCTGCCACCCGGAATACATTTCGTAATTACATCTCCATTGGCAATGGCTTCTGCGTAGGGTTTGCAACCGGGATAGCCACATTGTCCACATTGGCTTTGCGGTAAAATCGCATCGATTTTTTCGACAATAGGATCGGCTTCGACTTTCAGTTTTACTGACGCAAAGCCCAAAATGGCGCCGAAAATCAGCGCCAATACAACAATGGCAATAAGAACATAATAGAAAGTCGCCATTATAGTTTCACCAATCCGGTAAAGCCCATGAAGGCGAGAGACATTAAGCCTGCCGTAATCAAGGCGATAGACGCACCGCGAAATGGCATCGGCACATCAGCGGCAACCAGACGCTCACGCAATGCGGCAAATAAGACTAAAACTAAGGCAAAACCGGCAGAGGCACCAAAGCCATAAGCCACCGATTCCGTTAAATTATGCGCAAGATTAACGTTTAATAACGCCACGCCAAGCACGGCACAGTTGGTGGTAATGAGCGGTAGGAAAATCCCTAATAAACGATATAACATTGGGCTGGTTTTATTGATGACCATTTCGGTGAATTGCACCACCACGGCGATCACTAAAATAAAGACAAGCGTGCGTAAAAAAGTCGCATTTAATGGCGCGAGAATATAATTATCCACTAAATAGGAGCAAAGCGCCGCCACTGTCAGCACAAAGGTTGTTGCCAAGCCCATGCCGATAGCGGTTTCGATTTTTTTTGAGACGCCCATAAAAGGGCAGAGTCCAAGGAATTTCACCAACACGAAGTTATTAATCAATGCCGTGCCGATGATCAGTAGAATGTAATGTGTCATAGCGTTCAATTCGTTCGTATAAGCGGTGTATTATCGCCATTTATGGGCTTAAGAACAATAAAAAATTGGGAGAAATTCTAGCAAAAACCACCGCACTTTTTTATACGTCAAAAAGCGTATTTTGGAAAAGTGCGGTGGAAAATTCGAGAGATTTTATTTAACGGTGATTTCTTTCTGGAGGAATTGAGCAAGATCAGGATGTTCAAACTGAAACCCTTGAGCTAGCAAATGTTGTGGCACGAGATTTTGACTGTCGAGTAATAAATTTGCACGTTCGCCGAGTAACATTTTCAACATAAACGCCGGAGCGGTTGCTATGTGAGGGCGGTGCAAGATTTCACCTAATAACACATTAAATTCGGCGTTACGTATTGCATGTGGAGCAACGAAATTAAATGCGCCCCGGCAATCGGTATTTTCCAATAAAAATAAAATGCCACGTACCATATCCTCTAAGGCAATCCAACTCCAGAACTGTTTGCCAGAACCCAGTTTTCCACCTAAGCCACAACGATATAACGGCAACATTTTTGCCAATGCACCACCTTTTGTACCAAGCACCATACCCGTGCGCACGAGGCATACTCGCGTGTTGGCTTTTAAGGCTGCGGCTTCCCACTGTTGACATAAGCGAGCGGCAAAATGATCTGCCGTTGGCGTATTTTCATCAATCCGTTGTTCACCCCAATCACCGTAATAACCCGTGGCGGAACCGGAAATAAAACATTGAGGCGGATCGTCACTACGATTTATCAGGTGTGCCAGTTTTTCTGTTAATGAAATGCGGCTAGATTCTAACCGCTCTTTTTGTGTGGTTGTCCATCGACGAGAAAATATCGGTTCTCCGGCTAAATTAATGACCGCATCAAACTGATTAAAATGCTGAAAGTAATCTAATGTATTAATGAATTCAATGTGATAGGAGAGTTGCTGTTTGGCTTTTGCCGGATGGCGCACCAAGGCGGTAATTTGATGATTTTTCGCCAATAATGAAGGAATCAACGCGCTTCCGATAAAACCGGTAGCTCCAGTAATGAGAATTTTCATGCAGTTTTTCTGTTTTTGTCGAACTTAAAGGGTATTTTCGAATAAGTCTTGAATACGCAACATTAAGTTATTGATGTCAGTTTCTTTGGTTGGTGTCACAAAAATGGTGTCATCCCCAGCAATATTGCCCAAAATGCCTTCCATTTTACTCACGGAATCCAGCAGACGCGCGATAAGTTGTGCTGCGCCCGGTGTTGTTCGAATGACGATCAACATGTTGTTATGATCAATGTCTAACACTAAATCTTTTAAGGAACTCCGCGTATTTGGCACGCTTAACTCACTTGGCAAGCAATAGACCATTTCCATGCGGGTATTACGGGTGCGAACCGCCCCAAATTTACTGAGCATACGGGAGACTTTCGATTGATTAACCGAGCTAAATCCCATTTTATGTAATTCGGTGACGATTTCACTTTGTGAACCGTATTTTTCTTGGCGCAATAGATCCTTGAATGCTTTTGTCAGGTTATCCGGATTTTCGTTTAACATGAACCTTTCTCTTATCAGATTAAAGTGGCTGAATTTTGCATAAAAATAGCGTTTTTAGCAAATAAATATTTACTTTATAAGGTGAAAGTGCGGTGGAAATTTAAGGCGTTTTTTATGACCTTTTTTACGGGGGAAAAAGAAAAAATTTGAGTTAGATCGCACATTTGAATTTGTCTGTTTGAATTTAAACGTTGGTAGGCGTACAATTTTTACAAATTTTTAACTACCCATTTCTTACTACATGAGGAGAATGAAATGAAAGTTGCAGTTTTAGGTGCCGCAGGCGGTATCGGTCAAGCATTAGCATTATTGCTGAAACTACAGTTGCCGGCAGGTTCCGAGCTATCACTTTATGATATTGCACCGGTAACCCCGGGCGTTGCTGTGGATATCAGCCACATTCCGACCGCGGTTAAAGTGGAAGGTTTTGCCGGTGAAGATCCGACACCTGCATTAAAAGGCGCGGATGTCGTGCTGATTTCTGCCGGTGTAGCACGTAAACCGGGAATGGATCGCTCAGATCTATTCAACATTAACGCAGGCATCGTACGTAACTTAATTGAAAAAGTCGCTGTGACCTGTCCGAAAGCATGCATTGGGATCATTACCAACCCGGTAAATACTACCGTTGCGATTGCAGCAGAAGTCTTGAAAAAAGCCGGTGTTTATGACAAACGTAAATTATTTGGCGTGACCACATTGGACGTAGTTCGTTCAGAAACCTTTGTTGCCGAATTAAAAGGCTTAAACGTTTATCGTACAACCGTGCCGGTGATTGGCGGACACTCCGGCGTGACCATTCTTCCTTTATTATCTCAAGTGCCATACGCTGAATGGAAAGAGGAAGAAATTGAACCATTAACTAAACGTATTCAAAACGCCGGTACTGAAGTGGTGAATGCTAAAGCTGGTGGCGGTTCTGCAACCTTATCCATGGCTCAAGCTGCGGCACGTTTTGCAAATGCGGTAGTACGCGGATTACAAGGCGAAACGGTGATTGAATGTAGCTATGTCGAAGGCGATGGTAAATATGCTCGCTTCTTTGCTCAACCGGTTCGTTTCGGTAAAGAAGGCGTAGAAGAAATCCTGCCAATTGGTAAACTCAGCGCGTTTGAGCAACAAGCGTTAGATGCTATGTTGCCGACATTACGTGCAGATATTGAATTAGGCGAAAAATTTGTTAATCCATAATTCAACTGGAAAATAAAAAATCCCCGTAGCCCTAAGGTTATGGGGATTTTTTTCGGATGTAAATAAAAAGTGCGGTCGAATTTGACAGCACTTTTATCCTTTGGAAAGCAGAAATTAATCTACTTTTACAATCCAACCTTCCGGTGCTTCTACGTCACCGAACTGGATGCCGGTAAGTTCTTCATAAAGGCGTTTAGTGATTGGACCCACGTCAGTTTCTGAATAGAAAACGTGGAAGTCATCGCCATATTGAATGCCGCCGATAGGTGAAATAACCGCAGCTGTGCCGCAAGCACCCGCTTCGGCGAATTGGTCTAATTCATTGATATAGACATCACCTTCAATGGTTTCCATGCCTAAGCGTTCTTTGGCTAAATAGAGCAGTGAGTATTTGGTGATACTTGGCAAAATGGATGGCGAAAGTGGCGTGATGAATTTGTTATCGCGTGTGATACCGAAAAAGTTTGCCGCGCCCACTTCTTCAATTTTGGTATGGGTTTTCGGATCAAGATAAATGGCATCAGCAAATTTGCGTTCAGCGGCAAGTTCATGTGGTAATAAACTTGCAGCATAGTTTCCGCCCACTTTGACGCCACCGGTACCATGTGGTGCAGCGCGGTCATAATCGGTTACCAAGAAATTAGACGGTTTCATACCACCTTTGAAATAGGCGCCTACCGGGCAACAGAAAACGGAGAAAATGTATTCCGGTGCGGGGCGTACGCCGATGTTTTCACCGACACCGATAACGAATGGACGAAGATAAAGTGTGGCCCCGCTACCATATGGCGCAAGCCATTTTTCGTTGGCTTTGACCACTTCTTTACAGGCGCGGATAAATAATTCTGTCGGAACTTGTGGCATTAACAGGCGATCGCAGGTGTTTTGCATACGTTTCGCATTTTGATCCGGACGGAAAAGGTTGATTGAACCGTCTTTGCAACGGTAGGCTTTTAAGCCCTCGAAACATTGTTGTCCGTAATGCAGCGCGGTGGAACCTTCGTGAATATGCAATGTGCTGTCAGTGGTTAATTCACCATTGTCCCATTTGCCGTCTTTCCAATGGGCGATAAAACGATAATCTGTTTTGATATAACTGAATCCGAGATTTTTCCAATCAAGTAAGTCTGACATGGTTTTTCCTTAATATAGATTGAGATTTAAGTCGTTTTTAATCTACACCATTCCATCAGGATTGAAAATATTTTAGTCGTAAAAACAAATGAAAAGTTTAAGTGGGAAGACTCTCGTTTGTGGAAGAGGAATAGGGCAGGAAATAACAGCAGAACTATGTTAAAATCGCCCATAAAAAACACCGCTCTTTTAGGAGCGGTGTCTGGCGAAAATGCCGAAAATACAGGAAATGAAAAGAAAAAGTAACTTTCGTTACTTTGGTTTGGAAAAACCAAACAATATGCAAACACAACATCATACTTAATTCGAAAATCTTAACAGTTAAGAAATTGTGACTTAAGTATGGTTTCATTTTAAGTAGAATAAGTATAACGGGCAAAAGAGATTTTTTTATTAGATTGATAAAAAAAAGTAATCTGATTTAAATTTTTTCTAAGAAATGAATCATTGGGAAATAACATGTATAAACGTTTGCCACCTTTAAATTCGCTAAAAGCATTTGAGTCAGCCGCGAGATTTTTAAGTTTCACGAAAGCGGCGGATGAATTATTTGTGACGCAAGCAGCGATTAGCCATCAAATAAAAATTTTGGAAGATTTCTTAGGCGTTACGTTATTTAAACGTAAAAATCGTGCGCTGGAGTTAACTGATTTTGGCAAAGCCTACTATGCGGACATCACCAAAATTCTGCACCGTTTAGCGGAGGCGACGGATAAATTATTCGCTTTAAAAAATGATAAACATTTAACCATCAGTGTGCCGCAAACTTTTGGTATTCAATGGTTGGTGCCACGTTTAAGCGAATTTAATAAATTATATCCCGACATTGAAGTACGCTTAAAAGGTGTCGATCAAGATGAAGGCTTGCTTAGCCAAGACATTGATATTGCGATTTATTACGGCAAAGGCAACTGGGATAACTTACAAGTGGATCGTTTGGTGGAAGAGGATTTACTGGTGCTTGCTGCACCGAAATTATTGGCACAAAAACCAATTCATCAGCCACAGGATTTAAAACATCATACCTTGTTGCACATTCATGCCCGCGATAATTGGCAACATATGGCAAATTATTTGGCATTGGAAGAATTGAATATTCAGCAAGGCCCAATCTTTAGTCATACCTTCATGGCCTTGCAAGCGGCAATTCATGAACAAGGCATTGTGCTTGCCAATCGTATTTTAGCGCAACAAGAGTTGGACAACGGCAATTTACAACCGGTATTTGATACCCATTTGCGGGATCCGAAATCCTTTTATGTGGTCAATCATTTAGATAACAGTAATGATGAGCGCATTGTAGCGTTTCGTTCCTGGATCATTCAAACCATTAATCAAGAAGAAAATAAACAAGAAAATGAATAAGTTGGCATTATATTGTCGGATGGGATTTGAGTGCGAGTTGGCGGCAGAAATCACCGATAAAGCAGCAGAAAAAGGCGTCTTTGGCTTCGCCCGTGTCACCGAAAACAGCGGCTATGTGATTTTTGAATGTTATCAGCCCGGTGAGGCGGATTTATTAGCCCGAGAATTGCCCTTTCAACAGTTGATTTTTGCGCGTCAAATGATCGTGGTTTCCGATTTGCTGACGGATTTACCGCAACAGGATCGTATTACCCCGATTCTTCAACAATATCAGCAAATTGCGGAAAGCATTCCATTAACAAACAGCAATGAATTATGGGTAGAAACCGCCGATACGAATGAAGCGAAAGAATTACTGGGATTTTGCCGTAAATTCACGGTGCCACTGCGCCAAGCCTTGAAAAAGCAAGGCTGGCTGAGTGCTAAACATCACCTAAAGTGCGGTCTGACATTGCATGTTTTTTTCTTACAAAATAATGCTTGTTATGTGGGTTACTCTTACAATCACAATCATTCTGCACACTTAATGGGTATTCAACGCTTAAAATTCCCTGCCGATGCGCCAAGCCGTTCGACATTAAAATTGGAAGAAGCCATTTTGAATTTTATTCCGCGCCAAAAAGAAGCGGAATTGCTTAACGAAACCATGTATGCCGTGGATCTCGGCGCTTGCCCGGGCGGTTGGACATATCAGTTAGTGAAACGTGGTTTATTTGTATATGCCGTCGATCACGGCAAAATGGCAGCCGGTCTGCATGATACGGGGCGCATTGAACATTGTGCGGAAGACGGTTTTAAGTTTCAGCCGCCGAAACGACGTAAAATTGATTGGCTGGTGTGCGACATGGTGGAGCAACCAAGCCGAATTGCCGAGTTAATGGTGAAATGGCTGTTGAACGGTTGGTGTCACAGCATGATCTTTAATTTGAAGCTACCGATGAAAAAACGCTATGCGGAAGTACAACAATGTCTGCAATTTATTGCGGATAAATTGTCGCAGCAAGGGTTAAAATTCCAGTTACAGGCAAAACACCTGTATCACGATCGGGAAGAAATCACGGTTTACTTGCGTTTGCTATAAACGATTGTCTTGAAGTAAGACTTAAAAATTTTGGTTTTTTATACCGCACTTTGTGCAAATAATTTGTAAAATAACTGCGCTATTTACGCCAAAGTGCGGTTGTTTTTTTCGCTATTTATGATGGGAGACAAGTATGCGTTGTCCTTTTTGTTCGACAGAAGAAACCAAGGTAATCGACAGTCGTTTGGTTTCTGACGGTTTTCAGGTGCGTCGCCGCAGAGAGTGCGGTCAGTGTCACGAACGTTTTACGACCTTTGAAACGGCAGAATTGATTGTGCCAAAAGTGATTAAAAATAACGGCAATCGTGAGCCGTTTAATGAAGATAAATTACGTCGTGGTATTCAACATGCCTTGGAAAAACGCCCTGTGAGTGCGGACGATGTGGAAAAAGCCATTAGCCGCATTATTCATAAATTGCGCGCAACCGGCGAGCGCGAAGTGCCGAGTCAACTGGTGGGCACGTTAGTGATGGAAGAATTAAAGCATTTAGATAAAGTGGCATATATCCGTTTTGCCTCCGTCTATTTGAGTTTTGATAACATTAACCAATTTAGCCAAGAAATCGAAAACTTAAAGGATCATTAATGAACGAACCATTTAGCCCGCAAGATGTTGCTTTTATGCAACTGGCGCTTGATTTAGCCAAACAGGGCGAGTTCACCACAACGCCAAATCCTTCCGTGGGCTGTGTTTTGGTGAAAGATGGCAAGGTGGTCGGCAAAGGATTTCATGCCAAAGCCGGTGAGCCGCATGCGGAAGTGATGGCATTACGTGAAGCCGGTGAAAATGCCCGTGGTGCAACAGCGTATGTTACCTTAGAGCCCTGTTCTCATTCTGGGCGTACGCCGCCTTGTGCGAAAGGCTTGGTTGAAGCAGGCGTGAGTAAAGTGATTGCTGCGATGTGCGATCCGAACCCACAAGTGGCGGGCAAAGGGTTACAGATTTTAAGCGATGCAGGCATTGAAAGTGCGGTGGGATTATTGGAAGAAAATGCCGAACAGCTAAACAAAGGCTTTTTGAAACGCATGCGTACCGGCAAACCTTTCGTACAGTTAAAACTGGCCATGAGTATTGATGGCAAAACTGCCATGGCAAGTGGTGAAAGCAAATGGATTACCGGCGCACAGGCAAGAGCGGATGTGCAGCAATATCGCGCTAAGGCTTCTGCAATCTTATCGACTTCACAAACCGTGCTGGCGGATGATCCAAGTTTAAATGTGCGTTGGGAAGAATTGCCGCTTGACGTAAAAGCCGGTTATCCACAAGAAAAACTACGCCAACCGGTGCGTGTGATTTTGGATTCTAGCCATAAAGTGCGGTCGGATTTTAAGGTGTTTTCAACGGAATCACCGGTTTGGTTGGTGGGCGAAGATGATTATCCGCTTACTGGCTTTCCAGTCTTTACTGATTACTTGCAATTAGACCGAAATCAAGGCGAAACGCGCTTGCAGGCATTGATGGCAGAGTTAGGCAAGCGTCAAATTAACACCCTTTGGGTGGAAGCGGGCGCGACGTTGGCGGGCGCATTAATTGCTGAAAATCTGGTGGATGAACTGATTATTTACATGGCGTCAAAATTGTTAGGCGATCAAGCCAGAGATTTATGCCATTTGCCTAATTTAACGCAACTTGCCGATGCGCCTTTATGGCAACTGCAATCTTGCGAACCTGTTGGCGATGATCTCAAGTTAATTTATATAAGAAAATGAGGAACTGATGCTAAAGAAACTTTTTCATTCGGCGATTATCGGCTTGGCTTCTGCTGCCGTGATTTTGTATGTCATGCCTAAAATCACTGACTCTCAACATGATGTTGCTTCCTATCGGGATGCTGTGCGTATTGCCTCGCCTGCGGTGGTGAATGTTTATAATCAAGCCTTTACTTCCTCTTCCTCTCAGTTCCAAGTGAATAACTTGGGGTCCGGCGTGATCATGTCGAAAGACGGCTACATCCTGACTAATAAGCACGTGATTCAAAATGCCGATCAAATTGTGGTGGCATTGCAAAACGGCAATATTTTTGATGCGGCACTCATTGGTTCGGATGCGTTAACGGATTTAGCTGTGTTAAAAATCAAAGCGGATAACTTATCCACGATTCCACAAAATCCCAATCGCCCTGTGCATGTGGGCGATGTGGCGCTGGCCATTGGTAATCCATACAATTTGGGGCAAAGTGTGTCGCAAGGGATTGTCAGTGCGGTAGGGCGTAGTGCGGTCGGTGAAGCGCTGGGTCGCCAAAACTTTATCCAAACTGACGCCTCCATTAACCGAGGTAATTCCGGTGGGGCGTTAATTAATTCTGCCGGTGAGCTATTGGGTATCAGCACGTTGAGTATCGGCAAAACCGCCAATGAAATTGCAGAAGGGCTAAATTTTGCCATTCCGATTGATTTGGCAAACGACGTTATGAAAAAAATTATTCGTGATGGACGTGTCATTCGTGGCTATTTCGGTGTGCAAACGGATATTTTATTTAGTAATGGGCAAGGCGCATCTTCGCAAGGTGTGCTCATCACCAGCATTATTCCGAATAGCCCGGCAGCAAAAGCTGGGTTACAGGCAGGCGATATTATTCTGAAAATCAATGAAGTTGAGGCACGTTCGCCGGCTGACATGATGAAACTTATCGCGGATGTGCGTCCGAATACACAGGTTCAGGTTGAAATTTCCCGCTTGGGTCAAGTGTATAAGATTCCTGTGGTTATCGAAGAATATACCTTTAATTAATGGGGTGTGGCATGGAACAAATTAAAATCAGTCATTTTTTCGCCTGTTTGGATCGCTTACGATTGATTCAGCGCTGGTCGCTTATGCGCAATATTGAACGAGAGAATTTAGCGGAACACAGCTTGCAGGTGGCTTTTGTTGCTCATGCGTTGGCCCTGATTAAAAACCGTTTTTACGGTGCCCAACTCAACGCGGATCGTATTGCTGTCATGGCGATGTATCACGACACCTCGGAAATTTTCACCGGCGATTTACCTACCCCGATTAAGTATTTCAACGACGAGATCACGCATGCCTATAAACAAATTGAAACGGCGGCTGAGTTGCATTTAATGAGTTTACTGCCGAAAGCATTACAAGCCGATTTTTTACCCTACTTGGATAATCAATGTTTTGCTGAGGAAGAAAAGCACATTGTGAAGCAGGCGGATTTAATTTGTGCTTATATTAAGGTGAAATTTGAGCTGGAAAATGGCAATCAGGAATTTAAATCGGCAAAAGTGCGGTTAGAAAAATTGATGGATCAATGGCAAAGCCCCGAAATGAATTATTTTTTGCAGGTGTTTGTACCGAGTTTCGGCAAATCCATTGATGAAATTACGTTGTAAATTTTGTTACTTCTAAGAATCAAATATTCTTATAAACTTATTTAGCTACTTTATTTTCGTATATCGCGATTTCTCTTAAGAAATAAGGCTGTCTCATAAAAACAGCCTTATTCATTATAAATTTTCCTTAAAGAAAACCATCAGTATTCCAACCGATTTGTCTGCATCTTTATCATATAAAGAAACGTGGGTTACGCCTTTAATGCGCACCAGCTCTTTCTTGGCGGAAGCCGCTCACTCTCAAATTTAATGGTGTTGCATGGGATTTGGGTACGTTGTTGCATATAAAGCTCCAGGCGTTTTATCAGGTTGAATAATTAAAGTGCGGTCCTCTTATGAAGGATTCGTGGAAATGTATATTTCTACAAAGATGAACTTTATTGTTCTGAATTGGGGGGATAATAGAGAGCTGTCTGAAAACTCTTTTAAGATTTCGATAGGAATTTTATATTGATTCTGTAAAATATTTCATTAAAACCATTAAACCTAGCAATTAAAGTTTATCTTTGATTTAACTCATCATCTAGGAAACATCTATGACCAAGCCGGTAACCTACAACCAGCATCCCGAACAGCAAGCCCGCGACATCATTGACCCAAAATTGGAGCAGGCAGGCTGGACGATACAGTCGGTGAAGCACTTTAATCCCAATAGCAGTTTGGGCGTGGCAGTGCGTGAATATCCAACCGACAGCGGTCCGGTAGATTATCTGTTATTTGTCGATAGAGAGCCGGTTGCCATTATTGAAGCTAAAGAAGAAAACTTTGGCCATAAGCTCAATACGGTTGAAGAGCAAAGCGCGCGTTATGCCGATAGCGAACTCAAACATATCCCGCAAGCGGATATTGCTTTTTTATATGAAAGCACGGGTGTCATTACTCGTTTTACCAACCGCAACGATCCCGCGCCTCGTGCCCGTGAAGTATTTCATTTTCATCGTCCTGAGACATTGCAAAAATGGGCAAACGAAGGCAAAAACACCCTACGCGCCAAACTCAAGGCTATCCCGCTACTTAATCCCAATCATCTATCTGCGGCTGAACTCGGATTGCGCGATTGCCAATTAACCGCCATCGAAAATATGCAAGATTCTTTGGCAAAAGATTTGCCGCGCGCCTTGATTCAGATGGCCACAGGTGCAGGTAAAACTTATACCGCCATTAGCATTATGTATCGTTTGCTCAAATACACAGGCAAACGCCGCATTTTATTTTTAGTCGATACCGTCAATTTGGGCGAACAGGCCGAGCAGGAAATGTTGGTTTTTACTCCACCTGATGACAACCGAAAATTTACCGAACTCTACAACGCTCAAGTCATTAAATCACCGCATATTCCCAACGGCGTAGAAGTCTGCATTTGTACCATTCAGCGCATGTATTCCCTATTAAAAGGGGAAGATCTGGCGATACCGGATGACAGCATGGAATTGGAAGAATGGGAAAACCGCTTAAAAGAACCCTTGCCCGTTGCCTATCAACCGGATCTGCCACCTGAATTTTTTGATTTTATCTTTATCGACGAATGCCATCGCTCCATTTACAACCTGTGGCGACAAGTGTTGGATTATTTTGATGCTTACCTGATCGGCTTAACTGCCACACCGGACAACCGCACTTTTGGTTTTTTCAATCAAAATGTCGTCAGCGAATACAGCCACGAGCAAGCCGTTGCCGATGGCGTAAACGTAGGCAATGAAGTCTATCTGATCAATACCAAAATCAGTCTTGATGGCGGCAAATTCAAAGCCGAAGAATTGATCGAACATCGCGAACGCACCACACGCCGTAAACGCTGGCAGCAGCAAGATAGCGATGAGGCCTATACTGCCAAGCAACTCGACAGGGATGTCGTCAATCCAAGCCAAATCCGCACCATTATCCGGACATTCCGCGACCATTTGCCCGTAATGTTCCCAAATCGTCAAGAAGTACCCAAAACCTTGATTTTTGCCAAAAACGACAGCCACGCCGACGACATCATCAAAATGGTGCGGGAAGAGTTCGGGCAAGGCAACGAATTTTGCAAAAAAATCACTTACAAAGCCAAAGACGATATTGTGGGAGAGAACGGCGAAATCATCGAACAAGGCGAAGAACCCAAAACCGTCTTAGCGAATTTCCGCAACGATTACAACCCGCGCATTGCCGTTACCGTCGATATGATTGCCACGGGAACCGATGTCCGCCCGCTCGAATGCCTGCTGTTTATGCGCGATGTCAAAAGTCGCAACTATTTCGAGCAAATGAAAGGACGCGGCACACGCACGCTTGATAAAGAAGGCTTGCAAAAAGTCAGCCCTTCCGCATCATCGGCCAAAACCCATTATGTGATTGTCGATGCCATCGGTGTAACCAAATCCCTCAAAACGGCAAGCCAGCAATTAGACACCAAGCGTTCCGTCAGCTTCTCCGAATTGGGCAAAGCCGTCGTCTTCGGCGGCGCATTTGATAGCGACAGCATCAGCTCACTGGCGGCACGCCTTGCCCGTTTAAACAAACAGCTTGATGACGAACAACAGCAGCAAATCACCGCCATTACTGGCGGCATCCCATTACCGCAATTGATTAAAGACCTGTTTCATGCCATCAATGCCGACGAAATCCATCGGGCAGCTTGCGAGCAAGAAGGCATTTCCATTGATGATATGCCGTCTGAAAAAACCGTTTTACAGATACAAAAACAACGCGTCAAAGCCGCCACACGTCCGCTTTCCATGGAGCTCATCACCACATTGGACGACATCCGCAAACAAAACGAGCAGAAAATTGACGCCGAGATTGATGAAGTCATCCACGCAGGCTGGGCGGAAAATGATGAAACCCTGACCCAAGATTTTGCCGAATGGATACGCAGCAACAAAGACGAAATCACCGCCTTACAGATTTTCTATAATCAGCCTTATCAACGCCAAGCCTTAAGCCTTGCGATGATTAAAGCGCTGGCAGATGCCATCAAAAAAGCCAAACCGAAATTGGCATTCAGTCATATCTGGCAGGCATACGCGCGTTTGGATAACGTCAGCGAACAGGTAGAAAACGAACTCACCGCCTTAGTCAGCCTTGTTCGCCGCGTGATTGGCATTGATGACAAAATCACGCCGTTTAGCAAAACCGTGCGTAAAAACTTCCAAACATGGACGTTTGAACACAACGCCCGCGCCGACAAACCGCTGACCGAAGAGCAAATGCAATGGCTGACCATGATTCGCGACCACATTATCACTTCCTTTGCCATCGAAGGGAACGACTTTGAACTTACCCCATTCAATCAATACGGCGGCTTAGGGCAAGCCTATGATGTATTGAGTGAAATTGCCGCCAACGACCAAGACTTTAACACCCTATTAGACGAGATTAACCGACAATGGACAGCATAAAAATGACCGCAGAACAGCAGTTGCCAGAAGGGTGGGAATACGTTCCTTTTAATATGTTTTTTAATGTCGTATCTATAAGTGATAAAAAAATCTCTCAAAAAGAATATCTTGATAATGGGAAATACCCTGTAATTGATCAGGGAAATTTATTTATTGGTGGATATTCAAACGATGAAAGTTTGATCTTAAAAATAAGCAGTCCTGTAATAGTCTTTGGCGATCATACAAAATGTTTTAAATACGTTTCTTTTCCATTCGTTGCTGGTGCTGATGGAATCAAAGTTTTAGAGCCCCAAAATGGTATCTATCCTAAATATGCTTATTATTATTGTTTATCAATAGATTTGACTGATCGAGGCTACGCTCGCCATTTTGCGTTTTTAAAAAAATGCCAATTTTTAATAGCCCCTATTGAAACCCAACAAGCCATCGTCAATAAAATCGAAAGCCTGTTTGACGAAATCGACGAAGGCATAGGCCGTCTGAAAACCGCAGCACAGCAAATCCAGCAATACCGCCAATCCCTGCTTAAAAACGCCTTTAACGGCGAGCTCACCAAAGAATGGCGTAGCAAGCACGCAGATACCTTGCCGTCTGAAAACGAACTGCTCGCCCAAATTCAGACGACCCGCGAACAACACCACGCCCAACAGCTTGCCGACTGGCAAACAGCCGCCAGCCAATGGGAACAAAATGGAAAAGAAGGGAAAAAACCGAGCAAGCCCAAAGCACCGACACAAGCGGTTAAGTTTGAAGACAATTTTGCAGGCTTGCCGAGTGGGTGGGGAATGATTAAATTGGAAACTCTCTCAAGAAAAATCACAGATGGCGAACACTTTAAACCTCCAGTTCAAGAAGATGGAATTTATTTCTTATCCGCAAAAGATATAAGAGAAAATGGCATATCACTAGATGAGCCACTATTCATTGATCAAGCAACAGCAGAAAAAGCACGTCGCCGTTGTGATCCTGAAAAGGGAGATCTTGTAATTGTTAGTCGTGGAGCTACCGTAGGAAGAATGTGTCTTGTTAATATTGATGAAATTTTTTGTTTACTTGGGAGTGTCATCTTAATTAAACCATTAGATTTTATTAATAATGTATTTTTAAATTTTGCAATGCAATCGCCAAAAACGAATCAAGAAATGATAGGCTTATCAGGTTCAACTGCTCAACAAGCTATTTATTTGAGAGATATAAAGAATATTAATATCCCCATTTGCTCCCCAGCAGAACAAACCCAAATCGTTGCCATTTTGGAAAGCAAACTCACCGCCTGCGACCAACTCGCCGCCGAACTTGTCAAACAACTCAAACAAGCCGAGCTGCTTAAACAGGCGGTCTTAAAAGCGGCTTTTTCAGGTAGCCTTTTGGATAAATAAATTAAAGAGAAAACGAATATGACCACAACGCAAAACCACACTTCAAACGCCATCGTCCAAAAGGTTTGGAGTTTCTGCCATATGCTGCGCGATGACGGCGTGAGCTACGGCGACTATTTGGAACAAATTACTTATCTGATTTTTTTGAAAATGGCGTTTGAATACAGCCAGCCGCCCTACAATCGTGATGTCGGCATTCCCGAAGAATACAACTGGAAAAGTCTGACCGACCGCACAGGCGCGGAATTGGAAAGTCATTATCTCGCTTTGTTGCGCGATTTAAGTATGCGCAAAGGCTTGCTTGGTCAAATCTTTGCCAAGGCGCAAAACAAAATCCAAGACCCGGCCAAATTATCCCGTTTGGTAGCGATGATTGATGAAACCAAATGGACGCGCTTGGGCGTGGATGTAAAAGGCGATATTTACGAAGGCATTTTGGAAAAAAATGCCGAAGATACCAAATCCGGCGCGGGGCAATACTTTACGCCGCGTGCTTTGATTCAAGCAATTGTCGAATGCGTCCGCCCGCAGGCAGATACCCTGATTGCCGACCCGGCAGCAGGGTTTCGTGTCATAATAATGACACAGGCAAATAGTCAAGTAAATACAATGGTTTTAGAGCTTCTACCAAAGTTTAAAATCAAAAAAATGAATCGTTGGTGTGCTGTTTAGAGCAGTTATTACGAAAATAAATGTTGTAAACAGTACATCAGCATAAAGGAGGCACTCACATGTCTAAGGTGAAAAAAGACACGATTGAAGCAAAAGGTTTTGCTATTCAAATTTATACTGAAGACTTTAAAAATGACTATATAAGTTTAACGGATATTGCAAGATACAAAAATGTGCATGAACCTAAAGATGTTGTTAAAAACTGGCTAAGAGTAAGAGATACAATTGAATTCCTTGGTCTATGGGAGACTATTCATAATCCTAATTTTAAAGGGGTCGAATTCGACTCCTTTAGAAAGGAAGCAGGAACAAATGCATTCACATTATCGCCTCAAAGATGGATTGAAAATACAAATGCGATTGGTATTGTTTCTAAATCTGGGAGAGGCGGAGGAACGTTCGCTCATCCTGATATAGCAATGGAATTTGCTTCGTGGATTTCAGCAGAGTTTAAGCTCTATTTAATCCAAGATTACAAAAGGCTTAAGTTAGATGAAAATTCTAAGCTATCATTAGGTTGGAATTTGAATAGAGAAATTTCTAAGATTAACTATAAAATCCATACAGATGCAATCAAAGAATATCTATTAAAGGATCTTACCAACGAACAGTTATCCTATAAATATGCAAGTGAAGCAGATATGCTCAATGTTGCCTTATTTAACAAGCGAGCAAAACAGTGGCGTGAAGAAAATCCAGATTTGAAAGGCAATATGAGAGATTATGCAAGTCTGAATGAGTTACTGGTGCTTGCCAATATGGAAAGTTATAATGCAATTCTTATTGGAAAAGGTATGGAACAAAAAGAAAGAATGATAGAACTTAGAAAGCTTGCTATGAAACAGATTATTTCTTTGGAGAAGTTAAATAGTGAAGTAATAAAAATTGGATTATTATGATGATAAAAAAAACAAATGAAAGAAATATAGTAAATAAGTGTCAAATCTTTACTCCTGAAAATTATGTTAAAGAGTTATTGGATTCTGTTGGTTATTGTAAGAATATAGTAAATAAAACAATATTAGAGAATTCTTGTGGTGATGGCAATATTCTTATTGAAATAGTTGTAAGATATATTGAAGAAGCAATGAAACTGAAATATTCCAATGAGGAAATAAAAAATGGTTTAGAAAATAATATTTTTGGATTCGAAATTGACAAAAAGCAATTTGAAAAGTGTATTTTTAACTTAAATTTAGTTGCAAAAAAAAATGGAATACAGGACGTTAAATGGAAAATATATAATGAAGATTATCTAAAAAATGAGTTAAGTATACCAGTTGACTTTATAGTAGGTAATCCTCCATATATAACTTACAGTGATTTATCTCAAGATGAAAGAAAATTTGTTAAGGAGACATATGAGACATGTAGACAAGGAAAATTTGACTATTGCTATGCATTTATAGAACATAGTTTAAAGCATTTATCAAATGAAGGTAAGATGTCTTATTTAATACCGAGCAGTATATTTAAAACAGTTTTTGGTGATAAACTTAGAGAATTTATGATTGAGGATATTGTTGTTATAAAAGATTATACAAAAGAAAAAATATTTGGTGATGCGTTAGTTAAGTCAGCTATTATAATTTTTGATAAAAACTATATTAGTGAAAAGATTAAATATTTCGACATGTGTTGTAATAATCAATTATCCATTAGTAAAAAAACAATGAAAGGGAAATGGATTTTTTCTAATGAGTTTAATATAGGAAATAACCGATTTGGCGATTATTTCAAAGTTTCACATGTGGTAGCAACATTATTAAATAAAGCATATGTAATTAATGAAAATATGTATAATGAAATAGAGGGATATTATAGGGTTGGGAATTTCATGATTGAAAAAGATGCAATTATGCCAACTGCAGCACCAAGAACTATAAGGTATGGTAAAGTTGAAAAAATCATTTTTCCATATAAGTATATTAATAATCGGTTAATAAAATATGAAGAAAATGAATTTGCAAATTTATATCCTGGTGCTTTTTCCTATTTGAGCCAATTTAAAAGAGAATTAACAGAAAGAAAATCTGATAAAAAATCAAAGTGGTTTGAATATGGAAGAACGCAAGCACTTTCAGGGATTAAATGCGAAAAACTTCTTATATCAACAATTATTACAGATAAAGTCTGTATATATAGGATAGAGGAGGATTGTATTCCATATGCAGGAATGTATATATCCTTAAGAGATGAAAGGCAAGAATATAATCTGGATTTTGCAAAAAGAATTCTTGAAAGTGAAAATTTCATGGACTATGTAAAGAAGGTAGGGATAAATATTAGTGGAAGTTCATTGAGAATTACATCAAAGGATATTGAAGAATTTAATTTTTAGTGGGGGAAATATGGAATATCTTAAATATAGTATTGAAGATAGTACAATTGCAGAACTTTTAGGTGTACAAAACTTTTCCAATGATGAGGCGGCAGTTTTAGAATTGGTTAAAAATGCATATGATGCGAATGCTTTGGTTGTTACATTAGAGTTTATAGATAAAACAACGCTGAAAATAACTGATAATGGAGATGGCATGGATTCAGAGGATATAAAGAAACACTGGATGCATATTGGGAAAAGCAATAAAGGATATGATTTCATTGATACAAATAATAATGTTAGAGTGCAAGCTGGAGAGAAAGGAGTAGGTCGTTTTGCCTTGTCAAGATTAGGTAAAAATATACAATTGTATAGTAAAAAGGCACAAAAAAACGGAGTTGTTTGGAAAACAGATTGGAATAAATCCACATTAGATTCAGATTCTAGCATAGAAAATAAAGGTACTTGTATAGTAATAAACAATCTTAGAGAAAAATGGACTCCTAAGAGGATTGAAAAGTTAAATAAGTACCTTGAGAGAACATATAATGATACAGCTATGAAGATACGGATTATAGCTAATGAATATGATGAATTTGTGAAGTTGCATTTTCCAAAACCTGAACCTGGAAAAAATTGTAGAGCGAATATATTGCTAAAATATAATAAAGGAATACTAACTGTATCAGTGCTTTCAGACGAGTTTAATAGTGAGGCCATAAAGTATTGTCCAGAAATAGATTTAAATACATACAATAGTGAAGTGAACATTTTTGATGAATTTGAAGGTAATGAAATTTCTGAGATGGGAGGAGAAGAATTATTTTCTGAATTAGAGAAACTTGGGAGATTTTCTGCAAACTTACTTTTCAACTTCAATGCGACAAAGCAAGATAAAGAAAAATTTTTATATAAATATCTAAGTACTGATGAAAGTGTCGATAGTGGTGTGATTCTTTATAGAAATGCTTTTAGCATATCATCGTTTGAAGGTGAAAAAGATTGGTTGGGATTAGGGAAAAGAACAAGAAAATCTCCAGCAGCGGCATCACATCCCACAGGGGCTTGGAGAGTTAGAGAAAATCAAGTGTCTGGATATGTATTGATTGATAAGCAACAAAATATAGTATTGCAAGATCTTATGAATAGACAAGGATTAGATGAGAATATATACTATAAATTATTCGTTCAAATTATATTAACTGGGATCAAAGAATTTGAAAGGTATAGACAAAAGATAATTCGAAAAATAAATGAAAAAAATAGAGGTGAAGAAGAGCTTATAAAAAAAATATCAGATGAAATTGTTAAAAATCCTAAAAGGATAGAAAATTTAGATAAAAGTGAACAAGATAAGCTTGTTAATGAGCTTAAATTATTTAAACAAAATAGTGAAAAATTTGAACAAGAGAAAGCGAATGTAGAAGCAAGGTATAAATATGATGTTAGAATTTTAAATGCTTTAGCAACATCTGGAATGAAGGCTACATCAATAGCACATGAGATAAATAACGATAGAAACCAAATGGAACCATCCTATGATGACATTGTTAATGCTCTACAAAAATATGAAGTTTGGGAAATTGTTAATAGTCCAGAGAATAGAAAAATTGCGTGTGAAGATATACCAGGTTTATTAAAAAATAATCATAGAGCAGTAAAAAAGATACTTAGTTTTATTGATGCAATTTTAGAAAAAGTAGAAAAGAAACAATTTTTTGCAGAACGTTTAAATATAAAAGAAATTGTAAATTCGATATTAGAAGGTTGGAAAAAAGATTATTCTTGGTTAAACATAGAAACATGTATAGATGATAAAGTAGAATTTAATATTTCAAAAGACACATTCTATACTATATTTGATAATTTAATATTAAATAGTGTTCAACAAAATAGCGAAACTAATGAGTTAAAAATAAAAATTGTAATTAGTAGGAATAATAATAAGCTGAAAATATCGTATTATGATGATGGGAAGGGATTGTTGAAAAAATATTTAGATAACCCAAGAATTATTTTAGAGCCACATGAAACAAGCAGAACAAATGGGCATGGTCTCGGGATGTGGATAATTAACAATACAATTAATTTACAAAAAGGAGAAATTCTTTCTATTTCAGGAGAGGGTGGATTTGGATTTATTTTTGAAATGGAGGAAACGATTTAAAATGGAATTGATAACTATGCTTTATGTAGATGACAAAATTGATTTGTATGTTTCGAGATATTTAAATTCATATTCAAATAATAAGGCTGAATATAAATATTCAGAATTAAAATTTGAAAATAAATATTCCTACGA
The DNA here is from genome assembly GCF_980469475.1 of Aggregatibacter sp. HK296. NCBI lineage: Bacteria > Pseudomonadati > Pseudomonadota > Gammaproteobacteria > Pasteurellales > Pasteurellaceae > Aggregatibacter > Aggregatibacter sp. HK296. The sequence goes on from NZ_OZ413142.1 coordinate 784,070, forward strand.
AGACTTGCTTGAGAATAATGAAATTCAAAAAGCTGATATATTATTTTTGGATTCAATGCTTTTTGAAAATGGAAACGTAGAAAATAATAAAATTTCTGGTGAAGAGCTTGGTCTAATAATTAAAAAAATTTTCCCATTTAAAGAAATAATAGTAATTACTCAATACCAAGACAAAATGGAATATAGTACATTAAAAAAATATAATTCTAGTACCTATCCTTGCGATGTGGATTCGTTTTTTCAAGATAATTGGAATGAAAAAATAGTCAATGCTACAAAAAATATCCTTTTAAATAGAAATATTTTGAAAAATATTTCTTCAAAAAGATATGTTGAAAAATATCTATTTGAAAAAATGGAGAATTCTATTAATGGATTATCAAATTACGATAATTTAACAAAGGCTGATATAGATAGTCTTATTAAGGCTTTTGAAGAAATGAGAAAATTATATGAAGAATGATTATAGAAATACGATATATTGTGTTTCAAAAAAAAATATTGTGCCTGAAAAAGACGCTTTAGAAAAGAAAATAAAAGCTGAACATTCTCGAACTAAAATAATATATAATCAAATAAATAAAAAAGATAGTGTTTATAATAAGTTGTTTAGAAACATATACAGCGATAAATGTTCATATTGTGGAATAACAACGGATGTAGTAAGTTCTGAATTATTTGAAATCGATCATTTTTTATGTGAATCATCATTTAATGGAGATTCTATAAATGCAGGTAAAATAAAAAATTTAGTGCTTTCGTGTAAAAAATGTAACAGAGCAAAGAAAGATTTTATATGGGATGAAGTATATTCTTCGAAATTTAATGTTGATGATGGAAGTATAACAGAATTATTTTATAGAGATAAGAACTACTATATAAAAGTGGAGAATAAATTTATTACAGATAAAACTATTTGTGAATTCTATAGAAAGTTGAAATTGGACGAAGAAATTAGGAGATTAGATTTTTTGCTCATGAATATGTATGGCTTCTCTAAAAAACATTCTAGTGATAGAATATCTGAAAAAATATCAAAATGCGTTGTTCTTTTGCAACAAAAAAGAAATGAGTTGTAGTTGATGTATCATGTGGCACCGGCGGCTTTTTATTGGCGGCGGCATACAGTTATTTGGAAAAACACGCCAATCTAAACACCGAGCAAAAAGCGCGGTTAAAAAACGGGACGTTTTTCGGCAATAAAATTGTCGCCAATACCCGCCGTTTGTGTTTGATGAACCTGTTTTTACACGGCATCGGCGAAATGGACGGCGAAAGCCCGATTAGTTCCGATGACTCCTTGGTTGCACCCAGCGCACGCAAAGTGGACTTGGTTTTAGCCAATCCGCCATTCGGCAAAAAAAGCAGCATGACCATTACCAATGCCGAGGGCGAAGCCGAAACCGAAGATTTTGTCTATAACCGCCAAGACTTTTGGGCAACCACCTCCAACAAACAAGTCAACTTCTTGCAGCATATTTACACCATGCTCAAAAACAACGGGCGGGCTGCCGTGGTCGTACCCGACAATGTGCTGTTTGAAGGCGGCGCAGGCGAAACTGTGCGTAAGAAACTATTGCGGATGACCGATTTACATACAATTTTGCGTTTGCCAACGGGGATTTTCTACGCCCAAGGCGTGAAAGCAAATGTGTTGTTCTTTGATAACCGCCCCGCACAGGAAAAAGCCGTTACCCAAGAAGTCTGGGTGTATGACTATCGCACCAACGTGCATCACACGCTGAAGAAAAAACCGATGCAGTTGGCAGATTTGCAGGATTTCATTACCTGCTATTGCCCAGAAGACCGTTCCAAGCGGGCAGAAACCTATCATGCCGAAAACAATCCCGACGGACGCTGGCGTAAATTTAGTATCGATGAAATCAATCAGCGCGAAAAAACCAGCTTGGATATTTTCTGGCTGAAAGACCATTCTTTAACCGACTTGGACAATCTGCCCGCCCCTGATATTTTAGCTGATGAAATCATTGAAAATATCGAAGCGGCTTTGATGAGTTTTCGAAGCGTTGCTGAGCAGTTGGGGAGATAAGTGATGTTGGTCACATCGTGATGCTTTGTTTCTTAGACTTTAGAAAATAGAGGATGTCTGAACATTTTCAGACACCCTCTATTTTACAAAGAGTTTCAAAAAAACAACTGCATTTTATATAGAAAACTTTAGATTTTGCCAAAGCCTAAAATCAGCACATAACGAAGCAAGCTATTTTCTTGAGTAACTTGAGTAAATCGGAACTAATAGTAGTCAATTTGCTATTGCTAGAACGATCAAAATCACTGGCTAATTCTTGTAATTTTAAGTGAAAAAGTGCGGTCAGTTTTCAAAATGTTTTTTAATCTAACCGCACTTTGAGCTGTATCCTAGTAGCTGAGTGAGTGAAATAAAACTGGGTAAACTATTTAGAATCTAACTTAAGATTTATCTATCCAACTTTTCAATGATAGATGACTTGCTACGTTTCAGCCTTAATAAAGCGTCGCAATAATCACTTGTTCCGGATCAACAGAAGCCCAAACGGACTGATTGATTTCCACATGTTGATCTTTCGTGAGTGTTGCACAGAATTCGATGTTTGAGCCTTCTAACACTAAAATCGCTTCACCGGCTTCGCCTTTGTCAATAATGGAAGTGACCGTCGCTTTAAATTGATTTGGCAAATTCTCTTGCGGATTGGTGGTAATTTTGACCCATGGCGCTTTAAACATCACCATTACTTCTTTGTCAGATTCAAGTTTTAAACGCACCGCACTTTTTTCAGTGATAGAGACAGTCAGCGGTTTGTCAAAATCTTCTAAAAGAATGTCCACAAAACAGTGAACATCTTCAAATCTTAATGCTTGTACTTTGCCGAAAAATTGGTTTCTGGCACTGGTTTGCAAAGAAAAACGCGCCATGGCAGAGAGCAAACTGTTTAACGGCACTTTTTCATCATGCAAAATATCAAAGGCTTTTTCTTGGGTTTGTTCTAATAGATCATAGAGTTTCAATAAACGTTGTGCATAAACGGTTAATGCCGTTCCGCCACCATTTCGCCCACCGATATTACGTTCTAGTAATGGTTTGGGGCTAATTTGATTCATCGCCTCAAGGTGATCCCAAGCACTTTTATAACTGACATTGGCATTTTTAGCCGCTTGATTGATGGAACCGCATTTTTCAATTTCTTGTAATAAACGGATGCGTTTAGGATCGGCGAAAAGGGTCTCTTTCAGTTTGATGGTGAGTAAAATTTCTGTTCCGTTCATTGTGTTCCTCAAAATTGCGCTGACGACTATATGCGGCACATCATACTATATTTCTAAAAGAATAAGAATGTTTAACCCTACCTCTGAAAGGTTAGGCCATATTTTGTTTTTTAAATAATGGGTTATACGCCTTTTATTTCTCTATTTTCGTTGTATAATTTATGCTATATATAACTTGTTAACCAACCAAAACGGAGTTTTTACTATGTTTAAATATTCAAAAATCGCTGCCGGTTTAGCGGCGGCTTGTTTAGCATTCTCTCTTTCTGCACAAGCAAAAGTGACTGTGTTTGCCGCTGCTTCCATGACCGATTCATTAAAACAAGTGGCAGAAGATTATAAAAAAGTAAATCCAAAAGAAGACGTGGTATTTTCTTTTGCGTCTTCTTCAACTTTAGCAAAACAAATTGAAGAAGGTGCGCCAGCGGATTTATTTATTTCCGCCAGCACTAAATGGATGAAATACCTTTCAGAAAAAGGGTTAACCGTTAAAGAAACCGAAAAATTATTAGTGGGTAATGAACTGGTTCTAATTTCACAAAAAGACAGTAAATTACAAAACATTGATATCGCAAAAGGCGAATGGATCAAGCAATTAAAAGATACTTATTTGTCTGTGGGTGACCCTGCACACGTACCTGCCGGTCAATATGCGGAAGAAGCGTTAACCAAATTAAACTTATGGGATCAAGTCAAAGACAAATTAGCTCGTGCCAAAGACGTGCGTGCGGCATTAGCCTTAGTTGAACGTGGTGAAGCTCCTTTAGGTATTGTGTACGCAACCGATGCGAAAGTGAGTAAAGAAGTGAAAGCGATTGGTGTGTTCCCACAAGATTCTTACAAACCGGCGTATTATCCGGTTGCGATTTTAAAAGATCACAACAATGCGGAAACGCAAGCATTCTTGAAATACTTAGAATCGCCTGAAGCGAAAAAAGTATTTGCTGATTATGGTTTCTCTGTAAAATAAGCAAACCGACTTTGACTCATTAAGCGTAGCCATTGTGCTACGCTTTATTTATATAGGGAATTGAATTTTGTTTACAGAGTTTCTGGTGTTATTAGGCTTAAGCCCATTAGAAATCGATGCTATTCGCTTGAGTTTAGAAGTGTCCGTCAGTGCCATGGTATGGAGTTTGCCTATTGCTATTTTGGTGGCATGGCTTTTGGCACGAAAAGATTTTTATGGCAAATCCATTGTGGGCGGGATTATTCACTTGCCTTTGGTGTTGCCGCCGGTCGTCATTGGTTATCTTTTATTGGTTGCTATGGGACGCAATGGGTTTATCGGCAAGTATTTGTATCAATGGTTTGGATTGACCTTTGGATTTAGCTGGAAAGGGGCTGTATTAGCTTCTGCGGTGGTGGCATTCCCTTTGGTTGTGCGTGCCATTCGCCTTTCCCTTGAAAGTATCGATTTAAAATTAGAGCAGGCCGCCAGAACATTAGGTGCTTCTGCATGGCGGGTATTTTTAACTATCACCTTACCGTTATCTTTACCGGGCATTCTTGCCGGCATTGTGCTCGGTTTTGCGCGTTCTTTAGGGGAATTCGGCGCCACCATCACCTTTGTGTCCAATATTGCCGGCGAAACCCAAACCATTCCCTTGGCCATGTATTCCTTTATTCAAACACCGGGAGCGGAAGAACAAGCGGCCAGATTATGTGTCTTTGCTGTGATTTTATCGCTGATTTCTTTATTGTTATCAGAATGGTTGGCAAAACGTATGCAAAAAAGATTAGGACAAAGCGATGCTGCACATTGATGTAAAAAAACAGTTAGGTACTTTACCCCTAGAAGCGCATTTAGATATTCCATCGCAAGGTGTCACCGCACTTTTTGGTTTGTCAGGTTCGGGGAAATCTTCCCTCATTAATCTTGTCAGCGGATTGATTAATCCGGATGAAGGTGTGATTGCGTTAAATGATCGTGAATTGTTCAATTCGGCAGAAAATGTTTGTGTGCCGATCAATCAGCGCAACATAGGCTATGTTTTTCAGGATGCCCGTTTATTTCCTCATTATACGGTGAATGGCAATTTGCGTTATGGCATGAAAAACACCAGCAAAGATGAATTTAACTATATTGTTGAGTTGCTAGGTATCGGCCATTTGTTAAAACGCTATCCGATAACCTTATCCGGTGGTGAAAAACAACGGGTTGCCATCGGGCGTGCATTATTGACGGATCCGGAAATTTTATTAATGGATGAACCCCTTTCTGCGTTGGATTTACCGCGTAAACGTGAGTTGATGAATTATCTGGAACGGTTATCGAAAGAAATTAACATCCCTATTTTGTATGTGACCCACAGTCTTGATGAATTGTTGCGTTTAGCTGAGCGGGTTGTATTGCTCACTAATGGCAAAGTTGAAGCTTATGATGTGTTAGAAAGTATTTGGGAAAGTCCGCTGTTTCTTCCTTGGAAGCAAGAAAACGAACAAAGTGCGGTGCTTTCTTTGCCTGTTTTTATGCATAATCCATCTTATAAAATGACCGCACTTTCGATTGGCGATCAGAACATTTGGATTAATCAAGTTGAGGCGCAGATCAATGAGAAAGTGCGAATTTGCATTCATAGTTCTGATGTGTCGATTAGTTTGAATAAAGTAGAACAATCGAGTATTCGCAACACGTTGTATGGACGGATTGTTAAGATTTTAGAACTGGAAAATCGAGTAGATTTAAAACTGGATATTGGCGGAAAACACCTTTGGGCAAGTATCAGTAAATGGTCTTTCCATGATTTAGCGTTACAACTGGGACAATTGGTTTATGCGCAAATTAAAGCGATTTCCGTGATGTCGGCATAATTTTATTGATACATACAAAAACAGCACCTTTAAGGTGCTGTTTTCTTTTCTTTAATAGTTTGCTTCAACAAGAAGTGCGGTCAAAATTGATTGCGTTTTTTAACCGCACTTTTAGATTAGCTAAATTTCTTAAAGATGACTTTGGTCTTTTCGCCTTTCTCTTCCCGTACAACGTCTTTTTCTAACTCAGGAAGCACTTCTTCGCGATACCATTTCGGGTGGTGTTTTTTCGCCCAGCGAACGGTTACCCAGCCTTCAACGACACCACGAATGGAGCCTTTCACCCAGAATGCCATGTACATGTGTACTAGGATACCGGTGAACAACATAAAGGCACAAACAGAGTGCAACAAGATGGCGATACGCAACACCGGAATAGAGAAGTGGTGCGAGAAGTATTGACGCCACATAATGATGCCGGAGCCCATTAAGGTAAACATGGCAAGGATCAATGTCCAGAACAACATTTTTTGACCCAAGTTATATTTACCGTTATCAGCAACAGCGTGCTCGTTACCTTTTAAGACTTCAAGCATTCCTTTCGCCCAACGAATATCGTTTTTCTCCGGAATGTTATGGTGCCAGTAGAGTGAACATAAGAACACAAAGGCAATAAACATTAAAATACCGGTGAACGGGTGAATCGCACGGGCAAGTTGTGGTGTACCAAGAATTTCCGTTAACCATGCAAAGTCAGGGAAGAAGAACGCTACCCCGGTAAACATGGTTAAGAAGAAACTGATTACTAAGAACCAGTGACTTAGACGCGCTGGGAGTTTGTGACGAATGATACGGGTATCATTGGTAATCTCAAATTTACCTTTACTCATCTTTTTTGCCTCCCTCTTTATCTTCAAATTCTTCGTGATGATCTTCAACATCTTCTTCCTCATTCGGGCCTACTGTGAGGTAGTGACCGATTTCAGCAAGTGCAAGACCACCCATGGCAACCGCAGCAACCGGTTTCAGGATGTCTTTCCATAACGTAACGGTTGTGTCGATTTGTGGATCTTTCGGTAAACCGGAATACAATTCAGGTTTATCTGCATGGTGTAATACATAGATTACATGCGTACCACCGACGCCTTCCGGATCGTAAACACCGGCATTTTCATAGCCGCGCGCTTTAAGATCTGCGACACGTTGTTCCGCGTAGATTTTCATTTCTTCTTTGGAACCGAAACGAATTGCACCGGTCGGACAGGTTTTCACACAAGCCGGTTCTTGACCCACAGAAACACGGTCAACACAAAGGGTACATTTGTACACACGATTGTCTTCCGGATTCATGCGTGGAATGTTGAACGGACAACCTGCGATACAGTAACCACAACCGATACATTTGTCAGATTGGAAATCCACGATACCGTTTGCATATTGGATAATCGCACCCGGTGCCGGACAAGCTTTTAAACAGCCCGGCTCTTGACAGTGCATACAACCGTCTTTACGGATTAACCATTCTAAACGATCATTTTCTTCCACTTCGTTGAAGCGCATCACCGTCCATGCTTTTGCATTGAGATCAACCGGGTTGTCATAAATCCCCAAACATTGGGCATTCACATCAGAACGAATATCATTCCATTCCGAACAACCTACCTGACAGGCTTTACAACCGATACAGGTGGATACATCAATGAGTTTTGCCACTTCAACTTTGTGATCACGCGCACGTGGCGGCTCAGTTAAACCTGATGTAGCGGAGATCTTGATAATGTCTTGCGTTTGAACGCCTTGAGCAGTTCCAGCCATGTTATACCTCCGCCTTCTCAATATTAACTAGGAATGTTTTGTATTCCGGGGTTTGTGTGACTGATTCACCCCAAGATGGCGTTAAGGTATTGGTGGAGAAACCACGGTTACCTTTACCATTTAATACTTTCATATTCCAGTGAATTGGGATACCTACATGGTGTACTGTTCTTCCGTCAACTTCTAACGCTTTCAAACGTTTTGTCACCACAGCAACAGCTTTGATATAACCACGACGAGAGGTAACTTTTACCATATCGCCTTTTTGGATGCCTTTTTCTGCTGCAAGTGCCTCACCGATTTCCACAAATTGTTGTGGTTGCGCGATAATGTTTAATGCCGCTTGTGCCGTCCAGCTGTGGAAGTGCTCGGTTAAACGATAAGTTGTTGCGACAAACGGATACTCTTTATTTGAACCGATAAATTCACGGTCTTCTTTATAAATACGTACCGTTGGGTCGGTGACAACACTTGGGTGTAACGGGTTCGTATCAATTGGACTTTCAATCGGCTCATAATGCTCCGGTACCGGTCCACTATTGACTTTATCAACAGCAAACAAGCGGCCAACACCTTCAGCAGACATGATAAACGGACCTGCATCAGAACCTGGTGGTTGTGTGCCATAGTCAGCAATATCAAACCAGTTCCAGTTTTTGCCGTTCCATTTGATTAACTGACGATGTTTATCCCATGGATTACCGTTAATGTCTAAAGACGCACGGTTATAAAGCACGCGACGGTTTGCCGGCCATGCAAAACTCCAACCTAAGTTACAACCTAAACCGGATGGATCGGAATTATCACGGTTTTCTGTTTGGTTACCTTTTTCAGTCCATTGACCTACATAAATCCAGTTACCGGAGGACGTTGTACCGTCATCACGTAAGTGTGCAAAGGAGTTAAGTAGTTGACCTTTTTTATACATTAGGTTGCCATTTGCGTCATAAAGATCTTCTAAAGCATAGCCGTTAACTTCTTTAGCAAGTTCAGCTGATGATGGCGCATGTGGAATATTATAGTTCCATGTCATGGCTTCAAAGGACTCAATACCGCGACCACCTTCTTTCTTGTAAAGCTCATGCATTTCTTCACGGAGCATAGATAAAATCTCTACATCCGGTAAGGCTTCGCCTGGTTGATCGCAAGATTTTTGGTGCCATTGCACCCAACGACCGGAGTTAGCGATAGAACCATCTTCTTCTGCGAAACAGGTGGTTGGTAAACGGAATACTTCTGTTTGGATTTTGGACGGATCTACATCGTTCGCTTCCCCAAAGTTTTTCCAGAATTCGGAACTTTCGGTTTGCAATGGATCCATAACGACTAAGTATTTCAACTTACTCATACCTGCAACAGTTTTGTTTTTGTTCGGTAATGAGTTCAATACGTTGAAACCTTGTAAAATCCAACCGTTCAATTCACCGTCATGCATCATTTTGACATGAGTAATCGGGTCATAGACGCGATCGACTTTTGGTAAGAAGTTAAAGCCCCAACCGTTTTCTTTTGTCGCATTATCGCCATAGAAAGTCTTCATCATACTGGTGAAGAATTTTGATGTATTACGATAATAGTTTGTTTGGTTTGGCACGATGTCTTTCGGCGTAATTGCATTCATGAATTGGTCGAAGGACGTTTCTTTGTCTGTCGGTAAACGCATATAGCCAGGTAACATTGTCGGTAACAAGCCCATATCGGTTGTACCTTGTACGTTAGAGTGACCACGTAATGCGTTAATACCACCACCCGGCATACCAATATTACCCAAGAGCAATTGGATCATTGCCATGGAGCGAATATTTTGTGTACCGATTGTGTGCTCGGTAAAGCCAAGCGCATATAAGTGCGTCATGGTTTTATTTGGTACCGATGTTTTACCGATTTCTTCACAGATTTGTAGGAAGGTTTTTTGTTTTACACCGGTAACTTTTTCAACCATTTCCGGGGTATAGCGGGAAACGTGTTCTTTTAATACGTTAATGACACAACGTGGGTGTTGTAATGTCATATCACGTTTAGCATGACCATTTTCATCAAATTGGTAGTTCCAAGTTGATTTATCATACTTACCTTTTGCTTCGTCAAATCCGGAGAATAAACCGTCTTCGAACTTATAGCCTTCATTCACTAAGAAGGATGCATTGGTATAGTGTTTAACGTATTCGTGTTGAATTTGATTGGTTTCCAATAAGTAACGGATCACCCCCATTAAGAAGGCAATGTCAGAACCGGAACGAATTGGTGCGTGAAGGTCAGCTACGGAAGCTGTACGGTTAAAGCGCGGATCGACAACGATGATTTTCGCACCGTTTTTCTTCGCTTCAATGACCCAACGGAAGCCAACAGGGTGAGCTTCAGCAGGGTTACCGCCTTGAACAAGAATAAGATTGGCGTTTTTGATATCAACCCAGTTGTTTGTCATGGCACCGCGACCAAATGATGGAGCAAGACTTGCTACCGTTGGTCCGTGTCAAGTATTCGCTTGGTTACATACCGGAAGCATCCCTAACATGCGAATCCACTTATGGGTTAGCAATGCGGCTTCATTACTGATTGCCGATGCCGTCATAATCCCCGTGGTTGTCCAACGGTTGACCGTGTTGCCTTCAGCATTTTTCTCAACGAAGTTGGCATCACGGTCATCTTTCATCAAGCGGGCAATGCGTTTAATCGCATCTTGCCAAGAAATACGTTCCCATTTATCGGAACCCGGCGCGCGGTATTCCGGATATAAGGTTCGGCTTTCGCTATTGATAAAGTCTAACGCACCGGCACCTTTAGGGCATAACGCACCACGGCTGATCGGATGATCCGGGTCGCCTTCGATATGGAATAATTTAGAACGGGTATTTGTCGCGGTGTGGCCACTTAAGGTATTAGATGGTGTACCTGTACTGTACATCAACATACCGCAACTTACCGAGCAGTATGTACAGGTTTGACGCGATTCTTTCGCACGCAATAGTTTGTATTCGCGTGGCGCAGCTAAGGCCGTAGCCGGAGCAAAGCCTAACATCGCAACCGATGTTCCTGCCATACCGCCGGCACAGACCTTGAAGAATTTTCTTCTTGTGATCTGCATAAACACTCCCCACAATCAACAAAATTTGTTGTTGTTTTCAGTTTGATAGTTTTAAATTTGTATTTAACTAGATAATCTGATGGTCGTTTTTGTTAAATTTGTATTAAAATTTAGCGAAACGATGCTGAGTAGTTATGTAACAATTAAAATGCATAGTTACCTGACTAGTAGCGGCGGGTAGAATACCTATTTTTTGTACAGAAATCCATAATTAATAATGGCTATAAGGATAGAAAATTTTGAGTTGGATCAAAAAAAAATTAATTCACTTTATTAAAAAATTAACAAATGAGCAACAAAGCGATAACAAGATTGCTATTTCTGAGAAACAAGAGATTTTAGCCACTGAAACGCCTGTGGCGTTGGTTTATAACGATATTTCTCACACAGTGATGATGTGTTCTCCACGAGATTTGGAAGATTTCGCGATGGGGTTTTCTTTATCGGAAGGAATTATTGATAAACCTAGTGATATTTATGGCATTGATATTGAAGAAGCCTGCAATGGCATTGAAGCGAGAATTGAGTTGGCGACCCGCTGTTTTGTGGCATTGAAAGATCATCGACGCACCTTAACTGGACGAACCGGTTGTGGCATTTGTGGTGCGGAACAGATTCAACAGGTTTATAAAAATGTCAAAAAATTAGACCGCACTTTAACCTTCCGTGTGGCACAACTAGACGATTGCTTACAGCAATTACAGGACGCTCAGGAACTAGGTAAGCAAACAGGTTCCACGCATGCGGCGGCATTTTTCTCCATGGAAGGTAAATTACTTGCTATTCGTGAAGATGTCGGCCGCCATGTAGCATTAGATAAATTATTGGGGTGGCATGCTAAAGCAAGTAAACCGCAAGGCTTTATTGTTGTGACCAGTCGCGCCAGTTATGAAATGGTGCAAAAAACAGTATCTGCAGGCATAGAAATGTTAGTCGCAATTTCGGCTTCAACAGATTTGGCGGTAGAAATGGCAGAACAATACAACTTAACGTTAATTGGTTTTGCCAGACCGGGGCGTGCGACGGTTTATAGTGGTAGAGAACGTTTAGAAATTTGTGATTGATTTTGCCTTAGTCTAAAATCATCTTATTTATTCTTTAGGCTTTCTTCTTTATGACAAAAAATAAACGCCCGACATTACAAGATATTGCCGATTACCTTGGCATCACGAAAATGACCATTAGTCGCTATCTACGAAATCCTGATTCAGTGGCGAATGGTACACAAGCACGCATTGCCGAAGCCATTGAACGTTTCGGCTATATTCCTAATCGCGCACCGGATATCTTGTCCAATGCTAAAAGTCGGGCAATTGGTGTGTTGGTGCCGTCGTTGACTAATCAAGTTTTTGCCAATGTGATTCGCGGTATTGAGCAAATCACCGATAAAGCCGGTTATCAAACCATGTTGGCGCATTACGGTTACAGTGAAAAGAAAGAGGAACGTCGTATTGAAAGCCTGCTGTCTTACAACGTGGACGGCATTATTTTGTCGGAAAGTCAGCATTCCGAAAAAACTAAAAAAATGCTCAAAGTGGCGAATATTCCTGTGATTGAAATCATGGATACCACCGAGGTTGGTATCCAACAGGTTGTCGGTTTTGACAATATTGCGGCGGCACAAGCGATGGTGGAAACCATGATTAATCGAGGGCATCGCAACGTAGTTTATTTTGCGGCGCGTCAAGATAAACGCACGCGTTTACGTCAGCAAGGCTATGAAAATGCCATGGCAAGGCATCAATTAACACCACATGTGATCGCCACTAAAGAACATTCTTCTTTTACGCTAGGCGGCGAATTGTTGCATCAGGCACTTGAAACATTTCCGCAAATTGACGGTATTTTTTGCACCAATGACGACATTGCTATTGGCGCTATTTTTGAATGTCAACGTTTAGGCATTCAAGTGCCCAAGCAAATTGCTGTTGCCGGTTTCCACGGACATGATGTAGGTCAATCGATCACGCCGCAACTTGCTACGGTGATCACGCCGCGTTTAGATATCGGACGCATTGCTGCGCAGGAATTACTGGCGCGCATTGACAATATTCCCGCGCAAAGTGCCATCATCAATTTAGGCTACCAGATTCATTTAGGGGAAAGCATATAAAAGTGCGGTGGTTTTTTTAGACGTTTTAAAACACTTGCAGTATTACGGAGAAAATGCACAAAACGCTTGCTGAGCTTGTCGAAGCATTAGTTTTGTGCATAGGAGAGACTGAAATTACTTACACTTCGACAAGCTCAGTGACCGTAATTTCAGCTTTGTGCAACTGCTACATAATTTCGAACACTTGAAAAATAGACCGCACTTTTTTGTTTTAAGAGAGATAAGGCTGCAGCGCCTGAATACAACGTTCAACCACTTCGTCAAAAGGCGCATTAATATCAATAGAAATCACATCCGGTTCATCTGCGCCCGGCACTTCTAGGGTTTCAAACTGGCTTTTCAGCATACTTTCTTTCATGTAGTGCCCTTTGCGTTGGCGCATTCGTTCCAAAATTACATCATAAGAACCGTGTAAAAATAGGAATTTTACATTGCTGTTGCCGTCACGAATTTGATCACGATATTTCTTTTTCAGTGCCGAACAAACAATAATGCCTACCTCGCTTTTATGCTCCAAGCTAAATGCTGCATCCCGAATGCGTTCTAACCAAGGCGCGCGATCTTCATCGTTTAATGGATGACCTTCACCCATTTTGATGATATTGGCGCGCGGATGCAGATCGTCTCCGTCAATCAGTTTTATTCCTAGACGGTGCGCCACTTCCGTCCCCACAGATGTTTTACCGGTGCTGGATACCCCCATTAAAATAAAACTTTTACCTGCCGCCATGTGTTTCTCCTTCTCTGATTTTTAATAGACTTAGCTTAGCGCAAAAATGTTATCGGTAACAATCCTTTTAGGCTATAAAATGTTCGATTTTGCAGATGAATTAAGCATGAATATATTTTTTGTGATTGTGATCACAGTTATAAATGATATCTATTTACCAATTTTGCGATAAAGAGTATGTTACCAGTAACATTTTAACGTGAGGACGAATTATGTTAATTTTCATCATGATCGTAGCGGTACTTTTATTATTGTTGCTCATCATTAAATTTAAAATGCATGCCTTTGTTGCATTGGTTTTAGTTAGTTTATTGACCGCACTTGCAGCAGGCATTTCTGTTGACAAGATTTTGCCGACGCTATTAACCGGCTTCGGCAATACGTTGGCATCGGTTGCCTTGTTGGTTGGCTTGGGCGCCATGATTGGGCGTTTGCTTGAAGTGACCGGTGGAGCAAAAGTGCTTGCCGATACTTTAATCAATAAATTCGGCGAACAAAAAGCACCTTTTGCCCTTGGGGTTGCCGCCTTATTATTCGGTTTTCCGATTTTCTTTGATGCCGGTTTGGTCGTGATGTTGCCAATCGTCTTTAGCGTGGCAAAACGCTTTGGTGGTTCTGTCTTACGCTATGCCTTCCCGGTTGCCGGTGCTTTCGCTGTCATGCACGCCTTTTTACCACCGCATCCAGGTCCAGTTGCTTCCGGCGATTTGCTGGGTGTAAATATGGGATTGATGGTGCTTGTCGGGTTAATTTGTGCTATTCCAACTTGGTACATCGGGACATATTTGTTCAGTATGTACATCAGCAGAAAATTCTTTGTGGAACTGCCGAAAACCTTTTTGAATAGTTCTGCCATTAGCGAAACTTCCGTTCAAAACCCGCCACCGTTTCGACGCGTGCTATTTATTTTGGTTTTACCGATTTTCTTAATTCTGTTTGATACCGGCTTAAATACGCTCAGCGTTGCAAAAGTCATCGACGGTTCAGCCTTGTGGGTGGAAAGCTTGCGTTTAATTGGTAAAACACCTATTGCTTTATTAATTACATTGCTAATCGCGATTGCCTTATTGCGCGGTGAACGTAGCTACGAACAAATCGAAAGCCTCTGTAACAGTGCGCTAGGGCCGATTTGCTCCATTATTTTGGTCACCGGGGCTGGCGGTATGTTCGGTGGCGTATTACGTGCCGGCGGTATCGGCGATGAATTGTCCGCCATGTTATCCAATACCGGTATGCCAATTATTATTGCCGCCTTTATTATTTCCATGGCGTTACGTGTAGCACAAGGCTCGGCAACGGTTGCATTAACTACAGCTTCTGCATTAATCGCACCGACCGTTGCTGCGGCGACCGATCTTAGTCAATTGGACTTATGCTTTATCGTGATCTCCATCGCCTCAGGTGCCACAGTGTTCTCTCATGTCAATGACAGCGGATTCTGGTTGATGAGCCGCTTCTTGGAAATGGACACTAAAACCACGTTAAAAACTTGGACTATGTTAGAGACCTCAATCGGCTTTGTTGGTTTTATCATCGCATTAATCGGTAGCATTATTTTCTAATACTTCTCGTTTTACTAAAGCGCATCTTTTATGGTGCGCTTTTTTATAAAAAACATTTGAAAAAAACACCGCACTTTTTCTTCTTTTCCCTTTCCTTCATTGAGTTTTTAGCAAAAATCGCTATAATTTCGCCTGTACAAAAAAACAGTGTTTGTGAGTGAAAATAATGGATTTCGCAGAATTATTAGATGGCTTAAACGATAAACAACGGGAAGCGGTGAGTGCGCCATTGGGCAATTATTTGGTGTTGGCGGGCGCGGGGAGTGGTAAAACCCGCGTATTGACGCACCGAATTGCGTGGCTGATTGGCGTTGAAGGTGTCTCCGAAGGGAGCATTATGGCGGTGACTTTCACCAACAAAGCTGCGGCAGAAATGCGTCATCGTATTGAATCCGTCTTGTTCGACGGCAATCAGCGTTTGTTTGGTATGTGGGTCGGCACCTTTCACAGCATTGCTCATCGACTTCTGCGTGCTCATCATCTTGATGCGGATTTGCCGCAAGATTTCCAGATTTTAGATTCGGAAGACCAATTGCGTTTACTCAAACGCCTCATGAAATTACATCATTTTGACGAAAAAAGTTTCCCGCCAAAACAAGCTGCTTGGTATATCAATAATAAAAAAGACGAAGGCTTGCGCCCGAATCAAATTGATGATCATCACGATCGTCAAGAACGAGAATGGATTCGAATTTATCAGATTTATCAAGATGCTTGCGATCGTGCAGGACTGGTAGATTTTGCTGAAATTTTATTGCGCTCGTACGAATTGTTTTTACATAAACCACTGATTTTACAACGTTACCAACAACGTTTTCAGCATATTTTGGTGGATGAGTTTCAAGACACTAACAAAATTCAATATGAATGGATTCGTTTATTGGCGGGCAAAACCGGCAAAGTGATGATTGTAGGGGATGACGACCAATCTATTTACGGCTGGCGCGGGGCAAAAATCGAAAATATTCAGTTATTTTTGAAAGAGTTTGCCAATGCACAAACCATTCGATTAGAACAAAATTACCGTTCCACCATGAATATTTTGCAGGCTGCTAATGAGTTAATTTCTAATAACAACAACCGACTAGGGAAAAATTTATGGTCGGAAGGAAATCAAGGCGACCCTGTAGGCATTTATGCGGCTTTTAACGAATTGGATGAAGCGCTGTTTGTTGCCTCACAAATTAAAACTTGGATTGAAGACGGCGGCAAACTCAACGATTGTGCCATTTTATATCGCAGTAACAGTCAATCACGGGTGATTGAAGAAGCGTTGATTCGTTCACAAATTCCGTATCGTATTTATGGTGGCATGCGCTTCTTCGAACGTCAGGAAATCAAGGATGCCTTGGCGTATTTGCGCTTAATTGCTAATCGCCAAGACGATGCCGCCTTTGAACGCGTTATTAATACACCACCACGGGGCATTGGTGATCGCACGTTGGACACTTTGCGTAACCTGACTCGCGAACATCAAATCACGTTATGGCAAGCCACCAATTTGGCATTGCAGGAAAATAAACTGGCAGGCCGTGCCGCGACCGCTTTGCTTCGCTTTATGGAATTAATCAATTCTCTGCAACGGGATACGGAAGAGATGCCGTTGTTTGCACAAACGGATTTTGTCATTAAGCATTCCGGTTTGTATGAAATGTATAAACAGGAAAAGGGCGAAAAAGGCGAGGTACGCATTGAAAACTTGGAAGAATTGGTCTCTGCCGCTCGCGAATTTATCAAGCCTGAAGAGGCGGAAGATATGACAGAGCTTACGGCTTTCTTGACGCACGCGTCGTTAGAAGCGGGCGAAGAGCAAGCGGCACCGCACCAAGCCTGTGTGGAAATGATGACCTTGCACTCAGCAAAAGGCTTGGAGTTTCCTCGAGTGTTTATGATTGGCGTAGAGGAAGGGTTATTCCCAAGTTTCCGTTCCTTTGAAGAAGCGGGGCGTTTGGAAGAAGAACGTCGTTTGGCTTATGTGGGGATTACCCGAGCCAAACAAAAACTTACCATTTCTTACGCGGAAAGTCGTCGTTTATATGGCAAAGAAGAACGTCATTTGCCTTCTCGTTTTATCACGGAATTGCCACAACAATGTTTACAGGAAATCCGTTTACGCGGCACCGTTACACGCGCCTTGAATCAATCTAAAGTAGGCAGTGTTTCGCCGATTGCCAACGAAAGCGAATGGAAAATGGGACAAAAAGTGAAACATGAAAAATTCGGTTTTGGTACGGTGATTAATGTAGAAGGGGCGGACAATAATTTGCGCCTACAAATTGCGTTCCAGAATCAAGGAATTAAATGGCTGATCGCCCATTTGGCGAAGTTGGAGAAAGTTTAAGTTTCGTTTTGTCATTAATGCAAAAAAAGTGCGGTGAAATTTCACCGCACTTTTTTTATCGATACTGAATGGCTTTTGGGTAACCAATCTGTAACGTTAATTTTTGATTGCTTTCCACAACATTTTTCCGTGCTTGAATAAAAAAACGAGAGGTCATGGCTTTTTCACCGTGATTGAGAAAAATTTCTACGATAGAACGATCAAAGAAAATTTCCACCGTTTGTAGTTTCTCAATTTCGCAGAAACGTTTACTACCGAATTTTTCCATCAACGCGGTTTGTTCACTTTGGCTACGCTCTAAACAAACTAATCCGTTTTCATAAGAAAGACGTAAGGATTGTCCTTGTTCATTTTGGAAGAAGGTTAAATCAAAGGCTTGATTATTCGCTTCAAATTTCACATAAGCACGATCTAAATCTACAATTTCGGCTTTGCCATCAAGATGAAATGTAGAAAGTGCGGTCAGATTTTTATACGTTTTGGTGATAGGGCGTTGGTGGATTTTGTTGCCTTCTAAGCGTAATTCTCTCGGCAGCGTTAAAGCCGAATGCCATTTGAATTTGTCTGTCGGATAGGTTAAGTCCGGCAATCCGATCCAACCGAACAGGATGGCATTTTCTGTCTTGCTAAGACCTGCAAAAGTTTGTGGTGCGTAGAAATCAAAGCCTTGATCCAGTTCGGCGATGTGTTCGGCGTGAAAGGTTAAGCCGTCTAGTTTGCCAACAGCATACACGGCGTGGTAGTTATTTTGAAATTGATGAGGCTCACGCGATTTGCCTTGTGGCGACCAAATAAACACATCTTTATCGCCGAGTTTCAATAAATCAGGACATTCCCACATAAACACCTTGTTATTATCAAAGGCAGTCAAGGAAAGTTCGCCGAGTAAACGCGGTGTATCCTCAAGATTGTCCATTTCAAAAATAATCGCCGTACCGGTGAGATTTTCCCGTTGTGCACCGCAGATAAAACGGATTTTTCCGTTTTCGGCAAAATAAGGTTTGGGGTCACGAACGTGTTCCGTATAGCCTTCAGGCGCATTTTCAATTAACGGACGTTTGCTTAACAATTTCCCATTAAGATCGAAAATCGCTAAATTTTGGTAAGGCACGCGTTGATTGTCACTTGGGCGACGGGTGTTGCCGGTGTAGAACATGGCTAATTTATCACCGACTTTTAATGCGCCACCCGAATAACAGCCGTGAGATTCAAAAAGCTCACAAGGAATGAGATCGTCAGCGGATTGATAATGTTGGAAATCTTTGGTGATTAAATGCTTCCAATGTTTCATGCCGTGTAGTGCATCAAAAGGAAACCATTGATAAAAAAGGTGATATTTCTCGCCATCAAAGATGAGACCATTAGGATCGTTCATCAGCCCTGTTGGTGGCGCAATATGAAAGTGCGGTCGAAAATCTTTGTCTTTTTGTACGGTTTGAGCAATTTCTGCAAGCTCACCGGATGCTGCCGCAAGGATGCTTTTGTATTTTCCATTGTTGAAAATAGGCATAAGGTTTCTCCCCCTCTGTTGGGGCAGGTGGCACGCATCATAAGATGCGTGCTATTGGATTGAAGCAATGGGATCAGTTTGCCAAAAATTCCGCTAATTGTGCTTTATTTGGCAGGGCAGACATAGCACCTTTTGCCGTAGTAGCTAACGCGCCACAGGCATTAGCTTGACGGAGAATTTGCTCAAGCACAGCGGTTTCTTGCCAATTTACATGTTGTGAAAGGGCGGAAAGAAGACCACCAACGAACGCATCACCTGCGCCAGTGGTGTCAACCGGTTTTAAGGCTTTGCCGGCAACGATGTCTTTTTTACCGGCTAAATGATAGCGTGCGCCGTCTTTGCCCAAGGTCACGATAATCAATTTTTCCGGATAAAGTGCGGTGATTTTTTCAAATGCGTCGTCTAAGGTTTGCGTGTCAGTGAGGAGCGTCAATTCTTCTTCTGAAAACTTCAACACATCCGCGAATGCCACCGCCTTCATCACCGTTTCTTTCATGTCTTCAAAGCTTGCCCACAGGGATTCGCGCAAATTCGGATCGAAAGAGAAGAATCCGCCCGCGGCTTTAATGCGGCGAATGGCTTCAAAGGTGGTTTCGCGGGAAGGATTGTTAATTAAGGCAATGGAGCAACAATGGAGCCATTCGTTTGCTTGGAAATTCGGTAAATCCGCCACTTGTAAAAATTGGTCGGCACTTGGATTCACCATAAAGGTAAAGCTCCGTTCGCCGTTATCTAACCCGACCACGACAGTGGAGGTACGCTGTTGCGGATCAAGAATCATGTGGCTGGTTTGTACGTTTTCCTGTTGCAGGGTTTGTAGCATAAATTCGCCCAATGGATCTTTGCCCACGCGACCGATAAACGCACTTTCACCGCCTAAACGGGCAATACCTACTGCCACGTTTGCCGGTGCACCGCCAGCACAACGCAAATAATGATTTTCTCCGTCCGGGATTAAATCCACTACGGCGTCACCTAATACCCAGATCTTTTGATGCATATTCTGCTCCTTGTGTTAGCCCTAAAAACGCGGATAAAAATAACCGCACTTTATGATGACATAAGTGCGGTTCGTTTTTGTGATGTTTTTATTTCACCGTGACTTTGGCGAACTTACGTTTACCTACTTGGTAAACCGCAGTCGAAGCGCTGATAACAAGTTTGGCGTCTTCTACTTTTTCACCGTCAATTTTCACGCCACCTTGTTGTACCATGCGGTTGGCTTCTGAAGTTGAAGCGACCAAGCCGGCTTCTTTTAACAAGTTGGCAAGGCCGATTTCACCTTCAAAGGTAAATTCAGGCATGTCATCAGGCATCGCGCCTTTTTGGAAACGGTTGATAAATTCTTGTTCAGCCGCCTCTGCCGCCGCGTCATCATGGAAACGGGCAATAATTTCTTTGGCTAATAAGATTTTTACATCCCGTGGATTTTTACCATTTGCCACATCTGCTTTTAATTGGGCGATTTCAGCTAATGGACGGAAAGAAAGCAGGTTATACCAATCCCACATTAAGTCATCGGAAATGGACATGATTTTGCCGAACATTTCGCTTGGTGCTTCGGTGACACCGATATAGTTGCCGAGGGATTTAGACATTTTTTTCTCGCCATCCAAGCCCACTAATAACGGCAGGGTAATCGCCACTTGTGGTTTTTGACCGGCAGATTTTTGTAATTCGCGACCCACTAATAAATTGAATTTTTGGTCGGTTCCGCCTAACTCAACATCGGCTTCCAACGCAACAGAATCATGACCTTGCAAGAGCGGGTAAATAAATTCATGAATCGCAATCGGTTGATTGTTAGAGAAGCGTTTTTTGAAATCATCACGTTCTAACATTCGGGCAACAGTGTAGTTGCTTGCTAAACGAATCATGCCTTCGGTGCCTAATTTACCCAACCATTCAGAGTTGAATACGATGCGGGTTTTTTGCGGATCGAGAATTTTGTAAATTTGTTGTTTGTAGGTTTCCGCATTACGTAACACATCTTCGCGGCTAAGCGGTGGACGAGTCGTGTTTTTACCGGATGGATCGCCCACCATGCCGGTGAAGTCACCGATTAAGAAATAAACTTCGTGGCCTAATTGTTGGAATTGACGTAATTTGTTTAATACCACAGTGTGACCTAAATGAATATCCGGTGCGGTTGGGTCTGCGCCGAGTTTCACGCGCAATGGGCGATTTTCTTTAAGTTTTTCAATTAAATCCTGTTCAGAAAGAATTTCATCTACGCCGCGTTTTAGTTCCGCGAGAACGGTATTCATATCAGTCATGTCTTTTCCTAATGTTATTCAATTTACCGAAAGGCTACATTATAGAGGTTATTCGACAAATTTGAATTATTTTTAAGGAAAAGGCCGGATTTCAGGCGAAAAAAAACGCCTCTTGTGGGGGATGAGGCGTTGAAGTTGGAGTGATTATCTATAATTTGTTTTGGTGATTGAATGATAATTATTCTCAAAAACAATGTCAAGCACTTTAATGAAAATAATTCTCAAATAATTTGCTTAAATTGAGTTTATCTTAAGTGGTACGACCTTTGTGAGATGAAGTGCGGTCGGAATTCCTTGCGTTTTTTCAAATTCAGCGGCATATGCATAGGCTTCCACGCCTTCTTTTAGCGCTTGCTGGAAAAGCGCGTCATATTTGGCGTCAATGTGTTTTGCGATTTGAAAATGATCGAAGCCATCGTGTAAGCCACAGAAGAAAATCACCGCACGATGGCCTTGTTTTTTCATGGCGATCAATTCGCGCAAGTGTTTTTGTCCGCGTGTCGTGACGGCATCAGAAAACATACCGATTTTTTTGTCGTTATCCACATACGTGATGGATTTTACTTCCACATAACAATCAGGCAGATCTTTGCCTTTCAGCAGAAAATCAATGCGGCTGTTTTCTTCGCCGTATTTCACTTCCGGATGAATTTCATCATACATAGCCAGTTCAAGAATGTGTTTTTTCTGTAAGGCATCAAAGGTGAGCTGATTAGAGCGGTGGGTGTTAATGCAAACCATATTGCCATTGGCTAATTGGGTTAGCTCCCAAGAGCTTGGGTATTTCCGTGTGGCGCTGTCGGAGGTGGAATACCAAACGGTGTCGCCTTCTGCACCACAGCCAATCATCGCGCCGGTATTGGCGCAGTGCAGCGTAGTGATGTCGCCGTTAGGCAGTTGCACATCGGTTAAGAAACGTTTGTAACGACGGATTAAGGTGGCGGATTGTAGAGGAGGTAATTGCATTGTGTTTGACCTTGAGTATCAAAGTGCGGTTAAGTTTTTCCGTGTTTTTTACTGACCGAGTGTGAAGCGGCAGCAAAAATATTTGCGCGCTAAGATAGCAAAGCGGGGGAGGAATTTCTAATTTTTTTATGTGCTACCACAAATTGTAATAGGGATCACATATTGAATAAAAAGCCGAAAATTTTTTTTCGTTTTTAGGGGAACAATGATAGAGTGAGGGCTAGTTTGACAGCCTAGAGGCGTCATTTCGGGCGGGTAAATTTGTTACCTACATCTTAATCTATCAAAGGGAATCATTATGTTAATTGGTGTACCTAGAGAACTGCTTGATAATGAAAGTCGTGTGGCGGCAACGCCAAAAACAGTTCAGCAAATTTTGAAGCTTGGCTTCGACGTGATTGTTGAACATGATGCGGGTTTCAAAGCGAGTTTTGAAGATCAGGCATTTGTAGCTGCCGGTGCGAAAGTCGGTGATGCCGCACAGGTTTGGCAAGCGGACATTATTTTTAAAGTCAACGCGCCGACTGATGATGAAATCGCTTTAATTAAAGAAGGGGCAACCTTAGTCAGCTTTATCTGGCCTGCGCAAAATCCGCAGCTCATGGAAAAACTGTCAGCGAAAAAAATCAATGTGTTGGCGATGGATGCCGTACCACGTATTTCACGTGCGCAAGCATTGGATGCATTAAGTTCAATGGCAAATATTGCGGGTTATCGTGCCGTGGTAGAAGCCGCACATGAATTCGGCAGTTTCTTCACCGGACAAATTACCGCCGCAGGTAAAGTACCACCGGCAAAAGTGTTGGTGATTGGTGCGGGTGTTGCCGGTCTTGCCGCGATTGGTGCAGCAAACAGCCTTGGTGCTATCGTTCGTGCCTTTGACTCCCGTCCGGAAGTAAAAGAACAAGTAGAAAGTATGGGCGCCAGCTTCCTTGAAATCGATTTCAAAGAAGAAGGCGGCAGTGGCGATGGTTATGCGAAAGTGATGTCCGAGGAATTCAATCGTCGCGCGCTTGCCCTTTACGCTGAACAAGCGAAAGAAGTGGACATTATTATTACCACTGCGTTAATTCCGGGCAGACCGGCACCGCGCTTAATCACCAAAGAAATGGTGGAGTCCATGAAACCGGGTAGCGTGATCGTCGATTTAGCGGCGGCAACCGGCGGTAACTGTGAATTAAGTAAAGCCGGCGAAGTGGTGGTCACCGACAATCAAGTGAAAATCATTGGTTACACTGATTTGCCAAGCCGTTTACCAACGCAATCTTCCCAACTTTACGGTACCAACCTGGTTAACTTATTGAAATTGCTTTGCAAAAACAAAGACGGTCAAATTGACATCAATTTCGACGACGTGGTATTGCGTGGCGTGACAGTGATTCGTGATGGCGAAGTCACATGGCCGGCACCGCCGATTCAAGTGTCCGCTCAACCGCAACAACAAGCGAAAGCCGCAAGTGCGGTCAAAAAAGAAGAGGAAAAACCAACGGATCCTCGTAAAAAATACGGCATTATGGCGGCAGTGGGTGTGCTTTTCTTATGGCTCACATCTATTGCACCGGCGGCTTTCCTTTCTCACTTAACCGTGTTCGTCTTGGCTTGTGTCGTGGGTTACTATGTGGTTTGGAATGTGAGCCATGCGCTACACACCCCATTGATGGCGGTAACGAATGCGATTTCAGGGATTATTATCGTGGGGGCGTTATTGCAAATCTCACAAGGTAATTTCTTCATTAGTGTGTTGGCGTTTATTGCGATTTTAGTGGCAAGCATCAACATTTTCGGTGGCTTCCGCGTCACTCAACGTATGCTTTCCATGTTTAGAAAAGGCTAAGGAGAAAATCATGTCAGAAGGTTTTGTACAAGCTGCGTATATTGTTGCAGCGTTGCTCTTCATTATGAGCTTAGCCGGTCTTTCTAAACACGAAACGGCAAAAGCAGGGTGCTGGTATGGCATTATCGGGATGGGGATTGCTCTCATCGCCACCATCTTCGGTCCAAAATCCGAAGGCACATTGTGGATCATCATTGCGATGGTGATTGGTGGCGCAATCGGTATTCAACGTGCATTAAAAGTCGAAATGACAGAAATGCCGGAATTGGTGGCGATCTTGCACAGCTTCGTCGGTTTGGCTGCTGTATTGGTGGGCTATAACAGCTACGGTTTGCATGATATCCCAACCATGCCGAGCGGTTTAAATGACATAGAGCAAGCGAAATTCTTAGCGGAACAAGCTGCACTTGCTAGCGTGCATAACGTGGAAGTGTTCTTGGGGATCTTCATCGGTGCGGTGACCTTCACCGGCTCCGTGGTGGCATTTGGTAAATTAAGCGGAAAAATTAATTCCAAAGCCTTAATGTTGCCACACCGCCATAAATTAAACTTGGGGGCGCTCATCGTTTCTGCCTTATTAATGGTGGCGTTCTTAAGTGAACCGGAAAATATCTTCCCGGTATTAATCATGACCGTGATTGCACTCGCTTTCGGTTGGCATTTAGTGGCCTCTATCGGTGGTGCAGATATGCCGGTGGTGGTGTCCATGTTGAACTCCTATTCCGGCTGGGCGGCTGCGGCGGCAGGTTTTATGCTTAGCAATGACTTGTTAATCGTGACTGGTGCGCTTGTAGGTTCTTCTGGTGCGATCTTGTCTTACATTATGTGTAAAGCCATGAACCGCTCTTTCATCAGCGTTATTGCCGGTGGTTTTGGTAATGACGTTCAAGTGTCTTCCGATACGGAACAAGGCGAACATCGCGAAACAACCGCAGAAGAAGTAGCGGAATTGTTGAAAAATTCCAGCTCTGTGATCATCACCCCGGGATACGGCATGGCGGTTGCGCAAGCACAATATCCGGTGGCAGAAATCACCCAAAAATTACGCGAACGCGGCGTAAACGTGCGTTTCGGTATCCACCCGGTTGCCGGACGTTTGCCGGGCCACATGAACGTGTTATTGGCGGAAGCCAAAGTGCCTTACGACATCGTGTTGGAAATGGATGAAATCAATGACGATTTCGCTGACACCGACACCGTTTTGGTTATCGGCGCGAACGACACCGTAAACCCTGCGGCAATGGATGACCCGCACAGCCCAATCGCCGGTATGCCGGTATTGGAAGTGTGGAAAGCGGCTAACGTAGTGGTATTCAAACGTTCTATGAATACCGGTTACGCCGGCGTACAAAATCCACTGTTCTTCAAAGAAAACACCCAAATGCTGTTTGGTGATGCGAAAGAACGTGTGGATGACATCTTAAAAGCGCTGTAATTTGCT
Source organism: Aggregatibacter sp. HK296 (assembly GCF_980469475.1). NCBI lineage: Bacteria > Pseudomonadati > Pseudomonadota > Gammaproteobacteria > Pasteurellales > Pasteurellaceae > Aggregatibacter > Aggregatibacter sp. HK296. Next base: position 809,761 of record NZ_OZ413142.1, read on the forward strand.
TTGGATGACAAGCTAAAAAATAAAAGTGCGGTGAGTTTTCACCGCACTTTTTGTTTCTGAGAAATGCATTTCAATTAATGAATCATTCGTCCAATAAAGCTATAATTACGCCATTCGTTTAATAAAAAGGAAGTAAGCATGACAGAGCAGGCTTTGCACGCGGAGCAGAATGAATGCGTCATAACAAACGACATTCGGCTGACGCAATATAGCCACGGCGCCGGTTGAGGCTGCAAAATATCGCCTAAGGTTTTAGAGGAAATTTTGCATACCGAAATGACACCGTTTATTGACCCGAATCTCTTGGTTGGCAATGATACCAAGGATGATGCGGCGGTGTATGATTTAGGCAATGGTACGTCGATTATCAGTACCACAGACTTTTTCATGCCGATTGTGGACGATCCTTTTGATTTCGGACGCATTGCGGCAACCAACGCTGTGAGCGATATTTTCGCCATGGGCGGCAAGCCGATTATGGCGATTGCGGTGTTTGGCTTCCCGATTAACAAATTGCCTGCAAACGTGGCGCAACGCATTATTGACGGCGGTCGTTTCGCTTGTCAGGATGCGGGCATTGCCCTTGCCGGCGGACATTCTATTGACTCGCCTGAACCGATTTTCGGCTTGGCGGTGACCGGCATTATCGATACGGAGAAAGTGAAACGAAATGCCTCTGCTGAAGCCGGTTGCAACTTGTATTTAACCAAGCCATTGGGCATCGGCGTATTAACCACGGCAGAAAAACAAGGCAAATTAAAAGCAGAACATAAAGGTTTGGCGACCAAATGGATGTGCCAAATGAATTTACTGGGAAGCCAGCTTTCAAATATTGACGGAGTCACTGCGATGACGGATGTCACCGGTTTTGGCTTGTTAGGGCATTTAGCCGAAATCTGTGAAGGCTCCAATCTCAATGCCGAAGTGGATTTCGCTAGCATTAAAACCCTAGACGGTGTGTTCGATTACATCGCACAAGGTTGTATTCCGGGCGGTACAAACCGTAATTTCGACAGCTACGGACACAAAATTGCACCAATTACAGATTTACAAAAAGCCGTGCTATGCGACCCACAAACTTCCGGCGGTTTGCTCATCGCCGTCAAACCGGATTCGGAAAAAGAGTTTTTTGCTGTCGCCGAAACTGCCGGTGTTGAGCTATATCCTATCGGTAAACTCATGGAACGACAAGCCACACCGGAATTTATTGTGGTGAAATAGCGTTGATTTTTTGATCAAAGTGCGGTCATTTTTCCAAGTGTTTTTTGAAATGAAAAACGTTTGAGGAAATGACCGCATTTTTTTAGTCATGAAAATTTACGCTGGCGCGCATTTCCTAATACGTGCCTTAGAAATTAAAGTGCGGTGAGTTTTTGAAGTGTTTTTTCGTGAAATTAGGCACACGTTGGGAAGCGTGCGCCAACAGAGATGTGTAAATAAAGAAAGATAGCGCCAGCGTCCACGCTGGTGCTGTTTAATAAAATCATTGCGAGTTTTACCCGTAAGCCACTGGCAGAACCAATATTTAAAATTCTTTGGATTTTTTGACCGCACTTTTAGTTGATAGGCACAAGCGAGGACGCTTGCGCCATCGTGGGGTTGCCACTCGTGTTGGAGAACACAGCCCCAGCGGGGCTGAATTATGCGTAACCATGTACGGCTTTGCCGTGCATGGGAAAAAATAAGCGGTGAAATCTTGCAAATTTTTTGCAAAATCTTACCGCTTGTTCTTTTGAAAAAAGCATTAAAACTCATCTAAATCATCTTCATGATTCATTGATTTTTTATGTCGGTATCCATTCTTATATTTAATTGCAAGTTCCATATAATCTTTATTTCTAAGTTCTTCATCTTCAGCTATTTTTTCAATTAAACTATTTACTTTATCCTCATCTCCACAAATTTTAATTAAGGCATCCCAAAGTAGAATTTTCTCTCTATGTATTGTAGGATCACCCCCTCTTTGAGATTTACGTTCTGATATTGAAGATTTAAGTAATGATAAAAATACTTCAGGGGAACTTAATATATCATCAGAAAAATGGTTTCCAATTGAAACAAAGAAATAGATTATATGTGACAAATTATAGGTTCCTGCAAGTTCTTTAATTGTTGCAGAGCGAATATTATTTAAAAATATTTCCTCTAAGTCTTTTGCATCCGATTCAGATACTAATTGATGACCTCGGCCCTCTCGATATCCAATAATTCCTACAATTTGATATTGCCCATATAGATCGCTAGAATTTAATAGTTGAGTAATAACTTCTTTTTTATCCTTCTCAGGAAGTCTTCTAAGTAATCTATAAACTAAGCGACTCCAAACCATATCCGCCCCAAAGTCAAAGAATCCTAGTTCTTTTTCAGGCACTCTTGGTAAATTTCTATATAATGTTGGTATAGTTGCTAGAGCTATTTCTTTAGTAAAGTCTTTTTCATAGTCAATTAAATTGTTAACTACATTTTCTAGAGAATCGTCAGGAACAGCTGATAAAGCGATCTTGAAATCTTCTTCTGACTGCATTGCAAGCCAAACTTTTTGTGATAATTTAACATTTATGAACTCAGGACTCATAACTTGTTCAAAATATAAATCAAAGAATGCCGAATAAGCAATCCTTCTATTTTTTAGGAATTCATTATTTGAATTTATATTATCAATATCAAATAAAACTTCTAGAAAAGACGCATACATTTCATTATCTTGAATAAAATCACTTAACTTAACTTTTCTTTTGTCATTATCTGATCGTGCCAAGAGATAATCTTTAAGTTCAAAAATTTCTTTAAATTTATCTGGAAAGAAAATTCTTATCGCTTCAATAGTGAGTAAATCAACCACATCAATTTCTTTACCTAATTGTTTAAAGATATTCGATAGAGAAGATGTGTAACGCTTAATATCTCGAATATTTTTTATTGTTGGCTTAATGATATTCCAATATGCATTAGACCAACGAGCCTTATCTAGGTAAACATCCCTTAAAATCTTATCTAAAGATGAAAATAAATTTTCTTGTAATAGTTTTTTAGGTACCTGTGGTATATCGAATGGAATCTGAATTATCTTCTCTAAATAATCCCGTCCATCAATGTTATTATCATTTAATGTTTTAATTACTCTATTTTTATCAAATGATAAAACATAAACAATATTAGGAAAGTTTCCTGTAACTCTGACCAATTTTAGAATTGATTGTAATTCATCAGATGATAAACGGTCTATATCATCTAAAATTACAGTAATAGGTTTACTTATTTCCTTTAGAACTTTAATTAATTTATCACGTTGATTTTTCAAACTGTTTTTTTCTTTCTTTTTCTTTGAAAAAAAACTTAAACCGCCACCCAAGACACTAAAATAATTTCCTACAAATGGAATAGGTTTTAAATTAGATAACAACTCTCCAAAACTACTCAAACTATCAATTAGCTCATTATCATCCTCATAATCTCTTAACTGAGCAGAGATTTCAGTAAAAAATAAAGCAACTAAGTTATGAGCATCACTAAACATCCAAGGATTAAAATCAAGTACAAAAGAATTTTTTTCTAATTCTGGTCGCATTAAATTTATATAGGATGTTTTACCATTTCCCCATTCTCCACATAATCCCACAACCAAACCTTCTTTATAGTCAAATGAAAAAATGTGTTTAGCAAATGCTTCTGCACTACTAGCTCTACCTAATAAATCATTGCTAGAATCTTTTATTGGATTATCGCTTATTAATTCCATATATTTTCCTTTAGTAAATGCTCATATCTTTTATGTGTAACCCTACTTCATCGCCACACCCAACCACTTCATCATCTCTCTCATCCCAGCCTTTACGTTTGGCATAATCTTGAGCTTGGTCTTCATCAATGCGACCTAAAGTGAAATAGTTACTTGCCGGGTGGGTGAAGTACCAACCGCAGACGGAAGCTGCCGGCCACATGGCGTAGCTTTCGGTGAGTTTCATGCCAATGCGTTGTTCGACTTCTAATAAATCCCAAATCAAGGCTTTTTCGGTATGTTCAGGGCAGCTTGGATAACCTGGCGCCGGACGGATGCCGACATAGTTTTCATTGATTAACCCTTGGTTGTCGAATTCCTCTTGAGTGTAGCCCCAAATGCGGGTGCGTAGCTCAAAGTGCAGGTATTCTGCCATGGCTTCGGCGAGGCGGTCGCCTACGGCTTGTAGCAAGATGGCGTTGTAGTCATCGCCTGCTGCTTTGTAGCCTTCCACTAAATCCATTTCTTCAATGCCGGCGCACACGGCGAACATGCCCATCCAGTCTTTTTTGCCGCTTTCGCGATCAGCGATAAAGTCGCTCAAGGCAAAGTTAAATTGGCTTTTGCTGTTTTTGCCACGTTCCGTTTGTTGGCGTAAGCCGTAAGCCGTGCCGATAGGTTGAGTGCGGTCTTCATCGGAGAATAACACCACATCATCGCCCACACGTTCCGCAGGGAAAATACCTAAAATACCACTTGGATTGAGTTTGTGGTTTTTCTCGAATTCATCCAACATGCCTTGTGCATCATTCCACACGCGTCGAGCTTCTTGTCCGCTTTCCGGATGATCAAACGCATCTGGATAACCGCCCATCAAGCCCCATACGCGGAAGAACGGCGACCAGTCGATAAATTTGCGCAGCTCGGCAATCGGCACGTTTTTAAATTCCACAATGCCTGTTTGTTTTGGCGTTGGCGGAACATAATCCGCCCATTCGCCGCTAAAGCCATCAAAACGGTTGGCGCGCGCTTCTTCAATGCTAAGTTGTTTACGCAGTGGTTTGCGGTTGGCGAAGGATTGTTGGATTTTCTCGTAATCCTTTTTGAACTGTTCCCACAATGCCGCACGACCTTCAGGGTTCATCAATGTGGCACACACCGTTACCGCACGGGAGGCGTTTGAGGTATAGAACACGCCGTGTTGTTTATATTTTGGATACAGTTTAATGGCGGTATGTTCTTTGGAGGTCGTTGCACCGCCGATCAAGACTGGCAAGTTCAAACCTAAACGTGTCATTTCGCCAAGGAAGTATTCCATTTCGTCTAAAGATGGCGTAATCAAACCGCTCAAACCGATAAGATCCGCTTTTTCATCAATCGCCGTTTGAATGATTTTATCTGCCGGCACCATCACGCCCAAGTCAATCACTTCAAAGTTATTACATTGCAACACCACGCTCACGATGTTTTTGCCAATGTCGTGTACGTCACCTTTCACTGTGGCGATCACCACCTTGCCGTTGCTGGAGCCTTTTTGTTTGGTGGCGTTGATAAACGGCTCTAAATACGCCACGGATTGTTTCATCACGCGTGCAGATTTCACCACTTGCGGGAGGAACATTTTGCCGTCGCCGAACAAATCGCCCACCACGTCCATACCCGCCATGAGCGGACCTTCGATCACCTCTAACGGTGTTGGCAATTTTTGGCGGGCTTCTTCGGTGTCTTCGATGATGTGCGTAGTAATGCCTTTCACCAGCGCGTGTTTTAAACGTTCTTCCACCGGCCAAGTGCGCCATTCGGCCACAGAATCCACCGCACTTTCATCGTTACCTTGGTTGCGATATTTTTCCGCAATATCCAATAAACGTTCTGTGCCATCCGGCGTGCGGTTCAAGACGGCGTCTTCAATCACATTGCGTAATTCCGGATCAAGATCATCGTAAATCGCGAGCTGTCCTGCGTTCACGATTCCCATATCCATGCCTTGTTTGATGGCGTGATAGAGGAAAACGGCGTGAATGGCTTCACGCATCACGTTGTTACCACGGAAGGAGAAGGACACGTTTGACACACCGCCGGAAATTTTGGCGTGCGGAAGACTACGTTTAATACGACCTGTGGCGTTAATGAAATCCACGCCGTAATTGTTGTGTTCTTCAATCCCGGTGCCGATGGCGAAAATGTTCGGGTCGAAAATAATGTCTTCCGGCGGGAAGCCAAGTTGGTTGACTAAGATGTTATAAGCACGGGTACAGATTTCCACTTTGCGATCTTCGGTGTCCGCTTGTCCCACTTCGTCGAACGCCATGACAACTACGGCTGCGCCGTATTTACGCACCAGTTTGGCGTGTTCGATAAAGATCTCTTCGCCTTCTTTCAACGAGATGGAGTTCACAATCGGCTTACCTTGCACCGATTGCAAGCCCGCCTCAATTACTTCCCATTTGGAGGAGTCAATCATCACCGGCACTTTTGCTGCATCGGGTTCGGTCGCCATAATATTGAGGAAACGGGTCATGCATTTTTTGCCGTCGAGCAAGGCTTCGTCCATGTTCACGTCGATCACTTGCGCGCCGTTTTCCACTTGGTCTATGGCAATTTCAATTGCTTCGGCAAATTTGTCTTCTTTAATTAAGCGTTTAAATTTCGCCGAGCCTGTCACGTTATTACGTTCGCCCACGTTCACGAACAGGCTTTCATCATCAATATTAAGCGGTTCTAAGCCCGATAAACGCATGGCGGTTTTAATTTGTGGCAATTTGCGTGGTGGGATGTTTTCTACCGCATCGGCAAAGGCTTTGATGTGTTCCGGTGTGGTGCCGCAACAGCCACCGATAATGTTTACAAAGCCGCTTTCCGCCCATTCTTTAAGGTGTGCCGCCATGTCTTCCGCACCGAGATCGTAGCCGCCGAAGGCATTTGGCAAGCCTGCGTTCGGGTGGACGGAAACATAGGTTTCACTGATTTTAGACAGTTGTTCAACATACTGGCGTAATTCTTTCGGGCCTAACGCACAGTTCAAACCAAACGTGAGCGGTTTAGCGTGACGAAGCGAGTTGTAGAACGCTTCAGTGGTTTGTCCGGAAAGGGTACGGCCGGAAGCATCGGTAATGGTGCCGGAAATCATAATCGGCAATTCCACGCCCAATGCTTCAAATACAGTTTCAATGGCAAACACTGCCGCTTTGGCATTCAGCGTATCGAAAATGGTTTCGATCATAATTAAATCGGCACCACCTTCAATTAAACCACGTGTAGCTTCGGAATAGGCATCTACTAGTTCCATAAAGGTGACATTACGGAAACCGGGATCGTTCACGTTCGGAGAAATGGACGCGGTGCGGTTCGTCGGGCCGAGAATCCCCGCGACGAAACGTGGTTTTTCCGGCGTGCTGTATTTATCCGCCGCCAAACGTGCCAGTTTTGCGCCGGCAAAGTTGAGTTCGTAAGCAATAGATTGCAAGTCGTAATCCGCTTGCGCGATGGTGGTGGAGCTGAATGTATTGGTTTCAATGATATCCGCGCCGGCTTCTAAATATTTTTCATGAATGGCAGAAATGAGTAACGGTTGGGTAAGGGTTAGCAAATCATTATTGCCGCGTAAATCGACCGCACTTTCAGCAAAGCGTTCACCACGGAAATCCGCTTCGGTGAGTTTATATTTTTGGATCATCGTCCCCATGGCGCCGTCTAAAATGAGGATACGTTCGGCAAGGGCGTTTTTTAGTATTTCAGTGGTGTTTTTCAAAATAAGCTTTCCGTTTGTTGGAGTTCAAATAAATGGGAGGAATAGTAGGAAGATGTGCTTGCGCTGTCAAATGTTATCTCTCTAAAAGTGCGGTGTTTTTTTAACGCATTTTTCTAGTAGGCATAAGAAGAGAATTCTTTGCCGATTTTCTGCTTTTTATCTTGGTATATGCTAAACTAGCGCGCAATTTTTCTCGTATTTTTAATGATTTTTTTATCCCTTATGACCTTATCTACCCCTCTTTTTATTGCATTGCGCTATTGGCGGGCGAAAAGTGCCGATCGTTTTGGGCGGTTGGTGACGAATTTAGCTAGTTTCGGCATTGTGCTTGGCGTGATGGCATTGATTATTGTGCTGTCTGTAATGAACGGTTTGGAAGGCTATCAAAAGCAACAAGTGCTTTCTTCCATTCCACACGCCATTGTCAGCCCGAACGGTAAGGTGAAGATTGATGATGCCGAGCCGCCTATGCCGAATTTCGTGCAAAAAGCCGTGCCGATAAACATGACGAATGTGATTTTTCAAACCGCGGGCGGTGTCAGCGCAGGGCAGGTGATTGGGATTCGACAATTTTCGGATGACCCAATTTTATCCACATTGACTGAGCAGAATTTTGAGGATTTGCTACCGACAGGCGAATTTAAAATTATCATTGGCGATCAACTGGCGCAAAAATTAAACCTGCATGTTGGCGACAAAGTGCGTTTAATGATTACCGAAAACAGCCAATATACGCCTTTTGGGCGCGTGCCGTTGCAACGTTTATTTACCGTCAGTGAAATCTATTTTGAGACGGGCGAAGTATCCGGTTATGAAGCGTTTGCCAATTTAACGGACATTGGACGCTTAATGCGAATTCAGCCGGGCGAAGCACAAGGTTTCCGTTTATTTTTAACAGATCCGTTCCAAATTACCGAGCTGCCGGCCGCGTTTCCTTCTGCAGAGCAAATCACCGATTGGCGCACACAAAAAGGCGAGTTTTTCCAAGCGGTGCGTATGGAAAAAAACATGATGGGCTTGTTGGTGAGCTTAATTATTGTAGTGGCGGTGTCTAATATTATTACGTCTTTAAGCCTGATGGTGGTGGACAAACAGGGTGAAATCGCCATATTGCAAACTCTTGGTTTAACGAAAGGGCAGGTGCGTTCCATCTTTATTTATCAAGGTTTATTAGTCGGTTTGATGGGCACCTTGATAGGCGCCATATTGGGCGTGTTAGTGACGTTAAATTTGGACGCTATCGTGAATATCTTAGGCGCAAAAACGATGTATTTGCCGACCGCACTTGAGCCTTGGCAAATTCTGACGATTATCGCGTTTTCCTTATTATTGTCATTGTTATCCACCATTTATCCGGCCTATCGCGCCGCGAAAGTGGAACCGGCAGAAGCCTTGCGCTACGAATAAAAAGAGATGAAAAAATGAATACAGCATTATTATCTTGCCAAAATGTGAGTAAATTTTACCAAGAAGGCACACAACAAACGGAAGTGCTAAAACAGGTGTCTTTTTCTATGCAACCGAGTGAATTGGTGGCGATTGTGGGGAGTTCAGGTTCGGGCAAAAGTACGTTGTTGCACACCTTGGGCGGATTAGATCAACCGAGCAGCGGTGAAGTGTTTATCAAAGGACAATCGTTGCAACAAATGAGCCCGAATGCCTTGGCGAAGTTGCGCAATCAATATTTAGGCTTTGTGTATCAGTTTCATCATTTGATGGCAGATTTCACTGCGCTTGAGAACGTGATGATGCCGATGCTTATCGGGCAACAAAACAAAACGGAAGCGCAGGGTCGTGCCGAACAGATCTTAAGTGCGGTCGGTTTACAGCACAGAATTTCACATCGCCCGTCTGCGTTATCCGGTGGAGAACGCCAACGGGTAGCAATTGCCCGAGCGTTGGTGAATAATCCGGCATTGGTACTGGCGGACGAACCTACCGGCAATTTGGATCACAAAACCACGGAAAGCATTTTTGAGTTGATTCAACAGCTTAACCAAGAAAAGCAAATTGCGTTCTTATTGGTCACCCATGACTTGAATTTGGCGGAAAAATTGAATCGCCGTTTAATTATGCAAGACGGTGTGCTACGCGAGGAAAATGACTGATGAATACGCCATTTTTTATTAGTTGGCGCTATCAACGCAGTAAACATAAAAACCGTTTGGTGTCGCTGATTTCGTTTTTTTCCAGCATGGGGATTGCCTTGGGCGTGGCGGTGTTAATTATCGGCTTAAGTGCCATGAACGGCTTTGAACGTGAACTCAATCAACGGATTTTGGCAGTGGTGCCGCATGCGGAGATTTCCTCTGCAAACGGGCAAAGCAATGCACCGATTGATTATTGGCAACATCTTGCCGCCAAGCTACGACAAAATCCGCAAATTACCGGCGTTTCGCCTTTTGTCAGTTTTACTGCGCTCGTGGAAAACGGCGCGAAATTAAAAGTGGTGCAAATCAAAGGCGTGGAAACGGCGTTGCAAGATCAAGTGAGTTCCCTTGGGCGTTTTGTGTTAAATCAGGGATGGCAAAATTTTGCGCAACATGGCGGGTTGGTGCTGGGCTCGGGAATTGCTCGGGATTTGGATGTGCAAGAAGGGGATTGGGTTTCACTGTTAATTTCACAACAAACAGGCTCGGAAAATTTGACGCAGCCGTTGCGAGAACGTATCCAAGTCACGGGGATTTTGCGTTTAGACGGCCAGTTGGATCACAGTTATGCCCTCATGCCATTGGCACAGGCGCAGCAGTTGATGAATTATCAAGCGGAACAGGTGAGCGGAGTGGAACTGAAAACCACCGATCCGTTTAACATTCAAACCCTTGATTATTCTATGTTGCAAGATTATCCGCAGATGCTCTACCTGCAAAACTGGATCAGTAAATTCGGCTATATGTATCGTGATATTCAGCTGATTCGCACGGTGATGTACATTGCTATGGTGCTGGTGATTGGGGTGGCGTGTTTTAATATCGTGTCCACGCTCATCATGGCAGTGAAAGATAAAGCCGGTGACATTGCCATCATGCGTACCCTTGGGGCGAATAATGGGTTTATTAAGCGTATTTTTATTTGGTATGGCTTGCAGGCGGGCATGAAAGGCTGTCTCATTGGCATTGTGTTGGGCGTGATTTTGGCCTTAAATTTGACCGCACTTATACAGGGTTTGGAAGGTTTAATCGGTAGGAAATTATTATCTGACGGCATTTATTTCGTGGACTTCCTACCAACCGAGCTACATTGGCAAGATGTGTTGCTGGTGTTGCTTTCTGCGTTAATTCTCAGTTTATTTGCCAGCCTTTATCCGGCAAATCGTGCGGCGAAATTGCAACCGGCACAGGTATTAAGCGGTCATTAAAAAAGAAATCAAATAAACTAGTTTACTAGTACAAATTGCAGTGGTAGAGTAATACCACTTTTTCGGTCATTTTAGAATTTTATGAAGATAAGCGAGTGAATAATGAATACAAAAAACGATATTTCTATTGAAAACGATGATACGCGAATTGGCAAGATTGAACAGGTGTTACCCCCGATTGCGTTGCTAGAAAAATATCCGGCAAGCAGCGTTGCGGTGAAAACGGTGGAAAATGCCCGTCACGAAGCGCATAAAATTATTCATGGTGAAGATGATCGTTTACTTGTGGTTATCGGGCCTTGTTCCATTCATGATCCGAAAGCTGCATTAGAATATGCGAAACGCATTAAATTAATGCGTGAAAAATACCAGGATACCTTACAAATTATCATGCGTGTGTATTTTGAAAAACCGCGTACCACTGTGGGCTGGAAAGGTTTAATTAATGACCCGCACTTAAATAATACCTATGCCTTGAACGACGGTTTGCGTATGGCACGTAAATTATTGTCTGACATTAACGATTTAACCGTGCCGACGGCAGGGGAGTTTTTGGATATGATCACGCCGCAATATTTAGCGGATTTCATGAGTTGGGGCGCGATTGGTGCAAGAACCACCGAATCCCAAGTGCACCGTGAACTGGCTTCCGGTTTATCTTGTGCCGTTGGCTTTAAAAATGCGACCAACGGTGGCGTAAAAATTGCCCTAGACGCGATTGGTGCCGCAGAAGCACCACATCATTTTTTGTCTGTTACGAAGTTTGGTCATTCTGCTATCGTTTCCACCAAAGGTAACGAAGACTGCCACATTATTTTACGTGGTGGTGACAATGGCCCGAATTACAGCGAACAAGATGTTGCCGAGGTGTGCGATGAACTTGCCAAAGCAGGTTATAGAGCCCATGTCATGGTGGATTTCAGCCATGCCAACAGCTACAAACAATTCAAAAAACAATTAGATGTGAGCCGTGAAGTGGCACGTCAAATTGCCGCAGGTTCCGATAAAATTTTCGGCGTGATGATTGAAAGCCATTTGGTTGAAGGCCGTCAAGATTTGGTCGAAGGCAAACCATTAACTTACGGCCAAAGCATTACCGACAGCTGTATCGGTTGGGAAGACAGTGAAAAAGTCTTGCAAGAGTTATCCGATGCGGTGGTGGCAAAACGCAAATTAAACGGCTGATCTTTCTTTTCACCCGTTCATTTCAAACAAAAGTGCGGTGGATTTTCAGAGCGAATTTCCACCGCACTTTTTTTGACTTTTAAGTTAAACCGCCTCCGGATTTGGTATATCATATAGGGACTTATTTTTATCCACTGAGGCAATAATGGCGTCTAAAAATTCTCCTCCGGCAAAAGAACAAAACACCACCAATTTGAACATTCCACCTCATTCTATTGAAGCAGAACAAGCCGTGTTGGGCAGTATTTTGCTGAATAACATGTATTGGGATGATGTGGCAGAAAATGTGGTGAAAGAGGATTTTTATCGCTTTGAACATCGTCTGATTTTCGAGGAAATGGAAAAGCTGATTGCCCAGCAATCGCCGGTGGATTTAATTACCTTAGAACAGGCACTAAAAAGTCGGGAAGTCATCGAACAGGTGGGCGGTTTTGCTTATTTGGCGGAGCTTTCCAATAACACGCCGAGTGCAGCCAACGTGATGGCTTATGCCAATGTGGTGCGAGAAAAGGCGATCATGCGCGAGTTGATTTCCGTTGGGAACAAAATTGCGCAAAACAGCTATTCTCCAAAAGGACAGGATGTGAAACATTTGCTGGATGAGGCGGAGCGAGAGGTTTTTGCCATTGCTGAGAAGCGCACATCCGGTACTGAAGGCCCACAAAATATCATTTCCATTCTGGAAAACACCATTAACAAAATCGAACAACTCAGCCAAATTAAAGATCATTCCGGTGTCACCGGCGTTTCCACCGGTTTCAAAGATTTAGATAAGAAAACGGCAGGCTTGCAAAAATCCGACTTGATTATTGTGGCGGCGCGTCCTTCCATGGGGAAAACTACCTTTGCCATGAACCTATGTGAAAATGCGGCGTTAGGCAGTGATAAACCCGTCTTGGTGTTCAGTTTAGAGATGCCGGCAGAACAGATTATGATGCGTAGTTTGGCGTCACTTTCACGCGTGGATCAAACGAAAATTCGTACCGGTCAGGGCTTGGATGACAACGATTGGGCAAAAATTTCCAGTACCATGGGTATGCTGGCGAAAAAACCGAATTTATTTATTGACGATTCTTCCGGTTTAACGCCGACGGAGCTGCGTTCCCGTGCAAGACGGGTTTATCGTGAAAATAACGGCTTAAGTTTAATCATGGTGGACTATCTTCAATTAATGCGTGCCCCGGCTTTTTCTGAAAATCGTACGTTGGAAATTGCGGAAATTTCCCGTTCTTTGAAAGCCTTGGCAAAAGAATTGGAAGTGCCGGTGATCGCCCTGTCACAATTAAACCGTACCTTGGAAAACCGTCAGGATAAACGCCCGGTCAACTCAGACTTGCGGGAATCAGGCTCTATTGAGCAGGATGCGGACTTGATTATGTTTATTTATCGCGATGAAGTGTATAACCGTGAGTCGGAAGAAAAAGGCATCGCGGAAATTATCATCGGTAAACAGCGTAACGGGCCGATTGGACGCGTGAAATTGGCATTCCAAGGCAATTTTTCCCGTTTTGATAACTTAGCAGAACATCATCATTATGATGACGAATATTAGATAACAGAGTAAAAGAGATAAAAAATGCACATGAAACCTGCAACAGCGAAAATCAGTTCTGTTGCGTTAAAACACAATATTCAAACCATTAAACAAAAAGCCCCAAATAGTAAAATTATTGCGGTGGTAAAAGCCAATGCCTACGGACACGGCGTGGTGTTCGTCTCTTCTGCCGTAGAAAGTATGGTGGACTGCTTTGGCGTGGCGCGTTTAGAAGAAGCACTAAAATTACGCTCCAACGGCATCACCAAACCGATTTTGCTGTTAGAAGGTTTTTTCTCTTCCAAAGACCTACCTATTTTAGCCGTTAATAACATTCAAACTGTCGTGCATAGCCAAGAACAGTTAGAGGCTCTTGAAGAAGCCCAAACGCCTAATCCGGTGAAAGTGTGGTTAAAAATTGATACAGGAATGCATCGTTTAGGCGTGCATTTGGACGAAGTGGACAACTTTTATCAAAAACTCAAATCGCTTCCGTGTGTTGATTCGAATATTGGCTTTGTGAGCCATTTTAGCCGTGCTGATGAGCTAGAGTGCGGTTACACAGAAAAACAATTAAGCCGCTTTTTACAGGCAACGGAAGGCAAAGCCGGTGAGCGGAGCATTTCTGCTTCCGGTGGTATTTTGTTCTGGCAGGACGCGCATTTAGACTGGATTCGCCCTGGCATCATTATGTACGGCATTTCTCCAAATAATACCGCAGGAAAAGAATACGGTTTAACGCCGGTGATGAATTTAACCTCCTCCTTAATCGCCGTGCGCGAACATAAAAAGGGCGAGCCGGTGGGATACGGCGGTGTTTGGACAAGTGAAAAAGATACGAAAATCGGTGTGGTAGCTATCGGGTATGGTGACGGTTATCCGCGTGATGTGCCACAAGGGACACCGGTTTATCTGAATGGTCGCCGTGTGCCGATTGTGGGTAAAGTGTCCATGGATATGCTGACTGTCGATCTTGGCGCAGACAGCCAAGACAAGGTCGGCGATGAAGTGATCTTGTGGGGCAAAGAATTACCGATTGAAGAAATCGCAGAAATTACGGGCGTTATCAGTTATGAATTAATCACTAAATTAACCCCGCGTGTATTAACCGAATACATTGATTAAATTTAAAGGAGTGCTTATGCAAAATATCAATCCAACCCAAACGAATGCATGGAAAGCGTTAACCCAACATCATGCGCAACATAAAAATACAACCATTCAAGATTTATTCGCGCAAGAGAAAGATCGTTTCGCCAACTATTCCTTAACCTTTAACAACGAGATTTTGATCGATTTTTCCAAAAATAACCTGACTCAAGAAACCCTTGGTTTATTGCGTCAACTCACTGAAGAGTGTGGTTTAACCCAAGCTAAAGAAGCCATGTTCAACGGTGAAAAAATCAACCGTACGGAAAATCGTGCCGTATTACATACCGCACTTCGTAACCGTTCTAATACGCCGGTTTTCGTGGATGGCAAAGATGTGATGCCGGAAGTGAATGCCGTGCTCGCCAAAATGAAATCGTTCTGTGAACGCGTGATTTCCGGTGAATGGAAAGGTTATACCGGCAAAGCTATTACCGATGTGATCAATATCGGTATCGGCGGTTCCGATCTTGGCCCTTACATGGTGACCGAAGCCTTGCGCCCGTATAAAAATCATTTAACCATGCATTTTGTTTCTAACGTGGACGGGACACACATTGCGGAAACGTTGAAAAAAGTGAATCCGGAAACCACTTTAATTTTAGTGGCGTCCAAAACATTCACCACCCAAGAAACCATGACGAATGCCTTGTCTGCCCGTGATTGGTTCCTTGCTGCAGCAAAAGATCCTGCCCATGTGGCAAAACACTTTGCCGCGCTTTCGACCAATGCAAAAGCGGTCGCAGAATTCGGCATTGATACCAACAATATGTTTGAATTCTGGGATTGGGTAGGCGGTCGTTATTCTTTATGGTCTGCTATTGGTTTGTCTATTGCGCTTTCTATCGGCTTTGAAAACTTTGAAGCCTTATTAAGCGGTGCCCATGAAATGGATAAACATTTCCGCAATGCGCCATTAGCACAAAATATTCCGACAACGCTAGCTTTAGTGGGCTTGTGGAACACCAACTTCCTCGGTGCACAAACGGAAGCGATTTTACCGTACGACCAATATTTACACCGTTTTGCCGCCTATTTCCAACAAGGCAACATGGAATCTAACGGTAAATATGTCGGCCGTGATGGCAAAGTGATCGACGGCTATCAAACCGGCCCAATTATTTGGGGTGAACCGGGCACGAACGGTCAGCACGCGTTTTATCAATTGATTCACCAAGGTACCACATTAATTCCTTGTGATTTCATTGCACCGGCGCAAAGCCATAATCCGTTGTCCGATCATCACAACAAATTGCTTTCCAACTTCTTTGCCCAAACCGAAGCGTTGGCATTTGGTAAAACCAAAGAACAAGTGGAAGCCGAATTCTTGAATGCAGGTAAAACCTTGGAAGATGTGAAAGACATCGTGCCGTTTAAAGTGTTTACCGGTAACAAACCGACCAATTCCATTTTGTTACAAAAAATCACACCGTTTAGTTTAGGGGCGTTGATTGCCATGTACGAACACAAAATTTTCGTACAAGGTGTGTTGTTCAACATTTACAGCTTCGACCAATGGGGCGTGGAACTAGGTAAACAACTTGCTAACCGAATTCTGCCTGAATTAGTAAATAACGAGAAAGTGGAAAGCCACGATAGTTCAACCAACGGCTTGATTAACCAATTCAAAGCTTGGCGTTAATTCTGTCTGATTGGCAATGCTAATTAGCAATAAAGTGCGGTTATAAAAAACAGTGTTTTTTAACCGCACTTTGGCTTTTTCTTACTGCCAGAAAATGAATTTTATGCTAGAATCCGCGCACTCTTTTTTATTCATCTTACAAAGGAAATCACATGAAAATTTTAGAAGGTCATATCGCTGCACCAGAAGCGAAAGTTGCCGTTGTTATCGGACGCTTTAACAGTTTTATCAATGAAAGTCTTTTGGAAGGTGCTCTTGATGCGTTGAAACGTGTCGGTCAAGTAAAAGACGAAAATATCACTTTAGTTCGCGTACCGGGCGCGTATGAATTGCCATTAGTTGCGCGTCGTTTGGCGGAAAGCAAAAAATTTGATGCTATCGTGGCTTTAGGCACGGTGATTCGTGGCGGCACAGCGCATTTTGAATATGTGGCAGGCGAAGCCAGCAGCGGCTTAGGCAAAGTGGCGATGGAATCTGACATTCCGGTAGCATTCGGCGTATTAACCACTGAAAACATTGAACAAGCCATTGAACGTGCGGGCACCAAAGCGGGTAATAAAGGCGCGGAAGCCGCCTTGGTTGCGTTAGAAATGGTAAATCTTTTAAATCAAATTCAGGCAGCCTAAGTGACAATGACGGAACAAGTAAAGAAAATTTCTCCTCGTCGTCGTGCGCGTGAATGTGCCGTGCAAGCGTTATATTCTTGGGCGGTTTCACAAAATTCACCGGAAATCGTAGAACTCAATTTCATGACCGAACAGGACATGAAGGGCGTGGATACCCCGTATTTCCGTAAATTATTCCGCCAAACGGTGGAAAATGTGGAGGCAGTGGAGCGCACCATGCAAGGCTACTTAGATCGTGGTTTAGAGGAACTGGATCCAATCGAAAAAGCCATTTTACGTTTAGCGGTGTATGAGCTGCAATTTGAGGCGGATGTACCTTATAAAGTGGTGATCAACGAAGCAATCGAAGTCGCCAAAGTTTTTGGCGCAGATGAAAGCCACAAATACATCAACGGTGTGTTGGATAAAATCGCACCGGTTGTACGACGTTAATCTTCATTGAGACAAGGAGGCACAATGACAGAGGGTGAATTTGATATTATTCAACGCTATTTTACCGCCTCTAAACGTGTGCCTCGCAAAGATGTCCTCCTTTCTGTCGGTGACGATTGTGCCGTCACCGAATTAAATCCTAATCAGCATCTTGCTATTACCACCGATACTATGGTGGAAAACATCCATTTCTTGCCGAATATTCGTCCTGCCGATTTGGCGTATAAAGCCGTTGCGTGTAATTTAAGTGATCTTGCCGCCATGGGCGCAGAGCCTGCTTGGATTTCATTAGCTTTAACCTTACCAAAAATTGATCATGATTGGTTGGCGGAATTCAGCGAAAGCTTTTTTGATATCCTCGATCATTACAACGTGGATTTAATTGGTGGAGATACAACCAAAGGGCCTTTAAGTGTCACCATTACTGCGCAAGGGATTATGGCGAAGAACAAATGCCTTTGTCGCCATCACGCCAAAGTGGGCGATTGGATCTATGTATCCGGCACCTTGGGCGATAGCGCTGCGGGCTTGTCTTTCCTATTGCAGGGCAAAAGTGCGGTCAATTCTGCGCAAGAATATTTAATTCGTCGCCATTTACATCCTACACCAAGAGTCCTATTTGGCATGGAACTGGCGATGACCGGTGTTGTGAATGCCGCCGTGGATATTTCTGACGGGTTCGTTGCTGATCTTGGACATATTTTAACGCGCAGCCAATGCGGCGCGGTGGTTGAGTTGGACAAACTCCCACTTTCCCCTCAATTAATTGAGGAATTTGGCGCGGAACAAGCGGAACAATTTGCCTTATCGGGCGGTGAAGACTATGAATTATGTTTTACCGTTCCAGACAGCCATAAAGCAAAATTAGAAAAAGCCTTGGCGCATCTTGGCATTTCTTATACCTGTGTCGGACAAATTCGCCATGCCGGCAAAAAGCGCATTCAATTTCAACGTAACGGTCAACCGGTTGACATCGTGACCAGTGGCGGTTTCGATCATTTTAAATAGGTCTTTTATTATGACTGCACCACAAAATCCTCTCGAACGGGTAACGTTGCGCAACCCTATTCATTTTCTCGCATTGGGTTTCGGTTCCGGTTTATTGCATCCTGCGCCCGGTACTTGGGGCAGTTTAGTGGGCGTGATCGTTGGCGCATTATTACTGCCTTGGCTGGGTGCAAAAACGTTTTTTATATTGACCGCACTTTGTTTCTTTCTTGGTATTTGGTTATGTGAACGTACCAGCCATGACATGGGTGTGCACGATCATGGCAGCATTGTTTGGGATGAGATCGTCGCGGTTTTCTTGGTGCTGTTGGCTGTGCCGGAAGTGTCCTTATTTTGGTGCGCCGTTGCTTTCGTGACCTTCCGCCTGTTTGATATTTTAAAACCTTACCCGATTCGCTATTTCGATGAAAAACTCACCAACGGCTTCGGCATTATGGTGGATGATATTTTGGCGGCAGGTTATAGCATTCTCGTCATTCTCGCCTTAGCACATTTTATCTAGCAAATCATGTTACATTTAATGTTCGTTCATTTAATGGGGTTGCTTTCGCCTGGGCCTGATTTCTTTTATGTCAGCCGTACCGCTGCAATACATTCTCGGCGAACCGCAATTTATGGTGTGATTGGCATTACGATTGGCGTGACCATTTGGGCGACGGCCGCGGTGTTAGGTTTGGCGATTGTGTTTAAAACGATGCCGGCGTTGCAAGGTATTGTGATGGCATTGGGCGGTAGCTATTTGTTTTATCTGGGTGTGAAAATGGCTCGGGTCACAACCAATGCGGTATTTGATGAAAGCAATTTGGTGCAAAACACAGCGTCTAAAAATGAAATCATCAAAGGACTGCTGGTGAATTTATCCAACGCCAAAGTGGTGATTTATTTCAGCAGCGTGATGTCTTTTGTCCTCGTCAACATCACTGAAACGCGGCAAATGTTGACCGCACTTTTGATTATCACGATAGAAACCTTTGTTTATTTCTATGTGATTTCCCTCTTATTTTCACGCCCCTTTGCAAAACGTTTTTATAGCCGATATAGTCGCTATATAGATAACGTGTCAGGCGTGATTTTTATTCTGTTTGGCGCGTACTTAATTTACAGTGGTGCGTTGAACATCATGAGTTAGTTTAAATCGGAGAAGATTATGGCTTTAAGAATTGCAATCGTAGGCGCCGGCGGACGCATGGGGCGCCAGTTGATTCAAGCAGTACAGAACGCAGAAGGCGTGGTATTAGGCGCGACATTTGAACGTAAAGGTTCCTCATTGGTGGGCGCAGATGCCGGTGAGTTGGCGGGCATTGGTCACTTAGGCATTCAGGTGGGCAATGATTTAAACGCGGCAAAAGAACAATTTGACGTGCTGATTGATTTCACTCGTCCGGAAGGCACCTTGGAGCATTTGGCATTTTGTGTGGCGAATCAAAAAAATATCATTATTGGCACAACAGGTTTTGATGACGCAGGCAAAGCAGCGATTAAAGCCGCTTCGGAGCATATTGGTGTTGTGTTTGCCTCTAACTTCAGCGTGGGCGTGAATCTGGTGTTTAAATTATTGGAAAAAGCCGCCAAAGTGATGGGCGATTATTGCGACATTGAAATCATTGAAGCGCATCATCGCCACAAAGTGGATGCGCCGTCCGGCACCGCACTTTCCATGGGCGAACACATCGCCAAAACGTTGGGGCGTGATTTGAAAACCCACGGCGTATTTTGCCGTGACGGCATTATCGGTGAACGTAAACGAGATGAAATTGGCTTTTCTACGATTCGCGCTTCTGATGTGGTTGGCGAACATAGCGTTTGGTTTGCCGACATCGGCGAACGCGTTGAAATTGCCCACAAAGCTTCCAGCCGTATGACCTTTGCTAACGGCGCTGTGCGTGCGGCGAAATGGCTTGAGGGAAAAGACAAGGGCTTGTTTGATATGACGGATGTGTTGGATTTGAATAATCTATAAAAGTAGGGGCGAGTAAACGCCCCTTTTTGTATCCGAAATTGATCATCATTTCAGCTTCATCGATCAAAGTGCGGTCATTTTTTACGGCATTTTTAAAGTTCAATCTCCAAATCTTCTTCTACCTGACAACAACACAATAAAATCTCATCTTGTTGTAAAAAGGCTAACGGTGTTTCCGCATAGGACACTTTGCCTTTTTTTATTTTTACTCGGCAGGAACCGCAATAGCCACTGCGGCATTGGTATTCATGGTAAATACCATGTTGTTCCAAGCGATTGAGGAGCGGGATTTGATTATCGTGTTCGATGGTTTGACGGCTGTGCAATAAATGAATTTTCATGATCATTAAAATAAAAAAAGAGCAGTTAGAAAACTGCTCTAAATAGCATTGGGCGTATTGTAATCGAAATTAGATCCACACGAAATATGCCATGCCGCCAATTATTCCGATACAGAAAAGGTTGAGAATAAAGCCGACCTTTGCCATATCCACTTGTTTGACATGGCCTGTCGCGAACACGATAGCGTTCGGCGGTGTGGCGATTGGCAACATAAAGGCACAACTTGCACCGCAGGCGATGATGGCAGCGAGGGCGATTGGTGGCAAGTTTAAGGTTTGCGCCACTGAAATCACAATCGGCATGATCAATGCTGCGCTGGCGGTGTTGGAGGTGAATTCTGTGAGGAAGATGATGAATGCGCTGACGACGAAACAAAGCACCCACAACGGTTTTTCATTGGTAAATTGCACAATGGTATCTGCCATGATTTTACTGGCACCGGAGTCTTTCATCACGATACTCAAAGTTAAACCACCGCCGAAAAGCATTAACACGCCCCATTCCACACGTTCTTGAATTTCTTTCCATTTGGCTACACCGGTCACGCCGATAATCACCACGACGGTTAAGGCGATAATACTGTCGAAACTATCAATTTTTTTCTCTAAGCCCAGTAAACCCGAGAACCAAGGATTGAGGACAGAACTAAAAAGGAGCAGTAATGCCATCACACTGAAGATGATTAGCGTGATGATGTTCTTTTTCGTGAAAGAGACTTTTTCAAGAGAAGGGGAAAATTCAACATGAAAGTTGGGACGTAAAATGACCCAAAGGGAAAATAACATGGAAGGTAGCAACAACAGCATTACCGGGAAGCCATAGCCTAACCACTCGGTGAAAGTTACTTGAATTTGAGAGGCCAAGATGGCATTAGGAGCGCTACCGACCAAGGTGCCAATGCCGCCAATACTGGCACAAAACGCCATGCCTAACAAGGTAAACGCATACAGGCGATAATTTTTTTCTGCATTCAACCCTTTTAACATTCCGATGGTGAGTGGCAACATCATTGCCGCGACAGCCGTGTTGTTGATCCACATAGATAAAAAGGTGGTGACCCCAAATAAATACGCTACGGAAAGTTTTAAATTGCCTTTAGCGAGTCGCACGATGTAATTCGCGATGATTTTATCCAGTTGCTGAATTTGTAATACTGCCGCGATAACAAAGCCGCCGAAGAACATATAAATAATCGGCGTAGCAAAAGGCGCAAGGGCTTTCTGTGTGTTAATGAGTCCCAAACCAATGGCGAGAATCGGCACCATAAGCGAGGTTACCGTAATATTAAAGGCTTCTGTCAACCACAAAATACCGATGAACGTTAGCAAGGCCAAGCCGCGGTTTTCCTTTGGTGAGAAGGGCAGCGTGTTGATTAACACCAACATCAAGATAAAATCCAAAACAAGAATAATCAGGCTTTTATATTTAGCAAAGAAAGGGATTTGTGTTTGCATAATAAATGTCCTCCATGACTGCTATTTATTAGCATTGTTTTAATAAACTGGAAACATTTTTTTAACAAATTTGTGACGGCTATCAAATATATTTTGTGAAGAAGAAAGAGATAAAAGTGCGGTGGATTTTACTGGCGTTTAAAAACACCCCAAAAATCCACCGCACTTTTAGCGATATGAAAGATTACAGATCGAAATCGTCGAAATCTTTGGTGTCCACTTTGGAGTCAATTTGACCCACAAGATAAGAACTCACTTCCACTTCTTGCGGTGCCACTTGTACGTTGTCGGAAACTAACCACGCGTTGATCCAAGGGATCGGGTTGGAGCGCGCTTGGAACGGCAATGGCAAGCCTACCGCCTGCATACGGATATTGGTGATGTATTCCACGTATTGCACCAAAATGTCTCTGTTCAAGCCGATCATGGAGCCGTCTTTGAACAAATAATCCGCCCAGTCTTTTTCTTGTTCTGCTGCCGCCAAGAATAAATCGTAGGCTTCTTTTTTGCATTCCTCGGCAATTTCCGCCATTTCAGGATCGTCTTGACCTGCCGCCATGATGTTTAAAATATGCTGTGTGCCGGTTAAGTGCAACGCTTCATCACGGGCGATAAATTTAATGATTTTCGCATTTCCTTCCATTAGTTGACGTTCAGCAAAGGCAAAGGAACACGCGAAAGACACATAGAAACGAATGGCCTCAAGCGCGTTCACACTCATCAAGCAAAGGTAAAGTTGTTTTTTCAAGTTACGCAAGGTGACGACACATTCTTTGCCATCTACAGTGTAAGTGCCTTCACCGTATAGGCTGTAAAGTTGGCTGTCGCGGATTAAATCGTCGTAGTAAGAAGAAATATCGCGCGCGCGTTTGATGATTTCTTCGTTGGTCACGATGTCATCAAACACGATAGATGGATCGTTCACAATATTACGAATAATGTGCGTGTAAGAACGGGAGTGGATGGTTTCGGAGAACGTCCAGGTTTCGATCCAGGTTTCTAATTCCGGAATGGATACCAATGGCAACAACGCAACGTTCGGACTACGACCTTGAATGGAATCCAACAAGGTTTGATATTTTAAATTGCTGATGAAAATGTGTTTTTCATGTTCAGGCAATGCGGCGTAGTCGATACGGTCTTGCGACACATCCACCTCTTCCGGACGCCAGAAGAAAGAAAGTTGTTTTTCAATGAGCTTTTCAAAGGTCTCATATTTTTGTTGATCGTAACGCGCAACGTTAACGTTTTGACCAAAGAACATCGGTTCTTTTAATTGGTCGTTTTTGTTTTGTGAGAAAGTGGTGTATGCCATTTTTTTGTCCTTTAATCTTATGAGTAAAGTGTGGTTATTTTTTTAAATGTTTTTTATGCTGGCACAAGCGTCTTCTCTTGTGTCCTAACTAAATCTACTTAGCACAAGCGTGGATGCTTGCGCTATCAGAGGAGAAAGTAGTATATGCACTTAGTTTTATCCTAAGTGATGATTATTTTTATCTTTTTTATTTATTATAGTAACTTTTGCTGAGGGGTATTTTCTCTCAAAATACTCCTTCATTGATTTAAAATAGTTTAAATCTTCTTCAAAATCTATAACTTTAAGCAAACTTCTACCTGCCTCAGAGAAAACATAACAACCTTCAGAAAACTCAAATGGTTCGCTATTAGTATTAAGTATGAAAGTATAAAATCTTGAATTAACCATCATTGGCTCACTTGAAGATACCATTCGAGAAATTGTTGGTGGCATAGTAGATACTTGAGTTACTAACCCAATATCTTGTAGGGTTACCCAATTTGCATAAGTTAATTTTTTTGATTCAGGGATTGAATCTATTCTAAAAATAATATTTGCATCATTAAAAGAAATGCTGACCGCTTTTAAAAATAGTTCTGCGTCCTCTTGAGTTAAATTTTTAAGAGTATCTAATGTTCTAGGAGAAAAAGTACCTTTATTTTTTATTTCACCAGCTAAAATCTTTCCCCATAAAGTATGTGCATGTTGATTAGAAAAGCGAGAGGCTTTTTCTTGCCAATCTTGTAGCCAATCAGCTTCTGGCATTGAATGTTTACTAGAATTTAAATCTTCCGATTTAAATTCTTTAATAGCTTCAACAAGAGAATACATAATATTTTGTTGTTTTCTTAGCTGGTCTATTTGGCTATTTAAATCAGCTAGATCGGCAATGATTTGATTACGTTCAATTCTTTCTACAGTAAAACCTAGTTTTTCACGTAGCTTTTCTGCATTGTATTCAGCGTAAACTTTAGCTTCTTCCAATTCAATTAATTCTTCTTTTTTTAATTGAATCTCCGTTCTGCCTTTTTCCAATAACAACTTCTTATTATTAGATAATCCAAATTCAACAAGCTTTTTTCCAATCCATATGGCAATTTCATTCATTATTTTGAACCGTGTTTTATTAAATCTTACAAGCCCCACCGGCACAACCATCATCTAAATCTTCTTGGCTGTCTTCTGCACCATCGCGGGTGTTTTGATAGTAGAGGGTTTTTAAGCCGTATTTGTAAGCGGTTAAGAGATCTTTTAACAACACTTTCATCGGTACTTTGCCATCTTCAAAGCGTTTCGGATCGTAGTTGGTGTTGGCGGAGATGGCTTGGTCCACGAATTTTTGCATGATGCCAACCAAGTGCAAGTAGCCGTCGTTGCCCGGGATGTCCCAAAGCAATTCGTAGTTTTCGCCAAGGTTTTCATAATCCGGCACCACTTGTTTCAAAATACCATCTTTTGAAGCTTTGACGCTCACATGGCCGCGTGGCGGTTCGATACCGTTAGTGGCGTTGGAAATCTGTGAAGAGGTTTCCGACGGCATGAGGGCGGTGAGGGTAGAGTTGCGCAAGCCGAATTCTTGAATGTCACGGCGTAGGCTTTCCCAGTCGTAATGCAACGGCTCGGAGGTCAAGCTGTCGATGTCTTTTTTGTATGTATCGATTGGTAAAATGCCTTGTGCGTAAGTCGTTTCGTGGAAGTATTCACACGCGCCTTGTTCTTTTGCCAAGTTCATGGAGGCTTTCAATAAGTAATATTGAATAGCTTCGAAAGTGCGGTGGGTTAAATCGTTGGCGCTGCCGTCAGAATAACGCACGCCGTGTTTCGCCAAGTAGTATGCATAGTTGATAACGCCGATACCTAAAGAACGACGGGCAAGGGAACTGCGTTTTGCCGCTGCCACCGGATAATCTTGGTAATCCAACAAGGCATCTAATGCGCGAACGGCAAGATCTGCCAAATTGTCTAGCTCGTCTAAGTTGTCCAATTTGCCTAAGTTAAAGGCAGAAAGGGTACAAAGAGCGATTTCACCTTCTTCATCATTAATGTTATTTAATGGTTTGGTGGGTAAGGCGATTTCCAAGCACAGGTTAGATTGACGCACCGGCGCCACTTTCGGATCGAATGGCGAGTGGGTGTTGCAGTGATCCACGTTGTGAATGTAAATACGACCGGTGGAAGCACGTTCTTGCATTAATAAAGAGAACAATTCCACGGCTTTTACGGTACGTTTACGAATGGATGGATCCTGTTCGTATTGCACGTAAAGTTCTTCAAACTTGTCTTGATCCGCAAAGAACGCTTCATAAAGCCCCGGCACGTCGGACGGGCTAAATAGGGTGATGTCGCCGCCTTTGATTAAGCGTTGATACATTAATTTGTTCAGCTGTACGCCGTAGTCCATGTGACGCACGCGGTTGTCTTCCACACCACGGTTGTTTTTTAATACTAGCAGGCTTTCTACTTCTAAGTGCCAAATTGGGTAATACACGGTTGCCGCACCGCCACGCACACCACCTTGAGAGCAGGATTTCACGGCAGTTTGGAAATATTTATAGAACGGAATACAACCGGTATGGAATGCTTCGCCACCACGAATTGGGCTACCCAGCGCACGAATCGCACCGGCATTTACACCGATACCGGCACGTTGAGAAACATATTTCACGATGGCAGAGGCGGTAGCGTTAATGGAATCCAAGCTGTCGCCACATTCAATCAACACACAAGAGCTGAATTGACGGGTTGGCGTACGTACGCCAGCCATGATAGGGGTTGGCAAGGAAATTTTGAAGGTAGAAGTCGCATCGTAGAAACGACGGATATAATCCAAGCGAGTTTCTTGCGGGTATTTGGAGAACAGACTTGCTGCCACTAATAAATAGAGGAATTGGGCGGATTCGTAGATCTCACCGGTCACGCGGTTTTGAACGAGATATTTGCCTTCTAATTGTTTTACTGCCGCATAAGAGAAGGTCATGTCGCGCCAATGGTCGATAAAACCGTCCATTTCATCCCATTCTTCACGGGTATAATCATCCAATAAGGCATGATCGTATTTGCCCATGCGCACGAGTTTTTTCACATGATCGTATAAACGAGGCGGATCGAAATGGCCGTAAGCCTTTTTACGCAAATGGAACACTGCAAGGCGCGCAGCAAGGTATTGATAATCCGGAGAATCTTTGCTGATTAAGTCTGCAGCTGCTTTGATAATGGTTTCGTGAATATCAGAGGTACGAATGCCTTCGTAAAACTGAATGTGAGAACGCAATTCCACTTGTGAGACGGACACATTGTCCAGTCCTTCTGCCGCCCATGTAATTACGCGGTGGATTTTATCGAGGTTAATCGGCTCCAGTGTGCCGTCACGTTTGGTGACCATTAGTGCCTTATTCATAGAAGATGCCTGCTCCTTGTGAAATGTGTTAAAACACAATATATAGTTATTGTTCGAAAAATCGCGCACAAGATAATGTGTTCTTATTGAAAGTTCAAGCGGTATATTTTTTCTCAATAGAGTTGACATCAAATAACTGGTTATAAATAAAGAAGATTTTTCTATGGGCGGAAATAGGCATTTATTAAAATTTGTGCGCGAGATCAAATTTTGAATTAAAAACGGATCCGAGGATGTTTTTGGAGATCAAAAGTGCGGTGAAAAAGTAGATTGAATTTCAACCGCACTTTTTTATTTGACTAGAGAGTTCCTCCAATCCCTTTAAATTTCTCAACAAATGCAGCGATTTTTTGGAATATACGTTGTTTGGTTGTGAGATACTGCGGATTAAGTGGGCTCATTTTCGGGAGCGCATCATTTAAATCCGTACCTTGTTCACTGGCGTATCCGCGTTTTAAAGATACGCTCATGTAACGTTTTGCGGCATCAATATTCAGTCCTTCACTGCTCATCAATTCATCGGCTTCTTGTTGTTGCTCTTTTTGGGCAAATTGGAAGAATGACTCAATAATGCCAGCTTTGTCGGCAATGTTATCCAAGTCAGTTTGATTAATAAAATCCACAATCAAACTTTCTTTTGCTCGGTTTCCTAGGCTTGCTCGAATGATAGATCGAATTTCATTAATCAGCTCAGCTTTGTTTTTCGTTTTCTTATTGTGTTCGAAAATCAATTCTAAGATGTAATCTAGATTGATTTCTTGAGATTTTAATAAATCCACTTCAAACACCACATCGTCCCAATCAATCGTTGATTTTGCTTTTTCCTCACCCTCTTTTTGATGACGGAGCCAATCGCGAATATCATTGTAAGTAGAGCGATAATTTTGAATATTACGTTCGCTCGGTATATCAATGGGGCGCATTTCAGCAAAAGTCTCATCCGTTAAATAATACTTTTCTTTAAAGGCTTCAACGGCTTTTTCATCCGTAGTATCAAGTGATTGGAAGGCTTGCAAAGCGGCGAATTCGTCATAATTTTGCAGAATATTTTCAACCCGCAAATATTCACCAAATAATTTCACAAAGTCTTTCTTATCTTTTTCCGTTTGAATTTCACTTGGGTCAGGAAATTTTTCTTTTAGCTCAGTCACAATATCAATATATCCACGGCAAGCAACACCGGCATCAGTAAAGCCTTCCATATATTGTTGATAACTTTTTTCCAAAACGACATTGCGTGTATTGGATTTACCGAAAAGGGTAATCGCATCAATCGTATCTTGTTCCAAATCACGGAAAGTGACGATATTGCCAAAACTTTTGGTACTGTTGTAAATGCGGTTTGTTCGAGAGTAAGCTTGAATCAAACCATGGTAGCGTAGGTTTTTATCCACAAATAACGTGTTTAACGTTGGGGCATCAAAACCAGTTAAAAACATTCCAACGACAATCAGTAAATCCACTTCTTTGTTTTTGACGCGTTTAGCGAGATCACGATAGTAGTTTTGGAACGATTTCGCATCCACATCGTAATTGGTCGCAAAATAGCCGTTGTAATCATCAATAGCAGATTTTAAAAATTCCTTAGCAGAAGAGTTCATTGCCTCTACTTCAAAACTTTCATCAACAATATCACCAATCGCATCTTGCTCTTCATTCGCGGCAAACGAAAAGATTGTTGCAATTTTAAGTGGATTTTTGACCGCACTTTGTAACTGTTTAAAAGTTTGATAATAAGCTTTGGCCGCATCCACGCTACTTACTGCAAACATGGCATTAAAGCCATTATTACCGGCATTAAAGCGATGGGTCTTTTGTTTGAAATTATCTAAAACATATTGGGCAATTTGCTCAATACGTTTAGGTTGTAAAAAGGCTTGTTTTTTCTCGAGTTTTGTCAGCTCTTCAAGATTCTTTTCAGTTTCAATGCTCTTGAATTGCGGCCGTACATCATTGTAATCCACTTTAAATTTCAGCACTTTTTCATCACGAATCGCATCGGTGATAATGTAAGAGTGGAGTTCAACGCCAAAAACGCTCGCTGTAGTTTCAGCACCTAATGCGTTAGTTGGAAAAATAGGCGTGCCGGTAAAACCAAATTGATAGTATTTTTTAAATTTTCTCGTTAGATTTTTTTGCGCTTCACCAAATTGAGAACGATGGCATTCATCAAAGATAAAAACGACCTGTTTATCGTAAATCGGTAATTTATCTTCCGATTTCATCAGATTATTGAGTTTTTGAATCGTAGTAACAATGATCTTATTGTCGTCTTTTTCGATATTGCGTTTTAATCCTGCCGTACTTTCTGAACCATTCACGCTATCCGGTGAAAAACGTTGATATTCTTTCATAGTTTGATAGTCCAAATCCTTTCTATCTACTACGAAGAATACTTTTTCAATAAAGTCTAATTCTGTTGCAAGACGTGCGGCTTTAAAGCTGGTGAGTGTTTTGCCTGAGCCGGTGGTGTGCCAAATATAGCCACCACTTTCTTTATTGCTCCAGCTTTTTGCTAAATAAGAACTTTTGATTTTCCATAAAATACGCTCGGTGGCGGCAATTTGATACGGACGCATAATCAATAGGGTATCGGATACATCAAACACGCAGTAATTTACCAACACATTGAGCAAAGTATGTTTTTGTAGGAATGTCGCCGTAAAATCCTTTAAATCTTTAATCAGAGTATTTTTTGCCGTTGCCCAATTCATTGTGAAGTCGTAGCTATTTTTATCGCGTTTGGTGGTATTGGCAAAATAGCGAGTATCCGTGCCATTAGAAATGACAAAAATCTGAATATATTTAAAGAGAGAATTTTCTTTATTGAAGCTTTCTTTGCTGTAGCGATGAATTTGATTAAAGGCTTCACGAATGGCTACACCGCGTTTTTTCAATTCAACATGTACAAGGGGTAAACCATTCACCAAAATTGTCACATCATAACGATTATCATAGCTGCCGCTTTGCTCAAATTGATTGATGAATTGCAGAGAATTATTGGCAAGATTTTTTTTATCTAGCAGATAAATATTCTGAATGCGTCCATTATCAAACACAAAATCATAAATATAGTCATCATGGATTTTGCGGGTTTTCTCAATCAGACTATCACTGGTTTTATCCAAATATTCCTCTAAAAAACGTTGCCATTCCGCATCGGAGAAAACCACGTTATTCAAGCGCTGTAATTGTGCCCGTAAATTTTTAACCAATGCATCATGGGTATTGAGCCCTTGTAAATACTCATAACCTTGCGCCTGTAAATCACGAATAAATTCACGCTCAAGGCCCCCTTCCGTTTGATAACCAGCGTTAGGCTCTTCCACAAATTTATTATATTGATCTAAAACGATAAAATTATTGGATTCAGCGATGGTTTTGTATTGGGTCATGATTTTTCCTTAGTATATTTTTCAGTTATTTAGTAATACTGAATAACTTGAGTTATTATAAGTTATTGAATAATAATCTTATTTTTATAGTTTAAATATTAATCAAGAAAACTTTAGTTTTAACTAAAGAACTTGACCTCGGATCCATATTTTTATACTATGTACGCCAACAGTTCCCCTGGCTTTGCCAACTCAAGTGGTTGGATTCACAAGGCTAGGGGCCATTTTTTTCCATAGATTCCATTCTTTTAGGTCAATAACTAATCCTGTATCTCTTATTGAAATTGCATTATTTTGCACCTTAGGAAATTCATCAAGAACCGTTAAAAAACGTTCTCCCCACGTTGAATTTGGACAAATAATATCTAACATTCTTTTCATCAAACAAAAATATACGAATACTTGTTTCGTTGAGAGCATTTTCCACTGTGGGTCATTTAGCCCTTTTAATGTTGCATTTACGGGAATAGAACGATTCCATAATCTGCTATGATGTGCGGAAATGTTGCGAATGATATTAAAAGCGTGAAGATGAGTTTGTAAATGTCTTCCACTTTTTAAATGATATATTTTAGCAATATGGTCTTTATCTTCTTCTTTCATCCCACTATAAAGTTTTGACATTGTGCCAAAATCCCAAACTTCACAGCATACCCAAATAGGTAGATCTTCGTATTGTTCTAAATGATGTTTTACAAAACTTGTTTTTCCTTCTCGGCGAATTAAACTATCAAGTTTATCTAACCATTCTGAATGTCGGAAATTAGAATCAAAAAATTCACTTTTTTTATGGGCGAGCGGATGATATTTTCCTAATTGATAAGCAATATTCACACGCATAGCGACTTCAATTCTTTCTAAAGCATCAAGTGCTAATTGTCGTAATTTTTTATCAAAAAGGTAAAGTTGTTTTACATCAGTAAAAGATGTATTTTCAGTAAAGCGGTCTAATTTTTTCTCAGGATTACAAATATCTATTTGGCGAAAAGGATAAAGATAGCCACTAACACGATAATATCCAATTGTTTTTAAATAACCTAAGGCTTTTAAGTCATTCTCAATAACAAGCCCACGTGTTTTTAATTGCGAGAGTTGGTCATCAAAACTTTTCCATTCTTTTAATGTTTTTGGCATATTTTCTTATTGTTTAAAATTTAGTAATAATTCTCTGTAATATTCATACCGCTTTTGACTTTGTTCAATCGCTAAAGGCAAGCCTTCGGTGATGGAATTGGTTAAGGTTTCAAATTTATCTAGGATTGAAACGATGCGTTGTTGTTGTTCGAGTGGGGGAACATCAAACTCATATTGCAAAATTGCAGTTTTATCCCCTCGAGGCATTTTGGCACCTTTTGAATATTTAACGTTGTATTCAAAGAAATGTTCATTTGCCAATATATGATAAAGATAACGTGGAATAACATTTTCATCTGTCAATCGTATAACTAACACATCACCATTTGTTCCACCAGTTTTATCTGCTAACCAAATTTTTCTTAAATAGGGACGAATGTTTCCAATTAAAATATCATCAGGAAGATATTCAATAAATGAGCCTTCAGTTGGTACATAATTGGAACTTGTTTTACCCAGTTTATTTTGAAGTAAATTTTCAACCCCTATATAATTTTCTTTATCCAATTTATCAGTCGAGATGCGTGATTTTGCATAAATAGCCACATCAATAAGTTTCTTCTTCCCCCCCCCCGAATTTAATTGCTCTAAACTATCAAAAGATAATAATTTTTCTCGATAGTATTCATATTGCTTCTGGCGTAGTATAAGCTCGCTGGTAAGCTCGCTGGTAAGCGCTGTCAATGCGTCCAAAATTTTTACGATTTCGGTTTGAACGGATAGTGGGGGGATGGGGATTTTGATTTTCTTAAATCTTGCTTTAGAAATATTGAATCTGGTTACTCCACTAGCTGATTTCACAATCTCTTTGCGAATAGAGAGCGTTCTAAATAGAAATTTAGAAAATTCAGGCAATAACTCTATATCATCATTAAATCTTAATCCAAACGAAAAACTATTTAGATAGATTTTTTGTTCTGTTTTTGTTGTAACAGCAGAAGACATCCCTGCTTCTTCAGCAGTTTCTGAAGAACCAGTAAATAAGACATCTCCATATTTTATGGTATATTGCTTTTCATCATCAGACACATTTACGGTGTCAAGATTATTAAAATCAACTTCAATGTTATTGAAGATATTTTTGTAAGGTACATAAAGGGCATTTCCATTTTCAAAGTCAGCTTTGCCTTTTCCTGTTAGCCCACCATAAATAGAAGATATTTCGTCGAGTGTTTTCCACTCAACCTCAGCCCCATCCAATAATTTTTCTAAAAAAGTGCGGTTGTTTTTCATTGTGTTTTTTACCCCTCAATCTCCGCCACAATTTTGTCAATTTCCGCACGCAAGCGGTCGATATTGGCAACTGTTTTACGAATTTCCGCATTGAGTTCATCAATATTAATCACTTCGCGAGTGTCTTTTTGTTCCACATAAGAACTCACCGCAAGGTTGTATTCATTTTTAACGATGTCTTCAAAGGACACGGATTTGGCTAAATGTGGCACATCCTCTTTATCGGCAAACAATTTGAGAATTTGCTCAATATGTTCCTCTTCTAAAATATTGTTATTGGTGGCGGATTTAAATAAACCGCTGGCATCGATAAATTGGGTTTGGGTATCTGGTTTATGTTTGGAAAGTACCAAAATATTCACCGCAATACTGGTGCCGAAAAAGAGATTTGGCGCAAGCGCAATCACCGTTTCTACATAGTTATTATCGACCAAATATTGACGAATTTTTTGCTCCGCACCGCCGCGATAAAAAATGCCGGGGAAGGAGACAATCGCCGCACGGCCTTTTGCTGAAAGATAACTTAACGCATGCAAAATAAAGGCAAAATCCGCTTTAGATTTTGGCGCAAGCACGCCTGCTGGGGCAAAACGCTCATCATTAATCAGTGTTGGATCGTCCGAGCCAATCCATTTCACGGAGTAAGGCGGATTAGAAACAATGGCATCGAAAGGTTTATCATCGCCAAATTGCGGATTCATTAAGGTGTTGCCAAGGGCGATATCAAACTTGTCGTGGTTGAT
Source organism: Aggregatibacter sp. HK296 (assembly GCF_980469475.1). Classification (NCBI taxonomy): domain Bacteria; kingdom Pseudomonadati; phylum Pseudomonadota; class Gammaproteobacteria; order Pasteurellales; family Pasteurellaceae; genus Aggregatibacter; species Aggregatibacter sp. HK296. The sequence goes on from NZ_OZ413142.1 coordinate 843,119, forward strand.
GTTATGCAAAAACATATTCATACGAGCAAGGTTGTAAGTGGTGTGATTGATTTCTTGCCCAAAGAATCCTTCTTCAATGATGTGTTCATCAAATGGTTTTTTCGCTTGCAATAATAAAGAACCAGAACCAGCTGCCGGGTCATAAATTTTATTGACCTTGTCTTGTCCATATAAAGCCAGTCGAGCAATCAGCTTGGAAACGCATTGTGGCGTAAAGAACTCACCACCCGATTTACCGGCATTAGCGGCATAGTTGGAAATTAAAAATTCGTAAGCATCACCGAATAAATCAATATGATTATCTTCAAAGTCACCAAAATCTAACTCGGCAACGCCTTTTAATACCGCAGCTAGACGGCTGTTTTTATCGGCAACGGTATTGCCTAAGCGGTTGCTGGTGGTATCAAAATCGGCAAACAAGCCTTTGATATCCTGTTCGGAAGGGAAGCCAGTAGCGGAGTTTTCGATATCAGTAAAAATACTTTTTAGATCTATATTTAGATTCGGATTAGTATTGGCTGTCGCCACGACATTTTTAAATAGCTGGCTTGGGTAAATAAAATAGCCTTTTGCTTTGATGGTGTCTTCTTTGATCGCTGCAATAATAGGGTTGTCATCATTAAAAGTAGAATAATCAACGCTATCATCTCCACCTTTAATATAGTTGGCAAAATTTTCACTGATAAAACGATAGAAAAGTGTACCCAAAACATACTGTTTAAAATCCCAACCATCGACGGAACCGCGTACATCATTAGCGATTTGCCAAATACGTCGTTGAAGTTCGGCGCGTTGTTGAATTGCAGCTGCCATTAAAAGCTCCTTTGGAGAATAGAGTATTAAGTTAAGGCGCTATTCTACCTTTCGCTAGATCATTTATAAACATCAATAAGGCGGTTCGTATAATAAAAATCCCCATGGAAATAAATTCATGGGGATTTCAGATTATCTGAACAATGATAAAAATGCCGTAAAAAATGACCGCACTTTTATCTCAAATTTACCTTTCCAACTGTACGGGTAGGAACAAGCTCAATGGACGTTGTTTGAGGATTTGCCAGACACCGATCCAAATGTCGCACCAATTATCCACTTCGGTGTTGAGGGAGCGGAGGGCGAGCCATAAGGTGAGGGCGAAGCTGACGATAAGATTAACCAAACCGATGAGCAAGACGAAGACAATGCTTTGCGTTAATAATATCCAACCGAAATCTCCGCTGACAGCGATGTAGCCTACGTTGGCCGAGGAGAAGGCAACATGACGAATATCCAGTGGAAGACCGGTTAAATAGCCAATGACACCGGTTAAGCCGAGCAACATACCGAAGCACAAATTTCCCATGATGGAGCCATAGTTATCGTGTATATAATCAGCAAATTTGGCGCAGCATCTATTAGTTAATATGCGTTTGAGCAATGGGTGCTCGCGTAATCGCATTTTGAGGTTGAGATAATTACTGCGGTTATCGAAGAAACCCGAAATAATCCCGGAACAGAATAGCCATACTCCGGCAATGGCGGCAAACCATAAACTGCCTGCTAAAGGATCAATACTGTGTAATTGATACTCAATCATCTCTTTGTTTAATAATGGTGTTCCTGTTTGCTGTTCCACAACAAAAGCAATCAGAGCGGCCAAGCTGATGGCAACCATCACATTGCCTAACACGGCAACACTTTGTGAACGAAATACATCTACTAATAATTGTGCCAATTTGATGTTTAAGTTGCGATCTTGCGGATTGCGTTCTACTGCTTCGGCAAAGCGGGCAGCTGTCATTGCAGGCTGTTTGGTGGCAACAGTGAAGTGCAACATAAAAATTAAGGTGAAGCCGAAGCCATAATTTAATCCTTCTACGATGCCTTTCCACACTTTGTCGTCAATGACTGTGCCTAAGTAAATTTTAAATAAGGCCATTAAGGCGATTAAGATTCCGCCCCCCGCTGCAGAATAAAACATGGCGAAATATTCTTTTCGGTTACGTGTGATGTAATGTTCGCCGTGGTCTCCTGCGTTTTGCGTAATGCTTCGAGCCACCAGTTTGTTGCTCTGTTTCCATAATCGGGAAATGCTGTGTTGCTCAGCGGACGCACCGGCAAGGGTACCGGCTAATAAGAGAATTCGACGTGGCAAATAACGGTTAGACGCAAAAATCGCCATGAGTTTTTCTAAGCGTTCTAAGGTTTGTTCGAGACGTTCCAGTAAATAAGTGACATTGAATGAGGTGCCGACAACCGTCCCGCGTTTTTGCAGGCGATCAATTAATTCGCGACATTGTTCTATCATGACCTGTAAATGGCTGTCATCAAAAGCGTGTTGAGCACGGCGGGCTTGTAACCAGTCCACCACTTCACGGTGTAGTGCAACAAAAGGCGAATCAGCATTGAGCAATGTAGGTTCCATTCGCATGAGTTCCGGTTCCATGTCTTCGGCAGCGATCCAAATTGAGAGCATTTCAATAGCGAATAAGCCTTCTGCTTGAAAGTGTTGATGTACCCGCTGTTTATCGATGTCAGTGGCATGACGACGTAATAAACGGATCAAACCGCACCATTCTTTTAATGGGACGGCATTAATCCAACGGGCGTCGTTTTTATCACTGAATAACAAATAAAACACATCGCGTAGATCGTTAACGTCTTTAAAAGAAGGATTAATTCGTTCATATAAACGATTCTTCATTTCACGCCCGAAACCTTCCCGTGCCAAAATGCCACTGCTAATAAATAAGGGATATAAACGCATACTGCAGAGCCAGCCACAAAGCATTGCACTCAGCTCTCGAGTTAATCTTTTATTTTCTTTTAGGTTGTTCTTAAGAAGACGTAAGGCGGGTAACACTTGTTGTGGTTCACATTGACGCAACCAATAACAAAGACCTTCTAACAGCTCGAAGGTATTATTTTCCATAGTGTGTTGTTGTAAGAATGCATTTAAGGTCTCTGGTGTAAATGACGAATATTTCACGAATATAGGGCCTTTTTGAATGTTTATGGTTTATTTTGAGAGATGGATTATAAAGAAAATCAAAAGTCAAATGCAAATGAGGTAAAAATGCGGTCGAAAAACATCTTGTTTTTAGAAATATTGGGTTAACCTTTGATGTTAAAGGGAAAATCAAGTGACTAAGCACCTTATAGATTATTTTATTGATGAGTTTGAATAGGATATAAAAGTCTTCGTCGTGCTATTTTTCACTTTTTATAGATTATTGGTTGTACCTGTGTTTACGAGGTTTTCATTGGCATAAAAATTAAACGCAATCGATTTCGATTTTTTCATGTAATGGCATATAATCTCAGCCTTTCATTATGTCAGTTAAGAGAGCGTTGAAATGCAAAAATGGTTTAAACATAGTTTAGGTTTGGTGTGTCTTTCGTCTTTATTTTTTAGCCAACAAGTTGTGGCAGAAGGGCGTTTGACCGTGTATTGCACGGTGCAAAATGCCTTGTGTGAAAAAGTGACGACGCAGTTCGGGGAAAAATATGATGTGAAAACTGAATTTGTACACGGGGGCACGGAAACCATTTTTGGCAAGATCAAAGCGGAGAAAGACAATCCGCAGGCGGATTTTTGGTATGGCGGCACCATTGAGCCGCATTTCCAAGCAGGCGAGTTGGGTTTGTTAGAAGCCTACCGTTCGCCAAAACAAGTGGAAATCTTACCGCAGTTTAAATCGCTTATGATGCAAAAAGGCGATTTTACTTCCGTGGCATACATGTTGGTGTTGGGCTTTGGTGTGAATACACAAAAATTGGCACAACTGGGTTTGCCCGCACCACAAAGCTGGGAAGATTTGCTCAAACCGGAATATAAAGGTGAAATTCAACTGCCCGATCCGCGCGCTTCCGGCACGACCTATACCATCATGGCAACCTTGATTCAGCTTTGGGGCGAAGAAAAAGCCTTTGATTATTTGAAAAAGCTCAATGAAAACGTGTCGCAATATGTGAAAAGTAATTTAGTGACGGCGAATTTATCCCGTGGTGAAAGTGCGGTGAGTGTCGGTTTTGTGCATGCGTATGCCACCGAGAAAGAAAAAGGCGCGCCGGTGGAAACGGTGATCCCACAAGGTAAAACCGGTTATGCATTGGGAGGTGCAAGTATTATTAAAGGTGCACGTAACCTCGATAATGCTAAACTTTTTATGGATTTTGTACTGTCGAAAGAGGTACAGGAAATACCATGGCGTGAATTCGGTTTATATCAAATCCCAACCAATGCCAATGCGGAATCTTCACCAAAATCCGTTGACCCGAAAAAATTAGATTTTGTTGAATTTGATTTTGTGAAATTTGGTTCTAAAGACGAAGGCAAGCGATTAATTAATAAGTGGCTGGCTGACATCAAATTATCGAAATAACCCTACCTATGCTCGGCATAAATATTGTGCCGAGCAAGATCTTATGCTGACGTATCCATGCTAAAACACCTATTCCATCAACCTATCACTTGGATTTTGCTCGCTTTCTTGGCATTTGCCTGTTTGCCGGTGCGTGCCTTGGATTATGGCCTTTTCGGGGCGACCGCGAAAGAATATTTCGCCGCGATGGGATGGGCTCAGGTCAATATCAGTTGGCTGTGGTTTGGTGCATTGTGGATTTTCCCCTTTTTTCAGCGACTGCCTGATTCTCGTCGCTCGGCAAAAATAATCGTTATTTTGACCGCACTTTTGAGCTTCTTCATTTGGTTCTCCGCGGAAGCTTATGCTTTTCGCTTCGGTTATGCGGTGATTTTCCTGTTTATTGCCATAGGCTCCATATTCGTCAATGCCTTGGCGTGGTTAGGTTTTTTACGGGGAGATCGTTTTTTATTGGCGGTCGCCACAGGCCTTGCCGTGTTGGTGATCGGTTTTATTTTTTATCCGATCACCGCATTATTTACGATCTTTTTTACTGGCGAATCCGGTGAATTTGGCAATGTTTTTACGCTATTAAACCACCTCGGCTTGTGGAAAGTCATTGGTAATTCCTTGGCGGTCTCCTCTGCGGTCGGCGTATGTTCTGTTATGTTTGCTCTTGTTTTGGCGTTGTACACCACAAGAATTGCCAAACGCAGTTTGTTTATCAGCAAGATCTTTTCCTTATTGCCGATGGTGACGCCGCCTTTTGTTGTGAGCTTAGGTGTGATGTTGATGCTTGGGCGCTCAGGCTATGTCACTCAATTTCTTACGCAACATTTCGGCGTGAACCCGAATTGGCTTTATGGTTTTAACGGTATTCTTATTTCTCACACGTTGGCACTCACGCCCATGGCATTTATGTTGTTGGAAGGGGCATTAAAAAATCTTTCACCGAAATTGGAAGAAGCCGCCGTGATGCTCGGCGCAAATCGTTGGCAGAGTTTCCGTTTTATCGTGTTGCCGTTATTAAAACCGGCACTAGCCAATGCCTTTTTAATCGTGATGGTGCAATCTTTGGCGGATTTCAGCTCGCCTTTTGTGTTAGGCGGCAATTTTGACGTGTTGGCAACGCAAATTTATTTTTACATTGTGGGGGCACAAAACGACTATGTCTCTGCAAGTGCCTTGGGGATTATTTTGTTAAGTATCTCCCTCGGGATTTTCTGGCTGCAATATCATTTTATCGGGCGTAAAAATTACGTTACGCTCTCGGGCAAAGGGTTTGAAGGTCGAAGCACGCCTTTATCTTTCGGTTTAAAGATTACCGTTGTAAGTATTTTTGCTGCCTGGGTTGGTTTCAATGCTTTATTGTATGGCAGTATTTTTTACGGCAGCGTGATGCAGAACTGGGGTGTTAATCACACTTTTACTTTGCAACACTACATCACGCTATTCGGACAAGGCTGGAAGAACGGTGCGATTCCTTCTTTACTGCAAACTGTCTTGTTCGCAGTGATCGCCGCCCCTTTTACGGCAGTGAGTGGCTTTTTGTTGGCTTATTTCTTTTCTCGTCATCGTTTCTTCGGACAAAAACACATTGAATTTCTCACGTTGCTCAGTTTTGCGGTGCCGGGAACAGTTGCCGGGGTGTCTTACATCCTTGCGTTCAATAATGTCCCGCTCTATTTAACCGGCACAGGAGCGATCATTGTGCTTTCGATGGTGACTCGCAATATGCCTATTGGTTTGCGTGCCGCATTAGTGAATTTTAAACAATTAGATCCGGCATTGGATGAAGCTGCCTATTCTTTAAAAGCCAGTGCGTTTCAGACGTTACGTTTTATTACTTTGCCTTTATTGAAGCCCGCTTTATTGTCTGCTTTAGTGACCAGTTTTGTGCGTGCCATGACGACCATTAGTGCGATTATTTTCTTAGTTACGCCAAGCACCCGCGTGGCAACGTCGTTTATTTTAAATCGGGTAGAAGATGGCGATTACGGTTTAGCCGTGGCCTATGGCGCTAGTTTAATTGTGATTATGATGCTGGTTATCGGCTTATTTGGTCGATGGGTTGGTGAGACAAAGTTAGGACGATAACATGACACAACATATTGAATTAAAACAGGTTTATAAAGCTTTTGGTTCAACCAAGGTATTGCAAGATTTCAATCTTTCTTTTGAAAAAGGCAAATTTACGACCTTATTGGGTGCATCAGGCTGTGGCAAAACCACCATTCTGCGCCTCATTGCCGGATTAGAAGATCTCGATCAAGGGCAAATTTTATGTGACGGAAAAGACATCAGTCGGTTACCGCCACAACAGCGTGGTGTCGGCATTGTGTTTCAATCCTATGCGCTTTTCCCGCATTTAACCGTCGGGGAAAATGTGGCGTTCGGTTTGAAAATGCAGGAAACCCATTCCTCAGACATCGCCGAAAAAGTCAGTCAAGCATTAAAAATGGTGGAGCTCGAGGGGTTTGAACATCGCCGTATCGAACAACTTTCCGGTGGGCAACAACAACGTGTCGCCTTGGCGCGGGCGTTGGTAATTGCGCCACAAATTTTATTATTTGATGAGCCGTTAAGTAATTTGGATACCAACTTGCGCCGCACCATGCGTGAGATGATTCGCCATTTACAACAGAAATTGGGCATTACCGTGCTCTATGTGACCCACGATCAAACAGAAGCCTTTGCTATTTCTGATGCAGTCGTGGTGATGAATCAAGGAAAAGTCGAACAGATTGGTTTGCCGAATACGCTCTATCATCATCCAACCTCTCGTTTTACGGCAAACTTCATGGGGGAAGTGTCTTTCTTTCCTGTGACGGTAAAAAACGGAAACTATGTTCTGGCAGAAAATCCCTTGTCGATTGAATCGAATGAGCTACCACAGGATGGAAATTATTTACTCGGTATTCGCCCGGAAGGTGTGTTATTGGCATTAACCGGCGAACCTGCAGAACGTTGTGATGTGCAATCGGCGATTTCTATGGGGAATTATTGGGAGATTCAGGTGCGATGGCATGGATTGCCATTATTGGTGCATTTAAATCCGAATGATTACATACCAAATCAGCCCGAGTATTTTGTTAAGTTACGTCCGATTGGTTGGTTTGTGCTGCCTGTAGAGAAATAGGAAAGACGGAAAGTGCGGTGGGTTTTACCGTGTTTTTCGCCCTGTGTTAGACGAACAGGGCAGGGCGAGGGTTTTCGCGTGCCGGAATGAACGGAAATACGCGTTATTCTTTCCAAATAATATGATATTGACGATCTTCTTCTCGGTGAGAAATTAAAAACTTGGCAAAAATATCATCCATTTCGTCTTGTTCATTCACCAGTCCAATCCAGACTTCGGCATATTCTTCCGGATCAATTAACACACCAATTTCTTCTTCCCAGTTATCAGCGGTTTCGACGAACTCCACAGCGCCATGTTCTTCAAATTGCAGATTAAATAACAGAATATCGGCAGGATCGAGATTTTCCGGTGCCATTTCAAGAAAAATATCATAGGCAATATCAATAGCCGTATCGGGATCCAGTTTTTTGAATTCGCTCATTTGTGTATTCCATGCAAGTAAATTGGGGGCTCATCATAGCATAATTGCGGCGAAAGTGCGGTCGGTTTTTGTGGCGTTTTAAATGTAAAGAAAAGAGGCTTTTTTGAGCCCCTTTTTTATTTGTTTATGACATTTTTTTCACCGATTTGCGAACCACCAATTCAGGGTGGATTTCAATTTTTTCTTTCTGATCGGATTTATGGTTAATGCGTTCAAATAATAAATTCACGGCTTGCACACCTAAGCGAGACTTAGACTGGTGCACGGTTGTCAGTGGCGGTGAATAAAAACGCGAGGCATGAATGTTGTCATAACCGATAATGGAAATGTCTTCCGGTACACGTAAGCCTTTTTCGCCAATCGCAGAAATTGCGCCCAACGCCATGACATCGTTACAACAAAACACGGCGGTTGGTAGGTTGTCTTGGCTTAAAATTTTATTCATGCACTCATAGCCGTCTTCCGGTTCAAAAAAGCCTTCCATTACCCAGTTCGGATTAACGGTTAAACCGGCTTCTTTCATCGCATGGATAAAGCCTTCATAACGGGTTTTAGCCGTTGTTTTGGTGAGCTCACCGGCAATAATGCCGATGTATTTATGGCCGTTTTCAATGAGATGTTTAGTGGCTAAATAGCCGCCATCAAAGCTATTATCTTGGATGATATCAGTGTGTACGTTCGGGCCCCAATCCATCACGACCATCGGGATATTTTCAAAAGAATAGAGTAGGTTTAAGGAATCCGGAAAATATTCGGAACACATAACCAAAATGCCATCTACGCGTTTTTTCGCTAACATTTCCAAATGGTTTTTGATTTTTTCCGCATTATTTTGCGTGTTACACAGAAACAATGAATAACCTTGGCGATAGCAATGTTCTTCTACCGTATGAATGATTTCCGCAAAATAAGGTGCTTCACTGGTGGTGACGATCATGCCGATAGATTTGGTGGTATTCACTTTAAGGCTACGCGCCACCGCACTTGGAGAATAATTAAGATCTTTGATGGCCTGTAAAACCAAACTTTCGGTTTCTTGTGCCACAAAGCGGGTTTTATTGATTACGTGCGACACCGTGGTGGTGGATACGCCTGCCATTTTGGCAACATCTTTGATGGTAGCCATAATTTTCTCCCTAAAAATTTTGGCTATTATAAAGAGGTAAGTGCTTTTGGTTAAGGGCATAACACAGAATTTTTATTAATCTGTCGGCTTTTTCATATTTGGTTGGCTTTTTATGTGAATTTTTTGTTAAGATATAGGCTCTTTTAACATAAAGACAAAAAAAGAGGTGAATCATGGGGACTTTCGGTTATGCAATGATGACGGTTGCGCTTTCTCTTAGCGTGATTCTTGTTTTAGCGTTTTCCATTTTCTAATGAAAAACACATCAAAAAGAAACCGCACTTCGTTTTAAAGTGCGGTTTCTTTTTAGAACCTTTCTTCTGTTTCTCCTGCCAATCCATCACGAATTTTATGTTCAAAAAAGGCATAGTCCACTAAAAAGGCATCATGACCATAGTCTGAGCTGAATTCGTAATAGTTTAAATTCACGCCATTTTCTTCCAATAGCTGTTTGCTTTTACGTAATTCCGGCAATTTGAACAGTTGATCGTTATCCACTGAGACTAGCGTGTAGCGTGCTTGAATGCGAGAAAGAGCGGTTTTTAAGTCAGCATAACCGAGGCTTGGATCGTATAAATCCAAGGCGCGTAACAAATGCAGGTAGCTATTGGCATCGAAGCGCGCAAGAAATTTCTGTCCTTGGTAGCTCAAATAAGATTCCACTTGGAAATAGTCACCCTGCAAATTGCCTTCTGCTTTGGTCGCGCGTCCGAAAGCTTTGGTCAGCTGAATATCCGTACGATAGGTGAGCATGCCAAGCATACGCGCTAACGCTAATCCTTTATCCGGTTTTGCGCCGTCGTAATAATCGCCGTTATTGAAGTTTGGGTCACTGATAACCGCTTGACGCATAACGTGATTAAATCCGATGGCTTCTGCACTGAAAGACAGAGAAGAGCATAAATTCACTACGTTGGAAACAAAATCAGGGTAATCAATCGCCCATTGATTGGCTTGCATGCCGCCAAAAGAGCCGCCAATGATGGCGTGTAAATGTGGAATCGCCAGCGAGTCTAATAAGGCTTTTTGTACTTTCACAATGTCTTGTACGACGACGGTAGGAAATTGGCTACCATACTGGCGACCGGTTTGCGGATTCATTGAAGAAGGGCCGGTTGTGCCTTTACAACCACCAAGCACATTGGAACAAATAAAGAAATAGCGCGAAGTGTCTAATGCCAATCCGTCACCCATGAAGTTTTGCCACCAACCTTGTTGGTTTGCCTCTTGATCAAAATAAGGTTCAGCATCCCCGGTAAGGGCATGGCAAATTAACACGGCATTGCTTTTATCCGCATTCAATACACCGTAAGTTTGATAGGCAACGTCGATGTGTTCCAGTTGACCGCCTAACGTAAGCTGTAAAGGTTGATGGGTAAAAACGGTGGTCTTTTTTATTGTCATTGCAAAATCCGGTGCAATTTCTCTTGTTATCAGTAAAGGTGAGTAACGTTACATCCTGCGACTATCCCTTGTCAAGAAATTTTAGACGTCTAAACATCTGGAAGTTTTTAAGGCTATAAATAACGAAATTACACTTGAATTCCAGGCTTTTTTTCATTATGTTGAATACCAATTTTTTCTGATAAAACAGCTAATGAAATTGAATTTAAAAGAAAAGTTACAAACATATTTCACACTAACGCAGATGAAACGGCTTTCCCGTTACATGGCGTTATTTATGGCTTTTTTTGCGATTTTATTGGTGATTGTTGATCAGGCCATTGGATACTATGTGCGTAATGACATTTACTACGACATCGAAAAAGTGCCAAATCGTCCTTATGGGTTGGTGCTTGGCACGTCAAAATATTTCTCGGATAACACTCTGAATCTCTTTTATTACAATCGATTATTGACTGCGCAACGTTTGTTTGAAAAAAGAAAGGTGGATTATTTGTTGTTAAGTGGTGATAACCGTACGTTGCAATACAATGAACCGCGCACCATGTTAAAAGATTTGAAAAAAATGGGCGTGCCGCAAGAGTTTATTTATTTGGATTTCGCCGGTTTTCGCACGTTGGATTCCGTAGTTCGTGCCGATCAGGTGTTTAAAGCACATTCTCTTACAATCATTTCACAAAAATTCCACTGTGAACGAGCCTTGTTTATTGCGAAATTCCACAATATTGATGCCATTTGTTTTGTTGCCGATTATCCGCAAGGTTATACAAAAGTGCGAGTGCGAGAATTTTTTGCCCGCTTGCAGGCTGTGTGGGATTTATTAATGGAAAGGGAACCGCACTTTTTAGGGGCGCCGGAACCTTTGCCCCCACCGGTGACGATTCCCGATGTGACGGATGCTAGCAGTGGTACTTAATCACTTTACGGCTTAAAGGTGTGCTATTTACTGTCGTTTTATGTTTTTTTGAAATAGCATCAAAGGCCAAATTCAATAGAGATTGCGATACTTTATCGTAATCTTGTACGCTACAAATCACCGGATTCTCCAATAACTCCAACATTTCAAAATGACCAAAGGTTGCAATCGTTAAGTGATGAGGCACATGGCCAAAACGTTGTAATAATACCAACATCACGCCTTCTAATAGCGTAAATGAAGTGGTAAAAATGGTTGTTGGCAAATTTCCTTTTTCTGATAACCATTGTGCAAATGTGTTTGCCGCATTGTTTTTATGAAATTGATCCGTATATAAATAATCAACTTTTACCGTTTTATCTTTCAGTGCTTTGCGAAAACCCAACTCACGTTCTTTGCTAGTGGGTAATTCGGGTAATGCACCAAAAAATAACACTTGCTGTTGATTCGGTAGTTTGAGAAATTCCTCTGCTAAGCGGCATGCATCGCCTTCATCATCGGTCAAGACATTTACCACATTGGGTGATTGAATACGGCGATCAAACCCAATAACAGGTACATCGGCATTTTGATAAAAATCTGTGTCATAAGGCAGAGCAGAAGAGACAAGCAACGCATCAACTTGACGTTGTAATAAATGTTTTACGCAGTCTTGTTCATTTTCAATGTGATCATTGGAGCAAGAAATTAAGAGTTGATATCCTTTTTCCCGCAAACGATTTTCTAACTTGTTGGCGATTTTTGCGTAGCTGATATTTTCAAAATCAGGAATAATCAAACCAATAGTTTTACTTCTGCCCACGCGCAAGCTTGCCGCCATGGCATTGGGTTTGAAATCATATTGCTTAATCAGCGCCTGCACTTTTGCTATCGTGCTATCGCTTACGCGATATTGTTTAGCTTTTCCATTCACAACGTAGCTCACCGTTGTGCAAGAAACGCCCGCTAACTTGGCGATTTCATCTAATTTCACATTAACTCCTTATAAATGTCAGAAATAGATCGTAGATTAATTAAATTGCACAAATTTTGCATGTAACTACGCAAATTATATCACCTCATTTTATTAAAAATGGAATGCATGTCACAAAATTGTTTATATGTTCAAAATATATTGGGATTGGTTGGAAATAATCTTATTAAATTGTTAAGTGGGATTTGCTTTGCTCTTGCGTATTTAAAAAATTAAATAAAAAGTGCGGTCAAAATTTACAACGAATTTTGACCGCACTTGATGTTTATATAGCGGCTATAAATAGCCCTTTTCTCCACGTGGTAAGCTCACTAAACCGGAGCGGACGATTTCGATGACAACGGCTTCTTCTTTTAGTGTACTCACGAAGGCATCCAGTTTGTCTTTGGTGCCGGTGAGTTGGATGATGTAAGATTTCGTGGTGACGTCCACAATTTGTGCACGGAAAATATCCGTCAAACGTTTCAGTTCTTCTCTCGCCGCGCCTTGTGCTCGGACTTTAATTAACATCACTTCACGCTCAACGTGTTCACAGTCGCTTAAATTAATCACTTTGAACACATCCACTAATTTGTGCAATTGCTTTTCAATTTGCTCTAGCACTTGTTCATCACCGTAGGTTTCGATAGTCATACGGGATAACGTCGGATCGTCTGTGGGGGCCACGGTAAGGCTCTCGATATTGAAAGCGCGTTGTGAGAATAAGGCGACGACGCGGGATAACGCACCTGATTCATTTTCAAGTAATACTGATAAAATTCTACGCATTATGCATTCTCCGGTTTAGTCAAAATCATTTCATTCATGGCGCCGCCACGCACTTGCATTGGGTAAACGTGTTCGTTGGCATCAACGTTGACATCAACAAAGACCAGTTTATTTTTTATACTGAACGCTTGTTTGAGTTTTTCTTCCAGTTCTTCCGGTTTGGCGATTTGAATACCCACATGATCGTAGGCTTCCGCTAATTTCACGAAATCCGGCAATGAGTTCATGTAAGTTTGCGAATGGCGACCGGAGTAAATCAAATCCTGCCATTGTTTCACCATGCCGAGGAAGTGATTGTTCAAACAAATGACAACCACAGGAATATCATACTGTTTGGCGGTAGAAAGCTCTTGAATGTTCATTTGAATACTCCCATCACCGGTAATACAAACTACCGTCGCTTTCGGATCGGAAAGTTTTACGCCAAGTGCAGCAGGCAAACCAAAGCCCATAGTGCCAAGCCCACCGGAGTTGATCCAACGCCGTGGTTGGTCGAACGGGTAGTGTAAGGCGGCGAACATTTGGTGTTGTCCTACATCAGATGCCACATAGGCATCACCCTTGGTGAGGCGATAAATCGTTTCAAGCACTTGTTGTGGTTTTATCACACCACTGTGACGATCGAAATCTAAGCATTTCTCTGCTTTCCATTGTTCGATTTCTTTCCACCAATCGGTTAAATCAGATTGGGACTTCGCAAGGTTTTCATCTTCCAATAACGATAAAAATTCGTCTAATACGCTTTCTGCACTGCCTACAATCGGAATTGCCACCGGTACGGTTTTGGAAATGGAGGTGGGATCCACATCCACATGAATTACTTTGGCATGCGGGCAATATTTCGCGAGATTATTGGTGGTGCGATCGTCAAAGCGAACGCCGATACCTAAAATCAAGTCACTGTTATGCATAGCGGTGTTGGCTTCATAAGTACCGTGCATACCAAGCATACCAAGGAATTGTTTATCCGTGCCAGGGAAAGCACCTAAGCCCATAAGAGATGAGGTAACCGGCAAATTCAACTGTTTAGCAAAGCGTGTTAAGGCATCGTGGCAGTTGCCCGAAATGACACCACCACCCACGAAAAGCACCGGTTTTTTTGCCACCAATAAGGCTTTTAATGCTTTTTTGATTTGCCCTTTGTGACCTTGCACCGTTGGGCTGTAAGAACGCAAAGTGACTTCTTCCGGATAAGTGTAGGCGAATTTGTTTAATGGATTAACGACATCTTTTGGTAAGTCAATCACCACAGGACCGGGACGACCGGTAGAGGCAATATAAAAGGCTTTCTTAATAATGGTCGGAATGTCTTCCGGATTTTTAACTAAAAAACTGTGTTTCACGACCGGACGGGAAATCCCCACCATGTCGCATTCTTGGAAAGCATCACTACCAATTAATCCTGATGGTACTTGTCCGGAAAGTACCACTAACGGAATAGAATCCGCATATGCGGTAGCAATGCCGGTAATGGCATTGGTGGCACCAGGGCCGGAGGTAACTAAAACACAGCCTACTTTACCGGTGGCTCGTGCGTAACCATCAGCCATGTGTACTGCGGCTTGTTCGTGGCGTACTAAAATATGTTCAATACCGCCGAGGGTATGAATGGCATCATAAATGTCTAAAACTGCACCGCCAGGATAACCAAATAAAAATTCAACACCTTGATCACGCAAGGATTGAACGACCATTTCTGCTCCCGATAATTTTTTCATTTTCACCTCTTAATATGTTGTCTTAAAAACACTGTTTTTTTTGACCGCACTTTTACATGGGCAACGTAAATGTGGGTACTTTGTAGGGGATGGAATTATTTGTAATGGAAAGCAGCTGAGTTGTCTATTTAAAATTTGATGGAAATATGAAATTTTTCTGGATTTATCAGTATAAAATTCTTTTAAAGTTTTAATTTTGGTATTTTATAAAATTATTTTTGTTTTAATTATAAAAAATGCGACTTTATGCCGCATTTTATAAATTTAACAAAATTATATTTTTTATTTTGGTTTTGTGCGCTAGATCACAATTTAGCGTTTTTTAAAGATAAACACGAGTAAGGCAAGTACAGCACCTGTGGTGATAAAACCAAGTAGGCCGGAATAGGTAAAGCCAACGACGATATAACCTGCGATAGTCGCGATTGCCACGGTAAGTGCATAAGGCAACTGTGAGGTGACGTGATCCATGTGATCACATTTTGCCCCAGTGGAAGACAAAATGGTCGTATCGGATACCGGTGAGCAGTGGTCACCGCAAACCGCTCCTGCCATAACGGCGGATAAGCAAGGCAACATAAATTCTACAGAGCCCGGCATTGCATGAGAAGCAATCGCAGCAGCGATTGGCAACATAATACCGAATGTTCCCCAGCTGGTGCCGGTGGAGAATGCCATGACGGATGCCAAAATAAATAAAAGTGCAGGTAATAAAGCAAGTGGCAATGTATCGGAAACTAAAGACGCTAAATAAGCACCGGTTTTCACATCGCTTACCACATTATTAATTGTCCATGCGAAGAATAAAATGAGAATTGCACCGGACATGGATTTAATCCCTACGCCCCATGCTTTGATATATTCGGAGGCATTCACCAAACGATCGGCAAAAATACAAAGTGAAGCAACTAATACCGCACTTAAACCACCGGTCACTAATGACACACCAACGGTGGTATTTTCAAATGCACCTAAGATAGAGAAAGGTTTGCCATCGGCGGCTAAGGCTTCGTTACCCGTATACATCATGGCGGAAACGGTCACGATAATTAAGGTTAAAATCGGTAATACAAGATTACGTACATGACCTTTGACGTCAGAGAGTTGTTCTTCTTCTGTATTTTCAGCTTCTAACGCTAGCTTCTCATGTTGTGCCATCGAGCCAATATCAAAAGAGAAATAGGCAACAAAGAACACCATTAAAATGGAGAAAATGGCATAAAAGTTCATGGCACTCATCGCCATAAATGCGCCGATTGGGGTATAGCCGGTGAGTGAGTAGGTTGCAAATAAACCTGCGATTAACGTAATAATGTATGCTCCCCAGCTGGACACCGGCATAAGCACACACATCGGCGCAGCAGTAGAGTCGAGAATATAAGCTAATTTAGCGCGAGATACTTTGAATTTATCGGTAATTGGGCGAGCAATTGCACCGACGGCTAAGCTGTGGAAATAGTCATCAATAAAGGTAATGAAAACTAGTGCTGCGGCAACTAATTTTGCACCACGACGATCTTTAATGTGTTTTTGCGCCCATTCGGCAAATGCACGGTTACTGCCGGACATGCTTAAAAGTGCGGTCAAAACACCAAGCAATAATAAGAAAAGCAGAATGTTAATGTTGTTGCTATTCAAACCGTCTTCTGTAATGAAAAGGGAAGAAATATTATTTTTTAAATACACTAAGGTATTCAGCGGTTCAAAGTTCGCCAACATGGCGGCACCGACCAGAATCCCGACACTTAAAGAAAGGATAACTTTACGCGTAACAATCGCTAATAGCAACGCAAGTAAAGGAGGAAGTATTGACCAAATTGACGATGAGTAATCGATGAGTTCCATATGTTGTTCTACCTAAAATTAAGGGAGAACCACTGACTTTAAATATTTAGAATAATCAGAAATGATTTAAAACGGTAGGCATATCAAGACCTAACCTAACCAGTAGCGCTCCATAGTTGTTATTGACTATGACAGTGACGGTTCTTTCGAAGACGCCACCAACCAGTTAAAACGACTTTTAACTGATTTCGGCAAACGTTCCTTTCCATTTTCTTCATCGTTATCCACTCTGAAAATATACTTATAACGTTTGCACCTCTACGTATGTATAGGACACCACAAGACTACAATAAAAAAAGAGAGATGCCAATAAGGAAAATGAAATTTTACGTCATAAATAAATTCGATGAATTCTGTTTACCTAGAATATTTATTTGTTTATGATAGTTAAGGATTTTATATTAATAATGAATATCGGAGGTAAATTTAATGGCTGAAGTGTTAAAAGTTTTAACAAATATTCGTAGTTTACGTGTACTTGCCCGAAACGAATCGTTGGAATTATTAGAAAGTATTTTAGAAAAGTTACAATTGGTTATTTCTGAAAAAAGAGAAGAACTTTTGAAAATTCAACAAGAGGAAAAAGAGCGTCAAGAACGCATCGCTAAATATAAAGATTTATTGAAACAAGAAGGTATTACCGTCGATGAATTAGCTGAGATTTTAGGTGCGGAAGTTCCTCGTAAGAAGCGAGAAGCACGCCCTGCAAAGTATCAGTATGTTGATGAAAATGGCGTGACAAAAACTTGGACAGGTCAAGGTCGTACGCCAAAAGCAATTCAAACAAAATTAGATAAAGGTCAATCTTTATCCGATTTTGAAATTTAATACTATTTTTAATTATCGAGAGAAGCCCATTTTTATGGGTTTCTTTTTTATTAAGAGGATAATATGGTTGAAAATAAAATATTATTGACGGATTGTCCCGATGATAAAGGACTTATTTCTAAGATCACAAATATTTGTTATAAGCATCAATTAAATATTGTGCACAATAATGAATTTGTTGATTTTGAAACTAAACATTTTTTCATGCGTACGGAACTGCAAGGGATTTTTAATGAAGAAACCTTGTTGGCCGATTTGGCACTGAGTTTACCTGAAGGGACCAATTGCCGTCTCATCAGTACAAAACGTAAACGAATTGTGATTTTAGTCACGAAAGAAGCGCATTGTTTAGGCGATATTTTAATGAAAAATTACTATGGTGGTCTTGATGTGAAGATTGCTGCAGTGATTGGAAATCATGATTCATTGCGTACGTTGGCAGAGCGTTTTGATGTACCGTTTTTCTGCATTAGTCATCAAGATTTAACCCGTGAAGAACACGATCAGTTGCTCGCTGAAAAAATTGACGAATTTGCACCGGATTACATTGTGCTTGCAAAATATATGCGCGTGCTAAATCCAAAATTTGTGGCTCGTTATCCTAATCGAGTTATTAATATTCACCACTCATTCTTACCGGCATTTATTGGTGCGAAACCTTATCAACAGGCTTATGAACGCGGCGTGAAAATTATTGGTGCAACAGCGCATTTTATTAATAATGAGTTGGATCAAGGACCGATTATTATGCAGAATGTGATCAATATTGACCATACTTATAGCGCGGAAGCCATGATGAAAGCCGGTCGTGATGTAGAAAAAACAGTATTGAGCCGAGCTTTAGATTTGGCATTGCACGATCGTATTTTCGTTTATAAAAATAAAACGATCGTTTTATAGACCGCACTTTAATTGCTACAATAAGCACCCTTCTGATTTAAGCCACCTTTCCGCCAAAAATCGAGGAAAGGTGGATTTTTTATTAATGATGATTTAAGGCTTGAAAAGTAAAGCTTAAGCCTTCATATACAACGACATTACAAAATATAAGACAGGTTATGGGCAAGAAAAAACGCTCAGCGAGTTCTACTCGCTGGTTAAACGAACATTTTAAAGATCCTTTTGTACAAAAAGCGCATAAACAAAAACTGCGTTCCCGTGCATATTTCAAACTTGATGAAATCCAGCAAACAGACCGTTTATTTAAACCGGGTATGACAGTGGTCGATCTTGGTGCCGCTCCGGGTGGTTGGTCGCAGTATGTCGTCAGCCAAATTGGTCGGAATGGACGCGTTATCGCATGCGATATTTTGGAGATGGATCCCATTGTAGGGGTTGATTTCCTACAAGGGGATTTCCGTGATGAAAATGTCCTGAGTACTTTGCTAGAACGCGTTGGTGAAGAAAAAGTCGATGTGGTGATGTCGGATATGGCGCCTAATTTCAGTGGAATGCCATCAGTGGATATTCCACGTGCAATGTATTTGGTCGAGCTTGCATTGGATATGTGCAAACAGGTGTTGGCAAACAAAGGCAGTTTTGTTGTAAAAGTTTTTCAGGGTGAAGGTTTTGATGAATACTTAAAAGAGATTCGTTCTCTCTTTAGTGTAGTAAAAGTTCGGAAACCTGAGGCCTCTCGAGATCGCTCTCGGGAAGTTTATATCGTTGCAAGTGGCTATAAGTTTTAATGGGTTAAGTAACAAAGAAAGACAATCAATTTGATAACTTTAACTTTCGAAACAAATATAGTAACCTTGCAACATTTTATTAACTTTATAAGTATGGGGTAATGCCTTGAACGATATGGTAAAAAATTTAATTCTTTGGGTTGTTGTTGCTGTTGTCATGATGACGGCATATCAAAGTTTTAATTCGACTTCTACCGGCAGTGTAACGGACTATACAACTTTTATTACTGATGTTGAAAATAGTCAGGTGCGTCAGGCTAAGTTTGAAGACAATGAAATTTTAGTTACCAAAGCAGACGGTTCTAGATATACAACAGTCATTCCTTTAGAAGATAAAAACTTACTGAATGATTTATTAAATAAAAAAGTCAAAGTAGAAGGCACACCTCCGGAAAGAAGAGGCTTATTATCTCAAATCTTGATTGCTTGGTTCCCGATGTTGTTATTAATCGGCGTCTGGGTTTTCTTCATGCGTCAAATGCAAGGCGGTGGCGGTAAAGCCATGAGCTTTGGCAAAAGCCGCGCGCGTATGATGACACAAGAGCAAATCAAAACCACTTTTGCTGATGTAGCCGGTTGTGATGAAGCAAAAGAAGAAGTGGCTGAAATCGTTGACTTCTTACGTGAACCGAAAAAATTCCAAAATTTAGGCGGTAAAATTCCAAAAGGGATTTTAATGGTGGGGCCTCCAGGTACCGGTAAAACGTTATTAGCAAAAGCAATTGCCGGTGAAGCTAAAGTACCTTTCTTCACGATTTCCGGTTCTGATTTCGTTGAAATGTTTGTGGGGGTCGGGGCTTCTCGTGTGCGGGATATGTTTGAACAAGCGAAGAAAAATGCGCCTTGTTTGATTTTTATCGATGAAATCGATGCCGTTGGTCGCCAACGTGGTGCTGGGCTTGGTGGTGGTCATGATGAACGCGAGCAAACCTTAAACCAAATGTTGGTTGAAATGGATGGATTTGAAGGCAATGAAGGCGTTATCGTGATTGCTGCAACTAACCGTCCGGATGTTTTAGACCCAGCGTTAACCCGCCCGGGACGTTTCGACCGTCAAGTTGTGGTTGGATTGCCTGATGTGAAAGGTCGTGAGCAAATTCTTAAAGTTCACATGCGAAAAGTGCCTGTTGGGCCGGATGTTGATGCAATGACCCTTGCGCGTGGTACGCCAGGTTATTCCGGTGCGGATTTGGCAAACTTGGTGAATGAAGCGGCGTTATTTGCTGCACGCACCAATAAACGTATCGTTACGATGGTTGAGTTTGAAAAAGCCAAAGACAAAATCAACATGGGACCTGAACGTCGTACCATGATCATGACCGATAAGCAAAAAGAGTCCACTGCATATCATGAAGCGGGTCATGCCATTGTCGGTTATTTGGTGCCGGAACACGATCCAGTGCATAAAGTGACAATCATTCCGCGCGGACGTGCTTTAGGTGTAAC
Organism: Aggregatibacter sp. HK296; assembly: GCF_980469475.1. Lineage (NCBI taxonomy): Bacteria > Pseudomonadati > Pseudomonadota > Gammaproteobacteria > Pasteurellales > Pasteurellaceae > Aggregatibacter > Aggregatibacter sp. HK296. Next base: position 863,737 of record NZ_OZ413142.1, read on the forward strand.
CTTCTTCTTACCGGAAGGCGACCAAGTGAGCATTAGTCAAAAACAATTGGAAAGTAAACTTTCTACGTTGTATGCAGGGCGTTTAGCAGAAGACTTGATTTACGGCGAAGAAAATATTTCGACAGGTGCTTCTAACGACATTAAAGTGGCAACTAATATTGCTCGTAACATGGTGACTCAATGGGGTTTCTCCGATAAACTTGGCCCGATTCTTTATACTGAAGATGACGGGGAAGTGTTCTTGGGGCGTTCCATGGCGAAAGCAAAACACATGTCTGATGAAACTGCGCATGTGATCGATGAGGAAGTGCGTGCGATTGTGAGTCGTAACTATGAGCGCGCGAGACAAATTCTAATCGACAACATGGATATTTTACACGCCATGAAAGATGCATTAGTAAAATATGAAACCATTGAAGAAGAGCAAATTAAACAGTTGATGAATCGCCAACCGGTCACACCACCTGCTGGCTGGGAAGAACCGAGAGGTGCTAATCGCGCTGAGCCTCAACAGCCAAAAGCTGAAGATCCTAAAGCAGCAGAGACTCAACAGGCTGAAAGTGCGGTAGAAAAAAACGACGATTCTGCCTCCTCTGATAACTAAACAAAAAAGCCTTTTCGGTTCGCCGCAAAGGCTTTATTATTGCAACCCGCTTCTTTAAGCGGGTTTATTTTTGGGAGTCAAAATGGAACATCATATCGAAGATTTAATCCATATTTTTAATCAATGTTTTGAACAAGAATACAACACCAAATTAGTCAAAGGGGGCGATGAGCCATTGTATATCCCGGCAAATGAGGATTGCCCTTACAATGCCATTTATTTTGCGCGTGGTTTTTACAGCAGTGGATTACATGAAATCGCCCACTGGCTGGTTGCCGGTAAAGAACGCCGTAAATTAGAAGATTTTGGCTATTGGTATGAACCTGATGGACGTAGTGAAGAGCAACAACGTTTATTTGAAAAAGTGGAAGTCAAACCGCAAGCATTAGAATGGATTTTGGCAACCGCTGCCGGTTTTCGTTATTTTGCCAGCGCTGATAATCTCAATGGGCAACCTGGTGATACTCAACCGTTTAAACAGGCGGTCTATGAACAAGTGAAGGTCTATGCGGAAAAAGGCTTACCGAAACGGGCTGAAACTTTACGACAAGCGTTAGCTAAGTTTTACGGCACAGAAGATGGTATTGATCTAACGAAGTTTGATGTGACAAGAATTTAGTTTATAACGTAAAAGTGCGGTCATAAAATCTAGCGAATTTTGTGACCGCACTTGATGTTTATTGTCGTGCTAATCGCAGGTTTTGTGGCAACGCTTCAAAGTTTGAGCGGTACGGGTTGATATCTAATCCACCTCGACGAGTGTAGCGCGCATATACCGTCAGCTTTTCCGGTTTTGCATATTGCATGAGGTCACAGAAAATACGCTCAACGCATTGCTCGTGGAATTCGTTATGTTGACGGAAAGAAATAATGTAGCGCAATAACTGCTCATGATTAATTTGTTTACCCACATAATGAATCTGCAAGCTCCCCCAATCCGGTTGTTGGGTAATAAGGCAGTTGGACTTGAGCAAATGACTCACCAGCATCTCTTCAACCATATTATCCCCAGTACAATTTTTTAGTAATTCAGCGTTAAACGCATAATCCTGAATTTCAATATCTAACTCATCAATACATTCGCCTGATAGGGCAACAATAGGCTGTGCCGTATAGTCTGCCAGCGAATTTAATTGCACCTTGACTTCGCCTTTGGCGCAATCTTGTAAATCCTGTTGCAAAATGTGCTGTACTTCGGACGGATCAGCAAATTTTGTTTGGTTAAAACTGTTTAAATAGAGTTTAAAACTTTTCGATTCGATTAAATTTTCACTGCGAAAATCAATTTGTACATCGGCGATAGCTACTTGTGGCACACCTTTAGGATTGAGCCATGAAATTTCATACGCCGTCCAAATATCGGCACCGATGGAAAAGGGCTGCGTTTGTGTAATGCCCAACGTGTCGCGATTGAGATGGCGTGGGACAGGTTGTAATAAAGTGCGGTCATATTTTTCCGCATATTGAGTTTGCTGACCGAGTTTTAAGGCGTTCAGGCTGGGATCTTGATAATGCATAGTTTTCCTTATTGCCAATGCCATGAGAGATTTGAAACGAGGCGGCAATGATCACATTTAAAATAGAGGAAGTCAAAAAGCGGTTGGCTTAATGTCCAGTTTCGTTTACACAACGGGCAGCAAGATTGCAATTCTGCCTCGCGGCTTTCCCCCCCGATGCGATACAAATAATAGTAAGTTGGAATGCCGCTGTGACGCGCAATTTCCTGTGCTAGATGATAGCCGTGTTTAAACAGTGTACTTTGTGTGTCAGTAATTTGTGCCAAGGCGGATTCTTCTAACACAGAACCATTCATTTGCAACTGATCGCACGCCTGCCAATTTTCCTGCCATTTGATCAAATCCATTGCTAAGTGCGGTATGTTTTTTAGTTGTTTATACAATGGAATCGGCTGTAAAGTATCACCGCTTTGTAGTGGCGAGCAAGATTGCAAATAGGTGGTGTAGAGCAGCTGCCAAGAAGGTGGTTCTGTCGCCGTGATTTCTGAATTGAGATCTTCTGCCACAATCTGAAAACTCTCAAAAAATACACCGCACTTTTCTGCTGCCAGCATGGCTTCATCCACCGAGGAATTATTAAATTCCGCTAAAAGGGAGGTTTGTTCCGGGCAGGTAACGCGTACGGCTAGCCCTGTCTGATTTTCCTGTTCAGCGACAAACTGGGGAATTTCACGTCCGATAATTTGCCCATTGTAGCGCCATTGCTCAATAATTTGATTTACGCAATGACTTTGTTTTTGCAAGGGAAATTGGTCACTTTGTAGAGAGAAAAAGGCTTCGATTAGATACATAGACGGTAACGTTAAAGTTGAAAGGGCGAATTCTACACTAAATTTGCCATGGCTGGCGCAAAAACGCGAAATCTTCTACAATGAGCCGTTTTTTACGAGGTCTTTTTTATGTATCAACGAACCCGATTACATTTACAAAATTTACAGCAAACCATGGAACGTTTAGCTTTGTGGCAAACGATGCCGCCACAAGAAGAGGCCTTTTTGAGCGATCAGCCTTTTGCGTTAGATACCATGAGCCCGACAGAATGGCTGCAATGGATTTTTATTCCGCGCATGTACGCACTTTTGGAAAGTCAGGCACCGTTGCCAAGCCAAATCGCGATCAGCCCTTATTTGGAAGAAGCGCTAAAAGAAGAGGCGTATTTGGCGGAATTACTACGCCCGATCATTAAAATCGAAGAATTGTTGCAACAACAATGAGCCTAGAGATTTTATATCAAGACGAGCATATAGTGGCGGTGAATAAACCGGCAGGTATGTTGGTTCATCGTAGCTGGTTGGATCGTCATGAAACTCAATTTGTGATGCAAACATTACGTGATCAAATTGGGCAATTAGTTTATCCCATACATCGTTTGGATAGACCGACGTCCGGTGTGCTGTTGTTTGCATTAAATAGTGAAATGGCAAATTTGTTATGCCATCAATTTGAGCAAAAACAAACGGAAAAAGAATATTTGGCCGTGGTTCGTGGTTATGTGACCGGGCAGGGCGAAATTGATTATCCGTTGAAAGTTCAATTGGATAAAATTGCTGATAAATTTGCGCAACAGGATAAAGAACCTCAAAGTGCGGTGACGTTTTACAATGGATTGAAAACCGTTGAAATGCCTTATGGCGTAGGGCGCTATGCCACCTCTCGTTATTCATTGGTTCGCTTAATACCGAAAACTGGGCGTAAACATCAGCTTCGTCGTCACATGAAACATATTTTTCATCCGATTTTAGGCGATACTCAGTACGGCGATTTACACCAAAATCGTGCTTTGACAGAGCACGCGGGGTGTTCTCGTTTAATGTTACATGCGGAAAAATTAACTTTTGTTCATCCGCTCACGCAACAGCCAATAACGCTTCAGGCAGGGTTAGATGAGCAATGGCAAAATTTAATGCAGATTTTTCAATGGTAAAAAATACGTAAAAAAACGACCGCACTTTTATGCAAATAATAAAGGATAGAAAATGTTAGAGAATGATTTACTTAATTTAACGCACGAACAGCAACAACTTGCCGTTGAAAAAATTCAAGAATTAATGTCGCAAGGTGTGGGCAGTGGTGAAGCCATTGCCTTAGTGGCAAAACAGTTACGAGAACAAAATACACAAAAACAAAATAAAAATGAATAAAGTGGGAAATTATAAAAGCTGAAGGGATTTTGCTAATTAATTTTTATTATTTTTTGTGATCTCGGTTTGATTTTACAACTTTTCTTATTGCACGACAGGGAAATTTATTTGAATATAAACGCCAACATATCAAGGTGATAGGGCAATTGTCTTATTGAAGTAAACGTAGTTCTAAAAGGACGAAAACCATAAGAGGTTTAAATTATGGAAATTGGTGTTGTTAAATGGTTTAATAATGCAAAAGGATTTGGCTTTATTTCTGCAGAAGGCAGTGATACTGATATTTTTGCACATTATTCTGTGATCGAAATGGATGGATATCGCTCATTAAAAGCGGGACAAAAAGTTCAGTTTGAAGTGATTCACGGTGACAAAGGTTCACACGCAACAAAAATTATTCCGGTAGCAGAATAATAAAGATTTCCTTATTTAGTCATTGAAATAAAGACAAGCCCAATTGGACTTGTCTTTTTTTATTTGAGTAAATCTTTTAATCCGGCTTTCATTGCCGACATTTGATTTTCATATAATGCTTTTTTCTCTCGTTCATCAATCATATACATAATTGTTTCCGAGAGCGTCATTTTCATTTTGCGGGAATATTTTGATAAACGAAGCCAAACCGCATATTCCAAATCAATGGATTTTTTCTTCGTGGATTGTTTTTCACCGTTGAAGAAGCGCTTTCTTCTGGCACGAATGGCTTGGTCCATTTTCATTACCAATTCAGGGGCTAAATGCGTTTTTATCCATTCTTCAATTTTTTGTGGATAGTTTTGGCAGCCGATGAGTTGTTTAACAATGTCTTCTTGCAAACTTTTTTCTGCATAGCGCGTGACATTTTCACCTTCACGGGCTTTCTTTGTTAAATATACCCATTTCCAATGAGCTTCTTGATTTTCTAGCTTTTGATATTTCATAGGAATTCTGTTTAGTGACGTGGTAACTCTTTCACTATACGCTGTTTATCGGCATTTTTCTAGCAGATTTTTACGCGATGCGAAGAAAGACGGGAAGAAATGTGCGATAATGCGCGCAAATTAAATAGACAACACAGAGATTAATGTGACTTTATCTTCTTTATCTAATACTACATTGCCTTGGCAGGCGTTACGTCCGGAATTGACGGTGACCGACATTCCTTCACAACCTCAGGATTTTTTTGCTTTACAGCCTGGCGCAGGTGAAGCCGTGCGTCATTTCATTCGAAATTCACACCGCACTTTATTGGTGTTGAAAGCGGATGATCAAGCGGAATATGCCTCTTTATTGGAAGGTTTTATTAAAAAGCACCAACCGGAAGTGGGCGTGTGTGGGGTGCAATATATCGTGGAACAAGGGGATTCTTTCTCTTTTCCACATGTTTACACTGAGCCAGCACAATCGGTAGAAGATAATTTTGCGGCTAAAAAAGGCGTTGCTACGGCATTATATTTGGATCAGTTCCAGTTATTCGGTTCGCTTAAAGTGCATGCGTCTTCTCATGATATTCAACTTCATGCTGGGCTGGTTCACCAGCTGAACAACGGCGTGTTGATCGTGAGTGCGGGCGCATTATTGGCACAATTTGATTTATGGCAACGTTTGAAACAGATTTTAACGACAGATGTGTTTGATTGGTATTCCGCTCATCCATTTAAAACGTTACCTTGTGAAATTCCGAGTTATCCTTTGTCATTGAAAGTGATTGTGCTAGGCAATCGCACGGAATTGGCTGCGTTGGAAGAGCTGGAAGAAGCGCTGTATCATTTAGCGGATTATGCGGAAATTGAAAGCTATTGCCGTGTGGAAACGGCGGAGCAACAACAGCAGTGGATGCGTTATGTGCAATGGGTTGCTCAACAAAATCAGTTACCTGAGTTGGATCTAAGCGGTTTTAATAAACTGTATCAATTATTAGTGCGTGACAGTGAAAATCGCCATTTGATTAATGTATCACCGCTTAAATTAAAAATGATGCTCACAGAGACCGCACTTTTAACGGAATCTAATCCACTCAGTGCGGTGGATTTTGAACGTTATTTTGAACATAAAACAGCGCAATTTGGTTTTCTGCGTGAGCAAACCTACGATGGTATTTTGCAGGAACAAATTTATGTGGCGACTGAAGGCGAGATGGTGGGGCAAATTAATGGTTTGTCGATCATTGAATATCCGGGCACGCCATTGTCTTTCGGTGAGCCTTCGCGAATTAGTTGTATCGTGCAATTTGGTGATGGCGAAATTGTGGATGTGGAGCGTAAAAACGAATTGGCAGGTAACATTCACAGCAAAGGCATTATGATTGCAGAAGCCTGCTTGGCCAACGTGCTTGAATTGCCGTCACAGTTGCCCTTTTCCGCTTCTTTAGTATTCGAGCAATCTTACGGTGAAATTGATGGCGATAGTGCCTCTTTGGCGAGTTTTTGCGTCTTATTAAGTGCCTTGTCTTCTTTGCCATTGCCGCAATCTATTGCCATTACCGGCGCAATCGATCAATTTGGATTAGTCCATGCCGTGGGCGGTGTAAATGACAAAATTGAAGGTTTCTTTACTATTTGCCAACGTCGTGGACTCACAGGTAAGCAAGGCGTGATGATCCCAAGTGCGGTGCTAAATCAGCTCAGTTTGTCGGAGGCGGTAGTCAGTGCGGTGAAAAATCAGGAATTTTTTATTTATCCGGTAGAAACAGTGGATCAAGCCTGTGAGATTTTACTGCAGCGTGATTTGGTGGAACAAGAAAATAAAATGTATGATTTTGACACCTTGCCGTTGTCTCGTTTGATTCATCAACGTATTGAGCAATATTCTGAACAGCAATCTCACAAATTCAGTTTATGGGATGTGTTTTTCGGGAGAAAAAATCGCTAAATCAAAATAGCCATCAAAAATTAACTGATCGGACAAGTTTGGCGTACAAGTGTTAGCTATTTTAAATGACGTAATGCTTTGCTAGAATCCAACCCGCATTCAACATTACGTTGTTTAACCAGATTTTATAGGATGATTAATAATGAACACTTGTACTCCAAACATTAAAGACAGTTACACTTACGAAGATTTATTGGCTTCTGGACGTGGCGAATTGTTTGGCAAAGAAGGTCCGCAACTACCTGCACCGACCATGTTAATGATGGATCGTATTGTAAAAATGACCGAGGATGGTGGTACCTTTGGCAAAGGCTATATTGAAGCCGAATTAGATATTCATCCTGATTTACCTTTCTTTGCTTGTCACTTTATCGGTGATCCGGTTATGCCGGGTTGCTTAGGTTTAGATGCTATGTGGCAATTAGTTGGCTTCTTCTTAGGCTGGGTTGGCGGTAAAGGTAAAGGCCGCGCTTTAGGCGTTGGCGAAGTGAAATTTACCGGACAAATCCTGCCAAGCGCGAAAAAAGTCGTTTATCGTATCAACATGAAACGTGTGATTAACCGTAAATTAGTCATGGGAATGGCTGATGGTGAAGTGGAAGTGGATGGTCGCGTTATCTACACAGCAACCGATTTGAAAGTTGGTCTTTTCCAAGATACGTCAAGTTTCTAATTCACGTTCCTAAAAAACATTGAAATTTTTGGCCGCACTTTTCTATTAAGGAAAGTGCGGTTTATTTTTCTCCTGTTTTTTATCTTTATAATGAATTGGTTAATTTTTTTGCAGTCATCCATACAATCAAATAAAAAACTTGTTTTAGCCTGAAAAGCTAGCTATTATTAGCGCACTTTTCACTGCGACCGTAGCTCAGTTGGTTAGAGCACCACCTTGACATGGTGGGGGTCACTGGTTCGAGTCCAGCCGGTCGCACCATCTTTTTTTGCTTATTTTTCTTCTTTCTTATCTCGTTTTTTATTTTTCCAAACCCGTCGCAGTCTTTCTGATCTTTTGCTAGAATCAGCGGGAAAAACACCTTTCTTATAACCTTGTTTTTCATCGTTTTTATTTTGTCTCTGATTGGAAATTACAATGGAAAATCAATCTTTTCTACAACAATTCTTTAAATTAAAAGAAAAAGGAACCTCGTCCAAAACTGAAATTATTGCCGGTATTACCACCTTTTTCACCATGGTGTATATCGTTTTCGTGAACCCGTCTGTGTTGGGGGATGCGGGCATGGATAAGCAAGTTGTCTTTGTGACCACTTGTTTAATTGCAGGCTTCGGTACGATTGCCATGGGGTTATTCAGTAACTTGCCTATCGCGTTAGCGCCGGCAATGGGCTTGAATGCCTTCTTTGCTTATGTGGTGGTCGGTAAACTTGGCTATTCCTGGCAAGTGGGCATGGGCACCATTTTCTGGGGTTCTGTCGGCTTATTGCTATTGACTCTCTTCCAAATCCGTTATTGGTTGATGGCATCTATTCCGCTCAGTTTACGGGTCGGCATTGGTGCCGGTATCGGCTTCTTTATCGCCTTAATCGGCTTTAAAAATATGGGGCTGGTCGTTGCGAATCCTGCAACGTTGGTTGCTTTAGGCGATCTACACAGTCCACAAGTGTTATTGGGCATCCTTGGCTTCTTTATTATCGTGGTATTGGCAGCACGCAATATTTATTCCGGCGTGCTAATTTCTATCGCTACAGTGACCGCACTTGCATTGTATTTTGACGAAAGCGTGATGTTTCATGGCATCGTTTCCATGCCACCGGCATTAACTCAAGTGGTTGGCCAAGTGGATATCGCCGGCGCCTTGGATACGGCACTTATTGGTATCATCTTCTCTTTCTTATTAGTGAACTTATTTGACTCGTCCGGCACCTTGCTTGGCGTGACAGACAAAGCAGGTTTTAGCGATGAAAAAGGGCGTTTCCCGAAAATGAAACAAGCCTTATATGTTGATAGCGCAAGCGCCGTTGTCGGATCGTATATCGGTACTTCTGCAATCAGTACTTATATTGAAAGTGGCGCAGGCGTATCGGTCGGCGGGCGCACGGGTATGACGGCGGTTGTTGTCGGGTTATTGTTTTTACTGACGATCTTCTTCTCTCCATTAGCCGGCATGGTGCCTGCTTATGCCACCGCGGGCGCATTGGTTTATGTGGGTATTTTGATGGCATCCAGCTTAATTAAAGTGCAATGGGACGACTTAACAGAAGCGACTCCTGCCTTTATTACGGCTGCGATGATGCCATTTACATACTCCATCACAGAAGGCATCGCTTTTGGCTTCATCAGCTATTGTGTGATGAAAGTCGGAACGGGGCGTTGGCGCGAAGTGAATGCACCGGTGTGGGTGGTTTCCTTATTATTCTTAATTAAATTTATCTGGGTAGGTTAATGATGCAAAAACTTCTTTTTATTTTAAATGAATCGTCATATGGCACAGAAAAAAGCTTCAACGCATTACGTTTAGCCGTGAATTTACAGGAAGAACATGGCAAGGAAGTGGAAATTAAAGTGTTCTGTTTTGGTGATTCGGTGTTAAGCGGCATTGCCGGTCAGCACCCAAATGAAGGTTCTAACGTACAACAAGTGATGGAAATCTTGGTGGCACAAGGTGCGGAAGTTAAACTTTGCACAAGCTGCACCAAAGCACGCGGTTTATTTGAAGCCAAATTAATTGACGGCATTACTCGCGGCACTTTAGATGATGTTTCCAAATGGACGTTATGGGCAGATAAAGTCGTTAATTTCTAACGAGAGTATTGGGCGGATTCGGTTCCGCCCTTATTTTATTCAATATTTTTCATTCTTTTAATCTTAACCATGCAACAACTCAATCCGATCTCCATTCCATTAAATGCTGTCAGCTTAATTGAAGCCTCTGCCGGTACAGGTAAAACCTACACCATGGGTTCCCTTTATTTACGTTTGTTACTGCAAGCGGGAGAAAATACCTTTCCTTATGCGTTGAATGTTGAGCAAATTTTGGTGGTGACCTTTACTGAAATGGCGACAGAGGAGCTGAAACGCAAAATTCGCGAACGTATTTACGATGCCAAACAAAAATTGACAGCTTATCAGCAGACACAAGATTCCGCGGTGTTTAAACAGGATGATTTTTTACGCGAATTGGTTGCGAGCATCACTGATTTACCTTTGGCGATTCAACGCCTGACTTTGGCGGAACAAAATATGGATTTGGCGGCGATTTATACCATTCATGGTTTCTGTCGCCGAATGCTGATGCAATACGCCTTCAATTCAGGCGTTCATTTCAATCTAGAATTGACTGGCGAAGAAGACGAGCTGTTGTTGCGCTTGGCACAAAAAATTTGGCGTGAGTATTTTTATTCACAGCCTTATGTGGTTGTCGAATTTATTCAAAAGAATTTGGTTTCGCCAAGCAATATTGTGACAAAAATCAAAAAATTTGCCGGAACCGAATTAAAACTTCCGGAAAAACGACCGCACTTTTTTGAGGGGACTTTCGAGAAATTTCTTTCAAAACTTACCGATTACTCGCAAGCATTAATCGCTCAAACGCAGGAATTAAAGCAAAAATGGCTAGAAAAAGAGGTGGAAATTACGGAGTTGATTGAAACAGAAATCAACACCAAATATAAGAATGCGAAAGAACAAAAATTAAACCGTCGCAGTTTCACATCAGCTAATCACCCGAAATGGCTTGCCGCTATGAAGCATTGGGCGGAAAACGAAAAAGCAGATTTTCCGGATTGTTTTTACCGCTTCGGGCAAACGGCAATGGACGAACAGAAAGGCGAGGAAGCACAGGAAGCTTTGAGCCATCCGCTTTTCATCAAAATTGATGAGTTGTTAGCATTTTCCGAACAACAGGCTTTACTATCTCAAGCGCTCTGGTTTCATTATTTAGAAACGCTGAATGGGCAGCTAGCCAAATACAAACTCAATCATAGCGAAAAAAGTTTTCATGATTTATTGCGCTTGTTAAAAGACGCCTTGTACCACCCGAATAATACTGAATTCGCGCAGATGATTCGTTATCAATTCCCGTTTGCCATGATTGATGAATTTCAGGATACGGACGCGGTGCAGTATCAGATCTTTTCTAAGGTATATGTAGAACCACAGCGATTAGATCCTGCGTCGGATAACGGCTTTATTATGATTGGCGATCCAAAACAGGCGATTTATAAATTCCGTGGTGCAGACATTTTTACTTACTTTAAAGCGGCTGATGAAGCGCAGCACCGTTTCAATTTAGGAAAAAATTACCGTTCTCACCAAGATGTGGTGCAATGTGTCAATCATTTGTTTGATTTTACCGAACAACCTCCGTTTTTATATGACAAGATTCAATTCCTACCGGTCGCAGCCAAAGACGATCATCCGCAATTTTGGTTAAACGGTGAACTGGAACCTGTCGTGCGGTTTTATGTGGATGAAGCTTCCGTAAAAGAGAATATGGCGAAAGCCTGTGCCATTTCTATTCAACATTGGTTGCAAAGTGCGGTGGAAAATACCGCCGATTTTCGTTCCGATGAAAAAGGCATCGAAAAAACGCTAAAACCGGAAAGTATTGCGGTATTGGTGCGTAGTCGCAAAGAAGCTGATTTGGTAAAAAATGCGTTACGTCGTCTTGGTATTGCTTCCGTGTTTTTGTCTGAAAATAGCAATGTGTTTGACAGTAATGCAGCAAAAGATCTGTTGTTAATTTTAACGGCATGTCTGAATCCGTTTTCTGAACGCAACATTTTAAATGCTGTTGCAACGGCGATTTTTGCGCAAACGGCGGCCGATATTCAGCGTATTCGTTTAGACGAAAACCGTTGGGAATATTGGGTAGAAAAATTTATTCATTATCAAAGAACGTGGCAAAAACAAGGTGTATTGGTGATGTTGCACCAGTTATTCCTACAAGAAAAAGTTACTGAAAAATTGTATCCCACCGTGGATGGTAAACGTCTGGTGACAGATTTGCTGCATTTAGCGGAGTTATTGCAAGAAGCGGCAACGTTGAACGAAAGTGAAGCCGCATTGTTACGTTGGTTTGAAAAGCAAATTCAAGGGGAAGATCGGCAAAAAGAGCAACAAGTGCGGTTGGAAAGCGAATTGCAGTTGGTCAAAATTGTCACGATTCATAAATCCAAAGGGTTGGAGTATGATTTAGTTTGGTTGCCGTTTGTCGGTTATGCCCCCAAATTTAGGTCTGAACACATTTCCACTTATTATGACCAAAAGCGGAAGGCGGTGCTGTGGGATATTGATGGTTCTCATGAGAAGGATGTAAAACAAGAGGATTTTGCCGAACAACTTCGTTTACTCTATGTGGCGCTGACCAGAGCGAAATATCAGTTGAATATCGGTGTGCCGAAAACCTTTGAGGAAAAGTGGAGTGCCTTGTTATATGTGCTCACTCAAGGGGAAATTCAAACGAATGAGAAGCCGACAGCCTACGATAGCTTACCGTTATTGAGAAAGTTGGTTCATGATGCCTCAGAGGGAAGTATTCAGATTTCTGAAACCTCGGCATTAAAAGCGCTAGATGCACCAATGCAGTCGGAGACTCAAGCGCCATTAAACGCGGCAACATTTACCGGTCATATTGAACAAAACTGGACGGTGACCAGTTTCAGTGCCATTGAGGCAATTCATCAAAATAAAAAATACTATAAAGAACAACTGGCGGCAGAAAGTGCGGTCGCTTTTGAACCTGTTTTTGATGGTGGCAAAGATTACGATTTTAATGAACAAGCAACAGAAACAATGCTTGAAAGCGCTAGTCATGAATCTGCCTATCCTTTCGGTTATTCGCCTTTCGATTTCCCGCACGGGATTAAAATCGGTACCGCGTTGCACCGTTTCTTGGAAAAATATGATTTTACTCAGCCGTTAAACGAAGACAAGGTAGAAAAACTCTGCCAATGGCTACAGTTAGAGGAAACCTGGTTGCCATCATTGCAACAATGGATGAAGGCGATTTTAGATACGCCGTTAAGTGCAGATGATCCAACGTTGAAGTTGAACAATTTATCTCGCCAGCAATGTGTGAAAGAAATGCAGTTTTATTTGAAACTCAATCGGGTATTTGATGTGTCGGCATTTAATCGTGCGTTGCAAAAACATCACTGTTTGCCATCAGAAGCGCTGCAATTTGATGCGATTAAAGGCATGTTGCGCGGTTTTATGGATTTGGTTTTCTGCCATAACGGAAAATATTATTTGGTGGATTACAAATCGAATTTTCTCGGTGTCGAGCCGCAAAACTATGTTGGCAAAAGCCTTGAGCAAGCGATGCTAGCAAACCACTACGACTGGCAATATTTATTTTACACGTTGGCACTCCATCGTTATTTGCAACAACGTGACGCAAACTATCACTACGAAACCCATTTTGGCGGTGTGTTTTATTGTTTTTTACGCGGCATGAACGGGGAAAATCAGGACGGTGTGTTTTTTGATAAACCGGATTATGCGTTAATTCAAGCCTTGGAGAATTTGTTCTGATGTTAACTTTATTATCTCAACTCAAAGAAAAAGGCATTATTAACGCCGCCGATTATTATTTTGCCGAGTTTATTCACCGTAAACAGCAGCCGTTTGATTATGCCTCATCTGTGCAAAACTTGACGGTGCTGATGGCGGCATTGTGTAATTTCAATTATCGTCAAGGCAACACCTGTCTTTTGTTGAACCAAGCCACTGAACAGGATTTATTCGGTTTACAGGATTATTTCAACGAACGTATTTATTTAACGGAAATTCAGCAAAAAATTGATTATTTGCCGATCTCCCAATGGCAATCTACCTTGCAAAAGGCGCAACACATCGCCTTTACGGATTCGCCATTACAGCAAATTGCGCCCTTGGTGTTGCAGTTTAATTGCTTGTATTTTTATCGCGTGTGGCAAGACGAATTTCGGATTGCCGATTACTTCAAAAGTGCGGTCTGTTTTGAGCCTGTTTTTTCAAGCAAACAACTCACTCAAATTGCCTCGATTCTCGATCGCTATTTTCAGGAAGAACAGGGGATTGATTGGCAAAAAATCGCCGTTGCCATGGCGTTACGTCAGCGTTTTTGTTTAATTACCGGCGGGCCGGGAACGGGGAAAACAACGACCGTAACCAAGTTGCTTTTAACCTTGCAAGAACTGCATCAAAACGGCTTACGTATTAAATTGGTTGCGCCAACAGGTAAAGCGGCAGCGCGTTTAACGGAATCCATTGTGGATGCCGTGGAACGTTTAAAACAGACATTTGCACAGGATCCAAATCAGCGGGAAATCATCGAGAATTTAGCGATTCCGATGAACGCAGAAACGATCCATCGTTTGCTTGGTGTACGCTTTTTCAGTGAAGAAACCCGTTATCACGCGGACAATCCATTGCCGTTGGATGTGTTGGTGGTGGATGAGGCGTCCATGATCGATCTCACCTTAATGGCTAAATTGCTTAATGCGCTCAAACCGGAAACCAAACTGATTTTGTTGGGCGATAAAGACCAACTTGCTTCCGTAGAAGCCGGCGCTATTTTAGGAGAATTAGGGCGTTTCGTGAATGCGGTAAAACCGACCTATAGCCCAAGGATGGCACAATATTTGCAGGCAACAACAGGGATGACATTGCCCTCTGAGGATAAGATAAACGCCATTAGCGACAGCATTTGTTATTTACAAGTCAGTCGCCGTTTTGGGGCGAATCCGGAAGTAGGCGAGTTGGCAACGGCGGTGAATTTAGGCAATGCGCTCAAGAGCTGGCAGTTATTGCAACAATATCAGCAACATCAAGATAAGCATTGTGGCGTGTACTTAACGGATTTTGCGCATTATTTGAGTAATAAAGACGATGTGCAACAGCGCAAAGCTTGCGTGAAATTGATTGTCGATCGTGCCGCGGAAGAATACGCGCGCTATTTGCAACACATTCCGTCCGCTGGCGTTCTTCAGGAAGAGCAAGTGCGGTCAATTTTTGCCGCGTTTAACCACATCCGTTTTTTAACCGCATTACGCGTAGGCGAGTTTGGTGTCGAGCAGTTAAACCTCGCTATTGCAGAAAAATTGCGTCAAAAACGGTTGTTAAAATTTCATCAGGAACGGGAATGGTATATCGGCAAGCCAATTATGGTTACGCAAAATGACAGCAGTGTAGGCTTGTATAACGGCGACATCGGCATTTATTTAGGCCATGGGCGCGTGTGGTTTGAACAAGGACAAAATAGCTACAAAACGGTGCTGGCAAGCCGTGTGCCGGATCATGAGACTGCCTTTGTCATGACCGTGCATAAATCTCAAGGTTCCGAATTTCCACATACGTTCCTGATTTTACCGTTAGAAAATAGCCCGGTCTTATCCAAAGAGCTGGTTTATACCGGCATTACGCGCACTAAAGATTTCCTCACGGTGTTTGCATTGCAGAGCGTGTGGGAAAGTGCAGTGAAAAATCCGGTACAACGACAAAGCGGATTAGGGCAGTTATTAGCAAAATAAAAGGGGGGATATATGACAAAATGGGATGAGCGTTATCAAACGGAAGAATATATTTTCGGCACGGAACCCAATGAATTTATCGCTAGAATTCAGCCTTACTTGCCAACCTCGGGAAGAGCCTTAGATCTTGCCACAGGAGAAGGGCGCAATGGCATCTTTTTAGCCCGCCACGGCTTAGAAACGGAAGGCGTGGATATCTCTCAAGTTGGATTGCGAAAAGCGCAAGCGTTGGCGCATCGGTATCAGGTACCCTTCACGACAAGATTGGCAAATATTGCTGACATGACGATGCCTACGGCGCATTATGCAGTGATTACGTCCGTCTTTTGTCATTTTATGGAACCGGAACGAACTCAAATCATGCAACGTATCGTGAATGCCTTGCAACCAGGCGGCTTGTTTGCCGGCGTCTTTTATCATCCTGATCAACTTCGTTATGGTACCGGTGGGCCTAGTCATGTTGAAATGCTCGGCACGTTGGAGGAAATGCAACAAGCATTATTGGGGCTGGAATGGCTATTGGCAGAGCATGATGTGCGAGAAATGAATGAAGGCAGCCGTCATGTTGGCGCCAGTTCCGTGATTTGTCTTTTAGGGCGCAAACCCTAGATTTTTTATTTGATGGTGAAGAATAAAAAGACAAAGTGCGGTCAAAATTTATCGTATTTTTCCTGTAAAACCGTTAGCTTTTCGGTGAAATTTTCTGTATAATCGCCCGACCCTGTAAATGCTGCGGATTCCCACCGCGCATTATTTTGTCGAGATCGCACTCGAAGGGGTGAAGATTAAGATAACTGGTTGTGCTTTTTTAAGCACTGGGTATTAATATTATTATATTGGTAATTAATTAATGAAAACTTTTGTAGCAAAACCAGAAACGGTTAAACGCGACTGGTATGTAGTAGATGCGACAGGTAAAACTTTAGGTCGTTTGGCGACTGAATTAGCGCGTCGTCTTCGTGGTAAACATAAAGCTGAATATACTCCGCACGTTGACACAGGTGATTACATCATCGTGATTAACGCGGACAAAGTTGCTGTAACCGGTAATAAAGACAGCGATAAAATTTACTACTGGCACACAGGCTATGTAGGCGGTATCAAACAAGCGACTTTCAAAGAAATGATCGCACGCCGTCCTGAAGCAGTGATTGAAATTGCGGTTAAAGGTATGTTGCCAAAAGGTCCATTAGGCCGTGCAATGTTCCGTAAATTAAAAGTGTACGCAGGTGCTGAACACCAACACGCTGCACAACAACCACAAGTATTAGATATTTAATCACGAGGTTTTAGGATATGGCAGAGAATCAAAACTACGGCACAGGTCGCCGCAAAAGCTCTTCAGCTCGTGTATTTATCAAACCGGGCAATGGTAAGATTGTTATCAACCAACGCGAATTAGACGTTTATTTCGGTCGCGAAACTGCTCGCATGGTAGTTCGTCAACCGTTAGAATTGGTTGAATTAACTGATAAATTAGACCTATACATCACTGTTAAAGGTGGTGGTATTTCCGGTCAAGCGGGTGCAATCCGTCATGGTATTACCCGTGCATTGATGGAATACGATGAAACCTTACGCCCAGCACTTCGTGCAGCAGGCTTCGTTACTCGTGACGCACGTCGCGTTGAACGTAAAAAAGTGGGTTTACACAAAGCACGTCGTCGTCCACAATACTCCAAACGTTAATTTTTATACGTTTTTCCAAAAAGCAGAGAGCAATCTCTGCTTTTTTTATGTGTGAAATTCAGCAAAAGTGCGGTGGGTTTTTAGAATGTTTTGAGATCCGCCAAGCCTT
Organism: Aggregatibacter sp. HK296; assembly: GCF_980469475.1. Lineage (NCBI taxonomy): Bacteria > Pseudomonadati > Pseudomonadota > Gammaproteobacteria > Pasteurellales > Pasteurellaceae > Aggregatibacter > Aggregatibacter sp. HK296. Next base: position 881,118 of record NZ_OZ413142.1, read on the forward strand.
GTTATAATGCACACCGTTTTAAGTAAAATCAGAGTAGAACATGAAAATTGCATTAGGTGTGGAATACGACGGAAAACAGTATTTCGGTTGGCAGAAACAAGAGAAAGTTGCCAGTGTACAGGCTAAACTGGAACGGGCGATTTCCACCGTTGCCAATGAAGATATCAGTATTTTCTGCGCTGGCCGTACGGATTCCGGTGTACATGCCACAGGGCAGGTGATTCACTTTGAAACGACTGCCAATCGTCCTGAAAAAGCTTGGAGTTTCGGTGTCAACGCCAATTTGCCTGATGATATTGCCGTGCGATGGGCGAAAGTGGTTGATGATGATTTTCATGCCCGTTTTAGCGCCACCGCCCGTCGTTATCGTTACATTTTATATTGCAACAAACTGCGTTCAGCCATTTTGCCGCAGGGCGTAACCCATTGCCATTTGGAACTCGATCATCAATTAATGCACCAAGCAGGGCAAGCGTTGCTCGGTGAAAATGATTTCAGTTCTTTCCGTGCCGCGCAATGCCAATCCAACACGCCGTGGCGTAATGTGCACCATTTAAACGTCAGTCGCCAAGGGCAATATATCATCGTGGATATTCAAGCTAACGCGTTTGTTCATCACATGGTGCGTAACATTGTGGGGAGCTTGATTGAGGTAGGTTGCGGCAATCAACCGGTGGAATGGTTAGCTTGGTTGTTGGCTCAGCAAGATCGTACTCTCGCGGCACCGACGGCTAAACCGGAAGGATTATATTTGGTCAATGTGCTTTATCCCGACCGATTTGCGTTGCCGAAAATGCCGATGGGGCCATTATTTCTTGCAGATTAATTTAAAAAATACTGAAAAAAGTGACCGCACTTTAGGTTGAAAAATAAAGTGCGGTCATTTTTTTATAAGATTTTTAGGTGAGCGATAAAGCGCAATATAGTTACCACCAACCTAATAGTTTCATCCATAAGCCACCGACACCAAACCAGATAATCAGTGATACGATGGAGGTGGCGAAACTAACGCCCCACCATTGGCCGGTTGAGTTATAACCGGAACCATAGAGGGCTGGGCCAGGGCCACCAGCGTATTGGGTTAAGCTCATTGAGAGGGTTGAGGTATAACCTAAGCCGAGAGCGGCAATAATCGGAGGGGTGCCAACGGCAATGGCTGCCGCAACGAATGCCAAGTACATGGCGGAAATGTGTGCCATGGCAGAAGCGAAAAAGTAGCGAGTGTAGAAATACACTAAGACTAAAATCGTAAAGGCAACCGGCCAACTGAATGCCCCCACCGAGGAGGAAATATGGCTGGAAATCCAAGCAATGGCACCGTATTTATTCAATGCATTTGCCATCATCACCAAAACTGCAAACCAGAACATGGTGTCCCATGCGGTGGTTTCAGCAACGATATTTTTCCAACTCATGATATTGGTCAGTAATAAAACCACCAAACCGATAAAGGCGGAAACTGTTGCCGGAATATGGAAGACCAAATCACCTACGGTCCATAAGAACAACAATAAGATGAAATCAAGCGCTAAAATCCATTCTGCTTTGCTCATTGGCCCCATATTATGCAATTCTTCACGCGCCATTTCTGCCATTTTGGGTGTGTCTTTGAGTTCCGGCGGGTAAATTAAATAGACGAAATACGGCAACACGATCAAACTGATAACGCCTGGTACGATGGCACCTAAGAACCAAGTCATCCACGTAATTTCAACGCCTTGACCTTTGGCAAGTTCCGCGATTAACGGGTTACCTGCCATTGCGGTGAGGAACATGGTACACACGATTGTGTCGATTTGTGATACGGCGATGGCAAGAAATGCACCGGCACGTCTGGCGGTTGGACCCGGTTTGGAATCATAGGCATCCGCAATGGATTGCATGATTGGGTACATGATACCGCCACCACGCGCAGAGGCAGACGGAATCCCCGGACCAATGACCACATCAGCTAGTGCGATACCATAAGCAACGCCCATCATTTTTTTACCGAAACGTGCGACGAAATAGAGGGCAATGCGTTTTCCCAGGCCGGTTTTGATGACCGCGCGAGATAAAAACATCGCAATGGCGATTAACCAAATGGTTCCGTTGGAAAAACCGGATAACATGCCTACTTCCCCTTTAGCAGGCGATAATGGTGTTAAGCCGGTTAAACCGCTAATGACGAGTGCGACTAATGTTGCTGCGCCCATAGGCATGGCTTTAGCGATAATTGCCACAATGGTTGCGACAAATAGGGCAACCATACCCCATGCTTTGGCAGAAAGCCCTTCCGGTATTGGTATCAACCAAATTGCCATCCCGACAATCACTGAAAGCAGTAACCCTTGCCATTTGAAGCCCATTTTCACTTCAATTGGCGCAATTGTTTTCCCTTCCATATAACTCCTCCGAGTTTATTAATTAGAGTGAGATTGCTCTCTGCGGTGAATAATCCATTATTCATATGATTAAATTGAGTCCTTTCTCAAGGAATATAATATGCCTGTTGAACTAAAAAGCACAATAATGATGTGGAAATTAATATCTTTTATTTTGAGGGCTAAGTTGGCGTAAAATGATGTTATCCAAGTAATAAGAGGAACATGGAATGGCTGAGCTAACCCAACAAGTTTGCGAGTATGTCTTCACTCAATATGGCACTAAACCGGAATATTTGTGGAAGACCCATCCAGATTATGCGGTGTTGCGTCACGCCGATAATCGAAAATGGTATGCCATTGTAATGAATGTTGAGAAAACATCATTGGGGTTAAGTGGCTCAGGGAAATTACCGGTGATGAACGTCAAATGTTCCCCTGAAATGCTGAGCATATTTTTGCCGCAAGCAGGTTTCCTACCGGCGTACCACATGAATAAAAATCATTGGCTGACGGTGTTGTTAGATGGCTCAGTAGAAAAAGACACCATATTGTTTTTATTAAATGCCAGTTTTGATCTTACTGCCACCCGACAAGTGAAAAAACAGCTTGGGATCGCCCGTTATACGGAATGGATCGTGCCGGCAAATCCAAAATATTATGATGTGGAGAAAGATTTGCGCGAAGGTGGCGAAATTTACTGGAAGCAGAGTAACAATATTGTCGTGGATGACATTGTGTATATGTACGTCACTGAACCTACAGGGGCTATTCGCTATAAATGTTTGGTGTTGGAGGTGAATATTCCGTATCACCAAAAACGTACGGATAATTTACAGGTGAAGCGGGTGATGAAAATTCGTTGCTTGAAAGAATATGATAAAAGCCTTATTCCACGCGCGAAAATGGCGCAATTCGGTGTCACTGCAGTACGCGGGCCTCGGCATATGCCGTATGCATTAAAACAGGAAATTGAGCTGTTGTGCGAAGAGTCCTGCGAAAAGTAAAAACATATGAAAAATAAACCGCACTTTGAAGGGATAAAATCAAAGTGCGGTTTGTTTTTAGACTGGAAATGAAGAGATTAATACATGCCTTCGCGTTCTTCACGAGTACTGATAAAGATATTTTTCACCTGTGTATAAGCGGCAAGCATCATTTTATGGGTTTCACGGCCGATACCGGAAGTTTTATAACCGCCGAATGGTGCGCCGGCCGGTAAACGGTTATAGCAGTTCACCCAAACACGACCGGTTTCGAGTGCGCGTGCAACCCGCAGTGCACGGTTAATGTTATACGTCCACACCGCACCGCCTAGGCCATAATCACTGTCATTTGCCATTTGGATCACATCTGCTTCATCTTTAAACTTGATCACCACAGCAACCGGCCCGAAAATTTCTTCTTGTGCCACGCGTTTTTTGTTGTCCGGCGCTAGAATTAAGGTCGGTTGGAAAAATTCGCCGCGAGCCAATGCCGGGTCGGTCGATTTGCCGCCACCAAGGATGATTTGACAACCTTCTTCTTTGGCAATATCAACATACTTACTAATCACCTTAATTTGATTTCCGTTGACTTGTGCACCCATTTGCGTGTCATCCTCCCAAGGCAAACCAACTTTAACTTTCTTAAATTCTTCTTTTAATGCCGCGATGAATTTATCGTAAATGCTTTCTTGTACGAAGATCCGTGAACCGGCACAACACACTTGCCCTTGGTTGAAGAGAATCCCTTTTTGTGCGCCTTCTAATGCTTTATCAAATGGCATATCGTCAAAGAAAATATTGGCGGATTTGCCACCTAATTCCAAGGTGGATGGAATCAACATTTCAGCGGCAGCCATACCAATTTTTCGACCGATTTCGGTGGAACCGGTGAACGCCAGTTTGCTAAATCCTGGGTGACGTAACATATATTCGCCGGATTTGGAGCCCTTGCCGGTAATGACATTGAAAACGCCTTTCGGCAACAAATGATTAATCTTTTGCGCCAAGGAAAGCAGACTCAATGATGTGGAGGAAGACGGGTGAATTACAACGGTACAACCTGCCGCCAATGCCGGCGCAATTTTCCATGCGGCCATTAAGAACGGAAAGTTCCACGGAATAATTTGACCAACAACGCCAATCGGTTCGCGTAAAATCAGGGACAAGTCTTCGTTATCCAGTTGGTTTGCCACACCTTCTTCGGAACGAATTACACTAGCAAAATAACGGAAATGATCGGATGCCAACGGAATATCTGCAGCGCGCGTTTCGCGAATAGGCTTACCGTTATCCAGCGTTTCTTGCAAGGCAAATAATTCGGTATTTTCGTCAATAATGTCTGCGATTTTATTTAAAATCGTGGCACGTTCTGTCGCACTGGTATTTTTCCAGGTTTTAAAGGCTTCTTTGGCGGCATTTACAGCAGCATCCACATCCGCATCGGTGGCGTCAATAAAAGTGGCTAATGCTTCACCGTTTGCCGGATTATGGGCTGTTAAGGTGTTGCCTTCTGAACCATCCGTCCATTCGCCATTGATCAATAAACCGTAGTGTTTGTCAAAGACATTAAGATCTTTTGTCATCTTTTCTCTCCTTTTTTCTACGTTGTGAATCAAAGTGATACCTGATTTTTTATCGTCAGGTCTTTAACATTTGTCCGTAAAAGAGGACCGTCGTTCAATTTGAGCACAATGCGAGACTTGAAACTGGGAGAACGATCACATTTTGGCGGTGATGAGGAAAGGCAGGAAAAATTAATGGCGGAGCAGAGTAGATAATTGTTCATTGTTAATAAACAACCCTCAGCATGGTAATTTCTGCGCTATCTGCTAAAATACGCCGCATTTTTCTATTGGATAAAAAGTGAATTAACATGAAATTTATCGTCAAACTATTTCCTGAAATTATGATTAAAAGCGAATCCGTGCGGAAACGGTTCGTGAAAATTCTGACCAGTAATATTCGTAATGTATTAACAAAGCATGATGATACGGTCTCAGTGGTGAAACATTGGGATTACATTGAAGTGCGGTCGAAAATTGAGGCAAATTTCCCGATGCTCATTGAGCAACTGCAACGCATTCCGGGGATTCACCATTTTCTGCAAGTAGAAGAGAAACCGTTTTCCCGCCTACATGATGTTTTTGAACAAACCTTGTCAGACGTGGCATCTCAGTTGGAAAACAAGACTTTTTGCGTGCGAGTGAAACGTAAAGGGAAACATGAATTTACGTCAATAGAAGCAGAGCGTTATATCGGTGGTGGGCTGAATCAACATATCGCCAGCGCCAAAGTGCAACTGAAAAATCCTGATGTGACGGTGCGTATTGAAATTGAAGATGACAAAATGATGTTGGTACGTGCCCGTTATGAAGGCATCGGGGGGTATCCGATTGGCACACAGGAAGATGTGTTGTCGCTGATTTCCGGCGGATTTGACTCCGGCGTGTCTAGTTATATGTTGTTGCGCCGTGGTTCTCGTGTGCATTATTGCTTCTTTAATTTAGGCGGTGCAGCGCACGAAATTGGCGTGAAACAAATGGCGTATCACATTTGGCAACGTTATGGTAGCTCCCACAAAGTGCGTTTCGTGGCGATCAATTTTGAAGGCGTGGTAGGCGAGATACTCGAGAACGTGGATAACGGGCAAATGGGAGTGGTGCTTAAACGAATGATGGTGCGTGCGGCGTCTAAAGTGGCGCAACGTTTTGACATTCAAGCGATTGTGACAGGGGAGGCGCTAGGGCAGGTTTCCAGCCAAACCTTAACCAATTTGCGTTTAATTGATGAAGCTGCCGAGGTGTTGGTATTACGCCCGTTAATTACGCACGACAAAGAACAAATCATCGCCCTGGCTAAACATATCGGTACCGATGACATCGCCAAATCCATGCCGGAATTTTGCGGCGTGATTTCCAAAAATCCGACAGTGAAAGCGATAAAAGCGAAAATTGAACAAGAAGAAGGCAATTTCAATTTTGCCGTGTTGGAAAGTGCGGTGGAAAATGCGCAATATTTAGATATTCGCCAAATTGCCGAGCAAACGGAGAAGGAAGTTGTTTCCGTGGATGCCGTGTCTGTGTTGGGTGAAAATGATGTGATTATTGATATTCGTAGCCCGGAAGAAATCGACGAAAACCCGTTACACATTGAAAATCAAGCAATGATTCTTCTGCCGTTCTATAAACTTTCCGGTCAATTTGCCGAGTTGGATCAAAGCAAGAATTATGTGTTGTATTGCGAGCGTGGCGTGATGAGTAAGTTGCAGGCACTGTATTTAAAAGAAAGCGGTTTTAATAACGTGAGCGTGTTTAAGAAATAATTCTCTTTAATCGTTCCAGTAAAAGTGCGGTCGATTTTCAAAACGTTTTTCACATCCGAAAAACAAACTGAAAACCGACCGCACTTTTTTATTCACAATCAGATTTCAAACACCGAACCGGCAGGAATGTCACGGCGCTGCATATTTTCACTGAAATGCACAATATTATGTTCACCGAGAATTTTCACCTGATTGCCGTTAATTAAAAACGCGGTTCCTTCCGGCATGGCGTAAATTTGTGCTGTTGGGTTCACCAATAAAAATTCCTCAAAACGTTCTTCACGGCTTTCCCCGTTATGCCCCGGCATTTTGCCTGAAATGAAGTGCGGGTTAATTTGATAAGGGAACAGATTCAGCGCATCAAAAGATGGTGGATAGATGATAGGCATATCGTTGGTGGTCATAATGGATTTGCTCGCCATATTGGCACCCGCGCTCCAACCGAAATACGGCGTGCCGCTTTTCACTTTTTCACGAATAATATTTAATAAATCATGCTCATACATTTGCTTTAACAAACAAAACGTGTTGCCGCCACCAATGGCGATTACATCTGCTTGTTCGATAATGGCGCGGTGCGGTTTGCCGTGATGCACCGACTGAATTTCCATATTTAAGGGCGCCAGAATTTGTTGCACTTTTTGTTCGTATTGATCGTTGGTTTGACGTACGCCTGCGTAAGGCACAAAGGCGATTTTCTTGCCTTGATATGGTGCTAAAAAATCCTGTAACCACGGAATGGCATGTTCCAAATAGTCTGTATTGCCATAGCGAGAACCGCTAAGCAGTAACATTTTTTGCATAATTCAATCTCCTGATGAAATAACCTTTACCATTATGCTGAGTTATGTGTTTTTATTAAGCAAAAAATGTGAATTTTGTGATCCGTGTAGAGATTTAAGTGCGGTGAAAATTTTCGTTGTTTTTTCACCGCACTTTTTTATTAAAGAGAAGTTGGCTCGGAATGTTCTTCTTCCGGCGATTCTAAGAGTTCGCCTAGGAGTTCGTCGATAGCGGAGCAGAGGAGTGCGCGGTCATGGCGATAGGAAATATCGTCCGCATTAAGGCGGCCCGCAAGGATTTTGATCTCCATAGGTTGGCTATTTTGTACGGCATTAAAGGGCACAATGGCACCATCGATGATAGGTTGACCAACGGTTTCATTGATCCAGTGAATGCGATCTGCAAGAGAAAGACTGGATGCTGGGCTGTGCTCAATACCTAAATTATCAATAAAGATCTTTTTTGCTTCGCTTTGTCGAAGTTGTTCGGTAATTTCCGGTAGAAGAATCGGCGGCATAATGCTGGTGAGGAAACTACCGGGGCCAAATAAAATTAGATCAGCTTCTTTTAGCGCTTGAATTGCTTCCGGTGTGGCGGTGACGTAAGGCACAAGAAAAATGGATTTGGGTAACTCGGTTAAGCTATCGACACTGACTTCACCAACAACGCTGTTGCCGCCGTTTAATACGGCCGCGAGGTGTACCGATTGTTCCGACATCGGGACAATAAAAGATTTTACATGCAATAATTCGCGAATGAGATTAACGGCTTCCGTTGGGCGAATATGCATATCTTCTAGAGCTTTGAGCATGAGATTGCCGAGGTTATGTCCTGCTAATTCTCCGTTGCCACCAAAACGATATTCAAACAATGCGGAGGCGGTGCTTGGTTCCGTGATGATTTGATTTAAGCAGTTACGTAAGTCCCCCCAGGCAATGCCACCTTGATTGGTGCGAATTCGACCGGTTGAACCGCCGTTATCGGTGGTGGTAACAATGGCGGTAAGACGCTCTTTCAAAAAACTTAAAGAAGACATCACGCGGCCGAGTCCATGCCCACCACCAATAGCGACGATTTTTTTGAGTGTGCTTAAATTTTCGTACTGTTGATATCCTTTAAAATCCGCCATCTTATTTCCCTTATCAATTTTCGTGCGCAATTATAACCTGCTTTGAAAGAGAGTACAGATTGCTAATTATTATTGGGTATGAAAATGGTTGTTTTAGGGTGTTTTATTATCGCTATATAATAGTATATATAATTGATTTTAAAGAATTTTATGAATTTATAACCTAGATCAAATTAATTGATTGCTTTTGTTTTCGTGAATCTTTTACAATGCTGCAAAATTTATTAACCGCATGTAACTCCGAGCTTACTCACCTACGTTTTGCGCACAATGTGTTGAACACAAAATAGGGTGGTAATGCCAATAATACGAAGTCGGTATTATTCAGGGATACGTTGGAAACGATTTATCCTCTCCGTTTTTAGAAAGGTGTCAAATGCAAACCATTCCAATCAAAAATGTTGGCGCGGCTCAACTTGTTGATTCGTTCCAGCGTGAATACTACTATTTGCGACTGTCGATTACCGATGTGTGTAATTTTCGTTGCAATTATTGCCTACCTGACGGTTATCAGCCTGAACCTAATAAGCCGAGTTTTTTAACCTTGGACGAAATTCGTCGCTTGGTCACTAGTTTTGCTGTGATGGGAACGGAAAAAGTCCGTATTACCGGTGGCGAACCAACCCTACGTAAAGATTTCCTGCCAATTGTCGAAAGCATTCATGGCATTGACGGTATCAAACAAATTGCACTGACTACAAACGGTTTTCGTTTGCTTAAGGATGTTGCCGCTTGGAAACAAGCCGGCGTGACGTCTATTAACGTCAGCGTGGATAGCCTAGATGCAAGAATGTTCCAGCGTATTACCGGCGTTGATAAGTTTGATGACATTATGCGTGGTATTGATCGCGCTTTTGAATGTGGCTATCAAAAAGTCAAAGTCAATTCTGTCTTAATGAAAGATTTGAATGATAAAGACTTTTCCGGTTTCTTGGCATGGATTAAAAATAAACCGATTCAAATGCGTTTCATCGAGTTGATGCAAACCGGTGAAATGAATTCTTTCTTCCAAAAACACCATTTATCGGGACAGATTTTAGAACAGAAACTCTTGCAAGACGGCTGGCAATTGCAGATAAAAAATCGTTCTGATGGCCCGGCAAAAGTTTTCCGTCACCCGGATTATATGGGCGAAATCGGCTTAATCATGCCTTATGAGAAAAATTTCTGCGCCAGCTGTAACCGTTTGAGAGTTTCTGCCAAAGGGAAATTGCACCTTTGCTTATTTGGTGAAGAAGGGATTGATTTGCGTGATTTGTTACAATCTGATGAGCAACAAATGCTTTTGCAATCAAGAATTTTCTCAGCGTTACAAGGTAAGCGTGAACACCATTATCTGCATGTCGGCGATAGCGGCGTGCGTAATCATTTAGCCAGTATCGGCGGTTAAGTTACGTCGATACTGAAAACATCAAGAAAACCAACCGCACTTTTAAATTATCATGACCACATTTACTCACATTAATGCGAATGGCGAGGCGAATATGGTGGATGTTTCCGCCAAAGCCGACACGGTTCGCGAGGCGCGTGCTGAAGCCTATATTCGTATGGCGCCGGAAACCTTACAAATGATCCTCTCTGGACAACACCACAAGGGCGATGTGTTTGCTACCGCTAGAATTGCCGGTATTCAAGCGGCGAAACGCACTTGGGAACTGATTCCGCTGTGTCATCCTCTTTTACTTTCAAAAGTCGAAGTGAGTTTGACCGCACTTCCTGAAACCAATCAAGTACGCATTGAAAGCCTGTGTAAATTAAGTGGTAAAACCGGCGTAGAAATGGAAGCCTTAACGGCCGCAAGCGTTGCTGCATTAACCATTTACGATATGTGTAAAGCAGTACAAAAAGACATGGTGATTGAAACGGTACGTTTGTTAGAAAAGAGCGGTGGAAAATCCGGCCATTTTATTGCAGGGGAGAAATAATGTTACGTGTTTTATTTTTTGCTCAAACTCGAGAATTAATCGGTTTGGATGCCATTGAAGTGAATGAAAATTTCACCACGGTAGAAGAATTACGTCAACACCTTACGGCGAAAGGGGATAAATGGGCGCTGGCGTTGCAATCGGATAAACTCTTGGTGGCCATTAATCAAACCTTAATGCCGTTAGAAAGTGCGGTCAAAAATGGTGATGAAATTGCGTTTTTCCCACCGGTGACCGGGGGCTAAATGAACGATATTCAAATTTCCGTGCAAGAGCAGATGTTCGACCAAAATGCCGTTTATCGTTGGTTGAGCGAAGAAAATTCAGTGGGTGCCACGGTGATGTTTGTGGGCAAAGTGCGTGATATGAACCTAGGGGATGAAGTCAGTAGTTTGTATTTGGAACATTACCCGGCGATGACGCATAAAGCCTTGATGGACATTGCTCAACAGGCAAAAGCGCGGTGGGATTTACAAAAGATTTCTATCATTCATCGTGTAGGTGAATTGAATACCGGTGATGAAATTGTGTTGGTGGGAACAGCTTCTGCGCATCGTGGCGATGCTTACCACGCGAATGAATTTATTATGGATTATTTGAAAACCAAAGCGCCTTTTTGGAAAAAAGAACAAACCGAAAAAGGGGAGCGTTGGATTGAAGGCCGCGACAGTGATTATGCGGCTGCAGATAAGTGGAAGTAAGAGATATCATTGATTTTACTTATTCGTATTTGAAAAAGAAAAATCCGTTTTTTATAAAACGGATTTTTTTATGCTTATTAAAAATAAAATATCATGCCTTTTCTTGGAAAAGGTATAACGCTTTATGCTAGAATAGTCGACCATTTTTCCCGATATGAGGCATATCGGTTGAATATTTCAATTATTACCAAGTCGTCGGAGGAATAGATGACAAGTTCTGCAAATAAACGTTCTGTGATGACGCTATTTTCAAATAAAACCGATATTTATTGTCACCAAGTGCGTATTGTGTTGGCTGAGAAAGGCGTAGCTTATGAAACGGAAATTGTAGATCCGCAAGCATTATCAGAAGATTTAATGGAGCTCAATCCGTACGGTACTGTGCCTACGTTAGTTGATCGTGATTTAGTGCTGTTTAATTCTCGCATCATTATGGAATATTTGGACGAGCGTTTTCCGCATCCGCCATTAATGCCGGTTTATCCGGTGGCACGTGGGAAAAGCCGCTTATTGATGTTACGTATTGAGCAAGACTGGTATCCAACGTTAGACATCGCACAAAATGCGGCTTCCGAAACTGAACGTGCGAATGCCTTAAAACAATTGAAAGAAGAAATTCTTGCGATTGCACCGATTTTTAATCAAACCGCTTATTTTATGAGTGAGGAATTTAGCTTAATTGACTGCTATGTGGCACCGTTACTATGGCGTATGCAGGAATTAGGTGTCGAGTTCAGCGGTGCCGGCAGCAAAGCAGTGAAAGCCTACATGTCTCGTATTTTTGAACGCGATTCTTTCTTGCAATCCGTGGGCGAATTAGCGCCGAAAAACTTAATGGATGAAAAATAATAGGCGATCTAATGGAATATAAATCATCTCCGAAACGTCCTTATTTGTTAAGGGCTTACTACTATTGGTTGATCGATAATGATTTCACACCGTATTTGGTGGTTGATGCCACTTATTGGGGCGTGAAAGTGCCGGTAGAGTATGTCAAAGATGGACAAATTGTATTGAACTTGTCTGCCAATGCCACCGGAAATTTACAGTTAACCAATGATTTTATTCAATTCAATGCCCGTTTTCGTGGCGTGCCACAGGATATTTACATTCCAATGGGGGCAGCATTAGCAATTTATGCGCGTGAGAATGGCGATGGCGTGATGTTTGAGCCGGAAGAAGCTTATGATGATCATCCGGCGCAGGCAGAAGAACAACCAGTTGGGTTTGAGAAAGCTGTCGATAAAACGGATAAACCGAAAAAGGCGGAGAAATCCACATCCCACTTACGTATTGTAAAATAGTTGCTCGATAATCAGATTAAAAAATATTGAAAAAAGATACCGCACTTAGGTATCTTTTTTGTTATTCAAAGCATCAAAAGTGCGGTCAATTTTAAACCTGTTTTTTAGCTATAAAAAAATCGCCTCGTTAATTCAACAAGGCGATTTTATTTACTCGTAAATTAGAAGTTTGCGTTGCGTGGTGCTCGCGGGAATGGAATTACATCACGAATGTTTTGTAAACCGGTGACATAAACAATCAAACGTTCAAAACCTAAACCAAAGCCGGAATGTGGTACGGTGCCATAACGGCGTAAATCACGGTACCACCAATAATCTTCAGGGTTTAAGCCCATTTCTGCCATACGTTTATCCAGCACATCTAAACGTTCTTCACGCTGTGAACCACCGATAATTTCACCGATTCCCGGTGCTAACACGTCCATTGCAGCAACGGTTTTTCCGTCATCGTTTAAACGCATATAGAAGGCTTTGATGTCTTTCGGATAGTTTTTCACTACAACAGGCGATTTGAAATATTCTTCTGCTAAATAGCGTTCGTGCTCGGAAGAAAGGTCGATCCCCCAAGAAACCGGGAATTCGAAAGTTTTGCCTGATTTCAATAAAATCTCAATCGCATCGGTGTAATCTACTTGGGCGAAATCGGAATGAATGAAACGTTCCAAACGATTAATGACATCACCATCAACATGTTTAGCAAAGAATTCTAGGTCATCACGGCGTTCGGCTAAAACGGCACGGAAAACGTATTTCAACATATCTTCAGCAAGTTTTGCGTTGTCTGCGAGCGTTGCGAAAGCCACTTCCGGTTCAATCATCCAGAATTCTGCTAAGTGACGAGTTGTATTGGAGTTTTCAGCACGGAACGTTGGACCAAACGTATAGATTTTACTTAACGCACAAGCGTAAGTTTCACCGTTTAATTGTCCGGATACGGTTAAGAACGATTCTTTACCGAAGAAATCTTGGCTAAAATCCACCGCACCTTTATCTGTGCGCGGTAAGTTTTCTAAATCTAACGTAGAAACGCGGAACATTTCACCCGCACCTTCCGTGTCGGAAGCAGTGATTAATGGCGTAGCAACCCAATAAAAACCTTGTTCATGGAAGAAACGATGAATTGCTTGTGCTAAACAGTGACGCACACGGGCAACAGCACCAATGATATTAGTACGAGGACGTAGATGCGCGACTTCGCGTAAATATTCGATTGAATGGCGTTTTGCTGCCATTGGATAGGTTTCAGGATCTTCGACCCAACCGGTGACTTCGACACTTTCAGCTTGTAATTCGACCGCTTGCCCTTCTGCCGGAGATTCTACAACAGTGCCGGTGACAATCACGGAACAGCCGGCTGTTAAGCGTAATACTTCAGATTCATAGTTAACGATATCATTATTTACGATAGCTTGAATGGGAGCAAAGCAAGAACCGTCATAAACGGCGAGAAAGGATAGGCCTGCTTTGGAATCGCGACGAGTACGCACCCAACCGCGTACAGTCACTTTTTCGCCAATTGCAATTTTGCCTTGTAGTACATCTACAATTGATGCAATTTTTGTCATATATACCTCAGAATTAATGCTTTTTTAGAAACCGCGTTAGTTTACCTCAAGTTCGAAAATTTTCAAAAATCTATCCGGTGGTTTTTATTTTTGTGACAGGAGGCGCAGATTTAAAGCAAATTTCTTGAGTAAAAAGAGTTAACTGGTATAACTACGTTCGTCAAATTAATTATGATAATAAATATGGACGCATTGAATGAATAAGGAAGAAAAAACACCCTCACGCCTAATTCAATTAGGCAGAATTTACCGTTTAATTGAACAATTTGAAGAAATTTCCCGTATTGAACTTTCAAAACTTTCCGGATTTGCTCCCGCGACGATTACTTCTCTTACTCGCGATCTCATCGAAAAGCATTTAATTATGGAAAAAACGGTACGTAATACAGACAATCGTGGACGACCGGCAACCGCATTATGTGTCTCTCCAATCTATTGGCAGTCCTTATGTGCCACATTGATGGAAGATCGTTTTGAAATCACACTTAGTGAGCTTAACGGTGTTATTGTTAAACAAAAGATTTTCCCACTATCAACAAATAAATTGTTAACGCTCGATGAGTTTTTAGTCAGTAGCATTGAACAATTCCTTAATAAAACAAAAGAATTATCAAATTTAATTACATTTTCAGTCACTGTCGGTGGGGAATTGGATAAAGACGGAAACCTAATAAAACTAGGAAGTCAGAGATTTAATCAATTAAATCTTAGAACGTTATTTTTGCCTTATTTTGATGTTCCAATTTTAATTTCAGAGTATTTTAAGACTTGGTTATTAGCTGAATCGACTTTAGGTAATGCAATTAATTGTGATGATGCTTTGTTTATCCAATTAGATGATGAGGTTAATTTTAACGTATTGTCAGAAGGGAATATTTTATTTAATCGAGAGCATGAGCGAATTAATATTAATTACTTAGTCGTTCCTCGATTAAATGAGTTACAAGCCCTAATTAATCGTGATTTACCGGAAGTAGAGCGTTATCAAGTACAACATCAGATTACCCATCGGGCAATTATTCAGCTCATTGATTTGCTGTATCCGAATAATCATTTTTCCACAAATGCTGAAAAAATTAAGTTCTTGTGTAGAAATATTATCCAACAAGAGAAGACGGCATTACGAATTTTGGATCATTTAACGGATTGTTTAGCCTATATTTTGATGAATCTCCTTCATATTTTCTCTGCAGAGAAGATCATGCTCAACTCTAGTATGTTAATTGTTAAAGATGTTTTACTTGAAGAACTCAATCAAAAACTCGCTACCTATTTTCCTCATGGAAAGGTTGCTGAAGTTGTGATGGGGAAATATGAATGGAATAGTCCGGTCGTCGCTGCTGCCGCAATTAAGCAAGGAATTTATGACGGAGCTTTGTTAACCAGTTTGGAATAACAGGAATAAATCGTAAATAAATTCAGCAAATTTGTTTTAGCTCAATACTACTCATTATAAATTCTCTTAGAATTCTGAAAATCATATGAAAAAGGGGATATTAATGAGTAGTTTTTTTGTCACCGGAACTGACACAAATGTAGGGAAAACTGTGGTAAGTCGGGCAATTATGCAGGCCTTACAAAAAGCGGGTGTGCAGGTTGTCGGCTATAAACCTATTGCATTTGGTCAGGATGAAATGATTTATCCGCCACATAATTTATCTGAAAATAGCGACTATGACACGAAAGATAATCCTGATGTATTAACGTTAATGGCGAGTACAGCAGAAAAAGTGACTTATGAAGAGGTTAATAGTTATACGTTTTTACACACGATACCTATCTTAACAGAGGACAGTAAGCGGGTTCATATTGAAAAATTAAATAAAGACTTGGCTCATTTACGTGATAAATATCAATCAGTTGTTGTTGAAGGTTCTTTTGGGTGGTTAACACCGATCAATAAAGATTACAGTTTTGCCGATTGGGTTGCTGAGCACCACATGCCGGTTGTTGTTGTGGTAGGTATTAAAGAAGGTTGTATCAACCATGCTTTATTAACAGTGCAATCGATTATTGATAAAGGATTGCCGTTGTTGGGTTGGGTAGCTAATCGAATTAACCCTGGATTGGGGCACTACGCAGAAGTGATCGAAACCTTGAAACAAAAAATTGATGCCCCGTTATTGGGCGAGGTTTCTTATGTTCACAAACCGGAAGAGCAAGACTTAAGTCGTTTTATTACAGACGTAGATCGTTTAACTTATATGAAAACCGAGTTAGTTGCTTAATGCATTAGAATAAAGTGCGGTCAGGAAATAAGGTATTTTTAGTGAGTTAATATTTTCTTCACGATAAAGACAACATAATTGATATAAAAAAGGCTTAGAAATGTTTCTAAGCCTTTTGTTTTATACAATCAATTATTCAACGGTCAGAATACGGCAAGTGTTTGTACCACTTTCGCTAAATTCAGCCCCTTGAGTTAATAACACGATATCACCGGCCATTAAGAAACCTTTGTCTTTTAGCACGCTAATTGCTTTTTGAGCACCTTCCATTGTACGGCTAACATCATTGTAAAAGACCGGAGTTACACCGCGATATAATGCGCACAAGTTTAATGTTTTTTGGTTACGGGATAAGGCAAAAATCGGTAAACCGGAACTAATACGGGACATTAATAACGGTGTACGGCCACTGCTACTCATCGCAATAATGGCGCTGACACCTTTCATATGGTTGGCTGCAAACATGGTTGACATAGCAATAGTTTCTTCGATGTCGTCAAATTCAACATTCATACGGTGATGAGAAACGCTTGCACCCGGCATTTTTTCTGCGCCTAAACAAACTTTTGCCATTGTCGCAACAGTTTCAGCTGGGTATTGACCTGCAGCAGTTTCTGCAGACAGCATGACCGCATCAGTACCATCCAATACCGCATTCGCCACGTCCATGACTTCTGCACGGGTTGGCATAGGGTTGCTGATCATGGATTCCATCATTTGTGTTGCAGTAATCACCACACGGTTTAATTGACGGGAACGACGAATTAATTTCTTTTGAACCGCTACTAATTCCGGATCACCGATTTCAACACCGAGGTCACCACGGGCAACCATGATAACATCAGCAGCCAAAATGATGTCATCCATCGCTTCGTTAGATTCTACGGTTTCAGCACGTTCCACTTTAGCAACGATTTTGGTATCTAAACCGGCATCTTTGGCTAATTGACGGGCGTAGTTCAAATCGGCACTAGAACGCGGGAAAGACACTGCAAGGTAGTCTACACCGATACGTGCAGCGGTAATGATGTCCGCTTTATCTTTCTCAGTTAATGCATCAGCAGACAAGCCACCGCCCAATTTGTTGATCCCTTTGTTATTTGATAATGGGCCACCAACAGTAACTTCCGTGAAGACTTTTGCGTTTTCGGTAGATAACACTTTTAATTGAACGCGCCCGTCATCCAATAAGAGGATATCGCCTGGAACCACATCTTGCGGTAAAGTTTTGTAATCTAATCCAACAGCTTCTTGTGTACCTTCACCTTTCGGTAATTCTGCATCTAAGATAAATTTATCACCGACATTTAAGAAAATTTTGCCATCTTTGAATGTAGATACACGAATTTTAGGACCTTGTAAGTCGCCTAAAATTGCAACAGTTTTGCCTAGTCTTTTTGCAATTTCACGGACACGTTCTGCACGACCAATATGATCTTCCGGTGTACCGTGAGAAAAATTCATACGTACTACGTTCGCACCGGCGGCAATAATTTTTTCTAAATTGTTACCGCGGTCAGTGGTTGGACCCATGGTACATACAATTTTTGTTCTTCTTAATTTTCTGGACATTAACATTCTCCATCTATGTTTATCTTATAAAATTTTCTTTATGTGAATGATTATTTCTTAATCACAAAAAAACTGGTCGGCATTATACGCTTAAAATAAAATTAGATCGAGATCACATTTTAGGGAAAAGTCCTTGCTGTTTGTGGGATTCCAAGAAAAGCCTTTATACATAATTGGTTACGATTTATACATTAAAAGTGCGGTCATTTTTTCCGTTATTTCGTAGCGGCTTTCATGTTGCGAACAAACTCAGCGAGTTCCGTTAAACATTGGGCGTGATTTTCTAAATTTCGCTCAATGATTTTTACGGTTGCCGAACCGGAAATCGCACCGGCTGCACCGAGTTGAAGCGCTTCTTTTACTTGTGACGGTTGGGCGATGCCGAAACCTTGCAGGATAGGCGGGGCATGGTGAGCTTTGAGTTGCTCTACAAGGGTATCTAAGTTAGCCGCGTGAGTTTGGTTTTCTGCGCTGGTCACGCCAGCACGCGAGACCAAATACGTATAACCTTCACTGCTTTCAGCCACACCTTGAATCGTTTTTTGATCCGCATTCGGCGGGCAAATAAAGACAGGTTGAACACCGTGTTTTTTGGCGGCTTGGACATAGTCTTCTTTTACCAATAATGGAATGTCCGCCACTAAAACAGTATCCACACCGACTTCCGAACAACGTTGATAAAAATTATCCAAGCCTTTTGCAAAAATTAAATTCGCGCAAAGTAATAGGCTGATGGGAATCTCCGGGTATTTTGACCGCACTTTGGCAAGCAATTTAAAGCTGTCTTCCGTGCTGTGCCCGGCGTTAAGCGCACGATTATTGGCTGCCTGAATAACAGGACCGTCCAATAGCGGATCAGAAAATGGGAAGCCCAATTCCAATGCATCCGCGCCGTTATCGACGAGGGTACAAATAATTTCAAAAGAGCGGTCAAATGTCGGATCACATAAGGTAACGAAAGGAACGAATGCGCCTTCCTTTTTTGCGTGTAATCGGGAAAAGGTCGATTCAAAATGGCTCATAATTGCATTCCTTTTTCATTTAAAATTTTATCTACGGTAAAAATGTCTTTATCGCCACGACCGGATAAATTCACTACCAAAATTTGTGCTTTATTCGGTTCCTGATGAATCATTTTTAGCGCGTGTGCCAGTGCATGAGAACTTTCTAACGCAGGAATAATGCCTTCATGTTTTGCCAGTGCTTGGAACGCATTTAAGGCTTCAGCATCGGTAATGCTCGGGTATTCCGCGCGCCCGATACTTTGCAAATAGGCGTGTTGTGGGCCGACAGAAGGGAAGTCTAGCCCGGCAGAAATTGAGTAGGATTCTTCCACTTGGCCATCTTCTGTTTGCATGAGCGGTGATTTCATCCCGAAATAAATACCCACTTTCGCATGGCCTAACGGCGCGCCGTGTTCACCGCTTTCAATGCCATGACCGGCAGGCTCTACGCCAATTAAACGCACATTCGGTTCCTCAATAAAATCCGTAAACATACCGATAGCATTTGAGCCGCCCCCCACCGCAGCAATCACGGCATCCGGTAAACGACCTTCTTTTTCTAAAATTTGGCGTTTGGTTTCTTCGCCGATCATTTTTTGGAATTCACGCACAATGGTTGGGAAGGGGTGAGGGCCTGCCGCCGTACCCAATAAATAATGGGTTGTTTCATAGTTTGCTGACCAATCCCGCATAGCTTCACAGCACGCATCTTTTAAGGAGCAAGAACCTTTTTGCACCGGCACCACTTCAGCCCCCATTAAGCGCATACGGAATACATTGGGTGATTGGCGTTCCACGTCTTTTGCGCCCATATAAATGCGGCAAGGCATATCCAACATGGCACAAGCAAGAGCTGTCGCGACACCGTGCTGACCTGCGCCGGTTTCCGCGATAATGCGGGTTTTGCCCATGCGTTTTGCCAGTAAAATTTGCCCTAGCACTTGATTAGTTTTATGAGCACCGCCGTGGAGCAAATCTTCCCGTTTTAAATAAATTTTGGCTTTCGTGCCTTTGGTTAAGTTACGGCAAAGGGTAAGTGCGGTCGGTCTGCCGGCATAATTTTTCAGGAGATCCTGAAATTCACGTTGAAATTCGGGATCGTCTTTGGCTTCAACAAACGCTTTTTCTAATTGTTGTAGCACCGGTATGAGAATCTCCGGCACGTACATACCGCCGAACTCACCGAAATAAGGGTTTAAAATCGTGTCTGACATAGGCTTTCCTTATGACATTAAAAACAGGCTATCGTAGATTTTGTAGAAATTTATGACAGCGAATAAAACAACAAATACACTTGAAATCAGTTGAATTAACCAAAAAATTGCCCAAAGTAAAAAGGTTGCCATCGGGCTAAAACCAATCTCGGCAAGGATATTTTGTTGCTTTAAGTAAAAACTCCGTAAACTGAGTAAGTAAGCCGAGAGCATAATTAACAATGGAATGGCGACAAAGCAGCGGATGACATAATAGACGATGTCGATTAAATCAGGCTCATTAATGTAGAAAAATAATCTTTTTCTAAACTCCGGATCTTTAATGTATTCCGTCATCACCATATACAGCACAAAAAACAGCAAGGCAGGCGTTAGCCCACGTAAAAAGGCTAAATAAGGCTCAGTAATTTCAGTTAAAAAGCGGGAAAGTTTGCTGGGTTGTTTAGTCATTTTTGCTCACTTTTAACGGGTTAAAGGTTTGTGCCGTCGGCATTACTTCAATGCGGTTAATATTCACGTGCTCCGGTTGTTGATTAAGCCATAGGACGATATTGGCAATATCTTGTGGCGTGACATATTGCACGTTTTCATACACTTGTGCTGCGCGGGCATCGTCGCCTTTAAATCGCACGTTGGAAAATTCCGTGCCGCCACATAAACCGGGTTCTACATTGGAAACACGCACATTGGTGCCGGCCAAATCTGCGCGGAGGTTTAAACTGAATTGTTTCACGAAAGCTTTCGTCCCGCCGTAAACGTTACCGCCCGGATAAGCGTAATTTCCTGCGATAGAGCCTAAATTAATGATATGTCCTTGATTACGCGCCACCATTTGCGGCAACACTAAACGGGTTATGCTGACTAAACCTTTCACGTTGGTATCAATCATTTTTTCCCAATCGTCTAAATCGGCTTTATCTGCGCTTTCTAAGCCAAGGGCAAGGCCTGCGTTATTCACTAATAAATCGATGGCTTGTAATTCTGTCGGCAGCGTTTTGAATGCATTTTCAGTTGCTTGACGATCCGAAATATCGAATGCAAGAGGAAAGAATTGGCTGCCGTATTCTTGTTCTAATTGCGCTAAACGTTCTTGTCTTCTTCCTGTACCAATCACTAAATAGCCCGCTTTCAATAACGTGCGACAAATGGCGTTTCCAAAGCCGGCGGTGGCGCCTGTGACCAATGCAATTTTTGTCATGTTTATTTCTCCTTGTTGTGGAATTGGGGTACGGAAAAATTCATTTAGAAAAATGACCGCACTTTCTATGATGTAGAGTATACTACTACACTAGTACGAAAAAATATAGCGCGTTAATAAAGAAATTTACAAGAGAATGGGGAAAAGTGCAGTTGTTTTTTGCAATGAATTGATGGGAAAGAAAAAAGCACGCTAGAAAATAGCGTGCTTGAACCTAAAGTGCGGTGCTTTTTTTGCCGCATTTTCAATGCTACATCATGGCACCCACATATTTCAGCATTACCCCGGCGGCGATGGCGGAACCAATCACACCGGCAACGTTCGGCCCCATGGCATGCATGAGTAGGAAGTTTTGGTTATCTGCTTCCAGACCGATTTTGTTAGAAACCCGTGCAGCCATTGGTACGGCAGACACACCGGCAGAGCCGATGAGTGGGTTAATTTTGTTTTTGCTGAATTTGTTCATCAATTTAGCCATTAATACACCGCTGCCGGTACCGATCCCGAAAGCAATTACGCCAAGAATTAAAATACCCAAGGTTTGCGGTTGTAGGAATTTATCGGCGATGAGTTTGGAACCCACAGACAAGCCAAGCACGATGGTGACGATGTTAATCAAGGCGTTTTGTGTGGTGTCGCTTAAACGTTCTACTACACCACTGACGCGCATGAGGTTACCGAAACAGAACATCCCGAGCAATGGGGCTGCATCCGGTAAAAGCAAACCAACGAGCAACAGCAAAATCACTGGGAATAACACTTTTTCACGATTGCTCACATGACGCATTTGTGTCATGCGGATCTTGCGTTCTTCTTCCGTGGTTAAGGCTTTCATGATCGGTGGCTGAATTAAGGGCACTAACGCCATGTAGGAATAAGCCGCTACGGCAATGGCTCCGAGCAATTCTGGCGCGAGTTTACTGGTGAGGTAAATCGCGGTTGGGCCGTCTGCACCACCGATAATACCGATGGATGCCGCTTGTGGGAGCGTGAATTCGATAATACCGAAATAGTTCAATGCCAATGCACCGAGTACGGTCGCAAAAATACCGAACTGTGCCGCAGCACCAAGTAACAACGTTTTCGGATTTGCCAATAACGGGCCGAAGTCTGTCATCGCGCCTACGCCCATGAAAATCACTAACGGCGCAATGCCATAACCGATAGCCACTTTATAGAATAAAGCCAAGATCCCGGCGCTGTATCCCATGTCCATTGACAAGGCTTCCAGCTGATTTACTGTAGAGCCGGAAGCTGTCGTAAGTGCAGTTTTAATGAGTGCCGGATCAGCGGCGACACCTAATTTCGCGGCAATTACGGCAATTTGCTCCGGTGAACCAAGATGAAGCAAATTCTCCAATGCGGTCATGGCAAGCCCGGCTTCAGGAATGTTTGATAATAATCCACCAAAACCGATAGGCAATAACAGCAATGGCTCAAACTTGCGTGCGATGGCAAGCCACAACAGGAGCAAGCTGATAGCGATCATCACCGCTTGACCCCATTGCAAATGGAACAGTCCCATACCCTGAATTAATGCAATAATGCTATCCATAGGTAACTCCTTAGACGAGGTTCATAACGGTATCACCCACCGCGACGGCATCGCCGGCTTTGACACAAATACCACGCACGGTACCGGCTTGTGCCGCTTTGACTTCGGTTTCCATTTTCATGGCTTCAAGAATGAATAACACATCGCCTGCAGCGACAGTTTGACCTTCTGTTGCAACGACTTTCCAAATGTTACCCGCCATTGGCGCAGTCACCGGTGTGCCACCACTGGTCGCTGCTAGTGCAGGTGCGGCTTGTGGCGCAGCTTGTGGAGTTGTTGTGGCTACGTGTGAAATGTCGCCGCCTTCACTGACTTTCACCACAAAGGCTTTGCCTTCTAATTCCACAGTATAAACGGCGGAGCCGGACGCTGCTGGTGCAGCTTTAGAAACAGGTTTATTTTCTACCGCACTTTCATTGCCGGTTGGCGCCGGTTCAAAGGCAGCCGGGTTGTTGCGGTTTTCTAAGAATTTCCACGCGATTTGTGGGAAGAGCGCCACGATTAATGCATCGTCCACCGCGTTGTCTGCTAACTTCACGCCTTTCGCCTTGGCTTGTTCAGCTACTTCCGCTTCAATTTTCGCCATTTCAGGGGCGATGTGATCAGCCGGACGGTCGGTTACCGGTGCCGCACCTTCCAATACACGAGCTTGTAATGCGCTATCTACCGGTGCAGGCGTTTTGCCGTATTCACCTTTTAAAATACCTGCGGTTTCTTTCGCGATGGTTTTGTAACGTTCGCCTGTGAGCACGTTAATAACCGATTGTGTGCCGACAATTTGAGAGGTTGGAGTAACAAGTGGAATGTAACCCAAGTCTTTACGTACGCGAGGAATTTCTTCCAAAACCAAATCCAATTTGTCGGAAGCGTTTTGTTGTTTTAATTGATTTTCCAAGTTGGTGAGCATACCACCCGGCACTTGTGCCACTAAAATACGGCTATCTACACCGCGTAGCTGACCTTCAAATTTGGCGTATTTTTTACGTACATTACGGAAATAGGCCGCGATTTTTTCCAAACGCGGAATATCCAAACCAGTGTCATATTCGGTGCCTTGTAAGGTCGCTACCATGGATTCTGTTGCCGGGTGACCGTAAGTACCGGACATGGAAGAAATCGCTGTGTCGATACCGTCTACGCCTGCTTCAATGGCTTTCAAGAGAGCCATTTCTGCCATACCGGTAGTCGAATGGCAGTGTAAATGTAATTCCACGTCGAAACGTTTTTTGATTTCGCGTACTAAGTCTGCTGCTGCCATTGGGTTCAAAATACCTGACATATCTTTAATCACTAAGCTGTCGATACCGATTTCCAATAATTGTTCGGTGGTATCGAGCCAAGTTTGCATGGTGTGTACCGGGCTGGTGGTGTAACTTAATGTCCCTTGTGCATGACCACCGAATTTACGCACGGCTTGCAATGCCGCTTTCATATTACGCGGGTCGTTGAGCGCATCAAACACACGGAACACGTCCATACCGTTTGCTACGCAACGTTCTACGAAACGTTCCACTACGTCATCGGCATAATGGCGATAACCTAGCAGGTTTTGACCGCGCAATAACATTTGCAACGGGGTTTTCGGGCAGGCTTTTTTCAATTCACGCAAACGTACCCACGGATCCTCCCCTAAAAAACGAATACAACTGTCAAAGGTTGCACCACCCCAAGCTTCTAACGACCAATAGCCGATATTGTCTAATTCTTGTGCGATCGGCAACATGTCATCAAGACGTAAACGGGTCGCGAAAAGAGATTGGTGTGCATCACGAAGCACCAGTTCGGTCATTTTAATTTTTTTAGTCATAGTAAAATCCTTAGTTTATTTGAACTGTTGGGTACGGCGATGGTGCGCGATAGCCGCTGCAATTACAGGGCGCAAACGCTCAAAATCGTCAGTAGGTGTCGCAGAAAGTGCGGTGGAATTTGAAGGCGTTTTTGGCGAGGGTTGAGGTTCAGGAAAATATTTGTTTATCAGCTTTGACATCAGCCCGATTGCCCAAATCAAAATGAGCAAAAAGACCAATACAAAACCCATCCCTGAAAACATCAGATTAATTCCTTCACCGAAAAGTTCTGCCGAAGTCATTAGTCGTATCCTTATATTTAATATGGGATTTTTATTCTACCCAAGTCATTTTCACAAAACCGTGATTGAGATCATAAATTGAGTGAAATGGGGGAGAGGGAGGGAAAAAGTGCGGTGCTTTTTAAGGGAAGTTTAGGCTTATCTAAAAATAAAAATGCGTACCTTATGACAAATTTAATAAGTCATGAGTACGCATTTGAAGAGAAATTCTATTGTGGCTATTTTACACTGACTAACGTGCTTTTCTTTTTTAAGCGCCATAACTGATAAAGGTTTACCAAAACTAAGAAGATATTCAATAACGCTACGGGATAGGAGCCTTTAAGAAGACCATAGATCACAAATAAAATTGCCCCGATGCAGTTAACGGTTCTTAAAGAAACGATGGATTTAAATAAAAATGATGCAGCCACAAAGAATGTTGCGACATAGCCTAAAAGCTCAATAGAATCGATTTCGAACATGAATGCCTCCAGGGAGTTAGATATAAAATGAGGGGAGTAATATTGTAAATAAGCGCACCTTGCAAACAAAACACAGAAAGATGAAAACAAAAAGCAAGCTGAAAGCCTGCTTTTCTTCAAATTATTGCCATTCAATATCTCGCGTTACTGCTGATTCAAACCCAAAAAATCGCCTACTTCATGTTCCAGCTGGCTCATGGCAAGCAGGGCTTCTTGAGTTTGTTTGGCTTCTTTTTCATCAATGATGCTCATTGCGAAACCAACGTGGACGAGAACCCATTTGCCAAGCAGAGGTTTAGGGTCATCGCTGCAGATAAGGGAAATATTCACATCACGTTGCACACCACAAACATCCACGGTGGCAAGTTGTAATGCGCTGTCGCCGATTTTGACAATTTGACCGGGCACGCCTAAACACATAATTCATTTACTCCGATTAAAATTTTCGCTTATTTTATCATTGCTTTAAATAAATTGCGGCGATCTGGATCAAAGGTCGCTTGTTTGGTCGGCATGGATAAAATCATGCGTAGGCAATCCTGTGTCAGTTGGATTGCTTGTTCGTTGGTAAGGTTCGGATCAAGCGGGGAATGTAAGGAACAGCTTAAATATTGCGGTACGGTTTCAATGCCACTGACCGTAAAAGTAAGGGCTTTGTAAGGCAGTTGTACAGTGAGTTTATCCCCTAACTCTCGCGGTTCCCACGTTTGTTGCGGGCCCGGCAGAATAACGACGCTAATCATCCATGGGGTTAACACCGAGCCGACCCATTGCCCTTCAAATAAAACGAATTTTGGGCAGAAACATTCAATATTGTGATGAAAGAAGGGGAGATCTTGCATTTCAGGAACAATTTTTTGCATTTCAGCAAGAAAGAGATCCGTTGGGTTTTCATCAAAGCCGGTAACGGAGGTTAAAAGTGCGGTGGTATTTTCAGGTGTTTTTTCGTGTCGGTACATGGTTGTTTGTCAATATTAATAAGATTAAAGAATGGTAGGTGAAATCTTAAAGAAAATTCCCCTCTTTCGTAAAGAGTGGTTAGGGGAGATTTAACACCTATCTCTATTATTAATTAGGTCAAATCTCCCCCAGCCACTCTTTTCTAAAGAGGGGTGTTTAAGTTCAAACCGTATTCTTTTACTACTTGATTCAAGGTTACAAAAACATTCGGTAATGCTTTTTGTATCGTTTCCGTTAATCCGATACCGGCTTCCAAAGATTCTGGCTGGATACCGATGAGACAAAGATTTTGTGGAAACTCATCTGTCAGTTTGAGGGCCGAAAGTACATCACAAATACCGAGTTGATGCGGTGAGATTTTGCGCGAGAAAAACGTCGGCACTTGTTCGTCGTGCAATACGATAATCTCGCCTGGTTGCTTATTGGCAAGCACGGCATCGATGATAATCAAATGCTCGCGCTTTGCCATGATTTCCAGCAATTCCATGCCGCAAGTGCCACCGTCGATGATGTCAAAGTGCGGTTGAATTTCAGTGCGTTTTTCAAGTTCCTGCGCAACACGCACACCCACGCCCTCATCACTTAATAAAATGTTTCCGACACCTAGAATCAACGGCTTCATTACAGCACCTTAACTTCGGTCACTTCACCATTTTCTGTGTTAACCACATGTACGGCACATGACATACAAGGGTCGAAGGAGTGAATGGTTCTCACCACTTCTAACGGTTTCGTTGGATCTGCCACCGGCGTACCAATAATGGAAAGCTCGTAAGGTCCCATTTGGTCTTGCTCGTTACGTGGACCGGAGTTCCAAGTAGATGGTACGACAGCTTGATAGTTTTCAATGCGGCCGTCTTTGATCACGACCCAGTGAGAAAGCATACCACGTGGCACTTCACCGAAACCTACACCGCGGAATTCACCGCTTGCCGGAATGTCAGTTTTGATATAAGCGGTAGTATCGCCTTTCGCAATGTTATCAATGAGCATTTGCCATTGCGTACCTAAAACGTCATTTAGCGTACAGCAATGTACGGTACGAGCGACAATACGTCCAAGGGTGGAGTGTAATTGCTCGGTGGCTAACGTGTTGCCGGTTAATTTTTCGTAAATGCCTTTTACTTCGTTAAAATGTTTAACGGTTGGTTTGTCATTGGATGCTAATCCGCAGATTAAATAGGCGAGAGGGCCTACTTCCACGACTTTTCCGTAGAATGTTGGAGCTTTTACCCAAGAATATTTACCGTCATCTTGCCAGCCTGTGTATTTTGGACGGGTTAAACCAGCCCAAGGCTCTAATGGCTCATCGTCTTCATACCAAGCGTGTTTACCGCTTTCTTTAATGCCTTTTACAACAAATTCGTCTTTTTGTTGATCAATGACACGGATGGTGGATAAATCACCATTTTCTACATAACCACCTTTCAACATGAATTTAGAATTGTCCGCATCAATCGGGTATTCCGGTACGGCTAAGTAGTTGCCGGATGTCTTACCGAGGCTGAACCATTCCGGATAGAAAACCGCAAATACAGCTGCATCGATTTTATAAACTTGATTGATAAAGTCGCCTAAACGATCAATACAGGCTTTCACAAACATGAGGCGTTCATGGTTAAGCACGGCTTGTGAATCCAAATTAATTGGGTTTGCCACGCCACCGATAGCTAAGTTTTGAATGTGTGGTGTTTTACTACCGAGCAATGCTACTACACGGTTAGCATCACGTTGACATTCAAGGGCTTGCAAATAGTGTGCTACGGCAATGAGATTCACTTCCGGTGGGAGTTTCATTGCAGCATGACCGAAATAGCCGTTGGCAAAAATACCAAGTTGTCCGCTATCGACTAATGCCTGAATTTTTTTCTGTACGTTACGGAATTCATTGGCACTGTTTAATGACCATGTGGATACGCCTTTTAGCATATCAGCCGCTTTTTCCGGATCTGCTTTTAAGGCAGAAGTGATATCTACCCAGTCCATCGCGGAAAGTTGATAGAAATGTACAATATGGTCGTGAATCGTGTGTGCCGCAAGAATCATGTTACGAATATATTGTGCGTTCACCGGCACTTTCGCACCGATGGCATCTTCGACCGCACGTACGCTGATAATGGCATGTGTAGTTGTACATACGCCACAAATACGTTGCATGATCATCCATGCATCACGCGGATCCGCACCTTTTACGATATTTTCCATCCCACGCCACATGGTGCCGGAGGACCAAGCATTGGTGACAACACCGTTTTCAATTTCGCAATCAATACGTAAATGACCTTCAATACGGGTAATCGGGTCAATTGAAATACGTTTTTTTTCTGACATTATTCTGCTCCGCTAAGTTTTTTACTGAATGCCGCTTTTTCGGCAATAATTTTTTCTGAGTCTTCGGTATGTTTTTCTTTAAATACCGGCAATACAGGGAATAAACGAATGATTAAAATATAGGCTACAACCTCAATAGAGACGAAACCGATTGAAATAAGCAATTCTTCCGCTGATGGGAAATATTGATAGCCGTTGCCCGGATTATACATGATAAGCGAGTAGTTCATACGCCATAATGCTGCACCGAGTAACATGCTTAATGCCGAAATAAATAACCAACGGGAATCTGATTTTTTCTCCCCAAGGAAGAGGGTTAGTAATGGTAATACCATCAACCAGACTTCCATCCAGAACATCCATGCTTCAAATTTAGTTAATTTATCGAAACCTACAACCATTTGCAGTTTGTCGTGATAAATCAACTCACCAAAACGCACGGCTAGGAAGCAGAAGATCAAGCCTGCAGTGACACGCGCCAGTTGAGTAAATAAATGACGCTCGTCCGGTGTTTTTCCTGCAAGACCGGCTTTCACTAAGGAACCTTCAAATATCACGATAGAGAAACCCATAATGAAAGCAGTAAGCAAGGAGAGAATCGGTAACACTTCATAGCTTTGCCATACCGGATGGACTTTGTGTCCCGCTACAATCATCAAGGAACCCATGGAAGATTGGTGCATCATCGGCAACAAGGCACCCAAGGCAATAATGAAGAACATGATTTTATTGAGTTTATTAAACCATTTCTTCAAACCGAGGAAACCAAGCCATACCGGCGCAAATTCTAAGGTGACAACAATGATATACACCGTCATACAAAATGCCGTTTCAAACAACACGGAATTGGTATTGAACTGTCCCGGAACGTAGAAATACGGTAAATGCCAATAACGTCCCATATCAATGGTGATAGATAAACCACCGAGGGAATAACCGAATAAACTAGCAAGCAATGCCGGGCGAACAAGAGCGTGATATTTCCCTTTGTTGAAAATATACACGGTCCAAGCAAGAGCCCAACCGCCACAGGCAAATCCTGTACCAACAAGTAAGTCAAAGGCAATCCATAACCCCCAAGGATAACCGCCATTAAGTGCGGTTACAGAACCGATACCAAAAACCAAACGTTTTAAAATTAATAAAACGCAAAGCACGGCAAGGGGAGCAAAAAAGAGAATGGCGGCAGAATAAGGCGACCGCCTACCGGACGTGGATTACTCATGATGCTCATCCTCCGCTTC
The DNA here is from genome assembly GCF_980469475.1 of Aggregatibacter sp. HK296. NCBI lineage: Bacteria > Pseudomonadati > Pseudomonadota > Gammaproteobacteria > Pasteurellales > Pasteurellaceae > Aggregatibacter > Aggregatibacter sp. HK296. The sequence goes on from NZ_OZ413142.1 coordinate 911,055, forward strand.
TTCAATTTCCTTGCGTGCCTGACGCATGGCTTCTTTTTGTGCTGCAATACGCTCAGCGATTTTATCGCCATGTATATTTTTGTAAGTCATAAAGGTTAAACCAGCCAGTGCGACTAATGGCAATGCTAAACCGCGATACAAGAAGTGTTGTAAATGCGCCGCACGAGAACCTGTTGCGACTTCATCTAAGTCTGGTAAACCAAGGTTAGTAAAAGGCACACCACTTAAGGCGAGTACCTGTGTACCACCACCTTCTTTTTCACCGTAGATATGATATTGATATGCCGGCACGGTAGCACGGTATTTATCAGTGCTATTAACGTGTTGACGTGGGTAATCATATTCAGTGCCACGTAATAAACTTAAACGACGTTTCGCTTCCGCCAATAATTCTTCACGTGTACCAAAAATAATGGCACCTGTCGGGCAAACATGACAGCAACCCGGTAATTCGCCTTTATCCAATCGTTCAACACCTTTTTGGTTACAAAGTTCACATTTGCTGATTTCGCCGAACGGATTGTCGTAGTCGTATTTTGGTACATCAAAAGGACAACCCACCATACAATAACGGCAACCGGTACAAATATCAGGATCGTATTTCACGATACCGGTTTTAGGATCTTTGGTAAGGGCTTGAACCGGGCAAACGGCAACACAGTTTGGGTCAACGCAATGCATACATTGTTTTTTTACGTAAGCATAGCCGTTTTCTGTTTGGTCTTTATTTTTACCGTCACCATCGATCCACACTTGAATAATATTACGTGTGAACGGCGTAAGTTTGTCGTTATTTGACCAAGTTTGATCACCTTTTGGATTCACGGGTGTGTGGTTCACGTTTTGACATTCCGCCACGCATGCCTGACAACCTACACAAAGGGTAGAGTCGTAAAGCATTCCAAGCGCACCGGGAATGGGCTCAATCGCGTCCGATGCCTGCGCACTCGACACAGGCAAAGTGGAAGCAATCCCGCCAAGCACACCGGCTTTTAGAAATTTTCGTCTATCCATGTTATTTACCTGTATGTTGTTCTTTTTCTGCCGCTTTGGCTTCGACACGGGCTTTATGTTGAATGCTTAATTCGCGCAAAGTCACCACACTCACGCCGGCGAGTATTGCCGCAGCACCGCCTAATAAACCGATGGCTGTCATGGTCGCCCCTGAACCTTCGGTGTTGTTGACATCCGGTTTTTCAACGCGTGGTGTTGGGTTTTCTACCCCGGCTAATTGGAAAATGCCTTTGGTAAAGCCGACGCCTTTTTCGTTACAACCATAACAAGGGTGCCCAATACCGACCGGCCAGTTATTACCACCAACATCACAGAATTCTAAGGTAGAGCAGTTGCCGTAAGTTTCCGGGCCTTTACAACCGAGATGGTATAAGCACCATCCATTACGGTGACCATAATCGCCGTACTCTTTGGCAAAGCGCCCGGCATCAAAGTGTGGTCTGCGATAACAGTTTTCGTGAATTAAGCGATCGTAAGCGAATAGCGGACGATTGAGTTTGTCCATTGCCGGCAATTTCTTATAAGTAAGAATGTAAGCGACTGTTGCAAGGAAGTTATGTGGATTCGGCGGGCAGCCCGGAATGTTAATGATCGGCGTACCTTTTGGTAATACGTCAGTTAAACTGCTGGCGCCGGTTGGGTTGCCACCGCTGGATGGCACACCACCCCAGGCGGCACAGGAACCAATCGCAATAATGGCTGCAGCACCTTTTGCCGCTTCTTGAATATGTTCTACAATCGGTTTACCGGCGACCATACAATAAACACCACCGTCTTTCACCGGAATGGAACCATCGACGACTAAAACATATTTGCCATAATATTTATGCATGGCGTTGTGTTTATTATCTTCAGCTTGTTCCCCAAACGCGGCCGAAAGGACTTCGTGGTATTCTAAGGAAATCATTTCCAATACTAAATTTTCCACCGTCGGGTGAGTGGCACGTAGCAGAGATTCTGTACATCCAGTACACTCTTGTGCACCAATCCATAACACCGGCGGACGAGCAGGTGCCGTCAAGGCTTCTGTCATTTGCGCACCTGCTTTACTACTTAGCCCCATTGTTGCCGCAAGTGCGGTACATAATTTCATGAAATCCCGGCGGGAAACATCGGCTAAGGCAGAAAATAATCCATCGCTTCGTTGCATATATTCACTCCAATTCACACATTTTATATATGGTTATCGGTGCTATGATATGCTCATAAAGTGGAACATTATTTGATCGTCATCAAGAATATCCCTATTTTTTATCCGAATATAGGATGTAACCTTTTGTTTTTATAGATTAATTGCGATTAATTCTCATTTGTTAAATTATTGTAACTATAACTAGGTATTAGATTTTATTTGGAGTCAGAGAAAAACGGATTTGATCGCAGAAAAGGCTGAATTAAGAAAAGAAAAAGGCGCATATTGGATATTGTGCACCATTATTTATTGTGTGGTCTTGTGACGCTATAAAATCTTTGCAAAAACCGACCGCACTTTTTCAGCGTCTTTTATACCGGGGGCACGTTCCACGCCGGAATTCAGATCAACACCAACACAATGTTGTGCTAACGCCGCATCAATATTATTTGGATTGATGCCACCTGCCAACAGGATTTTATGTTTCAAATGAGCCGGAATCAGCGACCAATCGAAAGTTTCACCCGTACCACCTTGTTGTGCACCCGACTTGCTATCGAAAACAAAACGATCAATCGCAGAAACGTCGTCAAAAACCACCGCACTTTGATGGGTTACATCCACGGAAATGGCTTTCCAAATGCGAATGCTTTTAGGCAATTCGGCTCGAAGTGCGGTGATAAATTCCGCTGTTTCATCGCCGTGCAACTGAACGGCATAGAGCTGTAACTGCTGCGCGATTTTCACGATAAAATCAATCTCTTGATTTTGAAACACGCCCATAAAACGAAGTGGGGCGGCCGTCACCAATTCTTGGGCTTGGCGTAAACTGACACAACGTTTGGAATTTTCGACAAAAATTAACCCGCCGTATAATGCACCGCTTTCGTAAACGGTTTTTACGTCTTGCTCACGGGTTAAACCGCACACTTTGTTTTCACCGAAAATGACTTCACGCACGGCGTTGTTTAAATCTGGATTGCCCATCAAACTGCTACCAATTAAGAAGCCGTGGGCAACTTGTTGCAATTCGCGTACTTGCTGATGATTGTAAATGCCTGATTCGCTGATGATTCGTACGTCGGAAGGAATGCGGTCGGCATATCGGGTGGTTAATGCCACCACGCGGTTTAAATCTACGCTTAAATCGTGCAAATTACGATTATTTACACCGATAATTTTCGCCCCTAACGCCAAGGCGCGTTCAAATTCTTCTTCGTTACTGGTTTCGGTCAACACGCCCATGCCGAGAGAATGTGCCAAATTGGCTAAGATGCGATAAGTCTCGTCGTTCACCACCGAAAGCATAAGTAAAATCGCGTCGGCTTGGTAAAAACGCGCCAAATAAACTTGATATTCGCTGATCATAAAGTCTTTGCATAATACCGGTTGTGTGACAACGTCGCGAACTTGTTTGATGTAGGCAAAATCGCCCTGGAAGTATTTTTCATCGGTCAGCACAGAAATCGCGTTGGCATAGTGTTTATAGACCTGCGCAATTTCTGTCGGTTTAAATTCGCTACGAATCAATCCTTTGGACGGCGAGGCTTTTTTACATTCTAAAATGTACGCCGGTTTTTGGTGCGTGCCTTTTGCCAACGCATCATAAAAAGAGCGGTCGGATTTTTGAATGTTTTTTTCAAATTCACTTAACGGAAATTCCGCTTCTTTGGTTTTTATCCATTCGGCTTTATCGAGCACGATTTTTTGTAACACCGTGGCGGTTTCAAGTGGTTTGGAAAAGTCTTGTGTGATCATGTTTATGTCTTATTTTTGAAAACGGGACTTTAAATTAATAGGTCGTCAATTTCTGTAAGGTTTCAAACGGCTTGCCTTGCGCAATCACATCCAATACCCGGTGTGCATTATCTTTAATATCTTCTTGTCCGAACAGTTTTAGTAAGAGGGCAGTGTTCATGGCAACGGCTTGGTTGTGTTCCGCTTTGCCTTTGCCTTGTAAAAGTGCGGTAATCATTTGCGCATTTTCTGTCGGTTCTCCGCCACGCAAAGTTTCCAGTGGTTTGACTTGGAAGCCAAAATCCTGTGGTGTTAGGGTATAACGTTCAATCTTGCCGTTACGCACTTCCGCTACATCTGTGGCGCCATGAATTGCCACTTCGTCTAAGCCACTGCCGTGCACGATAATCGTGTGTTCGTGACCTAATTGGGCAACGGTTTTGGCGTAAATATCAATCAGTTCGGGAGAATAAACGCCGAGCAATTGACGTTTCGGACGAGCCGGATTAATAAGCGGACCAAGAATATTAAAGAGCGTACGGGTTTTTAAGGCTTGGCGTACCGGCACCACATATTTGAAGCCCGGATGATATTGCTGTGCAAACAAGAAGCTGATGCCAATGTCGTCCAATGCTTTGCGGGCTTGTTCTGTTGACATAGCGATATTGACACCCAATGCGGTTAATAAATCGCTTGAACCGGTTTTACTGGAAACGCTACGGTTGCCGTGTTTTGCTACTTTGGCACCACAAGCCGCAGCGACAATAGCGGACGCTGTAGAAATATTGATGGTATTGGCACCATCACCGCCTGTGCCGACGATATCAGCAAAGGGGTAGTCGGGTGTTGGAAACGGTTTGGCATTTTTAACGGCGGCTAATACGGCACCGTTGACTTCATCGATGGTTTCGCCACGCACTTTTAGAGCCACTAATATGGCGGCGATTTGTTCGTTGCTTAATTCTCCCAACATGATGGCGTTAAATAAGGTTTCGCTTTCCGTGGCGGTTAAGGTTTGTGCGCCATAAAGTTTTTCTAATAGAGCTTGGTTTTCCATCATCCTTGTCCTTATTTATGAATATCATAATCCAAATCGCGCGCTTCATCGCCGGTCATGCCACGGAAGCCCCAACAATGTGCCGGTTGCTCTTTGATGGTGATTTCCACGTCAAACGGGCTAATGCCTAATTTGTATTCAAATTCACTGAACAACATTTTGATTAAGCGCTTTTTGGTTTGTTCTAAACGACCTTGCATTAAATTGATTTCAATTACCATGTAATTGTCGGTACGGTTTGTGGTATGCGGATAGTAAAAATCGTCGTCTTCCAAACAAATAAAACGAAGCGCGTGCTTGCCTTTGGCAACATCTAAACCGAGTTCCAGGCAGTTATAAATCACCTCCGCTACAGCAGATTTGCGCGGGGAGAGGGTACGTTTTAAGCCATATACTGTGATCATGTTTTATCCTTTTCAGTTTAAAATCCCCCCTCTTTGCTAAAGAGGGAAAGTGGTATATTAATTCCGATTCAACAACCATTCTACCGATTGCGCCAATAACTGTGCTCCTTGTACCGTTAAAATAGATTCGGGGTGAAATTGGAAGCTACAAATGGGCAAAGTGCGGTGGCGAATTGCCATGTTTATGCCATGATAAGAGGCGTTCGGAATCAATTCATCAGGCAAATTAATGCCCATAAGGGAATGATAGCGCGCGACCGGCATCGGGTTGGTCAAACCTTTGAACATGGCTTCATTGTCATGTTCAATTTTGGACACTTTGCCGTGCAAAATTTCACCTGCGTGAACGACTTTTCCTCCGAAGGCTTCAATTAACGCTTGATGCCCCAAACAAATGCCCAACATCGGTACTTTGCCGATTAATCGCTTAATCAACGGAATCATATTCCCCGCTTCATCCGGGGTGCCCGGCCCGGGGGAGAGGGCAAGAATCGTATCCGGTTGTGCCAAGGCGTTTTTTTCTAAAATCGCTAAATCGCAATCGTTACGGTAAATGTGAACCTGATGTCCCAATCCGCGAAATTGATCCACCAAATTGTAAGTAAAGGAATCAAAGTTATCTAAAAATAAAATGGTTGCCATGATGTCACTCCTATTGATTCGCTTTCTTATTGGTTTGTACGATGGCGTTGATGACGGCACGGGCTTTGTGGCGAGTTTCATCGGCTTCCATTTGCAGGTCGGAATCCAACACCGTGCCACAACCGGCCTGCACATGGGCAATGCCGTTTTGCACGAAGGCAGAGCGAATTACAATACAGGTGTCAAAATTGCCATCAGATTGTAAATAGCCCACGGCGCCGCCGTAACTGTGGCGTTTTTGTTGTTCAAACTGATAAATTAACTGCATGGCTTTAATTTTCGGTGCACCGGTTAGCGTCCCCATGTTCATACAGGCTTGGTAAGCGTGTAACGCATCCAGTTCAGGGCGAAGTTTACCTACAACACGAGAGACAAGGTGCATAATGTGTGAATAACGATCTACTTGCATTAAATCTTTCACATGGCGGGTTTTACTTTCACACACTCGGGCGATGTCGTTACGGGCTAAATCTACTAACATCAAATGTTCCGCTTGTTCTTTATGATCCAAACGCAATTCCAGTTCCAAACGGGAATCCAATTCGGGATCAATATTGCCGTCGGCATCAAAACCTCGCGGGCGGGAACCGGCAATCGGGTAGATCTCCAACTGACGGGTAGTTTGCGAATATTTCAAGGCACTTTCCGGTGAGGCGCCGAACAGGGTGAAATCCTCGTCCTGAATAAAGAACATATACGGACTTGGATTGTTTTGTTTTAACTGACGATAAGTCGCTAACGTGTTCGGACATTCAAGGGAGAAACGACGGGACGGCACGATTTGAAATACGTCGCCGCAATAAATATGCTGCTTCAGGCGTTCAATAATTTTTTTGAATTTATCATCATCTAAATTAATGGCAACCTCGGTAGAAGCCGATTTGAGGCTCAAGTGCGGTCGAATTTCCAAGAGTTTTTTGGCAATGTCTTGTGCGTTATGTTGCAGTGTCGCCAACGCATTTTGTGCAAAACAAAAGGTTTGTAATTCCGCTTGTTGCAATTGATGGTCGCTCACCAGTAACTGTTCCGCTAAATAAAAACAATAATCCGGACAGGTAATGCCATCATCTTGCAAAGTGATGTTTTCCATCGGAATGAAATTTGCCACCAAGTCATAGGCAAATAATCCGCCTAAAAAAACAGGTAACGAGCTTGCCTGATAAAGTTCGGTGAAACAACGCAACCCGTCGAAAATGCCGTGTGCCAATAATTTGCTGTCTTCGTCCGCATTATTGTCGGCAGGTTTGAATTCCACTTGCAGTTCGGTGCTTGTTTGGGATTTTACGTTTACCTGTGCCGAAAGCTTTTGCGCAATTAACGGTAACACTGCGGCACCGTTGTCGGTCAACGCATGAAAAGTCACGCGTTGTCCCAAACAGGAAATTTTCATGGACGCGTTAACGAGTAATAAACTTTTAAGACTGTTTTTGCTGGAAATTTCGGCAGATTCTAACAGTAGCGTATTCGGTTTGTTTTCACATAAGGTGGCGAAAATGGCGGTAGGATCGCTGTGATAAGGTACGTTTTGCGTAAAAGTTTGAATAAAAGCGGAAGACATTCTCATTTCCTTAAAACATAAAATAAAGTTGCACTATTAAACTAGTGCAAGTGTTTAAAGTCAAGGGGAAATAAAAATTTTTATTTAAGAATAGTGATAACAAGGGGAGAGAAAAGTAGAGCGGGCTGCACCCGCCTACTGTATGACTTAAAAAGTGCGGTCGTTTCTCTCGGCGTTTTTATTGCGCCATCTTTTTCGACGTCTTCAAAAATCCTTGCGCTGAATTGTAAATTTCCGCTTTGCCTTGGGCGTTTAGAATCATATCGGACATTTCACGGAAGGCGCCTTTGCCACCGCCTAAGCCTAAGGTGTAATCAGCGCAGTTTTTGACATATTCCGGCGCATCGGCAACCGCGAAGGAAAGTCCACAAACAGCGAAAGCGGGGAGGTCAACGCTGTCATCGCCAATATAAGCCGTTTGCTGCGGCTCAACACCGGCTTGGCGGCATAATTCAAAACAGGCGCTTTCTTTTTCCAGCTTGCCTAAAAAAGCGAGTTTAATGCCTAAATCGGCAATGCGTTTGCGCAAAATTGCCGAATCACGCCCCGATAACACAGCGACCTGAATGCCGGCTTCCATCAACATCCGAATACCTAAACCATCGCGCACATGAAAACTTTTGAGCGCTTCGCCGTTAGCATCGTAGTGCAGTAAACCGTCCGTTAATACGCCGTCCACATCGGTGATAACGAATTTCACCTGTTTTAATTTTTCTTGTAATTCTGTTGTCATTAGCTTGAGAACTCCACTAAACCAACCACATTTTGCGCATCATCCACCACAACCAAAGAGTGAATTTTATGTGCTTTCATGTAAATTTCCGCTTCGGATAAATAGGTATCCTGATGAATGGTTTTCGGATGAGAGGTCATCAATTCTTGTGCGGTTTTGCTAAGTGTATTGGCACCATTGGCCGTTAATGCACGGCGAATGTCGCCATCGGTGATGATGCCGCGTAATTGCTGTTGCTCCATGACTAACGCCACGCCCATACGACCTTCGTTCATAATGGTTAAGCAATCGGTGAAGGAGGTTGTTAAGGCGGCAATCGGTAAACGGGTTTGCATTTGATCTTTGACACGACATAACAAACGGCGACCTAAGCTGCCGCCCGGATGGAATTTTGCAAAATCTTCCGGTTGGAAATCACGCGCGCGCATTAAACAAACTGTCAATGCATCGCCCAATGCCATAGTCACAACCACGGAAGTGGTCGGGGCAAGATTATTCGGGCAGACTTCCCGTTCTACGCTAATGTCCAACACATAATCCGCATGGCGCGCTAACGTAGAATTTTTATTGGAAGTAAGCGCAATGATTTTGTTGCCGAAGTTTTTTAGGCTTGGAATGAGTTTGTTGACATCATCAGTTTCGCCGCTGTAAGAAATGAGCATGACCACATCAATGGGTTTCAGCATGCCTAAATCGCCGTGAAAGGCTTCCGTAGGATGCAGGAAGAAACTCGGTGTGCCGGTGGAAGCAAAGGTAGCGACCATTTTTTTGCCCACTAAACCGGATTTGCCGATACCACCGATCACCAAACGTCCTTTGCAATTTAGAATTAAATCAACAACCTCAGTGAAGGTACCGTCTAATTTTTCGCTGAGTTGTCCGAGGGCTTTTTCTTCAACGCCCAGCGTTTCCCGAGCAATTTGTAAATAATCCATTGAAGTTTCCTTATTGGCACAAAAGTGCGGTGTATTTTAGGCCTGTTTTTGTGGCGTTCATTCTAGCCCAACTTTTTACTTAACACTATATTTCACCTTGAATTTAAGCTATACTGCGCGCCTGAGTTGGTCAGGCAATCGCCGGTCTATTGAAGCCTCTAACATCGCGAAAGCGTAAACTGGGGGACAAGTAGGCGGGAGGAAAGTCCGGGCTACACAGGGCAGAGTGCCGGATAACGTCCGGGAGGCGAGAGCCTACGACAAGTGCAGCAGAGAGCAAACCGCCGATGGCCCGCAAGGGATCAGGTAAGGGTGAAAGGGTGCGGTAAGAGCGCACCGTGCCGCCGGTAACGGTTGGTAGCAGGGTAAACTCCACTCGTAGCAAGACCAAATAGGAATCCAATGAATGGCCCGTTCAGGATTCGGGTAGGTTGCTTGAGCGTATGTGTAAATATGCGCCTAGATGAATGATTGTCCACGACAGAACCCGGCTTATCGACCAACTCCCTTTTCTTTTAAAAAACATTGTCAAAACCCACCGCACTTTTCTCTTTTTTCCAATAAAACAAACATTTTTCTCATTGAATTCATTGGTATACTTGATTTTCCTTTTTTTGTCGCCATTATAGCCAAGCGTGTTTTTATTACTGTTTTATTTAGGAGTTTTTCATCTATGATGCGCATTTTACTTTTTCTTGCCACCAACATGGCAGTGTTATTGGTTTTTAACATCATTTTATCGTTAACCGGCATTCAATCTCGTGATGCGAGCGGTTTAATGCTGTTTGCCGCATTATTTGGTTTTGCGGGTTCTATTATTTCGTTATTTATGTCCAAAACCATGGCAATTCGTTCTGTGGGAGCCGAAGTGATTCAACAACCACGTAATGAAACAGAACGTTGGTTGTTGTATACCGTGTATTCACAAGCAGATCGTGCCGGTTTGCCGCGCCCAGAAGTAGCGATTTATCATTCTGCTGATGTGAATGCGTTTGCCACCGGCGCAAGCAAAAACAATTCGTTAGTGGCGGTGAGTACCGGATTGTTAAATAAAATGACCCGTGGCGAAGCAGAGGCAGTTTTAGCGCACGAAGTTAGCCATATTAAAAACGGTGATATGGTGACTATGGCGTTACTACAAGGTGTTCTCAATACCTTCGTGATTTTCTTATCACGCATCATTGCCAACGTGGTGGCGAACTCCCGCAATCAAGGCAATGAAAGCTCAAGCAATTCCGGGATCTATTTCTTAGTTTCTATGGTGCTTGAAGTGGTATTTGGTTTCTTGGCAAGCATGATCGCCATGTGGTTCTCTCGCCAACGCGAATTCAGAGCCGATGCAGGTTCGGCGAATTTAGTGGGTAAGCAAAAAATGATAGATGCGCTAAAACGCTTACAAAACTTGCATGAGCCGGAAGAGCTGGAAGGTTCCACCTTGGCGGCATTTGCCATTAACGGTAAACGTGGTGGCGGCTTAAAAGAATTATTCTTAAGCCACCCGCCGTTGGAAAAACGGATTGAAGCGTTGCAACAGTTACCTTAATAATAAAATGTATTTTTAATCAATAGAGGCTTTTTTAAGCCTCTATTTTTTTATCCAAAGAAAATGGCTGAAAAGTTTCAGTTGAAATGTAAACGGAAGAATAAAGTGCGGTCATTTTTCTCGATAAATCTTCGTTTTATGACAGAATAATTTCCGCGGTCATAGATAAATCGCGTGATTTTCTAAGCAGTTAGTATTATTATTGACAGCATTTTTTAGATAGATTAATCATCACAGAGGATATTTATGCAGCATCTTAAAGAGCTTGTGGATAAAGCAAGAAATGCCATAGACAACATTGAAGATAAAAGCCTTGCCGCGCTTGATGAAATTCGCGTGGAATATTTTGGTAAGAAAGGTCACTTTACCCAATTAATGCAAGAATTGCGCAATGTGGCAGCGGAAGAACGTCCGGCAATGGGCGCGAAAATTAACGAAGCCAAACAAGCGGCATTAGATTTCTTAAATGCGAAAAAAGCAGAATGGGAACAAGCCCTGTTAAATGCACAATTAGAAAATGAACGTATTGATGTGAGTTTACCGGGACGCAAAGTGGAAATGGGCTGTTTACATCCGGTTTCTATTACCATTGAGCGCGTGACCAAATTCTTCTCTGAACTGGGTTTTTCTGTGGAGTCCGGCCCTGAAATCGAAAGCGATTATTATAATTTTGATGCCTTAAATATTCCTAAACATCACCCTGCGCGTGCCGATCACGACACATTCTGGTTTAATCCTGAATTATTGTTAAGAACGCAAACTTCCGGGGTACAAATTCGTACCATGCAAAAACAGCAACCGCCAATTCGCATTATGGCGCCGGGACGCGTGTATCGTAACGATTACGACCAAACCCACACACCGATGTTCCATCAAATCGAATTGTTGTATGTGGACAAACACGCCAATTTCACTGAATTAAAAGGCTTATTGCACGATTTCTTACGCGCTTTCTTCGAAGAAGATTTGCAAGTGCGTTTCCGTCCGTCTTACTTCCCATTCACCGAACCGTCTGCCGAAGTGGATGTAATGGGTAAAAACGGCAAATGGCTAGAAGTGTTGGGTTGCGGTATGGTACACCCAAATGTTTTACGCAATGTCGGCATTGACCCAAATGAATACTCCGGTTTCGCAGTGGGTATGGGGGTAGAGCGTTTAACTATGTTACGCTACAACGTCACAGATTTACGTTCATTCTTCGAGAATGATTTGCGCTTTTTGAAACAGTTTAAATAATTTTGAGTGAGAGATAAGTATGAAATTTAGTGAACAATGGGTACGCGAATGGGTTAATCCGGCGATTTCTACAGAACAACTTTGCGAACAAATTACCATGTTAGGCTTGGAAGTTGACGGAGTAGAAAAAGTTGCCGGCGATTTCACGGGTGTTGTCGTAGGTGAAGTGGTGGAATGTGCACAACATCCTGACGCTGATAAATTACGCGTGACCAAAGTGAATGTGGGCGGCGAGCGTTTGTTAGACATCGTGTGTGGTGCCCCGAATTGTCGTCAAGGCTTGAAAGTCGCTTGTGCGGTAGAAGGCGCTGAATTACCGGGCGATTTCAAAATCAAGAAAACCAAATTACGCGGGCAACCTTCTGAAGGTATGCTTTGTTCATTCAGCGAACTGGGTATTGAGTCTGATGCTAATGGGATTATCGAATTGCCACAAGATGCGCCTATCGGTACCAATCTACGCGATTATTTAACATTAGACGACAGCACCATTGAAATTAGCTTAACGCCAAACCGTGCGGATTGCTTAAGCATTGCCGGTGTGGCACGTGAATTGGCTGTGGTGAATAAACTTCACGAAAATCCACCGCACTTTGATGTGGTTAAACCGACCATCGCCGATAAAGTACAAATTGATGTTCAAGCTGCCGAAGCCTGCCCGCGTTATTTATTACGCGTGATTAAGAATGTCAACGTTAAAGCGCAATCACCAATGTGGTTACAAGAAAAATTGCGCCGTTGCGATATTCGTTCTATTGATCCAATTGTGGATGTCACGAACTACATTTTGCTTGAATTGGGCCAACCAATGCACGCTTTTGATATGGCAAAAGTGGCACAACCGGTACAAGTTCGTATGGCGAAAGAAAATGAAGAGCTTGTGTTGTTAGATGGCACGACAGCGAAACTTCAACCGAACACTTTAGTGATTGCCGACCAAAATGGTGCATTGGCAATGGCGGGGATTTTCGGTGGTGAAGCCAGTGGTGTGAATGTAGAAAACACAAAAGATGTGATTTTAGAAGCGGCTTTTTTTGTGCCATTAGCGATTACCGGACGTGCTCGTCAATATGGTTTGCATACAGATTCATCTCATCGCTTTGAGCGTGGTGTGGATTTCGAATTGCCACGTAAAGCAATGGAAAGAGCGACCGCACTTTTATTAGAGATTTGCGGTGGTGAAGCCGGTGAAATTTGTGAAGTGACTCATGAAGCCTATTTACCAAAACGTCAACAAGTCACATTACAACGTCACAAATTAGATGCGTTACTTGGCCATCATATTGAAACAGAAACGGTAACCGATATCTTACAACGCCTTGGTTTAGAGGTTTCTTACGCTAACAACAGTTGGACAGCCGTTGCGCCATCTTGGCGTTTTGATATTGAAATCGAAGAAGATTTAATTGAAGAAGTCGCGCGTATTTATGGCTATAACAGTATTCCAAATAATGCACCGTTAGCGCATTTGCGTATGCGTGAACATAGCGAAGCGGATATTGAATTATCGCGAATCAAAGCGGCATTAGTGAGTTGCGATTTTTATGAAGCCATTACTTATAGCTTTGTTGATCCGAAAATTCAAAGTTTGCTACATCCGGAAATTAAACCGTTTATTCTACCGAACCCAATTTCTGTTGAAATGTCCGCGATGCGCGTTTCACTATTAACCGGATTGCTAGGGGCGGTAACTTATAACCAAAATCGTCAACAAAATCGTGTGCGTTTGTTTGAATTTGGTTTACGTTTTGTACCGGATGAAAAAGCCGAATTTGGCGTACGCCAAGAGCAAGTCTTTGCGGCTGTGATGACCGGTTCTAAAGCAAATGAACAATGGAGTGAAAAAGTCGCACCTGCCGACTTCTATGATTTAAAAGGTTATATTGAAAATTTACTTTCATTAAGTTCTGCTGGAAATCGCGCAAAATTTGTAGCAAAATCATACACAGCGTTACATCCGGGGCAATCTGCTGCAATTATGTTAGACGGAGAAGAAATTGGTTTTATCGGTCAACTTCACCCGACTATTGCACAAAAAATTGGTATCAACGGCAAGGCGTTTGTATGTGAAATTTCCATTGCGCATATTTCTCGTCGTGATATTGCGAAAGCAAAAGAAATTTCTCGCTTCCCGGCTAACCGTCGTGACTTAGCCCTTGTGGTTGCGGATAGTGTTTCAGCAGACGATGTATTAGACGCTTGTCGTGTTGCAGGCGGTGATAAATTAACGCAAGTGAATTTATTTGACGTTTACCAAGGTAGTGGCGTCGCAGAAGGTCATAAGAGCTTAGCGATAAGCCTCGTGATTCAAGACAATGAAAAAACCCTTGAAGAAGATGAAATTAACGCAGTAATTTCAGCGGTATTATCTGAGTTAAAACAACGTTTTAATGCTTACTTGAGAGATTAAACTATGACATTAACTAAAGTAGAACTCGCCGAGAATCTTATTGAGAAATTCCATCTCAGTAAACGTGAAGCCAAGGATTTAGTCGAAAGTTTCTTTGAAGAAATCCGAATTGCGTTAGAAACGGGAAATGACGTGAAATTATCCGGGTTTGGTAATTTTGAGTTACGTGATAAATCCTCTCGTCCGGGGCGTAATCCGAAAACTGGTGAAAGCGTGCCGGTTTCTGCCCGCCGTGTAGTGGTGTTTAAACCGGGACAAAAATTGCGTAATCGGGTAGAGAAAGTCAAACCGAAAGCCTAATAAGTATAAAAATAAGCTATCAATAATGTCCTTGTTGATAGCTTTTTAGTTTGAGATGTTCTATCAATGCGTGTTTTAAAATCTTTATTGCTTTGTGGTTGTGTGTTGGCGTTAGCTGCCTGTTCCGGCGGATACAAATCCTCGCGCATTAATTACAAAGGGCAAATTAACGATCCCATTATGGCGATTGCTTTATTAAGCGAACAACAACATGAATGGGCGGGAACGCCTTATGTTCTTGGTGGACTTGGTCGTAATGGCGTGGATTGTTCCGGTTTTGTGCAAACCACGTTTTTTGATCGCTTTGGCATAAAATTACCGCGTCAAACCAAAGATCAAGCTAAGTACGGACAATATATCGAAAAAGCGGATATTCAAACCGGGGATTTAGTCTTCTTTAAAACAGGCTTAGGACCAAATGGCTACCATGTGGGAATTTATGTGAAAGAGGATAAATTTCTCCACGCCTCAACCAAAGGTGGTGTCGTTTATTCTTCCATGAATAGCGATTATTGGCGCAAAGCCTATTGGCAGGCAAGACGTATTTAAGCCCGTATAGAAGAAAAAAGGTGCGTATAAAGCACCTTTTTATTTGTCTTCAACTAGCCTTTTATTAGGTACCTCGCACTAAAAGTGCGGTGGTTTTTAGCCACGTTTTTTACTTCACTTCCT
This sequence comes from Aggregatibacter sp. HK296, assembly GCF_980469475.1. Taxonomy (NCBI): domain Bacteria; kingdom Pseudomonadati; phylum Pseudomonadota; class Gammaproteobacteria; order Pasteurellales; family Pasteurellaceae; genus Aggregatibacter; species Aggregatibacter sp. HK296. The sequence continues at coordinate 926,428 of NZ_OZ413142.1, forward strand.
TAAACGCAATCATTTCTTGTTCACTAAAATCAGTCTGATCTTCATCATCAAATTGCATTGGTGTGATATTTTGCTCATCAAATGCAGTATCGCCCTCGATACCTTCAAGCGCTTGACCGTGTTTAATGCCTTTAAAGTCGAAAAGTTTCGGATCACATAAATGAGAAAGGGTAATGTTTTGCATGGCGCTAAACATGGTTTCCAAACGCCCCGGATATTGGCGATCCCAAGTGTTCAACATGTCTTTCACCACTTGTCGTTGCAAATTCGGCTGTGAACCGCACAGGTTACAAGGAATGATAGGGAATTGTTTCGCAACGGCGTATTTCTCAATGTCTTTTTCTTTGCAATAGGCAAGCGGACGAATCACAATTTGTTTGCCATCATCAGAAATCAATTTTGGCGGCATGGATTTTAATTTTCCGCCGTAGAACATGTTTAGAAATAGCGTCGCCAACATATCATCGCGATGATGCCCTAATGCGATTTTTGTGGCACCAAGTTCGGTCGCTGTACGGTATAAAATCCCGCGACGTAAACGGGAACAAAGAGAACAAGTGGTTTTTCCTTCCGGGATTTTCTCTTTCACAATACCATACGTGTTTTCTTCTACAATTTTGTAATCCACACCAATAGATTGTAAATATTCAGGCAAAATATGCTCCGGAAAGCCCGGTTGTTTCTGGTCTAAATTCACTGCCACAATATCGAAATTGACCGGCGCATTTTGTTGCAAATTGAGCAAAATATCCAATAAAGTATAGCTGTCTTTCCCACCGGAAAGGCATACCATCACTTTGTCGCCTTCTTCAATCATATTGAAATCGGCAATGGCGTTGCCCACATTGCGGCGTAAGCGTTTTTGTAATTTATTGAAATTGTAACTTTGTTTCTTTTCTGTTTGGCTTGCTGTATTCATTGTTTCTATTCAGTTATCTGGAAAGCGGCTCATTATATACGAAGCCTCAATTTTTGCATAAATGAATTGAAAAACACTGAAAAAACACACCGCACTTTAGGCTCAGAAAATACAAAGTGCGGTGCTTTCTCATGGTATTTTTGCCAATCTAAGTCAAAAATAAAGCCCTGTTAAACAGGGCTTTGTTATTAATAAAATTGTTAAGAAAGGGGTTAGAAGCTGTATTTCAAATTCGAGAAATAAACGCGTCCTTCTTCCGGATAATCCGCAACAGGCGATGTATTTAGCCGAAAATATTTTTCTACTCGATCAGCAATACAGGAGCCAACAAGGCACTCGAGAGTCCCTTTTGACTTTGTAAAACTTAGCCAAAATCTACCGTACTTCAACCACGCATTACATTTTTAATCATTTATTGATAAAACGCCCAACCACTAAAAAGGAAAGTGCAGTGAATTTTCACCGCATTTTTTTATGGAAAAAAACACATAAAAAAACAACCGCACTTTTTCAAGTACGGTTGTTTCGTTATTTAAATAAGCGAGTAATTATTCTACGCCAACCATAACGGAAGTCGCTTTGATAATTGCGTAAGCGTCTTTGCCTACGGCTAAACCTAATTCTTTTACCGCTTCAAGAGAGATGGTAGAAGAAATCACGTTGCCACCACCAATATCAAGGTGAACGATAGCGTTCACAGAACCGCTTTCGATTGAAACAACTTTACCTTTTAGTTGGTTTCTTGCACTAATTTTCATAGAAATTTCCTTGTGTTGATACCTAAAAAGTAGGTGGATGAAAAAGAGACTACATTTTATCGATAATGACAATAAAAACCAATACTACTTAAGAGGGGATAGCCCTTTTAAGATTTGCTGAGCATTTTCTTTGCTTAACGCATAACCGTAATTTATTTTTTATAAATAAAAAGTGCGGTCGGTTTTGAGACTGTTTTTCAGAAAACAAAAACGGCATCTATTTCGATGCCGTTTTCTTTTAAAGAGCGGTTAAAAATTACAACACTTTGACAATGCTTTCGCAGAGGTAACGAATATTGTCTTCGGTAATGCCGGCAACGTTGATACGGCCTGAGCGCACGGCATAAATGGCAAATTCTTCTTTCAAGCGATCCACTTGTTCTGCGGTCAAGCCACTGAAAGAGAACATCCCGTTTTGTCTGATGATGAAGCTAAAGTCTTGTTGTGCACCGTATTCTTTAAGCAGCTCAACAAAACGGTGGCGCATTTTTTTGATGCGGTCGCGCATTTCGGTGAGTTCGTTTTCCCAGTCTTGGCGCAATTTTGCATCATTTAATACTAATGCAACGGTATTTGCCCCGTGAGAAGACGGGTTGGAGTAGAGGGTACGGATAATGACTTTCACTTGAGTTAATGCTGTCGCTGCAATATCCGAATTTTCTGCCACGACAGTGAATGCACCAACGCGCTCGTTATATAAACCGAAGTTTTTAGAGAAGGAGCTTGCCACTAAAAGTTCTTTGTGGTTTTTGGCAAAGGCGCGTAAACCGTAAGCATCTTCTTCTAAGCCATGAGCAAAGCCTTGATAAGCAAAGTCGAATAATGGCAACCAGCCTTTTTGTGCAGACATTTCAGCCAGTTTGTCCCATTGCTCCGGTGTCGGGTCGATACCGGTCGGGTTGTGGCAGCAACCGTGAAGTAAAACCACATCGCCTTCACCGGCTTGGCTTAAATCCGCAATGAGGTTGTCCCAATCTAAGGCTTTGCGTTCTGCATCGTAGTAACGATATTCGCGAATGTTGATGCCCACCGCTTTGAAAATTGCATTGTGATTTGGCCAGGTTGGCGTGCTGATCCATACATTTTGGCTGTTCGTTTGGCGTTTAATGAACTCTGCGGCAATGCGTAGCGCGCCGGTGCCACCTAAACTTTGTGCGGTTCTGGCACGGTTGTTTTTCACGATATCGGAATTTGCACCGAACAATAATTCTTTGGTACGTGCGTTAAAATCAGCAACACCATCAATCGGCAAATAGTTTTTGGTATTTTCTTGTTCTAATAAGCGTTTTTCTGCTTCTTTTACTGCCTTAACAATCGGGGTATTGCCTTTGGCGTCTTTATACACGCCGATGCCTAAATTAATCTTGTTACTACGGGTTTCGGATTTAAATGCTTCGCCTAAACCTAAAATTGGATCCGCCGGTGCGGCAGTAATCTTTTCAAACATAATATTATCCTCGGATGGTGGGTGAAAAATCTCTTTAGTTATACTGCTCGGGTTTCTTTTTGACAAGCAATATGTTGCGAAAATGTTAACTATATCAACTTATTTTTTGCCCATTGCAAACCGGATTGATAGTCTTCCGGCAACTCTGTGGCGAGTTTGTCTAATTGGGCGATAATGACTTTTTTATCCGGATGGGAAAGGTTAATGTGTCCCACTTTACGCCCCGGTCGTACTTCTTTGCCATACCAGTGTAATTGTGCAAAGGCGGTGTTTAACCACTGTGAGTTGTGCTCAGTACCAATCAAATTCACCATCACGCTTGGCGCGGATACTTTTAATTCCGGCGTAGGTAAATCCAACAATGCTCGTAAATGCAATTCAAATTGACTCACAGCACAGCCAAGTTGTGTCCAGTGTCCGCTGTTGTGTACGCGTGGTGCAAGCTCATTAATTAAAAGCTGATCGCCCACCACAAAACATTCCATCGCCATTACGCCCACATAATTCAGTTCATTCATGATTTTGCTTAACATCATTTCAGCTTGCTGTTGCTGTGCATTTTGTTGTGGGAAAGTGACATCCACGACACTGTAACGTAATATGCCATTTTGTTGTAAATTGTGAGTGACCGGATAAAAACGGGTATCACCGTTACGGAAACGGGCGCCCACGAGAGACACTTCGTAATCAAAGGGAATAAATTTTTCCGCAATGGTTTCCCCGAACAGGTCTTCAGTGATTTGTGCTTTGTTTTCATCAGACACAATCCACTGCCCACGGCCGTCATAACCGCCCATACGACGTTTAACAACGACTTTTTCACCGATATCTTGAAATACTTCGTCCCATTGTGATGCTTCTTTTAATAGACACCAAGGCGAGGTCGGGAGATGTAATTTATCTAATAAGGATTTTTGGCTTAAGCGATCAGCTAATTGTGCGAAGACTTTTTGATTGACGAAATTGGCGTGATTGCCGAGGAGCGTAGTTAGAGGTGTTTTTTCCCAGCGTTCGATTTCTGCGGTAATAATGTCATTCGGCGACAAGTCAAACACCGGCGCATCGAAAGGCAACGGTTGAACGTGAATATCTAAAGGCGCGCCGGCATAGCGTAACATTCTGCCGAGCTGTCCATTGCCAAGAACATAAATAGTTGGATAGAGTGCTGATTTTTGCATAGTTTTCTCATTGATTTTTAGGGATGCACAAACGTTCAGGCTTGCGCTACCTTCAGTGATTCATTAAAAAACACGGAAAAAAATGACCGCACTTTTTACGTGTGCCAGTTTAAAGTGCGGTGGAAATTTTAGCTGTTTTTAAATTCGAGGATCCGGATTGTCCAATACGCTTTGTGTTTGTGCCTGTCTGAACTGAAGTAAGCGTTGTGCTAATTCTGCATTATTCATCGCCAAAATTTGCGCAGCTAATAAGCCTGCGTTTGCTGCACCGGCAGGTCCGATGGCTAAAGTGCCGACAGGAATCCCTTTGGGCATTTGCACGATGGAATAGAGGCTATCGACACCACTTAAAATTGAGCTTTTCACCGGTACGCCAAGCACGGGTACGATGGTTTTGGCTGCAATCATGCCAGGCAAATGGGCTGCACCGCCGGCGCCGGCAATAATCACTTCATAACCGTTTTGTTGTGCGTTTTCGGCAAATTGGAAGAGTTTGTCTGGCGTGCGATGTGCCGAAACAATTTCGACGTGATAAGGAACATATAATTGATCGAGGATCTGCGTAGCTTCTTGCATGGTTGCCCAATCACTTTTGGAGCCCATTACAATGGCAATTTTAGGAGATGTTAAAGACATTTTTGCCTCATTCTTGGAGATAAAAAACGGCGCTAGAATAGCATAATGCGCAAACGTTTGCGATAAGTTTGCCAAAGAAAATCCATTTGCAACTTAAGGCTAAAAATCATATCCTTAACGGCACTTTTTAGCCCTTAGAATTAGGTCGTTTTATGTACGCTAAAGCCAAATATAGAAAAGATTATCAAACTCCCGATTTCACTGTTACCGACATTTATCTTGATTTCCAATTGGAACCTGAAAAAACAGTTGTTGTAGCAACAAGTCAATATCAACGTCTTAACAAAGAAAGTACGACATTACGGTTAGACGGGCATGATTTTCAATTTTCATCCATTAAATTAAACGGCAAACCGTTCTCTCAATATCAGCAGGATAGCGAAAGTTTAACGTTGGATTTGGCGCTAGTAGAAGCAGACCAATTTGAGCTAGAAATTACCACTATTTTAAGCCCTGCTGCCAACACCTCATTGCAAGGCTTGTATCAATCCGATGAAGCTTTTTGTACACAATGCGAAGCCGAGGGCTTTCGTCAAATTACCTACATGCTAGACCGTCCGGATGTATTAGCGCGTTACACCACGAAAATCACAGCGGATAAAGCGAAATACCCATTTTTACTCTCTAATGGTAATCGCATTAACAGCGGCGATTTAGAGGATGGTCGCCATTGGGTTGAATGGAATGACCCATTCCCGAAACCAAGTTATTTGTTTGCGTTAGTGGCAGGCGATTTTGATGTACTGAAAGATCAATTCATCACCAAAAGTGGCCGTGAAGTCGCTTTAGAATTGTATGTTAATCGTGGCAATTTAGATCGTGCAGATTGGGCAATGCAAAGTTTAAAACGTGCCATGAAATGGGATGAAGAACGTTTTGATTTAGAATATGACCTCGACATTTACATGATTGTTGCGGTGGACTTCTTCAACATGGGTGCCATGGAAAATAAAGGGCTCAATATTTTTAATGACAAATATGTGTTGGCAAATCCACAAACGGCAACAGATGACGACTATTTAGCCATTGAAAGCGTAATTGCGCACGAATATTTCCACAACTGGACGGGTAACCGAGTCACTTGCCGTGATTGGTTTCAATTGAGTCTAAAAGAAGGCTTAACGGTCTTCCGTGATCAGGAATTTTCCTCTGACACCGGTTCTCGCCCGGTAAATCGCATTAATAACGTGAAGTTTTTGCGTACCGTACAGTTTGCTGAAGATGCCGGCCCGATGGCGCACCCGATTCGTCCGGAAAAAGTGATTGAAATGAATAACTTCTATACGGTCACTGTGTACGAAAAAGGGGCGGAAGTGATTCGTATGTTGCATACCTTATTGGGCGAAGAGGGCTTCCAAAAGGGCATGAAGTTATATATTGCGGAAAATGATGGTAAAGCAGCAACTTGCGAAGATTTTGTGTCAGCTATGGAACGTGCCAATGATTTGGATTTAACCCAGTTCCGCCGTTGGTACAGTCAATCCGGCACGCCGGAGTTAACTATCAGTGATCGTTATGATGAAAAAAATCATGTCTATCAATTACAGGTTTCTCAATTAACGCCACCGACAGCCGATCAAATGGAAAAAGTGAATTTACACATTCCATTGAAAATTGCGTTGTATGATGAAAAGGGTGCAGCACAAACGCTCTATGATGCCGATGGCGTTGTGGATAATGTGTTGAACATTACTCAAAAAGACCAAACCTTTGAGTTCCACAATATTTATACTAAGCCTGTTCCTGCATTATTGTGTGATTTCTCTGCGCCGGTCAAATTGGATTACGATTATTCTACTTCACAACTGATTACTTTATTAAAATTTGCTGAAAATGGCTTTATTCGTTGGGATGCTGCTCAGATGTTACTTGCTGTTGAGTTACGACGTAACGTTACCAACTATCAGCAAGGGCAACCGCTCGATTTATCTGCAGAAACGGCTGCAGTGCTTTATCAAGTCCTAGATAATTATCAAAAAGATATCGAGTTAACCAGTTTAATTCTCACCTTACCGAAAGCGACAGAATTTGCCGAACTATTTAAAACCATTGATCCGGATGCGATCAGTGCTGTACGGGAATTTATGGCACAAACGATTGCCGATAATTTAAAAGAATTATTACTGAAGACTTACAATCAAATTCGTTTGGATGAATATCAAATTAATCGTCAAGACATTGCCTTACGCAAACTGCGCAATGTGTGCTTAAGTTACTTGGCATACAGTAATATTGGCAATAACTTGGTGAATAAGCATTATACGTATTCCAATAATATGACCGATACGCTTGCAGCTTTAACTTCTGCAACCCAAGCTAAATTGGCTTGTCGTGACAGTTTATTGGCTGATTTTGAACAAAAATGGCAGCATGACGGTTTAGTAATGGACAAATGGTTTGCTTTACAAGCGACGCGTCCAGAAGAAAATGTATTACAAAACGTGATGCAGTTGATGGATCATCCAAGCTTTAATTTTAATAACCCGAACCGTGTGCGTTCTCTCATTGGTGCCTTTGCGGGGCAAAACTTAAAAGCGTTCCACGCCATTGACGGTTCAGGCTATCGTTTCTTAACGGATATTTTGATTAAACTGAATAAAAGCAATCCACAGGTGGCTTCTCGTTTAATTGAGCCGTTAATTCGTTTCGCGCGCTATGATGCACAACGCCAAACCTTGATGAAACGAGCGCTAGAACGCATTAGTGAGACAGAAGATTTATCTCGCGATTTGTTTGAGAAAATCGAAAAAGCGTTACAGTAAACATGAAAAGTGCGGTTAAATTTGACCGCACTTTTTCTATTCTTTTCACAGTTAACTATCCGGAGAGATAAACGAGTATGTATTCTTTCATTCGTAAAGGGATTTTTACCCTTGATCCTGAAGATGCCCATAATTTAGTGATAAAAGCCCTTGGGTTAGCAACATATCCGACATTTCATTTTCTCTTAAAACAACTTCTAAATTGCCCACAAGGCACGCCGAAAACCGTCATGGGCATTGAATTTAAAAATCCTATTGGTTTGGCAGCGGGCGCAGATAAAAATGCGGAAGCGATTGATGGGTTTGGTGCTATGGGATTCGGTTTTATTGAAGTGGGCACCGTAACGCCATTAGCGCAAGAGGGCAATGCCAAACCACGCCAATTTCGTTTGGTTGAAGCCGAAGGCATCATTAATCGTAATGGCTTTAATAATTATGGTATCGATCAGCTGATTGAAAATGTCAAAAAATCACACTATGACGGCGTGTTGGGGATCAACATCGGTAAAAATAAACTGACGCCCTTAGAGCAAGGAAAAGATGATTATCTGATTTGTTTAAACAAAGCCTATAACTATGCCGGTTATATTACTGTGAATATTTCTTCGCCTAATACGCCGGATTTGCGTCAGTTACAATATGGTGATTATTTTGATGATTTGTTGAGAAGTATTAAATCCCGTCAAAAAGAACTGGCTTCACAGTACGGTAAATATGTGCCAATCGCAGTAAAAATAGCCCCGGATTTGACAGAAAGCGAGCTAATTCAAATTGCCGATACTTTGCTGCGTCATAAAATGGATGGTGTGATTGCGACTAATACGACTATTTCTCGAGACAACGTCACAAATTTTAAAAATGCAGAACAGCAGGGGGGATTAAGCGGAAAACCATTACAACATAAAAGCACCGCTATCATTGCTCGCTTGCACCAAGAACTAAAAGGGCAAATTCCGATTATTGGCAGCGGTGGCATTGACGGCGTACAAAATGCTCAAGAGAAAATCCAAGCCGGCGCTGACCTTTTACAAGTGTATTCCGGGTTGATTTACCATGGCCCCAAATTGGTGAAAGAATTAGTTCAAGCAATTAAATAAGGAAAAGCATGATCAAATATGACCTCCATTGCCACAGTACAGCCTCCGACGGCATTTTGACGCCGACGGAAGTGGTTTTGCGCGCCCATGAAAAAGGCGTGAATGTACTGGCGTTGACGGATCATGATACCGTGGCCGGAGTTGCTGAGGCGCGACAACAGGCTGAAACTTTGGGGATGAGGCTGATTAATGGCGTGGAAATTTCCACGTTATGGGAAAATCGCTCCATTCATATTGTGGCTTTAGGGTTTGATATTTCACATGAAAAAATGACCGCACTTTTAGCTGAGCAAGCGAAATTACGTGAGATTCGAGCACAGGAAATCGGGGCAAAGTTAGAAAAAATTGGTGTAGAAAATGCCTACGCAGAGGCAAAAAAATTAGCCGGCAATGGCGAAGTGACTCGCGCGCATTATGCCCGCCATTTAGTGCAAATTGGTAAAGTCTCTAACGATGGTCAAGCGTTTAAACGTTATTTGGGGCAGGGTAAATCTGCTTATGTCAAGCCACAGTGGGTTGATATTCCAACGACCATTGACATTATCCATCAAGCCGGTGGAGTAGCCGTGTTTGCGCATCCGTTGCGTTATACCATGACTATGAAATGGGTACGAAAACTAACGGAGAGTTTTAAAGCCTGGGGCGGCGACGCCATTGAAATTTCCGGTTGTGGACAAAGTCGCGACCAGTATCAATTATTGGTAAAACTCGCGGAAGAACATCAACTTGCCGGCTCTATGGGATCTGATTTCCATTTTCCTTGTGCGTGGGTGGAATTGGGCAAACTAGCACCGTTGCCGGAGCATATTCCTTTTGTTTTAGACATAAAAAATGACCTTGCTTAATTGCAAGGTCATGTAAAACGAAAACGTCCTTAAAAAGGACCGCACTTTTACGGTTTTGTCTTACATAAATCCAGCTGAGCAATAAAATCAATGAAGGCTTTGACTTTTGCTGACAAATGACGACGGTGCGGATAAACAATGTGTAAATCCAACTCTTGTTGTCGGTAATCCGCTAAAATCTCAACCAATTTCCCCGAAGCCAATTCTTCCTCAATAAAGAAACGTGGTGTGTTAATAATGCCAACACCGTCAACGCACAATGAAGCAAGGGTTAAGCCATTATTACACACTAGTTTAGAACGCATTTTAATACGCTGAATTTTGTTATGTTTGTTGAATTCCCAATAAATTTGATTTCCTGTGGCTTTGTATAAAAGGCAGTCGTGATGTTCTAATTCTTCCGGCGTTTGTGGTGTGCCATGCGTGGCTAGATATTCCGGCGAAGCGACAAAGTGCATTGAAGAGGTCGCAATTTTCTTTGCCACTAAGGAACTGTCTTGCAGATAACCAATACGCAAAGCTAAATCAAATCCTTCGCTGACCAAATCAATCATGCGATCGTTAAACTCAATTTCCATGTGTAAATTCGGATGGGCTTTAACAAAACTCGCTAAATTCGGCGTAATAAATCGCAAACCAAAATCCCGTGGGACAGAAACGGTTAAATTCCCTTGCAGAGAGGTGGAAAGATTGCTGATGCTAGATTCAGCCTTCTCCAATTCCAATAAAATGGGCTGACAACGTTGATAATAGAGGCTGCCGGCTTCTGTTGGCACAATCTTACGGGTGGTTCGTTGTAACAAACGTGTTTTTAACTGTTCTTCTAATTGAGAAACCAATTTGCTTGCCATGGCAACGGAGATATTTTGCAATGCGGCTGCTTTGGTAAAACTTTGAGTTTCAATCACTTTGCAAAAAATTGAAATTGCGTTGAGTTTATCCATTTCTGATGCCTTTTGGAAAAAAGTAGTTGACCTACTTGAAGATAGTTAGCAATATAGCGGGCAATTTTATACAAGTTAATCGAAATTAGGTAATAATAATGACAAAATCCTTGGTTATTGTGGAGTCGCCGGCAAAGGCGAAAACCATTAATAAATATTTAGGAAACAATTATGTAGTGAAATCCAGCGTAGGCCATATTCGTGATTTGCCAACGGTGGGTTCTGCGACCGGAGAGAAAGCCAAACCTATTTCCACCAAAGGTCTTAGTGCGGAAGAAAAGCAAGCGATAAAACAACAAAAAGAACAAGATGCTTTAGTCAAACGCATGGGGATCGACCCATATCACGGTTGGAAAGCCAACTATCAGATTTTACCCGGTAAAGAAAAAGTCGTTGCTGAACTGAAATCTCTTGCCAAAAAAGCCGATCATATTTATCTCGCCACCGACTTGGATAGGGAAGGAGAGGCCATTGCTTGGCATTTACGCGAGGTGATTGGTGGCGATGATGAACGTTATAGTCGCGTTGTCTTTAATGAAATTACCAAAAACGCCATTAAACAAGCCTTTGAACATCCTGAAAATTTAAACATGGATAGGGTGAATGCGCAGCAAACACGCCGTTTTTTAGATCGTGTTGTCGGTTTTATGGTGTCACCGTTGCTGTGGAAAAAAGTGGCGCGTGGTTTATCTGCCGGTCGTGTGCAATCGGTCGCCGTGAAATTAATTGTGGAACGTGAGCGTGAGATTAAGGCGTTTGTGCCGCAAGAATATTGGGAAGTTTCCGTTCTTACCAATACACCGAAAGGCGATGAAATTCAGTTAGATGTTGCGCAATTTAAAGGCAAAAAATTTGAACCGAAAAATGCGGAACAAGCGCAAAGTGCGGTGGATTTTTTAAGTAAATCCGATTATGTCATTTCTGATTTAGAAACCAAACCGACCAGTTCTCGACCAAGAGCACCGTTCATTACGTCTACGTTACAACAAACGGCAAGTACCCGTTTGGGCTTTGGTGTAAAGAAAACCATGATGTTAGCGCAACGTTTATATGAAGCGGGTTACATCACTTATATGCGTACGGACTCCACTAATTTAAGCCAAGATGCCTTAAATATGGTGCGCGGTTATATTGAAAAACATTACGGACACGCTTATTTACCGGAAAAACCGAATTTTTACTCCAGTAAAGACAATGCGCAAGAAGCCCATGAGGCTATTCGACCTTCCGATATTCATGTTGGATTAAATGATTTAGTCGGCATGGAAAAAGATGCCGTGCGTTTATACGATTTAATTTGGCGTCAGTTTGTAGCCTGTCAAATGCCGGCTGCACAATATGACAGTACCACGTTAACAGTGACAGCAGGGGATTATACGTTAACGGCCAAAGGACGTATTTTACGTTTTGACGGTTGGACAAAAGTATTGCCGCAACAAAGTAAATCTGCTGAAGATCAAGCGCTACCGGATGTTTCTGTTAACGGTAAGCTCAATTTGTCTGTAGTGCAGCCACAACAATATTTCACTAAACCACCGGCACGTTTTTCAGAAGCCGCATTAGTGAAAGAATTGGAAAAACGTGGTATTGGCCGACCTTCCACCTATGCCGCCATTATTTCTACGATTCAGGAACGCGGTTATGTGCGTACAGAAAACCGTCGTTTTTATGCAGAAAAAATGGGCGAAATTGTGACCGATCGCTTAAATCAATCTTTTGCTGATTTAATGAGCTATGATTTTACTGCCAATATGGAAGATGTGTTGGACCAAATAGCGTCCGGCGAGAAAAACTGGAAAACCGAATTAAACCAATTCTTCAAAGATTTCTCGACTCAACTGACCAAAGCGGAATTAGACGAATTAGAAGGCGGAATGCGTCCGAATAATTTGGTCGAAACCGATATTGTTTGTCCGACTTGCGGACGCAATATGGCCATCAGAACGGCTAGCACAGGAGTTTTCTTAGGTTGTACCGGTTATTCTTTGCCACCGAAAGAACGTTGCAAAACTACTATTAATTTGATTCCGGAAGCGGAATTATTAAATGTGTTGGATGATGCATCGGAAACGAAAGCGCTAATGGAACGTAAGCGTTGTCCGAAATGTGGTACGGCGATGGATAGTTACATTATCGATCCACATCGCAAATTGCACATTTGCGGTAATAATCCAAATTGCGAGGGTTATTTAATCGAAGAGGGTAAATTTAAGATTAAAGGCTATGACGGTCCGGTTGTCGAATGTGATAAGTGCGGTGGCGATATGCACCTCAAATTAGGACGTTTCGGTAAATACATGGGCTGTACGCAATGTGATAACACCCGTAAAATTTTAAAAAATGGTGAAGTTGCACCACCAAAAGAAGACCCGATTCCTTTCCCCGAATTAAAATGCGAAAAATCGGATGCTTACTTTGTATTACGCGATGGTGCCAGCGGCGTGTTTATGTCAGCCCATAATTTCCCGAAATCTCGTGAAACTCGCGCCCCGAAAGTGGTAGAATTGGCGTTGTATCGTGAGCGTTTACCGGAGAAATTGCGCTACTTAGCCGATGCACCACAAGTCGATCCGGAGGGGAATGAGGCAATTATTCGTTTTAGCCGTAAGGAAAAACGTCAATATGTTACCTCTGAAAAGAATGGCAAAGCCACGAAATGGATTGTGGATTTTGTCGATGGAAAATGGATAGAGCGGAAGAAGTAATTTCCTTCTTCTTTATTGAAAGTTAAAAGTGCGGACTAAAAAACAGTTAAATTTTAGACCGCACTTTTCTTATTAAAAAACCACCTATAGAGGTGGTTTTTGTTTTATCAGAATACCCATAATTTTTCTGCAATAAGAAAAAATCATTAAACTGAAAGCAATTAAATTAATTTTCTTTCTTTGATGGCTTGATGGCCAATAAATTGCAGTCTAGTTTGCTAATGACATGTTCCGCTGTATTTCCTAAAAATGCGGCAGAAAGCCCCGTTCTACCAATGGTTCCTAAAATTACGAGTTCAGCTTCGATTTTTTTAGCAATTTGCGGAATCACATCTTCCGGGAAGCCTTCAACTACATGGGTATGATCGTCATTAATACCGTATTTTTGGCGCAATGCCTTCATATTAATTAAATATTGTCCACGTAAACCGCTATTGTATTCACCAGAGCTGAACTCCGGTAAATCTATAGCCATATTGATTGGCGTTGGCGGATAAGCGGTAACAAGATGGATATTGCCACGATCTAAAGATGCCGCTAAATCCATACTTAATGAGACTAATTCATCATTAAACGAGCTATGCGCTTCATTTTCATCATCAGATACGTTGACAGCGACTAAAACCCGGCGTTGGTGTTTCCAATCGCCATCTTTCACTACTAAAATAGGTACCGGACATTTACGCAGTAATTGCCAGTCAACCGGCGTCACGATTAATGATGTCAGGCTTTCTTCCGCTTTAGTGTATTTCACCACCAAATCATATCCTTGATTTTCTACTTCAGTGGCAATGGCTTCTGCCTCATTGCTGTTCCAAACAACGGTTGTAGCAAATTCAATTCCATCAGAAGCATATTTTTCAATGTAGGGTTGAATGGCTAATTTACGTTGTTCAATGACATTTTTATGCATTTCTGTACGTTCTTCCGAGGAAAGTAACGCAGACATTTCATAAGATAAATCGTAAATTGCGAGGAAAAGGGTTATTTTTACTGGGGATTGGCTTTTTTGCTCTTGAGCTAAACGAACAGCTCTAGCAAGGGCATATTGTTTGTCATTTTCAGGATTTAAAATCACCAGTATGTTATTGAATTTCATGTACAACCTCCATTTATTGGTTATAAATAGGGTAGAACATTCTTGAATAAATGACAAGGAGAGAGACTTAAAAAGGCATCCGGCGCAATTTTATGCGCCGAAAAGGGAAAGGTTAGATAACCATTTTGATTTTAGTTTTATTAGTGCCGGATAGATCGATTAACTCTGCCATATTGTTAATCGTAATGTATTTTCCTTGTACAGACAAAACACCTAGTTTTTGGAAACGGCCAAGTAAACGACTGATTGTTTCAACGGTGAGACCGAGATAATTACCGATATCACCACGTGTCATCGTTAAACGGAATTCTCGAGCGGAAAAGCCGCGTGCAGAATAGCGTTGCGATAAATTATAAATAAAAGCGGCAAGGCGTTCTTCAGCATTCATTTTTGAGAGTAATAAAATCATTTCTTGATCACTTTTAATTTCATTACTCATTAAACGCATAATTTGTTGGCGTAATTTCGGCATTTTGCCGGATAAATCATCCAAAATATCAAACGGAATTTCGCACACCATAGCGGTTTCCAGGGCTTGAGCAAAACTTGGATGTTGCATATTCATAATCGCATCAAAACCGACTAAATCTCCCGGTAAATGAAAAGAAGTAATTTGTTCTTCACCGGTTTCACTAATTGTGTAAGATTTAATCGTACCAGAGCGAATAGCATAGAGTGATGTAAGTTCATCCCCTGCTTTGAAAAGCACTTGAGATTTCTGGATAGGTTTTTTACGTTCAATGATATTATCTAATTGATCTAATTCATGTTCATTTAAAGTAAAAGGAATACATAGCTGACTAATGCTACAATTTTGACAATGGATTGCGCATCCACCAGATTGAACTCGACGTCCTAATTTTGTTTCAGTCGGTAAAATTTTCATTTATTCCCCAAATTCCAGAAAAATGGAAAAGAATCGTGTAAAATTGATCTATCTCAATAATACCACTAAATTATTAATTTAAAAAGTACAAACATTGGTGAGGAAGTATGGCTGCTGAAAAACTAACTAAAAAGCGCTTAATTCAAATTTTACTGGCGCTAGTTATTCTACTTATTGCGTTTTTTTATCGTACATTTCATTATGAAACCAACCAACAATCTCAATATCCTTCAAAAACACCTGAAAAAAGCACCGCACTTTTAGACAAAAGTAGCTAGATTTTGATATAAAAAAAGGCTAAATCGATAATGACTTAGCCTTTTTCATCAGACTTGATTAGTTGTTTGTTGTTAATGCGCCTAAATCTTTATCAACTAAGAATAAACCTTTACCATCTTCACCAAGAAGATTTAATTTATCCAAAATTCCACTGAATAATTTTTCTTCTTCATGTTGTTCAGCCACATACCATTGTAAGAAGTTAAAGGCAGAGTAGTCTTTCTCTTCAAAAGTTCTACCAACTAATTCATTGATTTTAGAGGTAATTAACTTTTCATGTTCATAAGTTAATTCAAGTACTTGTTTCAATGAGGAAAATTGATGAGGTGGTTCATCAATTTGTGTGATGATAGCCAAAGCGCCGGTCTCATTTAAATAAGTGAAGAGTTTACGCATATGCTGCATTTCTTCAGCCGCATGCTCTGATAAAAATTTTGCAGCTCCCTCGAAACCTTGTTGTTCGCACCAGGCGCTCATTTGTAAATATAAGTTAGAAGAATAAAACTCTAAATTCATTTGATCATTTAATAGTTTAATCACGCTATTTGATAACATTTTATTTCTCCTATTCTTATAAAGTTTTTAATTCACGATCAATGTAGTAGAGCGCTGTGCCACTTTCACCAAGAAGTTTGAATTTATCAACAATACTGTTAAATAATTTTTCTTCTTCATGCTGTTCAGCCACATACCATTGTAAGAAGTTAAAAGTAGAGTAATCCTTTTCTGCAAAAGTACTCTCAACTAACTCATTAATTTTAGATGTCACTAGTTTTTCGTGTTCAAGTGTTGTTTCAAAAACTTCTTTTAATGAAGCGTAATCGTGTTTAGGAGCGTCAATTTTACCTAACAAAGGCATCCCACTGGTTTCGCTCACATAAGTAAACAACTTTTGCATATGTTCCAATTCTTCATCGGCATGACGAAGTAAAAATGCTGCAGCGCCTTCATAACCATGTTTATGGCACCATGCACTCATTTGCAAATAGACATTTGATGAATAGAACTCAAGATTAATTTGTTCGTTTAATTTTGCTGTAATTGACTTACTTAGCATAACTAACTCCTTTCCTTAATATGGTTAATAGATGTATCACAATACAAAATTTGTATTTGCGGATGAATTTTACTCACATTATTGAGAATAGTCAATTTTATTTTATTGATTTTTAGTGTAACCCATTAATTTAAAATGATTTTATAAGTAAAATCATTCTCATTTGGCTAGATTTAATGAAATGAGTTATCAATATCGCCTTTGCTCAAATTCTCTAGAGAAATGATGAGGTGTTGGAAAGAGAATCGCAGATTTCCAAAGTTTTTTGCTATTACTTATTAAATCCAAAACACTGGATAAATAGAAAACATGAAAATTTAATGTTTTTTATAGAATTACGCATCAAAGCGATATAGCTTCAAAGTAGGTAGGTTATCCTTAATATCTAAATGTGACAAATACTATTTAATATTTAACATAATATGCATTATACGAAATTAGTTATAGGGTGAGCAAAAACTACGAATTAATAAGATCACAGACTTATACACAAGTCACTCTTACTAGTAAAACTAGATGAAAAGTGATTTTTCATGATATGTAACAAATATAAAAATGAAGTTATAGACTTTAAGTTTGAAATGTAAATATTTATTCAACAAAAGTAAGAGGCGGAAAATCATAGTATATTTGCTATTGTTTCCTGTATTCCTTCGTTTTTACGCCTTACTTTATTGGAAAGTAATTTTTATGAAAGGGATGAAATTTAGGGATAGATTGCGCTACGTGAAATCTAGAGTTGTTCTCAGGGGTTATTTTTGCCAAATTTTCAAAATACATAAAAATAAAAAAACACGCTGAATTTTTATCCAGCGTGTTTTCATTATTTAATATTTAGTGACGTTGTCTCTTTTCTTCTATTGAAAAAACTTTAAAAAATTTGACCGCACTTTCTAATCAATTATCTTATTGCCATATTCATAAACTTTTTGTAATAAAGTCAGCTTTTCTTCATTGTTCTCATTTTGTGCAGCTAACTCTTGAAGGCTTTGCTCAAATCGCAAAACTTCAGCCTCTAATTTTTTCCGGCGATATTTTTGCCATTTAATTTGTTCAGCTCTGTTCAATGTGCGATAAAAATGTCTGGCGCGATAATGAAACAACAATTGAGGGATTCTTGGGTCTTGAAAACTCAGATTATGTTCAGCGAGCTTTTCGGGTTCCAAAGTGCGTAAAATAGCCATATTGTTTTTATCTGCATCACTAAAAAAGCCATTATAAAGTTCAGTTTCAACATTATCAGATGTTTCAAACTTGCGATCTTGCTGAAAAATATCTATGACTTTTTGTCGAATATCCTTAGATGCCAACAAACGCTGTTGATTTTTCTCGCATAATGCTCGATCAATCCCTAAACGTTCAGCATTTTGAGGCAATAAGGTTTTTTCCGGCGCTACAATAGGACATTTATTGATATGAATGAGCTTTAACGGAACAGGAAGCATTCCGGCCTCTAACAACATTTCTTTCTTCGTATAAAGATTTTCACGCAACTCCTCTGCCGATTTTGCCAGCAAATCATCAATATTGGCGGTTAAATCGCATACTATTACCGCATTTTTATTCGTTGGGTGCCAAGCTAAAGGTGCAATTAATGTCGTATTTCCGCGGTAATTTCCTAACATTCCCGACACATGTACTAACGGCGTCATTTCTGCGGTATTAATGAGTTTTTCAATCTCTTTTTTTCCACGATTTTCAAAGAAATATTGAAATAACTTCGGCTGTTTTTGCTTAATTAATTTTGCCATTTCAATAGTGGCATATACATCGGACATGGCGTCATGAGCATTGGTATGTTCTATTCCATTCGCCTCCGTCAGTTTTTCCAAACGAAAACTCGGCATGCCTTCATCATCTAAAGGCCACTCAATGCCATCGGGACGCAAGGCATAGCATGCACGCACTAAATCCAACAAATCCCAGCGGGAATTACCATTTTTCCAGCTGTATTCATAAGGATCTATAAAATTGCGATAAAAGGTATATCGCGTCATTTCATCGTCATAACGGATATTATTGAATCCCATAACGCAGGTATGTGGTTGGCTGAATTCCTGTAAAATTCGAGCGGCAAAATCCGGTTCCGGCAGGCCTTTTTCATTACACTCCTGTGGTGTAATGCCTGTCACTAACACAGCCTCCGGAGCAGGCAAATAATCGTTGGTTTGCTTGCAATACAACACAACGGGCTCGCCTATAATGTTAAAATCGGCATCTGTACGAATACCCCCAAACTGCGCCGGGCGATCGGTTGCCGGATTGACACCAAAACTTTCATAGTCGTAAATGAAAAAGCTGAAATCGTTTTTTGCCATCATTTTTCTCAAATTTAAGCCAAGATTTTATCGAGATAATACAAACAGAAAATTGCACACAAGCTGAATACAATGCCTAACCAGTTAACTTTACTGATTTTTTCTTTAAAAATTAATGCGCCGGTAATCGTACCTAAACAAATCACCCCAATGTTCATACCGGCAAAAACCAATGTCGGATTTGCTCCAAAACTCTGATGGGCTTTTATGTAGAACAGAATATTGAAGAAATTCAGCCCCCCTAAAATAATGCCGCCAATAAAATTTGCGACATTCCATTGCGTTCGTTTGAATAACAAGTAAATAAACATAATGCAGGCAGCCAAGGAAAACGCAATGAATAGCGTCGTAGGGAATGCTCCCCCGCTTTTCGCTACTTGTTTAAACAAAATATCGATGATGCCATAACCAAACCACACACCGACTAAGCCCAAAACACCTCGAAAATCGACCACACTTTGCTCATTTGGTTTGCTTAAAAGGCAAAACAACCCGATAAATGCCAACACAATACCAACGACTTTTGATTGACTTAGGATTTCGTGGAAAATTAAAAACGCAGCGAGAATGGGTAAAAATAAGGATAAGCGTTGTGCCGCATCAGAACGTACAATACCGGCAAATTCCACAGCTTTGGACATAATGATAAACACGCTTGGTAACAAAATACCTAATGCCAAGAAAATCGGTGTATTTTCGCTTTGGACAATAAACTCACTGAATTCAAGACCTTTGAAATCCGGTTTCAATAAAAACCAACTAAGTGACAACGCCACAATATAGTTAAAGGCGATAGCTTGCTGAATAACGATATTACGCTTGCGGGCGACTTTTAATAATACAGACACCGCAACACTACAGAGAACGGCGATAATGAGGTTGTGCATAGCTAAATTTTCCTTATTAAATTATTCTTCAAAAAAATCACGATCAATTTCACAAAGCTCAATAGTTTGTTTCACATAAACGCCAACTTTATGTTTAACCATTAGATTACACAATTGATCACCATTGATTAGTATAATAACCAAATTCTGTATGTTCTTTGCATAATTAATAGCTTCTTTCGAGAAATCAGATGTTGTAATAAAAACTGCTTTTTGTGTAGGCTTATCAGAGATTGCACCTACAAATTTTTGTATTTCAGGTCGTGAAACATTATCTTTCCAGCGTTTTGCTTGAATATAAATTTTACTTAAACCGAGCTCATCTTCACTAATAATTCCATCGATTCCTTCATCAGCCCCTTTAGCTGTTAAAGATGTATAATTGCTAGTTCCATATCCCATTTTGTTTAGCAATTGCAAAACTAAATTTTCAAAAAATCTAGGATCTTTATTTGTGATTTCGTCTAATAAATTACTTTTTAATGCTGCTGTTAGTTCAAGGTAGATATCATCAATTCTTTCATTAGGTGTTTTTTCTTGAGATGTAAATTTAGCTTCCTTTTTATCCTTTGGCTTAGACTTACTTTCTTTACCATGTACTTCCTGATACCAATTCTCAAATAGTTTCTCATCCTTAGCAATTGAAAAACCCAATTCTGTTATTTGATAAATGCCACGGGATATTCTCAATAAAAGTTTCTCTCTTTCAGGTATATTATTTAGTGTAGATAAATAGGTAATTGCCCAATCTGCCCTATTTTTATAAAGTGCTTGTCCTGATTTTATTCGTTCACTTATTTGTTGTTCAGTTAAAGAAAAGTACTTTACTATGAATTGATATACATCACTACGAGAGTATTCTTTCCGATCAGAAAATAATCTTAAAATAGGAAACATCATTTCTTTATATGTTTGCATATTTGTTCCTTAACAAAAAGTGCGGTCAAAAAATACTTCATTTTTTAACCGCACTTTTTTATTTATTAAACTACTCTGTTGCGCCGAATCCGCGTAATCCGACCACATGAACGTGTTCGTGATTACCGGAGATTTTACGCACCAGTTTATAGGTGGTGCCTTTTTCCGGGCTGATGTTTTCCGGTGCAGCAATCAGTAGCTGCATATCTAGGCGTTCGCATAGCTCAAACAAAGTAGAAATGGATTTCGCATCAAGACGAGCCGCTTCGTCCAAGAACAATAAGCGGCACGGCACGATGTCTTTGCCACGAATGCGACGGCTTTCTTCTTCCCAGCTTTGTACCACCATTAAGAGGATGGACATACCGGTACCAATAGCTTCCCCTGTGGATAATGCGCCGCTTTCTGCGCGCAACCAACCATCTGCGCCACGGTAAACTTCCACTTCTAAGTCGAGGTAATTACGGTAATCCAATAATTCTTCACCGATGGTTTGCGCAGTACGTTGTCCTACATCAATATGCGGGTTGAGGCGTTGATATAGCTTCGCAATGGCCTCGGAGAAAGTCATCCGGTTGTCGCTGAACAGATCTTGATAATCTGACTGATTGCCAGATAACGCATCCAACAACATGGCATGCGTATCACGAATATTCACCACTAAACGTACCGATTTCACCTGACCAAAGGCGATATTTTGTAGGCCTTGGTTCAGCATACGAATGCGATTTTGTTCACGTTGAATGGTTTTACGCATGATATTCGCCACACTTTCAGAACTGATCGCCAATTTTTGTTCACGACCGGTCAATTCTTCCGTTAAGCGGGAAAGCTCGATTTCCATTTGTTCAATTGCATCAATCGGGTCATCGGTTTTCAGAATATCCTGACGAATACGTTCGCGCAGATGTTGATATACGGCGATAAAGAACCGCACTTTATTTTCCGGTTTACGGCTATCTTCCGACAAACGTAAGGCATCACGCAGATATTCATTGTCAGCAACCGCTGTACGCAACGCACCTAGCGCTTTATCCGACATGGAACGTAATTCATCTGCGGATAAATAGGCTAATTCACGACGATTTAAACGTTTTTCTACATCGGAATTACGGGATAAACGAAGCACCACACACCAACTCATTTTGGCTGCCGTCACCAACTCACGCTGGGTTTTATAATCACGTTCTGCTTTACGAATACGACGAATCAGATTTTCCGCTTCGCTTTCGATAAGGGTTAGTTGTTTTTCAATGTAAGAACGGCGTTGGCGATTAGTAGAAAGTTGTTGATATAACTCGTCACGACGAATTTTGGCACGTTCTTCCGCACCTTCATCAGCACGCACACCCAATTCACCAATTTCTTGCATCAATTCCTGCAACATTTGATTTTTACTGTTGAAAGAACTTTGCAATTGAATCAACACTTGATTGTACTGCGCATATTGCGCTTGAACTTGACGTAATTGTTCGCGCTGAATTTCACGTTGTTGCTGCATTTGTTCTAAACGCGCGCGTAACTGTTCGTTTAATTCAGAGGTTTCCGTTTGTACGCTTTCCGCATAATTGAAATGTGCTTTGCGTTGCACCACATCCGCCAAGGCAAAGACTTTTTGTTGCACTTGTTTTTGTAGCTGAATGGCTTGTTCATAATCGGCTTTTAAGTGCTCGTAATTTTCCGGGTCGCTTTGCAATGTGTTAGCAATCGGTTCTAATTGTGACAACGTGACACCGTGTTGACGGATAAATAATTCATCCTGCTCTGCAAAATCTAATTGCTCACGACATTCTTCAATGCGATCAGTTAAGCTATCATCAGCCAATAATGGCAATTGCGGAATTAATTTATTCAACAACTGCATTCTTTCTTTCGCATCATCTAAACGAAGACGAATTTGTTGCTCGCCGATCACCAATTGATTAAGCTCGCGCTCAATTTCATTGCGTTGTTGATTGGTCTTCGCCATCACTTGTTCTGGATTGGCTTGGAATGCCAAGGCTAAATGCAGACCAACAAACTGGCTAAAATGCTCATGTAAACGCTGGCATTTTTGCACATCAAAAGCACGTTGTGCGTACTGCTCCGCCACTTCTTCACGTTTAGCCTGTAATTCTTCTAAATGTTTTTCACGAGCCGCACGGCCGAATAACGGAATTTCAGGGAATTTGGAATAACGCAATTCACGATCGGACACCTGAACAACTACACCAAGCTCTAACTCTTGCGCGGAAAGTACGCTGTCGTCAAATGCTGCCGGATCGCCCTCGATTAAATACAAATCTTCCGGGCAATCTTCCAAATTAGCGAGTTGCTCTTTCACCGCATTCAAATCACGCACCACAATAGCGTGGCGTGCCGGGCCGTATAAGGCGGAGAAATAAGGCGCGTCTTCGATCGGCACATCATCGTATAATTCAGACAGCAACACGCCACCGAAACGTTCTGCCAGCACATTCAAACGGGCATCTTCCGAACCATCCGGCTGACTTAAACGGCTAATTTGCTCGTCTAATTGCTGACGTTGAAGTTCTAGCTGGTCGCGCTCCATGGTCAATTCGCGCTCTTTGGTCAGCTGTGATTGCATGAAATTCATCACATCCTGACTGTCTGCGAATTCTTCTCCACTCTGCTCCTGCAAGCGTTCCAATGCCGCTTGAGCGGTTAACCAAGCCGGCGCTTTACGTGCGTTTTCATCATAAAGTGCGGTTAAGTTTTCACGTTTTTGACGTAGCGTTGAACGTTGCTCAACTAAATCAGAAAGTTCGGCAGATAAATCCTCAATTAAGACTTCTTGATCGCCATAAAACGCTTCTAATTCATCCGCCGTTTCTAAGCTTTGATTCGCACGTTGATTAAAATCATTTAATAATCTCACCGCACTTTGTTGTTGATTTAAGCGCTGCTCTAACTCATGTAACTTAGCATGCAATTGCGGCGTTTGTTGTGCTTGGAGTTTTTGTGTCGGATATTCGCGTAATAATTCTTTTGCACTTTCCCATGCGGCAGAACGAGGCACTTCTCCAGCAATTTTACAAACCAACTGATAGGCTTTATCAAATTGCGTTTTCGCCGCCTCGGAAATAGACATTTTTTGCTCTAGTTCAAGCACGTTATCTGTCAACACTTCCGCTTGCGCTTCAAATTCTTCGTGATATGCCTCCACGTTTTTTACCGATAAATCGGCTAATCCACACAACGTCTTGGCTTTTTCTAAGGCTTGAATGGCTTGCTGATATTGCAATGCACGGGTTTGTTGTGCATCAAGCGCTTGCTGATAATCTGCTAATTGGGAACGCAAGTTGTCAACTTCTTGTTCTGTTTGTTCAAATTGCGCCTGACTTTCTTCCAGTTGCTCGTTAGCAGTTTCAACCACCATTTTCTGCTCTTCCAAGCGTTCGGTCAGTTCACTGACATCTTCTTGATAACGAGAGATTTTTTCCTGATGACGTAACGCATTTAACACCAAATTCAGGTGATCAAGCGCACTTTGGTGATCCACTTCCAGGATTCTTTCACTTTCGGCTAACTCAGCGGCTTCACGGCTTAATTCAACTAAACGATGTTGTGATAAATTCTGTTCAGACTTGGCTTTATACCACTCCTGACGGAAATTTAATGCGGTTTCAATGTTGCCACGACGCTCGTTGGCATTTCGCATATAATCCGCCGCCACATAATTAGTCGATTCGGTGATTAAATGTTTAAATAAATCGCGATCCGCTTGGGTGACTTTAATCGCTTCCAACGTCATGCGGTTTTCACGCAAAGCGCTTTCCATGTCTTGGAAGGCTTTTTTCACACCAAGATTTTCCGGCAATAAGTAATCACGCAAGGAACGGGTAATGGCACTGGAAATACCGCCGTATAAAGAGGCTTCGATAAGTTTATAGAATTTGCTGCGGTCGGAAGAAGAACGTAAGCGTTTTGGAATAATCCCCAAATCAAACATCATGCCATGGTAATCTGTGATGGAATGATATTGTTTAAATTGCGCGCCGCCCTGCTCAACTTTGTCTTTTAGTTCATTTAAGGTCAGTACGCGCGCTTGACGTTCGTTAATGGTTTCGGTGAAAAGTGCGGTCGGATTGACAGACAATTCTACGCCTTGAATAGAAAAGGTTTTTAAATCCACTTTTTTATCACGGCCTGCCACTTGCTGCAGACGTACACCCGCAATAATCCGTTGATGACGGGAGTTGATGGTATCCAACGCCGCGTAACACACGCCCGGACGCAATTTACCGTGCAAACCTTTATCACGCGAACCGCTTGTGGCACCGGCTTCCGTGGTGTTACGGAAGTGCAATAAGGTTAAGTCCGGAATCAACGCTGTCACAAATCCGGCCATGGTCGTAGATTTACCGGCACCGTTACCACCTGAAAGTGTGGTCACCAATTCGTCTAAATCAAAGGTACGGGCAAAGAAACCGTTCCAGTTGATGAGCGTTAAAGAACGGAACTTACCGCGTTCTACCCCACTGTTTTGATTAAAGATGACCGGCGCTACATCAGAGGATGCAATATCCATTACTTCATTTTCCAGAGATAATTCTTCAGTCATTATTCTTGTTCCTCTTCTACGAATTCGTCTTCAACGTCAGTATCGTTTTCAGTGCTTTCTGTATCGCGTTGTAATGCTGCTTTTTCAGCTTGTAAAGATTGTGGCGTTGCCGCTTCACCATCGCGAATTAAGCGTAATTGTGCTTCAATCGGATCATCACCGGCACGCACTTCTGCGCCGAAACGGAATACCGATTCAGAAATGGTAAACTTGCCACTATTCGGTTCACCTACGGTATAAATCATGCCTAAACGGCGCAAACGACCGATTGCCGCACGCACTTTTTCAGCCAATTTTTGTTTATCCAAATCAGAACCGCTAGAACGTTGATTCACCGCTTTTAGCAATTTGCCTTCATCCGCTAAATTCAGCAATTCGTCATACACTTCCTGAGTACTAAAAATACCTTGTTGAGCTAGTCGCTCCGGGCTTAAATACAAATAACACAACACCTTACCCACTAACATTTCCAATTCAGTTAACACAGAACGGGCAATGAGTGTTGTCGCTTTCGGGCGTAAATAGAAAAAACCTTCCGGCGCACGAATCAGTTCGACGTTATAGCGACGATAGAACAGATCCAGTTCCGTTTGAAAATCAAGTAAAAAAGCGTGGTTATCTAAATGCTCTGTGCCGATATGTTTACCGGAACGTAACTGGCTGTCCACGGCAGGAAATAACGGGTTGGCAATGGCAGCTGCCAATTTCGGTGAAATTACATCTTGAAGGTTGTCTGTCATTATTTTTTTCTCTAACTGAATTGCTCTGTTATTGTCTTATTCGTGCGATAGCGAAATACAACTCAAAAAACGCGTGGATTTTCGACCGCACTTTTAATATTTATCAATGATATGCGCCTGAACTTCTGCGCCGTAATCGTTAATTTCTGTCCAATGCGGATAGATACCTGCCAAGTCATCGCCTGCAATACCTAAACGCACAGCCTGATCCACGATAATTCGCGCTACATCAAAATGTTGTATCAATGGATAATTTTCTAATTGTTGCTTCAACACTAAACTTAAATTAATCGGACGATTTTGTTCGCGGTAATCAATTAATAAGCCTTGCATGTGTTCGACGATTTTTTCGCGAATATCGGCTAAAGATTCAAATTGTAATTCTTCCGGCAATTCGCCCAAGGCATCTTCTTCACGCAGCGCTAATTCCTCATCGCGCAAATCCACTAAACGCTCTGCTTGCGCTGTCCACAAGAACCAAGGGGTGTCGAAATAATGATGAATAGAATTGCGTAAACGTTGGGAAAAGACACGATTTTTATCCATATCAATGGCGGTACGGATAAATTTATGCACGTGGCGGTCATAGCCGATCCACAAATCGATGGCTTGTTGCCCCCAACTAATAATGCGGTCTAGCTTGGCTTGCAAATCAATGATTAGTTGTTCGATAAAATACAATTCTTGGCGACCGATCACACAATCTTGAATACGTAATAATTGTGCCTGTAATTTATCACCGGCTGCATTTAAGGTGTCTTGGAGTTCCCGTAAATTGCCGGAGGTTTCATCTAATAATTGTTCACAGCTGGAAATTGCGGCTTGCCAATCTTTGGTTAACAAGGCTGCAATATCTTCTTTAATGCTTTGTTGATTTTCATCCATTACGCGTTGTGATAAATCAATACTGTCAAAAATTT
Source organism: Aggregatibacter sp. HK296 (assembly GCF_980469475.1). Classification (NCBI taxonomy): domain Bacteria; kingdom Pseudomonadati; phylum Pseudomonadota; class Gammaproteobacteria; order Pasteurellales; family Pasteurellaceae; genus Aggregatibacter; species Aggregatibacter sp. HK296. The sequence continues at coordinate 953,387 of NZ_OZ413142.1, forward strand.
CTGCGACAGAATATTTCAACGGCGCAAACACATTGCGACGCCAATAATGTTCATCGCCATCTTCTTCAGCCGCATCAGAAGCACGTTGGATTTCATCGGCCACAATGGAAAGTTGAACGGAAAGACGTAAGGCGGAAAATTCACGTTGACGAATGTAATAATCGGATACACCAACCCCCAACGGCGTTAAGCGATAAATCGCTAAACCTTCGGTAAATTCACTGCTAAAACGGTTAAGAAAACGTTGTTTAACCAGTTCATTAATTGCATTATTAGCACGAACGGCAATTGTTTCTTGAGATTGTTCAAAGGCGGTGGAAATGTGACGGAAAATATCGACTAAATCAGCTTCTAGCATTTCGCCGTCAAAACGTTCATTGTTATAAATGGCAATCGCCAGTAAAAATGCCAAACGCTCTGTCGGCAAATTTAAGGAAAACTCACGTTCTTTCGCCCAGGAGACCAGTTCGGGAATGGTTTGTGATGTGTCAAGCATGAGGGATCTCACAACAGGTTAATTTCAACAAAAAATTGTGGGAATTATACAGGAATTTGCCTTTTCTAACAGCTTGAAAATGGAAAGTGCGGTCAAAAAAAACAATGGTTTTTCGGGTAAAACTTATCTTTAGAATTTAACCGGCCACTTTTTTGATTAATTCGTTCATACCCTCTTCATCATAGCCTTCTTCATATTGCATATCCTCTACGAAATCTCTCAATACTTTGCTATTTAACGCGGTACAACCGTATTTTTCCAATTTGCTTTTGGTAAAGCTGGAACGATACGCAGAGGAGATATTATTGAGGCTTATCACGCCGATGGTGGCTCGATTACAAGGCACTTTATTGACGAACACCAAATTGTATCCTGATTCACGGATATAGCCGGTTTTATTGATCGCTGCACTAAATATTTCGTCACGCACGAGTTTATTGGTGTTTTTCACAAAAATATTGCGCTTTCCTGTTTGAATATAGGTAGAAGAAATATTGGAAAGACGTTTAATTTCCGCCTTATTTAAGGAATATTTAGCCAGTTTCACCAAATCCATTACGCTGGACACATTGCCGTTAGATAAACCGGAACTGTCGATAAAACGGGTTGATGTCATACCGAGTGCTCTCGCCTTTTCATTCATTTTTTGGATGAATTGCGAACGACTCATACCGGCTGAACGGGATAAAGCGTGTGCCGCATAATTATCGGAATGTACCAGCATGGCTTTCAATAATTCATTACAAGAGATAGGCGTGTTTTTGGGCAATTTTGTACTTGTGCCTTTAATGTAGTCCGTATCTTCAGCGGTGATTGATGCCGTACAACGGGCATTTTTGTTATATTCTAAAAACACATTTGCTGTCATTAATTTGGTTACTGAAGCAATGGGGCGTACGCTATGAGCAGAGTTACTTTCCAATATTTTATTGTGGGTAAAATCATACACAACATAAGATTGCGCAGCGGCAACAGTGGGTAGCAAAAATAATAAAGGCAAGGTTTTTGATAACATAGGATGATTCAAAGAAGTAAGCAACGGCGCTATTCTAGCAGTTTTTCAAGGTGAGATTAAATAAAAAAACCACCCTCAACAGAAGGTGGTTTTTGTTTTGATATATTCGTTATTTGAATTACCAAGCGTAGCTATAACCTAATACAGCTTTCGCACCGGAACGGGTACCTTTATTGCCTAAAGAGTGTTCTAAACGAAGATCGGCATGAATAGCGTGATTACCAAATGGTACATTGAGACCTGCGCCACCTTCCAACCAAGTGCGGGCGTCATTTTCGCCATATTTTTTATCACCGATTAAAACGGATTTTGCGGTCATAAAATCATGCCATACGTTTGCAACAAAATACACGGTTGGGTTGCGTTGGAAGTCTTTACTGTGGCTTAAACGCACACCGATACGTCCACGTAAATTGTTGTCCGTACCTTGTTCAACACGGCGGTCTGCATCGTGATAGAACGATTGAAGTTTCAAGCGTTGGTAAATCAATTGGGTTTGTGGTTCAAGGCGCCAGTTGGAATTGCCTAATGCAAAGCTGTGACCACCTTCAACAGATAGTGCACCACTCCAACCATGTTGTCTTACTTCCGGATTAGATACAAAGTTGTATTTGTTAGTTAAGTAAGAGAATTGCGCCACTGTGTCCACATAAGCATCATTTACCGCTCGGTATAAGTGATATACACCGATATTTGCCGCAGTGGTTTTACCTTTACCGCTATATTTGTCTGCAAGAATCTCACCGTGTTCAGCACGATATTGGTCGTAGAAACGGCTATCTGCACGAGAGTAAGCAAAATATACACCACTTAGAGATTGTGGCAGACCATTTTGCATTTCGCTACGGTTAAAGTCGTAACCTACTTGTGCGATATATTGTGAGCTGTCAACATCTAAACGGGTACGACCCTCGGTTTCCAAACGTTTACCGGAAACTCGCGCCCACACGGCAGAATTTGGTGATTGGATAATTTCACCACGGCGTTGATGTAAGGTATCCAACACGCTATAACCTAATTCCATGTTAACACGTGGCATTTGGATATACGCAGTGGCCGGTTCGATATAAATATCATGACCAAGTACTTTTAATGTCCAAGCATAAGTTGTGCCATTTTTCTTGGCTAACTGTGCTTCATCCGCATTTCTGGTTTTTGCTGTACCTTCAAAGATAGCTTCACTATTAGGATCATCCATCTTAATCATATCTGCAGAAAAAATATTTTCTCTCGCCTGACGAAGTACATCCCCTTCAATGAAACCATTGCGAGTTGAAACAATAGTGCGACCTGTTGCTTTACCTTTAATATGTAATGTATCAGAACTACTATTGTCATTATTCCAAGTCGTTTTCACAATTAATTTACCGCCATCAGAATGATAGTCGCCTTCCACGGTAAGGGTTTTATTTGCGTTTTCAGAGGTAAGATCAAGCGTACCTTTATTATTAAGGTTGGTTACTGTTGCATTAAAGTTATTTAACTCAAATGTCCCTTTCTCACCGATATCAACATTACTTTTAACGGAAGCGTCGCCAAAAGCATTATCTCTACCAACTTTTAATGTACCGTTAGTAATATCTACCTTGGAATTCACATTACTCATGCTTTTTGGTGCAAATAGAGTTGTACCAGTACCACTTTGTACAAAATTAACTGGTTTATATGTTGGTTTATCGGCTACAATTTCAGGTGTAAACTTAAATTCGTCTGTTTGAGAAAAAGTAAAGGTGATATCTCTAAAACCGATATCCCTTTTGGGTTCAATCGAGATTTTCGATACATCGAATACTCCACCTGCACTGTTCTCACCAATTTGAACATTAGTTGCGCCATCCTCTAATCGCAATGTACCAGCACTAAATTTTCCGCCTTTGGAAATAGTCAACCTAACAGTCGTATTATCATTTGGACTATTATCAATTCCAGCAATACGAATGATAGATCTTTTATCTGTATTATAAAGAAGTTCTGAACCTTCCCCTTCAATGCGTATATCTGTGTTAAGTACTGTTCTAAGTGGAGCTTCATGCTTAAACCAACCCCAAAAATGAGGGGCTCGTTTTTGCGGTTCATCAGTGGCTAAGTAAGTTGAAATAACTTTTCCGCCATTTAAAATAGAAAGGCTTCCACTACTATAGTTACCAATTCTCAATGTACTATAGCCTGTACCATCTACTTTTAATTCACTGCCAGGATCAGTTACAGTAAGTTTACCGCCAAAACCATTATTATTTTGATTACCAATCATTACGGAACCGTTAACATGTAACTTAGAACCTTTATCAATAATCATTTCACCATTTGCTTCCCCTTTGGGTTTTGCTAGATCTCCTTCACCTATAGTCAAGGTAGGGGTTATTGTATATGTTTTATCATCTATTTTTTGGGGTAAATCCTCTGGATAAGTCCCACTTCCGTTATGATAGATACCTGCATTAACAGCAAGCGGCGCAGAAAATAGAAGCAGTGTTAATTTATTAATTTTAAATTTCATAGTTTTCTCCTCTCGTATTTTTATTACTATCGTGGCTAATTCTAGCACTCTTAATTCGTGTAAACAAATCAGCAACACGTATTGTAAGGATTCATAAAAGTACTTAATAAAAATCGCCTTACTGCGGAACAATAAGGCGATTTATTTTTAGATAAATAAGTCAGAATATTATTTTGCGTCTTGTGCCGGCGCTGTGACCGGTGCAGGATTAAATTTTTGTTCTAATTCGACACTTTGTTTTTGTAACTCAGCCATTGCATTTCTTAATGCTTCAGCTTTTTCTGCATAAGCTTTTTGTTGTTCTGGTGTTTGTGTCGGGTTAGTGAAACTCATATTAGCTTGATCAACCAATAAACCACTCGCTAAGCTTAATACATTTTTTGTTTGCTCTTTGATGGATTTAATTGATTCTGCTTTTACATCTAATGCATCTAAGCTTGTAATTGTATCTTTTACTGATTGATTAAATGTTTCAATCGCTTCTTTCACTTTTTTCTCATCTTGAGCTTGAACTGCAGCCACCAAATCTTGTTGGAATTTTTGTTGTGATTGTAACTGTGTTTGTTCTTGTGCCTTGTTCCAATCGACTAATTTTTGATAATCACCCTTTTCATCTACTTTTACTTCTGATGCGGCTTGTGTTTGTGCAGCTTCCGGTTTCGTTTCTGGTGCTTTGTCTGCCGGTTTGTCGCAAGCTGTTAAGAAAAGAGCCAATAATGCGGTCGCGCTAATTTTTGTAAATTTGTTCATGAAAAATCCTTATTAATTGTTGATGAAAATTACTCTATTACGAGCAAAAGACGGGGCATTAGACATAGCATGCAATGATTCGTTCAATATTTAAATATAAAAAAACTCCGAGAATTTCGGAGTTTTTCATGATTAAACGCGTTTGAAGTCAACGTGAACCAATTTTGGTTTGAACGGGTGACGTTGCATTGCTTGTGCTTTTACTGCAACTTCTTTACCGTCGATAACTAAAGTAATCACATCGGAATAGAATGCATCGTGTGCTTGAGCGTTGTTAACTTCATCATGATTTAAGATGATAGAAACCGGTGCTTCGCTACCACCGTAAACGATAGCAGGAATTTGACCGTTATGACGCAGGCGGCGGCTCGCACCCTTACCTTGCGCTGTACGAACTTCAGCGTTAAATTTAAATGCCATTGTTATGTTCTCTTTTGTAAAGATTAAAATTAAAAAATCGCAGGCGACCCAGCGATTTCCACAAAATTTGCTCAAAGCATGAACTTTGAAGTGCTGCATTATAATGAATTCGTGGCGCTAAAGCAAACGAAAATCTTGTTAATTTTCCTAGATATCAGGCTAAAAAACGGGCTAAAATAGAGCGTTATTTTTTATAGAGTTAAAGAGTATTCGATGGAATTTTTAATTAGCTTTTTTAGTGATTACGGTTATTTTGCCGTGCTGTTTGTTTTGATTATTTGTGGTTTTGGTGTACCGATTCCGGAAGACATTACCTTAGTTTCCGGTGGTGTTATTTCCGGTTTGGGTTATACCAATGTGCATATTATGTTGGTTGTGAGCTTGTTTGGCGTCCTCTTGGGTGATAGCACGATGTATTGGCTGGGACGCATTTATGGCACAAAAATTTTACGCTTCCGCCCTATTCGCCGCTTTTTAACCTTAGATCGTTTACGTATGGTTCGGAGCAAATTCGAACAATATGGCAATCGTGTTTTATTTGTTGCCCGTTTCTTACCGGGATTACGTGCACCGATTTATATGGTTGCCGGCATTACCCGTCGGGTGAGTTTTATTCGCTTTCTTTTATTAGATTTTTTTGCCGCTATTATCTCTGTTCCAATTTGGGTTTATTTAGGTGATTTGGGTGCAAGTAACTTGGATTGGCTACATGAGCAAATCAAAAAAGGACAATCCATTATTTATATTTTAATTGCGCTTCTTGCAATCTACTTGGTTTGGAAATGGCGTAAAGGTCGTAAAAAGGTCAACGAAAAAGCATAAAGTGCGGTCAAAAAATCAAAACATTTTTACATTTAACCTAAACCCCATAAAACAAAACCCCATTCAGATTCGAATGGGGTTTCTTTTTATCAGGAAATTATTTCTCGAGATTTAATGGTTCAATGTGCCAAATGTTTTCCGCGTATTCCTTAATGGTACGGTCGGAAGAGAAATAACCCATGTTGACGATATTTTGAATCGTGCTATCAATCCACGCATCACGATTTTTATATTTTTCATCCACCAATTTTTGTGCATCCACATAGCTGCGGAAATCAGCAAACGCTTGGTAGAAATCGTGATATTGCAAACCCTGTAATAGCTGTTGATAACGGTTCGGGTCGTTTTCGGAGAAACGGCCGTTAATGATTTGATCAACAACGTTTCTGAGTTCCACATCCTCTTGATAGAAATTAAATGGACAGTAGCCATCGCGACGTAACTTCTCTACTTGTTCTACGGTGTTACCGAAAATAAAGATATGGTCTTTGCCGACATTTTCCAAAATTTCTACGTTTGCACCATCCAATGTACCCAAGGTTAATGCGCCATTTAACGCAAATTTCATGTTACTGGTTCCGGAAGCTTCCGTACCCGCCAAAGAAATTTGTTCAGAAATATCTGCAGCCGGAATGATCAATTGCGCCAAACTAACACTGTAGTTTGGAATGAAGACCACTTTTAAGCGGCCACCCAAACGGGTATCGTGATTAATAATATTCGCCACATCATTAATTAAATGGATGGTTTGTTTGGCGGCATAATACGCAGATGCCGCTTTACCGGCTAAGATAAACACACGAGATTGCCAATCTTTTTCCGGATGCGCCAGCATCGCATTGTAACGGGCAATAATATGCAATACGTTCAAAATTTGACGTTTATATTCGTGAATACGTTTGACTTGAACGTCAAATAACGCATGTGGATCAAGATCAATGTCTAATGTTTTCTTCACGTAATTTGCCAATTTCACTTTATTGGCAAATTTAATATCGGCAATGGCGTGTTTGAAATCCGCTTCATGGGCGTATTGTTTTAATTTTTCGATTTGGCTTAAATCACAGCGCCAATCAGAACCGATATATTTATCAAACAACGACGCTAATTGTGGGTTTGCCACAGCAAGCCAACGACGCGGGGTAATACCGTTGGTCACGTTAGTGAAACGTTCCGGATAAATACGCGCGAAATCCGCGAAAGTGGATGACACCATTAAATCGGAATGAATTGCCGCAACACCGTTAACCTTGTGTGAACCAACCACGGATAACCAGCCCATACGAACTTTACGTTGATACCCTTCTTCAACTAAAGAAACGCGACGAATGAAATCTACGTCGGTAGTGATGTAGGTTTTGACGTATTCCAAGAAATGATCGTTAATTTCAAAAATCATTTGTAAATGACGCGGTAAGATTTTCGCCATCATTTCTACCGGCCAGGTTTCTAACGCTTCAGACATTAATGTGTGGCAAGTATAAGAGAAAATGCGACGGGTCATATCCCAGGCTTTTTGCCATGCAAAGCCTTCTTCATCAATTAAAATGCGCATTAACTCAGGAATCGCTAATGCCGGGTGAGTATCATTTAAATGAATTGCCACTTTATCCGCTAAATTTTCCATGCTGTCATGGGTACGTTTATGGCGACGGATAATGTCTTGCAATGAAGCGGAAACCAAGAAGTATTCTTGACGTAAGCGTAATTCACGGCCATTCCAAGTGGAATCATCCGGATAAAGCACACGAGAAAGATTTTTAATAGAGGCGCGACTTTCCACGGCAGCAATGTGTTGACCGCGGTTAAAGTCTTCTAAGTTGAAAAGTTCACCGGCATGAGCAGACCACAAACGTAATGTCGCTGCAGAGTCATTCTTATAGCCTGGAATCACTTGGTCATAAGCAAGTGCGGTCACTTCTTCGCCTTTATTCCAGATACATTTTTTGCCTTCAAAATGAATATTACCGCCGAAAGAAACGGTAAAACGTTTAGACGGACGAATAAATTCCCAAGGCGCACCTTTTTCTAACCAGGCATCCGGACGTTCAACTTGTTGGCCATCTTCAATTTTTTGACGGAACATACCGTATTCATAACGAATACCATATCCCATACCCGGTAAGCCTAAGGTCGCAATAGAATCCATGAAACAGGCAGCTAAACGGCCTAAACCACCGTTACCTAAACCCGGATCCACTTCTTTTTCAATAATTTCTTCTAAATCAACGTTTAATTCGGAAAGGGCTTCTTTGGCAATGTCGTACAACCCTTCTGCGATCATGGCATTGGATAAGGTACGACCAATCAAAAATTCCATTGATAAATAATAAACGCGGCGGGAGTCTTCTGCTCTAGCTTCGCGTGCAGTGGTAATCCAACCTTCGGTGACGAAATCACGTACGGCATATAATGTGGCGTTTAGCCAATCCCGTTGACTCGCTTCTTTTGGGGAGCGGCCAATTAAAAAAATCAGCTTATAGACAATCGTCTTTTTCAATGAATCGACATTGACTTCTGGTCGATCGTATAGGAATGGAGAATCAAAATTATCCATTATCATAAAAATAGTCCTCAGTTAATAAAAAAGCGGGTGAATTTTAATCATTCAAAATAAAAAAACAATAACAATCTTCTACGTAAAGTGTGTTTTCACTCTACGCAGAAGATAAGTATTTCATTAGTGAGATAAAATTCTTTGGTATAAATGTTGGTAATGGGTTGCAGAGATTTGCCAACTAAAATCTTGTTCCATTGCAATGACTCGAACCGTTGCCCATAAACGTTGTTTTTTCCATAAAGCAAACGCCGTTTGTAACGCTTGGCGCAAATCATCGGCCGTCGCATGACTAAAGACAAATCCGGTTGCTATTCGAGCTTGAATATTTTCCGCTGTGCTATTGACCACCGTATCCGCTAAGCCACCTGTTGCACGCACCAATGGTAACGTACCGTATTTTAAGCCGTAAAGCTGTGTTAAACCGCAAGGTTCAAAACGGCTTGGCACTAAAATGACATCACCACCGGCAACCATGAGATGTGATAAGGCTTCATCGTAGCCAATTTTAACGGCAATATTTTGCGGATAGGTTTCCGCTAATTGACGAATACCGGCTTCTAAGTGCGGTGCACCTGAGCCAAGAATCGCCAACTGTCCACCCTGTTTAACGATTTCATCGGAACTTTCTAGCAATAAATCAACGCCTTTTTGTTCCGTTAAACGGGTCACCATGACAAACAATAACGCCTCAGCTTGTTCCGGAAGGTTGAAATAAGCCTGTAAATCCGCTTTATTTTTCGCTTTACCGCCCATGTATTTCAACTTGTAACCATGTTGAATGTACTGATCGTTCATCGGATGCCAAATTTTTTCGTCCACCCCATTTAGAATACCGACTAAACGCCCTTCGTGATCAAGGGTTGAAAGTAAGCCTTGTAAACCATACGCAAATTCCGGTGTGGTAATTTCTTTCGCATAAGTCGGACTAACGGCTGTCACGGCATCTGAATAATAGAGTCCGGCTTTTAAGTAGGAAATTTGCCCAAACAATTCTAAGCCATCTACATGGAACATACTGTGCGGCAAGCCGATTTCAAATAAATGGCGATAATCAAACTGACCTTGATAGGCTAAATTATGAATGGTGAAGACAGATTTTGCCGGACGTCCTTTATTAAATAAATATGCCGCCGTTAAACCCGCATGCCAGTCATGGGCATGGACAACTTCGGCACGCCACCAACTATCTAAACCGGTGGACAATTCTGCCCCAACCCACGCTAACAATGCGAAACGTTTGTAGTTATCACCGTAATCATTGTAATGCGCATCATGATAAGGGTTGCCTTCACGGGCATATAAGTGCGGTGCATCAATAAGATAAACCCCGACACCGTTATATTCGCCATAGCGCAAAACAACATGACCGGCAAAATTATCAAATTCCGTCACAATTGAAGTATGTGGAATTCCCGCCATAATCGCCGGATAAGCCGGCAACAAAATACGCGCATCAATGCCGATTTCTTTTTGTGCAAATGGCAATGCACCCATCACATCGGCTAATCCGCCGGTTTTAAGTAAAGGATATAACTCCGAGCAAACGTGTAATACTTTCATTTATTTTCCTAATGCCCCTTGATTGATAAGGGCGTATTAAAACGCCCTATGCACTAAAAAGTGCGGTCAAGAATTATTTTTAAAACAGACCGCACTTTCACGTTAGTCTAAATGTTCTTCTGATGCGATTTCTTGTCCTTCTAATTTTTTCAACATCGAAGGAGTCACTAAAATCACTTTACCGGTCGAACTGATACGGAAGCGTTTGCTGTCCAATTCACGGTCAACACCAATTTGCATACCGTCCGGAATGACACAATGACGATCCACGATACAATGTTTCAATATGCAATTTTTGCCAATTGTCACTTCAGGCAAGATCACAGAATGATCAATCACAGAACCTTCGTTAATTTTAATCCGATCAAATAACACGGAATAGCTGATTGACGCATCGGTAATCACACAACCACCGCCGATAAGGGAATTATCCACCGGCTTAACATTGGCATTTTTATAGAAGAATTTAGACGGATACGCTTGTACCGGGTTTCCGCGAATCGGCCAAGTTTGGTCATAAATATCTAATTGCGGATGTTCAGACACCAAGTCGATATTCGATTGCCAGAAGCTGTCTAATGTCCCCACATCGCGCCAATAAATATCGCCTTCCGTGTTACGTCCCATGCAAGAACGGCTGAACGGGTGAGCATATAAGGTGCCTTCTTCCAAACATTTCGGTAATACATCTTTACCAAAGTCATGAGAGGTATATGGCGTATTCACTTCTTTATTTAACATTTCATAAAGATAATCCGCATTAAACACATAAATCCCCATGGAAGCCAATGACGTGTCAGGTTTGCCCACCATTGCCGGTGGATCTTTCGGTTTTTCCACGAACGCTTTTACTTTCAGATTTTCATTGACTGCCATCACACCAAATTCATGTGCCTCAGAACGTGGCACTTCGATACAACCCACGGTACATTTTGCACCACTGGTCACGTGGTCTAACAACATTTGGCTATAGTCTTGTTTATAAATATGGTCACCGGCGAGAATTAAGACGTATTTCGGACGGTAGTGATCACGAATAATCGCCATATTTTGATATACCGCATCAGCTGTACCGCGATACCAAGTAGAGTCATCAATTTGTTGACGCGCCGGGAGCATATCAATAAATTCACCGCGCTCTTGTGGCAAGAAAGACCAACCTTTTTGTAAATGACGTAATAAAGAGTGGGCAGCATATTGCGTTACCACACCAATGCGGTTTAAGCCGGAGTTAATACAGTTGGACAAAGCGAAATCGATGATTCGACGGTTACCACCAAAATAAAGTGCCGGTTTTGCACGTTTATCCGTTAATTCGTGCAGACGTGAACCGCGGCCACCGGCCAAAATAAGCACTAAGGTGCTTTTAACGAGATCGTGTTTATTTAGATCAGCTTTCATAGTGAACTCCATTATATTGTTTTAAGTATCCATTTTTTTCAACACACAAAACGCCATACCACCTACATCAACTTGCCGTTGTTGCTCCGTTAAGTTTGTTGTACCTGCCACGGCCTTCCAGTGTCCATCAAACGCGACGGGCAACATAAAAGACTGGGGTTCTGCTTTCGCATTGATTAAGAAAAGCCATTGCTGATCTAATACCACTTGCAGCGCTTTGCTTTCCCGATTATGCCAATCCTCGGTTCGCATTGATTCCCCCTCAATGTTGAGCCAAGTGACATTTTCATCTGACCACCAAACATCCCGTTGCAAACTTTGAATTTGTTTTCGTGTTGCAATCAGTTGCTTGGTCAAGTCAAATAATTCCTGATTGAAATCCTGCCATTTCAGCCACGTGATTTCATTATCCTGACAATAAGCGTTATTGTTACCGAATTGTGTGTTGCCGAATTCATCACCGGCAAGCAACATCGGTGTGCCGTTGCCCAATAACAAACTTGCCAATAATCCGCTTTGCGCTAAAACACGCTGATTTTCCACCGCACTTTGGTGCTCGTCATTGAGGTCTAATTGACTGCCCTCAATGCCATGGTTGTAACTGTAATTTTCATTGCGACCATCGTGATTATCTTCGCCGTTCGCCTCGTTATGCTTATGGTTATAACTGACTAAATCGCGTAACGTAAAACCATCGTGAGCGGTAATAAAATTCAGGGTGGTGTGTGGCAAACGCGTTTCTCGCTTGAACAGATCACTTGAGCCGGCAAAACGTTCGGCAAATGCGCCCACTTCCCCACTTTTCCATAACCAAAAACGACACATATCATCACGGAAGCGGTCGTTCCATTCAGCAAAATAATGGGGAAAACGCCCTAATTGATAACCGTAATGGCCAATATCCCAAGGTTCGCTGATGAATTTTACCTGTTGTAAACTCGGCTCTCGAGCGATGTCATCAAACAGTTTGGCGTGTGGATTGAAATCCGGTGACTCACGCCCTAATACCGTGCCTAAATCAAAACGGAAACCATCTACATGGCATTCTTCCACCCAATAACGAAGGCAATCCACCACCCATTTGCGGGTGATGTCATTGGCGAGGTTCAGCATATTGCCGCACCCCGTCCAGTTAATATATTCGCCTTGTTCGTTTTGCCAATAATACGTCCGATCATCAATGCCACGTTGGCTGAACGTTGGAAATGATTTTTCCGATTCTGCTGTGTGGTTAAACACCACATCTAAAATTACTTCAATCCCCGCTTCATGTAACGCTTTCACCATGCTTTTGAATTCATACAACGGGTTTTCGCGGTTCGCTTCAGAGCAATATTTGGGCTCTACGGCAAACATCGCCAACGGGTTATATCCCCAATAATTTTGTAATCCTTTTTCTTGCAAGTGCGGTTCGTTTACGTGGTAATTAATCGGCAACAATTCCACTGCCGTGACACCTAATTCTTTTAAATACGCCACACTTTGCGTGTAAGCTAAACCGGCATAGGTTCCGCGTACTGTTTCCGGTAGTTCAGCACGTAATTGGCTAAAGCCTTTTACGCTGAGCTCATAAATTACTGTCTCTGCCCAAGGTGTTTTCGGGGCTTTATCGTGTTGCCAGTCAAATGCCGTCTCAATGATTTGACCTTTCGGCGCAAATTCAGCGTTATCTCGTGGATCATTTAACTGAAAAATCGACCGCACTTCTGCCGAACTTAAATCCGGTTTACCCACCACGGCTTTAGCATAAGGATCAAGCATGAGCTTGTTTGGATTGGCCAAAGTGCGGTCATTTTCGGCGGTGATTCTAAAACCGTATTGCATACCGTTAGCCACACCGGAAAGCGCAATATGCCAAACATTTTCGCTACAATGCATGGCAAAACGCTGTTCTTTCTTACCGTTCTCAAACAAGCACAACTCCACGGCATCCGCCACAGAAGAATACAGCGCAAAGTGAGTGATTTGCTCACCGTTTTCTTCATATTGGCTATAACCGAAAGGATAAGCCTTGCCCTGATTTTTTACTGCAACCATGCCTTATCCTTGATATTTCAAATAGAGGGTTGCCAATGGCGGAATAGAAACAGAAATGGAATTATCTCGTCCGTGGCTTGAGATTGCCTCACTTTCCACTGCACCGCAATTGCCAAGATTTGAGCCTTCGTAAAAGGATGAATCCGTATTTAAAATTTCGTGATATTGACCGGCAACATTCACGCCCATACGATAATCATGGCGTGGCACCGGCGTAAAGTTACTGATCACAATAATGCGCTCGCCTTTGCTGCTACGTCGTTCAAAGGCAAATACGGAGTTTTGCGCATCATCCACCACCAACCAATCGAAGCCTTGCGGATCCGAATCCAGTTCAAAGAGCGGTGCATTTTCACGGTAAATTTTATTGAGGTCTTTCACCAACTGTTGCATACCGATGTGCCATCTTCCGCCGATGGATTCATCTAATAAGAACCAATCAAGACTTTCGCGGTAATTCCATTCGCGGCCTTGTGCGAATTCATTTCCCATGAACAATAATTTTTTACCCGGATAGCCCCACATATAACCGTAATAAGCACGTAAGTTCGCGAATTTTTGCCACGCATCCCCCGGCATTTTACCGATTAGGGAACATTTGCCATGCACCACTTCGTCATGAGAAAGTGGTAATACAAAGTTTTCGCTGTATTGATACACCATGCCGAAAGTCATTTGATTGTGGTGATATTGGCGATAGACCGGATCTTTTTCCATGTAAGAAAGGGTGTCATTCATCCAGCCCATATTCCATTTGAAATTAAAGCCCAAGCCCCCCTTTTCGGTTGGATGTGTTACACCGGCAAAAGAGGTCGATTCTTCCGCAATGGAAACCGCCCCTTGCACTTCACTATGAATTTTCCAGTTGGTGTGTTTTAAGAATTCAATGGCTTCTAAATTTTCCCGTCCGCCGTATTGGTTCGGAATCCATTCTCCCTCGGCACGGCTGTAATCACGATAAATCATGGATGCCACCGCATCGACACGAATACCGTCAATCCCGAAACGTTCAATCCAATATAAGGCATTACTGGATAAGAAGTTTTTCACTTCGTTGCGACCATAGTTGTAAATGAGCGTGTTCCAGTCTTGATGGAATCCTTCGCGCGGATCAGCGTGTTCATATAATGCCGTGCCGTCAAAGGCGACTAAACCATGGGTATCGCTTGGGAAATGCCCCGGCACCCAGTCCAAAATTACGTTAATGCCGGCTTCATGGGCGTGTTCCACTAAACGTTTAAACCCTTCCGGCGTACCAAAACGGCTAGTTGGAGAATACAGCCCTAGCGGTTGGTAGCCCCAAGAACCGTCAAACGGGAATTCGGAAAGCGGCAAAAACTCAATGTGTGTAAAGCCCATTTCTTTTACATAAGGAATCAATTCATCGCCGATTTGGTCGTAATCTAGCCAGAAATTATTTTCTAAATTACGGCGCCAAGAGCCTAGGTGCACTTCATAAATGGAAATCGGTTGATCCCATTGATTGGCTTTGCGGCGGGCTTCTGTCATTGGCACGATATCCGGCAACGCACTAATTTGTGACGCTGTATCAGGACGTAACTGCGAACTGAAGGCATAAGGGTCAGCTTTTAAGCGTAAATTGCCGTGGCAATCAATTAATTCAAATTTATACAACTGCCCTAACGACACTTTCGGTAGGAATAATTCCCATACGCCGCTTGCCGGATGTAAGCGCATCGGATGGCGACGTCCGTCCCAATAGTTGAAATCCCCCACTACAGACACCCGTTTCGCGTTCGGTGCCCACAAACGGAAGTTCACACCGGAAACACCATCACATTCGATAAAATGCGCACCTAACACTTCATACGGACGCAAGAATGAGCCTTCAGCTAAAAGCCATTCATCCAAATCATTAATCATAGGATGATAACGATAAGGGTCTTCAAGGATTTGCGATTCTTTGCCCCAATACACTTGTAATTGATAGGCAAAGAAATCACGGGTGTTCGGCACAACACCGGCAAAAAAGCCTCTGTCATCTAAACAATCCAATTCACAGACGGTGTCTTGATTTTCTTTATCAATGACGCTGACACGGCTGGCATCCGGCAATAAAGCACGAATTTCAATGCCGTTATCGGTTTCGTGCATACCCAATACGGAAAAAGGATCAGAATGTGTTCCATCAAAAAATTGATTAATCACGGATTGCGCTACTAGTTGAGTCATAATAAATCCTCGCTAAGCTTTGCGGGCTTGATTAATTAAAGAGAAAAATGCGGTCATTTGCGCATCATCAAAAATAAGTTCTAAAGATTGGCTTAATTTTTTTCGCCAATTTGGGTATTCCGTTGAAGTGCCCGGCAAATTGAATGACACTTCTTGGCTCAATAAATTTTCTAATTGCACACCCACCAACTGGCTTGCACTTTCTGCCAAATAACGGTGAATTTGACGATTCAAATTGTCGTGCATTGCCATGCTTAAAGCATCGCCCCAATAATCGGGCGGTAAATAACCGTCGCGGTGCAAGCTGTCTAATAAGGCTTGTTTATCTACGACGCGTTGATCGTACTTTTCTTTTAACACGTCGCCCTCTAAAATCCCGAGCTGACCGAACAACGCCAAATCAAGGCAATGCCAGAAACTTTGTAAAGAAGGCACATCATGGGTGCCGATAGTGGCAAAGGCATGTGGTGGGAAATCCTGTTTGAGCGGATACATTTTGTTACGTTGTGCAAAATACAACACAAAATACGAGAAAATACGAAACTCGTTTAATTTCAACCGCACTTCATCAGGCACAGTGCCTAAATCCTCACCAATCACTAAACACTGGTTGTGTTGGCTTTCAATAGCAAGAATCGCCATCAGTTCATCAAACGGATAATGCACATAAGCGCCATCTGCCGCTGTTTTATTTTCAGGAATCAGCCACAAACGGAACAAGCCCATCACATGATCGATACGCAACACGCCAAAATTCTGCATATTGGCACGCAACATCTCAATAAACGGTTGGAAACCACGCGCCTTTAACACACTTGGATTATATGGCGGCAAATTCCAATTCTGTCCGACCGGGCCCAACGGATCAGGCGGCGCACCGACAGACGCGTTCACACAATAAAGTTCAGGGTCTGACCACACATCGGCACTTCCGCGAGAGCTGTTTACAGCCAAATCGCCATAAATGCCAAGCTGCATTCCCACTTGACGGCATAACGCTTGTAGCTCACTTAATTGTTGTGATGTCGCCCATTGTAACCACGCGAAGAATTCCACTTGCGCTTCATGTTCTTTTAACAAGGCGTTGCGTTCACGCGCCGAGAGCGTTTGCCACACTTTACGCCAGCCCAACCAACCAATGGTATTTTCTTCCGCCTGTTGGTGTTTATGCTCAATGCCATCTAACACATTAAAGAGCCCTTGCAATAACAAAGCTTCACCTTGTGCTTTTTTGAAGGCATCAAAATCTTGGCGACGGGCGATGATTTGTGCAGATTTGCTACGTTTAAAGAAATCGAATAGTTGTTCAAGTGCGGTCAGTTTTAGCTGCATTATTTCGCCGTAAGCCACGGTTTTGGCTTCACGCAAGGAGGTTATTTGTTCTTGCACGGGTGCAGAATGAAACCACGTTTGTACGGAACGGGATAATTTAAATTCCGGCAAAGCTGCAACATCCAAATAAATAAAATTTAACCAACGGCGGGAGGACGAACTATAAGGGCTTGCCCATTCCGGCACGGCGGGATACATCAAATGTAACGGATTAATACCAATAAAATCCGCGCCCTGTTTTGCGCCCTGCTCGATTAAATAAGCTAAATCACCGAAGTCACCGATACCCCAGTTGGTTTGAGAACGTAAACTATATAACTGAACATTTATCCCCCAGGCTTTTTTCGTTTGCAACACCGGCGGTTGATAGGCGGTACGCGGCGCTACCAAAACACGAATCACATATTTTTGATTAGCCGTGGAAAGATTTAATTGGTAGTAACCAAATGGTAATGAAGGCAATAAAAGCAATTGGCTTGAAGAACAGGTTTGTTCAACACATTTTTTACCTTGTTCATCAAGAAGTTGAATATTTAGGGAAACAGGCTCGGAAAGGGATAAACGCGCTAAATCATAATGAATCGGCTCGTTTTCAAAGGCGGTAATCACATCATCAAACGCCCCTTTTTCCCGTTTACTCGGCGGTTGCAAAAGTGCGGTGAAATAACGCAACGTTTCCGGAGGTGCATAAATCAAATGCCCATCGATATCATAATGAGAAAGCGAAATGCCAACATCTTCAGCAAATCGTTTAAGAGAATCAGAAACTTGCATATGAACCTACAACTCAATACAACACAAAAATAACGATTTATAAGTATTGTAGTGAAGGGGCAGGTAAAAACAACGTTTTTAATCCAAATTAGTGATCTCCATCAAAATAAATCTTTCAGTATTTACAAGCATTAAGCAGTAATTTTAGCTGAGTTTTTAGCAAATAAAAAAAGCCCACTTAACCTGGGCTTTTTTAAGGAAATCATTTCTTATTGATGTGATAACTATTCCAACGCTGAAATCTATTGTTCTTCATCCACAACAAACTCAAACCAATCAATGACATCACATTCATGAATGCCGTTTTGGATTAACACGCCTGCACGTTTAACACTTTCAGGATCACCGCTAATTAACGGGTGCCATGACGGCAACGGTTTGCCTTCATAAAGTAAACGATAGGCGCAAGTCGCTGGCAGCCAACCAAATTCAGGTAAATTGTCTTTGGTCAGTTTGGTGCAATCCTCTTCCAACTCAAAACGTTTCAAATAATTACCGCACTTTCCTGTTTCTAAATCCAATAAATTGCACGCGATACGGGTGTAATACAAACGCTCATATTTGCCCTCGCCATCAATATATTTACGATAACAACACTTACCGCAACCATCACATAATGCCTCCCATTCGGCATCATTCATATCAAGCAGGTTTTTGTGGCGCCAGAAATCAGGTTCTAATTGCATAGGATTATTTACCGGTTTGGTTTTAAAAGCGGAAATTATAGTGAGGAACGCCGCCTGTGACAAATACTGAAAGAGAGGTTTAGAAAAACAAAAAAGAGCGGTCAATATTGACGATGTTTTTCAGCAGAAAAAACACATCGGATATTGACCGCACTTATCCTTAAAAAAGACAGATTAACGATAAGTGACGCGTTCGTTATCGTTTAAATGAATGGTCGTTTCAGCTAATTTGGTTTCTGCAATGACCTTGCCGTGTCGAATAGAATAACGTGTCGGCACTTGACGACGTACTGCATCAAAGCCATTCTCTGCCGGTAAAATAATAAAGTTAGCGGCATTCCCTTCTTCCACGCCATAACCTTGTAACCCTAGCGCTTTTGCACTGTTTTCAGTCACTAATTTTAAGCCGTCGTTAATTTGTCCGTAGCCCATGAGTTGGCAAACGTGTAACCCCATGTGTAACACCTGCAACATATTTGCGGTTCCCAACGGATACCAAGGGTCAAATACGTCATCATGGCCAAAACACACGTTGATCTTGTTTTTCAGCATTTCTTTCACGCGCGTCACACCACGGCGTTTTGGATAAGTATCGAATCGACCTTGCAAATGAATGTTGACGAGCGGATTAGCCACAAAATGAATTTTGGATAATTTCAACAAACGGAAAAGACGAGAGGCATAGGCATTATTGTACGAATGCATTGCAGTGGTATGGCTCGCCGTCACTTTGTCGCCCATTTCATATTTCAATGCCAATGCGGCAACCGTTTCCACAAAACGGGATTGTTCATCATCAATTTCATCACAGTGAATATCGATTTGTTTGTTGTATTTGCGCGCAATATTGAAGGCAATGTGCATAGATTCCACACCGTATTCACGGGTGAATTCAAAGTGCGGAATGCCCCCCACCACATCTGCGCCCATTGCCATCGCTTGATCTAACAACGCTTCACCGTTCGGATAAGACAAAATCCCCTCTTGTGGAAATGCCACAATTTGAAGATCCACCCAAGGAGCCACTTCTTTTTTCACTTCGAGCATGGCTTTGAGTGCAGTTAACGTTGGGTCAGACACATCCACGTGGGTACGCACATGTTGCACGCCATTTGCGATTTGCCATTTTAAGGTTTTCCACGCGCGGGATTTCACATCCTCATGGCTCAATAAAGATTTTCGCTCAGCCCAACGTTCAATCCCTTCAAATAAGGTACCGGATTGGTTCCAGTTCGGTTGTCCTGCGGTTTGTGTCGCATCCAAATGAATGTGCGGTTCAACAAACGGCGGATACACAATGCCCTGTTCGCCGTCTAAAATGTCTCCGGAAAAATCAATCTGTTCTTCGTTAGGCAGA
Source organism: Aggregatibacter sp. HK296 (assembly GCF_980469475.1). Lineage (NCBI taxonomy): Bacteria > Pseudomonadati > Pseudomonadota > Gammaproteobacteria > Pasteurellales > Pasteurellaceae > Aggregatibacter > Aggregatibacter sp. HK296. Next base: position 973,287 of record NZ_OZ413142.1, read on the forward strand.
ATGCGGGCAATCTTGCCGTCTTCAATGACAATCTGCCATAAGCCTTCACGACCGTTAATATGAATATTTTTAACTAACATTTATCGCACCTATTTAAACGCCAATTTTTTACCGAATAACGACGTTAACACAAAATAAGCCGCAGCGCCGCCAATAACGGCATTTAACGGAATAATACCCGGCAAGAATTTACCGCAAGCAATCCCGATTGCCACAGAGATAATTGCCGTCCAGTTGATGGTGACAAATTTTGCTTGTTCAAAATTGGCATAGGCTTTATTACGCAAAATATAGTCGGCAATGATAACGCCCCCAATCGGTGGGATGGCGGCAGATAAAAACGTTAACCAGCCCACAAAGTTGTTGTATAACCACAAGGCGCAAAGCGTACCGATCACACCGTTTAATACTGATAATGGACGGCTACTCCAGCCGGTAATGTTAGCGAAACCCAAACCGGAGGCATAAAGCGCATTATCGTTAGTCGTCCAAATGTTTAAACCAAGTACAATAATCGCCGGCAGAATTAATCCTTGGGCAACCATCACATCAGAAATATCGGACATCCCGGTTACCGCTGCCCCGGCGGCGCCAAAGACGAACATTAATGAGTTGCCCAAGAAGAACGCAATCATACTGATTAAAATCGCTTGTTTGGCTTTGCGTCCGAAACGCACGAAGTCTGCCGTTAATGAACCGGCACTGATGAAAGAGCCCACAACCAAGGTAATTGCCATTGGTAAAGAAATGTCGTCTTTCGGCATGATATTTTCTAACACAGATAAGCCACCGGCATCCGTTACCGCCAAATACACCGAATAAGAACCAAGCACCGCAATTGCCGGCACCGCAATGGTGGAAAGAATGGTCAGCGCGGAGATACCAAAGAAAACCGTAATGGTCATTAATAAACCGGATCCGAAAATTAAATAGTTCACATCAATGCCGGTAACTTTGTTGACCGGAATCGCAAACATTGCCACCCCAACACCAAACCAGCCCACTTGGGTACCGCCTAAAATTAAAGATGGCAACCAAGAGCCTTTCACACCGAAGGAATAACGAGCCAAAACATGGGTCGTTAAGCCGGTTTTTGCACCAATGTAGCCAAGAAATGACGTGTAAATCCCTAACATTAAGTTACCGATGATCACGGCTAACCAGAAATCATGGTAAGTGAGTGATGTGCCCAGCGTGCCGCCCGTCCACATACTTGCAGAGAAAAACGTTAATCCCAGCATAACAAACGTCAGTGCCACAGCACCTTTACGTTCATGTTGTGGAACGGGCTTCAAACTAAAATTTTCAGAACTCATTTTTGTATCCTTTCAAAGTAAAAAAAATCGGCAAATTCTAATCCTTAGCCAAGCCAAAAGCAAACGTTTGCTTTGTGAAGAAAAAATAAAAGTGCGGTCAACATCCAGCGTGTTTTTTCAATTAAAAAACATCGTCAATGTTGACCGCACTTCCTCTCACACTACCCTTTCAGCTGCGACAAACGCCCTTCTTCATCAAAAATGCCGACAATTTCTTTTTCACCACGACGGGCGATTAAATGGGTTTCCGTATTTTCGATAATGCGATATTCCTTTGCCGTCACATAATTTTGTAGCACTTTTTTCTGGGCTTTAATTTCAAATAAAGAAATGAATTGTGGATAAACTGACAAGATTCTCAAATGTTCTTCTTCCAAAGAGAATGTCTTGCGTAAATTGCGATCTTTCACTGTCACCAACAATGCACCCGCACCAAAATTGCCTACGTAATAGCCGTCAGACTCAAACATGCCTAACGCGACCAAACCAAAACTATGAACGTCATTTAAGGCAAGTTCTCGATTGGGTTTTGTGAGTTCATCAATTTTGTATTTTTTGCCGTAAGCACGAAATTCTTTCGCTTGTTCCAACAACTTCGCCGGAATATTGGCGGCTTGGTTTGCCCAACTCCAAAGCCAAGTTTGACTCTCAAAAGAAAAAGAGCCCAACACCTGAACCGGATAAGTATATTGCTCGCCGAAGGTGATTTTCCCGGCTTTCAAATCCACGTTCCAATCTAAATTCTCTACTCGTTCGGCGAAATCAAGCTGCTTTTCAAACCCAATAATGGCATAGCGATCGTATAAGCCGGAAAAACTTTTATAGCCGCTAAATTGAATCATGCCGAATATTTTTTTAAATAACACAAGGTTTCTCCTGATTGGTTTAATAAAGTGCGGTGCGTTTTTAAATTGTTTTTTAGATCTGATAAAAAAACCGCTAAAAGATGATTAACTAGCATAAATTCCGCAGAAAATTCGATAGCGAAGGAACAATAAATTCTTTAAAATGCAGCGTCTTTGATATTCAGGACACTTTTTATTCATGAAAATATAAGGATTCTATGATGAAAAAATTCTATCCGGTTTTATTATCAGCAAGTATTTTAGCATTAGCAGGCTGTGCAACTGAAGGCTCCCGTACCGTAGAAGTACAAAAAGTCACCACCTACAACACGGCTTATCATGGCGTAAAAGCGCCGATTTCTGTCGGTAAATTTGACAACCGTTCAAGCTATCAAAATGGCGTATTCTCCGATGGCGATCAATTAGGAAATCAAGCAAAAACGATTTTAGTTTCTCATTTACAACAATCAGGCCGTTTTAGTGTGTTAGATCGCACCAATATGTCTGAAACTGCTGCAGAAGCGAAAATCAAAGGTAAAAAACAAACCTTAAAAGGCGCAAATTATGTGGTTACCGGCGATGTCACGGAATTTGGCCGTAAAACCGTTGGCGACCAACAATTATTTGGCATTTTAGGTCGCGGAAAACAACAAGTGGCTTACGCGAAAGTCACCTTAAACATTGTTAACACGCAAACATCTGAAGTGGTTTATTCCGTGCAAGGTGCCGGTGAATACAATCTTTCTAACCGTGAAGTATTAGGCTTTGGCGGTACTTCAGGATACGACTCAACACTCAATGGCAAAGTGTTAGATTTAGCCATTCGTGAAGCGGTAAACAACCTTGTTTCAGGTGTTGAAGCAGGTCAATGGAAACCGGCTAATTAAGGGTTAGATGATGAAGAAATTAACACTTCTCGCGTGTTTGTCTGCCGTCGCTGTATTGACGGCATGTTCATCAGGGCACAAACAACACTCGCTCTACACTTGGAATGGTGATGTTTACCCTTCTTCTGTTTATCAACACCTAATACAAGAAGGTGATCCGCAAGAACAACTGCAAAAATTAGAAGAACTGGCTCAACTGGATGGCGGCAACAAAGTGCCACCCGGTTTATACGCACAAATTGGTCTTTTATATGGACAATTAGGTAATCTGGGAAAAATGGCTGAATATTATCAAAAAGAAATGAGCCTGTTTCCTGAATCGACGCAGTACATCAATTTCTTGTTAAATAAAGGAAAAAAAGTAGAGGCAGCCCAAGAAAATCGCACAAATAAAAAAGCGAAAAAAGGAGAGAAAAAATGAGAAAAATTTCACTCTATTTAGCCATGGCTTGCGCATTTTTGCTTTCTGCCTGTTCTGCAATGAAGCCAACGCCGTATGACTATACCAACTATTTAGAGAGCAAACCGCAGTCTATCTTAGTGTTGCTTCCAACCGATACGACCAATGATGTAAAAGGCTCCCCAGCTGTGTTGGCTCAAGCCATCTCACCATTGGCTGAAAATGGTTACTATGTTTTTCCACCGGCTCTTGTTTATCAAACCTTTAAAAATAACGGGTTAACACAAGCGCAAGAAATTCATAACGTCAACCCACAAAAATTACGCGAGATTTTTGGTGCCGATGCCGTGCTCTACATTAATGTGGACGACTACGGTGTGAATTACCAAGTGTTCGACAGCGTGACCAGAGTAAAAGTGAGTGGCAAACTCGTTGACTTACGCAATGGTAAAACCTTGTGGGAAGGCAAAGGCTATGCGGACGATGCTGAAAGCAATAACAACGGCGGCGCGCTTGCTATGCTGGTGACCGCAGTCGTTAAACAGATTGCCAATAACGTGTCTGATAAAGGATATAAAGTGGCAGGATGGGCAACCGGAAACATGTTAGGTCGTTCTTGTAATGGCTGTTTGCTTTACGGCCCAAGACATCCATCCTATGGACAAGACCCGCAATTAAAGATGCCTCAATAATCCCCTTTCCATAAACCAAAGGCTGATATCGACACTGTCAATATCAGCCTTTTTTAATGAATAAGTGCGGTCGGTTTTTGAGAGGTTTTAAAACTCTTTTAAAATTAACCGCACTTTATTGGTTTCATTTAGAAGTTATCTTTAATAAATTCAGCTGGAATACCATCTGATAACCATACTTTTTCATTACCTATATAAAACTTAATGCCTTTAGATTGAGCTAATTCTGTATCAATTATCAGAAGAATTGTCTCTCCTTTTTTTCTATCCCCGACCAATTTTGCTGTCTCAACATCCTCAGATAAATGTACATATTGACGAGACATCGGCTTCAATCCATTTGATTTAATATCATATAAATAATTTATACTTGTCCCATGGTATAAATACTTTGGTGGATAACCAATTTCTTTAGAAATTTTCATTGGAATTGAATGACCATAGAAAGCTCTTATTTTTCCATTTTTAATCTCATGTCTTTTCTTTTCCGATAGGTTGATCATTTTAACTAAATCGTCTTCGGTTAACGTATTCCATTTTTCATCACTATTTCTAAATGATGAAATTAATTGTTCGACAGAAACCCAACCTTCAGAATCCAGTTCTAATTCATATTCCCATGGCGCATGACGAAGCGCATAGGAAACTTCTTTACTTAAATTTAAATAGTCCATTTTAATACTCTTTTGCATTTTTGATTTCTTCTGCTAACCACTCATCAAAATCCTTACATTCATATTTATTGGCTTCATTACCAAGATCGTGAACATAAACTCTCGGGTTTCCAGAATAATCCGTCAATTTGAAACAAGCTGCCCAATCGCCATCTCTAGCAAATGATATTAAATCAGCCACACCTGTTAGTTTTTCTATTGCTTTACTATAAAGATAAACACTGTCCTCTATCTCTGAATTCTCATAATCAGGATCTTCAAACCACCAAGGAAAATATTCCAATTCATTTATCTTTTCCATATTACTGGATAAATCAATATAAGACTGAGGAAACTTAAAGTTTTCAGGTAATTGTTCTTTAGGATATAAATTAAATTTAGTTTGCATAATCACCTCCTTTATTTTATGACTTTTGGATCATACAAGGAACCATGAGAAAACTTGGTTGACCAGTTCTTGTCAACCCTATAAAATAAAGTTATAGAATTTAATTTATTAATATTTTATAAAAATTATCATTCACCATACTTATCTTTAATATTTTTATATATTTCCTCAAAAATATTATTAATTTCTTCATCTCCGCTATGATAAAGATCCCAATCAAAATCATTTAATTCCATTGGTTGAATGTTTATATACAATCCATTACTTTCAATTCTTTTATCCCAATTTAAAATATCATTTGAATTTATTATATTAAATTGAGACAACTCCTCTAAAACAGGAGTTAAGTCTGATGGTCTCCTTATTAATACATAAATTTTATTTAAATATAAATTAATAAACAATCCAAAACCAAAATACACCTCACCAACTTTGAATTCAAAATCTGTTTTTTTAGATTCCAATATCATCTCTTATTTTCCCCCACGATGGCGCGCGTTTCCCAACGCGTGCCTAAAACATTAATTTCGTTTAATTCAGATTTATACTATTTTCATTAACAACTTCATTTTGTCTATTTTTAGTTAGATAAAAGCAAATCAAAGGCTGATTTCGACACACCGTCAACATCAGCCTTTTGATGAATAAGTGCGATCAGTTTTCAACCTGTTTTTCTGCATTGAAAAACGCTTCAAAAAACCACCGCACTTTTTGTTTCTGCCAACCGCTAAAAGGGATTACATTGTGCCGGATTGCCGCTGGTTAGGCCCACTTTAAACCATTGCAAACGCTGGGCTGACGTACCATGGGTGAAACTATCGGGAACCACATAACCTTGACTGCGTTTTTGCAAACGGTCATCGCCTACCGATTCCGCCGCATTAAACGCTTTTTCAATATCGCCGCTTTCAAATAAACCGCTTTTTACCGCTTGTGATGCCCACACGCCGGCATAGCAATCCGCCTGAAGTTCCAATTTCACGGAAAGTTGATTTGCTTCTGCACGGGATGAACGACTTTGCAGACGATGCACTTGTGTCAACGTGCCGAATAAATTCTGTACATGATGCCCCACTTCATGGGCAATCACATAAGCAAACGCAGATTCGCCGGCTGCACCCAGTTTATTTTTCATGTCGTTGTAAAACGATAAATCCAAATAGACCCGTTGATCATTTGGACAATAAAATGGCCCCATGGCAGATTGCCCCGTGCCGCACGCCGTTGGGGTTACGCCGTTGTAGATAACCATGCGAGGTTCTAAATATTGTCGGTTATTTTTGGAAAAGTATGTGGACCACACTTCCTCGGTGTCGCCTAGCACCACTTTAGAGAGTTTAAATAATTGGTCTTCTTGCTGTGATTGCAAAGGTGAACTTTGCGTAGTGCCCACCTCCATCTCACCAACCAAGCCTGATAAATCCACGCCATAATAAGCGCCGACCAAAATAATGATCAGCCCCAAAATACCGGTCGGTTTTCCGCCACCGAAACCACCGCCCGAGGAACGTCTATCCTCCACATTTGAACTTTCTCTACGACCTTGCCAACGCATAAGCTGTCCTATCTTTAAGTTAAATTCGCGGTATTCTAATCTAGAACCCTTTTTCCCGCCTAACATTTTATTCCTAGACTTATATGGCTGAATTGGGTATGTTGTGGTCCCCTTAATGAATCAATAAGGAGATGAAAATGGGATTATTTGATTTTGTCGGCGATATTGGCAAAAAAATTTTTAGCAAAGAAGAAGAGGCTTCCGCTGCAGTAACCAACCACATTAACGAAGACAACCCGGGCGTTGCGGATGTAGCGGTGAAAGTCGAAAACGGCGTGGCAAAAATTTCGGGCGTCGCCAGCTCTGCCGGCGCTTTAGAAAAAGCGGTATTAATGGCGGGTAACATCATCGGCATCAGCAATGTCAATATTGATGACGTAACAGTAAAAAACGGAGAAACCCTTGCCGGCGATGATGAATTTTATGTCATCCAAAAAGGCGATACCCTTTCGAAAATTGCTGAAAAACATTATGGCAATCGGAGTAAATACACGGCAATCGTGGCGGCAAATAAAGAAGTGATTAAAGACGCAGATAAAATCTTCCCAGGCCAAAAAATTCGTTTACCGAAAAGCCTATAGTGTTATTTAAAAACGTTTCGATAAACGACCGCAATTCACGTCTAAATTAAACGTCATCTGCACGTGGATAAGTCAATGTTAGATATAAGCGCGCGTTAGAAAACGCGCGCAATCTGGGGGCATACGTATCTGTTAAAAAGAGCGGTCAATTTTTGAGAGGTTTTAAAACTCTTTGAAAATTGACCGCACTTTATATCCCAATTCAAACTGTATGCATCTTAAGTATCAAACAGCGCTGGTATCTTTAGTCGAACTTAACATTCTTTGGGCATAGTTTTCGAAGCTGCCAAGTGATTAATATTCTCAGAAAAAACCACCTCAAACTTATCATCTTTTGAGCAAAAATTTAAGAATTCTATTGCATTATTACAGTCATCACTTAAAGAAATACAACCATACCCTTTTTCTCCCAAAAATATTGACTTTATTTTTTTTCTTCTTAGAATCGTTCTTTGGATTACAACCCTAGTACCTAGCATCAAAGGAAACTTCATATGAAATACACATTAAGTTTGTTAATGATATTAACCTTGTCCGCTTGTGGAGTAGTCGGTAATAAGACCATTTCTGACAATTCGTTAAAAAATAAAGCCGCATTTGCATTAAATGTTCCGGCTGAAAGTATTAGAATTTCTAATCGCCATGGAGACATCGATTCAGTCAAATTCGTAGCAACAACAGGTGGTAAATCATACTCTTGCTATGTAACCACTGTCATGGGAGCAGTTTCATCTGACGCCTTATGTTCCGGTTCAAATGTTCATGGCGGCAAAGGAAGTCGAGGAGGATCGAGTTGTAACGCTTTATTGAAAGCTGCTGGCCGCTGCTAATAATTGCCGTAAATCGAGCAAAAGGTCGTCTGAAACTATTTCAGACGACCTTTTTTATAAATCATATCTTGCTCTTTTACTCTTGAGTTTTCCCCCCACGATGGCGCAAGCGTCCTCGCTTGTGCCTATCAACTAAAAGTGCGGTCACAAAATCCAAAGGATTTTGAACATTGGTTCTCCCAATGTTTATGGGTAAAATTCACAATGTTTTTATTAAACAGCACAAGCGTGGACGCTTGCGCCATCAGAGGGGACCACACTTTATATCTAGATATTTAAAATTTTATGCTATTCAAGTATCCCTCTGGGTAACCAAAACACTACTAGCTAATTCATTTATCTTTCAGCATTCTTCCTAAATAAAAACAAAATAAGAGCGAGATAAATACTATAGGAAAAAAATCCAATACTTTTAATATATTAACTTTACTAAAGTCAAAGTTAAACTTTGATAATACAAACAAATATGTTATAGCTAATGTAAATATCGACATTTTAAATATATTGAAAAGATCTCTTTTATTCATTTTTATCTCCTGTTGCAATTCGCTCATACGCTTTTTCAAGAGCATTTGCCCCACGATGGCGCAAGCGTCCTCGCTTGTGCCTATCAACTAAAAGTGCGGTCACAAAATCCAAAGAATTTTGAACATTGGTTCTCCCAACGTTTATGGGTAAAATTCGCAATATTTTTATTAAACAGCGCAAGCGTGGACGCTTGCGCTATCATTGAGTCTAAGTTTTGGGGTGCAGATCACTTTATACTATATCTTTTTAAATCATTAAACCGCTATGCTAAGGTTTTCTTCTCTTCGCTTTCTTCTTGGAGAGCTTCGATTTTTGTCTATCATTTTTTTTATTCTCACCATAAATTTCTGGAGAATAGTAAGAAATCAAAAGAGCCGAAAAGCATAAAAAACCTCCCCATATTATAAGATTATAAATAAAATGATTTAAATCAGGTTCGATTTTTCCTCTTAGAATAAGAGTAAAATATATAAAACAGAAAGATAATATCGAAGCTATGATAATTCTAATAATCTTACTTGCTTTCATTTTTTGAGTCCTTAACTGATTTTTCCTGATTATTATAAATATTTTCTGTTACTTTACTCATGCTTGAAGACATCAATCTTTTAACATTTTCATCCTTTATAAATAACCCAAAGTTTTTAGAAAACCAAACCGATGTACCTGAATCTCTAACAGCCTCACCAAAAGATTTACCTTCAATTACTCCTTTTGTAACATCTAGACCAAATCCTAATCCATCACTAGCTTTATGAGTTAAACCTGAATATGTAGAATCAGCAATGACTTTCCCTCCACTTTGGAGAATATTATTGCCATTGATTTCTTTTTGACCAGTAGCATAAGGGATCGTTTCTGCCGCTGTATTAATCCCAGCCTCAATACCAAATGCAACTTTATAGGGGCGCGGGATTGCCTTATAACCAGCCGCAACATCCTTGCCTACCTCTCTAGCTACATACCCCATAGCAGATGCCATTTGATTCCCTTCTGCAACAACTTGATTACCTAATCTCGCTGTTGCCCCCAGTATTGGCTTAGCCCCCGTATATAAACTCGGTAAACTATAGACAAAATTTGCTGTTTCCGGACTTAATCCTGTCACTTGACTGAGCAATTGACCACCTAATGTATTTTGATTTTTACCGGTAAGAATCACTCTCCCGCCGGTATAAGTATTATCAGCTCCATAAGCAGCAACTGGTACGCCTGCCACGCATCCAATACCGGTTTCACAAAGACCTGTACCGACAGCCATAGCCGCAACACCTCCTACTGCTTGTACAACACCACCAGCGCGTGTTGTTACAGCATATTTCGTATCGATTCTATTCGCGTGATCTAGCGCTTTATAAGTATCGTTATATTCAAATAGTTTGTTCTGCACACCGGAACCAAAAGGATCACTAAATGTTTCAGTTTGGCGTTTTAATAATGCTCTTTCTTGGGCATATTCCGCCGTATTACCAAGTTGTTCTACTGCTCTCGCTTGTTCATACGATTTGGCATAATCCGGATCATCTGTAGGAATCTGCGCAGAACAATGCACTAACGCACAAGCCGCAATTTCTAAACGACGTTCTTTTTCTTCATCGCCATTTGCAAGCAACTTAATACGCTCTTTCTCATTTTGATGAAGCTGTCTGTTATACGTCTCCGCATTGTAAGATGTCAACGCTCCCTGTTTAATCGTTTCACTTGTCCCACCGGTCACTGCACCCGCTGCCGCACCTATCGCCAACGCGGTCATTTGTTGTGCCGCTTGTTTAAGCTTCTCCTTTTGTCCTGCATCTAACTTAAGGTCTTTCGTGTGTTCGTTTAAGTAATCTGTAACATACGTGTTCAACCACTCTGAACCTGCACCGGCTGCCGCACCTGTCGCAACATTCCCCCCTGACATCTTCGCTGCCAATGCGCCCGCAAGGGCATGCATCGCAATCTTCTCTTTGCTGCCGTCTTCAAATTCAAATGCTTTGGCTACATCACCTGTGATTTTTGAAAATAACTCACCGGCTACTTGCGCCGCTTCTTGTTGTTCTTTGATTTCCTGTAAATCAAAGGCTTTCACCTTATGATTGGCGTTCTTCGTATCACGTGAAAGCGCGGTCAAATTTTCCGGTGTTTCTGTGTCAATTTGAATATTAGACCCTATCGCTGATTGCGTTTGACTTGTAGCACTTTCATGTTTATTCCCTAAAGCACTCGCCGCGGCAGCCATCGCATTTTTAGCATTCTGTGCCATATCCGTTGAAAGCCCCGCACTCACGCTTTTCACTTCAACCTCACTGCGATTTTCAATATCAGTGTGAGTGAGCGATTTTGTTTTGAAGCGGTTTTTATCTTGGGCTGCTTCACTGTGATATCAAAATTTGCTTAAAATAAGCATCATTGAAAATACAAAAGTACGGTCAATTTTTGAGAGATTTTAAAACTCTTTGGAAATTGACCGCACTTTATTAAAGTATGCTATTCAAATATCAAATAACCTAATATTTTTACAAACATATTTTCCCCTCAACATTACCATCGCTTATTTTTAGCTTCAATGATCAAAACTAAAGTCGCCATTGCAGCAGAGCCATTTAGCCAAAAAGATGCCATTTTCTTAAAATCAGAAAAAGAATAATTATCAAGCTTTAAAAGTAGCTCAAATAAACTAAATGTGAATGTAAAAAATGTAAAACAAATAATAAATATAATTAACCAAAATATAAGATATTGAAGCAATAGCTTAATTTTCATTACTCCCCCCAATATATTTCTTTATACTCTTTTCATTATCATCAAGAATATTACCCGCTTTACTACTACCGTATGCATCAGCCCAAGCCCCACGATGGCGCAAGCGTCCTCGCTTGTGCCTATCAACTAAAAGTGCGGTCACAAAATCCAAAGGATTTTGAACATTGTTTCTCCCAACGTTTATGGGTAAAATTCGCAATGTTTTTATTAAACAGCATCAGCGTGGACGCTGGCGCTATTATTGGTGCTTGTTATGGCACAAGCGTGGACGCTTGCGCCATCTATGGGGGATATTCTTAAAGCACCTTTCATCTTCTTTTTAAATTATCTGAAATAAATATAGATAAAAAGAGTAAAGGAAATCCCTTACTAAACACATTAAAGGAAAATAAAACAATGTCTTTTATTTCACTTAAAGATATTTCTCCCCAATTTAATATATAGGATATAAGAATTAAAAATAACGAAAACCCAATAAAGCAAACTATGGATACAAAAAATGTAAAAACCAAATACTGGAATAACCTACTTAGCATCATTATCACCTTTTAACCAGCTATTTATTTTCGGCTCATTCTTCTCCAACTTATTATTTATACATTCCCCAATGATGGCGCGCATCTCCTGACGCGTGCCTAAAACATCGATTTCGTTTGATTCAGATTTTTACTATTTTCATTAACAACTTCGATTTGTCTATTTTTAGGTAGATACAAGCACGCGTTAGGAAGCGCGCGCTATCTAGGTGGGGATATCTGGGTCAATATCATTATACTACTTGCTATTCTTCAATCTCCCTATTATTTAAAATCAAATTTAAATCATAAAGAAAATCCTCTTTTTCATCTTCTTCTAAAACAGAAACTAGCTCATCAAGGTTATTATTCAATAAAATCTCTTGTATTTCATTAAAAACTATCTGATGACTCAATATATGCCTTGCTCCATTAGTTATAATAAAAATTACATTTAGCATTAACTTCTCAATTAGCAAATCAAAATGCCCATCAAAACTATCTAAAGCACCTCCCCATTCATTAAATTCTCCATGCCAACTCTTTACTTTCCCTTCAGTAAATTTACGTTGACACCAAATGTAAGCATCCTCAAAAAACCATTGTTTTAAAGTTTCATAATTAACTCGTTTTGCCATTATTTTTCTCCATTATGTTTAATTGCTTTTCCGTTATTGTCAAAAACATTTACCTTTATATTTGGATAGCGTTTGATAAATTGGTCTACTACACCTAGACAACTTAAGCAAGCTGGACGCTCAGTAAATATTGTGACCTGACCTTTTGCTTGTCTATTAGAACCTAATTGATCAGCTAAGTTAGATAAAATCTTATACTCAGAATCAACTCTTCTATCTATCAAATCTCCCTTTTTGTTAGGTAATTTTAGAGATTCAAATTTTGTTTCTCCTTGCCCAACAAAACTACCTTGTGCTTTATCTATTTGACTATGGCCAACTAATTTTCTAGTGGTTAATCCATCAATATTAATTTGAGCAACGGCTGCATTCCCACTTCTCTGCAACTTAGGTGATAAAGTTGATCTAGCCTCTGACAATTGATGACGATAATCAGGTATCATTAAAACACTACCAGTGGGTTTTTTACTTAAATCTTTAACAACTTTTTCAAACCCGGCTTTCTGCTTCATTGCTAACTCCTCTTTTAATTTAGGATACAATGCTGCATTCTCAGCACCACTTGAACGATAATCCTCATCCCCGACATTAGTACGCTTATACCCATCCATTCCCGATGTCGGATAAGCTTTATTTTTTCCACTAATTAAGCTCTTAACATTGCTTAATCCAACTCTTGCATAGCCTGTTGCTGTACCAGCCTCCATAGCATTCAAACCAAATTTTGTTGTATCCGAAAGCTTGCTAAAACTTTCTGCATTCTCACTTTCAACTAAATTAAATAATGCAGTACGATTCGCTGTATTTAAATCATTTGGATAATACACCGTCATACGACTAAAGAACCCTAAATTTCTCTCAAGCTCTTCAGCCCCAGTATTCATTTCATGTAAATGTGCCGTTTCACAAACCACATTACCCTTACACGCTATGAGTTGCTGACGATTCTCTTCACTAATCCCTTTATATTTCTCTAAAATCGGTTTAGTATCACGGCCCTCTTTTTGCGCTTTGCTCAGTTCTCGAATGAAGTTCTGAACATCTGCAATACTTAGATAATTATTCTCTACCGCCCTTTTAGCCGTCTCTGCCCCAGAGGTTGCAGTAAGGAAACTACCCCCTTGTTCTGCTGTGGTGCCATTCGCCTTCGCCGTCAATGCCGAAGCCAGTCCACCCGCCAGTTGACTTAACGTGCTAATGTTTTCCTTCTCATTTGCCGTTAATTCACTGACCGGTTTACCATAAGCTCTCGCGATGATTTCAGCGGTTGCCTCACCTGTTACCCCGGCAATTGCGCCCGTCAATGGGTCTTTGCCTGTCACTTGGAACTCCACCGCAGAAAGCAGCGCATGTGCCATCAGGTTAGTCGCTTTGTCTTTTGCCGTGTCGCCTGCCGTCATCTCGTGGATTTTTTGATTGAGATAAGGCGAAGCCAGTGCGACAAGACTGCCTGCGGTATCGTTTTGTGCCGCCGCTTGTAATGCCGCCGTCACAGCTCGAATCGCCATCCCTTTTTCACTACCTATGCCGTAAGCATCATCAATCCCTTTTTGAATGACACTAATTTGTTTACCGATTTCTTGCGCTTGCGTACTCTCTTTGCCGTATTTTTCTTCCGCTTTAAATTTTTCAAGACTCAGTTTATTAATCTTCTCTCGCTCATTATACGTGGCAATGCTTATCGCGTTGTTCGTGATGTCGCCTATCACTTTCGCCATTTCTTGGCGTTCTTGCACTTTTTGTAAATCTTGCTTTTCAACTCGTTGATTCGCATTCTTCGTATCCCGTGAAAGTGCGGTCAGATTTTCCGGTGTTTCGGTCTCTATCTGAATGTTGCCACTAATAGCTGATTTGGTGGTGCTTCGCTCTCTTTCATTCGTGTTACCTAATAAGCTCAACGCACTGCTAAGCGCCTGCATCGGGTTAATGCCTCCCGTGCCCGCACTGATGCTCGCACTTTCCGTTTTAATCTCACTGCGGTTTTCAATATCGGTATGTGTGAGCGATTTTGTTTTAAAGCGGTTTTTACTTTCATCAGCATCACTTTCGATGATGGCGGCGTTCAGTTGAGCATGGTTGTGGATGTTGGCATCCATGCCATCCTCTCCGACACGAATCCCGGCTTGTTCATTGACTTGCGCATAATCCACTTTTGCCTTGTTGTATGACGCACTCACCGATGCACCACCGCCCGAACCATACGCCACCGAGCCGCTTGCACTCGCACTCGTTTGTTTCGATTCGTATTTTTCCGTATCTTGACGGCTCGTTATCGTCAGATTTTGAATATCCGCTTCCCAACGTTTTGCTTTAAGATTCGCCGCATCAAGGGTTAAGTCGCCTTCTTCACTGTTCGTGATGATTTTATCTGCCGTTAGATGACTGTTTTGCCAACGTTCGCTATCCGAGTTCGACTTGCCCTTCGCCACATTCACCGAACCCTCTATCCCCAATCCGTAACTATTACCGTTGGTACCCACAAAAACACCGACACTACCACCGGACGATTTATTCTCCGTACGCTGATGCTCTTCGTCTTTCACCCCTTTGATGTCAATCCCCTGTTTGCCGGAAAGCGCCATTAACTTGGCATTTGCATCCACGCCTTCAAAAACGACTTTTTCACCACGGGCTTTAATATCTAGTATTCCTGTATTGATAGTTGATTTTTGATGTTGAATACTTTGGCTTTCACTGGTTTGCGTTTGTTTTTGGCTACCGTAACCAATACTAATTTTCACACTCGGGCTGGACGTGGTTCCGTTTTGTTGCATATTCCCCCCTTGATGGCGCAAGCGTCCTCGCTTGTGCCTATCAACTAAAAGTGCGGTCACAAAATCCAAAGGATTTTGAACATTGGTTCTCCCAACGTTTATGGGTAAAATTCGCAATGTTTTTATTAAACAGCACCAGCGTGGACGCTGGCGCTATCATTGGGGCATTGATTTCTACACGTTTACCTTTGTTTTGGTTGATAAGTTATATTCATCATTCATTACATAATTCTTTATCTGAAGTAGAATTCTTTCTGCCACAATCTTCCACCCATGTATAACCTTTTATTTCCATGCATTTAAAAAAAGCATCCCAATTTTTTTGTTGTAAATGGGGATCAGCTTTTGGTAAATGATCCATTGCCCAAGCACTCCTCATACTTAAATCCCCTTTTCTTAATCCGCAGCTTACCAAATCATCCATTCTTTTCACGGAATCCGTATGCCCAAAGCTATAAGGTTTTTGAAATTTAGCAATTGGGCTATATGGCTTACCAAAACAAATTGTTGTCATTCCATAATAACAATCGTCTTTTGCTGAATAACATCCTGTTATGATGGATATAAAAATTATGATAAATATAACTTTTTTCATTATCTTACCCCAAACAACAAATTCATAACTTCTATAGATAAAGTGTACAGTAAAAAGAAGATCTCATTAATTATGCGTACTTTTTACTTTCTACTTTGCCATTGTTCTTTGTTTTCATTTTCACAATAATACATGACATGTACATTTCCTTTATATTTCATGCATATTTTCTTTCCATTAGCCTCTTTGTACATTTTATTAAGATTATGCCAAGCCTCATCTGAAGAATATGAAAGACAAGATTGAATAAAAATAGTCATTAAGAATATAACTAAAATTTTCATTATTTCCATCCCCATAGCTAACGCAAGGTGCGTGAACCAAAAATTAACGCACGCTACCTTGCTGACGAATTAATTTTCTTTCTCTAAAAAAAAGTGCGGTCAATTTTTGAGAAGTTTTAAAGCTCTTTGAAAATTGACCACACTCTGTTTAAATAATAAAATAAATTCAATGCGTTATAAGTTACACTTTCCCTTATCCCACTTAGGATCTTGATAGCCACATTCAGCGGGAGAAAGATATATATACCCCTTAGTATTCATACATTCATCAAGACTTTTATATCTTTTGTCATTTATTTGATAGTTTTGCGGATAGTAGTGTAGATTTATATCACCATACTTTCCTCCACAAGAAACAAGATCTTTCCATCGTTGTTTTGAGTTTGTATGTCCTAGTAGTTCTTTTTTTTGATACCCTGCAATTAATGGATATTCTTTCCCCTTATCAACACAATTAACCATTTGTGGAGTATAAAAACATCCGTTTGAATACCAACATCCGTTTAATATAAAACAAAGAATAAATAAGGTGTATTTCATTTTATTTACCTCCTATTTTCATCAAAAGTTCAAACATATCTGATGATATTACATCGGATAAAGCAAATGGTGCGGATACCGGTATTGCAATAACAGTTGTTACACCTGATGCTACACCAGTAAGTTTATTTTTTTCTGCAGTATTTCCTTGTTTATCATACCAGCCCCATGCTTGGCCTCCTAACATGTCGTGAGTACCAGCAAAGGATTCTACCGCCATATCCGAGATAGAACCGATGCTATACGGAATTCTCGTAAAATGTAGATTCCACTCACCTTGAACAGGTTGAAAACCACCGGTTTCTCCATATAATCCACCCGCTTTTTTATTTTGTTGCGGATCAATAGCATCATCTAATGTATAGTCTTTATTACCTTTAAATGTGATTGAATTATCATCATTATAAGTACAAGTCCCCATGTTACTATTGCAAATAGCATTAACATCAATCCTTACACCACCTAATTTTACTCCATCAAAATAACCGCTATCATAACTATCATTACGAAGAATTTTCCCCGTCTTAGCATCTTTAATACCTTTAAATAATCTTGAATTAGCTAAAGTCTCCTCTCTCATCTTCGTTGCGGCCAATTGCAAAGTTCCTTGTGTTATTGCAACATCAGGCGAACCCGATACAATGCCTACCACTGTTTCAAGCAAACGTTTTTGATATTGCAATTTATAAATTTCTCCATAAAGTGCGGTCTTTTCCTCTTCAGTTTTAGCTTCCTTGATTTGTTTTCTCAATTCAGCCTGTTTTGGAAGCACATAGGCATCAATCATTGAGAAGGCATTTTTACGAAAATCTTGAGTAACTTTCACTTGAATGTTGAGCTCTTTCATCACTTTGTCTTTATCAAAATGATTTTCCAACTTGCCGGAATGCTGCTCTGCATTATCCGTAGTCACATCGGTTTTAATGCTATCTAGCGTCTGCTCAACCGTTTCACCGGTTTTCGCCAGTTGTCCTGCTTGGTCTCTAATTTCAATATTCTTGGTATTAATGCCGCTTTTCGTTGTACTGGATTGATTTTCTTTATCTGAGCCGTAGCCGAGGCCTAAGGTAGATTGCAACGAGGCCAAACCGGTTGCCGATTTCGCACGATTGGCATTGCCCTCCGTGTCGGTCGCACTGACCGTCTCCTTGCCGTTTTTATCCAAATAAACCGGATTGCCCTTGCTATCGGTCGCTTGTTTACTACTTTGCGCTTGACCCTCTTTACCCAATGGGGTGTCAAAATTCGCTGCCACACTGCCACTCACACCAAAACTACTTCCGCTGTAGTTTGAGTGGTTTTCAATATCTGAATGTGTAATCGTTCCCGTACTAAACCGGTTTTTGCCCTCATCCTCCGCCTTTTGTGTTGAGGTGATAAGACCGCCGTTTAAGTCTGTGTGTTTATTGACGTTGATGTCATACCCCTCATCCCCTGCATAGATGCCGGCTTGTTCATTGACGCTGGCATGGTCGGCATTGACTTTGGATTTATTGTAGCTTCCCCCTGCGGAGAACCCATAACCGATGGTTACACTGCCGCTGATATTCGTTTGCTTGCCATCATAGTTGGATTTATCTTGCAAACTTTTGATATTCATGTTGTCGGCATTGACTTCAACACGTTTACCTTTTACTTGGCTCCCAATAAGGTTTGTATCACCACCGCTTTGTATTGTGGTTTGGCTGTTGGCGTCACCCACATGGCTTGCCACATAAGTGGTTTCATCACCGTTGCCGTAACCTTTGCCGTAATTGCCCCCAACAGTAATCCCCGCTGCAACGCCATTGCTCACTTTTATCGCCACCCCCGCATTAAAGCCGCTCGATTTATTGGTGCTGCGCTCTTTGTGCGTTTGTTCGGCAGCCGTGATGTTGATGTCGTTCTCTGCCCCCAAGAAGGTTCCTTGTTTACCGGACACATCCGAACCGTTAATGGTGATGTTGGATGCTTTGCCTGCCCCTGTGGCAACAATATTTACTTTGCCTCCGGCATTCACTTGAGATTTGGCCGCGGTTTTTCCTTCAGTATGCGTACGTGATTCGCTCTTTTGTTGGCCGTAAGTGATTTGTACCCCCACGACGGAATCCATATTTCCATTTTCCATCGCCTCTTGCATCGCTTTTCCTGCCTGTCCCACCGCTTGTCCGGCTCGATAGGCATCCATCGCCGAGTTCGCCGCCGCCATGGCATTGACTCGGTCATTTTTGCTTTGACCGACGCGCTCAACAGATTTCACCGTCCCTTGCACGGCTTGTAGGGCGGACAGTATCGGAGAGGTGACGGCAAGGGTTACCCCTTTTTGCTCAAAGGTTTGTTTGGTGTGCATTTCATATTTATCATCTGCCGCTTTAATGTCGACTTTTTTCGCCTGAATATTGACATCTCCGTTCACCGCACTCACATGACTTGCCGTTTGTGTGTAATCATTCTCTGCGATGAGGGTAGTATTGCCATTTAAGCTACCCACTTGGCTGCCCTGTGCATAAAACTTCGTTTTATCGCTTTCTATCGTTTGCTTTTGGGCACCAAACGTAACCCCTATGCCTCCGCCCAACACGCCTGATTTTTTCTTGCTGTGAAAATCATCAGAATAAACTTTGTTTTCCGCTTCTTTGATGTCGATGGTTTTCGCCTTCACCGTTAAGCCGTTTTCTCCCACCACATTTGAGCCTTGCACCGTGACATTACCATCTTGAGAGTAAATCACAACGCTATTTCCATCAATTTCACTACCTTTACTCAAATCGTAATTATGCTTATGTTTATATTCTTCAGTAACGCTTGTAAACGCACCTCTAGATTTTTGCTTATTACGGGTATCTAAATGTTCAATATATCGCCCTTCTTCAATTCGAACATCTCCTTTAGAGGCAACCATTACTTTTCCATTAGCACTCGTTACTTCAGCTTGACGAAGTGTGGCTTCTGTTTGACCAACTAAGCGCACTCCGTCCTTGCCGCCAATAACAGAGCCAACTTCACCTTCTTTATCTAAGTGATAATGATGGTTATCGCTAAAGTCATAATGCTCTTTGCTACTTTGCTTCTCTGTACCCACTAAAAGTTTGCCTTTGGCGTTCACATCAATGGTGCCTGTCGATTTCACATTGGCGGCCTTCACTGTGATATCGCCATTACTTTGAATAGAAATCTTTCCATCTTTTCCTGTCACCATTACTTCACTTTGGCGATCGACAATCTTATTGCCGGTTTCGGTAAGAGCTAATTGGCTTTGTGTTTCCGCCGTCGTTGCACCAAGTTCTACGGATTTACCACCATAAAGCGATACACTGTCAGCCGCCATAATCTTACCGCCAAGGTTCACGAGTTTTTGCTCAGCATTAAGATTAACGTTATTAGCAAAAACTAGGCCTTTATTCTCTAAATTTTGACCGTGTAGGTTCACTAGGTTCGCCGCAAGCACCGTCCCTTCATTGGTCATATTGGTCACCGAACCTACAATGCTATCCCCCGAAATCACAGAGCCTGTTGGGGTAACTTGAGTACGATTAGAAGCCAAGTAAATTTTTGGTGTTAACACATTGAGTTTTTTACCACTTGGTAAAGTGATTTCTTGGTTCACCATCCACACTAAGTCAGTGGTCAGCTCCGACATTTGTTCTTTGGTTAAACCAACCCCCGGCACTAAATTAAATTGTTTGGCATAACGTATACCATTGTTCATCAAACCTTGATATTGCTCTAAGGCATTTTGATATCCATCAAGATAACGACGACCGGTTAACTGGTTGATTTGTTCATTCACTAAACGCAACTCATAAAAACCATCCCCCAAACGTTTCAACATATTATTTGGATCATAGCGTAGAGCATTAAACATATAATCCGAACTCAACCATTTTTGCTTATTCGCAAAACGTGGGGCAGTTTCAATCACATAGCCTTTTGGTGCATTAGGATTCACATTATAAAGCGAGGATTTATCTAGCGATTGTGTCAGACGATTTAACACCACATCCCCCACATCACCTTTATTCGCTACACCATTATTAGCAAATTCAGGGGACATATTTTCTTTATAGGCAAATACCCCTAAATCTTTCACTCTTTCATTTTGTTTGTAATAAATACCGGTATCACTTTTAGTGGTATTGTAATGATCAATACATTTACCAAATACTTTTTTACCACACGCCCGCCCTTTATAAAACGCAGTTACATGACCTGCATCCGTCACAATAGTACGACCTTTAAACTCTTTCTGATTTAATTGTCCATCCGCAATTTGAATCAGCCCACCAGCGATCACTTTACTATCTTGGTTGTCTACACGCGCATCATTAAAATCTATTCCACCACCACTTAAAATCTTACCTTCTTGGTATTTTGGTTTAAGTACCATGGTTTCATTCACTGTGCGGGTATAATCATACTCATGCCAATTATCACTTTCGATTTTGCCGTCCGGTGAAAAAATATGATAAAGATTTTTTACTTTTTTATCCAAACCACCACGACTATTCTTATCATCTTGTTTAACTTTATAAACCCCAGAGCCTTTACCGTAGATAGTCGAATCATTCCCAATTCGATACTCGAAAACTGGTGTAGACGAAGTATCTATATTTTCTGTTTCAAGGAAAAAGTGTCTATTCTCTACCGCCCCAGTATTAAAGGTAATCGCCTTGCTTTTCGCATTATCGTAGAGATTTAACGCCTCAATCACACCATTGTAGTTATGAACATACGCAGATTCACCTGTAGCCTGGTTGTTTTCATCCAGCGCTTTGCCCACATAAATCTTACCCATACTTAAAAAGGTACTTTCATTACGGTTTAAAATTTTATCCACGCCCATATCTAAACGCTTACGCGCAGCAATCACAGTGGATTTGTCCCCTTCCTCAAGGTTATTTAAACTCTCTCCTTGTAAAGCCACATGGTCACCATAAATACGACCGGTACCTAAGTTATTGATGGTCACTGCTTTTGCAACAGTCAATGAACCATCAATTAAGCCTCGGTTAGTTAAAGTATTTGCATTAATGCGTGTTTCATTACCGCTAATTTCACCATCTTTAGTGTTTTCAACATTAGCCGCTTTAACATCCGCCTTATTACCTACACGTAATTGGCTATTGTTTTTAAAATCTCCTTCGGTTTTAAAATCTAAATTACCACCAACTTGGAAAGCATTATTTAAGGTTAAACTGTCTTGTAAACGAACCATTAAATTCCCTTTGGTTTTAATATTACCTTCATTGGCTAAAGCCTTCGCTTTTAACTCAATTGATTTACTTGCTTCAATCTCACCAGCTTGATTATCAATTGTTTTCGCTACATCAAGGTTGGCATGCTCATCAGCGTAGATACCCCCTTGTTGGTTAGAAAGATTTTCAGCCGTAATAGCCACTTGAACACCACGGATACCTTGTTCCGTTTTGTCGCTAGCTTTCGTCCCGTGGTTATCTACATGCTTGGCTTTAATGATCACTTTCTCTGTTGCAACAATTAAAGAGCCTTTATCCGATTGCTTGCGGTTATCCACGTTATTCGCGTTAAGCTGAACTTGTTTACCTGCAATAACACCCTGTTTGTTATCAATGTTTTGAGCATTAAGTTGTGTCTGAGCTTTAGCATAAACGGTGCCACGGTTCTCAATATTCTTTTTCGCATTGAGTTGGGCATTTTCACTACCACCAACAAAGCCTTCATTCACAATCTTACCTTGACTATCAATTTTTACCTCACCGGCAGAGGCACCGATGTGGCCGGCGTTGCGTACACCGAGGCCTTGGCCGTTATCCACCAAATGAATTTTCTCGGCATACATACCGCCCAATTGGCTCACATCCACGCTGTAAGTTTGTGGGGTTTCTAAAGTGCGGTCGCTTTCCACAGTGTTTTTATCGCCTACATAAACCACCGAATCATTCGTGCGATCAACTTTGTTTTTACCAGTGGTGACTTTAATGGCTTTTTTCGACCACACACCGCCATCAATTTGCGCGTTTTCTGCAATGATATCGGTATAATCCGCCTGGCGGTTATCCATGCCCTTGCCGGTCACCTTAACTTTGCCGCCGTTGACCTCATAGCCTTTGAGCTCACCATTTTCTAATTGAGCTTTCCCCGTGGTCATGGTGGCGCGTCCTGCGTTAATGACACCACAACCATCGCAATGGATACCACTCGGGTTCGCAATAACAACATCGGCCTTTTGTCCGGCCACTTCTACATAGCCCTTTAACCGACTCGGAGCGGATGAATTGACTTCATTTAAAATCACCTTCGCTTCACCTGCGGCTAAATTGGGGTTGCCTTGTACCCAACCGGCCGTTTGGGTTTGTACCGCCTTACGAGCGTTGTTTAATACGGCGCCTTTTTCCGCCACATCAAATTGCGAGTATTGATTACGCGACACGCCACCTGCACTTGGTGTTTGAATGTTGACTTGTGGCAAGCCATTCGCCGTCTGTAACACCGTTGGTTGTTGATTACCCGGTGCTGATTTGTCTGCGCGAATCGCCATATCCGCATTTGCCAAAGCAGTAGGAGAAACGAAAACAAACCCCAACGCTAACATAATGCTGAAATGAACCGGTGTGAGAGTGCCGAATAAAGTAGAAAGTGCGGTAGCTTTTAACGTTGTTTTTATCTCTGCACTTTCAACATCTTCGCTCGTGGCTTTGCCTTTTGATTTGGCAAGTTCCGATACAACCACAAGTTGATTTAATACTTGGCTGAAAATAACTTTGTAATGTTTTTTATTCATGATGTTTCCTTAATAATAAAATCTGCTTATTTTAAAAAATACTTAAAAACGATAGCTGAGGTTAAACCCTGTTGTTACATGACTTGTTCTGAAACCTTGCGGTTTTTGAATTGGTGTGCCAACAAAATATTCATAATTTAGTCCCCAAAGATTACCGCGCATCCCCAATGCACCACCGGTTAAACTATTGCCTACTTGTAATTCCTCATTGCTTGAACGGACAATACCTCGGTCGAGTCCGAGATAAATCTCATGTCCTTTGTTCATCACATTCCATGCCAGTTCGTTGCGCCAAAGCCAACCGCGCTCTCCGGAAAGAGTAAGTTCACCGTCAAACCCACGTACCGTATAGCGGCCGCCAATGCTGAATTTGTCTTGTTGCACGAGCGGTGATTTATTCCATTGCGCTTGCCAATAGGTATTAAAGCGCCAAGGTTGTTTTCCAATGTTGAACGGATAACTAAAATCAAGAGAGGCGGTCAAAATCCGCATTCTTGAGGTGCCTTCATTAAATCGTTCTTCCGGTGCACGAAGGGCATTATTCGCACCGGTCCCCCGTTTGTAATTAGCGGAAATAGAAAATGTCGCTACGCCTACATAGTGCGTGTGCGTAAGACCTAGCTCCCATCCGGCTGTACGACGACGTTGAACCTCAACTTCCGTATCATTGATATAGTTGTGGGACTTTTTCGCCCATAAGGCAATATTCGTGTAAGTTTTATGTTGTGCGCCACGGCTCAATAGACGACTTAAATTGAGCTTCATTTGTTTACTTTCGCCGGAATACTCATAAGACTCAAAAGCACCCGCAACGGTTTGATGATAGGTATAGCGAGAACCGGAAAGCGTCAGCAAATAGTTTTTCCACGGAATGGAATAATATAAGCTCAGATTATGACTGCCATAATCTCCCTCAGCCGCATCACTATGTCGTTTAAAACTACGCGTACCGCTAATATAAAACATATCATTTAAGCGAAGCGGGTTATCCCAAGAAAAAGTGGCGGCTCCCTGTAAACGTCCTGTCGATTTGGAACCTGAATCATCCAACCCTAAGGTTAAATGAAATGGAATGCGGTGTTTATATGCCACCACAATATCTGTCTCACCCAAAGCCTCTCCAGGCTGAAGCTCAATATTAGCGTCAGCACTTGGTACTCTCTTAAGGTTTTCTAGGCCTTGCTCAATTTCCCGCACATTCAATAAATCCCCAACAGCCATCGGCATAGCAAACCAAAGCATGCTTCTTGTTGCAAAGGGAACAGCACTTTGGTCTTGTAATTGGATATGCCCCACTTTTCCCGGAATCACCGTTAATCTAAGCACGCCTGTACGTAAATCTTGCGGTTCTGCAACCACTCTTGTAGTCACATATCCCTGCTCAATCAAATAATTTTGAATTCGACGTAATAACACGTTAATTCCTTGAGCCCCAACACAGGTCGGTAATGCAAAATCGCCCTCAGAATAGACCGCACTTTTTGCCCAGGAAAATGAGCTGGGAGAAAAAGAGGTAGATTCTGAAACGGTGTGTTGATAATCGGTAAGAACAAGCTGATGAATAGGAAAACAGAGTTCTTCATTTTTTGGAAATCCAAGTGCATGTACCTTTTCACTTTCCAAGCGAACTGTCGTTTTTTTTACTTGTTGGGATTGAATCTCAGCATTTAAAATATTTTGTTGCTGTTGTTGGCGTGTATCGACTGCCTGCTGGGTAGCATTCTGTATTGAACTAGGTTCAGCAAACGCAGGTAAGATAGCTGTAGAAAGACTAAAAGCAGTGAAATAAGCAAATCTCATGTTTTATTGGTTCCATATATAATGAATAAAAATACTATTCCTTCTAAACGCCAATCACTATTGGCATTAACAGTTAAAAAAGTGCGGTCGAAATTCGACATGAAAAACGACCGCACTTTTTAATGAGTGATGAGGTTAAAAACCTTCTTTCAAGCTCACCGTTAAGTTAAACACCAAATGTTCCGGGTGGCTGTCTTTGCTGTCGGCACAGAAATAGCCTTCACGTTCAAATTGGTAGCCTTTTTCCGCATCCGCATTACTTAGGCTTTGTTCGACGAAACCGTGTTTCACCACTAAGGACGTTGGGTTTAGCACGCTTTCGATGTTTTCTTCTGCGCCCGGGTTTGGCACGGTGAAAAGTCGTTCATATAAACGGAATTCTGCCGGGTGGTTGTGTGTGGCGGAAACCCAGTGGATTACGCCTTTCACTTTGCGACCATCTGCCGGATTTTTACCTAAGGTTTCCGGATCATAGGTACAGAAAATGGTGGTGATGTCACCGTTGGCATTTTTTTCCACACGTTCTGCTTTAATCACATAAGCATTACGCAAACGCACTTCTTTGCCTAACACTAAGCGTTTATATTGTTTGTTGGCTTCTTCACGGAAATCTGCACGATCAATGTAAATTTCTTTGCTGAACGGCAATTGACGTTCGCCTAATTCCGGACGATTCGGGTGATTCGGCGCAGTTAACATTTCTTCGCCTTCAAAATTTTCAATCACTACACGAACAGGATCGATCACCGCCATGGCACGCGGCGCATTTTGGTTTAAATCATCACGAATGCAAGATTCTAATGCGCTGTATTCCACCACGTTGTCTTGTTTTGTCACGCCAATACGACGACAGAATTCACGCAATGACGCCGGCGTATAACCGCGACGACGTAAACCTGAAATAGTCGGCATACGCGGATCGTTCCAGCCATCTACAATGCCTTCATTGACTAATTTCAACAATTTACGTTTAGAAGTGAGCGTGCCTTCTAAATTTAAACGGGAGAATTCATATTGGTGCGGCAATGGGCGCTCAATGCTAATGTTTTCCAACACCCAGTCGTACAAACGGCGGTTGTCTTGGAACTCAAGGGTACATAATGAGTGTGTAATGCGTTCGATGGCATCGGAAATACAGTGGGTAAAATCGTACATTGGATAAATGCACCATTTGTCGCCGGTTTGGTGGTGGCTGGCAAATTTGATGCGATAAATCACCGGATCACGCATGACCATAAACGGCGACGCCATGTCAATTTTCGCACGAAGACTCAGCGTGCCTTCTGCAAATTCGCCGTTTTTCATTCGCTCAAATAACGCGAGGTTTTCTTCTACGCTACGATCACGATACGGGCTGTTTTTCCCCGGCTCGGTTAACGTGCCGCGATATTCGCGCATTTCTTCCGGTGAAAGTTCGTCCACATACGCCAACCCTTTTTTGATCAATTCAATAGCATAACCATAAAGTGCATCAAAATAATCGGAAGCGTAACGCGGCTCCCCTTCCCATTTGAAACCTAACCATTCCACATCGGCTTTGATGGAATCCACATATTCCACATCTTCTTTCACCGGATTGGTGTCATCAAAACGGAGATTACATAAACCGTTATATTCTTTTGCTAAACCGAAGTTTAAACAGATAGATTTGGCATGACCGATGTGCAAATAGCCATTCGGCTCAGGCGGGAAACGGGTGTGAACACGTTGGTGTTTACCGGACGCTAAATCTTCATCAATAATTTGGGTAATAAAATTGTGCGGACGGGCATTTTCCGTCGTTTCTAAGATAGTTTCTGTACTCATAATTTTCTCAATTAAAACGCATAAAAAAATAACCGCACTATTCTACACATTTTTCCTTGAAAGCTGAAATTTATCTAAGGAATCGCAGTGTTATTTGTTTCAGCACAAGGCAAAATCTTGCGTGGACTTTTGAAATTTCTCGTGCAAAAAATTTAATTTCCCATTAAAATGCGCCACTAAATGAACGTTCATTCATTAATAATTAAGATTTCCTTAATCGTTCTCCTGTATTCTATTTTCACTGTTTCTTTTAACTCTTAAGAAAATATGACAAAAAAACATTGGATAATGGCCGCACTGGCTGCCGCGGTGATCACCGGCGGTTATTTTTTTATGGGCGATTCCACGCCTAAAACTACCTATTTAACGGAAACCGTGCAACGTGGCGACATTGAAAAAAATGTGGTAGCGACCGGCTCAATTGAAAGTGTCAACACCGTTGATGTGGGCGCGCAGGTTTCCGGTAAAGTCACCAAACTCTATGTGGCTTTAGGTCAGCAAGTGAAAAAAGGCGATTTGATTGCGGAGATTGATTCCACCACGCAAATCAACACGCTAAACACTCGAAAAGCGGCGCTTGCAAGCGACCAAGCCCAGTTTGTCGCGCGTAAAACCGCCTATGATGTGGCGCTTTCTAATTACCATCGTTTAACCAAATTGTATGCGCAAAAAGGCACGTCCTTGGACAGCTTAAACAGTGCAAAAGCGACCTTAGATAACGCCAAAGCGGAAATGAATGTGGTGCAGGAAAACATCAAACAAGCAGAAATTGAAGTGAATACGGCGGAAACCAATGTAGGCTACACCAAAATCACCTCGCCGATTGACGGCACAGTGATTGCCACACCGGTTTCTGAAGGCCAAACGGTAAACTCCAATCAAACCACGCCGACCATCGTCAAAGTGGCGGATTTAAGCAAAATGCGCATTAAACCAGAAATTTCCGAAGGCGATATTACGAAAGTGAAAGCCGGACAAGAGGTGACCTTTAGTATTTTATCCGACAGCAAAACCCTTTATCACGCCAAAATTGAATCCGTTGATCCGGCGACAACGACGATTAGCAATAGCTCCACGTCCAGCACCACAACTTCAACGTCAAGCACCAGTAACAGCGCAGTTTATTACTACGCCAACATTATCGTAGAAAATCCCAACCGGATTTTGCGCATCGGCATGACCACGGAAAACAACATCAAAATTGCCAACGTGCAAAACGTGCTTTCCGTGCCGAATATGGCAATTCAAACGCAAAACGGTAAAACCTTTGTGAAGGTATTAAACAGCAACAACCAACCGGAACAGCGCGAAGTAGAAATCGGCGTACAAAACGATTACCAAACAGAAATTAAATCCGGCGTTGCTGAAGGCGAAAAAGTCATTGTGTCACAAGTGGCTGCCGGCGAAGCCGTCGGCAATATGCGCGGACCACGAATTTTCTAAAGTGCGGTGGAAATTTCCAATGAATATTATTGAAATGAAAAACATCAACCGCTACTTTGGCGCCGGCGAAAATCGTGTTCATATTCTTAAAGACATTTCATTAAATATCGAAAAAGGCGATTTCGTTGCCATTATCGGGCAATCGGGTTCGGGCAAATCCACGTTGATGAACATTATTGGTTGTTTGGATACAGCGACCAGCGGTTCGTACAAAATCGATGAGAAAGAAACCATCGAATTAACCGCCGATCAGCTCTCCGATTTACGCAGTCAAAAATTCGGTTTTATTTTCCAACGTTACAATTTATTGAGCAGCCTTACTGCAGCAGAAAATGTGGCATTACCGGCAATTTATGCGGGCATGCCCCACAATCAACGTTTGGAACGCGCCAAACAATTATTGGAAAAACTGGGGTTAAGCGATAAATGGCAGAATAAACCTAATCAACTCTCCGGTGGGCAACAACAACGGGTGAGTATCGCCCGCGCCCTAATGAACGGGGGAGAAATCATTTTAGCCGATGAACCCACCGGTGCGTTGGATTCGCAAAGTGGCGAAAATGTGATGGAAATCCTGCGTCAACTGCACCAAGAAGGGCATACCATTATTATGGTTACCCACGATAAACACATCGCCGCCAACGCCAATCGGATGATTGAAATCAAAGACGGCGAAATTATCAGTGACACGCAAACCCAGCCGGTGAAAAGTGCGGTCAAAAATTCAGGTGTTTTTAAAGGACGTTTCGGCTTCAGCAAAGATCAGCTGATGGAAGCCTTTCGGATGTCTGTCAGTGCCATTGTGGCACATAAAATGCGCTCTTTGCTCACCATGCTTGGCATCATTATTGGGATCACTTCCGTGGTGTCCGTGGTGGCATTGGGCAATGGCTCGCAACAAAAAATTTTGGAAAATATTCGCGGCATCGGCACAAACACCATCACCATTTTTAACGGCACCGGCTTTGGTGATCGCCGTGCGGAACAAATGCAGAATCTTACAGTTAACGATGCCAACACATTAAGCCAACAAACCTATGTGCAAAGCGTTACGCCGAATAGCGCGTCAAGCGGCACATTGATTTATGGGAATAAAGCATTTTCGACGACGTCCTTAAAAGGTGTGAGCGAAGAATCTTTTGATGTTGAAGGCTTAAAATTAAAACAAGGTCGCCTACTCTCAGCACAGGATGTGGCAGAAAATGCGCAAGTGGCATTAATTGACGAAAGCGCCAAAAAATCCATTTTCCCCAATGAAAATCCCCTTGGCAAAGTAGTGATGTTTAATAAACGCCCGTTGCGTATTATTGGTGTTGTGTCCGACCGACAAATGGGCGGTGCGAGCAGTTCACTGAATCTTTATGCGCCCTACACTACTGTGATGAACCGCATTTCAGGCAGTAAAAAAATCGGTTCGATTACGGTGAAAGTCGCGGAAGATGTGAACACAACAGCGGCAGAAAAAGGCATTACGGAATTGCTGACACTACGCCACGGTAAAAAAGACTTCTTCATCATGAACAGCGACACCATTAAACAAACCATCGAAAGCACCACCGGCACGATGAAATTGCTTATCTCCTCTATCGCCTTTATTTCCTTGATCGTCGGCGGGATTGGCGTGATGAACATTATGTTGGTATCGGTGACCGAACGCACCAAAGAAATCGGTGTGCGCATGGCAATCGGTGCAAGGCAGTCTAATATCTTGCAACAATTTTTAATTGAAGCTGTGTTGATTTGTCTTATCGGCGGCGTCACCGGGATTCTATTGTCAGGTGCCATTGGCTTGCTGTTTAACACCTTTATGACCGATTTCGTCATGGCATTTTCCGGCGGTTCGATTATTGCCGCCGTCGCCTTTTCCAGCTTAATCGGCGTAGTGTTCGGCTACACCCCGGCAAAACGTGCAGCACAATTAGATCCGATTACGGCATTAGCCCGTGAATAGATTTTGTAAAACCTAAAAATGCGGTTAAAATCGACCGCACTTTTGAGGCATAAAATAGCCCCCTTGAACCTTAAAGAAGGATAAAAAATGTTAAAAATGAAAAAATTAGCCCTTGCAGTGGTGATGGCAACCAGCCTCGCCGGCTGTGCCAATATCGGCGATTCTTATCAAGCCAGCCTCGATAATTACAAACAATATGAAGACATCACCAAGCAATACAACATTAAAGACAACTGGTGGGCGCTTTATAACGATGCACAACTCAACCGCGTGGTCGAACAAGCTTTAGCAAATAATAAAGACTTAGCCAAGGCGGCAGTTTCCGTCAACCGTGCACTGTATAGCGCTAACCTTGCCGGAGCAAACCTCATTCCAGCCTTTAGCGGTACAGCAAAATCCTCTGCCCAAAAAGACATTAATCGTGGTGGCAATTCAGCAATCACACACACCGGCGCGTTAAATGTGTCTTATACGTTGGATTTATGGCGTCGTTTAGCGGATACCGCCGATGCAGCAGAATGGTCGCATAAAGCCACCATTGAAGACATGGAATCTACCCGTCTTTCTTTAATCAACTCGGTGGTGACAACCTACTACCAAATTGCCTATTTAAACGATGCCATTAGCACCACACAAGAAAGCATCAAATATTACACCGACATCAGCAACATCATGAAAAATCGCTTGGCACAAGGTGTCGCAGACAGTGCCAGCGTAGATCAGGCGCAACAAGCGGTATTAACGGCGCGTAGTAATTTGATCACCTTGCAAACCAACCGTAAAAACGCAGAAAAAACCTTACGCAATTTGCTGAACTTAAAACCGGATGACGCATTAAACATCAACTTCCCGCATATTTTGAGCGTGAAAACTGTGGGCGTGAATTTAAACGTGCCGGTTTCCGTGATCGCCAACCGTCCTGATGTCAAAGGCTATCAAGCCCGTTTAAGCAGCGCATTCAAAAATGCCAAAGCCACAGAAAAAAGCTGGTTCCCGGAAATTACCTTGGGCGGGAGTTTAAGCCGTAATGCCACCAATCAAACCGGCGCGACTACATTCTCCTCTATTGGTGCCGGCAACGTTGGCATTACGCTGCCGTTCTTAAATTGGAACACGGTTAAATGGAACGTGAAAATCTCTGAAGCAGATTACGAAACAGCCCGTTTGAACTACGAAAAAAGCATCACCACCGCGTTAAATGACGTAGATACCAACTACTACGCATTCACTCAAGCACAAAGCCACTTTAGCAACGTGCAACAAACGTACAATTACAACCAACGCATTACACAATATTACCGCAACCGCTATAACGCGGGTGTGTCTGAATTGCGCGAATGGTTGACGGCGGCCAATACAGAAAAAGCCTCCCAGCTTTCCATTTTGCAAGCCAAATTCAATATAATTCAGGCAGAAAATGCCGTTTATAGCTCCATGGCAGGTTACTACTCTCGTTAAACAAAAATGCGGTGAAAAATCACCGCACTTAATTAAAAAAACAAAAACGGCGCTTGATTAATAAAGCGCCGTTTTTTATGAAACTTACTACGCACAAATCAAGTGCGGTAATTTTCTAGCGTGTTTTATGCTTTTTTCAAAAACTCTGATTTCAACATAATTTTGCCGCAATCCACGTTGTGGTCGCCGCGAGCAAGGCGGATGCCTTTAAATTTTGTGCCTTTTTTCAATACTTCGGAAGACCCTTTTAATTTCAGATCTTTGATTAACAACACATCGTCACCATCAGCTAATAAATTGCCGTTGCTGTCTTTGACAATAAGCGCATCATAGTCATGCTCTTCGACTTCGTTGCCGGTCCATTCATGGCCACAATCCGGGCAAACAAATTGGATAGAATCGTGATAGGTGTTTTCGCCTTTGCAAGATGGACAAATTGGATATTCCATGGATTTCCTCGTTTTCAATGTCATTTCAAAGTGCGCTATTGTAGCGGAAAATCAACTGTTTTTGGGGAATAAATTACACTTTCGTTTTCCCTTGGCCACGCATTCTAGCCAATAAACTAACAGACACAATGATCACCAAAGAGCCGAGCCAGAAATGCACTGTCGGCACATTCTGCCAAAACAGCCAGTCACAAACACTAGAAAAAATGACGCCGGTAAACGCAAAAGGCGTGATGACATTTGCCGGAGCGTATTTAAACGCACGCGTCAGCAGAAGTTGGAAAATTAAGCCAAAGCCGCCAACCAATAAAAGCATGAACAAGCCATGCACTGTCGGGAGCGTCCACTGCGCCATAAAAAATAACGGTAACAAAATAGCGCCAAGCAAATGGAAATAAAAAACGATATTCTTTGGTGAATTATGCTTATTTAATTCCTGCAAACTGATAAACGCCATGGCGGCTAAAGTCGCCCCACCCAATGCCACAAAAATATAATAGGGCTCCACCTCGCCGTGGTGATCGGTGAGCAAAATAATTGCCACGCCAATAAACCCAAGCACACTGCAGGCAATGACTTTCAGCGGCGTGCGAGTACGCAAAATAAAGAGCAATACCGGCACGAATAACGCAGAGGTATTCAACAGCAAAATAGAAATGGAAAGCGGCAAATATTTGATGGCATAAAAAGTACATAACATACTGCCGATGCCGGCAAGGTTGCGAATCACCAAAAACGGCCATTGGCGCATTTCGACTCGGAAATCACCATCGCGAATCATAAAGGGTAACAAGAAAACAAAACCAATCAGAAAGCGAGAAAACAAAATTTCACTTGCCGGTAATTCATCCGAGGCATATTTTACGAACACGCCCATCAAGGCGATACTGATATAGGCAAGCACCATGCAAATAATGGCCTTGTGGTATGAACTGGTTATGATCTTATTCGGCATTGGTAACGTTCCTTGATTCGCAGCGCCCAAAGTGCGGTCAATTCTTAAGGTGTTTTTTCATTTTCACCATGAAGATATTTTTCAATGTCCCGCCAAAAACGTTGAAAAATTTCACCGCACTTTTCGCTCTTATTAAGAGGTGTTCCCTTAATTTGAACCTTCAAACCCGAATAGTCAAATGATAATTGGTAGGCGTGTAAATAAGTACGATCAGCCTCATCTCCACCATACAATTCATCCCCTAAAATCGGACTACCTAAACTTTTCATTGCGACACGCAGTTGGTGGGTTTTACCGGTTTTTGGTTGCAAGATAAATAAACGCAAATTAGGGACCAAACTGTGTGAAACAAAATCTGTCACGGCTGGATTTTCTTTGCTTTGGCAAAGTTTCCACGCGCCTCTTCTGGCCTTTTGCATATCTCCACTGATTCTACCCTGTTTTTTCTTCGGTTTATGCGTTGCTAATGCAATGTATGTTTTCTGAATTTGATGTTGCGCGAATTTCTGCGACAACGTCACAGCTGCACGTTCGTTTAAGGCGAGAATCAATAAGCCTGAAGTAACTTTGTCCAGCCGATGCACCAGCCAAACCTTCGGTATACCAAGTTGCTGCGCCACTAATTGAGTTAACCCCACATCCGCGTCATCTTTATGTACGCTAATGCCATTAGGCTTATTGATCACAATAAAATCAGGGTGTCGAAATACAATTTGGAATGTCATAGGGAAATACTAGAGGAAAATGATGGCCGAAAGTATAGCACAATCAATGACCTTAGCTTTAGTGTTAAGGCTCACCGATAGGCGAAAATAGGGAAAAGTGCTATACTTTGCCACCTAACAGCATTTGAAGGTGACAACAGTGTACGAAGGGTTACTCATTATTTTAGTGCCGATGTTTATCGGTTACATGGTGAAAGTGAAAAATCATGCAATTTTGCAATCTTTCGGTCGCGTGACCATGATTTTGCTGTACATGATTCTCTTCACCATGGGTTTTTCACTCGGACAACTGGATGATTTAGCACAACAATTACCGCAAATCGGCGTTTATGCCCTCACCTTTATTTTGTTTATCCAAGGTCTAAATTTCATCGGCTTATTTCTTTACGACAAGCTCCATCCACAGCCACTAAAACACATTGCAGAAAAAATCCCCTCGCGTTGGCATATCATGTTGGATTCATTAAAATTATGCACGGTGGTGCTCATTGGTTTCGTGGTTGGTTGGCTGTTCAAAGGTCATTTTGCTTTGCCCCATGACGCCACCACTTATGTGCTGGTTGTCATGATTTTTTGTGTGGGCGTGCAATTGCGCAACAATGGCATTTCCATGCGAGCGGTATTTTTCAATAAACGCGGCTTAGAGATGGGCGTGATTTTCATGTTCACCTCATTACTTGGTGGCATTATCGCGGCTTTCATATTGTCAGTGCCGATGATACAAGGGTTAGCCGTGTCCTCCGGTTTTGGCTGGTATTCTTTGTCTAGCGTAACCCTCAGTAATGCTTGGGGGCCGATTTGGGGCAGTATTGCGTTTTTTAATGATTTATCGCGTGAATTGATTAGCTTATTTATTATCCCGCTATTCATGCAAAACTACCGTTCAACTGCGGTGGGTTTTCCGGGGGCAACCTCACTGGATGTCACCTTACCCATTATTCAAAAAGCCGGTGGCGTAGAAGTTTTACCGCTCGCCTTTAGTTTTGGGTTTATCACAAACATTACACCGCCGATTTTATTAATGCTTTTTACCTCGACACCTTTATAACGCGGTCATTTTTATGAATATCGAACAAATTATCGCCTACATTATTCCTGCACTTATCTGGGTTCTCACCATTGCCATTACCATTCGTTTGGTCATGAAAAAGCAATCTGTCGCCGCCATGCTATCTTGGTTGATGGTGATTTATGTGTTTCCTATCATCGGCATTGTGGCGTATTTGATCTTCGGGGAAATTAATCTCGGGAAGCGCCGCGCAACACTATTCAACCAGCTCAAACCCCAATTTATGGCGTGGTTCGACAGGCTATCGAAATGCGATAACTTGGTGAATACGAAAACCAATCTACTCTATCGTTCGATTTTCGACTTAGCCAAACAACGTCTTGGCATTCCTTGTGTTTTAGGAAACGAACTGCATATTCTGGACACTCCGGAAAACATCATGCGCAGCATCATTGAAGACATCGAACGCGCAGAAAAATCCATCAATATGGTGTTTTATATTTGGTCGCCTTCTGGTTTGGTGAACGACGTCAAAGAAGCCCTTATCGCAGCCTGTCAACGTGGGGTGAAAGTACGTATTTTATTGGATTCCGTGGGCAGTCGCCCGTTTTTAAAAAGTGCAGATTGTCGTGCTATGCAAGCCCAAGGAATTGAGATTGTTGAAACCTTACATGTGAATTTATTCCGCATGTTTTTCAGTCGAATCGATTTACGTCAACATCGCAAAATTATTGTGATCGATAACCAAATTGCTTACACCGGCAGTATGAACATGGTGGATCCGAAGTTCTTCAAAAAAGATAGCAATGTGGGCGAATGGATTGATGTCATGGTACGTATCAATGGCCCTGTGTCTGCCGTTCTCAACGGTTTGCATGCGTGGGACTGGGAAATTGAAACAGGACAATCCGTGCCATTAGATATTCCTGATTGCCCGTTATTACCTTTGGAACAAAACAATTCTCACGCAGTACAAATTCTTGCCACCGGCCCGAGTTTTCCAGATGATTTAATGGCGCAATCTCTCGCCATCGCAATTTTTTCTGCACGGAAAAGCATTGTTATCACCTCTCCTTACTTTGTGCCAAGCCATAATATTGCCGAAGCATTACGCACAGCCGCCCTACGAGGTGTGGATGTCTCTATCATTCTGCCAAAAGAAAATGATTCGATGATGGTACATTGGGCAAGCCGTACATTTTTTGATGATTTACTCGCCGCCGGTGTAAAAATTTATCATTTCAATAAAGGCTTACTGCACACCAAGAGCATGCTGATTGATAATAAATTGGCGTTGGTTGGCACTGTAAACATGGATATGCGCAGCTTTTTATTGAATTTTGAAGTGACCATGGTGGTGGAAGATGCGGCATTCGCGAACGAAATTTCCCTTTTGCATGAAAGCTACATCAAAAACGCTGAACTGCTGAACTACGACGAATGGGCAAATCGCTCCGTTTATCAACGCATTATCGAAAAACTGTTTTTCCTTTTCAGCCCGCTCTTATAAAAAAGTGCGGTCATTTTTTTCTGCGTTTTTATCTCAACAAGATTTAACAGGATAATTCATGAATAAACATCTCACGTTCTACTTAGTCCGCCACGGACGTACTCTTTGGAACGAGCAAGGATTATTACAAGGATTCGGCAACTCCGACTTAACCGAACAAGGTGTTAAAGGGGCAAAACAAACCGGTGAGGCATTACAACGCATTCCTTTTGTTGCTGCCTATTCCAGCTGTTTACAACGTACCATCGACACAGCGCAATATATTTTAGGCGAGCGCGATGTGCCGCTGTTTCAACATAAAGGGTTAAACGAGCAATATTTCGGGTCTTGGGAAGGTTTACCGGTGGAAGAATTGCGTTCTTTAGAAGAATTCAATCAAATGCTCAAAGATGCCGCAAATTATAAAGCGCAAAGCAATGGCGGAGAAACCTTTGAACAACTTGCCAAACGAGCAATGAAAGCGCTTCAGGACATTATTCAAGTACATGAACAAGGCAATATTTTGATTGTTTCACACGGACATACATTGCGTTTATTGCTTGCCTTACTTGCCGGAACAGGCTGGCAAGAACATCGTGATGAAGGCAAAAGCCAATCTTTGTTAAATTGTGCGATTAACATCGTGCACTATAAACAAAGCCATGAGACGGACGGAAAATTTACTATTGAAACAATAAATGAAGCCGGACATTTACGTTAAAAAAAGCGCCAAGGATTATTCCTCGGCGCTTTTTATATGATATTTAGTAAAATAAATTTTGATTAGGCTTGAGCCAATGTCAAAAACTCGCCAACAGTATGAAAAGATCCGAACACCAGCACGGTATCATTTTTATTAGCCATTTCTACCGCACTTTTCACGCCTTCTACCACAGAATCTAAATAACGGCCCTGCACGCTCAAATGCTGCTGAGTTGCAACCTGTTGCAACGTCACAAATAAATCCTCACCATGTTGCCCTCGATAGCCACCTAATGTGACACAACACCACTCATCCACCAACGGCAGTAAAGGCGTCAACACACCGACCGAATCTTTGTCTTTTAAAATACCACAAACGGCAATCAGTTTTCCTGGCGACTGGGCTTTAAGTGCGGTCAGTTTTTCTGCTAAATAACGTGCTGCGTGCGGATTATGCCCCACATCAATAATCATACGCGGTAGCGCTTCCACTTCACGCTGAACCATTTGCGCAAAATGCTTTAGGCTTGCCGGTTTCATCGTTTGAAAACGCCCGGTGAGTTCCACCTCAAGCAAGGATTTTTTCACGGTTTCAAGAGAAATTTCAAACGGCAATTTTTGTACCGCCGCCAATGCAGTTGCGGCATTGGCTAATGGAATTTGGCAAAGCGGTAAATCTGCTAATAAATTCCACCGCACTTTTTCGTCTTTACGCGTGGTTTGCCATGTCCAGCTTTGCTCCTGCTGGCAAAAATGCCAATCAAGATGACGACAAAATAATTGGCAACCTAATGTTTCGGCATGCGCCAACATGCTTTGCGGAATATTAGGTTCGCCAATAATCACCGGTTTATTGGCGCGGAAAATTCCCGCTTTTTCAAACCCGATTTGATCGCGCGTAGAACCGAGGAAATCCGTATGATCAATGTCAATACTGGTAATGACCGCCATATCATTGTCCACGATATTCGTGGCATCCAAGCGACCACCCAGCCCCACTTCTAAAATCACCACATCCAATTTTGCCTGTTTAAACAAATATAACGCAGACAAGGTACTGAATTCAAAATACGTTAATGATTGCGTTTTATTTTGCTCAATATACGCAAAAGAAGCCGTGTGCTGTGCATCATCCAACTCGTGATTCTGAATACGAACACGTTCGTTATAACGTAACAAATGCGGTGAAGAATACACGCCGACACGATAGCCCGCATTCAATAAAATGGTTTCTAACAAACGGCAAGTGGTACCTTTGCCATTTGTACCACCTACGGTAATCACGAAAGGTGCCGGCGTGAGCAAATCTAATTCTTGGGCGACAGATTTGATGCGTTCCAGCCCTAAATCAATCGCTTTAAAATGGCTGTTTTCCAAATAAGAAAGCCACTCGTCGAGTGGCGAAGTGGCTTTTAACATTGTGTTCATATTTATTCTTCTGTGATTAATTCGCTTTCCACAAAAGGAGATGGCTTATTCATCAGTTTGCTGACCAAACTCGCCAAGGTATTACGCATATCAGCACGTTTTACGATCATGTCGATAGCGCCTTTTTCCAATAAAAATTCACTGCGTTGGAAACCTTCCGGCAATTTTTCACGCACGGTTTGTTCAATAACACGTGGGCCGGCAAAACCGATTAATGCTTTTGGTTCAGCAATGTTGATATCTCCCAACATCGCGAAACTGGCAGAAACCCCACCTAAGGTTGGATCCGTCAATACGGAAATAAATGGCACGCCTTTTTCACGCATTTTAGCCAACACGGCACTGGTTTTTGCCATTTGCATGAGGGAGAACAGGGCTTCCTGCATGCGTGCACCACCACTGGCGGAGAAGCAGACAAACGGGCAATTTTCTTCAATGGCTTTTTCTGCGGCTTTGACAAATTTCGCGCCCACTACAGACCCCATGGAACCGCCCATGAAGCTAAAGTTAGAGGCGGCAGCCACAATCGGCATATTGTATAACGTACCGTAAAATGCAATTAAGGCATCTTTTTCACCGGTCTCTTTCTGCGCGGCACTAATACGATCTTTATATTTCTTTAAGTCTTTGAATTTCAAGATATCTTTCGGTTCTAACTCTGCCGCTAATTCTTGTACGCTGTCTTGATCCAATAAGCCCAATAAGCGTTCGCGCGCATCAATTCGCATATGGTGGCCGCATTTCGGGCAAACTTCCAAATGACGTTTTAATTCTTCACGATATAGCACCTGATCACATGAGGTACATTTTGTCCATACACCTTCAGGCACATTAGCTTTGCGGGAAGAAGACGATGTATTTTTACTAAAAATTCTATCAATCCAGCTCATATTTAACCTTTTTCTCTTGATTAACAAAAAATTGTGGGCTATTAGACCATAATTTTGAAAAATTTTATAGCAATTTATACTGATCTGATTAGTCATCAAGTGCGGTCATTTTCCCGAGTATTTTTATCTGATAAAAACGTTAGAAAAACTGACCGCACTTTGCTACGCTAGCGCAAAAATCTCAAAAAGGAAAACGTATGAAACCGTTATTATTGGCACTTTCTTGTGGCGTATTTTTTAATCTTGCCGAGGGACATCAATCGACTTCTGCCGGCAATTTAGAACCAGCGCTCATCCCTAATGCACAAGAATATGTGCTTCACAGCCAATTTACGAAAAAAGATTATCGCATTCAGGTGATGCCTGTTGGTGAAGTAAGGCGTATCGGCTACTCCGTCCTTTATGTATTAGATGGCGATGCCCTTTTCCCGGCAGCTGCCAGCATGGCGCAAAATATGATGGCGCGTGCGCAAGAAACCAATGCCGTACCATTTTTAATCGTCGGCATCGGCTACCCGAATACTCAACTTCTTAATCCGACAGAACGCGCACAAGACTATACGCCCCCCTCAGAAAGTTATGGCGATACCGGCGATAAAACCAATAAAAAATTTGGTGGTGCAGAATATTTTTATCGCTTTATTCAGGAAGAACTCGCGCCAGATTTACATCGCCGTTTTTCAATTAACGCGGCGCAACAAAACATTTTCGGGCATTCTTATGGCGGCTTATTTAGTTTATACAGTTTATTTAATCATCCGGATGGGTTCCGCAACTATCTTATCGCCAGCCCTTCAATCTGGTGGAATCAGCAACGGATTTTGCAAGATTTCCCTGCATTTTCCGAACATCTGCAAAGCATAAAAGAAAAAATTGGCGTGCGTTTCACCGTTGGGGAATATGAACAAAAATTAGCGCCCTATATGAAACAAGATCCCGAACGGCAAAAGCAGTTAGATCAGCGCGCCATGGTGACGCAAGTCAACAATTTAGCAGAAAAACTGAATGGGCTGCCTAATGATAAACTATCCGTTGTGAGTAAAATTTATCCTGAAGAAACCCATATGACCAGTGTCATGCCGGCTTTATTAGAGGGGTTGAAGTGGCTTTTTTCTCGCTGTAAAGCACAACAGGATTGTGAATTCTAACCACCAAAGTGCGGTACCTTTTTCCGTTATTTTTTAGAAGCGATTATTCACCGGAAATACTCTAAATTCGCCCTAACAATAGCAATAAAAATCAAGTACAATACGGCAATTCTATTTTGCTGCAAAAAAGGATGAGACCATGGCGCGCAAACCGGCTGAAAAAAACGAACCGGATTTTGAAAATACCTTAAAACAACTGGAAGAAATCGTCTCCCGTTTGGAAAATAACGACCTTTCTCTTGAAGAGGCATTAAAAGATTTTGAACAAGGCATCAAGCTGGCTCAGTTAGGGCAAGAACGCTTACAACAAGCGGAACAGCACATCCAAATTTTGTTACAAAAAAGCGAAAGTGCGAAACTCAGCGATTATCAAGCGGAAGAATAACGGGGCGGCAATGTATCAGTTCTCAGAAGATTTACAGCAAGTTCAGCAGCGAATTAATCACTTTTTAACAGAACAATTTGCTCATCTTGATAGTGCGCCGGCGCCTTTAGCTGACGCCATGAAATATGGCTTGTTGTTGGGTGGAAAACGTATTCGCCCCTTTTTAGTTTACGCCACTGGCAGAATGCTTGATGCCAACGATGCACAGCTCGATTACGCTGCTGCCGCCATTGAAGCCATTCATGCTTATTCATTGATTCATGATGATTTGCCTGCCATGGACGACGACGAATTACGTCGAGGTCATAAAACTTGTCACATTGCCTTTGACGAAGCCACCGCAATTTTAGCCGGTGATGCGTTGCAAGCCTTTGCCTTTGAGATTTTAACGGAGATTCCAACGCTATCGGCGGAACAAAAGCTGGCGCTCATTAAAACCTTAAGTGCCGCTTCCGGTATCAAAGGGATGTGCTTGGGACAAAGTCTGGATTTAATATCAGAACACAAAATCATCAGCCTGCAAGAATTAGAACACATCCATTTAAATAAAACCGGTGCCTTGCTCAAGGCGGCGCTCACGATGGGCTTTATTTGCTCCCCTCATTTTGCCGACAAGGCTTTAGCACAACAGTTAGAACGCTACGCCACGGCAATTGGACTCGCCTTCCAAGTGCAAGATGATATCTTAGACATTGAAGGCGATAGCGAAACCATCGGCAAAACGGTCGGTTCTGACTTGACGGCAGATAAAAGCACTTATCCGAAATTATTGGGGCTGGAAGGTGCCAAACAAAAAGCACAAGAGCTTTACGAAATGGCATTAGCCGAACTGAGAGATTTACCTTTTGATACCACCGCACTTTATGCGTTGGCGGAATTTATCATTAAACGAAGAAGCTAATCCGCCCTCAAAAGTGCGGTGGAAATTAACGCTGTTTTTAGCGTGCTGAGATAGAAATTTAACGTTGGAATTGATTACCCTTTATGCAAAATTACCCCCTTTTATCCTTAATTAATTCACCTGATGATTTGCGCTTATTAAACAAAGAAAAACTCCCTCAAGTCTGCCAAGAATTGCGTGAATACCTGTTAGAATCAGTGAGCCAAAGTAGCGGTCATTTAGCCTCTGGTTTAGGTACGGTGGAACTTACCGTTGCACTGCATTATGTCTTTAAAACGCCTTTCGATCAGTTAATCTGGGATGTGGGCCATCAAGCCTATCCGCATAAAATCTTAACCGGTCGTCGTGACCAAATGTCAACCATTCGACAAAAAGGCGGGTTACATCCCTTCCCTTGGCGTGGTGAAAGCGAATTTGACGTATTAAGCGTAGGACACTCTTCCACCTCGATCAGTGCAGGATTAGGCATTGCCATTGCCGCAGAACGAGAAAATGCCGGAAGACAAACGGTTTGTGTCATCGGTGACGGCGCCATTACGGCAGGTATGGCATTTGAGGCATTAAATCACGCCGGTGCGTTGCACACCAATATGTTGGTGATTTTAAATGATAACGAAATGTCTATTTCGGAAAATGTCGGCGCGTTAAACAACCATCTTGCCCGAATTTTCTCCGGTTCGTTCTACTCTACCGTGCGCGACGGTAGCAAAAAAATTCTCGATAAAGTGCCGACGGTGAAAAACTTTATGAAAAAAACCGAAGAACACATGAAAGGTGTGATGTTCTCACCGGAAAGTACCTTATTTGAAGAGTTGGGTTTCAACTATATTGGCCCTATCGATGGACACAATATTGATGAATTAATCGCCACATTGAGCAATATGCGCGATCTAAAAGGTCCTCAATTACTCCACATCAAAACCAAGAAAGGCAAAGGCTATACCCCGGCAGAAAACGATCCCATCGGTTTCCATGGCGTGCCAAAATTCGACCATTTAAGCGGTCAATTACCTAAATCCAATGCCACCCCAACCTATTCCAAAATTTTCGGTGATTGGTTATGTGAAATGGCAGAACGAGATCCAAAAATTATCGGCATCACCCCGGCAATGCGCGAAGGTTCCGGCATGGTGGAATTTTCTCAACGTTTCCCACAACAGTATTTTGATGT
The DNA here is from genome assembly GCF_980469475.1 of Aggregatibacter sp. HK296. Lineage (NCBI taxonomy): Bacteria > Pseudomonadati > Pseudomonadota > Gammaproteobacteria > Pasteurellales > Pasteurellaceae > Aggregatibacter > Aggregatibacter sp. HK296. The sequence continues at coordinate 1,016,523 of NZ_OZ413142.1, forward strand.
AGCGATTGCTGAACAACACGCGGTAACCTTTGCCGCCGGTTTGGCGATCGGTGGATACAAGCCTGTAGTTGCGATTTATTCAACTTTCTTGCAACGCGCTTATGACCAACTGATTCATGATGTCGCCATTCAAGATCTACCGGTTCTCTTCGCTATTGACCGAGCAGGCATTGTCGGCGCCGATGGACAAACTCACCAAGGTGCATTTGATATCAGTTTCATGCGCTGTATTCCAAACCTGATCATCATGACGCCAAGCAATGAAAATGAATGCCGCCAAATGCTTTATACCGGCTATCATTGCGGTAAACCTGCTGCCGTGCGTTATCCACGCGGAAATGCCGTGGGCGTTACTTTAGAACCGTTACACCCCTTGGAATTGGGGAAATCAAAGTGTGTTCGTGAAGGGAAAAAAATCGCGATTTTAAATTTTGGTACGCTTTTACCAAATGCCTTGATTGCCGCGGAAAAGCTGGATGCCACCGTGATTGATATGCGGTTTGTCAAACCGTTGGATGTCGCCCGTATTAACGAGATTGCCAACAGCCATGAACTCCTTGTGACATTAGAAGAAAATGCGATTCAAGGCGGCGCAGGAAGTGCGGTGGCGGAAGTATTGAATCAGCAACAACATCAAGTGAAATTGTTGCAATTAGGGTTACCGGATTTCTTTATCCCTCAAGGATCGCAAGCTGAAACACTCACCGATTTAAAATTAGATGCCGCAGGCATTGAACAGCAAATCGTGGATTTTCTGGCTGGGAAATAACTCTTCCAATCAAAAACGACGGATGATTCAACCTCTGTCGTTTTTCTTTTTGCGGTTCATCCCATTTTCTAAAAAATAGAATAAATTTTTCTTTTTTATTTGAACTATTTTAAAGATACCTAGTCTTAACAATTGCTAGTGCACTGCAAATGCAGTTGTCTTTTAACGTTTTCTTATATTTAAGACCTCCCCGCTATTCAGAAATTGGATAGCGGTTTTTTCTTTTTTGGGAAAAAGGAAAAAGTGCGGTCTATTTTAGGCGAGTTTTAAAAGAGTAAATTAAAATCTGATTCTATTTCTATTACGCCGAAAACAATAAAATCTAAAAAATAGGCATAAAAAAGGACGCCCTAAAGCGTCCTAATTTTTTACCTAAACTTTAACGAATTAAAGTGCAGATTTTGCTTTTTCAACTAATGCAGCAAATGCCACTTTGTCGAATACTGCGATATCAGCAAGGATCTTACGGTCGATTTCAACAGACGCTTTTTTCAAACCGTTGATGAATTTGCTGTAAGATAAACCATTTTGACGAGCCGCTGCGTTGATACGTGCAATCCATAATTGACGGAATTGACGTTTACGTTGACGGCGGTCACGATATGCGTATTGACCAGCTTTGATCACTGCTTGGAAAGCAACGCGATACACGCGTGAACGTGCACCATAATAACCTTTAGCAGCCTTAAGAACTTTCTTATGGCGTGCTCTTGCAATAACACCACGTTTTACACGAGCCATTATTTAATCTCCTATGTAATATTTTTAACTAAAATGAACTGACGTACGTTTGTGCTTATGCGTATGGCAAGCACGCTACTACTAATACTAAGTCGGACTTAGCAACCATGGATTTATGGCGTAGGTGACGTTTACGTTTTGTTGTTTTCTTAGTCAAAATATGACGTAAGTGAGATTGTTTACGCTTGAAACCACCGGAAGCAGTTTTTTTGAAACGCTTAGCAGCACCGCGTACTGTTTTAATTTTAGGCATTGTTAAATAACTCCGCATTTTTAAGTTTAAACAACATAATCAGGCGAACCGTTTTAAGGCGATTACTTGTAGGCACTGATTATTTCCAATCAAGGCAATTTAAAACTGCCCTTTTCAAACGTCATTAGGCTGCGTAGTGTGCCCAATGTACCGTTGTATCTTCACCGAAGTGAAAATTCCGTTATTCAGATTAAATCTGAATCAAAAATTATTTTTTCTTAGGTGCCAACACCATAACTGCTTGGCGACCTTCTAATTTCCCCGGCGCAGATTCAACCACAGAAATATCGGCTAAATCATTTTTTACACGCTCCAATACATCAAAACCGATGTCTTGATGAGCCATTTCACGACCGCGGAAACGTACAGTAATCTTGGCTTTATCACCATCTTCCAAAAAGCGGATTAGGCTACGTAACTTAACTTGATAGTCACCTTCATCTGTGCCAGGACGGAATTTAATTTCCTTCACTTGCACCACTTTTTGTTTTTTCTTCTGTTCTTTCGCTGTTTTGCTCTTTTCGTAGAGGAATTTACCGTAGTTCATAATGCGACACACAGGTGGTTCCGCATTTGGACTGATTTCTACAAGATCTAAAGCTGCGGCTTCCGCCATTTCTAACGCTTGTTGAATCGCAACAACCCCAACTTGCTCGCCGTCCTGATCAATCAAGCGGACTTCTTTTACTCTAATTTCGTCATTAATGCGATTAGGGCGATTTACTGCAGGTGCTTTTTTTACGGTTTTAATAATGATATTCCTCTATTAATTAAGCCTCAAAACTGCTGTTTTACTATACAAAAACAGAAGTTAAATTCATTTTTAATGCTCTAAGAATGAGCAAAAACGGGGTGCATTTTACAGAATTTCACCACGTTACGCAATAGCGGAAAACACAGTAATTCCGCCTTTTATTTGTATGTACACAGGATTAATTTCATTAAAAATAAACCTGCTACATTTTAGGTTCATATTAACTAGAAACATTCACTGTTTAACAAATAAAAAGTGCGGTCGTTTTTGACCGCACTTTTATGTTTTTAGGCAAGAAAACTACTCTTCACCCAACAATTTCAAGTCGCGATTTCTGACTTGTTTTTTCAGAATGTCTAAGAATTCTTCCACAGTGAATGTGCCGAGATCTTGACCTTTACGGGTACGTACCGCCACTTTGCCGGTTTCGATTTCTTTATCACCACAAACCAACATATAAGGCACACGACGTAAGGTGTGTTCGCGGATTTTGAAACCGACTTTTTCGTTACGCAAATCGGTTTTCACGCGTAAACCTGCATCAGATAACTGTTTTGCCACCTTTTGTACATACTCAGATTGAGAATCGGTGATGTTCATCACAACCGCTTGCGTTGGCGCCAACCATGCAGGGAAGAAACCTGCGTATTCTTCGGTGATGATACCGATGAAACGTTCGATAGAACCTAAAATCGCACGGTGAATCATTACCGGTGTACGGCGATCATTATCTTCCGCCACATAAGACGCATTTAAACGGCCCGGTAGTGCAAAGTCTAATTGGATAGTACCGCACTGCCATTCACGATCTAAGCAGTCGCGTAAAGCAAACTCAATTTTCGGACCATAGAATGCGCCTTCGCCTTCTTGAATTTCATATTCAAGCCCATTGTGTGCTAACGCAGCGGCAAGACCTGCTTCTGCACGATCCCACATATCATCGGCACCGATACGTTTTTCCGGACGGGTTGAAAGTTTAACGAAGATATTAGTAAAGCCAAAGGTACTGTAAATATCGTAAACCATACGAATACAGCTCGTTACTTCGCTTTCAATTTGATCTTCCGTACAGAAAATATGTGCATCGTCTTGAGTAAAACCACGTACACGCATTAAACCGTGTAAAGAACCGGAAGGCTCATTACGGTGGCAAGAACCGAATTCCGCCATACGAATTGGTAAATCGCGATAAGATTTTAACCCTTGGTTAAAAATTTGAACGTGTCCCGGGCAGTTCATCGGTTTGATAGCGTATTCGCGGTTTTCCGATTGGGTGGTAAACATCAAATCGCCGTAGTTTTGCCAGTGACCTGTTTTTTCCCACAGCACGCGGTCCATCATGAACGGACCTTTCACTTCTTGATAATCGTATTGTTTTAATTTGGTGCGTACGAAGGTTTCCAATTCACGGAAAATCGTCCAACCGTCGTTGTGCCAGAACACCATACCCGGTGCTTCTTCTTGCATGTGATATAAATCCAATGCTTTACCAATTTTACGGTGGTCACGTTTTGCCGCTTCTTCCAAGCGTTGTAAATAGGCATCCAGTTGTTTTTTATCTGCCCACGCCGTACCGTAAATACGTTGCAACATTTTGTTTTTACTGTCACCGCGCCAGTAGGCTCCGGCAATTTTTTGTAATTTGAAATGATGGCAGAAACGCATGTTCGGTACATGCGGGCCACGACACATATCAATGTATTCTTGGTGATGATAAAGCGCTGGTGTTGCAGTACGTTCGATGTTCTCATCTAAGATTGCCATCTTGTACGGCTCGCCACGTTTTTCAAACGTATCTCTTGCTTCTTGCCAGCTAACCGGCGTTTTAATCACGTCGTAATCCGTTTTCGCCAATTCCAACATGCGTTTTTCAAGGGCATCAATATCTTCTTGGGTTAAAGAGCGGTCTAAATCCACGTCATAATAGAAACCGTTGTCAATCGTTGGACCGATGGCCATTTTGACATCAGGGAATAATTGTTTAATCGCGTGACCGAGTAAGTGTGCCGTAGAGTGACGAATAATTTCCAAACCATCTTCGTCTTTGGCAGTAATAATTTCTAATGTGCTATCTTCGGTAATCAGATCGCAGGCATCTTTACGTTCACCGTTGACACGACCGGCAATGGTCGCTTTAGCAAGACCTGCGCCAATATTTTGCGCAACTTCTAAGACAGTAACAGGTTTATCGAATTGACGTTGTGAACCGTCAGGTAAAGTAATAACTGGCATAATGCATCCTTATACAGTGGTCACCCATACGCAAGGTGGCTTGTTTCATTTAATTAAAAAACGTTTTAAAAAAGCACCGCACTTTTATCATCCTTACAAACGGACAAGCCAAGTGCGGCGCGCAATTCTAGCATATTTTAGGAGGACAACCAAATGCCTAAATTTTGACTTGAGTCACAGTAATTTTTTCTTAATCTTTTACACTAGAAACATGATTAACTGAAAAGAAGGAACAGAGTATGTGGAAGTCGATTTCTCAAGTTTTAGCTGATCAATTCGGGGCCTATTATTCCATCAAAAATAAAACCAAAATTCACACCGGCGAAATGCATGAATCTTGGATCATTGATGACGGCATTCAACCCGTCTTTGTAAAAATGAATGAAAAGTCCTACCGTTCCATGTTCCGTGCCGAAGCGGATCAGTTAATCATGTTGGCAAAAACCAATACCATTCGTGTGCCGGAAGTCTATGGCGTCGGTTGTTCGCAAAATCACAGTTTTCTGTTGTTAGAAGGATTAGCAATGCAGCCGAATACGCCACAAAATATGGCGGAATTTGGAGAACAACTGGCTCGGCTACACCAATATCAAGGTTCGGAAAATTATGGTTTGTCGTTTGATACCTGGCTCGGGCCACAATATCAACCGAATGAATGGGGTTCCCGTTGGGCAAAATTCTTCAGTGAACAACGCATTGGTTGGCAATTACAGCTCTGTGCGGAAAAGAATCTGCATTTCGGTGATAAAGAAGAAATCATCAAAGCCGTAGCAACCTTGTTAGCCAAACATCAACCTCAGCCATCCTTATTGCATGGAAACTTGTGGATTGAAAACTGCGCCAACATTGACGGACATACAGTGACTTATGATCCGGCATGTTATTGGGGCGATCGGGAATGCGATTTAGCCTTTACCGAATTATTCGAGCCGTTCCCACAGGAATTCTATGAAAATTACCACCGCACTTTTCCATTAGATGAAGGTTATCAAGAGCGGAAAATCATTTATCAGCTTTATCATCTGCTTAACTTCAGTAGCCGTTTCCACGGCAACTATGTGGCGCTTGCTAATAAACTCGTACACGATGTGTTACAACGTTACGAAAACCGTTAAAGCAACATAAAAAAGAAAGGGCGCGATGCCCTTTCTTTTTATTTGTATAGCGTGATTTTACATCAGCGTTCTTTCGTTTTTCTTTAACCAACGTAACGCAATATTATCGGCGCTCTCCTCTGCTTGCTTACCCACTTTTTGCAACAACGATTTTTTCACCACATATTTCACGCCAATAAGCTGTTTTTCTTTCATGGCTTGCAACAATAAATCATCACTGGTCATAATCTCATCCACGAGATTCAAATTTAATGCCTGTTGACCAAACCAGTGCTCACCGGTTGCCACTTGGTCTACATCCAAGTGCGGTCGATTTTGCGAAACAAATTGTTTGAATAACTGGTGGGTTTCTTCCAATTCCTGTTGGAATTTTTGTTTTCCTTTTTCGGTATTTTCACCCAACATTGTCACGGTACGTTTATATTCGCCTGCCGTCATCACATCCACGTCTACATCATGTTTTTTCAATAAACGATGAATGTTTGGGATCTGAGCAACGACCCCAATAGACCCAATAATCGCAAAAGGCGCAGACACAATTTTATCGGCAACGCAGGCCATCATATAACCACCGCTTGCCGCCACTTTATCCACGGCAACCGTCAACTTGATATTATGCTGTTTTAAACGCATTAATTGCGATGCGGCTAAACCATAACCATGCACCACACCACCAGGGCTTTCCAAGCACAGCAACACTTCATCATTTGGCTTCGCCACCTGAACAATGGCGCTGATTTCTTCCCGCAATGCCGCCGTTTCTGAAGCAGAAATATCGCCTTTAAAATGCAATACATAAAGGCTTGGTTTTCGTTCGGATTCCCTATCTTCACCTTTTTTACGTTGTACTTTTAAGGCTTTTGCTTTCGCCTTTTCTGCCTTTTTCTCAGCTTTTTCCGCCTCTTTTAATTCATCTTCGCTGAGGTGAAAGTTACTCAATATTTTGCTGTTTTCCTCAAATTCTTTTGATAAATCGGTAATCACCAATTCACCGTGTAAATGCGCTTTTTTTTGTTTCATGGCAATGATCATGGCAATCACTGCCGCAACCACCAATAACAAGGTGATCACTTCTAAAATAAACACGCCATAACCAACAAAAATATCAGACCACATAATTGTTCCTTAGTAAGAATAAATAAGGTTCGGGATTATAAAGTATCGCTTATCTCAATGCCACCTTCGCGACCAGCTGAAAAATAAAGGATTATTAACCCAGCATTAATAATGCTTTTCAAAAAGCCCTATTTATCTTTCTTAAATACCCGTTAAAATGACCGCACTTTTCATTTCATGATTTCAAAAAGGAGCTAACATGAATAATGTTCTCGTCTTAAAATCCAGCATTCTGGCAGACAATTCACAAACCAACCAATTATCCGATTATTTCATCAGTAAACTTGCCGACAAAAATGTGGTTATCCGTGATCTTGCCGCAAATCCACTACCGCATTTTGATGCAACGGCAGCAACAGCATTACGCGGCCAACCAACAAGTGCTAAAGAAAATGCATTATTGGCATTATCTGATGAATTAGTGGCAGAAATCAAAAACGCAGACACGTTGATTATTAACGCGCCCATGTATAACTTTCATATTCCGACGCAACTAAAAAGCTATTTTGATTTTATTGCGCGCCCACGCGTGACTTTCCAATATTCAGAAAAAGGGCTGGAAGGTTTATTAAAAGGCAAAAAAGCCGTGGTATTAGCGGCATTTGGTGGTTTTCATCAAAACCAGCCAACGGATTTAGTCACGTCATACATGAAGGCTATTTTAGGCTTTGTTGGTATTACCGATGTGCAATTCGTTTATATGGAAGGCATTGGTTTTGGTCCGGAAGCGGTTGAAAAAGCGCAAGCGCAAGCCAAAGCAGAAATTGATAAAATGGCGACCGTACTTTAAATAACACTCAAAACAAAAAAGCACCATGAAGGTGCTTTTTTTATAGCTAAAATACAAAGAAAAGTGCGGTCATTTTTTTCCGCATTTTTCTTAATGCAGTTTTAATGACGGACGCAAGTAACGGTTCAAATGCCCTACCACAATAATTAAACCGGTTTTAAAGCAACCGTGTAATGCCGCTTGGTGCATGCGATAAAGGGACACATACATCCATTGTGCGATCTTACCTTCAATGGTCATGGAAGAACCGCCGGTAATCTTGCCCCCTAACGCGCCAAATGCGGTAAATTCAGATAAAGACACCAATGAACCTTTGTCGTTATATTTAAAATCTTTCAATGGTTTGTTATCAAATAAAGCAATGATATTTTTCGCACAACGGCTTGCCATTTGGTGTGCAGCTTGTGCTTTTGGCGGCACCGGTTTGCCATCATCTTGCATAAAGAAACAACAATCGCCCATGGCAAAAATCGTGTCGTCATTTGTGGTTTGCAAGGTTTTCTTCACCACTAATTGATTTATTCGATTGATTTCCAATCCGTCAAAACGTTTCGTAATACCCGAAGTGCGAATGCCTGCCGACCATACGATTAAATCCGCCGGAATACGTTGTCCATCTTTTGTTACCAACTGTTTTTTATTCGCTTCAACAATCATCGTATTGGTTTTTACATTCACACCCAATTTGCGTAGCTCTTCCGTGGCATCATTGGAAATACGTTCAGGCAATGCAGGTAAAATACGGGATCCGGCTTCGATTAAGGTCACTTTTAAACGGCTGCTATCAATTTGCCCATAACCATAAGAAGACAAATGCTCTGCGGCGTTATAAAGCTCAGCAGAAAGCTCCACGCCCGTTGCCCCGGCGCCCACAATGGCGATATTGATGTGGCCATCTTGCACTAATTCTTGTTTACTTTCAGTCTCACCAATATCGTCCAATGCTTGGTTTTCACGGAGTTTCAGGAAAAGCTCTAGCATTTTTTGTTGAAAACGCATGGCCTGCGCCGAGCTATCTAAAAAAATACAGTTTTCCGCCACACCTTTTGTGTTGAAATCGTTAGATTTACTGCCAATGGCAATCACTAAATAATCGTAAGGAATGCGACGAGAAACCACGATCATATCGCCATCGTCGCCATAAACCGGCGCCAGTTCCACATATTTATGTTGGCGATTTAAGCCAACCATGGAACCTTGCTCAAAGTTGAAATAATGATTGTGGGCATGGGCACGATAACTTAATGCCTCTACGCCATCATCTAATGCACCTGTCGCCAATTCATGTAACAACGGTTTCCATAAATGAGTTTGGTTGCGATCAATTAAGGTAACATTGGCACGTTTCTTACGCCCAAGTTTATTACCTAAATGGGTGGCAAGCTCAAGCCCGCCGGCACCACCACCGACAATGACGATGTTTTTCATAAATACCTCTAAACTAAAAAGTAAAAAATTAATTAACAATATTTTAACACCGGTTTTGCCATTTTTCTTAAACGCGATTTAGAAAAGTCGGAAAATACCTCATTCCTGTTATTCGAATGAAAACAAAAGTGCGGTAAAAAATGACGCTATTTTTTACCGCACTTTCCTGCCAATATTTAGTTATTCAATACTAAAAAGAAAAAGGCAACATGATGTTGCCTTTTATCTTAACTTCAGGAGAAAACGAAAATTAGTTTTGTGGCGCGTAATCCACAAGCAAATAATGTTTCGCAATGCTTAAAAACGTTTCTACTTGTTCTTTTTGCCATTGTTCATCTTTGCCTAATTCTTTTGCCATGACGCTTGCCACTTTAGCTGCACTGTCAATGGCTGCACGCGCATCAAGGAACAACAAACGAACACGACGAGCAAGAACATCTTCAACGGATTGTGCCATTTCTTCACGCACCGCCCAAACCACTTCAGCAACGCTATTCGGATGACGCGGATGAATTTTTTCCGCCATTTCCGGATGTTCAGCTTCCAATGCTTTAATTGCCGGAATGTCAGCACCGTAAATATACAAGTGATTTTTCAAGTCAACTTGTTCAGCAGGAATTTTACCGTGAATTGCCAAATCGGTCGTCACACATGGTTTTTTCGCTAATTGCGGATGCACGTTCAATGCTTCATCCACAGTGTCTTCGGACATTTGACGATAAGTCGTCCATTTACCACCGGTGATTGTCACCAAGCCACTGTCGCTAACCACAACTTTATGGCTACGAGACACTTCTTTGGTGCTTTGACCGGCTTTTTCCGGTGCGGCTAACGGACGAAGACCGGCGAAAATACTCAATACGTCATCGCGTGTTGGTTTTTTCGTTAAATATTGACCGGCAGTATCCAAAATAAATTGAATTTCTTGTTCTAAAGCAATCGGCTCATAAGACGGATCTTTAACCAACGTATCGGTTGTACCAACCACCAATCTTTCATGCCATGGCACCGCAAACAATACACGACCGTCAGAAGTTTTCGGAATCATCAATGCGTCATCACTTGGCAAGAAGGATTTATCCAATACCAAATGCACCCCTTGGCTTGGCACAACGAATTTTTTATCAGTACCGTGATCCATAGATAAAATATCATTCATGAACACACCGGTAGCATTAATCACCGCAGTACCTTGTACGCTATATTGTTCGCCACTTAATTCATCCGTAAATTTAACGCCGTTAACTTTGCCTTGTTGATCTTTGAGCAATTCGGTTACTTTCGCATAATTCAACACGGTACCGCCTTGTTCCACAACAGTTTGTGCAATATTCACCGCTAAACGAGAGTCATCAAACTGACCATCTTTATACACTACGCCGTTTTTCAAATCTGCGCTGTTTAAGGTTGGTAAACGTTGCATTGTTGTATTTTTACTGATGGCGATGGTTTTACCTAAGCTTAAATTGCCAGATAAATAATCATATAAACCTAAACCGATGCGGTATTTCACGGTATCAATAAAATTGTAGTTAGGAATGATGAAGTTTTGGTTTTTGAATAAGTGGGATGCATTTTTTGCTAAACGACCACGTTCGCGTAATGCTTCTTTTACCAATGCAACATCACCTGCAGCCAAATAACGCACACCACCATGTACTAATTTAGTACTACGGCTCGAGGTACCTTTTGCAAAGTCATAGCCTTCCAATAACAATGTTTTATAGCCACGTGATGCTGAGTCCAAAGCAATACCTAAACCACTAGCACCGCCACCAACAACAATAAAATCCCATTGTGCTGTATTTTTTACGTTTTCAAGCTGCGTATTTCTTTGCATTTTTTCACCTCAAAGATTGATATCGAATTGTTTATTTTTAATACGAAATGTTCGTTTATGCTCATTTTATCACACCAAACGAAAATAAATGAAACAAAAGAAAATATAAATTTCTAAATTTGTGATCATGATCACGATTAATGCTCAATCATTCTAAAATTTACGCAAACGTTTGCTTAAACGATTAAATATTCTGTGAACCTGCTCACAAATTAAACTATTTTTGTTTGCTTGGCGAAAATTTATTCATTAATTTGACGCCGCATTCTGTTTTAAAACGAAATGCTTCTTATCAATTCCTTCTCATTAAGGAGAGCTTATGGCTACAAATCACACACTGAAAGGCGCTTGTATTGCGGAGTTTTTAGGTACAGGACTTCTGATTTTCTTTGGTTGCGGTTGTGTCGCAGCAGCAAAACTAGCGGGTGCGGCATTCGGGCTTTGGGAAATATCTATAGTTTGGGGGATCGGGGTCGCTATGGCGGTATACTGTACTGCCGGCGTGTCGGGAGCCCACTTAAATCCGGCAGTAACCATTGCTTTATGGAAATTTGCTTGCTTTGACGGCAAAAAAGTTATTCCTTACATCATCGCACAAATGGCTGGTGCATTTGTTGCCGCCGCGTTGATTTATTTGCTTTATCAAGATCTTTTTGCCGCAACGGAAGCCGCACAAAATATCGTTCGCGGAGAAAGCATTGGTGTTGCCAATGTATTCTCAACCTATCCGCATCCACACATCACATTTTACAAAGCATTTTTAGTGGAAACAGTGATTACCGCCATTTTAATGGGCTTAATCTTAGCCTTAACCGATGATGGCAACGGCGTACCCAAAGGCCCGATGGCTCCCCTATTGATTGGCTTACTCATTGCCGTCATCGGTGGTGCAACCGGTCCATTAACCGGCTTTGCCATGAACCCTGCACGTGACTTTGGCCCGAAATTATTTGCCTATTTTGCCGGCTGGGGCGACATTGCGCTCACCGGTGGTTTAGCCATTCCTTATTTCCTCGTCCCTTTAATTGCACCAATTGTCGGTGGTTTGCTTGGCGCTTGGGGATACCAACGTTTTATCGGTAAACATTTACCGTGTAACTGCGGCGAATCCTAGTTCACCCGCTTTATTTCTATATAAGGAGAAACTCATGACTCAAGAATACATTATTGCTCTCGACCAAGGCACTACAAGCTCCCGTGCGGTTTTATTAGATAAAAACGCCAATATCGTCGAAGTGGCACAGCGTGAATTTACCCAAATTTATCCGCAAGCAGGCTGGGTTGAACATAATCCGATGGAAATCTGGGCAAGCCAAAGTTCCACATTAAACGAAGTCGTTGCTAAAGCGGGTATTACCTCCGATAAAATTGCCGCTATCGGAATTACCAACCAGCGCGAAACCACGGTTGTCTGGGAAAAAGAAACGGGCAAACCGATTTATAACGCTATTGTTTGGCAATGTCGTCGTACTGCCGATATTTGTACCCAATTAAAAGCCGATGGACACGAAAGCTATATTCGTAAAACCACCGGGCTTGTCGTTGACCCTTACTTTTCCGGTACAAAAATCAAATGGATTTTAGATCATGTTGAAGGCGCCAGAGAACGTGCTGAAAAAGGCGAATTGTTGTTTGGTACCGTTGATACTTGGTTAGTTTGGAAACTGACCCAAGGTCGAGCTCATGTGACCGACTATACCAACGCATCTCGTACTATGCTGTTTAATATCCACACCAAGCAATGGGATGACAAAATGCTTGAGTTATTGGATATTCCAAAAACCATGTTGCCGAAAGTATGCAATTCCTCTGAAGTGTATGGACAAACCAACATTGGGGGTAAAGGCGGTGTGCGGATTCCTGTAGCGGGTATTGCAGGTGATCAACAAGCCGCGCTTTACGGTCATTTATGTGTGGAACCCGGTATGGCGAAAAACACTTACGGTACCGGTTGCTTCATGCTCATGAATACCGGAGAAAGAGCGGTCGAATCTAAAAACGGATTGCTCACCACCATTGCGTGCAATGCCAAAGGCAAACCTTGCTACGCCTTAGAAGGTTCTATTTTTATGGGTGGCGCATCAATCCAATGGTTACGTGACGAATTGCGTTTAATTCACGACAGCGCCGATTCCGAATATTTCGCCACTAAAGTGAAAGATACCAATGGCGTGTATGTCGTTCCAGCCTTTACCGGTTTAGGCGCACCATATTGGGATCCATATGCACGCGGTGCGATTGTCGGCTTATCCCGTGGCGCCAATCGTAACCATATCGTCCGCGCTACCCTAGAAGCCATCGCCTACCAAACCCGTGAATTATTAGATGCGATGCAATCTGACAGTGGTGAAAAATTAGCGGCTTTACGCGTGGACGGTGGTGCCGTTGCCAATAATTTCTTAATGCAATTCCAAGCAGATATTCTTGATGTGAAGGTTGAGCGTCCAAAAGTGCGTGAAGTTACTGCACTCGGCGCCGCCTACCTCGCCGGACTTGCGGTAGGATTCTGGAAAGACTTGGAAGAATTGCGTGGCAAAGCTATTGTCGAACGGACATTTGAACCGAAAGAAACACCGGAAAAACGCACCGCACTTTATCAAGGTTGGAAGAAAGCGGTTCAGCGTGCATTGGCGTGGGAGGAGGAATAAAAAATTTAACCTTCCTACATCTTTTATATATGGGCGAGAGATTTTCCTCTCGCCTTTTTATATGGAAGAAAATGGAAACAGTATTTCGCGATTTTCAAGATAAAAAATACTTAAAAAACCAACCGCACTTTTAGCTTAAAAATTCCAAGCCGAACTGATACAACTGATTTTTCTTATAGCCATAAAGCTCCGCTACAATAGCCGCCGCCTTCTTCAATGGTAATTCTTGACTAATCAATTCAAGGGCTTTTACCGCTTGCGGAGAAATTTCATCATTGTTTTCTTCTTGTGTTTTTCCCTCAACAATCACCACCATTTCCCCTTTGGTGCGATTCGGATCTTGCACCAACCAAGCAATTAAATCGGCTAACTTGTCGCCATGAATCGTCTCCCATGTTTTGGTAATTTCACGCGCCAACACCACATAACGTTCGTCGCCAAACACGGTTTGCATATCCGCAAGGCTGTCTAAAATACGATGGGTCGATTCATAGAAAATCAAAGTGCGGTCTTCATTCTCCACGTTTTTTAGTTTATCCAAACGTGCTTTACTTTTTGCCGGCAAGAACCCCTCAAAGCAAAAACGGTCAGAAGCAATCCCCGAAGCACATAACGCGGTAATCGCTGCACAAGCCCCCGGCAACGGCACAACTTGAATTCCCGCTTGGCGGCATTGACGCACTAAATGAAATCCGGGATCGCTGATCAGTGGAGTGCCCGCATCAGAAATTAACGCAATATTCGTGCCTTGTAATAACTTCTCCAACAATGCGCCGGCTTTTTGTTGCTCATTGTGATCATGCAAAGCAAAAAACGGTTTTTTAATGCCGTAATGGCTTAACAATAGTCCACTGTGGCGAGTATCTTCTGCGGCAATTAAATCCACTTTTTCAAAGGTTTCTAGTGCCCGTTGAGTGATGTCCTGCAAATTGCCAATCGGCGTGGCGACGATGTATAAAATTCCTTTTGAATTGCTCATTTCGTGTTTCTTTTATTTGCTTTTAGTGAGTGACATAAGTAAGATCGCCCCAATTGTTTCAACAAATGGAGTAATTATGTCTATTCTATTACAACGCATTAATTTTAAAAAAGGATTAATGCCTTTTTTCTTTACGCTGTTATTAGCGGGTTGTACCACCAGTTTTTTCGGTGGTAATACGGCTAACATGCTAAAAGAGGATGCGAATGCCAGTTCAGATTTTTATATGAACAAAATCGAACAAACACAAAAAGTGGAAGAACAACAAACCTATAAATTATTGGCAGCGCGTGTCTTGATCACCGAAAATAAAATCCCTCAAGCACAAGCCTTATTAAATGAATTAAAAGATCTCAATCCGGATCAACTTGTCGATAAATCCCTTATTGAGGCACATATTGCGGCAGTAAAAAACGATAATACCAGTGCAGCAAACGTATTAAAAAACGTAAATTTAGCGCAATTAAGTCCATCTCAAACCGGTCGCTATTATGCTGTAAAAGCACGTATTGCTGAAAATAAAGCAGACATTATTGAAGCAGTAAAAGCTCGTATTCAAATGGATCAAGTGCTTAGCGATGTACAAAGAAAACAAGAAAATAACGACCGCACTTGGGCGTTATTACGCAGCGCAAATCGAGGTATCATCAATAACACACAAGATGAAGGCAACCTTGCTTTAGCCGGCTGGTTGGCATTAACCCGTGCATATAACGACAATATCAATCAACCGACACAATTAAGCCAAGCACTACAAAATTGGAAAACCTCTTATTCAAACCACTCTGCGGCTTATTTATTCCCGACAGAATTGCAAGGTTTGTTTAACTTCCAACAAACTTCTTTAACCAAAGTGGCCTTACTTTTACCTTTAAGCGGTAATGGTCAAATTCTAGGCAATACGATTAAATCCGGTTTTGATGCAGCAAGAGGCGGCGACACCTCCGTTCAAGTACAATTTTATGACACCGTGGCAACACCGGTGAATGACATTATTGCTCAAGCAAAACAAGCCGGTGCCCGTGCGATTATCGGTCCATTATTGAAACAAAACGTTGATACTCTTCTCAACAATCCATCCGCACTTCAAGATCTAAGCGTATTAACCTTAAATGCAACACAAAATGCCCGTGCAATCGGTCAAGTGTGCTATTACGGTCTATCTCCAGAAGATGAAGCGGAATCAGCAGCCAATAAAATGTGGGCTGACGGTATCCGTGAACCGATGGTTGCCGTGCCACAAAACGATTTTGGGCAACGGACCGCCACCGCGTTTAATGTACGTTGGCAACAATTGGCTGGTACAGATGCAAATATCAAATACTACAATCAATCTGCAGATGTCGGCGTTGCATTACAAGGTCAAAATCTACAAGGATTATATGTTGCAGCAAAAAGCGATGAATTGGCTGATTTAAAAACAGTTATTGATAACAGCGGTAGCAACATCAAATTGTATGCCAGCTCACGTAGCAACTCTTCCAATAATAGCCCTGAATATCGTTTATTGATGAACGGATTACAATTCAGCGATATTCCGTTCTTTAAAGATACGGATTCCGCCCAATATCAAAAAATTGCCAACAATACGAATGGCGATTACTCTCTGATGCGTTTATACGCAATGGGCGCAGATGCTTGGTTGCTTATCAATCATTTCAATGAATTACGCCAAGTACCGGGTTATCAAATTGACGGTTTAACCGGTAAATTAAGCGCAGGTCCGAACTGCAATATCGAACGCGACATGACTTGGTTCCAATACCAAAATGGTGGCATCCAAGTATTAAACTAAGTTGAACGTATGTTCTCTCTAAAACGTCAACAAGGGGCGAGATTTGAACACAAAGCTCGCCTTTTTTTAGAATCTCAAGGCTTAACTTTTCTTGCCGCCAATCAAAATTTCAAATGCGGTGAATTAGATCTCGTCATGCTAGATCAAGATACAATCGTGTTTGTAGAAGTACGTCAACGTAAAAACGATCATTTCGGTTCCGCCGTAGAAAGTGTTGACTGGAAAAAACAGCAACGTTGGATGGATGCGGCAACGCTTTGGTTAGCACAACGAAAGCAAAGCTTAGAAGATACGGATTGTCGTTTCGATTTAGTTGCTTTTGGTCATTCCGAGCATGACATTCAATGGATTCCCAACTTTCTTGATTAATCACTATGTTAAATAAACTCAATGCGTTATATGAAGAAAATATCAAAACGCATATTTACTCAAAAAGCTTACTTAGCCCACAAATCGCTGAGGCCACACAGCTATTAATCAACAGTCTCTTACGCGGTAATAAAGTTATCGCTTGTGGAGAAGGCCGTTCTTACATTAATGCACAATGCTTGGTAGCAAATTTACTCAATCGCTATGAATTAAAACGCCCAAGCTTTCCCTCCGTCCTGTTAAGTTTAGATAGTGCGGTCGGTTCTACTTTCGTTTCTGACAATACCCTAGAAAAGCTTTATCAACACCAATTCAATGCCATTGCACAGCAAGGCGATATTTTGGTGGTCTTTGCGCCATTAGGCAATGAGAGCAATATTCTCAACATTATCACACATGCCGTGAACAAAGAGATCAATGTGATTGTCTTAACGGGAAACAGTAACGATCATATTCAAGGGATTTTAACGGAAAAGGATTTACACATTTCCGTACCAAGTTCAAAAGAAAGTCGAATTTTGGAAAATCATTTATTCATTATTAACAGCATTTGCGAACTGATTGATTTCAAACTGTTCTCACATTCGTAACTTGACAGAAAGTAAGCGTTCAAGTCACACTAACGCCAATAATCAAACATAAAAAGGAGATGACTATGTTACCAAGTTCACTAAAAAAACTGGCATTCATTTTTGCTGGCGCCATGTTATTACAAGGATGTGTTGCCGCAGCTATCGGTGGTGCAGCCGTTGCCGGTGCCACCAAAGTCGCAACAGACCCAAGAACAGTAGGCACCCAAATTGATGATGAAACCTTAGAAGAAAGAGTAAAATCAGCCATCTATAAAGATCAACAAATTAAATCTGAAGCACGCATTAGTATCACCTCCTATAGCGGCCGCATCTTATTAACCGGTCAAGTACCTAACGATAATTTACGAGAAATCGCGACATCATTAGCTAAAGGTGTACAAAATGTAAATGATGTTTATAACGAAGTGCGCATCGGACCAAAAGTGAGCTTTTCTCAAATCAGTAAAGATGCTTGGATTACGAGCCAAATCAAATCCAAAATGCTCGTAGATTCCAAAGTGAAAACCAGTGATGTGAAAGTGATTACCGAAAACAATGAAGTCTTCCTATTGGGTAACGTAACGCATGACCAAGGCAATGCTGCGGCAGAAATTGCTCGTAATGTTTCCGGTGTGACTAAAGTAGTGAAAGTCTTTAATTATTTGAATTAATACCTGAAAAGTGCGGTCAAAAATGACCGCACTTTTCAATTAAACATGACTCAAACTAAAAGGGTTGAACATTTACGTTCAACCCTTTTTATATTATTCCGCCTCTCGCTCATGATCTTTTTTCAACATTTCTTCTTCGTTTAATTTCAATAAACGAGCAATCGCATTGCGATAAGAAATTTCGAGAGTTTCACGACTGGTGGCAATTACGCCTTGATCAACCAAGAAACCATCATTCACGTCATAAACCCAACCATGCAGAGATAATTTCTTGCCGTTTTTCCAGGCATTTTTCACAATGGAAGTGCGTCCCAAATTATATACCTGCTCCGCCACATTTAACTTAGTCAACATATCGGCACGTCGTTCCGGTGAAAGATTGCCAAGCAAATGACTATGTTTGAACCAAATATCTCGGATATGCAACAACCAGTTATTAATTAAACCCAAATCTTTATCATTCATTGCAGCATGAATACCGCCACAATTTGTATGGCCACAAATAATGATGTGTTCGATATTCAGCACATCCACGGCATATTGCACCACGGAGAGACAGTTAAAGTCTGTATGAATCACTTGGTTAGCCACGTTACGATGAACAAATAATTCTCCCGGCTCCAAGTTCGTCAACTTCTCTGCCGGTACACGACTATCCGAGCAACCAATCCATAAATAATGCGGCTGTTGATGCTCGGCCAATTCTTGAAAGTAAGTGGAGTTTTCCTCTTTCATTTTCGTTGCCCACGCATAATTGTTGGCAAACAGCGTTTCTATTCTTTTCATCGCTAATCCTCTTTCCTACAAAATCAAAAGGTGCTCAGTATAGCCCAATTATTTTTTCGATAAAATTTCTTTTTATTATCCCCTCTTCTTCTATTCATGATTTAATTGTGCCTAAAATTCATGAAAAATGTGTAAGAAAGCCCTAGCAACTTCGTCTAATAAATACAAAGGAATTGGCATTACACTCTTTTCAAGTTACTAAGGAGACCTTATGAAAAAATCAAAATTAGTCCTGATATTGACCGCACTTTTATCCTGTGCAGCAATCCCGACAAGTGTTATGGCAGAAAATCACATTCAACCAACCATGGAGAAAAGCAATATGTCTGAAGCAACAAAAGATCTTCACGAGATTTATTTAGCCGGTGGCTGTTTCTGGGGCATTGAAGCTTATATGGAACGTATTTATGGCGTGGAAGATGCCGTGTCCGGTTATGCCAATGGCAAAGGTGACAAAACCAGTTATCAAATGATCGGCATTACGGATCACGCAGAAACGGTAAAAGTGACCTATGATCGCAATAAAATTTCGCTAGATAAATTACTGAAATATTATTTTCAAGTCATTGATCCGACCAGTGTCAACAAACAAGGTAATGACCGAGGCAGACAATATCGTACCGGTATTTATTATCAAGACTCAGCGGATAAAGCTGTGATTGAAAAAGAACTTGCCGCACTGCAAGAAAAATACAAAAACAAAATTCAAGTTGAAGTGGAACCGTTACGCAATTACGTGTTGGCGGAAGACTACCATCAGGATTATTTAAAGAAAAACCCAAACGGCTATTGCCACATTGATTTGGAACAAGCCAATAACCTCATTATTGATGAGAAAGATTACCCAAAACCAAGCGATGCGGAGCTCAAAGCAAAATTAACCCCGTTACAATATAGCGTGACACAAAACAAAAATACCGAGCATTCTTTTAGTAATGAATATTGGGATAACTTCAAACCGGGCATCTATGTAGATGTCACCACGGGCGAACCGTTGTTCTCCTCTAAAGATAAATTTGAATCCGGTTGCGGTTGGCCGAGTTTTACCAAACCGATTGCTAAAGAGGTGGTAACTTATCAAGACGATCACAGTTTTAATATGCTCAGAACGGAAGTCATCAGCCGTAGCGGAAAAGCCCATTTAGGTCATGTGTTTGACGATGGTCCGAAAGATAAAGGCGGTTTGCGCTATTGCATTAACAGCGCTTCCATCAAATTTATTCCATTGGAAGACATGGCAAAAGAAAACTATGGCTACCTGATTAATGCGGTGAAGGAGTAAAGAATGTTTGATCAGCAGTTATTAATCGGCACGGTTTTCCTTGCCGGTCTAGCCTCCTTTTTGTCGCCTTGTATCTTCCCCATTATTCCTATTTATTTTGGCATTTTGACGAAAGGCGGCAGAAAGATTCTGAACACCTTTTTGTTCATTGCAGGCTTATCCTTAACCTTTGTGAGCCTTGGATTTAGTTTCGGTTTTCTCGGCAATTTGTTCTTTAACGACACCGTTAGAATCATTGCCGGCATTATCGTCATTATTTTAGGAATTCACCAATTAGGTATTATCAAGTTGAATTTCTTAGAAAGAACGAAAGTGGTGGAAGTGAAAACTGAAGGCAAAAGTGCCTCCTTTGAAGCCTTTTTCCTCGGGCTGACATTTAGTCTTGGTTGGACACCTTGTATCGGCCCGATTTTAGCTTCCGTGTTGGCACTTTCCGGTGACGAAGGATCTGCATTATACGGTGCGGCGATGATGATGGTTTATGTATTTGGCTTGGCGACACCATTCGTGCTGTTCTCCTTGTTTTCCCAAGAACTGCTCAAACGCAGCAAAGCACTGAATAAACACTTAGGTAAATTCAAAATTGTCGGTGGATTATTAATTATCGTCATGGGCGTTTTACTCATCACCAATAACTTACAATAAAAGGAAATATTAACTATGAAAAAAATTATTGCATTATTATTCATGGCATTCAGCGTAAATAGCTTTGCCGAAGGAGAAAACTCATTGAAAGACATTCAATTTAAGGACTTAAATAATAACGTGGTCACACTCGATCAAGTTACCACCAAAAGCAAACCGGTTTACATCAAAATGTGGGCGTCTTGGTGTCCGATTTGTCTTGCCGGTTTAGCAGAAATTAACGAACTCAGTGCCGATCAAAACAAAAACTTTGATGTGATCACCATCGTTTCACCGGGAGCCAAAGGCGAAAAGGAAACCCAAGATTTCATTGAGTGGTACAAAGGCTTGGATTACAAAAACATCATTGTGTTGCTCGATGAAAGCGGTGAAACCATTAAACGCGGCAAAGTGCGCGGTTATCCGTCCAGTTTAGTATTGAATGCCAATTTCATGCTTCAGAAAACCTTACCCGGACATTTGGGGACAGCACAAATAAAACAGTTGATGGAGAATTAAATTCTCTCACCATGAAAAAAGTGCGGTGAAAATCCACCGCACTTTTTTATTCTCTTATCTCTGCAAATTGTCTTTAAGGCTGATTAAACCAGGCTACATAATCAAATTGATCGTAATATTTTTTGCCGTTCCAACCAGAGAATGCGAATAAATCGCCCACCTGATCATCTTGCTCAAAACCACGAATATAAAACGCCGATTTCAAGTGCGGATAAGGTTTATGGGTAAACACCACTTTATTTTTAAAGGGTAAGCGATCAAAGGCTTCAAGCTCTTCTTCAATCATACCTTGAGGGCTGTCTTTATCTGTCATCATGATAAATAAATTATCCAAATTGACACGTTTTAAACGGTTTTCCCATTTTTCTTGAGCTTCCTGCTCGCTGTGGTAATGCATAAAATGAATGGGAATGTCGTCCAAACAACCGATGGGATAAGGTTTGTCACTTGGCTTAAAAACTAAGGTTTGCTGATGATAATGGGGTATATTTTGCAAGTAACGAATAAAATCCCGCGGTTTAATAAATAAATTCACAAAAGGCGAATTAAACGGCTCATTTAAATCGTGCAAAATAAACGCGCCGACACAATTACTCGACAGCACCGACATTCCGTGATTTTGTAATCGCGCTCTTAATTCACGATTAATGGCTCTTCTGTGATATTTATTGATTGCACTTCTGATTTTTGAAAATAAAAACATAATGAATACTCTGACAACAAAAAAGTGCGGTGAATTTCTACCGCACTTTTAACTTAAACTAATACCCTTTTTGATACACCAATTCCGCCAATTTCACGCCAAGCAACGCAATATCAAAGCGTTGTTCATCGGCAACCGACCAAAATTGCATACCGTTTTCGAGTGCGGTTAAGCCACCAATATGCAATTTAGGCGCTTCACCGGCTTCAGCTTCCCCGTTTGTAACCGGTGTCAATGCAGACGCTTCACGATAATCCACAAGCTCATTGGCTTGCCATGCTTGAAGCTGTGCTTGCGCGTCAGATTCATACTCCGAACGCAACGTCACCATTTGCGCCATGCCATAAAAAACCGGCACGTGCACTTGATGGAAAATCACATTCGATAATTGAGGAAAGATTTTCTCCACTTGCGCCGCAAGACTTGCAGGCGATTTCGGAGACGGGAACACATCAAACGCCAAGCGTTGTTGTTCCTCATCTAGCGGGATACGCGCCGTTTGCCCAGCCAGTTTATTCACGGTATCGCTATCAATATAAGATGCCGGCAATAAGGAGGTGACTAAAACCTGAGAAAGCGTATTTTCGCGGGCAAATTGTGACACAGAGAAAACAAATTGAGTGACTTGCGGATCTGGTAACGAAACAATGTTACGTTGTAATACAACTAACTGTTCATCATTAATACTTGGCACAATCAACGGCACATCATTTAACGAGGCACACACACCTTTCAAATCAATCACGACACAACCCGCTTGCGCCGCTTTAGCCATATGCGCTGCGTACGCGACATCGCCGGCAAAGAAAACATAATTGAAATCTGACCATTCCGTTTCGTCTAATGGACGTTGTTCGACACTTTTATTATTAAACCGAATTCCTTGTTCTTCACTAAAAGGGAAAAGCTCAACGACGGATAATTTCTCAATTTCTAAACAACTCTGCTCTAATGTCTCCGCCAACTTCTCGCATAAATCAAATTCCGCGACAAGGGCGACATTTAAACTTGTACTCATTTTTTTCTCCGCAGTAAAATAAACGGGCTACATTTTACTGAATTATCATGAGGAAATACAATGACACCGGCGATTGACTTACTGAAAAAACACAAGGTGCCTTTCACGTTACATCACTACGATCACGATCCTGATAATACGCATTTTGGCGACGAGGCCGCTGAAAAATTAGGCATCAATCCCGACCAATCTTTCAAAACCTTATTGGTGGCAGAAAACGGTGATCAGAAAAAGCTCGCCTGTTTCGTCTTACCAACCAGCCATATGTTAAGTTTGAAAAAAGCCGCAAAAGCTCTCGGGGTGAAAAAACTAGAAATGGCAGACAAAGACGCCGCCCAAAAAAGTACAGGCTATCTGGTAGGTGGCATCAGTCCATTAGGTCAAAAGAAACGAGTCACCACCGTCATTGATCATTCCGCCTTAAACTTTGATCAAATTTACGTTTCCGGCGGCAAACGTGGCTTAAGCGTGGAACTCGCACCGCAAGATTTGGCTAAGATCTTAAATGCGCAATTTGTGGACATTGTGGATGAAGGATAAAAGTGCGGTCGATTTTCAGGGCGTTTTTTATTGTCTTCCCTTAATTTATCCTAAAAAACAACCGCACTTTAGATGAAAAAAGCCTGCTACAACGGTAACAGGCGGCTTATGTTTATTTCAACTTTTCCAAGCGTGCTAGCAGCACGTCATCAGGTAATCGCTGAATTTTTCGGAGACGATAAATTAATAAAATCGCGGCTAAGGTTAAACTCACAATAAAGGCAATCCAGAACCCTTTTGCCGCAATACCACCGGTAATAATCAAATCGGTACGTGCCAACGCGTAACCCAGTGGCATACCGACAACCCAATAGCAAAATAACGTGATGTACAAAATGGCTTTGGTGTCTTTATAACCACGCAACACGCCACCGATAATCACTTGTACCGTGTCAGAAAATTGGTATAGCGAGGCAATTAATAATAAGGTACCTGCCATGGCAATCACTTCAACGTCTTTCACAAAAATGGCAGCAATATGCTCACGTAAAATTACCGTTAAAAATGCGGTGATTATCGCAACCGATAATCCGACCGCCAAGGCAGAATACGACACCAGTTTTGCCCCATGTGGCGACTTTTCGCCTAAACGTTGCCCCACTAAAATGGTGGTTGCCATACCAATTGACATGGGCAACATGAAGACAAACGAACTGGTGTTTAAAGCAATTTGGTGGCTCGCCACAACATCAGCACCAAGTGGTGATAGAAATAATGAAGTCAATGCAAATAACGCCACTTCACAACAAAGCGCCATGGCGATAGGAAACCCAAGTTTCAGCAACTTGCTCAATGTACACACATTCGGACGTTCGACAATCTTGTCGAAGACCTTTAAATCACGTTGATTTCTCGCACGCACACAATAGGTCAACATGAGAAGACACATCATCCAGTTCACGATTGCCGTTGCAATACCACAGCCCACCGCCCCAAATGCCGGAATACCGAGTTTGCCGTAAATGAAAATATAGTTAAGGGGAATGTTGAGCATTAAACCGAGGAAAGCAATCACCATGGCAGGCTTGGTTTTGGCAATACCATCATTTAAACAACGAAAATTAATCATTAATAAATAACCCGGCAAGCCCCAAATCATGGCGTGTAAATAGCCGCTTGTGATCTCCGCCAAACGAGGTTCCATATCCATGTTTTGCAACACAACATCGCTGTGATAAATCAACAAGCCGAGCGGAATACAGCTCAACACCACAATCCAAATGCCTTGACGCACCTGATGAGCAATCCGTTTACGCTGACCGGAGCCATTCAAATAGGAAATGGTCGGAGGCAAGGCGAGTAACAACCCGTGTCCGAATAACACCAACGGCAACCAAATGGAGGCACCTACGGAAATGGCTGCCATGTCTGCTGCGCTCACACGCCCTGCCATGATGGTATCCACCATCCCCATGGAATTTTGCGCAATTTGCGCAAGCAAAATCGGAATGGTAATAGCAATTAATTTTTTGGCTTCAATATGATATTCTTTGACGAAGTTTAGATTCATAAATAAATAGATGTCGAGGTCATTATGTTTACAGGCATTGTGCAAGGTACGGCACAAATTAAGGCTATTACAGAAGGGGCTAATTTTAGAACACACGTGGTGGAAATGCCACAAGAAATGCTGAAAGGATTACAAATCGGCGCCTCTGTTGCGCACAATGGCGTGTGTTTAACCGTCACCGAAATCAAAGGCAATTTGGTGAGTTTCGACTTAATGCAAGAAACCTTGAAAATCACTAATTTAGGCGAATTGCAGGTCGGTGATTTCGTGAATATCGAACGCGCCATGCAAATGGGCACAGAAATCGGCGGGCATATTTTATCCGGCCATGTGTATTGCACCGCGAACATCATTGAACGCATTCCTTCCGAAAACAACCTACAGATGTGGTTCCAGCTGCCGAATAAAACCATGATAAAATATGTGTTAACCAAAGGCTTTATTGCCGTGGACGGCATTAGTTTAACTATCGGTGAAGTCCGCAAACAAAGCTTCTGCGTCAACCTGATTCCGGAAACCATTCATCGTACGCTAATTGGCAAGAAAGAGGTGGGCAAAAAAGTCAATATTGAAATCGATCCGCAAACGCAAGCCATTGTGGATACGGTGGAACGTTATTTGACACAGAAAGAAGCCTAAAAGTGCGGTTGTTTTTAGCGGCGTTTTTTCATCAGAATTTATTGGCTAAAACGCCCGTTTTGCTTTAGAATCAGCCATCAATTTTTTCAATGAGATTATTATGTCAATTGCATTATCAACTAAACAAAAACAATATTTAAAAGGCCTCGCCCACCATTTAAGCCCGGTAGTCATGCTCGGTGGCAACGGCTTAACAGAAGGCGTGTTGGCTGAAATTGATTTATCACTCAATCATCACGAATTGATTAAAGTGAAAATCAACGGTTCTGATCGCGAAACCAAACAATTGATTATTGATGCTATCGTGCGTGAAACCGGCGCTGCGGAAGTACAAACTATCGGTCATGTATTAGTGTTGTATCGCCCAAGTGAAGAAAATAAAATTCAACTTCCGCGTAAATAAGACAAAACACAAACATGAAAAAAGGCAGTTATTTAACTGCCTTTTTTGTTATTGATTGCGAAAAAAGTTACACATACTCTACTTCAATAATTTCAAATTCAACCGCGCCGCCCGGCGTAGCAATATTGACGACATCATCCACTTCTTTCCCCACCAAACCACGAGCAATCGGCGAATTCACAGAAATCAACCCGTTTTTAATGTCAGCCTCATCATCGCCCACAATACGATAAGTCACTTCTTCATCCGTATTGGTATTAAATAACACCACCGTTGCACCAAAGATCACTTTGCCGTTATTGGGAATTTTGGTGACATCAATGACTTGGCTGTTACCGAGTTTACCTTCGATTTCCTGAATGCGTCCTTCACAGAAACCTTGTTGTTCGCGTGCTGCATGATATTCCGCATTCTCTTTTAAGTCGCCATGTTCACGTGCTTCTGCAATGGCTTTGATAATTTCCGGGCGACGTTCATTCTTCAAATAATCCAGTTCTTCGCGCAATAATTGCGCGCCACGAACGGTCATTGGAATTTGTTGCATTCTTCTTTTCCCTAAATTTAAACAAAAGAAAAACTGTGGAATCCCAGGGATTCCACAGCATAAATTAATCCGTTATAGAGGGAGAAAAGCATTTACTCCCGCGTATTCGCGTACTATTATTGTTCGCCTGAAAAAAAATAGCAACCTCAAGTCTAAATTATGTGTCAGTTTTACTCATTTCGTATGTTCAAAAAAATCTGTTTTCTCCTTGGCTTAACAGCAACCACTTCGACTTTTGCCTATGTTGATGTAAACAATTACCTCGACAAACTACCTGAGGGTGCAAATTTGGCTTTTATCGCCAAAAACATTAATCAAAATAAGATTGTCGCCGACTATCAAGGGCAAACCTTCATGTTACCCGCCAGTACACAAAAAGTGTTCACCGCGTTGGCGGCAAAATTAGCGCTCGGCGATTCATTTCAATTTCAGACCGCTCTTTTAACCAACGGAAAAGTACAAAATGGTCAACTCGACGGCGACTTAATCGTGCGTTTCACCGGCGACCCGGATCTCACCAGCGGACAATTATTCAACTTATTCGCAGAATTAAAGAAACAAAACATCAATAAAATCACCGGAAATCTGATTTTGGATACTTCTGTGTTTACCGGTCATGATCGCGGTTTAGGTTGGATTTGGAACGACCTGACCATGTGTTTTAATTCTCCACCTGCGGCGGTAAACATTGATAATAACTGCTTTTATGTGGATATTGATGCGAACCTGCCGGAAGGACAACAAGTCAAATTTAACGTGCCGTCACAGTACCCGATTCAAGTGTTCGGACAGGTTTATGTGGCCGGCAAAGAGGAAGCCGGCTATTGTCAATTAGATGCAGTGGTACACGACAATAACCGCTATCAAGTGAAAGGTTGTTTAGCGCGCCAAGCCAAGCCTTTTGGATTGAGTTTTGCTGTACAAGATCCCGATGCTTATGCTGCGGCAATCATTCAACGTCAACTAAAACGCCTGAACATTGAATTTAACGGACAAGTACAACAACCCTATCGCCAGCAACAAGGACAAGTTTTAGCACAACATCTCTCGAAACCCTTGCCAGAACTCATCAAGAAAATGATGAAAAAATCCGATAACCAAATTGCCGATGCCTTGTTCCGTACTATCGCTTATCATAAATACAAGCGCCCCGCCTCCTTCCAACTGGGGACATTAGCGATGAAAAGCGTGTTATCGCAGGTAGGCATTAAATTTGGCAACAGTATTATTGCTGACGGTTCCGGGCTTTCCCGCCATAATTTGGTCGCACCACAAACCATGTTACAGGTGTTAGATTACATTGCTAAAAATGAAGACAAATTACATTTACTGGACTCGTTCCCGATTGCCGGTGTGGATGGCACCTTGAGCGGACGCGGTTCCTTAATCAATCCGCCATTAATAAAAAATGTGATAGCGAAAACCGGGGCATTAAAAGGCGTGTATAACTTGGCAGGCTACCTCACCAACGCGCGTGGAGAAAAAGTGGCATTCGTACAATTCATCAATGGATATTCTACCGGCGATTTAGAAAGCAAAACCAAACGTGCACCGTTAGTGCAATTTGAAAGCGGCGTGTATAACGCGCTCTATCAAGATTAATGTAACCGGCTAAAACTAAACAAGAAGTGCGGTGGATTTTTCAAACGTTTTAAAACGTCATGAAAATCCACCGCACTTTTAATTGAACGACTGACTAAACCGTCGCAAAATTATTTATTAATCAAACTCAAAAATTCTTTACGGGTTTCGCGATCTTCTAAGAACACGCCACCAAAGGCAGAAGTGACTGTATAACTGTTTGCGTCTTTAATGCCACGACATTTCACACAAAAATGCGTTGCTTTCACATACACGGCAACATCGTCCGTTTCTAAAATTGTTTGGAATGCCAATAAAATTTGCTCTGTTAAACGCTCTTGTACTTGAGGGCGTTGAGCAAAAAAAGACACTACGCGATTAATTTTAGATAAACCGATGACCCATTTTTTCGGGTAATAGGCCACAGAAACCTTACCGTCGATGGTCACGAAATGATGCTCACATGTACTGGTTAATGTGACATCATTCACTAGCACCATTTCGCTAACTTTCATACGGTTAGCAATATTAGTAATCTTAGGAAAATTAGCGTAATCCAAGCCACTGAAGATTTCATCTACAAACATTTTTGCAAGACGTGACGGGGTTTCTTCAATACTGTCGTCATTTAAATCTAAACCGATTAAACGTAAAACTTCCCGCATGTGTTGTTCGATTTTTGTGCGGCGTTCATCTTTTGTTTCATTCAACACCGCCATCGGTGTTTCAATTCCTTTCTGAACCAGCGCCGTACGGACTTTCTCTGCTTCAGGTGAAATATCGTTCATTTACTGCTCCCAATAAAAATAATGCCGCATTTTAACAAAATCACCGACAATAATAAAATGAAGATAATGACTAGCCTCCATGAAAAGTTTTATTTAAAACCTGTTTCAACATGTTCTCTTGCAAGTATTTTTTGAAACATCCTAAAGCCCGAGTATAATGGGCGGACTTTTTTATTCTTACAAGGATTCCGTATGTTGCCGCTGTCTCAAGCACTTGAACAAATGTTAAATCAACTTCCTTCTCCGACTGGCACGGAAACGTTGCCGATACATCAAGCCAGTCAACGAATTTGTGCTGAAAATGTCATTTCTCCGATTAATGTCCCTTCTTTCGATAACTCTGCGATGGACGGTTATGCAGTACGGTTGGCAGATTTACAACAATCCATGACACTCTCTGTTGCTGGGAAAGCCTTTGCCGGTGCGCCTTTTGAGGGAGAATGGACGGCACAAAGTGCAGTCAGAATTATGACCGGTGCGATGATTCCCCAAGGCGCTGACGCGGTGGTAATGCAAGAAGAGGTTCAAGTGAACGATGATGGCTCGGTGACGTTCACCAGTCTGCCTAAATTGGGGCAAAACATTCGCCGTATTGGGGAAGATGTAAAAGAAGGCGATGTGGTATTACAACAAGGCGCATTGTTAAACGCGGTATCCTTACCCCTACTTGCCTCTCTAGGCATTGAAAAGGTGAAGGTTTTCCCACGATTAAAAGTGGCCGTGCTTTCTACCGGCGATGAGCTGGTTCCAGTCGGTCAACCGTTACAAGCCGGTCAAATTTATGACACGAACCGTTTCACCGTAAAACTGTTGTTAGAGAAACTCAATTGCGACGTATTGGATTTTGGTATTTTGCCGGACAACGAAGCGCAATTTGAAAAGGCCTTTTTGGAAGCCCAACAACAAGCAGATTTGGTCATCACCAGTGGCGGGGTGTCTGTGGGGGAAGCGGATTTCACCAAACATATTTTAGAAAAAGTCGGCAAAATCAACTTCTGGAAAATTGCCATTAAACCGGGCAAGCCTTTTGCTTTTGGTAAATTAGAAAAAGCCTGGTTCTGTGGCTTGCCGGGCAATCCGGTATCAGCCTTGGTGACCTTCTATCAATTAGTACAACCAGCAATCGCCAAATTGAGCGGTTACAGTCAATGGAGAGCGCCAATGCGTTTACCGGCCATTGCGGCGAGCAATCTGAAAAAAGCACCGGGACGCTTAGACTTCCAACGAGGTTTCTACCAACTCAATGCACAAGGTCAAATTGAAGTACAACCGGTAGGCTTCCAAGGCTCGCATTTGTTTAGTTCCTTTGAGAAAAGCAACTGTTTTATCGTGTTGGAACAAGAGCGGGGCAACGTTGTTGCAGGTGAAACCGTCACCATCGAACCGTTTAACGATTTATTACGCTAATACATTGAGTTTGCTATGGAATTAAGCCATCAGGAAGAATTGCGTTACAACCGTCAAATCGTGTTGAAAGACATTGATTTTGACGGACAAGAAACGTTAAAAAGTAGCAAAATGCTGATTGTTGGTCTCGGCGGATTAGGTTGTGCCGCCGGCCAATATTTAGCTGTTGCCGGTGTGGGGCATTTAACCTTACTGGATTTCGACTCCGTAGATTTATCCAATTTACAACGCCAAGTATTGCATGATGACAGTCGCCTTGGTATGCCAAAAGTGGAATCAGCGAAACTTTCCTTGCAACGTCTGAACCCGCACATTCAGGTGGACACTATCCATCAATTATTGGATGAACAACAACTTCACGACTTAGTTAGCAAATTTGATGTGGTATTGGATTGCACCGACAACATCACGACACGCAATCAATTAGATTTAGCTTGTGCCACCCATAAAATCCCACTCATTTCCGGCGCAGCTATTCGTATGGAAGGACAGGTTTCTGTTTTCACCTATGAAGACAATACGCCAACCTATCATACGCTCAGCCGCTTATTCGGCGACAACGCGTTAAGCTGTGTAGAAGCCGGCGTATTGGCACCGATTGTCGGTTTGGTTGGTTCTATTCAAGCCTTAGAAGCCATCAAAGTGCGGTTAAAAATCGGCAAGAATTTGTGTGGCAGGTTATTATTGATTGATGGAATGACGATGTCGGTAAGAGAAGTCAAATTGCCGAATAGCAGTATGTAAATAATGGAGGCACGCAACGGAAAATGCGTGCCTCCATGAAATTGTTTAAATATTCAATTATGCTTTTCTAAAAAACACATTCAAAATCCACCGCACTTTATCCCCTCTATTTCAATCATAGTTAATCAGACAATAAAAATACGTTACGTTATTTTAAAAGATGGCTTCTAAACGTAAAAATGCACCGATATGATGGCGACGATCATGGTTTTTATCATTGTAGTAATTCAATTCAGGCTGAATAAAAAACCACTGACGCAAAATCGGCTGACGCCAAGTAATAAATGGGCCGTATTGGTTAAGATGAAATTGTTTATTATCGATATCACCCCAATAAAAATGCCATAATTTAGCCGTTTATAGTTGTTGAAGTCGTGTTGACGATAAAAACTGTTCCCCCAAGAGTTTTTCTCATCAATATCATGTTCAGACTGCAAATACAGGTGATTCGCAAGAAGAGTATTCGCCGAATCCCGATACTTGTTTTCAAAGTTCGTCCGCAAATAATGTTTACTATTGGTTCCGTAGCGGTAAATTTGCTCCAATCGGGTAGAGAAACGATCAGTAATAAGCCATTCTTTTCCTGCTCTAAAGCGTAAATAAATATCGCTACCGGAACGAATAGCTAGATCGATGTCAGTATCAATGCCTAATTTTTTAATGGAGTCGGACCAGCGTAAACCGACCGAGGCATTATCTTTCCGTGTTTGACGCCGATCATAATGTTTATTTTTATTTAATGGTTGGTTATAAACCTTACCGATATAGTTTTTATCTCGCGTTTCATTATCTAAATCTTCATCACCAAAGACTAAACTCAAGTGTTTTTTTTTATGCCGGCAGGCGAATTTTCCCACGGATACGTGGTTTAATGGAAAAGTGATCATAATGATCCTATTGGCTATCCAACATGATACGCAAGCCGGCAGTCGCTAGTTGATTAGGATCTGGCTCTCCCATCCATTCATCCATCGCATGCGCCTACCTACGCAGGGTGGCTCGTATTTCTTGGTGTTGTTCATCTACCCATGTTTTTTCCTGTTCTTCCGCCAAAACACCGAAGGACGGTAACAAACCGATAAAAACAGATGCTCTTAACAAAGAGGATTTTTTCATATGTAGCTCCTTTACTTATATCGATGCCGTATTAGCCCTATATTTATGCGATTTAAGACAAACCTGTCACAAAAAATCCACATGTAAATGACGTTTCTATTAAATTTCTTATTTGCCGGCTTCTACATAAAACAAACGGCGCCTAATGCGCCGTTTGTTTTGATAAATGGAAGCTTCTCTATCTCTCGTTATGCATCTCAAGATTAGAAGAATCCTTTTCGCGTTTTTTCTTCGCAGCATCATTACGTTGTTCAGCGATGTTATCCAGATAGGCTTCGGTAATATCACCGGTGACATAACAACCTGTGAACACGGAACAATCAAATGCTTTAATGGATGGGTTTTCTTGTTGTACAGAGCCGGTTAAATCCGCTAAGTCTTGGAATACTAATTTATCCACGCCGATAAGTTTGGCGATTTCGTCAGTATTACGTTCATAGGCAATTAATTCGCTGCGCGTCGGCATATCGATACCATATACGTTCGGATAGCGAATTTCCGGTGCTGCGGAAGCAAAATACACTTTTTTCGCGCCGGCAGCGCGAGCCATCTCTACGATTTGTTCAGAGGTCGTGCCACGCACGATAGAGTCATCCACCAATAACACATTTTTGCCCTTAAATTCAGAAGCAATGGTATTCAATTTGCGACGAACAGAACTCACTCGCTGCGCTTGACCCGGCATAATGAATGTGCGGCCGACATAACGATTTTTTACAAATCCTTGGCGATAAGGTTTGTTCAACACATTAGCAATACGCAAGGCAATATCATTAGAGGTTTCCGGCACCGGAATCACCACATCAATATCCATGTCTTGCCATTCACGGGCGATTTTTTCCCCTAAACGTTGTCCCATGTGCACACGGGCTGCGTAAACAGAAACCCCGTCAATGCAGGAATCCGGGCGGGCAAAATAGACATATTCAAAAATACACGGCGTTAACACGGGATTATCAGCACATTGTTCCGCATATAGTTCACCGTCAAAGGTAATAAAAATCGCTTCTCCCGGTGCCACATCACGCATGAATTCAAAACCGACGACATCCAGTGCGACACTTTCGGAAGCCACCATGTATTCAGTTTTGCCGTTTTCTTCACGTTTACCTAACACCAGAGGACGAATACCATGAGGATCGCGAAACGCCACCATGCCGTGATCGATGATCATCGCAATACATGCATAAGCACCTCGAATATCTGTATGCGTTTGTTTCACTGCATTAAAAATATCTTGCGGTGTTAAAGCGTATTTTTGTGGTTGATCGAGGTGATAAGCAAGAATGTTCAATAAAAGTTCGGAGTCGGAATTGGTGTTCACATGACGGCGGGCAAGATTAAAGAGTTTTTCTTTCAATTCGGCAGAGTTTGTTAAATTGCCGTTATGCACCAAGGTTAAACCATAAGGCGAGTTCACATAAAACGGCTGTGCTTCCGAGACGCTGGAACTTCCTGCGGTAGGATAACGTACATGGCCGATGCCGGTATTGCCCGCTAAACGCAACATATGTACCTGTTGAAACACATCACTCACCAAACCGTTCGCTTTACGCAAACGAAAGCGGTTTTCGTCATCAATGGTGACGATACCTGCAGCATCCTGTCCGCGATGCTGTAAAACGGTTAAGGCATCATAAATTGCTTGATTTACCGGGGTTTGACTGACAATACCGACAATACCGCACATGCTCGTTGTTCCTCTACTGATTCTGAGTTGAAGTTGGGATTGGATTTGAAGCCGGCGTAGTCACTTGCTCCAAATTCAAGGTTGAATTTAAAAAACTGGAATTTGCTTGTATCTGTTGAAAGAACCAATCCACCACAAAACGAAAGTGCGGTATTAATTTTGACTCTTTCCACCAATCACTTTGATTTGACGCGGTGAACGTATCCAAGAAAAATAAAATTGCCGCCACAATGAGCACGCCACGTAATAGCCCGAAGCAAGCACCAAGTACTCGATCCGTCCCGCTTAAGCCGGTACGATCCACTAACTGACCTAATACATAATTCACGATAGCGCCAACAATCAATGAGGCAATAAATAAGATAGCAATGGCAACACCATTGCGGATATACAGGGATTCAATGGAGGTTAACAAACCCGCCAAATACACATAAAAATTGCTTGCAATAAAAAATGCCACAATCCAACTGGCTAGTGACATCACTTCGCGGACGAAGCCGCGTAATAAGCTGACAATAACGGAAAAAACAATAATGCCGATAATAATGTAATCAATCATCAAATCATCTCTAAAGTGTTGAAAAAGACACTTCTATTTGCAACGGGCGCTATTCTAGCAAAAAAAGAAAACGTTTGCGCAAAAAATTACGCACTAAAAAACGCCCTTTTGCACAAAGAAGCAAAGGGGCGTCACTATACCATTGTTATGTTTGGGAATATAGAAAAAATCGGTGGGTTAAAGCTCCTGCCAAAAATCACGGGGTAATTTTTTCTGAGCAAGATTCAATAGCTTTGCTAAATCCAAATAAGTGAGCTTGTCGGGGAAAGAAGGTAAGGTATCCTCCGTCTCTCTCAATTTTTCAAAAACGCGTTGAAAACCCACCGCACTTTGAGGTGATAATGGCGTTTGTGCGCGTTTGCCCAACCAATAAAAGCCTTGTAAAGGCAAGCATAACGCAAATAAAGCACTTAACACCGCAACAGCAAGTGCCATATTGTCGCCATGCGCATAAATTTGCTGCCACACCACAAATAATACCGCAAGAAACGGCATCATTTTCTGGGCAAATAAGGTTGCTTTAATAATGCGATTTTCGGGAAAAATAGCGCCTAACTTTGGTTCTAAAGGCCAACTATTTAAATATTGTTGCCCAACTTTTAATGTACGATAAAAACCCATTTCATGCTTATCCTTAGTTTTAATCCGAATGAAGGTTGCTCAACATAACATAAACCGAGCTATTTTTTCATTTTCTACATAACCACCTCTTCTTTGGTAGTCTCTTTTTTCGGGGAAAATGAATCACTTATCAAATGTAAAAAATTTGCTAAATTTTTTGATTCAAGTCGCATTTTTTGTCGTTGAGAATTTATTTTAAAGAGTGAAAGGTGTATCCTATCGCAGTTTAATTTTCTATTATTCGTTCAATATTTGAACGAATTTTGTTTAACTCAAACCAGTATAGGTCGCTTATGTCTGAAAAATTAGTCCTAATCCTCAATTGTGGTAGCTCTTCATTAAAATTTTCTATTTTGAATCCTGCCACCGGCGAAGAAAAATTGTCCGGCTTAGCCGAAGCGTTTTACTTACCTGAAGCCCGTATCAAATGGAAATTACACGGCGAAAAAGGACAGGCTGATTTAGGTGCCGGTGCCGCTCACGCCGAAGCGTTAAATTTTGTTGTCAATAACATTTTCTCGCTTGATCCTGAATTACAAAAAGGCGTTGTTGCTATCGGTCACCGTATCGTACACGGCGGCGAAAAATTCACTTCTTCCGTTATCGTTACCGATGAAGTGGTTAAAGGCATCGAAGATGCAATTCAATTTGCGCCATTGCACAACCCTGCACACTTAATCGGTATCAAAGAGGCATTCAAACTCTTCCCGCATTTGAAAGAGAAAAACGTGGTGGTATTTGATACTGCATTCCATCAAACCATGCCGGAAGAGGCGTACTTATACGCATTACCTTACTCTTTATATCGCGATCACGGTGTTCGTCGCTACGGCGCACACGGTACAAGCCACTATTATGTCAGCCGTGAAGCGGCAAAACGTTTAGGCGTCGCAGAAGACAAAGTAAACGTGATCACTTGCCATTTAGGTAACGGCGGTTCCGTATCCGCAATTCGTCATGGCGAATGTATCGATACCTCTATGGGTTTAACCCCGTTAGAAGGTTTAGTGATGGGTACCCGTTGTGGTGACATCGACCCGGCTATCGTTTTCTACATGCACGACACCCTTGGTATGTCCGTTGAAGAAATCAACACCACCTTAACGAAAAAATCCGGTTTGCTTGGTTTAACCGAAGTCACCAGTGACTGCCGTTATGCCGAAGACAACTATGACAAAGAAATCCCGGCAAAACGCGCATTAGACGTTTATTGCTACCGTTTAGCGAAATACATCGGTTCTTATATGGCCGTTATCGGTGAGCGTTTGGATGCCATCGTCTTTACCGGCGGTATTGGTGAAAACTCTGCGCACGTACGCGAACTCACCTTAGCGCACTTAAAATTATTCGGTTATAAATTGGATAATGAGAAAAACATGGCTGCCCGTTTTGGTAACGAAGGCGTGATTACCGCTGACAACACCCCAGTCGCCATGGTTATTCCAACCAATGAAGAATTAGTGATCGCACAAGACACCGCACGTCTTTGCATCTAAAACGTAATCTATAAACTGCCGATTTATTCGGCAGTTTCTTTTTAATCCTCTATTCCAATCGAAGGTAAATTATGTCTCGTACTATTATTTTAATTCCGATTAGCACCGGCGTAGGTTTAACCAGCGTAACGCTTGGTTTAATCAACGCGCTTGAACAAAAAGGTGCCAAAGTCGGTTTCATGAAACCTATTTCTCAACCAAATACCGGTGAAGATATTATCGACCGCACAACCTCTATCGTACGCACCAGCACCGGTTTAGAAACGGCTGAGCCGTTTATGCTAAGCGTGGCAGAATCGCTGATCGGTCAAAACCAATCTGATGTTTTATTAGAAAAAATCGTTGAAAATCATCAACGTCTTGCTAAAAACAATGAAATTGTCATTGTGGAAGGCTTGATTCCAACCCGCAAACATTCTTTCGCCAATAGCATTAACTACGAAATCGCCCAAGCACTTGATGCAGAAATCGTCTTAGTTGCGGCACCGGCCACAGAAACCCCGGCACAATTAAAAGAACGTGTAGAAGCAGCAGCTTCTCTATTCGGTGGTCAAGGCAATAAAAATCTCCTTGGCGTGATCGTGAACAAATTCAACGCACCGGTGGATGAATCCGGCAGAACCCGCCCAGATTTAAGCGAAATTTTCGATTCTTTCCAACACAGCCACAACAGCGAATCCGAGTTGGTAAAATTATTTGCACAAAGCCAGCTCAACTTACTGGCATGTATCCCATGGTCTGCTGATCTTATTGCAACCCGTGCGATTGATTTAATTAAACATTTAGGCGCATCTATTCTTAATGAAGGGGATGTAAACCGTCGTATTCGTGGTATCACTTTCTGTGCAAGAAGCTTGCCAAATATGGTGGAACACTTCCGTGCCGGAAGCTTACTCGTGGTTTCTGCTGACCGCCCTGACGTAATCGTGGCAGCGGCACTTGCGGTATCCAACGGTATTGAAATCGGCGGTTTATTATTAACCGGCGGTTACAAATTAGATCCTCAAATCAACAAACTTTGTCAGCATGTTTTTGAAAACAAAAAATTGCCGGTTTTCCGTATTGAAGGCAACACCTGGCAAACCGCTTTAAGCCTACAAAACTTTAATCTTGAAGTACCGGTTGACGATAAAGAGCGCATTGAAAACATCAAACGCTACACCAGCGAAAAATTAGATGCCGCCTTCGTTAACGGATTAGTTGAAGCTTCAAGCCGTTTACGTCGTTTATCGCCACCAGCATTCCGCTTCCAATTAACGGAATTAGCCCGTGCGGCGAATAAACGTATCGTCTTACCGGAAGGCGATGAACCACGTACAATCAAAGCGGCAATCTTATGTGCTGAACGCGGTATCGCAGAATGTATCTTGTTGGCCAACCCTGAAGAAGTAAAACGCGTTGCTGAATCTCAAGGTGTGAAATTAGTCAAAGGTATTACGGTCGTTGACCCAGCAAGCGTGCGTGAAAACTATGTCGCGCGTTTAGTAGAACTACGTAAAGCCAAAGGCATGACAGAAACCATGGCGCGTGAACAATTAGAAGATAACGTTGTACTTGGCACGATGATGTTAGAAGCCAACGAAGTGGACGGTTTGGTATCCGGCGCAGTTCACACTACAGCCAACACCATTCGCCCACCGATGCAAATTATTAAAACCGCACCGGGTAGCTCCATTATTTCTTCTATCTTCTTCATGTTGTTACCGGATCAAGTGTTGGTTTACGGTGACTGCGCTGTGAACCCAGATCCGACCGCAGAACAACTTGCGGAAATTGCGATTCAATCTGCCGAATCGGCGAAATCCTTCGGTATCGAACCGAAAGTGGCGATGATCTCCTACTCTACCGGCTCTTCCGGTAGCGGAGCAGACGTTGAAAAAGTGAAAGAAGCGACTCGTATTGCGAAAGAAAAACGTCCTGACTTACTCATCGACGGTCCATTACAATACGATGCGGCAGTGATGGAAGATGTGGCTCGTTCTAAAGCACCAAATTCTCCGGTTGCCGGTCAAGCTACCGTATTCATCTTCCCAGATCTGAATACCGGTAACACCACTTATAAAGCAGTTCAACGTTCTGCCGACCTTGTTTCTATCGGCCCGATGCTCCAAGGTATGCGCAAACCGGTGAACGACTTGTCCCGTGGTGCGTTGGTCGATGACATCGTGTACACCATTGCATTAACAGCAATTCAAGCGACACAATAAAAAAACGCTTGAAAAACCGACCGCACTTTCGTGCAAAAGAAAAGGCTTTCGTAATGAAAGCCTTTTTATTTATCAAAACGATTGAATTAACTCATCCGTTCTTTTGGCGCCAATCGCCTTTTATTTAAAGGGAAAAGTGCGGTCAGTTTTTGAGGTGAATTTCATTTTTGTGCTTCACAATCATCATTTGGTGATCGGCAAATTTCTGCACAAGCGTTTGAATTGATTGCCCATTTGGCAACGAAAGATGAGGCGCAATTTCTGCCAACGGAATAATCACAAATTCACGCTGATGCATATCATAATGTGGCACTGTCAGGCGTTCCGACTGAATAATGTGATTAGAATACAGCAAAATATCCAAATCCAATGTCCGTTCTCCCCAGCGACGCAGACGCACACGACCTTGTTCATGTTCAATGCGTTGCAATTCATCCAACAATGCAAGAGGCGCAAGTGCGGTTTCCAAACAAGCCACAGCATTCACATAATCCGGCTGATCTTGTGGCCCAAGAGGCTTGCTTTGATAAAAAGAACTCACCGCCACTAATTTTGAGTCAGACAATTCATTCATCACCTGCAATGCAGAAATCAGTTGCGCCTGAGGATTAGCAAGGTTACTTCCCAAAGCAACATACACCTTATTCATGGCTAACCTTTTTTACAGAATGATGCCGTTTACGGCGATGATATTTGCGTTTTCTCGGTTGACTCGGCAGATCTTTTACCAAATCTTGTCGTTGGGTTTCGTTGCTAAATTGATATTCATGCCACCATGCCGCTAATTCAACGGCTTCACCGCCCTCAATTTCTGCGCGCATAACCAATAAATCAAAGCCCGCACGGAATTTTGATTGCTCAATGGCACGCTGCACAGATTTTGGCGTGCGTTTTAAGAACTGCAACTGTAACGACCAAATATCGCGAATCACCGTGGTATGACGACGTGGCACGGCTAACGCATTACATAACACATCTAACAAGTCGTTAGAAGCCAAGGCATAGGCATCATTGTTATTCAAACCGCCTTCATTTTTTAGAATTTCCACTCTTTCACGCAACGGATACCAGAAAAATGCCGCAAATAAGAACGCCGGATTGATCGGTAATTTATCTGCCACACGCTCATCAGTGGAAGTCAACGCACGCAAAATCATTTTTTCTGCCATGCTGTCTTCACGCTCGGTGAAATACGTTGGCAACAACGGGAAAAGCTGTTCAAACAAACCATATTGACGTAATAAATGATACGTTTTTACGCCATGCCCGCTTTGTAATAACTTCAAGCTTTCTTCAAATAAACGTGCCGGTGGAATATTTTTGAGTAAATGTGCAAGAGATTTAATGGGCGCTTCACTTGGTTTATCCAAGAACATTTCCAATTTAGCCATAAAGCGAATAGAGCGCAGCATGCGTACCGGATCTTCCTGATAGCGGGTCACCGGATCACCGATTAAACGTAATTTACCGTTTTTTAAATCGTCAATACCGTTGAAATAATCTTTCAACGTGTTGTCTTGTGGATTGTAATACAGCGCGTTTACGCTGAAATCACGGCGTTCCGCAT
Source organism: Aggregatibacter sp. HK296 (assembly GCF_980469475.1). Lineage (NCBI taxonomy): Bacteria > Pseudomonadati > Pseudomonadota > Gammaproteobacteria > Pasteurellales > Pasteurellaceae > Aggregatibacter > Aggregatibacter sp. HK296. The sequence goes on from NZ_OZ413142.1 coordinate 1,056,939, forward strand.
CTTGTTCCAAGGTGCCGTACACGTTATCACGCAACAGCATGCCCTCTTCGCTTTGCTTGGCAAGCTTTTCATTATGATGTTCTGCATGACCAGCACGGAAAGTCGCCACTTCAATAATCTCACGGCCAAACATCACGTGCGCCAAACGGAAACGACGTCCAACCAAACGACACTGACGTTGAAAAACCGCTTGGATTTGTTCCGGACGGGCATTGGTCGCCACATCAAAATCTTTTGGTTTTTTACCGAGCAATAAGTCACGCAAACAACCGCCGACCACATAGGTTTCATAGCCTTGTCGTTGTAGTTTTTCCACCACCGTCAACGCATTACGATTAAACATACGTGGCGTAATGCCATGCATGGATGCCTTAATGCTATGTCTGAAATCTTTTTTAGGTGTGTTTCTTTTATTGTGGGATGAACCCTGAGCCTTGTTTTTTACAGGTTCAGTCACTGTGATAGAGGGTCTTTTAGGTGAGGCTTTAATGTCATTTTGAGCAGCAGGATGTTTTTTGATTTTCTTGCTCAAAAGATTTTTAATATAGGTAAAGATAAGACATCTCCGTTTATCAGAAAAATAATGTGAAAGTGCGGTCGAAAAATAAGGTGTTTTTTGACCGCACTTTTATCTGTTTTGAGTCGAATTAACCGACCATTTGTTTTTCGCGAATTTCCGCTAATGTTTTGCAGTCGATACACAAATCTGCTGTCGGACGCGCTTCTAAACGTTTAATCCCAATTTCCACGCCACAAGAATCGCAATAGCCGAAATCGTCTGTATCCAATTTTTTCAACGTATTTTCGATTTTCTTCATTAATTTACGTTCACGATCGCGAGCACGTAATTCCAAACTGAACTCTTCTTCTTGTGTCGCGCGGTCAGCTGGATCCGGGAAGTTAGCCGCTTCATCTTGCATATGAGCAACGGTCCGAGATGCTTCATCTCTAATTTGATCATGCCAGGCTTGAAGGATTTTTTTGAAATGTAGCACTTGGTGCTCATTCATGTATTCTTCACCTTTCTTTTCTTTGTAAGGCTCAACGCCGGCTAAAGCCAATAAACTTAAAGACGCTTTACTCATGTGTATCTCCTAATAAAAAATTCATCCATTTCATAGTGTTAAGCCCACAATCAGTGTCGCTTAATATGATTACTACCCCAAAGTAAAACCGATTAAAAAATGGACCCAAATTTTGAAGGCGTATAAATAGCAGAACTCACCCTATTTATCAAATAATATTTGCATATCCATTCAGTTTTTTAAGGTTTTTTTTTATTTTTGTGATTTAGATTCCAATATTTTTGAAGACTTATTTTCCCTCCCTTGAAATTCTTTCATAGTCCCTGCCATGGAATAAAAGTGCGGTAAAAAATGTGGGTGTTTCGTTAGATAAATTTGCGGGAAGTTTAATTGTAAGCAGTATCACTTTGGTGTTTTTACCCGAGTCGTTTTTAGTCTCTTGGCAAACAGCACTTTATTTATCCCTTCTTTTATGTCCGCTCATTTTGCTTGCCCGACGTTTATCCTGTCATAAAACGAAATACTCGCTTCTTTGGTTGCTTTTGTTCACGCTCAATCTGGCTTATGCGCATCAGCCAGCAATACAGTTGCTAACACAAGCGGATGATATTGCCCGTTTGCCGAAAACCATTCATACCGAATTTACCGTGGAAGAGATCCTGCATCAGCAACAATATCAAACCGTAGTTATCCGTGTGAAACTTGCGGATAATCAGCCAGAACAACGTCTTTACGCCAATTGGAAACTTAAACAAAACGTGAATATTGGCGAACGTTATGTGGGAGAGTTGCGCCTTCGCCCTATTTCCTCACGGCTCAATAAAGACGGGTTTGATCGCCAACAATGGTACTTCAGCAAACGCATCACTGCGTGGGCAGAAGTGAAAAGTGCGGTCAAAATAGATCACGTTTTTTCATGGCGGCAAAGCGCACTTCATCATGCGCTCAAGCAAACAGAACCGTTATCTCAACAAGGGTTGTTATTAGCACTTGGTTTTGGCGAACGGGCATGGCTTGAAAACGCCACATGGCAAATTTATCAAAAAACCAATACGGCACACTTGATTGCTATTTCAGGATTACATATCGGTCTGGCGATGATGTTAGGCTTTGCCTTGGCGCGCTTACTCCAATTTACGTTTCCAACCCATTACATCACCCCAACCTTTCCGATTTTCTGCGGCATGATTTTAGCCCTGCTTTATAGTCAACTTGCAGGGCTTGCCATTCCTACGTTACGTGCCATGATTGCCCTCGCTTTACTCTACGCTATTCAGCATTTAAGACTGCATTGGACGGTGTGGCAACTGTTATTGCGAGTGGTCGCACTACTGATTTTTATCGATCCGCTCATGTTGCTTTCCACCAGTTTTTGGCTATCTGTCGGCGCGGTCACCTGTTTGATTATTTGGTATCAATGTTTTCCGCTGTCCTTATTACACTGGCGTGGAAAATCACTCAGCCACTCGCTTTGGGGAAAAGTGCGGTACGTTTTCGGTTTATTTCATTTGCAACTTGGTTTGCTTTGGTTATTCACGCCGATTCAATTATTCTTTTTCAACGGCATTTCCTTAAACAGTTTTATTGCTAATCTTATTGCCGTGCCACTTTATAGCTTCATTTTAGTGCCATTGGTGCTGTTTGCTGTGCTCACCCAAGGCAGTTGGAACACCTGGTGGCTTGCCAATGATCTGGCAGAAAAAATCACCGCACTTTTAGCCCCGTTGCAGGATCATTGGCTGGCTATTTCTCTTCCCCATAGTTTATGGATAACACTCGTTTTAACCTGCCTGTTTTTAGGCTTGCTTCATTACGTTTATAAACCCCAGAAACCTCTTTCTTCTACATTGGAATTAGCAAAACTCACTCGTTTAAAGGGATTTCACCTCGCTGCTGAACGCACCTTAAGTTTTCCCTTACAAAAGACAATTTACGGGTTAGGTTGCGGATTGATTGTATTTTGCGGCACCACATTGGCTTACCACTACCTTTCCCGCCCAAATTGGCAATTGGATACCTTAGATGTGGGGCAAGGGTTAGCGACATTGATCGTGAAAGATGGCAAAGGCATGCTGTACGACACCGGCTCAAGTTGGGAAAGCGGCAGTATGGTGCAGTTAGAAATTCTGCCTTATTTACAGCGACAAGGCATTCAGCTGGAATGGTTGATTTTAAGTCATGATGACAACGATCATTCGGGCGGTGCCCGTGCGATGTTGAGCGCTTATCCCGACATTCAACTGACCACCGCTTCGCAAAAACGTTATGGCGAAAAAAACACGGAAGAAAACGACCGCACTTTTTGCCTTGCCGGTAAACAATGGACATGGCAAGGATTATATTTTACTGTGCTCTCCCCAAACAACATCGTGCCCCGTGCGGAAAATCCCGATTCCTGCACACTGTTGTTAACGGACGGCAAATACAATATTTTACTGACCGGTGACGCGGATCTCAGCGTGGAATACAAAATTCTGCCAAAGCTGAATAAAATCCATGTACTACAAGTGGGACACCACGGCAGTAAAACCTCGACAGGAGAAGCATTGGTACATCACACACGGCCGGACATTGCGCTGATTTCCAGCGGGCGTTGGAATCCCTGGCACTTTCCAAACAACGAGGTTATGGCAAGGCTAAAGCAGCAAGGCACACAAAGTTACAATACGGCAGAAACAGGTCAAATCAGTTTGTTATTTCATGAAAATAAAATAGAAATTCAAACTGCTCGGGCTGAATTTTCGCCATGGTATCGCAGATTAATTGGCTTGAAGGGCAAATAAAGGTACAATGCGCCATTATTTTTGACCCAAAGACAGAAATTATTATGCAAGATCAAGATCTTTCTACTATGCAAACCTTTAAGCGTCTGTGGCCAATGATTAGTCCGTATAAAGCCGGTTTGATTGTTTCCGCTGTTGCCTTAATTCTCAACGCCCTAACCGACTCCGGCTTAATTTTCCTACTCAAACCCTTATTGGATGAGGGCTTTGGTAAAGCAGACGCATCATTTTTAAAATACATGTCTGTCTTTGTTGTGTTAATCATTATCTTACGCGGCGTGTCCAGCTTTATTTCCAACTATTGCTTGGCTTGGGTTTCCGGTAAAGTGGTGATGACCATGCGTCGCCGTTTATTCAAACATTTAATGTTTATGCCGGTCAGTTTTTTTGATAAAAACGCTGCCGGAAAACTCCTTTCCCGCATCACTTATGACTCTGAAATGATCGCCAGCGCCTCTTCCGGATCATTGATTACCATAGTGCGTGAAGGCGCTTATTTAATTTCTCTTCTTTGCGTCATGCTTTATACCAGCTGGCAACTCTCTTTGGTGCTTTTTGTTATCGGGCCAATCATCGGCATTTTGATCAGCATGGTTTCTAAAAAATTCCGCAATTTAAGCCGTAACATGCAAAACTCCATGGGGGATTTAACCTCAACGGCAGAACAAATGTTAAAAGGACATAAAGTGGTACTGTCTTTCGGTGGCCAAATTATTGAAGAAGAACGTTTCAATCACGTCAGCAATGATATGCGCCGTAAAGGCATGAAAATGACGGCAGCAGATGCCATTGCCGATCCTGTGGTACAAATCATTGCCTCGTTTGCCCTTGCTGCCGTGTTATACCTCGCGAGTTTCCCTTCCATCATGGATCAAAACTTAAGTGCGGGGACATTTACCGTTGTTTTCTCTTCCATGCTTGCCTTAATGCGCCCGTTAAAATCCTTAACTAACGTTAACGCCCAATTCCAACGCGGTATGGCAGCCTGTCAAACCTTGTTCGGCATTTTAGACATGGAAACGGAAAAAGACACCGGTACGCATAAAGCAGACAAGGTAAAAGGCGATCTTGAATTTAAAAATGTCACCTTTCGCTATGAAGGAAAAGAAGAACTTGCCTTGGACAATATTTCTTTCCACATTCCTCATGGCAAAACTGTGGCATTGGTGGGGCGTTCCGGTTCCGGTAAATCTACCATCGCTAATTTAGTGACCCGTTTCTATGATGTTACTCAAGGTGAAATTTTGTTAGATGGCGTGAATATTCAAGATTATCGTCTATCGGATTTACGCGAAAATTGTGCCGTTGTCTCCCAACAAGTGCACTTATTCAACGATACCATCGCCAATAACATCGCTTATGCAGCGAAAGATAAATATAGCCGTGAAGAAATCATTAACGCAGCAAAAGCGGCTCATGCCATGGAATTTATCGAACATTTAGAACATGGTTTGGATACCGTTATCGGCGAAAATGGCGCCAGCTTATCCGGCGGTCAACGCCAACGTTTAGCTATTGCTCGTGCGTTATTGCGTAATTCACCGGTGTTAATTTTAGATGAAGCGACCTCCGCTTTAGATACGGAATCCGAGCGTGCGATTCAAGCCGCATTGGAAGAAATTCAAAAAGATCGTACCGTTTTGGTGATCGCGCATCGTTTATCCACCATTGAAAAGGCTGACGAAATTCTTGTCGTTGAAAACGGACAAATTAAAGAACGCGGCAACCACCAAGCCCTATTGGCACAAGGCGGTGCATATAAACAATTACACGGCATGCAGTTCAGTCAATAATTAATCTAAGGAGAAAGTATGCAGTTTTGGTATTCCCGTTCGTGGATCACATGGCTACTCTGCCCTTTCTCCTTGTTATTTTGGCTGATTAGTACTCTTCGTCGAGCGCTCTTTCGCTTTCATATCTTAAAATCCTATCGCGCACCGGTTCCCGTTGTAGTCGTTGGCAATTTATCTGTGGGCGGAAACGGAAAAACACCCGCGGTGATTTGGTTGGTCGAAGAACTCCGCAAGTGCGGTCTCCATGTCGGGGTGATTTCCCGTGGTTATGGCAGCCAAGCCAAAACTTATCCTTTGTTGGTCACACCGGCCAGTGATCCGGTGCAAGCCGGTGATGAACCGGTTTTAATTGCCACACGGACACAAGCGCCCGTTTGCATTTCCCCTAATCGTCAACAGGCTATTGAATGTCTATTACAACATGCACCTTGTGATGTCATCATCAGCGATGACGGCTTGCAACATTACAAATTACAGCGTGATGTTGAAATCGTGATCATGGATGCTCAACGTGGTCTAGGCAACGGTTTCTTGTTACCGGCAGGCCCGTTACGCGAATTACCAAGCCGTTTACAATCCGTCGATTTCATTATTACCAACGGCGCAGAAAATCAATACAGCGATGCGGTGATGCTCTTAAAACCACAATACGCCGTAAATTTAGTAACCAAAGCGCAACGTCCGTTAAATGAATTTAACCACGCCACGGCTATTGCCGGTATCGGCAATCCACCACGCTTTTTTGCGATGTTAGAACAACAGGGAATCACATTAAGCGAAACCCAAGCCTTCCAAGATCATCAGGCTTTTACCGTGTCTTTGTTTGATAAATTCGATAAAAATCAACCGCTCTTCATGACCGAAAAAGATGCGGTGAAGTGTCTCGCCTTTGCGCAAGAAAATTGGTGGTATGTGCCGGTAACCACAGAAATCCAAGGGAATAAAACACAGCAACTGATTCAAAAAATCGCGCAAAAGTGCGGTCAAAAATCAAAGTAAAATACCATGAACAAACAATTATTGGATATCGTGGCTTGTCCAACTTGCCATGGACATTTGGAATACGATGAGCAACATCAACGTTTAATTTGTCGCATTGAAAAGCTTGCCTACCCGATCAAAAACGGTATTCCGATATTATTAGCAGAACAGGCAGAAACATTAAGCCAATCAGAGGAACAATAACATGACCCAATTCACTGTAATCATTCCCGCCCGTTACGCCTCCAGCCGTTTACCGGGCAAGCCATTGGCGGACATTGCCGGCAAGCCAATGATTCAACATGTTTTTGAACAAGCCAAACAATCCGGTGCTAGCCGAATTATTATCGCGACCGACAATGAACAGGTGGCTGCCGCCACCAAAAATTTTGGTGCAGAAGTATGCATGACGGCAGAAAGCCACAACTCCGGCACAGAACGTTTAGCTGAAGTGGTTGAAAAACTGGCGATTCCCGACAACGAAATCATCGTGAACATTCAAGGTGATGAACCGCTTATTCCACCGGTGATCGTCAAACAAGTGGCAGAAAATCTCGCTAACTACCCTGTCAACATGGCAAGCCTTGCGGTTAATATCGACGAGCCTGAGGAGTTATTTAATCCCAACGTGGTGAAAGTGCTAACCGACAAAGACGGCTATGTGCTTTATTTCTCCCGTGCAGTGATTCCTTGGGATCGCGATCAATTTGCGCAAATGGATGACGTAGCAAAATTGCAACTGAACACACAATACCTACGCCATATTGGGATTTATGCTTATCGAGCCGGTTTCATTAAACAATATGTGCAATGGCAACCGACCGCATTAGAACACATCGAAAAACTGGAACAGCTACGCGTGCTTTGGAACGGCGAAAAAATTCATGTAGAACTCGCCAAAGAAGTGCCGGCTGTGGGTGTGGATACCACCGAAGATTTGGAAAAAGTGCGGTCGATTTTAGCGAAAAAATCACATTAACGATGAATCTCCCCTAACCCCTCTTTACTAAAGAGGGGAATTTGCTTTAAAAAAATAACGACGATAATGTTTAAAATCATTTCAATATCAAATCCGACTTAATCATTCATGATGACTTTCGACGCCAAAAAATTCCTCGCTAACGTACCGCACTTGCCGGGCGTTTATCGTATGTATGACGATAGCAACACGGTGATTTATGTGGGTAAAGCGAAAGATCTGAAAAAACGCTTATCCAGTTATTTTCGTAAGCAGTTAAACAGCAAAAAAACGGAAGCATTGGTGGCATCAATTCATCATATTGAAACCACGATTACCACCTCGGAAACAGAAGCGCTCCTGCTTGAGCATAATTACATCAAAACCTATCAGCCGCGTTATAACGTGTTGTTACGCGATGATAAATCCTATCCATATATTTTATTAACCAAAGAAACTCATCCTCGTATTACGTCTTATCGCGGCTCGAAAAAAATCCAAGGGGAATATTTCGGCCCTTATCCCAATGCCGGCGCTGTGCGTGAGACCTTGTCTTTGTTGCAAAAATTGTTCCCTATTCGGCAATGCGAAAATTCGGTGTATAACAATCGCTCGCGCCCTTGTTTGCAATATCAAATCGGGCGTTGTCTTGCCCCCTGCGTGAAAGGTTATGTAACAGACGAAGCCTATGCGCAACAGGTAAATTTTGCCCGCTTGTTCTTACAGGGGAAAGATCAACAAGTGTTGGATCATTTGGTCAAACAAATGGAACAGGCAAGTCAGCAACTGAATTTTGAAGAGGCGGCACGGGTTCGCGATCAAATTCAGGCGGTGCGCGCAGTAATTGAAAAACAATTTGTCGCCAACGATCGCCATGATGACATTGATATTATCGCCATCGCCTACCAACTTGGTGTGGCTTGCGTGCAGGTGTTGTTTATCCGTCAAGGTAAGATTTTGGGTAATCGTAGCTACTTCCCGAAAGTACCAAGCAATACCAATCTAGCAGAACTCACTGAAACCTTTGTTGGGCAATTTTATCTACAGGCACACCAAGGCAGAACCATTCCGAACACCATTATCGTGGATCAAAAACTGGAAGAAAAAGCCGATTTGGAAACCTTGTTAAGCGACCAAGCGGGGCGCAAAGTTATCATTCAAGATCATGCCAAAGGTGATAAAAGCAAATACCTGCAGCTGGCCCAAATGAATGCCAAAGCAGCATTGGTCACAAAATTGAAACAATCTACCTTGCAACATGATCGCTATGCTGCCCTGCAAGAATTACTCGGCATTAATGCCATCAAACGCATGGAATGTTTTGATATCAGCCACACGATGGGCGAACAAACCATCGCTTCCTGCGTGGTGTTCAATCAGGACGGGCCGCTAAAATCCGATTACCGTCGTTTCAACATCAGCGGCATCACCAAAGGCGATGACTACGCGGCTATGGAACAAGCACTGTTAAAACGCTACGACAAAGATTTGGAAGAAGACAAAATCCCCGATATTATTTTTATCGATGGCGGCAAAGGACAACTCAACCGAGCGTTACAAGTGTTTGAAAATCTCAAGGTAAAATGGAATAAAAACCGACCGCACTTAATTGGCGTTGCCAAAGGCGTCGATCGTCGTGCGGGCTTGGAAACCCTGATTTTAAGCAAATGGGATAAAGAATTGCATTTGCCATCGGACAGCCTCGCACTCCATTTAATCCAACATATCCGCGATGAAAGCCACAACCACGCCATCAGCGGACACCGCAAAAAACGCCAACAGCATTTTACCCAAAGTGGCTTAGAAAGCATTGAAGGCGTAGGCGCCAAACGCCGCCAAGCCCTTCTCAAATACCTTGGCGGCTTACAAGGCGTTAAAAACGCTACCCTCGATGAAATTGCCTCCGTCCCCGGCATTTCAAAAGCACTGGCAGAAAAGATTTTTGAAACATTGCAGCATTAGATTTAAATAGAAAGTGCGGTCAGTTTTCTTGGTATTTTTCAAACGAAAAATGTTAAAGAAACTAACCGCACTTTTTAGATTAAAGGCTCGCCTAAAAAACGCGAGCCAATATTTCATATCATATTTTCATCAACTTAACGCGAAATCACCTCTTTTGTGAAAGATTCCATCTCCGCTTTACGCCATGGCGTTGAGAAGAAAATAGTATCTTTCAAGCCAGATTGACTATCTAGTGGGCGTACACCAAATTCTTCACTTAATTTTTGCTGTACTTCAGGTGACGTAATCCAATGAACAAAAACAAGTGATGCTGCTGGATTTGGCGAATTTTTCGCCACAGTCACCACATTACCACCTCCTGGCATACCAAATTTTGGTACATAGAATTTTAAGCGGTCAGTAATCGCACCTTGTTTTTGCAAACTGAATAAGTGATCTTGCCATGCAGAAACAATCACCAACTCACCGTCATTTAAGCGGGTTAGACTGTCTGCATTGGAGGCGGTACGGATTAACGCATCTTTTTTACTACTAAACCAATCCCAAGTTTTTTTCCAGTTAGCAATTTGTGCCTCATCAATTTTATCGGTGCGATAATCATAGTCGCCATTAATATAGACTAAGGCACGTTGAATAAATGCATTACCGGAGCTACCACCATTCGGATCAGAATAACCAAATTTTTTCGGATTTTTATCAATATAACTTTCCATATCAGCCCAAGACTGAGGTAACTCCTCTTCTTTAATTCGCAGCGGATCATATGCCAAACCCGTTTGATTTCCCCAATAACCTACTGCTACATCACCTAATTCTACACCTTGCAAATGATGGTTGAGTTTGTCGAAATTCGGCAAATTGTTGAGTTTGACAAGAATATCATTTTTCGCCACGTTACCTAGTCGGTCCGCATTAAGTACGATAACGTCCATTTTGCCGGTTTCCAAGTTTTTCTCAGCAATTAATTTATTAATATTGCCGTCTAGTGTCCCTTCCGGCACTTTAACTTTAATGCCGTACTGGCTTTCAAACGCTTTGACAAAATTACGGAATTGAGGTTGTAAATACCATACACTTATGGTGACTTTCCCCTCTTTTTTTGCCAAATCTTCAATTTCACTCCAAGATTTACCAGTTAAATCTGTAGCCGCAGAGGCAAGCGTACTTACAGCTAAAGCTGCTGCGGTAAGACTGATAGAAACAAATTTACGGATATTTTTTTGCATAAGATTCTCCTTATTAAAATTATGCTTTTCCTGTGGATTGAGAGAGATAATTCCCTTTCAGTAATTTTTCGATAATCATCATTAAAATGATATTCGGCACCAACAAGATAATAGACACCACGGCCGCATTCGGACGAATGAAAGAATAACCGAGGAAGGAATACAAAATCGTTGGTACGGTGATGAAATCTGGTGAACCGATAACAAAAGCAATAGCAAATTCTTCGATACTTTTCACCAAACAGAAAATAATCGATGCCAAAAAACTTGGTTTTAACATCGGCATATATACATCTTTGAATACTGTAAACTTAGATGCGCCCAAATCACGACTGGCATCAATGAGGTCTTGTGGTACGGAAGAAAAACCAGCGGACAAAATCCGAATAGCGTAAGGTAAGGTAAGTACGACGTGTCCAATAACAATACCAATAAACGGATTATTAATATTTAAATCCAATAACATACGGCTGAAAAACAACGCAATAATCATACCGGGAATAACCAACGGAATCAGTGTTAATAATTCCGCTAATTTTTTACCTCTAAATTCCATACGCCCAAAAGCATAGGCGGTTGGCAGAGAAAGTAAAATCGTGATCAGAGAAACTGTAGGCGCAATGGTATAACTGTTAAACATGGCCTCCGGTAAAGACGTGGTTTCCCATACAATTTTCCAACGTTCAAAAGATAATGATTGAGGGAAAATATCCGGATAACTCCAAGGCTTTGCCGGATCCACTAATGACCAAAGCCCCGCCATTAAAAATGGTAAAAACAACCAAATAAAATTGGCAAAAATAAAGAAAGTTAAAGAAATACGTGCGATTAATCGACCATTTTTCGTTGTGATTTGTGCGGAACTGCTCATTTTACTTCTCCACGTTTGACAGCTAATGGTTTAATCAGTAATGACACTAAAATGGTGAAAAAGGCAGAGGTCAGCATAATGGTTAACGCCATGACCGCACTTTGATTCCACTCTTCAAATTCATAGGCGGACATTTGCATTAAACGCGCCAAAGAATAAGTGCTACGCGGACCGGCGATGCTATAAAAGGCAAAATCGCCCAATGCGCCGATAAAGATCAAAATAAAGGAAACTTGCACCGCACCTAAGGTCAGCGGAAAGATCACATAACGAAAACGTTGCCAAGGGCTCGAACCTAAATTCGCAGCAGCATCTAATAAATCTGTTTTCAACGAATTGACCGCGCCACCAATAAGAATTAAAGCAAAAGGAATGTTTTTCCACATTTGTAAAATCACTACCCCCCAGCCAAACTCGTCATTTTGTAGGGTTTTGGGTTCGTTCCAAATGCCTAAATAAACGAATACTTCATTAAGAATGCCGTGATAAGAAATCATATTGACAAACAAAAAGGCTGCAACCAAACCCGGTACCAACATAGGCGCCCGTAAGATGGTGATGATCGTTACCTTGGCAGGTAATTTTTTACGCAACCACATAGCAATAGGATAAGCCACGATGATGGATAAAATCGCGCCTAATAGGGACACTTTTACGGAATAAATATACGAATTTTGAAATACAGGGCTATTTAATACCGCTTTCCAATATTCCAGACTAAATTGGCTTTCTTCACCACTCATGCTGTATAAACCGAGGCTCTGCGAAACTACAATGTAGAATGTAGACCCCATTAAAAATAGGATCGTACCTAAGCCACTACACAACAAGAGCCATGCTTTCAGATCATTTTTCAGATTTTTCATTTTACGGACTCCAAGAATGTAATCGCATTACGAGGAATCGTAAAAGTAAGTTTATCGCTTAAACTTGGGCATTTCGTCAGTTGCAAACGTAATTTTTTCTCTTCATCATTACGTTTAATAACACCTTGCACTTCCGTGATATTGCCCATAAACGCGGTGTTGACAATATCCACGGTGATTTGATTTTCCACTTCCGTTTGGGCGTTTGGTAACAATTCAATGTCTTCCGGTCGGAAGCAAATATAAATCCGTTCCGATTCCGGCTTTTTCTCAGAAAACACGGTGAAATCACCAAAAATAGAACTGACCGCATACAGGTTCTCACTGATATTTTTTACATTAGCTTCTGTGATATTCGCGATACCGATAAAATCGGCCACAAAGCGATTTTTTGGGTGATGATAAATATCTTGCGGAGAACCGATTTGCTCAATCGCCCCTTTATTTAGCACGATAATTTTATCAGACATGGTTAAGGCTTCCGCCTGATCGTGAGTCACATAAATACTGGTTAAATTGTATTGCTTGGAAAGTTGCTTAATTTCAAAACGTACACTTTCGCGCAATTTGGCGTCTAAATTTGAAAGCGGCTCATCAAATAAAATTACATCAGGGCGGGTTACCATAGCACGAGCCAATGCAACACGTTGTTGTTGTCCACCAGAAAGCTCGCTTGGTAATTTTAGTTTATGAAACTCTAAATCCATTTGTTTCAAGGCGAGGTTTAAACGTTGCTTTTGTTTTTCTATATCGATTGAACGTTGCTTTAAACCATAACAAATATTGTGAGAAACGTTGAGATGAGGGAAAAGGGCATAAGATTGGAAGCACATGGCAGTATTACGTTTTTCCGGCGGAACATCATTAACATTTTTTCCTCCGATCAGAATTTCACCTTCATCCGGCACATGGAAACCAGCAATGAGCTTCAACAACGAGGTTTTACCACAGCCACTAGGTCCCAATAAGGTGACAAACTCCCCTTCCTCGGCGGTAAAAGTAATATTATTCGCCGCGTAAAAATCGCCAAATTTTTTTGTAATATTTTTAATTTCTAACTTTGCCATGTTGACATCCTTCCTGCTTGGCTTATTTGAATTTATTGATGTATTAATAAACTTGCAGGAATTGGGTGTCAATTAAATAAGCGGAAGAATCTTGGATTCGTGATAAGGATCACATTGCCCATTGAATTTATTAACATTATTAAAACAATAATGATAATTTACAGTTAGAGCATATTACGCATAATCCGTTTTATATAACTCATTACTTAACTTCTCAATCCCCATAATCTCTTTTTTCGCTTCATCAATTTCTGCCCGAATACTAAATGCGTTTGCCAAATTCTCGGCGGTTAATACGTTTGTTGTTTCGCCGTTGGCGATGATTTGTCCTTGATTCAATAAAATTACTTCGTCGCAGAATTTATAGGCTAAAGAAAGGTGGTGGATTGCAACCACGCAGGTGTGGCTGGGCGTAAGAGATTTCAATTGTTCCATAATATCGATTTGATAAAACGGATCGAGGGCGGCAATCGGTTCGTCAGCGAGCAATAAAGGCGCATTTTTAATACAACAACGGGCAAGTTGTACACGAGCTTTTTCGCCGCCGGAAAGTTGGCGAAAGGATTTTTCTAATAAATGTGAAACGGAAAATGTTTCTGAAATCGACCGCACTTTTTCTTGTTCTTTGGCTCGATTAAGCGGATTCGGTAACCCCAACGCGATAACATCATACACAGATAAATCCCAGTGAATTTCCGTGTTTTGTGCAAGGTAAGCTAATTGTTGGCTTTTTTGTGCGGCGCTCATGGTGGTTAATCTGTTGTCATCGAACCAAATTTCACCGCTTTTGATAGGCAAAATACCGGCGATGGTTTTCAGCAACGTCGATTTACCCGCACCGTTAGCACCCATAATGCCGACCAATTTGCCCTTTGAAATAGTACAGTTAATGTCTTTTAAGCCGTAAGGTTGGGAGAGATTCTCGATTTTAATCATAAAGTTACCTTGCCAATCGCCGTTGTTCTGTCAATAAAATCCAAATTAAACACGGGGCGCCGATAATTGCCGTAAGCGTGCCGATGTAAATGTGAGAGAAAAATGGCACATATTGCACACAAAGATCTGCAATTAACAGCAATAAAGCCCCAAATAAGGCACTGGTTATGTAAAGTTGTGATGGGCGTTTTTTCAGTAGGATGCGTGCGAAGTGCGGTGCAATTAACCCGATAAAACCAATAGAGCCCGTTTGTGGAATCGTTGCGCCAACAAGTAAAGCAACGCCAAAGGTGGTGATAAAAAAACTGCGTTTCGGATCGATTCCCATGGTGCCGGCGGTCTCTTCACCGAAACTGAGTAAATCCACATAACGACGTTCTCGGTATAAACAAACTAAACCAAACAGAACGATCAGCAGTGAAATCACCAAAGTGTCAAGCTTCGCCCACATCAATGAGCCTTGCAACCAACGGTAAAGCTCCGCCAATGCCCAAGGGCTTTCGGCATTAGATAACAACAACGCAATGGCGGCGCCAAGCAACATATTCACCGCCAAACCACCAAGGAGCATCATGGTCGTGCCATGATTTTTGGCAATGGCATACACCAATAAAAAACTCGCTAATGCCCCTGCAACACCGCCAAATAGCAATACCGTAAATGGCACAGAAAAATAGTAAAGAATAAGCACACTGGCAGCAGTTGCCCCGGCGCTACTGCCGAGCAAACCGGGACTTGCCAATGGATTTTGAAAAATACCCTGCATGGCATTGCCCGCAAGGGCAAGACTGGCACCGGTTAAAATCGCCAAACCAATACGCGGTATACGGATATCCCACAGCACGAGAGAACGCATATCAGTGAGCACCCCATCCGCATTTTTAAGATGCGCAAAATCGCCAAGTTGATGATAAAGGGCGATGCCTGTTATCAACAGCAAGAATGAAAAAAGTATTGCGTTTAGACGTTTTGGATTCTTCATTATTATTCCGTAGGGACAGACTTTATGTCTGTCCTATAAATATTATGAGTAATATCAGACAGGGATAAACTCCTACGAGTTATAAAATCGATCTAATTCCCACTGCAAAGGATTATTTTCAATGTATGTAGCAATTCGTTCATAATCTTTATTTTGAGAAATCATAAAACTATGGTACTGCTTTGTTACATTTCCTTTAAATTTTTTGACAATTTCTGATAACTGCACATTATCTTGATTAAACCAAATAAAATGTAAATGGTTTGGCATAATGACAAAATCCGTAAGAATACTATTCGGATAATACTTCGTTAGACTTAATAAAATTTCTTTTAATATTTCACCAAATACATTTAATTGCATTACACCATCAATAATTTCGCCAAATACACACTGACGATTTTTAGTGCAAATCGTAACAAAATAACAACCGTATTGAGAATAATCGAAAAATGGTAATCGTAAATGTTCACGGCGGCGATAAGATGACTGAATCATGTTGACCTTTTATTTTCTCTTGCTTTTGTAGAAATAAACTTATCTCTGTTCTATCAATATTTGTTATGCCATCGGACAGACATAAAGTCTGTCCCTACGATAATTTTTTCATAAGTTTCTGACTGTGAATACTTTGATTATAAATCATCTCCGCCCCCTGCCACACGCCATGATCAAAGCAATAAGTATATTTCATCGGAATGCGAAAGTGCGGTCGATTTTCAAAGTATTTTTTTAACAGCGGATGGTCAAGCAATTCCGCCTGTTCGTTATAGCTTTGTTGGTCAGTGATTTCGATTAACCCGTTGGGTTGGGCAAGCAACACTTTTTCTAATGAAAAATTTTGTGGGGTCAATGGGTATTTTAACGGCGTTAAACCAAGCAATGCTAATAGCACGTTATATTGCGGGAAAATGGGTTCCACTACGCCGGTCTCCGATAACATTAACGTATCGGTCAAGGACACATTCAGTTTGGTCTTTTGAAATTTTAATTTTGCCACCAACTGTTCCGCATGGGCTTCATTACCGGTGATTTTCCCGAGTTGCAACAGGAGTTCAAATAATTCTTCGGCGGTTTGTGGGCTGTCATTAATCGGCACAATTTTTACGCCAAGGCGCTTTAAATCGGAAACCAATTGCGGATAAAAGGTTTCATTAATCAACAGGGTTTTATCCAAATAAGGCAACAATGCGGTAAGTTGCGGTTCAAGGATAGGTTTGTCCCGATTAATTTTATCCAACATCATGCGCGGATTTTGAGAGTAAGGCGACATTGCCGCGATTTGTTCCGGACGGGCAATTTCCGCAAGCAGTCGATCGCTGCACAAGGTGAGCGACACAAATTCCTCAGCGTATGCAGAAAAGGAAAGAAAAAGTGCGGTGAAAATAACAGATGTTTTTTTCATATAACGAAGGCGGGTTTTCAGCCCGCCATGATTAAAAAATTCGGCAGATCAAAGCCCGCCTTACGATTAGAACGATCCTCTCAAGCCAACATAAACATGACGTCCGTCTTGACCATAGCCAAGGACGTTTTCGTATTTTTTATTGAATACGTTGTTGAGGTTTGCGTAAACCGTCAAACTCTCCGCCACTTTGTAGTTCACGCCTACGTTTGCCAAGGTGTAAGATGGCAATTTCACTTTATGTGTACTGTAGCTTGGTGAATAGTAGGTATCCATGCGTTTGCCGGTGTAAGACAAATTCACATCTGCGCCCAATTTTTCAGTAATCTGATAGGCTAAGCCTGTGTTGGCTAAATGTTTCGGACGGCGTGCCAATTCAATCCCTTTGCTGTCTCGGGTTTGGGTATATGTATAGTTCGCATAAGCGGTTAATACATCTGTGATTTTACCATTGTAAGCCACTTCAAGACCTTTAACCTTGCTCTTCCCATCAAGATTGACGGCACGGCTTGCATAGGTGACGGAATTAATCACTTCGCTACTAATCGCATTTTTCACGTTACGCGTGAAATAAGTGATATCAACGCTATGGCGGTGATCATCTGTTTCAAATAAGAAACCAATATCGCCCCCTAAACTTTTCTCAGGTTGTAAATTTGGGTTGCCGATATAGCGTGCGTTATAGCCGTAATATTCCGTAATTGTCGGATTTTGAATTGCTGAACCAATGCTTGCGTGTGCTTTCATATTGTTATGTAAGCGATAAGCCCCGGCAATACGACCTGTCCATGAATTTTCGTATTCAGAGCTATCAGTGTAACGACCACTCATATTCAAACTATGATCCGCATCGTGTAATAGGCGATATTCTGCCGCGACGCTTTTCTCAATAAGCTTTTTATTACCCGCATTATTGAAATAAGACGAGTTAAAATCTGTTTTTTGATAGTCTGTTAAGAAACTTAAACCTTGCGTGATGGAGCCTTCACGATCAAAATTCACATCTAATTGATAGTTCGCATTGAGTTTTTTCGCATCGTAAGCTGAGGCATAGCCAACCGTATCGCTGTCGGTTTTGATATGGCTTACGCCAACTTTATGTTTAAGTAATTCATCGCCATTACCTAAGAAACCACTTAATTTAAATAAGGTATCACGTGTACGAGTGTAATGACCTTTTTCATCTGTTGCACTGTTATCAAAGTTAGCTGTTTGACTGCTATGAGAGGTTAAGAAATCAAAGCCTTTTTGGTTATCGTCATAGCCAAAACGAAGAGAGGCATTATCACGGTGGAATTTATCACGCTCACTTGCTCCACCGGTACTGACCGCTGTGCCATCTTGTGCCGTGTAGTTAAAACGGTCTTTGCTGAGTGCTGAAATGCCTTTGGTGTGGTGGCTGTCGCCGTGTAAAGCATAATAAAAATTGTTATTTGAACCGGAAAGGGTTAATGAACCATCAACAGTGCGGTGAGATCCTGTGCCGAAATCATAGTCAACATTGAAGGTTTTGCCTTTTTCGAGGCCTTTTTTGGTGGTGATATAAATCACACCACCCATCGCATCACTTCCCCAAAGTGCGGATTGCTCACCGCGTAAGACTTCGATGCGATCGATATTGCTTAAAGCTAATCCACCGAAATCAAAACCGTAGCCGGAAACCGGATTGGCTTTTACACCATCAATAATCACGGCAGTGTGGTTTGCATCCGCACCACGTAAAAACACATTAGTTAATGTACCACGACCGCCTGAAGCGCTTACGGCAAGGCTTGGCACGGTTTTCAACACATCGCTCACATAAGTGGCGTTGCGCTCGGCAAAATCTTTTTCAGTGAGAACCGTAACAGAGGAAGCGGTTTGATCTTGGTTCACCGGTGTGGCATACGCAGAATAAACGACAACAGGATCTAATTCGGTTTTTGTGTTTTCACCGGCGAAGGCGATCGTTGGAAGCGCAAATAACATTGCAGTTGTGATAAGATTTTTTTTCATGGTTAGGTTTCTTTAAGTTAGAAAATGTGATTTGCCATCAAAAATGGCGCTCTTTTTTAGGCGCCACATCATACCACAGGAAATAAGAATTACTTACCGTGCATCACAAAATCTTCGATATTTTGTGCGACTTTATTCACTAAGGTGGTCACTGCCGAATCACTCGCCCACGCAATATGCGGTGTGATTAACAAATTAGGTAAGCGTTTTGCCGCTTGAATTAATGGGTTGTCCTTTTCCGGTGGTTCTTTAACCAATACATCCAAGGCTGCCCCGGCAATTTTGCCGTTTTCTAGCGCCTCTAACAATGCTGCTTCATCCACCAATAGGCCTCGCCCGGTATTGATGAGATAAGCCGTCGGTTTCATTAATGCCAACGTTTCCGCATTGATTAAATTTTTGGTGGTATCGGTTAACGGGCAATGCAGCGTAACAATATCCGCTTGTTTCAATACGGTTTCAAACTCTGTGTACCCCTCACGAATGTGGCTTGCACCTTTGTGTTCCGCATACAACACGTTCATGCCCAATAATTGCGCCAAACGCCCCACTTCTGTGCCTAAGCAACCTTTCCCAAATACCCCTAACGTGGCGCCACGCACATCTGTTATCGGATAATCGGTGTAGCAGAACTGTCCGCAAGTCGCCCAACGATCGGAGGTCACTTGATCGCGATGATACCCAATAAGACTGTGTTTTAATGAGAAAATCATGCCCAAGACATGCTCCGGCACGGCCACACTGGAATAACCGGGCACATTTTTTACGGCAATACCGAGGTCTTTCGCAGCGTCTAAATCAATGTTGTTGGTACCGGTGGCAGTAATTGCGATGAGTTTTAATTTCGGTAATCGGCTTAATAATTCTCGGTCAAACACCACTTTGTTGGTCACCACAATATCGGCGTCTTTGGTGCGTTCAAAGGTTTCCTCCGGCAATGTGCGGTCATATTCCGTCCAAGAGTGTGGAAAGCTTGGGCGTGGAATATCATGGCTTGCGGGAATACTGGCACGATCGAGAAAAACAATATTCATCAAAAACTCCTTTAGTTTCACAATATTTGAATATAGCGTCTAACCTTAAAGAAGCCCTTGCGCAAAAACAAGGGAGAGCAAGGATTTTTGTGATTTGTGTGATCTCGATCTAAAAAATGCAGCAAAAAAGCACCACACTTTGATGGCGATTCTTAAGAGTCCAGCAACCAATTTCGCAAAATTTGCTCACCATATTCCGAAATATAGGATTCCGGATGAAATTGCACCCCGTAAATCGGCAACGTTTTATGCTGCATGGCCATAATGATGTTGTCATCACAACGGGCAGTGATTTGTAATGCGCTTGGAAAATTCTGCTCACTTACCGCCCAAGAATGATATAAGCCAATTTGAAAAGCCTGCGGCATATCTTTAAAGAGAAGGGATTCCTCCACACACTGCAACTGCTTGGCTTGCCCATGACGTGGGAACGGAAGATTATGTAATTCTGCGCCAAAAAATTCGCATAGCATTTGATGCCCTAAACACACGCCCAAAATGGATTTACTGTGCTGATAACGTGCTAGCAAGTCAAATAATTGCGGATAAGCGCGCGGCACATCCGGGCCGGGAGAAATCAATAAATGAGAAAAATCGTCCACGGCATCTAAATCTAGTTCTTCCACATTGACCACTTGAAATGGCACATCCAAACCACGGATGAGATCCACTAAGTTGAACGTAAAAGAATCGTGATTATTGATGATCAGTAGCGACATAAACTCTTTCTCTGAGGGCTAAGTAGGCGGTGAAGTATATAATTTTATGGCGATTTAAGCTAAAATTTTCGCCGATTTTTCACGAGATAATGTTATGTGGCAAGATTTTATTCAACAAGCAAACCGATTTGGCGAAGCGAAAACGCCCTTCTTCTTTTTAATCGATTTTGAGCAACAAAAACCGATATTGTGTTCGTTAAATGAAATGACTGAACAAGGGATTTTCGTCCAATTTCCAGACTATACCAACGTGAATTGGCTGGAAAATTTGCCGCATAAAACATCGCCAATGCCACCTTTTTATTTACATAAACAACCTATGAATTTTGCCGCATATCAAAAGGGGTTTGATTTAGTACAACAGGAACAGCGCTTCGGCAATTCCTATTTGCTAAATCTGACCTACCCGACACCGATTGAAACCCATTATTCACTGCGCCAACTGTTCCAACAGAGTCAAGCAAAGTACAAATTGTTGTTCAAAGATCAATTTGTGTGTTTTTCACCGGAATGTTTTGTCAATTTATACGACAACCAGATTTTCACTTATCCGATGAAAGGCACCATTGATGCGACGCTGCCCCATGCCCAAGCCACCTTGCTCAACAATCAGAAAGAACAGCGAGAACATTACACCATCGTGGATTTAATGCGCAATGACTTAGCCACCGTGGCAAAAAATATTCACGTAACGCGTTTTCGTTATGTGGAAGAAATCCAAACCGAACGTGGTGCTATTTTGCAAACCAGTTCTGAAATTCGTGGTGAATTGGCGGAAAACTGGCAGAAAGAAATCGGTTCTCTTCTTGCCAAACTGTTACCCGCCGGTTCTATCAGTGGCGCCCCAAAAGAAAAAACCGTACAAATTATTCAACAGGCCGAACAACAACCTCGCGGCTATTACACCGGTATATTCGGTATTTTTGATGGGGAAAAATTACAAAGTGCGGTGGCAATTCGTTTTATTGAAAACACAGAAAAAGGATTTGTTTTCCGCAGTGGCGGTGGCATTACCATTCAAAGTGACGCACAGGAAGAATATCAAGAATTGATTCAAAAAGTGTATGTGCCGTTACAGAGGGCTTAATCATGGAATTTCCTTTATTTGAAACTCTTGCCATCGAACAAGGCAAGATCCGCAACATCGCACTCCATCAACAACGCTACGAACGCAGTTTACAGGCGTTTTATGGCAAGCAAAGTGCGGTCGTTTTTCCTCGCATTTTTCAGCTTGCCGAACATATTCGTGTACCTCTCGAACTGGCTGTCGAACCGCTGATTCGTTGCCGAATCGATTACAATGCGGAGCAAATTGAATGCCGTTATTTTCCTTACCAGCGTAAACATTGTCGCACCTTTAAACCGGTTGTCTGCGACCACATTGACTACGGCTTGAAATACGCTGACCGCACTTTATTAAACGAATTACTCGCGCAAAAAGGCGATTGCGATGAAATCATGATCATCAAAAACGGACATGTCACCGATTGCACTATCGGCAACCTTATTTTACGCCAAGGCACGCAATGGTTCACTCCCGACACGCCCCTCCTTGAAGGCACCCAACGGGCGGCATTATTAGCCCAAGGTCGTATAAAAGTGCGGTCAATTTTAGCGACAGATTTGAGTTTGTTTGAAGAAATCAGGTTGATCAATGCGTTGAATGGATTGGAATAAAAAATCATCCTGCAATATTTAAGCAAGAAAAAAGCCTTTCCGTTTGGAAAGGCTTTTATGTTTAATCAAGCAAATTATTTTTTCTTCGCTTTTGGATTTGGTAAGTCGGTGACGGAACCTTCGAAGACTTCGGCCGCTAAACCGACAGATTCGTGTAAGGTTGGGTGCGCGTGGATGGTCAACGCGATGTCTTCCGCATCACAGCCCATTTCGATCGCTAAACCGATTTCACCTAACAATTCACCTGCGTTGGTACCTACAATAGCTCCACCTAATACGCGATGAGTATCTTTATCGAAAATCAGTTTCGTCATACCATCGGCACAGTCAGAGGCAATCGCACGACCGGAAGCCGCCCACGGGAAGTTCGCCACTTCATAGTTCAAGCCTTCCGCTTTACATTCTTTCTCAGTTTTACCCACCCATGCCACTTCAGGCTCGGTATAGGCAATAGAAGGAATCACTTTCGGATCGAAATAGTGTTTTTTGCCTGCAATCACTTCAGCGGCAACGTGACCTTCGTGAACACCTTTATGGGCTAACATTGGTTGACCAACGATATCACCGATAGCAAAAATGTGAGACACATTGGTGCGCATTTGTTTATCGGTACGAATGAAACCGCGTTCATCAACGTTGACGCCTGCTTTTTCTGCATCAAGCAATTTACCGTTCGGTGTACGACCAATAGCTACTAATACGGCATCATAACGTTTTGTGATGCTGCCTGCTTTTCCTTCCATAGACACATGGATGCCGTCTTCTTTCGCTTCTACGGCAGTCACTTTGGTTTCAAGCATTAAATTGAATTTTTGCTCAATACGTTTAGTGAAGATTTTAACGATATCTTTGTCTGCAGCAGGAATCACTTGGTCGAACATTTCAACCACATCAACTTTAGAACCTAACGCTTGGTAAACGGTCCCCATTTCCAAACCGATGATACCACCGCCCATGATTAATAATTCTTTTGGTACCTCACGCAATGCAAGCGCATCCGTAGAATCCCAAACTCGTGGATCGTGGTGTGGAATAAATGGTAATTCAATTGGACGAGAACCCGCTGCGATAATCGCATTATCAAATTTCACGTTAGTGACATTACCGTCTTTATCGGTCACCGCTAAAGTGTGGGAATCAGCAAATTTTGCTTCGCCTTGTACCACTTGCACTTTACGCATTTTTGCCATACCGGCTAAACCACCGGTTAAGCGGGAAACCACGCCTTCTTTACCGGCACGAATTTTATCTAAATCAATCGTTGGTTCAGCAAAAACAACGCCGTGATGTTCAACGTGTTTAGCTTCTTCAATAATTTTTGCAACGTGCAATAACGCTTTAGACGGAATACAACCTACGTTTAAACAAACGCCGCCCAAAGTAGAATAACGTTCAACGATGACTGTTTCTAAGCCCAAGTCAGCACAACGGAATGCAGCGGAATAACCTGCCGGACCTGCGCCAAGCACAACCACTTGGGTTTTCACTTCTTTACTCATTTTGTCTCCTTAAAAATGCGATTTTTTATGACCGCACTTCATTTAATCAAGCGCTAAAAATTTAAAAATGCCTCTCTCATTTGAGAGAGGCACAATAAATTACATAATTAAACGACGTAAATCTGCCAACACAGAACCGATGTAGCTAATGAAGCGTGCACCGTCGGCACCGTCAATAACACGGTGGTCGAATGACAAGGAAATCGGAATAATTAAGCGCGGTGCAAAATCTTTACCGTTCCATACAGGTTCCATTGAAGATTTGGATACACCTAAAATCGCCACTTCCGGCGCATTCACGATTGGCGCAAAGTGAGTTGTACCCAAACCACCAATACTGGAGATGGTGAAACAACCGCCTTGCATATCGGATGCCGTTAATTTACCGTCACGGGCTTTCTTAGAAACTTCAGCCAATTCACGGGAAAGCTCGATAATGCCTTTTTTATTCACATCTTTGAATACCGGTACAACTAAACCATTTGGTGTATCTACCGCCACGCCGATGTTGATGTATTTTTTCAAGATTAAGCGCTGTGCATCTTCAGTGATAGAACTGTTGAAACGAGGATACGCTTCTAATGCTTTAGCAACCGCTTTCATAATAAACACAACCGGTGTGATTTTCACGCCAAGTTTTTGTTTTTCCGCTAAGGCATTTTGTTCTTTACGGAAAGCTTCTAACTCGGTGATATCTGCTTTATCGAAATGAGTAACGTGTGGAATCATAACCCAGTTACGATGTAAGTTCGCACCGGAAATCTTATTGATACGGCTTAATTCCACTTCTTCGATTTCACCAAATTTGCTGAAATCAACTTTCGGCCATGGTAGCAAGCCTAAACCTGCGCCATTTGCAGTACCAGTAGCCGCTGAAGAACCACTTTCTAACGCTTTCACTGCCGCTTTTACATAAGCTTGAACGTCTTCTTTTAAGATACGACCTTTACGACCGGTACCCTTCACTTTATCTAAGTTCACACCGAATTCACGAGCAAGACGGCGAATCACCGGTGTGGCGTGTGCAAAACTTTTCGCTGAAGTGACATCAGCATCAGATGCAGTTGCTGCCGGCGCAGAAGGTGCGGCAGCTGGCGCAGCTACCTGTGCCGGTGCTGCGGCTTGTGATGTAGCTGCAGCAACCGGTGCAGCACCTGCCACTTCAAATTTCATAATTAATGAACCGGTAGAGACTTTGTCGCCCACTTTCACTAAAATTTCTTTAACGACACCTGCAAATGGTGCTGGCACTTCCATCGAAGCTTTGTCACCTTCAACGGTAATTAATGACTGCTCTTCGGTGATGCTATCGCCCACTTTTACCATAATTTCAGTCACGTTAACTTCGTCACCGCCGATATCAGGGACATTCACCTCTTTCACACCACCGGCAACCGGTACTGCAGGCGCGGCAGCAGGCGCAGATGCCACTGGTGCTGAAGCAGACGCACTGCCGGCAACTTCAAAACGCATAATCAATGTGCCAGTGGACACTTTATCGCCCGCTTTGATAATGATTTCTTTCACGATACCGGCAACAGGTGCTGGCACTTCCATAGACGCTTTATCACCTTCAACGTTAATAATGGATTGATCCACTTCAACACGATCGCCTACGTTGACCATAACATCGGTAACGTTGACTTCATCAGAACCGATATCCGGCACATTCACATCAACTACTTGTGCACTAGCCGGCGCAGCGGCAGGTGCTGCGGCCGGTTGAGCGGCTTGTGCAGGTGCTGCGTCAGCGCTATCTAGTACCAACATAGGCGTGCCTGTGGTCACTTTATCTCCCACTTTCACTAACACTTCTTTAACCACGCCTGCTTCAGGTGCCGGCACTTCCATCGATGCTTTATCACCTTCAACATTGATGATGGATTGATCCGCAGTAATTGTATCTCCAACTTTTACCATCACTTCGGTAACGGTCACTTCATCACTACCGATATCCGGAATTTGAATTTGTTTAGCCATTTCTTTTTACCTTTTAAACGTTTGGAAAACCAACCGCACTTTCATCAAGTGCGGTCGTTTTTTTCGTTATTTTTTATGCGTATAACGGATTCAATCTTTCAGGATCGATACCGTATTTTGCGATTGCTTCGGCAACCACTTTCTTGTCAACTGTGCCTTCTTGTGCCAACACATGTAATGCGGCAACCACAACGTGGTGTGCATCTACTTCAAAGTGGTCACGCAAGTTCGCACGGCTATCGGAACGACCGAAACCATCCGTACCCAACACATGATAATGTTTAGCCGGTACATAAGCGCGGATTTGCTCAGCAAAAAGCTTCATGTAGTCGGTTGCTGCAACGGCAGGCTTGTCGTTCATCACTTGAGCAACGTATGGCACACGTGGTGTTTCGGTTGGATGTAACATATTCCAACGAACCGCATCCGCCCCCTCGCGAGCAGCTTCAGTGAAGGATGGCGCACTATAAACATCAGAGCTGATGCCGTAGTCGTTAGCCAAGATTTGAGCCGCTTCACGTACATGACGCAAGATCGCACCGGAACCAAGTAATTGCACTTCGCCTTTACCTTTTCCTTGTACGCGTTCAAATTTATAAAGACCTTTACGAATACCTTCTTCAGAGCCTGCAGGCATTGCTGGTTGATCGTAAATTTCGTTTAATGTGGTGATGTAATAGAACACATCTTCTTGTTTTTCACCATACATACGGTTAATACCGTCTTGCATGATAACCGCCACTTCATAAGCGAATGCCGGGTCATAAGAGACACAGTTAGGAATCGTTAAAGATTGAATGTGGCTGTGACCATCTTCGTGTTGTAAACCTTCACCATTCAATGTTGTACGACCGGAAGTTCCACCAATCATGAAACCGCGTGCCAATTGGTCACCTGCTGCCCACATCAAGTCACCAACACGTTGGAAACCAAACATAGAGTAATAGATGAAGAATGGAATCATCGGTACATTACTGACGGAGTAAGAGGTTGCCGCTGCTAACCAAGAAGACGTTGCACCTAATTCGTTGATACCTTCTTGTAATACTTGTCCATCTTTCGCCTCACGGTAGTAAGCCACTAAATCGCGGTCGGATGGGACATAATTTTGACCATGCGGGTTGTAAATACCGATTTGACGGAATAAGCCTTCCATACCGAAAGTACGCGCTTCGTCTGCCACGATTGGCACAATGTGTTGACCCACATTTTTGTCTTTTAATAACGTATTCAAGAAACGAACGAATGCCATTGTGGTTGAAATCGGACGTGGTTGCGCTTCTAACAAGGCAGAGAATTCTGAAAGCTCAGGTACTTTGAAGTCCACGGTAAATTTCGGTTGACGTGCAGGCACATAACCTTGCAATGCTTTACGATGTTCATGTAAGTATTTGTACTCTTCGGAACCTTCTGGGAAGGTGACGTAAGGCAAGCTTTCCAAATCTTCATCTTTCACTGGAATGTGGAAGTAGTCGCGGTAAGCTTTGATACTGTCAGCAGACATTTTTTTGGATTGGTGTGCGGTGTTTTTACTTTCTGCTTCCGCAATTTTATAGCCTTTCACAGATTGCACTAAGATAACAACCGGTTTACCGGCATTTTGTGCTTTCTTGAATGCAGCAAACACTTTAAGCGGATCATGACCGCCACGTTGTAACGCCCAAATTTCATCATCAGTCATATCAGCAACTAATGCGGCGGTTTCCGGGTAACGACCGA
This sequence comes from Aggregatibacter sp. HK296, assembly GCF_980469475.1. NCBI lineage: Bacteria > Pseudomonadati > Pseudomonadota > Gammaproteobacteria > Pasteurellales > Pasteurellaceae > Aggregatibacter > Aggregatibacter sp. HK296. The sequence goes on from NZ_OZ413142.1 coordinate 1,084,417, forward strand.
AGAAGTGTTCACGTACGTAAGCACCGTCTTTAGATTTGAATGTTAAGTAGTCACCATCAACCACTTCCATCATTAATTGGGTGAGTTTACCTGTGGTGTCTTTAGCAAATAATTTATCCCAACGACTACCCCACATGACTTTGATCACTTCCCAACCGGCGCCCACGAATAAACCTTCTAATTCTTGAACGATTTTACCGTTACCGTTTACCGGGCCGTCTAAGCGTTGTAAGTTACAGGAAATGACGAAAATTAAGTTATCTAAATGTTCGCGAGCGGCGAAAGTTAATGCACCTTTAGATTCAATTTCATCCATCTCGCCATCGCCTAAGAAGGCATACACTTTTTGATCAGCAGTGTCTTTCAAACCACGATTGTGTAAGTATTTTAAGAAACGGGCTTGATAAATGGCGTTCACCGGGCCTAAACCCATAGAAACGGTTGAGAATTGCCAGAAATCAGGCATTAATTTCGGGTGAGGGTAAGAAGACAAACCTTTGCCATCCACTTCTTGACGGAAGTTGTTTAATTGCTCTTCCGTTAAACGTCCTTCTAGGAAAGCTCGAGCATACATCCCCGGCGCCGCGTGGCCTTGGAAGAAGACTAAGTCACCGCCGTTTTTCTCTGTTGCTGCTTTGAAGAAATGGTTAAAACCGACTTCATACATGGTTGCCGCAGATTGGAAAGTGGATAAGTGGCCACCTAAATCAAGGTCTTTTTTCTGTCCGCGTAATACCATCATCACGGCATTCCAACGAACATAAGAACGAATGCGACGTTCAATCTCTAAATTGCCCGGATAAGCCGGTTGCTCGGAAACTGGAATGGTATTCACATAATCGGTTGTGATCCCACTAGGTAAAGAAACGCCACCGGCGCGAGCTTGTTGCATAACTTGATCGATAATGAACTGAGCGCGCTCAATGCCTTCCTCACGAATTAACGAATCAATTGCTGCCAACCAATCGTTAGTCTCGATCGGATCTACGTCATTTTTTAACAATTCTGACATAGTTTTTTCCTTATTTTGTTAAGTTAGAAGTACGTTTAACGCTACTTTTGGTAGCAATTAAACAACGAATTGATAACTAAAAATGGTTTAATTTGCCAAAACCCCTATGTAAACTGTACAAAAAACATACATTACAAATTTTTAACAAATAATGTAAATCTTATTAGATTTTTTGAAAGAATGATAGTGATTTTTATCTCTGCAGCGGAAAATATCTTATCGCCGAGCTCTTTTAAATAACCATTTATACATAAATTTACGCGACAATCTTCAACACCCAAGAAAACACCTAAAAAAACCACCGCACTTTCTAAAATAGGTGATCGTCATCACATATTAGCCATTGAAAAAAAGAATTAAATATTGCGTATTTTGCTCAATTAACCTACCATTAGACTCAACTATTTATATCGCATAAAAATTTGGAGATAAAAAATGCAAAACGAACTTATTTGTTACAAAAAAATGCCGGTTTGGACTAAAGACAGCTTGCCAAAAATGTTTCAAGAAAAGCACAACACCAAAGTCGGCACTTGGGGAAAACTCACCGTCTTAAAGGGCAAACTCAAATTTTATGTGTTAACGGAAAATGGCGATATTGTGAGCGAACACATTTTCACCCCACAAGATGAAACACCTTTCGTTGAACCTCAACTTTGGCATCGTGTCGAAGCCCTTTCCGATGATTTGGAATGTTTCCTTGAATTTTATTGCACCAAGGAAGACTACTTCAGCAAAAAATACAATATGACCGCGACTCATGGCGATGTGGTCAATGCGGCTAAAATTATCAAACCATGTAAGGTGTTAGATTTAGGTTGTGGACAAGGGCGTAACTCTCTCTATTTGAGTTTACTTGGCTATGATGTAACTTCTTGGGATCACAATGAAAACAGTCTCCAATTTTTAAACGAGACTAAAGAAAAAGAAAATCTGAAAATTCAGACCGCTCTTTACAATATCAACGATGCAAACATTCAAGAAAACTATGATTTTATTTTGTCAACTGTGGTCTTTATGTTCCTCGATCGCACCCGCGTACCGGCAATTATTGAAAACATGCAAAACCACACCAATCCGGGTGGTTACAATTTAATCGTGGCCGCCATGTCCACAGCGGAAGTGCCTTGCCCGGTACCCTTCTCTTTCACCTTTGGTGAAAATGAATTGAAAGAATACTACAAAGATTGGGAATTCTTGGAATACAACGAAAACATGGGTGAACTGCACAAAACCGATGAAAACGGCAATCGCTATAAAATGAAGTTTGTGACCATGTTGGCAAGAAAGAAATAGTTTGCCGATTTAGAAAAGAAAAAGACCGCACTTTGCGATATAAAGTGCGGTCTTTTTTTATTGCGTTTTTAATTATTCTTCAATGGAACGTAATAATTCGTTGATACCGACTTTTCCTAGCGTTTTGGCATCCACTTTTTTCACGATAACGGCACAGTAAAGGCTGTATTTACCGCATTTTGACGGAAGGCTACCAGAAACAACAACAGACCCCGCCGGTACACGACCATAGTGAATTTCGCCGGTTTCACGATCGTAAATTTTAGTGGATTGACCAATAAAGACCCCCATAGAGATTACACAACCGTCTTCAACGATAACGCCTTCAACAACTTCGGAACGTGCACCGATAAAGCAGTTATCACCAATAATAGTTGGGTTAGCTTGTAATGGCTCTAACACGCCACCGATCCCTACGCCACCGGATAAGTGCACGTTTTTACCGATTTGTGCGCAAGAGCCGACCGTTGCCCAAGTATCCACCATCGTTCCTTCGCCCACATACGCACCAATATTCACATAAGATGGCATTAACACTGTGTTCTTAGCAATGTATGCCCCTTTACGCACAGTAGCAGATGGCACCACGCGGAAACCTTCTTGTTGGAAACGTTCTTCCGTGTAATCAGCAAATTTTAAAGCAACTTTGTCGTAGTATTTGGTTTCTGCACCATCAATGATTTGATTTTCATTGATACGGAAAGAAAGCAATACCGCTTTCTTTAACCATTGGTGAGTCACCCATTCGCCATCAATTTTTTCTGCTACGCGATATTTACCGCAGTCTAAGCCTTCAATCACTTCTTCAATGGCTGCGCGAGTTTGTGCATCAACAGTTTTAGGTGTGATTTCCGCACGTTTTTCAAAGGCGTTTTCAATAATTTGTTGTAAATTTGACATCTTGCTTCCTATATCAGTGTGAATAAAAATAAATGCGTTAAGATTACAATACTTCTAACGTGACATTACTAAATAACTTTTTCACATCGCTATTATCATGCAATCTTTCGGCTTTTTCGACATTGGTTCGAGTCAAGTGCGGTGAAAAATAATTAATAAAGTCATACATATAATTTCGTAAGAATGCACCATTCTTAAATGCAATTTGTGTCATGCTTGGACGGAATAAATGATCTGCTTTGATAGCCACTAAATCCTTATCTGCCGATGTATGTGCCATAGAAGCCATAATCCCGACGCCTAAGCCCATGCGTACATAGGTTTTGATAATATCCGCATCCGTTGCAGTAAACACAATGTTTGGCAAAATCCCCGCACTATTAAAAGCATAATCCAAATCAGATGCGCCAGTAAAACCAAAGGTATAGGTAATCAAAGGATATTTACCCAATTCTTCAATCGTGAGATGTTCACATTGTGCTAAAGGATGATCGGGTTTCACAATCACGGAGCGATTCCATAAATAACACGGCAGCAATACCACATCATCAAAGAGATATTGTGCTTCGGTAGTAATGGCTAAATCCACTTCGTCAGACATCAACGCATCATAAATTTGTGTAGGCGAACCTTGATGAATATGCAAACTTACATTGGGATAACGCTGAGAAAATTTCTCGACCACCGCAGGCAACATATAACGCGCCTGCGTATTTGTCGTTGCAATACGCAATACACCTTGTTCAGGCTTGGTATATTCATCGGCAACAGAACGAATGCCTTGCATTTTCATCATAATCTCACGAGAGATCGCCACAATTTTTTTCCCGGGCGGCGTTAATCCTTTGATGTGCTTACCATTACGCTCAAAAATCTCTACGCCTAGCTCATTTTCCAATAAGCGTACCTGTTTACTAATCCCCGGTTGCGATGTGAATAGCACATGCGCAGCTTCCGTGATATTCATATTTTGATTAGCGACTTCAACAATATAGCGAAGCTGTTGAAATTTCATAAATTCTCCTTTTAATGACAACCGTAAAGTGCGGTTATTTTTTATAACGTTTACTTAATTCTGAATAACGTTTAACTGCCTTACGGATTTTCCCTGTCTTTGGCTTACGTCGTTGCTTATTCATGTCTAATTTGGTTTCGGTTTCCGGTGGTAAACCGACCAATTCACGTAAATAATTCACGTCTGCCAGTTCCATCTCCTGCCAGCCACCACGTGGTAAATTCTTCATCAATTTAATGTTGCCATAACGAATACGAATCAAGCGGCTCACTTGGATGCCTTGCGATTCCCATAAACGACGCACTTCACGATTACGTCCTTCCATTAAAGTCACATCAAACCATTGATTCATCCCCACCCCACCAACAAATTTAATCTCTTTAAAATTTGCCGGGCCGTCTTCCAATTGAACGCCTTTTTTTAAGCGATTCAACATAGCGTCATCCACTGCACCAAACACGCGCACGGAATATTCCCGTTCAACTTCGCGGCTTGGGTGCATTAAACGATTCGCCAATTCACCATCCGTTGTGAATAACAATAAACCCGATGTATTAATATCTAAACGACCTACTGCAATCCAACGAGCACCGGTTAAACGCGGCAAACGATCAAACACGGTAGCGCGCCCTTCCGGATCATGGCGAGTGCAAAGCTCACCTTCCGGTTTGTAATACATCAATACACGACACACTTCTTTCTGGGCCTGTGTCAGGTTAACCAAATTACCGTCAATACGGACTTTCACACCGGAATTCACGTTAATTCGATCACCTAGCGTTGCGATTTTACCGTCCACACTGACTCGATTTTCCGCAATAATGCTTTCGATTTCACGACGGGAACCTTGCCCGGCTCGAGCCAATACTTTTTGTAACTTCTCGCCTTCGACTGAAGTTGCTTTCATCTCATTTTTTCCATTTGGCTTTACTGAAGTTGGACGGTTTTTCGCTACGACAGGTTGGTTTTTCTGTGTAAAGTGCGGTCGATTTTGAGCGCGTTTTTGTGTTGTGGGTTTCATAAATCCTCGTTGTCGCTTTCCCAAGCGTCTTTTTCAAAAATAGGTTTAAATAAACGGAGCGACCGAACCACTGCCTTCACGCAAAATGACCGGCGTTTCTGTCGTTAAATCAACCACAGTGGTTGGTTCTTGTCCTAAATAACCGCCGTGAATAATTAAATCCACTTGATGCTCTAGGCGGTCTCGAATTTCTTCCGGATCCGATTGGGTAATATGTTCTTCGTTTGGCAACATTAAAGAACAAGATAAAATCGGCTCACCCAATGCCTTCAATAAATCCAAGGCAATTTGATTATCCGGCACACGAATCCCGATGGTTTTTCGTTTGGACGTCATTAAGCGGCGCGGTAATTCTTTGGTTGCCGTTAAAATAAAAGTGTAACGTCCCGGCGTGTTGTTTTTAATCAAGCGATAAGCAGAATTTGTCACTAAAGAATAATTGGATAACTCCGATAAATCACTGCATACCAAAGTAAAATTATGCCCTTCCGGTAATTGGCGAATTTGCACGATACGATCCATTGCATGCTTATCCCCAATCATGCAACCCAACGCATAGCCGGAATCGGTAGGATACACGATCACGCCGCCATTACGTAAAATTTCAACCGCTTGATTGATTAAACGCACCTGCGGATTTTCCGAATGGATATAAAAAAATTGACTCATATGTTTTCACTCTCCGAGTAAAATTGCGGCGTATTATAGCAGTTTAAGCGCCTGCAGGATAACGCTTTGTGCCGTGCCATTAAACATTTCTTGCGTCACTGGCTTGCTGCAATAATTGACGGCTTTCCTGTAAAAATTGTTCTGAATAATCACCAAACCAGTCGCGAATTTGATTGAATTGATCAATAAAGCCTTGACGATCATGGTGTTTGAAAAAATCAAAGCCGACGTCATAACTGTTTTTCAGATGTTCAATCACTGCTAAGTTTTCCGGTTTATCCGCAATAATATCGGCATATAATGCCGCATCCTGTGCAAATAGACGTCCGACCATTGCCAATTCCAAACGATAAATCGGCGAAGATAATGCTAATAATTTTTCCAATTCCACCGGCTGTTGGGATAAATACAAGCCATACACAAACGTGGAAAAATGGCGCAACGCCTGAATATAGGTCATGTGATGATCATGTTCCGCGGCATCTACTTGGTAGATTTTGGCACCCCAAATTTGAATTTGTTGTAACAACCACTGATAGCGTTCGCTAAAACGCCCGTCGCAATATGCCACCACTTGTTTTGCCATGCTGGCGATATCCGGGCCAAACATCGGGTGCAACCCCACCACGGCACCTTGATGCACTTCCAGCATTTTTTGTAACGGCACTCGTTTCACAGAGGTTAAATCCGCCAACAACATATTTTCGGTAAGATAGGGTTTAAGGCGTTCAATCACTTCTGGTGTATTGGCGATAGGTACAGAAACAATCACGACATCCGCCTCTTGCAAAATGCTCTCTGCCTGAGGCCAATCCTCGTGTTCCAACACCACAACAGGATAACCGGAATCTTGCAAGTAACGACCAAACAAACGCCCAAGTTTGCCTCGTCCCCCCACAATAACAATTTTGCGAATTGCAGGATTTACGGTTTTAAAGCCGAAACGATTTTCACTGACATAAGACTCACGCATAATGCGGCGTAAAATGTCTTCAATTAAATCAGGCGACAGCCCAAGTTGCTCAGCCGCTTCACGTTTTCGTTGTAGCATTTCGATTTCCCGCTGCGGCACATAAATAGGCAGGCCATGTTGTTGTTTAACTTCACCAACCTTATGTACCACTTCCAAGCGCTTTGCCAAAAGCTGTAGCAATTCTTGATCTAATTGATCAATTTGCGCTCTTAACTCTGCTAACTGTTCCATCTTATCTCCGCTAAAAACACCCGAAAAACCGACCGCACTTTTATTTCACAGAACCGCAGGTTAAGCAATATAAATATTGCCCTTTCGGATCGTTAAACGTATTTAACAAACCAAGTTGGTTTCTAAACTGTGTCATTTCTTTTGGTAATCCGACAGTTTCTGCCATCACATGCTGTAACCAAAGACGACCTTCACCTTTGAAGTCGCGCATGATTTTCTTAATCAGCGTGCGTTCCTCGTCCACCATCCATTCCACAGAGAAACGACTTTCATCAATTTTTTCTTGCTCCGCGCGTCTTTCATTCACCAATTCCATGGCTTTTCCTAGAGCGGTATCAAGATTACCTAACTCATCCACCAATTTATGCGCTAACGCTTCGGAACCAAGCCAAACTTGACCTTGTGCAACCTTATCCACTTGGGCTTTAGTTAAATGACGCCCCTCGCTCACTTTAGTTAAGAATTGATCGTAACCATGTTCAATTTCTAGCTGTAATACATCATTTAATTCAGCGGACAACGGGCTTAAAAGAGAACCTAACGCCAAATCGGAAGTTTTCACGCCATCGGCAGAAACGCCAATTTTCTTAATGGTGTTCTCGAAAGTAGGTAACACGGCAAAAATACCGATAGAACCGGTAATCGTGTTTTTATCTGCCACAATATAATCCGCCGTGGAAGAAATCCAATAACCGCCAGACGCTGCCATGCCGCCCATGGAAACCACCACCGGCTTACCGGCTTTCTGTAAATGCGTTACTTCCTGACGAATAATTTCAGAAGCAAAAGCGCTGCCGCCCGGGCTATTGACACGCAATACCACGCCTTTTACGTCTTTATCATCGTGCGCCTGACGTAATAACATCGCAATCGTATCGCCACCGGCATTTTCTTCATCACTTTCGCCGTCTACAATCGCGCCCTCGACGTTCACCACGGCAATTTTATTGTCTGTTTCGCCGATTAAACGATCCGGTAAAGAAGCTAAATAGGTTTCAAAATCCACGGTTTTCGGCTGATGCTCTTTATCTTCACCAAAAAGTGCGGTCAATTTTCTATTTAAATCGAAACGATCCAACACATCAGTAATTAATTTACGTTTTACCGCATATGCCGTACTGTCGCCTTTCAAGGCCTTCAACTCGGTTAAATAAGTATTTGCCGTCGGCGCAACAAGCGCTTTCGGAATGTCCCGATTGGTGGCCACTTGTGCCGTGTAATTCTCCCACATGGTGTTTAACCAGCGTTGTAAATTAGCCCGTGCTTCAGGCGACATCTCATTACGCAAAAACGGCTCAACAGCTGATTTATAGGTACCCACACGGAACACATGAGGGTTCACGTCTAATTTATCCAGCATCTCTTTGTAATACAGCGTTTCCTGTGCCAAGCCCTCAATAGAAACACTGCCGATAGGATTCATGTAAATTTCATCGGCATAACTGGCGAGGAAATATTGAGATTGGTTGTAGCTGTCCGAATAAGCGATCACTTGTTTACCGCTATCTTTGAAATTCTCAATCGCTTCACCGACGTATTCAAGAGATGGTAAATCGCCTCCTTGAAAATAATTGAGATCCAGCACTAAGCCTTTCACTTTGTCATCCTGTGCCGCGGCATCAATGGCATAAATCACATCAAAGGTCGAATATTGTTGCGCAATACGTTGGTTATCCAATTCTTTTAGCATGCTTTTAAAACTGCTTTGAGCATCGCGATTATCTGCCAAATAGCCATCCAGTTGTAATAACAAAGCCCCTTGATCGCCTTTTAACACGACTTTTTCCTGTTTATCCGCCCCAACAATCAGGGTAAAAACGGAAAGTGCCAATAAAACAAAAATCAAGAAAACGATATTCATGACTAAATCACGAATAAAATTAAGGATACGCCAGGCAAACTTCACCAAAGAGACGATAAATTTCATATAACCTCGAAAAATCAACAAAATGGCGTTTAAAATACCATAAACCTACGTCTGAATAAACCTAGAGAAAAGCCTGTTTTAAAAACTGTGCTATAATCCACCGCACTTTATTTCCCCCATAAAAAGGAAGCGAAAATGGATGCATTACAACTCCTCACTGAACGCAGTTCACAAAAAAAACTCAATGAACCGGCACCAAATGAACAGCAATTAAACCAAATCTTTCAAGCCGCCTTGCGAGCGCCGGATCACGGTAAATTACAACCTTACCGTTTTGTTGTTATCGAAAAAGAAAAAATGGCCACCTTCGGCGATTTGTTAAAAAGTGCGGTGCATGAACTCAATTTGGGTGAAGAACGTTTGAAAAAAGCTGAAAACCTTGCCGGTCGCGCACCGATGGTTATCGGCGTCGTCGCGAAATTAGATCCAAGCATCAAGAAAGTGCCGGAATGGGAACAACTTCTCTGCGCCGGTTGCGCCACTTATGCGATGCAACTTGCCGCCAACGCGTTAGGCTTTAAAAACGTTTGGATCAGCGGCCCTTGGCTAGAAGGTTCGGCACTACGCAACGCTTTCCGATGTGAAGCACAAGATAAAATTATCGGTTTTATTATGTTAGGTTCCGGTGAAGAAAAATTAGAAAGAGAGAAAAAAGTACTCAGTTTAGACGATGTAGTTTCTTTCCTGTAAATCTCCTAAAAAACATCAGAAAAACAGACTGCACTTTAGATAGAATGAATAAAGTGCGGTCTGTTTTTTCATTATTTTCAGCACAGCAAACGAACATTTGCTCTGTTTTAATCTCTTTCCTTTATTTGTCGTGATAAAAAATGATGCCAAATAAATAGAAAAGTTTTGACAAAGCATCATATCATATAATACTATTTTTATATGTTAACTCTTTGTTAACTATTAATTCAAACTTAAGGAGACAAATATGAACCCAAATGTTGGTGGTATGGATAAAGTTATTCGAATCGTTCTAGGCATCGTTCTCATCGCCTTGACCTTAACGAATGTTATAGGTTGGTGGGGCTGGATTGGTGTTGTTCCGCTATTAACCGGACTATTCTCACGCTGCGGTCTTTATTCACTACTTGGCATCAACACCTGCCCATTAAAAAAATAATTCATTAACACATCATTTTCACTCGGCAGAAATGTCGAGTGTTTTTCTATTTTAAAGAAAACATAAAAATACTATGACGATTTCCATCATTTCTGCCTTAGAGGCAAAAAATAGATTAGCCTCCGGCGCCTTATTAATTGATATTCGCCAACCTGAAGAATATCAACGTGAACATATTGAAGGAGCAATGTTACAGCCACTTTCTGAATTACAACGTCAAGGTCTAGATAAAACCCTAAAACAAGGAAGTTGCCTTATTTTCCACTGTAAATCCGGTGCAAGAACCGGCAGCCAATCAGCGTTTCTCAAACAACTGGCACAAGAGCATCATTGCGAAGCATATCTTCTTCAAGATGGAATAACCGGTTGGAAAAATGCCGGACTTGCCACACGAGTTAATCTCTCACAACCGATTGATATTATGCGTCAAGTTCAAATTGCTGCAGGAAGCTTGATTTTACTAGGCTCAGTATTGGGGTGGTCTGTTTCACCTTATTTTTATTGGCTATCCGCGTTTGTCGGTGCCGGGCTCACTTTTGCCGGCATTAGCGGTTTTTGTGGGATGGCGAAACTCCTCGCACTGATGCCGTGGAATCATAAATAGTCGATTAGATCATAAAATAGCGGAAAAAAACGGTTCGGTTATTGGTTTCTCGGGGTAAGATGTGTAGAATACGCGCCCCTACCCATAATGAGTAAAGACTGAAATAGAATCTGATGAAAGACATATTGGAAAAAAGTAACGAAGCCAGCAACTTCTTAAAATTGTTAGCCAATCCGAATCGCTTAGCCATTTTGTGCTGTTTACATGAAAAACGATATAACGTCACTGAATTGACTGTCAAAATGAACATGCCACAAGCGGCGATGTCCAACCAACTCGCCCTTTTGCGTAAAGCAGGCTTAGTGGCAAGTGATGTCAAACATCGGGAACGTGTGTATTACATTAACGATCCCAAAGTCGTTGAAATGATCAAATTATTACACGGCTTTTTCTGTGACTCATCCGCTGAAAAATAAACATAAAAAAACGCAGAACCCACTTCTGCGTTTTTTCATTTTATAAAATCCATACTTGCATTTTTATCGAATTTTACGACCGCACTTTTGCACACCAATCAAGGTGCGTTAAATACCATTCAACGGTGCTACGCATCGATACGATAAAATCCGCTTGTGGTTGCCAATGCAATTCTTGACGAATTTTTGTGGCATCAAGCGCATAACGTACATCATGTCCCGAACGGTCAGCCGTATGCACAATAAGATCTTGATAATGTTTTATTCCTTTCGGCTTGTTGGGCGCAAGTTCTTCCAACATATCACAGAGTACCTGTACAATTTCTCGATTCGTTTTTTCACAATGCGCGCTAATATTGTAGCTTTCTCCAATACGCCCTTGCTGAAGAACAAGATACAGCGCATGAACATGATCCTCAACGTATAGCCAATCCCGAATTTGCTGCCCATTGCCATAAATCGGTAACGGCTCTCCACTTAATGCATTTAAAATCATCACCGGAATCAATTTTTCCGGATATTGGTAAGGTCCATAATTATTCGCGCAATGCGTGATGATTATCGGCAGTCCATAAGTGCGGTGCCAAGCACGAACCAAATGATCCGATGAAGCTTTTGAGGCTGAATAAGGGCTACTTGGCGCATAAGCTGAAGTTTCCGAAGACAAATCTGACGTCCCTGCCACATCACCATAAACTTCGTCTGTCGAAATATGCAAAAAACGGAAGGTCTTTTTCTTCTCGCCTGGCAGCTGTTGGTAATAATCACGTACAACTTCCAATAGCGTATAGGTGCCAACAATATTGGTTTGAATAAACGCCGCCGCGCCATGAATAGAACGATCTACATGGCTTTCCGCCGCAAAATGCACCACACAATCGGGCTGATGTTCTTTTAAAATGCGTTGAACCGCTTGCGCATCACAAATATCAGCCTGTTCAAAAACATAACGCGGATTAGTCACCACCTCATGCAACGACTCAAGATTGCCTGCATAAGTCAATTTATCCAAATTCACAATCTGATCTTGCGTATGATAAATACTATGACGAATAAATGCTGAACCAATAAATCCGGCACCGCCGGTGACAAGAATTTTCATAGAAGATTAATTTGCTTTCACCTGATTAATCGTATCGCTTTCCCAGCCCACATACTCACCGGAGAATTTTTCTGCCAAACGTTCAAACTGCTCTACATAACGGAAAATATCATCGTTATCCAATGTCATTTCCTGCTCTATTTTGACGATATAAAACCCTTCTTTGTCGTCTTCATCTTCGAAAATCAGCGGGGCACTGCTGTAACTCATGGAATGATAGGAAAGATCACGAAGATTGGCCTCTTCCATAAATTGGAACATCTGCTGTTCTTCTGCAAACTGAAACGTATGTTCAACAAGATAGTTATCCGCTAAATCTCTGCCATTTTGTAACAACATATCCAAAATTTCTTCTGTGACATTGAGTTTCATTTCCAGCGGCGATGGCAATAAAAAATCAAAATAAGTATCCCAGTTAGGATCCTCTTGCACCGTAATCTCTTCAATGTCTTCCTTAAACTGGTCGAGTACATCGAAAAGTGCGGTGGTTTCATCGCAATAAAAATAAAGCTTTAAATGCCCTTCAGTAAAAATATGTCCGGCATAAAGTAGCTCTGGCAATGCGGAAGCCTGTACCAAAATTTTGAATAATTCCTTCACCACCCGATGATGTTCATCTAACGTCGGCATCGTATTTTCATCCGCTTCATAAGGCAATGAAACCTGCACGATCTTGTTAAATTTATCAGGGGTAAATTGTTCAAAAATATCTAAATTAACGGTACAAGAAGCCATATTGCCGTTAATTAAGGTACGGTAATTTTGCCAATTTTGTTCAGGATTTTTTAACGGCATTATTTAAACTCCGCCCAAATCGGTGCGTGATCTGATGGCTTGTCCATGGCACGAATATCAAGCGCAATCCCGGTATCCACACAATGCGCTGCCAACGCTTTATTTGCCAAAATGTGGTCAATGCGTAAACCGCGATTATCATCAAATCCTTTTGAGCGGTAATCAAACCATGAGAATTTATCGTTTACCGTCGGGTTTAAATAACGGAAAGTGTCTTCTAAGCCATACGCGTATAAGCGTTGATACCATTCGCGTTCTTCCGGCAAGAAGGAACATTTACCGGTGCGCAACCAGCGTTTACGATTTTCTTCGCCGATACCAATGTCCAAATCAGACGGGCTGATGTTCATATCGCCCATAATAATCACCGGGTTTTGTGCATTATGGTCTTGTTCCAAATAGCGCTGTAAATCCGCATAGAATTTTTGTTTTGCCGGGAATTTGGTTGGATGTTCACGGCTTTCACCTTGTGGAAAATAGCCGTTAATCACCGTTAATTGCCCAAATGGCGTGTCTAAGTCAATCATGATAATGCGTTTTTGGGCTTCTTCATCATCGGTTGGGAAACCTTTTCTCACCAATAACGGCGCCTGTTTACTCAACAAAGCCACGCCATAATGCCCTTTTTGACCAAAATGGTTGATGTGATAGCCAAGATGATCCACCAACTCATAAGGAAAGACTTCATCCGCCACTTTAATTTCTTGCAAACCAAGGACATCCGGTTGGTATTTCTTAATAATTTCTTCTAATTGATGAGGTCTTGCTCTTAGTCCGTTGATGTTAAACGACATCACTTTCATATTCATTCCTTATTTTTAATTGCGTTACTCGCCTACACGTTGCTGAATTCTATCAGCAAACATACCGATACTCACGGCGAAATAATTCGACTTGTTCCAATGCAATAACGTGCGATAGTTGTTTGACACTAAAAACGCTCGCCCTAATTCACGATCCGGTCTCACCAACCACAAATCCGCTTGAGAAAGTGCGGTCAGTTTTTGCTGCGTTTCCGGCGTTTGGAATTTCAGGCTGACACCTCGATTTTGCCAATCGGTTAAGCGACGCTGTTTCCCCTCTTCCGTGCCGGAGAGCGCCATATCAATCGGCTGATTCACCGTGACTTCAACGCCCCAAGGGAGATTAGGGTTCCAGCCCTCGGTGTGCAAATAATTGGCGATAGAGGCAAACACATCATAGTGTTCCGTCCAAATGTTTTTCTCACCGTCTCCATTCCCATCTACAGCATAACGCAAATAGGAACTTGGCATAAATTGGGTTTGCCCCATAGCACCCGCCCATGACCCCCTCATTTTGTGGCGCTGAATATGATCCCGTTGCAGCATTTTCATGGCCGCAATAAATTCTTTACTGAATAACGCTTCGCGACGTCCATCAAAAGCCAACGTGGCCAATACGGACAACACATCATAACTGCCTTGATAATAGCCAAAACTGCTTTCCATGCCCCACAATGCCATCAAATAATTTTTCGGGACACTAAAGGTTTGGCTCGCCTTTTCCAGTTGTGGCAGTTGCTCCCAATAACGTGCAGAAGCCGTCTCTACTTTATTTTCGGTTAATACGCGATTTAAGTAATTGGTCGTGCCATTTGGGTTTATCACCGGCGGCGCATTAGGATCGCGTTTACGAATTCGTCCCGCTTGTTGATCGTCCAAATCCACGGATTTTTGGATGTAGTTAATGTTATTTTGTGCATTCAACACATCCATTGAAACGCCTTCTGCAGCGGCTTTGCCTTTCAAGAAATTCACATAATCATTAAAGTTCTCTAATGTGCGAGGCTTGCTATAAACCTCGCTTGCTGCAACAGCGTGAATACCATGAGTTCCACCACTTGAAGAGGGGCTATGAGAAGAACAACCTACCACAAAAAGTGCGGTAAAAATAACGGATGTTTTTAAAAATGAGGTAAATGTCATGGGCTATTTTCTCAAGAACGTATGATAAAGACTTTTCAATAAGGACGTTGGCAGCAATCGTGCACCGGAACGCAAAGCAAACGTAAACAAGCCGGAAAATAATCCTTGGATACCTAAACGATATTTCAATTTAAACAAACGCCACTCTGCTTTAGCTTGATTTAAACCACGACGACGCCCTACCATGCCGTTACCAACACGGGCGTACACCAAAATATCCGGCAAATTCGCCACTTTTTGACCTTGTGCCACAAGCTTGATCCACAAATAATAATCCTCTTGCAGATCTTCATATCCACCACAATTTATGACCGCACTTTTTTGATACGCCACGGTCATGTGATTGAAAGGGCAACGTTTTTGCGTGAATTTCACAATGTCTTGCGCTGTTGTCGGCACATTGCGATACGCCACGATGTCGTTAACATTGTCACCAAACTCAGCAATTTGTCCGCCGAAAATAATCGTATCCGGATGTTGTTCAATAAATGCCACTTGCTTTTCAAAGCGTTCCGGCACGCAAATATCATCGGTATCCATACGGAAAACCCAATCATGCGAACAATGTTTTAAACCTTCATTGAGCGCTTTGCCTAAACCTAAGTTTTTCGGCAACTTCACTAAGTTTAAGGGTAATTTTGTTTCGAATTCAGTGACAACCGCCTCTAGTTCCGGTGTCACCGCACCATCAAACACTAAGACGATTTCATCGGCAGGATGAGTTTGTGCCACGAGGCTTTCAAAACATTCTCTTAAATATAGTGGATTTTCCTTAACGTATAAGGACATTAAAACTGAAAATTTCATCTCTTTTCTCTTTGTCTTCGTAGGGACAGACTGTATGCCTGTCCTTATATCTTTAACTTTGGTATCGGACAGGCATAAAGCCTATCACAACGCCATTACATAAAGCGTTTCAAATTGATCGCCAGGCTCGGGGAAATCAGCACCACTAAGGCAATGATCAACTGCTTCACGCTTTTGGTCTGTTTGAAAATATCAAAATAATACACCGCCGCCTTGCGGGATAAATTCATGATATGCGGATAGGCCAAAATGTAGCTCGCATTAATATTGAAATTGCGCGCCTGTGCCTCCGTTTTCACATAATGCTGGCGGATATATTCAATGGCTTTTTGCGTATTGGTGGTATCCGTAGAAACGCTCGAACGCTTGGTATGGAAAGTACAATGGGTTAAAGGTGCGTTAATTTTATACGGCTTAAAACTTGGCTCTTGCAACAATTTCAGCAAGAAATCGTAGTCTTCCAAAGATCGAAGTGCGGTCGATAATCCGCCTATTTTTAAAAACAGATCTTTTTTCACCCCAATCATCGGCATACCGCCGATTTTATTGGCCAGTAAAATACGCTCAACGCTGATCTCCTGTGGCTCAATAGGCGAGGTTTCATAGGTAAAACCTTCGTTGACCATTTCGCATTTCGCCGGATGATAGACAAAATTAATGTCTTGGTGCGCTGCGATGGTTTCCGCCAATATTTCGCATTTATTGGGCGCAAAGCGATCATCGTCATCTAAAAACAACAACCATGCCTGCTGCGCATAGCGCGCTCCGATATTGCGGCTTTCCGCAGCGCCTTGATTGGTTTCATTACGAATTACATGCACGGGGAAAGGATACGATTGCTCCACCACTACAGGCTCTTTAGAGCAGTCATCCACGATCACCACGTCAAAATTATGGACGGTTTGTTCACTTAAACTGGCCAACAAAGCAGGAATTTCTTCTTTCCGGTTATAAGAAGGAACAATAATACTGAACATTAGTTCGCCTCCTTTTGTTTAAACAACACAAGCTGTTTCCCTTGGCTACCGAACAACGATAAAAACATCAACATCACAAACATAATGCCCGGGAAAGCAAAGGTATCGGCTTTCACGTTGCAAAGGGACAAAATCGCCAACGTGGAAAGGGTGAATTTCCAACTGCCATCAAACCAATTTAACGCCACCTTGCGCACAAAATAGAAGGTCACGACAAAACACACCAAAGCATAAGACACGCCACCGTAGAGAATTTGGCGCAAAAAGCCGGAATCGGTATGGCCGTAATAACGCCCAACCACCAATTCCCCCGTCATATACATGCCGTCACCTTGAATAAATTGTTTTAAGGTTGGCATAAACAAATGGTTTTTCATCAGCGTATCCGTTGAAGAACTCACAAAGCCTTCTCCGTGCAATAAATTAATCACCGGTTCAAGTGCATGGGCCACATACGGATTTTCCGGTAGGAAATACGCCAGTAATAACACTAACAACACAAAAGAAATTAACGCCGGAAGATACCGCACTTTGAAATACACCAAAATGCTGATCGCAGAAATGGTGAGGAAGGTTCTGCCGGAAATCAGCCCGATACATAACATGAAAAAAATCAGCACGCTCGGCAAGGTATTCTGTTTCGCGTTATACGCCAGCAAGAAATGAAACAACATCAAATAGAACAAACTTAATTGGAAAAAAGCCGCCGAGGTGAGGTTATATAAGCGATATTCTTGCTCAGATCCATAAAAACGATCGGGTAATAAGGCATTCGTGGAAAGCAAGAAATCAACGATCCAAGACACGCCAAGCAACGCCAACAAGCCCAATACAAATTGCAGAATCACGCCAATCTGTAAATCCTTCACAACGGCGAACTGCCGGTTCGGACGGGCATAAAATGCATTATAAACGCCCACGCCAAACACAAATAAAATCAGCAATTTCACATACATGGCGATCACGGAGAAATCTCGCGTGCCGTTGATAAGCAGCGGAATCAGGCTAAACACAATTAAGCCGAACAACACCACCAAGCTGTCTAACGGCAACACAATGCCCTGCGCCTGTTGCTTTTTAACATAGCGATATGCCAAAAACAGGAAGGCCACCAGCCCGACTCCCCATGACATACGTAACACATGGAATAACCAAGGATCGTAGAGATAAAAAAGGTTAAAAAGTGCGGTCATTTTTTTCGTTATTTTCCTAAATTCTTTTTAATTGCAAACAGTTTCTTTAACGGGTATTTCAATAATTTTTTTGCCAAATTATTGGATTTAGAGCCGCGAATCGCCTCTAAATTGCTCATGAGGGTTGGATTTTCAATAGCCATTAACGGGCGTACCACCTTATTATTTAGGTGAAATTGCGTTTCAAACAACAGGAAATCATCTGCCAACCAAAAAGCTTTTTCTTGTGTCAACACGTCAAGAAAACGACGGGCTGCAGACTTTTTAATGAGATACGCCACCGTTCCGGCAAAATAACTTTTATACGGATATGCCACCGTCACATCCGCCACTTTTTGACGTAAAAAAGAAAATGTCGTCGGATAATTAATTTCCAATTCCACATCATCAAAAGACTCAATTTTAGATTGCCCGATAAGAACAATATCTGCCGAGCAATGTTGGGTTAAAAGTGCGGTCGTTTTTTCCGATAAATCGGCATTAAACAGCGCATCATCTTCACATACCAAGGCATAATCCGTTTCCGCAATACGCTCATCGGCAACGATTCGGCGATAAACTTCAAGATGGCTCAATGTACAGCCTATTTCACCTTTTGTCACACTACGCCCATAATGTTGTTCAAACTTTGTCAGGTTGAACACTTCGGACAATGCATTCCATTCTTTCTGCATGGTGTTAATCGCGGAAAACACCTCAAAATCTGCCGTGTTAGGTTGAGAAAAGAACAATTCGCGACGCTGAACGTCCTTATCTAACGAAATCAAATATTTCTTCATAAAAAATCTCAATAAAATCGATTGTCTGCTGGTTTGTCTGTCAGTTGGCGGGAAACCGAAATAGTTGCATAAAAGATTGCTGATTATACTAAAGAAATCTATAATCCCCCACCTATTTTACGGTAAAAACACAAGTTCGATTTTCCCGATGTCCAACAAAACCATTGCTAAAAACACCCTCTTTCTTTATATCCGCATGTTGTTCAATATGGGCGCGATGCTGTATATCTCGCGCGTGGTGTTGCGCGTATTGGGCGTGGAAGATTTCGGGATCTACAACATTGTCATGGGCGTGGTGATTTTGTTCTCTTTCTTTAACGGCACCATGACCGCCACCACACAACGCTTCATTAACGTCGAAAAAGCCTCAAACGACAGCAAGCGCATCAATAAAGTATTTAATATCAGTATTCTCAATCACTTATTGATTATGTTAGTCGTGGTAATCTTGGCGGAAACCGTCGGGCTGTGGTTCCTTAATCATAAATTAATTATTCCTGCCGCACGTATGCAAGCGGCCAATATTGTTTATCAGGTTGCGTTGATCATTGCCTTGATTGAAATTATCAAAGTGCCCTTTAACGCCATGATTGTTGCCCATGAACGCATGTCTTTTTATGCCTGGTTGGGGTTAGCTGAAACCGCCTTTAAACTGACGGCTATCTTTATTTTGATGCATATCGAACACTACGACAAACTGATTTCTTACAGCCTCTTGTTGTTGTGTGTCAGCCTATTAGTATTTACCCTTTATTTTCGTTTTACACGCAAGGCTTTCTACACGGAAACCCGTTCCCATTTTGAGAAAGATTTACATACCACCAAAGAAATGATGAGCTTTTCCGGCTGGATGCTGGTGGGGCAACTCGCTTATGTAGGATCAACGCAAGGGCTGAATATGGTGACCAACCTGTTCTTCGGCGTTGCCGCAAATGCAGCGGTCGGCATTGCGACTCAAGTGGATACCGCCGTGTATAGTTTTGTGAACAACTTCCAAGTGGCGTTTAATCCGCAACTGGTGCAATCCTATGCGGCTAAAGACTATGAGCGAAATAAAAAGTTGATCTTGGGCACCTCAAAATATTCTTTTTATTTAATCGCGATTTTATCCGCACCGGTGCTGTATTTCAGTCATACCTTATTAACCCTTTGGTTAGGCGATAATGTGCCGATGTACACCGATAAACTGGTACAAGCCACGCTTGTTTGCTCCCTCATCAGTGCTATGGCGGGGTCATTTTGGATGACGGCGTTAGCCATAGGTTCTAAAACCATTAAACAATACAACGTTATCTTGGCGATTATCGATCTTTGTACCGTGCCGCTTGCCTATTATCTGTTTACCTTAGGCTACAATCCGGTCTATGCCTTTATCGGTAAATTCTGCACCGCACTTTTCATGCAGCTTTATCGCCTCTACTTTATTAACAAAAGAATTAAATTTAATCGCAAAGAATTTGTCTCATACTTAACAAATATCAGCCTGGTTTTCGCCTTATTATTAGGCTTAATTTATTTCTCGGACACACAGCGCACCTACTCATTCTTGGAATTTGTAGGAGAAGCGTTCCTTCTTGAAGTCGTACTCATTTCAGTCATCTTAATGGTGGGATTAAACAAAACTGAAAAAGACTTTTTATTTAGCCATTTAAGAAAAAGAGTGAAAAGATGAATCAACAACTCATTGATTTAAAAAACAAGTTAGCTCCGATTGCAGATTTAATTGAAGATAAAAACGATGTTTTTTATCTTGATTACCCGTTGCATTTAAACGTGGGCGATTTATTGATTTATCACGGAACAGAACAGTTTTTTACAGATCACAATATTCGTGTCACCTTAAAACGCAGTGAATTTGATGTGGACATTGAAGAACTGAAACAAAAAATCACTCCAAACACCACAATTTTGCTCCACGGCGGGGGTAATTTCGGCGATCTTTATCCGCAACACCAAAAAATTCGCGAAACGGTGGTGGAAACGTTTCCCCACAACCGTGTGATTGTGTTACCACAAACGTTATTCTATAAAAGCCAAGAAACGTTAGAAAAATCCGCCGCACTTTTCATGCAACATAAAGATTGTCATTTGCTGGCACGCGACGAAAGAACGGCAAACGCCTTTAAACAGTTTTCACCAAACGTACATTTATCACCGGATATGGCGCATGAACTGTACGGAACATTGCCGACCAAAAATACCCAAACAGGGCAATCGCTATATTTCTTACGCAAAGATATTGAAGCCAGCGATATCGAAAAAAATATTACAGCACAACTCCCGGCAGGAAGTCATATTAAAGACTGGGAAGATGTGTTGTCCGAACGAGATGATTTAGTCTTAGCCGTTACTTGGCGTTTAGCTAAATTCGCCAAGCGTCATCAGTTAACCGGCTTAAAAAATATTGTTCATCGCTTTTGGAAAGCATACACCAAACGCATTATAAAACGCGTTGCCAAAACCTTTTTAAGCTATGACAACATCACCACGACGCGTCTGCACGGTCACATTTTTTCCTGTTTATTGGAAATCCCAAACGTGGTTTGCGATAACTCTTACGGCAAAAACACCGGCTACGCCAATTTATGGACAAAAGAACTGGATTTTGTCGAGTTTTATACTCAACAAAAATAAGATGTTGTGCATTGATTAATGGAATGAAATCATGTTTGAACTCAAAAAACTCATCACCGCCATGATGCTACCGCCATTTAATATTTTGATTTTATGGTTATTCTCGCTTTTATTTTCATTCTTTAAATACAAAACATTAAGCCGCCTTTGTGCATTTTTCGGCATTGTGCTGCTCTATCTTGTCAGTATTCCCTACACGGCACAAACGCTAAAAGACAGCTTAGTCACCGAAGATAATCTAACCTTAAACGATTATAAACAGGCTCAAGCCATCGTTTTATTGGGCGGTGGCGTGCGTGATAGCAAAGAACTCTATGCACCGCTTGCGTCTTCTGCCACACAACTAGAACGTTTACGCTACGCGGCTTATTTGCAAAAAGAAACGCAGCTGCCCTTGTTGATTAGCGGTGTCAGCCCGACCGGTGCCTCAGAAGGCAAAGTTTCTGCAGAAGAATTACAGACGTTCTTTAATGTGCCAACGAAATGGCTAGAAGAAAAATCTTTAACCACCAAAGAAAATGCCTTATATACCCGTCAATTACTAGAAAAAGAAGGCATCCATAAAATCATTTTGGTGACGAATGAATGGCATATGCAACGGGCAAAACTCTTGTTTCAACAGCAAGGATTCGATGTCTTGCCGGCAAGCGTAGGCGAAGGCATTACACCGGACTCTTACGGATTAAACATGATGCACTTTGTGCCTCAAGCCGGTGCAATGGCAAAAAATATGCAATTACTGAAAGAGTGGATTGGCTACCTCAAAGAGAAATAATCTCTCTTTTTTCACCGCACTTTCAGTCCCCCAATTTTAAATGCGCTCTTCTTCAGGCGCATTTTTTATGTCCGTTTATTTTTTAGTTGCGATCATGCTCGCAAAATCATGAGCCTTTTTCTACAGCTCCAATGCCTTGTTTTAAGATGATTTTTATTTCAAGGAGTCCTCTATGCGTTATTTCAAACTTTGCTTGAGTCTGCTCTTTTTTAGCGTGTCTTGTTACGCCGAAAAACCTGATTTGATGTTGTTAGAAAACTATAAAGATCAAAACGTAGCCGGATGGGTGATGAGTGAAAAATTGGATGGCGTACGTGGCTATTGGGATGGCAAACTGCTTTTTACTCGAGGAGGCGTTTCTCTGGCTCCACCCGCTTATTTTCTGGAAAATTTTCCGCCGTTTGCCATTGATGGCGAATTATTTAGCCAACGTGATCAATTTGCGGAAATCTCTTCTATCGTGCGAGCTTATCAAGATAAGGGTTGGCATACATTAAAACTATATGTCTTTGATGTGCCTGATGCTAAAGGGGATTTATTTGCCCGTTTGGCAGCATTAAAGGCCTATTTAGCAGAACATCCCTCTCAATACATTGAAATCATCGAACAAATTCCTATTGAAAGTCCACAACATATCCGTCAATTTTTACAACAAGTGGAACAGCAAAAAGGCGAAGGCATCGTGCTTCGTAACCCTAATGCGCCCTACGAAAGAAAACGCAGTTCACACATTCTTAAATTAAAGACCGCACTTGATGAAGAATGCACGGTTATCGCCCACCATGCCGGCAAAGGGCAATTTGAAAATGTCATGGGATCGCTTACCTGTGAAAATCACCGAGGGCAATTCAAAATTGGTTCCGGTTTCAAATTGGAAGATCGAACAACTCCTCCTCCCATCGGTTCACAAATCACCTATAAATATCGAGGCTTAACAAACAAAGGCAAGCCCCGATTTGCTACTTATTGGCGTAGAAAAATAGAAGAGCCGAGCAAGCCATAAAACATAAAAAAGTGCGGTGAAATTTCACAGCACTTTTTATTCATACACCACTAATCGCTGTGGACGAATCACGTTATTCTCATCAATCACCGCCACGCCAAGAAAGCGATTTTCATGGGAAAATAACCGCACTTGACCTTGTAGCCTGTTAAGGTTATCGAATTTGATACGTTGACCAAATCCAATGCCTTGCGTTTGGCTTTCATTTAAGGTTAACGCCGGCAACTTCGCCACGGCAGTATCCATTGGCAATAATAAGGCATCTAACAAACTCAAATCTTGTGATTCTGCCAAAGCTTGCAACGCATTCCAATCCAACATTTTTTCTGTCGGATAATCCGCCACTGCTGTGCGACGCAACATCGTTACATGGGCGCCACAGCCCAACGCCTCTCCTAAATCATCCACCAAAGTGCGAATGTAGGTGCCTTTGGAACAATGTACTTCAAGGGTTAAATAGGGCACATTATATTCGATGAAGTTCAGTTCAAAGATCGTAATAGGACGTGCTTCCCGCTCCACCGTAATACCTTGACGGGCATATTCATAAAGCGGTTTGCCATTGTGTTTCAACGCGGAAAACATGGTGGGCACTTGTAAAATGTCCCCACGGAATTGTTCAAGTGCGGTCAGAATTTCAGGCGTTTTGACGTTCACATCACGGGTTTCGACAATTTGCCCTTCTGCATCTGAAGTATCAGTACGTTCACCCAGTTTTGCCGTGACTAAATAACGTTTATCAGCATCTAGCAAAAACTGCGAAAACTTGGTGGCTTCGCCCAAACAAATGGGCAACATTCCGGTAGCCAGCGGATCTAAGGCACCGGTATGCCCTGCCTTGTTTGCCTGAAAAATGCGTTTTACTTTTTGCATGATGTCGTTGGAAGACATGCCTTGCGGCTTATCCAACAAAAACACACCATGAATATCACGCCCACGTTTACGCGGTTTGGACATTAGTCTTTGTCCTCAACGTGTTTTTTCTCATCTTCGCGCACAACATTGGTCACCAAGTTAGACATACGCATACCTTCGACCAAAGATTGATCGTAGATAAAACGAATCTCCGGTACGATACGCAGACGCATAGCTTTGCCTAACAACGTGCGAATATAAGGCGCGGCTTTTTCTAAGCCTTTCATGCCCTGCGCAATCGCCTGTTCATCGTGTTCAAATAAAAAAGTGACGAACACTTTGGCATAAGCCAAATCACTGGACACTTCCACGTCGGACACCGTCACCATGCCAATACGCGGATCTTTCACTTCGCGCTGTAAAATCACCGCGATTTCTTTTTGGATTTCTTGTGCGACACGGTCGCTACGTTTGAATTCTCGAGCCATTTTGTTTCTCTTTAATTGTCCACGGGCAAATATACCCACGGTTAGGCCTAATGCTTCCCCTTCGGAAACGCTTGTATACAGCCATAAAGGTAACGCATTACCCTAGGCAAAAAGTGCGGTCAAATTTGACCGCACTTTCTTTTAAGATTAAATCGAGCGTTTAATCTCAACGACTTCGAACACCTCAATCTGGTCGCCGACTTTTACGTCATTGTAGTTCTTCACGCCGATACCACATTCCATACCGTTACGCACTTCAGATACGTCGTCTTTGAAGCGACGGAGAGATTCCAATTCACCTTCGAAGATCACCACGTTGTCGCGTAACACGCGGATTGGGTTGTTACGTTTCACAATACCTTCGGTCACCATACAACCAGCGATAGCGCCGAATTTCGGATGTTTAAACACATCACGCACTTCAGCCAAGCCGATGATTTCTTGTTTAAATTCTGGTTGTAACATACCGCTCATCGCTGCTTTCACATCATTTAAGAGTTCATAAATGATGGAGTAATAACGAAGATCGATATTTTCGGCTTCGATAATACGACGAGCTGATGCATCCGCACGGACGTTAAAGCCGACCATAATCGCGTTGGAAGCTGCGGCTAACGTTGCGTCAGTTTCAGAAATACCACCCACACCGGAACCGACAACTTTCACTTTTACTTCATCCGTAGAAAGCTCTTGTAACGATTGAATAATCGCTTCCACAGAACCTTGTACGTCTGCTTTCACAATGATGTTGAGTTCAGCGACATCACCTTCCGTCATATTGCTAAACATATTTTCAAGTTTCGCTTTTTGCTGACGAGCCAGTTTCACTTCACGGAATTTACCTTGACGGTGTAGTGCCACTTCACGTGCTTTTTTCTCATCACGAACCACAGTTGCTTCATCACCCGCTGCCGGAACGCCAGAAAGACCTAACACCTCAACAGGGATAGATGGACCGGCTTCCTCGATTTCTTGACCGTTTTCATCACGCATCGCACGAACACGACCATACTCAAAACCGCAAAGTACGATATCGCCTTTATGTAACGTACCGGATTGAACAAGAATGGTTGCCACCGGACCACGACCTTTATCAAGGTAAGATTCGATCACAACACCACTTGCCATACCGTCTTTCACTGCAGTTAATTCAAGGACTTCTGATTGAAGTAAGATGGCATCTAATAAATCATCGATACCCATCCCTTTCTTCGCAGAAACAGGGACGAATTGCACATCACCACCGAATTTTTCAGAAATCACTTCGTGTTGAAGTAATTCTTGTTCCACGCGATCCGGATTGGCTTCCGGTTTATCGATTTTGTTCACTGCAACTACTAAAGGCGCACCTGCTGCTTTGGCGTGCTGGATCGCTTCAATGGTTTGAGGCATCACACCATCATCTGCCGCAACCACAAGTACCACGATATCCGTTGCTTTCGCACCACGTGCACGCATAGAGGTAAATGCCGCGTGTCCCGGAGTATCTAGGAAGGTAATCATCTTACCGTCATCCATTTCTACGTGGTATGCACCGATGTGCTGAGTAATACCACCCGCCTCGCTGGCTGCCACTTTCGCTTTACGAATGTAGTCAAGTAAGGAAGTTTTACCATGGTCAACGTGACCCATAATGGTTACTACCGGCGCACGCGTCACTTTTTCAGCATTAACATCACGATCGCCTAATACTTCTTCTTCAAGCTCATTTTCGTTACGAAGAATCACTTTGTGCCCTAACTCTTCTGCCACTAATTGTGCAGTTTCTTGGTCAAGCACTTGGTTAATGGTTACCATTTCGCCCATTTTCATCATCGCCTTGATGATTTCGGTGGCTTTGGTCGCCATCTTATTTGCTAATTCTGCAACGGTAATGGTTTCACCAATGACAACATCTGTTTTCACCGCCTGAACAGGTTTTGTAAAGGCTTGTTGTAATGCAGCACCTTTCTTACCATTTTTACCTTTGCCGAATTTACCGTCTTTTAGGTTACGGCGGTTAGACTCGCGCTCGTTTTTATTGCTTTCATCATCACGTCCGCCTTTTTTCGCTTTAGCGACTTTATTTTTACCGCGACCGCGACCTTCATTACGACGTTCTTCTTCATCTTCTGCTTCTAAAGCATAACGAGAGCTTAAATTGTAATCGGTATAATCTTCTGAGGCGCTTTCATTGCTTGACGTATCAGCTTCAGCATAACGTTTCGCTTCCTCAGCCGCTTTACGCGCTTGTTCTTCCGCTTTTTGACGAGCTAACTCTTCCGCTTTACGGCGTAATTCCGCCTCTTCGGCTTTACGTTTTTCTTTTTCCGGATCAACCGATTTAGGTTTATTTTCAACCGCACTTTGTGCTTGTTTCGCTTTTTCCGCTGCTTCTTTGTCTTTCGCTGCTTTCTCTTTGGCGGCTTTTTCTCTTAGCGCTTTTTCTTCCGCCGCTTTTTGCTCAGCTTCTTGTTTCGCTTTTAATTTTGCGGCTTCTTCAGCTCTTTGTGCTGCTTCTGTTGGAATTGTACGTTTTTTACGTACTTCAACTTGCACTTCTTTACTCTTACCAGAAGCACTCGTTCCGCTCACGGTCGTTTTTGTTCTACGCTGTAAGCTCAGTTTCTTTGGGGCATTTTTTAATTCTTCTGTCATCTTTTCACTCCTTCATTACTCAGTGAACCAACAAATGTTTCGCGCTGCCATAATTAAATCTGCAGCTTGTTCGGCACTGAGTCCTTCAATGTCGGCTAAATCATCAACGCCTTGCTCAGCAAGATCTTCCAAGGTCGTGATTTGTTTTTCTGCCAATTTAAAGGCGATGTGACGATTCATGCCTTCAAGATTCAACAAACGATCTTCAATTTTTGCTTTTTTCAACGCTTCTTCTTCTGCCAAGGCTTTCGCTGTAATGGCATTTTTCGCGCGGGTTTGCAATTCCTCTACTAAATCTTCATCTTCCAAACCATCAATGGCGGTTAATTCGCTCACGGAAACATACGCCAATTCTTCTAACGTAGAGAAACCTTCATCAATTAATAATTGTGCAAATTCCTCGTCGATCTCCAAGGCATCAATGAATAAGTTCAATACTTTGTCGTCTTCCGCTTGGTGTTTTGCATTTAAGTCTTGGGTAGTCATAACGTTTAACACCCAACCGGTTAATTGAGTTGCCAAACGTACGTTTTGACCATTACGGCCAATGGCTTGCGCCAAATTCGCTTCTTCTACCGCAATATCCATCGCATGTTTATCTTCATCAACAACGATAGAACTCACATCTGCCGGCGCCATGGCATTGATCACGAATTGTGCCGGGTTGTCATCCCAAAGCACGATATCAACACGCTCACCGCCTAACTCATTGGTAATCGCTTGAACACGAGCACCACGCATCCCTACGCAAGCGCCTACAGGATCAATACGTTTATCATTGCTCTTCACCGCAATTTTAGCGCGAGAACCCGGATCGCGTGCTGCACTTCTAATTTCAATTAATTCTTCACCAATTTCCGGCACTTCCAAACGGAACAATTCAATTAACATTTCCGGTTTAGCACGTGTTACGAATAATTGTGCGCCTTTGCTTTCCGGGCTCACTTTATATAACACACCGCGTACACGGTCACCCGGGCGGAAGTTTTCACGCGGTAACATATCTTCACGTAACATCACCGCTTCTGCTTTATTACCGTCTTCACCATTCACATCTAAAATGATGCTATCGCGGTTACTTTTCTTCACGGTCGCCGTAATAATTTGTCCTTCTTTCGAACGGAATTGATCAACAATTTTGCTGCGCTCCGCCTCACGAATTTTAGTGCTAATCACTTGACGCGCAGTTTGCATCGCAATACGGTCAAAGGCGATAGATTCGATTTGATCTTCCACATAATCACCAATTTGTGCATTAGGGTCTTCAAAACGAGCTGCTTCTAAGGTGATTTCTTTTGTTGGGTTATTCACTTCTTCCACCACTAACCAACGACGGAATGTGTCAAACTCACCGGTCTTAGTATTAATCGCAACACGAACATCAACGTCATATTCGTATTTCTTTTTGGTGGAAAGGGCAATAGCGCTTTCCAACGCTTCAAAAATTTTTTCACGTGGAAGCAATTTCTCATTGGATACGGCTTCTGCCGCTAATAAAATTTCTTTACTCATGCTTTTTCTATCCTTCTTTAAATTTAAAATTTCGGAACAACGTTCGCTTTTTGAATGTTGCCAAACGCCAAAATCTGTTCTTGTTTATCAACAATCAACGTAATCATGTCATTTTCAATTTTAGCCAATTCACCTTGCCATTTACGACGATCCGCCACCGGAATACGCAAATGCACGACAATTTCCTGGCCGATATAACGGGTATATTGCGCGAAGGTAAATAGCGGACGATCTAACCCTGGAGAAGACACTTCAAGGTTATATTTATCGGCAATCGGATCTTCCACATCTAACACGGCGCTCACTTGACGGCTTACATCGGCACAATCTTCTACTGTGACGCCACCTTCTTTATCAATAAATAAACGCACGGTTAAATAACGACCAACGCGTTGGCATTCAATGCCCCAAAGCTCGCAGCCGAGATCTTCTACCGAGCCTTGTAATAAATCCTGTAATTTTTGTTCCAAAGTTGCCAAAACAACCTCCCTAAACGATAGACGTAAAAAAAGGGCTTACAGCCCAGTTTTTCAATAATTATCAACGTATTAAAAACAACGCGTTGATATTTAAACAACAAATTTATCGTATAAAAAAACCCCAAAATTGGGGTTCTTTTTACTGAACTTGTGATTGGTTGCGGGGGCCGGATTTGAACCGACGACCTTCGGGTTATGAGCCCGACGAGCTACCAAGCTGCTCCACCCCGCGTCCGAAATATGTGGCGTATTATAGTGTTCTAGAACACAAATAGCAAGATTTAATTCAGCAAAAGTCTGAGAAAAAACGGTCTGAAAATTCACCGCACTTTTAAAGACTAAACAACCAATCATCTTTTTTCGGCGTTTGTAAGTAAAATCCTTTTTCTTTAATTTGCTGCAACACTTCCGTTTTATCGGCATTTACCAACGGTTTTGTACCGGCAAGATTAAACAACATGACAAAAACCGGTTTACCAAAAACCGTTAATAACGCTTCAGGTAACGCATCAAATTGATCACGTTTTTCAATATAAAGATACATGCCAGCTTCTTTTGGGCTTTTATAAATAGCACATAGCATAATTTTGCTCCAAGACAAGGTTCAAGTTGCCGATTTTGCAATAATTCATTATCATTAAGCAACTTTTTTCCTTGGAATTTCTTTATGGCTCAAGATATTATCGAACTACGAACAGGTCAATTTTCCGCTGTATTTATCAGTATCAATAGTTCAAGCTTGACCGCAATTAAGCGCGCATTGACAAAGAAAAGCAAAACTTCCCCTTCATTATTTAAAAATATTGAAGTGATTTTGCAATTCAATCCTATGCTGGAAAAAGTGAATTTAACCGAACTAAAAGCACTGCTTGCCGAATATCACATTCACGTCATTGGGGTTGCCGACTGGCAAAATCATCTACAAAGAGAATTAATTTTAACCGCCGATTTACCGATTCTAGGCAACATTGATAATCTTTCAGAAATACTTCCTGAGCCACGCTATCTGCCGACCAAAGTCATAACCCACAATGTTATTGATAAGCAGGTTATTTATGCAAAAAATAGTGATTTGATTATTCATGGCGACGTAGAACAAGGCGCTGAAGTCGCTGCAGATGGCAATATTCATATTTATGGCGAATTATTAGGGCGTGCCATGGCGGGGGTCAACAGTAATTCCGGTGCGATCTATACACAATATTTAGATGCCGAATTTTTAGCGGTAAATAGTCGTTTCTTACACAAAGAAAAAATCCCAACTGAATTTTTATATCGTTCAGTCAGGATTTTTGCTGAAAAGGATAAATTAGTTTTCATCCCATTCTAAAAGCAGGAAATCTGCCTTTTATTTATTTTCAGTGCGTTCTTTTACGGCGTCTTTCACTTCAGCCGCTTTTTCAGATACCGCACCTGCAGCTTGACTCACTTTCTCAGCCGCTGCATCTTTCATTTCACCGGCCTTGCTTGCGATTGAATCCATTTTTTCAGAGGCAGTTTCTTTTGCTTCAGCGACTTTCTCAGCCGCAGCGTCTTTCATTTCACCTGCTTTTGTTACCACAGCGTCTTTTGTTTCTTTAACTGCTTCAACGGTTGCCGTTTTTACATCTTGCGCTGCACTGACTACCGCTTCTTTTGCTTCTGAAACACTGGCTTTAGCCTGTTCAACTTTTTGTGAAGTTTTATTGTCATCACATGCAGTAACACTTAACACTGCACCTAAGACTAAGGCGGTTAATACTGATTTTTTCATAGTAGCTCCTAACAAATAAAAAAATAAACGCCTCACAAACCTATTTTGTAAGACGTTTACAGTGTGTAACAAAATGACGTAAAAAGAAATGTTTTTTTAGTTCGTTTTACTGAAATATTTTATTTCTTTAACTTCAGCTCGCTGATTATTCAAATGAACCTCAACAATCGTAGCGGGATAAAAACTCGCCGGATTTCGACCGCACAATTCCTTCATAATATCCCCCACCAAAGGCAAATGAGAGATCAGCAGGAGGTTGCTGTGTCCTTCTTTTTCCAACAAAGCCACATAAGAACTAACCAAACCGGAATCTCCATAAGGCGTAATGCCTTCCCACACTTCCAATTTATCGGAAAGTTGTTGCTCAAAAACCTGATTAATTTCATCAAAGGTTTCTAAAGCTCGGGTATAAGGGCTCACCAAGACTTTATCGAACTCAAGTGCGGTGGATTTTAGCCACCTTCCTTGAAGTCGGGATTGTTCTCTACCGTTAGCGTTAAGATGACGTGCTTTATCCGAGTTCGCCATCAATTCTGCTTCGCCATGACGCATAATAAATAAATGCATTTATAATAACCTTAAAGATTAATTGGCTTTCACCGCTTCAGCGATTTCTTCTGCACATTGCTGAGCCAATGCGCCGTCTTCACATTCCACCATCACGCGAATTAACGGCTCAGTGCCTGATTTACGCAGTAAAATACGTCCTTTGCCGGCCAGGCGTTTTTCAACCTCTGCAGCAACCGATTTCACGGCATCGCTTTCTAATGGGTTATTACCACCGGCAAAACGCACATTAATTAATACTTGTGGGAATAATTTGACTGCATCGGCTAATTCGTTCAGCGACAAATGATGTTTTACCATTGCGGTCAACACGGCTAAAGAAGCGATAATGCCATCGCCGGTCGTATTACGATCCGCAATAATAATATGCCCCGAGTTTTCACCGCCTAAGCCCCAACCGCGTTCTTGCATTTGTTCCAACACATAACGGTCGCCCACATTGGCGCGCACAAACGGAATGGCTAATTGTTTTAAGGCAAGTTCAAGACTCATATTGCTCATTAAGGTGCCTACGACACCGCCTTGCAAACGCCCTTCGCGCAAGGCTTCACGCGCAATAATAAATAATATTTGGTCACCATCGACTTTATTCCCGAGATGATCCACCATAATTAAACGGTCGCCATCACCATCGTACGCTAACCCCACATCCGCTTGTACTTCTAACACTTTTTGTTGCAACGCTTTGATATCCGTTGCACCGCATTTTTCATTAATGTTCATGCCATTCGGATGGGTGCCAATTTCAATGACTTCCGCGCCTAATTCACGCATAACATTCGGCGCAATATGATAGGTTGCGCCATTGGCACAATCCACCACAATTTTATATCCCTCTAAACTCAAGTGCGCCGGAAAGGTACTTTTACAAAATTCAATATAACGGCCTGCAGCATCTTTAATTCGGCTGGCTCGACCTAATTCGGCAGATTCAACACAGTCCATCGGTTGCTCCAACATGGCTTCGATAGCTTCCTCCACATCATCGGGTAATTTCGTCCCTTGTGTAGAAAAGAATTTAATCCCATTGTCATAATACGGATTATGGGAAGCGGATATCACGATACCGGCTTCCGCGCGGAAAGTGCGGGTTAAATAAGCGATGGCAGGCGTCGGCATCGGGCCGGTAAATGCCGCAGATAAACCGGCTGCTGCCAAACCGGCCTCAAGAGCAGATTCAAGCATATAGCCCGAAATTCGGGTATCTTTACCAATCAGCACCACGCGAGACCCTTGTGTCGCTAATACTTTGCCTGCAGCCCAACCGAGTTTTAAAACAAAATCAGGGGTAATCGGATGACTACCGACTTTTCCACGCACCCCATCAGTACCAAAATATTTACGTTCAGCCATGTTTCAATTCCTTCTCAATAAAAATGTTATTTATTATTTTATGCCGTCATTCGTCTGACAGCACAATTACGCATTCTGTGTTGCAAGCCAAATTTTAAGGGCATCGGCAGTTTCACCAACATCATGTACACGCAAAATGCTGGCGCCTTTCATCGCAGCAATTAATGCGGCAGCCACACTACCCACTGTCCGTTGTTCTACAGGCTTATCCAACACAGCACCAATCATGGATTTACGAGAAATTCCCGCCAACACCGGATACCCTTGTTCACATAAAACAGAAAATTGTTGTAACAAACAATAATTATGTTGCACGCTTTTGCCAAAACCAAAGCCGGGATCCCAAATCAGATTCTCTTTTTTGATTCCCGAAGCCAAACATTGTTCCGTTCTCTGCTGCATAAATTTTAAAACATCCGCCACCACATCATCGTAATGCGGATTGATCTGCATTGTTCGCGGCTGCCCTTGCATATGCATAATGCACACCGGCAATGCCAAACGAACGGCAGTTTGTAATGCATCAGGTTCTTGTAAAGCGCGAATATCATTAATCAAATCCATGCCCACCTTAGCAGCCTCTTGCATCACCTGTGCTTTGGAACTATCTACCGAAATCCAGCAATCGAACCGTTTTCTCACCGCCTCAACTAAAGGAACAACCCGATCAAGTTCCTCTTCTAACGTCACCTCTTCTGCCATCGGGCGGGTTGATTCTCCTCCAATATCAATAATCGATGCGCCTTGATTCAACATCGTTTCTACTTGGAACAACGCCTTGTCTAATTGGAAAAATTTACCGCTATCAGAAAAAGAATCCGGGGTGAAATTGAGGATCCCCATAATTTTAGGGGTAGAAAGATCGAGTGTTTTATTATTTGCTGTTAATTTCATAGATTATTCGCTTACCGTTTAGGTAAAAAGTGCGGTGTATTATAAGAGAATTTCTATAGCCTGCCAAAAAGAAAGCATAAAGAAAGGAGGTTATTTATCACCCTCTTCAGAAAATCCCCACAAGCTCATTTGCCCTGAATGGTTTTCTTCCGGCAACATGACATGCAAGCCAATTAAACGAATACTTCGCCCCTGTCTACGTTGCCAAATTTGACTTAGCAGCTGTTGAAAATTTTCTCTCGAAAATACTACCGCACTTTTTTCTAGAGTCGTCACCTGAAAATCTTCAAACTTGAGTTTCACACCAATTTTTCTCAACTGTGAAAAAGGAATATTGGCAGCAGAACGTTGCACGCGTTTTACTAATTGAGCATATAACTCATCCAACACGGCAATGCCCTGTTCCAAGGCAGTAATATTCGTCAATAATGTCGTTTCAACACCAATGGATTTACGCTCTCGATGAGGCTGAATCATTCGCTCATCAATACCATGGCTGTATGACCAAATTTGTTGCCCCATCTTACCCAATGCGTTTAACAAGAGATGCCGATCAATTTTTTGTACATCTGCACAACATGCTAAGCCCATTTGCAGTAATTTTTCCGAGGTTACTTTGCCCACACCTGGAATTTTTTTAAGTGGCAAATGAGCAACAAACTCATCGACATCTTTGGGTTCAATCACAAATTGCCCGTTCGGTTTATTTTGATCGGATGCGATTTTGGCTAAAAATTTTAATGGTGCAACACCGGCAGAAGCGGTTAACCGAAGTTCATCCCAAATGGCTTGGCGAATATCTTGTGCGATCCAAGTTGCCGAACCGGAACATTTATCACAATCGGTTACATCTAAATAAGCCTCATCTAAAGAAAGAGGTTCAATGATCGTTGTATAACGCTGGAAAATTTGATGAATTTGACGGGAAACCTCGCGATATAGAGGCATGTTAACCGGCAGTAAAACCAAATGAGGGCACAATTTTAGCGCCTGTGCGGTTGGCATTGCACTGTGTAGCCCAAACTTGCGGGCGATGTAATTACATGTTGTCAGCACGCCTCGTTGCTCTGCTCTTCCACCAACAGCAACTGGCTTATCCGCCAATGTAGGATTTTCACGCATTTCAATGGAAGCATAAAAACAGTCCATATCAATGTGAATAATTTTTCTAGGCTTGCAGGAAAGAGAATCAGGCATAAAAAAGTGCGGTTAAAAAACATGTTATTTTCTAACCGCACTTTAGCATAAATCACTGGATGAAAAAACAGTATTTAATTTTTAACATTCATTTTTTGCCCATCCGCAAAAACAACATTTTCCGGTACGGCATAAATCATTAAGTTTTCTTGTACATTACTAAATAAAGAGCGATATTCATTCGGCACTTTATTAAATGGAATGCGCAAATTAATATCTGCCTTAGCTGCAGGCGCCATTGGTTGAGCAAAACTTAATGGCACGCTTTGTAAATGAACAATTTGTTTATCGTATGTATAGACACTTAGCCATTGAAGAAATTTTATTGGTTTATTGCTTTTATTTTCAACCGTAAATTTAACTAACACATAAGCCTGATTATTATCATCAACTGCAATCTCCCGTCCTTCAACACCTACAACAACATAATTTTGAAAAACGCCCAAGGAAACACTTTGCGCATTTGAGTTTTTTTTATCAACTTGTTGTTCGAGTTGATTCGGTATTCCTTGAGGCGTATTTTCTGCCGCAACAACTACATTGCTTGCAAAGAGGAACGATAAAAAAATAGAAACGAATAATTTCATTCAAATGACCTATATCTAAATTAAGAAATAATGGGCTAAAGAATATACCGTGCGACACAAAAAGTAAAAAGGATAGATGAATTTCTATCCTTTTTCATATTTTATATCATGCGATTTTATCTTCTACTTTTTCTCTTCATCCGCAATACAAGCTGCTGCGGTGAAAAGTACATCGGTAGATGAGTTAAGTGCGGTTTCTGTAGAATCTTGTAAGATACCGATAATGAAACCAACCCCGATCATTTGTGCCGCAACATCATCAGAAATTCCAAATAGGCTACATGCTAATGGAATTAACAATAATGAACCACCGGCAACCCCGGATGCGCCACAAGCACACAAGCTAGCCACGAGACTTAACAGAATTGCACTACCGAAAGAAACCTCAATGCCTAAGGTATGCACTGCCGCAAGGGTTAAAATGGTGATCGTAATCGCAGCACCGGCCATATTAATGGTTGCGCCCAATGGGATAGAAACAGAATAAGTTTCTTCATCTAAATTCAGGCGTTTCGCAAGATTGATGTTCACCGGAATATTGGCTGCAGAACTACGGGTAAAGAATGCGGTTACACCACTTTCACGCAAACAAGTCCAAACTAATGGATATGGATTGCGACGGATTTTCCAGAAAACTAAAACCGGATTCACAACAAAAGCCACAAATAACATGGAGCCGACTAACACGCTTAATAATTGAATATAGCCGCCTAATGCTACCAATCCTTTATCTGCTAATGTTTCAGAAACTAAACCGAATACACCGATTGGCGCAAATAAAATAACGACATAAACAATTTTGGAGACCGCTTCAGAAATATCGGAAATCACGGTTTTAGTTGCATCAGAAGCATGACGTAAGGCCAAACCTAAGCCGATAGACCAAGTCAATACGCCAATGAAATTCGCTTTAAATAATGCATTTAGCGGGTTGTCCACCATATTGAAAATTAAATCCAACAATACGGTTCCAACACCTTTTGGTGCAGCAGAAATATCTTCTTTTACTGATAATGCGACTTCTGTTGGGAACAAGAATCCTGCAATAACAGCAACTAATGCTGCTAAGAAAGTACCGACCAAATACAACACAATGATGGATTTCATGCTGGTTTTGGAGCCCACTTTCTTATTGGCAATTGCGGCCATAACCAAAACAAAGATCAATAATGGTGCAACAGCACGTAGTGAACGAACAAAAATTTGACCTAACACACCGACTTTTTCAGCCAAGTTAAAACCTAATGTCGGTTGTAACATAGGTGTAATGAGTGCGACCAAAATACCTAACACTAAACCAACAGCAATACGTTTGACCAAACTGCCTTGGAAGAAGAGTGAAATTAAACGAGACATATTCATAATAAGTTAACGAGAGTTATGCAATCACTTGCGGTTGATCTTAGAATCAAAACTGATTCCCCCAGGTCGATAAAGATAGCGGAATTTTTTGATAAAATAAATACGAACATTTAACTTTCATTAAGTTTATAGAAATTTTGATAAATTTCTTTAGATTAGATCCAATAAACCTAATACTTTTTTAGAAAACAATAAGTCCGACATTATCCTATCGAAAAAATAATTCAAAAATTTATTTTTTACCTGTTGACTTACTGGATATAAAAACAGTATATTTAACTGTATAAAAACACAGTTTATTTTACTGAGGAGCAGATATGAACTACCACCACAACGTTGTTGCACAAAACGATCACATGTTTTCTTATCAACCCATTCCTTTTTTTGAAGATATGAAACAAGAAAATCGTAGTTTCAATAAAAAACTTGATCTCAACTTGTATTGCATTAAACGTCCTCAACAAACATGTTTTATTCGAATGACAAATCCTAATATGCTCGCCTGGGGAATTGAAGAAGGTGATATGTTGGTCGTAGAAAATAATGAGGAATTATTTTTAGACGAATTGATCGTCCTTGAAGTAAACAATGAATTTCACGTATATGAGTTTATTGCACACAACAACGGGGAATTTATTTTCTTATCTTTGGACTCTAAAATGGAAAATATTAAAACGACCAATTGGCGAGAACTACCGATTGTAGGCACCGTAACCAATGTCATTCATCAACTACAACGTAAAAATACACTTCGCTTTGCCGCCTAATAAAAGAACTACCTGCATCTCAAATAAAAAAGCGGTCAAAAATGCTAACACTTTTGACCGCTCTTTTATGTTTCAGAAAAATAAACTTAAAGCACTCGACGAGATTGCGTATAAGTTCTTGCCCAGTAATCATCGTTTAATGACTCAATAATGACACCACGACTGGTACTGGAATGCATAAATTTATCGCCGCCAATATACACGCCAACATGCTTGTTTTTACGGAAGAAAACTAAATCACCAACTTTTAATTCACTTTTTTCAATTTTTGTGCCGACATGACGTTGTTCAGATGTAGAGCGAGGCAATGCTAAACCATAAGCTTTCAAGAAAGTCGTTTGCATAAAACCGGAACAATCAATGCCCCCTTTCGTCAGACCGCCTAAACGATAACGTGTACCTGCCCATTCTTGATATATGTTCGCAAGTTGTTTATCCATTAGCTCAGAATATTGATGCGGTTTATTCGTTTTTAGTTGCGCATGAATTAATTGGTTTAACTGTTCTTGATCTTGTACTGAAGCAGCAACATTCTTTGTAGAATTTGAACATGCCGCCAAAACAAATAAAGGAACAATCATCAAAAATTTTTTAAACATAAACATTAAATTTTTTTATTTAAATAGAGATTCATTGACAAAATTTTGCTGGATCCTAGCGTAAAATGAAGAAAAAATCCAGAAAAAGCTCAATTTAATTTCATAAAATTCATGTTTTATCGCATATATAGTGCATAAAAAGAATTTTATGCACTATATATTGAATATTGAAGAGACTAGTTAGAGGTGTCTAATTCAGGGAAGGATTTCACCAAATCATCCACGGCTTTCATTTGTGCAACAAAGGCTTCCAATTTATCTAACGGTAACGCTGACGGGCCATCACATTTGGCTTTGTTCGGCTCCGGGTGAGCCTCTAGGAATAGACCGGCCAAGCCAACAGCTAAACCAGCACGGGCAAGTTCGGTGACTTGCGCACGACGACCACCCGATGCTGCACCAAACGGGTCGCGACATTGCAATGAATGGGTCACATCAAAAATCACCGGACAACCTTTAGAGACATTTTTCATCACGCTGAAACCCAGCATATCGACGATTAAATTGTCATAGCCGAAATTCGTGCCACGATCACACAAAATCACTTTATCGTTGCCGCATTCAGCGATTTTTTCCACAATATTGCCCATTTGTCCCGGGCTTAAAAATTGCGGTTTTTTCACATTAATGATTGCACCGGTACGCGCCATCGCTTCAACTAAATCTGTTTGGCGAGCAAGAAATGCCGGTAACTGAATAATATCCGCCACCTCGGCAACCGGTTGGCATTGATAAATTTCATGTACATCCGTAATGATTTTTACGCCGAATGTTTGCTTTAACTCAGCAAAAATCTTCAATCCCTGCTCCATGCCCGGGCCACGATAAGAATGAATGGAAGAACGGTTTGCCTTATCAAAAGAGGCTTTGAACACATAAGGTACGCCCAATTTTTGCGTCACTTCCACATATTTTTCACACACTTGCATTGCCATATCGCGGCTTTCGAGCACATTCATGCCGCCAAATAAGACAAAGGGTTTATCGTTGGCAATTTGAATATCGCCTAATTGAATGCATTTATTTTGCATATGTCTTCCTTATTTATTTTCAGTTTGAGCCCAACAACCTAAGGTTACGCGCTCATTATTTCCGTAATCCCGTAAAGTTTCAATCGATGTCCAAAAATTCTCTTGGAAAATCGACCGGACTTTTTCCCTTTGTTGCCAACCGTGTTCCACCAACAGATAACCGCCTGTCCGCATAAATTTCGGCGCATTGGCAATAATATGACGTAAGTCCGCATAGCCTTCTTCTTCCGCCACTAACGCCGACAAGGGCTCAAAGCGTACATCTCCTTGGGTTAAATGTTCATCCTTTGCATCAATATAAGGCGGATTACTCACAATCAAATCAAATGTGCCTGTCACCTTGTCAAACCAATGGCTTTGTAAAAAACTGACGTCTAACTGATTTTTTTCCGCATTGGATGTCGCCAACGCCACCACATTCGGCATGACATCCACACCGATAATTTCCAGTTGAATGTGCTGTTTTTGCGCAATGGGTTTCAGTTCAGAGGCTAACGCCAAGGCAATCGCGCCCGTGCCGGTACCCAGATCTAAAATACGAAAACATTGGGAATCTTGACCGCACTTTTGTAGCTTTTCAATGGCAATCGCTAGCGCTTTTTCCACCAGAATTTCTGTATCAGGACGAGGAATCAGCGTGCCTGCCGACACATTCAGTGGCAACGACCAAAACTCTTTTTCACCGAGAAGATAAGCGATAGGCTCACCTTGCAGACGACGAGATAAAAGTGCGGTCAGTTTTTCTTGTGTTTTTTCGTCCAACAGCGTCTCGCCAAAAGCCAAAATAAATGCGCGAGATTTTTGCGTCACAAATTGCAATAACACCTGTGCATCAGTTCTGCCATTTTCCGTAGGATTCGCCTGATTTAACGCTTGCGTGGCTTGTTGCAGCCATTGTTGATAATTCATTTTCGTCAAATAAAATGAACGAGCCGTTAAGCTCGTTCTCATCGTTAATTTTGTTCGGACAATGCCGCCAACTGATCCGCCTGGTATTCGGTGATAATCGGCTGAATCAAATCATCAATTTTACCGTTCATCACTTCATCTAAGCGATAAATCGTCAAGTTAATGCGGTGATCGGTCACACGCCCTTGTGGGTAGTTGTAGGTACGAATTTTATCTGATCGGTCACCGGAACCCAAAAGGTTACGACGGGTATCCGCTTGCTCTTGCGCCAATTTTTCCTGTTCTTGTTGCACTAAA
Organism: Aggregatibacter sp. HK296; assembly: GCF_980469475.1. Taxonomy (NCBI): domain Bacteria; kingdom Pseudomonadati; phylum Pseudomonadota; class Gammaproteobacteria; order Pasteurellales; family Pasteurellaceae; genus Aggregatibacter; species Aggregatibacter sp. HK296. Next base: position 1,124,908 of record NZ_OZ413142.1, read on the forward strand.
CGGGAAGCAAGCACGGACAAGGCTTTGGCTTTATTTTTATGTTGTGAACGCTCATCCTGACATTCCACTACCATGCCGGTTGGAATATGGGTAATACGCACGGCGGAATCGGTTTTATTGATGTGCTGACCACCCGCACCGGAGGCACGATAAGTGTCAATACGTAAATCTGATGGGTTAATTTCCGGCATTTCAGATTCCGGCAATTCCGGCATCACCGCAACAGTACACGCAGAGGTATGAATACGCCCTTGTGACTCAGTTTTCGGTACACGTTGTACACGGTGCCCGCCAGATTCAAATTTTAATTGGCCATAGGCACCATCGCCGCTCACAAGGGCAATAATTTCTTTAAATCCGCCCTGCTCGCTTTCGTTTTCACTCAGCACTTCAATGCGCCAGCGTTTGGTTTCCGCATAACGGCTGTACATACGGAAAAGATCACCGGCGAAAATCCCGGCTTCATCACCACCGGTACCGGCGCGGATTTCAAGGTAGCAGTTATATTCGTCGTTCGGATCTTTCGGTAGTAAGAGAATTTGTAAATGCTGCTCAACTTGTTCCAGTTCGGCTTTGGATTCTTCAATCTCCATTTGTGCCATTTCTTTCATTTCTGGGTCGTCAAGCAGGAGCTGCGCTTCTTCTAAATTGGCATTAAGCTGATTCCAACGGCTAAAACTTTTCACCACGTCTTCAAGTTGCGAATATTCTTTGGAATAGGCTCTGAATTTATCTTGATCACTAATGACAGAAGCATCGCCTAACAACGCTTCAAGCTCTTCATAACGTTCTTTTAAGCTATCTAATTTATTGATAATAGAGGGTTTCATTCTTTAACCTTCGAAGGAAAATGGAAAGGGAAATAAAAAAATCGGGGCATTCTAGCACAGAATAGAAATGTTATTGAAGTTTAGGCAATAAAAAAGGCTTTCGAGCTTATCTCAAAAGCCTTTCTCATCTTATTTAAATTAAAGTGCGGAAACATTCAAACGTGAACCACCAACAATACGCACACGCGCACCTGGCACGAGATTCGCTTCGGCTTTTTGCACCACAACAATTTCTTTGCCGTCATCTTTGCGAATAACCATTTCAATGGCGCTAACTTGGCTGGCTTTTTCTTCAACCTTACTGCCGACAACGGCACCGGCAACCGCACCAACCGCAGTGGCTAACGCCCTGCCTGTGCCACCACCGATCGCTGAACCGGCAATACCGCCAATCGCACCACCACCGATCGTGCCTACTACGCCTTGATTGTCTGATTGAATTTTCACCGGACGGGTGGAAACAATAGTGCCGTAACTAATCGAACGGGCTTCTTTTGCTTGAGTACCCGAATAGACGTTACCGCCATAAATATCTTCATTGGCGCAACCAACAAGAGTTAAGCTTATTAAAATAGCTAATGCGATCTTTTTCATAAAAGCTCCTTAAACACGAAATTAACCTTTTATTTTGCTTATTTATTCTTTGATAAATAAACGATGAATCTGATTTTATTGAACCGCTTTATATCATCAAACCGCGCTTACAATTTGCTTGATGCTGTATGGGTGGAACTTGATACAAGTAGGATTCTGCGTCTTATCCACAAAACTTACTGCAATAGACAAATTGAGCAGTGTTTCACCACTCCCTTTCGGTTCGCTCGTTTTGACTTTAAAACGTTCGGGTTGGTTCCGCAAGAATGTATTTTTTATTCTTGCTAACCATTCTGCTGCGGTTTCATTGGGTAAAAATGGAACAACCACCTCAATATGCTCCCAAGTTTCCTGCGGATAATGTTTATCTTTTGGGAAAGGTAATTCCACCACATCAACCTTTTGTTGCGCCAAACGCAAAGGCTCATGTAACTGAATCAAATAAATCACTCTACCGTTAATCAGGTTATCGCTCAACACCGAGCCATGCTCTAACAATAGCGTCAGCCAAGCCTTCGCTGTTTGTTCGGTGTTTACCCGCAAAGAAAGGTGATCAATTTCATATTGAGTAAAATCGACATTAAGCTGTTGCGCCAATGCCTGAATTTTTTGCTCAAAATCCTGAAAGTCGGTAAAAAGTGCGGTCTGTTTTTCAAATATTTTATGGGGAAAGCGAAACGACATAATTTTCCTTTTTGACTTTTCTGAAAGGTGAAAGAACGGTATTATATCGAGCTATTTTATCAGCCCAAACTTATTTCAAAAAATTAAGGTTCAGCCGTGAATATTCAATCTATTTTATCCGAAAAAATCAAACAGGCGATGATTGCAGCCGGTGCCGACGCACAATGTGAAGCCCTCGTTCGCCAATCGGGCAAAGTGCAGTTTGGTGATTATCAAGCCAATGGCATCATGCCGGTCGCCAAGAAATTGGGATTAAACCCACGTGAATTTGCCCAAAGCGTATTAGACAAAGCAGAATTACAAGACATTGCAGAAAAAACGGAAATTGCCGGCCCGGGATTTATTAACATTTTTCTAAAAGAAACTTGGCTTGCAGATAAGATCAGCTGCGCTGTACAAGATCCAAAATTAGGCGTACACAATCCGAAAAAACAAACCGTGGTTGTGGACTATTCCTCCCCAAACGTTGCCAAAGAAATGCACGTGGGACATTTGCGTTCAACCATTATCGGTGATGCCGTCGTACGTACACTTGAATTTTTAGGTAACAACGTCATCCGCGCCAACCATGTGGGCGACTGGGGTACTCAATTCGGTATGCTGATTGCCTATTTGGAAAAAATGGAAAACGAACATGCCAGCGAAATGGAATTGAGCGATTTAGAAGCTTTTTATCGTGCGGCAAAAAAACATTATGACGAAGATCCGGTCTTTGCCGAAAAAGCCCGTAACTATGTTGTAAAACTGCAAAGTGGCGATGAATATTGCCGCACTATGTGGCAAAAACTGGTGAAGATCACCATGCAACAAAACCAACATAACTACGATCGTCTCAACGTGACCTTAACAGACAAAGATGTGATGGGTGAAAGCTTGTATAACCCAATGTTGCCGGGCATTGTTGAAGATCTGAAAAAACAAGGTTTGGCCGTAGAAGATGACGGCGCATTAGTAGTTTATTTGGATGAATTCAAAAATAAAGATGGCGACCCAATGGGCGTTATCGTGCAGAAAAAAGATGGTGGCTTCCTTTACACCACCACCGACATCGCGGCTGCCAAATACCGTTATGAAACCTTAAAAGCCAACCGTGCATTAGTCTTCTCCGATACGCGCCAAAGCCAACATATGCAACAAGCTTGGCTGATTACTCGTAAAGCAGGCTATGTGCCGGACAGTTTCCAGCTAGAACACAAAAATTTCGGCATGATGTTAGGCAAGGACGGCAAACCGTTCAAAACCCGTAGTGGTGACACCGTGAAACTGGCCGATTTATTAGACGAAGCCATTGAACGCGCGGGTGTATTAATTTCGCAAAAATCCACCGCACTTTCTGAACAAGAAAAAGCGGATGTCATTGAGGCCGTCGGTATCGGTTCAGTGAAATATGCGGACTTATCTAAAAACCGCACCACGGATTATGTATTCGACTGGGACAATATGTTGAGCTTTGAAGGCAACACGGCGCCTTATATGCAATATGCCTACACCCGCATTCGTTCGATTTTCAATCGTAGCCAAATTGCCCTAAGCGAAGTAGAACAAGCCCAATTAAGCATTACTGATGAAAAAGAACGTGCTTTGGCAATCAAATTATTGCAATTTGAAGAGGCCGTTCAAGTGGTTGGAAAAGAAGGTACACCGCATGTGCTTTGTGCTTATTTATATGAATTGGCAGGCGTGTTCTCTTCTTTCTACGAGCATTGCCCGATTCTGAATAACGACGATCAACAAGTGAAGCTCAGTCGCTTAAAACTGGCGTTGTTAACAGAAAGAACGTTAAAACAAGGGTTGGATTTACTCGGCATTAAAACCGTTGAGAAAATGTAATCTCATTAATCAACTACATCCCGCTTTTTATGGCGGGATTTTTTTATCCCAAAAATCATGTCATGAATAATGAGAAAAATAGGTAAAAAAAAAGTGCCTCACAGGAGGCACTACTCGGAAAGCAAAATATGTTTGGCTATTTGTATAGCACTTATTTTTGTTGGGGCTAAGGATAGCAACATGCCATTATAAAGCAAACGGTTATTTGTAATTTTGTGAACTCACTCACGGTTTTACATCAATTTATTCTCTGATAAGAAAGGCGCTATAAACAGAAAGTGCGGTCGACATTCAAAACGTTTTGTAAATCGACCGCACTTTATATGCACAATATTATCGAGGGATATTGATATAAACTACTGCCCCATTGACATCATGGCTAAAAACAGGATAGAAAACACTTGCTCTTCCGGAATCACGTTTCCATTTAATTTAAGCTCACCTTTTTCCAGCACAAGATCGAGTTTAACGGATTTTCCATCCTCAACCAGAATACCTTGCTGCACACTATTTTTAACGCCTAAATTAACTTGTTCTGTTGCCACTTTAGTTGCCTGTTCTTTATCATCAAGTCGGTCTAACTGCAATACCGTCGCAGCTCCCTCAATTAACGCTTCTTTATTGGCATCCATTTTGAAAATAAAGTGGTTAAACAAACGGAAAATCTTCCCTTGGCTAATCGCATTTTCAAAATCAGCGCTTGCCATGGAAATATCCAAATTGGAGGCTAATTTACCGGCTTTATTGTTAAGTGTCGGATTAAAGATAAACTGCGGTTGAGTATCAATGAATTTTTTCGTGATCTGCACTTCTTCACCGGTAAGCACATCATGCGGTTGTTTCGCGGATTCGTTATAAACCTGAATTAATTGGTTAAAGGTTTCACCGTCAACATGATTTAACGCCATATCAATGGTTAAATCTCCTAAATCAGCATCACGGACAGCAATGCCGTTAAATACGATTTTTGCCCCGGAATCTAAGATGTTATCTTTTCTTACCGTATCAAAATAGACTTTCCAATTCTTAAATTCAACGTGATTGTTTTTTCCTTCAGAATCTATTCCATTGAACTTCACCGCACCGCCTGACAAAGATTGTTTGCCGGTGGAAAGATACGCCCATTCCGGAATGCGTTGATACTCAGCATCAATTTTTAAATCGTTAAACTCAACAGAAGCATTTTTATCCGGCTCACTATATTGAAGTTTATTCAGCACAAAATCTAATTTATTCACACCATCGCGCTTGAAGCCCAGTTTCATATCCAAGCCATTCACAGCCAATGTTCCTTCTTCCATCACAGCTTCAAAAGGCACAAGATCCACACGAGAAGATCCGCTTTGGTTATAATCGACAGTGGTAGTCACCATAATCGGCGTTTTGCCTTTTGTTGCCTCAAACCAAGGAGTCGTTGTTTCATTTTTAGTCATCAAATCCACACTGGAAAACAGACTTGGCATGAAATTAAAATGACTTAGCTGATTTAACGGCAACGGGCCATGGTATAACGTCCCTTCAAATGGCAACGTCCAAGTTTTGCTCGGATTTTCAAGCTCAGCCACTAAAATGTCATATTTAGTTTTAGAACTAAATAAACCACGCTCGAAAGACACATGATCAAAGCGAATATCCAAACCGAGAGAATCCGCAGATTGGTGAAGATCTTTATTGACGAGATTGACTTGACGGACAAATTCTTCTTCTGCCACTTTTCCCGTGTACCATGCACCACCAACCCAGGCGGCACCTAATGCAGCAATAACACCTAACGTTAACGTTGATTTTTTCATACCCTCTGTCCTTAATAAATAAAAAGTGAAATAACTTGGCTAATCTACCATAAATTTAATTTTTTAGAAAAAAGACCACTAAATTTTTCTCTTCCTCTTGAATCTCTTACTTTTATCCTCATTTTACAAAACGAATCAGGATTGAACCACAAATGTGTCGTTCTAGCAACAAGCCTTTGGGTAAAGCTAGCACTGAAAATCCATCTGATTTTTGAACCGCACTTTTCATGCATTGAAAAAATTTTTAAATAAATGCCTTGAAATGCAAAATTCAATCCACATCTTACAATCCGTAAACCATTACACCGAATTTAAAATTTTACGAGGAGAAAAAAAATGGGAAAAATTATTGGTATTGACTTAGGTACAACAAACTCTTGTGTTGCTGTGATGGATGGCGATAAACCACGCGTGATTGAAAACGCAGAAGGCGATCGTACCACCCCGTCAATTATTGCTTATACAAATGATAACGAAATTTTAGTCGGTCAACCGGCAAAACGCCAAGCGGTGACCAACCCGAAAAACACCTTATTCGCAATCAAACGTTTAATCGGCCGTCGTTTTGAAGATGCTGAAGTAAAACGTGATATCGACATCATGCCATTTGAGATTACACGTGCAGACAATGGCGATGCATGGGTCAATGTGAAAGGCGATAAATTAGCACCTCCGCAAATTTCTGCCGAAGTGTTGAAAAAAATGAAAAAAACCGCCGAAGATTTCTTGGGCGAACCGGTTACTGAAGCGGTTATTACCGTGCCGGCATACTTTAACGATGCGCAACGTCAAGCAACCAAAGATGCTGGTCGTATCGCAGGTTTAGAAGTTAAACGTATCATCAACGAACCAACTGCAGCCGCACTAGCTTACGGCTTGGATAAAGGTCAAGGTAACAAAACAATCGCTGTTTACGACTTAGGTGGTGGTACATTCGATTTATCCATCATCGAAATCGATGAAGTGGGTGGCGAAAAAACATTCGAAGTATTAGCAACCAACGGTGATACTCACTTAGGTGGTGAAGACTTCGATAACCGTGTGATCAACTATTTGGTCGATGAATTCCAAAAAGAACAAGGCATTGACTTGCGTAAAGATCCGCTTGCAATGCAACGTTTAAAAGAAGCAGGTGAAAAAGCAAAAATTGAGCTTTCTTCCGCACAACAAACGGATGTGAACTTACCTTACATCACAGCGGATGCAACCGGTCCTAAACACTTAAACATCAAGTTGACCCGTGCAAAATTAGAATCTTTAGTTGAAGATTTGGTGGCGAAATCCCTTGAGCCGGTGAAAGTTGCCTTATCTGATGCCGGATTAAGCGCATCACAAATTGATGATGTTATCCTAGTGGGCGGTCAAACCCGTATGCCATTAGTACAACAAAAAGTAGAAGAGTTCTTCGGTAAAGCGCCACGTAAAGACGTTAACCCTGACGAAGCCGTTGCGATTGGTGCAGCGGTACAAGGTGGCGTGTTAGCAGGTGATGTAAAAGACGTATTGTTGTTAGACGTTACCCCATTATCATTGGGTATCGAAACCATGGGCGGTGTGATGACCACCTTAATTGAGAAAAACACCACGATTCCAACCAAAAAATCTCAAGTGTTCTCAACTGCTGAAGATAACCAAAGTGCGGTAACTATTCACGTGTTACAAGGTGAACGTAAACAAGCGTCTGCCAACAAATCTTTAGGTCAATTTAACCTTGAAGGCATCAACCCTGCTCCACGCGGTATGCCACAAATTGAAGTGACCTTCGACATCGACGCAGACGGTATCATCCATGTTTCTGCGAAAGACAAAGGCACCGGTAAAGAACAACAAATCACCATTAAAGCGTCTTCCGGTTTAAGTGATGAAGAAATTCAACAAATGGTACGCGATGCCGAAGCGAACGCTGAAGCTGACCGTAAATTTGAAGAATTAGTACAAGCTCGCAACCAAGCCGATCACCTTGTACACGGTACACGTAAACAATTAGAAGAAGCAGGTGATAAAGTTCCAGCCGCAGATCGTGCCGCTATCGAAAGCGCATTAAGCGACTTAGAAGCTGCAGCGAAAGGCGAAGACAAAGCAGTGATTGAAGCCAAACTTCAAGCCCTTGCCGAAGTTGCACAAAAACTTGCACAAACAGCACAACCGCAAGGCGAGCCACAACAAGCGCAAAGCAACGGCAAACCAAACGATGATGTTGTTGATGCTGAGTTTGAAGAAGTGAAAGATAATAAGTAATTTCACTCTCACTAAAATAGAAGGGCGTAGCAATACGCCCTTTTGGTGTATTCATCAACCACAATTTTTCCTGACTTTATTTAAAAAAGTGAAGTCAGGAAAAATAAACCAGGAGGATAAATGGCGTTAAAACTCTACCCCATCGTACAACAACGCTTAAATAATGACATAGCAAATGAGATAATCCCAGCCCTTTGGCAAAACAATTTCGATAAACTACCACAAGGCCACTATTGTTATGGCATTTATTTTAATTATGCGACGAATCACCAAGCAGACTATGATTTTGCGATTGCAAGTGAAGCCGTATTAGAGACCAATATCCCAGTGATTGAAGTTGAAGATTTGAGTTTCTACGAAGTTTTCCGTTGCAAAGTAGATAAAATTTATCAAACATGGCAACTGATCTGGAAAAAAGAACAACAAGGTTTGCTTAAGCGGGCTTATTCTGTGGATTTTGAAAAATACCACCCTGATGGTTTGGTAGAAATTTATATCGCCGTTGAACCACATTGTTAAGCTCAAAGTGTGTAAAATTTTATAAAAAATGACCGCACTTTTCCCCTCAAAACAAACACAACCCAAGGAAAAATAATGGAATTTGCAACAAAATGTCTCCATGCCGGCTATAGCCCTAAAAATGGTGAGCCGCGTGTTCAACCCATCGTACAAAGCACGACTTACACTTACGACTCTGCAGAAGAAATCGGTAAATTATTTGATTTGCAAGCGGCTGGCTATTTCTATACCCGTCTGGCAAATCCAACCACGAATGCTGCAGAAGAAAAAATTACCGCACTTGAAGGCGGTGTGGCGACAATGTGTACCGCCTCAGGTCAATCTGCGGTTTTTTATGCCATGTTGAATATTTTAGAAGCCGGTGATCACTTTATTTCCTCCTCTTGTGTCTATGGCGGCACTTACAATTTATTTGCACATACGTTCAAAAAAATGGGGATTGAAGTCAGTTTTGTGGATCAAGATTTGCCGCTCGAAGAACTCAAAAAAGCCATTCGTCCAAACACCAAAGCTGTTTTTGCCGAAACCATTGCAAACCCGGCGTTACGTGTGTTGGATATTGAAAAATTTGCTGCCTTAGCCCAAGCTGCACAGGTACCGTTACTAATCGACAACACCTTTGCCACCCCTTATTTTTGCCGCCCAATCGAATTTGGCGCAAACGTGGTCATTCACAGCACCTCTAAATATTTAGACGGTCATGCCATTGCACTTGGCGGATCTATTACGGATGGTGGCAACTTTAATTGGAATAACGGCAAATATCCGCAATTAAGCACACCGGACCAAACGTATCACGGGTTGGTTTATACAGAAACCTTTGGCTCTGCCGCTTATATTGTTAAAGCGCGCGTGCAATTAATGCGTGATTTAGGCGCAACACCGGCACCGCAAAACAGTTTCTTACTCAATGTAGGCATGGAAACTCTTGCATTGCGTATGCAACGTCATTATGAAAATGCTCAAACGGTCGCCGAGTTTTTGGAAAAACATCCACAAGTAGAAAATGTCAGCTATCCAGGATTAATCCGCTCTCCTGATTACACGCTCAAACAAAAATACTTACCAAACGGTTTGTGTGGTGTCATTTCTTTTGAAATCAAGGGAGGCAAAGACGCTGCGGCGAAATGGCTAAATGCCTTACAAATGACATCACGTGAAGTGCATGTGGCGGATATTCGTACTTGTGCGTTACATCCTGCGACCTCAACGCATCGCCAATTAAGTGAAGTCGAATTAGAAAAAGCAGGGATTTCCGCAGGATTAATTCGCCTTTCTTGTGGTATTGAAAGTGTTCAAGATATTTTGGCGGATTTAGAACAAGCCTTCAATGCGGCAAAATAATGGCATTCAAGGCAAGCAATCGGCCTGCCTCTTTGAACAACGACAAAATCATATCGTAACAGAAATATAGACGACTCATTTTGGTTTGTTGACTTTATTTTGGCTGTAAACAAACGAAAATAAGCCGAGCCATGCCTTAATAAATTCATGTGTTGGCTCTTGATATTTCTGCCTTTCGGTATCATTTTGTCTTTAGCGATATTGTTCATGTAATACAATAGACAATCATAAAAGTAGCATTTGATATTTTAAACGGAAAATTGAAACATTATGGCAAAACAAGACTACTACGAACTTCTCGGCGTTTCTAAATCCGCCGATGAAAAAGAAATTAAGCGTGCCTATAAAAAGCTCGCCATGCAATATCACCCGGACAGAACTCAAGGTGATAAAGAGAAAGAAGAAAAATTTAAAGAAATCCAAGAGGCTTATGAAGTCCTCAGCGATAAGCAAAAACGGGCCAACTATGATCAATACGGCCATGCAGCCTTTGAACAAGGTTTCGGTGCCGGCGGTGGTGGTTTTGGCGGTGCGGATTTCGGCGATATTTTTGGCGATATGTTCGGGGATATCTTCGGTGGTGGCGGACGTGGACGCCAACGTGTCGTGCGTGGTGATGACTTACGCTACGACCTTGAAATCACCCTTGAAGAAGCCGTCAAAGGCACAACCAAAGACATTAAAATTCATACGCTTGCCCCTTGTGAAACTTGTCATGGCTCTGGCGCTGAAGCCGGTTCAAAAGTGGAAACCTGTCCACATTGTCACGGTTCAGGTCGCTTACGCCGTCAACAAGGTTTCTTTGTAACGGAACAACCTTGTCATTTCTGTCATGGGACCGGTAAGAAAATTGAGAAACCATGTAAAACTTGCCACGGTGACGGCAGAGTGAATAAGCCGAAAAACCTTTCTGTAAAAATTCCGGCCGGCGTAGATACAGGAAATCAATTGCGCTTATCAGGCGAAGGCGCAGCAGGTGAAAATGGGGCACCGGCAGGCGATTTATATGTTGTAATCCATGTGAAAGAGCATCACATTTTTGAGCGTGATGGCAGCAACCTTTATTGTGAAGTACCGATTAGCTTCACTATGGCAGCCCTTGGTGGCGAAATTGAAGTGCCAACATTGGATGGCCGTGTTAAGTTAAAAATTCCGGAAGAGACCCAAACAGGTAAATTATTCCGTATGCGTGGTAAAGGTGTTACTTCTACGCGTAGTGGGTATGCCGGTGATTTAATCTGTCGAATTGTGGTAGAAACACCGGTAAAACTAAAGGAAGAACAAAAAGCATTGCTACGGAAGCTTGAAGAAAGCTTAGAAGGGCAAACGAAACAGCGCCCAAAATCCTCTAGCTTCCTCGATGGTGTAAAACGCTTCTTTGATGATTTAACGAAGTAAAATTAACAAAATCTACCACCAAAGTGCGGTAGAAATTCTAAGTATTTCTACCGCACTTTTTTAATCATAAAAACTCAGGAACAAAAAAAGACCGACATTATGTCGGTCTTTTTAATGAGTATTAACTCAAATTAGAAGTGTACACGTAAACCTGCACCGTAGATATTTTCGTTGGTACGTTGACCAAGGTTATCTTTTTCAGTTGCACGAGTATATTGTACATAAGGAACTACATTTTTGTGAAGTTTGTAATCAACAACCGCAATATAATGGTTTTTGATAGTTTTACCGTCATCTTGCGCTGTCGCGTTAGTATCATATTTCTTGCTCAAACGTTCCCATTGTAAACCAAATGTCGTAGGAATACCTGTAAGACCATTTAAGTCATATTTAGCTTCTAAGAAAATATACTTAGATTTGTTATTGTCATCTTGAGTTCTATATTTATGAACACCTTGACCATAAGCAGCACCTAATTTCAAGTCTTGCAATTGATAATGAGTTGCTAAGACCCAAGTATGATTTTTTTGGTTAGTTTCAGAGCTTGCTTGAGTATCATATTGATCTACTGTATAAACTGCAGCGGCATCAACTTTGTGGTTATCAGCAATTTCGTAGTTATAAAATGCACCAACTTGGTAACCATTTTTATAATTTTTTGCAGTGTGTTTCTCAGCATTACCAAACAAGTAATCTACGCCGAAACTAAAGCCACCGAATTCAGCAGAGCTGAATTTAACAGATTTGTCTGCACGAGTTGTTAATGGGTTTAATGCTCCAGAATCATAGTATAAGCTATCGCCTACAACATCATCAGCTGTGGTTGATTGACGACCAAAGCTTAATTTACCTACATTTTCAAAGCCTAAACCAACAAATAATTTACGAGTTGTTGGATCACCAAAGTCATTTTCAGCCTTTTGTTTGTTTTTAAGAGCATCTCTCTCAAAACGCAATTCATAACCTGCGAATGCAGATAATCCATTTTCTAATGCTTGAGATGCTTTGATATTAATACGGGAACCATCGTTAACTAAATTACCACGTTGGTTTTCACCTAACTTACCTAGGAAGATACGCATTGAACCGCCAAGTTCAACTTTAGTACCGTCTTGGTTATAAACTGTTGCTGCACTTGAAGTGCCTGCTGCTGCTAAAGCAGCGATTGCTAATGCGATTACTGTCTTTTTCATAATCATCATTCCTTTTTCAGAACTTACTTGTTATTAAGGTAAATTTGAACTTTTCAAATTGTGAATAGTCCAAGCTACTTCTTTCGAAGCGACTAAATGTTGCCAAAGAAAAATTAGACCGTCAATAAAAAGTTCCTTTTTTTCTGCCTATTTTCTGATACAGATCACATTTTTCCACTTCAATTTAAGAGAAAACATGTTCAAATTACGTTTAATCGTTTAAATCCAGCATTTAAATCTTCAATTAAATCATCAACTTCCTCTAAGCCAACATGAATTCGAATCAACGTTCCCTCTAATTTACGCGAAATATTCGGGCGAATTTTGGCAATTTCTTCCGGTTGATTACAAAGAATAAGCGATTCAAAACCGCCCCAAGAATACGCCATCGTAAATAATTCAAAATGATCCATAAACGCTTCTAGCTGTTGTTGAGTCAGCTTTTGTTTTAATTCAAATGAAAACAGACCACTTGCACCAAGAAAATCTCGTTGGAAAAACACATGTCCAGGGCAGCTTGGCAATGCTGGATGATATACGGCTTTGACTTCAGGTCTCTGTGCCAGCCATTGTGCCACTTTAATGCCATTTTCCTCATGTTGTTTTAAGCGAATACCCAACGTGCGTAAACCACGAGCTGTCGTATAAGCGCTATCGGCATCCACCATTTGCCCCATTAAATAGGAATGCTCACGCAATTTATCCCAACAACGGGCATTAGACACGGCGGTACCAATCATCACGTCAGAATGACCCACTAAATATTTTGTTCCCGCTTGGATGGAAATATCAATATCGTGTTCTAAAGCGTTAAAAAGAACGCCACCACCCCACGTGTTATCAATCATAATCACGATATCCGGATTCACTTTTCGCACCGCTTTCACAATGGCTGGAATATCAGGCACTTCCATGGTTAACGAACTCGGTGATTCAAGAAATAAAACTTTGCTATTCGGTTGAACTAAGCGGGCTATATCCTCGCCAATCATCGGATCATAATATGTGGTTGCTATCCCCATTTTTTGCAAAATGATATTGCAAAAATCTTGTGTAGGCTCATAAGCCGCACCGGTCATTAAGATATGATCACCGGTTTGTACAAAGGACAGAATGCTGTTTGTCACAGCGGCAGCACCACAAGGATACAAATAGCAACCTGCACCACCTTCTAATTCACACATTGCATCTTGCAAAGCAAAATGTGTTAGTGTGCCGCGTCTGCCATAAAAGAGTTCACCTTTTGCTCTATTCATTGTGGCGTGTTTTTTATCGGCTAAACAATCAAAAACCAAAGAAGAAGCACGTTGCACCACTGGATTAACGGCGCCTTGGGTATAACGTTTTTTTCTGCCCGCATGAACTAACGCGGTTGCAAGAGATTTTTCTGACATGATGACATCCTATAAAATAATAAAAAAATCGAGTAAAAGTGCGGTCGTTTTTGCCGTTAAAAATATTAACGCCAAATTCTTATCATCACTAGAGTTTCTTTTTAAATCAAATTTCTAAATTGGCATTTTAAAAGGGAAGAATCTGATTTAGAATAAGCACACTATTCACCTCTAGCAAAATGAATCATGAAACTTAATATTCCCATTTTTCTTACGATTTTTCGCGTTATTTTGATTCCTTTCTTTGTTATTACCTTTTATTTACCTTTCGATTGGGCGCCTTTCTTAACTACTCTACTTTTCTTCATTGCCGGTGTCACCGATTGGCTTGATGGCTATTTAGCAAGAAAATGGAAACAAACCACCCGATTCGGAGCCTTTTTGGATCCTGTCGCGGATAAAATTATGGTGGTCGCGGGTTTGGTCTTAGTGGTGGAATATAACCATACTTTTTGGATTACGATTCCCGCAATCGTGGTCATTTCAAGAGAAATTATTATTTCTGCTTTACGTGAATGGATGGCTGAATTAGGTAGCCGCAGTAAAGTCGCAGTATCTTGGTTAGGCAAAGTAAAAACCACATCCCAAATGCTCGCATTAGGCGGATTATTATGGCGTTATAACACCGCAATGGAAATCATTGCCATAATTCTGCTTTATGTTGCTGCCATTTTAACAATTTGGTCTATGTTGCAATATCTGAATGCGGCTAAAGACAGCCTATTAGAAGACTTACGCGAATAAAAGTGCGGTCGTTTTTGGCCGTATTTTTATTTTGAGTTTTTTCCAAAGTTGAATTTTTTTTAAGCAGTTAAATAATTTTTTAAAATTTCTATTTGACTCACAATCATAAATGAGTAAAATGCACTCCGTTGTTTAGCGCTGCTAAATGATGACGCGGGAATAGCTCAGTTGGTAGAGCACGACCTTGCCAAGGTCGGGGTCGCGAGTTCGAGCCTCGTTTCCCGCTCCAAGCCCGAGTGGTGGAATCGGTAGACACAAGGGATTTAAAATCCCTCGCCTTTCGAGGCGTGCCAGTTCAAGTCTGGCCTCGGGCACCATTTTAAAGATAATCCACCTTTTAAAAAATCCTTATTTAATATCAATCCTTTAGGGTCGTTAGCTCAGTCGGTAGAGCAGCGGACTTTTAATCCGTTGGTCGAAGGTTCGAATCCTTCACGACCCACCAAATATAAATTCCCAATTATTCGATATATTCTTTCTCTTAATCTTTATTTTCTCTTTAATGAATAAAATAAGGTGTTACCCTTATTTATTAAACGCGTACCCCTCTCCTTATGACAATTATCGAAAATAGCATTAACAGTTTTAGCTCTACTTGAAAAACAACGTTTGATTGTACGTGAGAATAAGGAATTCTATTATGAATAATTCGGAAGGGTTCGATATAGAAAGAGAATTACACACAAGATCAATTTGATAATTCCTTGGCACTCTTCAACAAGGCTATCAGCTAAGCGTAAAAGGCCTCTTCCTATTATAACTATAATGCTTCAACATGAGTGTTGGCGCTTCTTTCTTTAGTCGTTATAAAGTAGCAACAGCGGTGAAAGGGACGGAGTCAAGGCGAATATCTTAGGATTTACGTAACGAACGTTTCAGCTACCGGAGAACGGTAGCAACTATATGCATCACTAGATACATTCCCATTTGTGGCGTTCTGCTTCTCTCAAAAAGCGAGAATGAAAGGAAAGGCTTAAAATAAGTCAAGTTGAACATCAAATTGATTTTGTTAGATTGGCGTCACTCCTAGCGCATAGGAAAACCATGAACTCACCTTCGGGTGAAACTGAACCGCGTCGAATTCGGCGCGGTTCTCTTTTATAGAAAAATAATTTCCTAGCATCGTTTGCCCACCAAAATTTAGTTTTGCCTATTGATAATTCTCTTTCAATTCGATTTATTTATGGTGTTTTCAAGCCTTCTTTGTGCATTCTTTTTACTCAATTACCTATTTTTGATTAATAAAAGCGATTAAATCCATTGCTTTTTCAAATCAAATTTATTGATTTAAATCATATGGTTAGATTATGTTTTTAGCCATAATCGCCCTGCTGTTTTTACTTTTTTTAACATTGGAGCATGATTATGAAAAAATTTGTACTTAAAGCCGCGGTCATCGCGATTGCTGGTTATTTAGGCGTTGTTGGGTATATCCATCAATATGATAAGGGGCAGTCAGAAAAATTACTTGCTGAAGGAAATTACTCTGCTGAGCAACAAAAGGTTGCCAAAATCTTGTTAGATAACGGTTGTCAATATTGCCACTCCCCTAATGCTGATTTACCTTTCTATGCTAATCTTCCGTTAGCGGATTCCATCTTAAGTCGCGATATTGAATCAGGTAAACGCGTCTTTTTATTAAATAAATTACTGGATGGCTTAAAAGATCCAAGTAAATTATCTGAAGTTGATTTAGCAAAACTTGAACGCGTGATTGAAAATAACGAAATGCCGGTAGCGACATTCCGTCATCTTCACTGGGGAAGTCGTCCGGATGAAAATGAAAAAACCACGTTATTAAATTGGATTCGCGAACAACGTAAAGCCTTTTTACCGGCAAATACAGAAGGAACAAACCCTAACAGTCTGATTCAACCTATCCCGGATGCCATCATGACGGATCCGGCTCAAGTAGAACTTGGTCGTAAACTCTTTATGGATGATCGCCTCTCTCAAGATGGTACCGTTCAATGCGAAACTTGCCACCAACTCGACAAAGGTGGGGTTGACCACTTAGATGTCTCTATCGGTATTGAAGGCAAAAAAGGTGGCATCAACGCGCCAACTGTATTTAACTCCGCATTTAACTTCGTCCAATTCTGGGATGGTCGTGCAATCGATCTTGCTGACCAAGCAGGTGGACCACCAGTAAACCCTATCGAGATGGGCGCCCACACATGGGATGACATTGTAGCGAAATTTAAACAGGATGAAGAATTCAAAAAAGAATTCTTAAAAGTTTATCCTGAAGTGAGCCAAGCCACATTAACCCACGCTATCGGTGAATATGAAAAAACCTTAATCACGCCAAACAGCGATTTTGACCGTTACTTGAAAGGCGATAAAACCGCATTAAATGAGCAGCAATTAAAAGGCTACGAATTGTTTAAGAAACATAAATGCGATACCTGCCATACCGGCGTAAATATGGGTGGCCAATCTTACGAATACATGGGTATTTACGGTGATTACTTCAAAGATCGCGGCACACCAATCACTGAAGCCGATCAAGGTCGTTTCGCACAAACCAAGGATCCGTATGATATGCATCGCTTTAAAGTGCCGTCATTGCGTAATATCGCATTAACTGCGCCTTATATGCACGATGCTTCTGCAAAAGACTTGAAAGAAGCTGTTCGCATTATGTTGCAATATCAAAGCAACGTGAAACCGCAACAACAAGACATTGATGACATTACGTCTTTCTTAGAAAGTCTCACGGGTGAGTTTGAAGGTAAGAAATTACAATAATCACCATCAATAAAAAGTGCGGTGGATTTTTGTAACGTTTAAAAACGTCGTAAAAACTCACCGCACTTTTTTATTTAAATATCTTATGCATCAAATGCTTTTAAGGATTCCAACAGGCTTTCACCAAAGGGTTTACGCCAACCACTTAATAATTCCGGCGGTTCATCCTCCGTTTCTTTTCGCCAGTGCCACTTCATCAGACTTTCTAAATGACGCTTACTGGCAATCATTTCTTTCGGTAAATTGGCTGGAGCAATCTGAATTAATTGTTGCTGCAATGCCTTCAATGCGGCTTTATAACGCGAATCATCCGCCAGACGTTGAATTGGCTGCGGATAATCATTCTCTGGAATGCGTTTCACCTGATCAATAATTTGCAACAATTTCTTACCGTGAATACGAACTTCAGCCGTACTCAAACCGAGTTCTAATAAAGCCGATGTATTCTTCGGATTGTATTTTGCCACTTGCCATAAATTTTCTGCACGTACCACAAAATTTAACGCTAAATCCCGTTTCATGGCTTCTTCCATGCGCCATCTTGCAAGTAATTTTAAACGCATTAATTCTAAGCGATTTAATTTCCAGGCATTAGGAATAGCAAAATAAGCCGTATCAGGATTTTTAACAGCATGAGCCCGTTTGTTCAGTAAAAATTCACATTCATTTTTCACCGCACTTTGCCATTCGGTTTGTGCCAGTTGTATCTGCATTTGTGCATATAAAGGCAATAAGTACCATACATCCGCAGCGGCATATCGTAACTGTATCTCTGATAATGGACGTGCTAGCCAATCAGTGCGTGACGCCCCTTTATCAATTTCAATGTGGAAATAATGTTGTACCAACGTAGCAAAACCGGCAGAACCGGTAAAACCAAGAAAATTCGCCATCACCTGCGTATCACACATAGGCTGCGGTAATTGCTCGAAATAATGCTGAAAAACTTCCAAATCCTCACCGCAAGCATGCAATACTTTTAATACGCTTTCATCGGCAAGTAAGGCAATAAAAGGGGAAAAGTCCTCAATCGTTGTCGGGTCAATTAACGCCACCTCATCACCGGCATATAATTGAATTAAGCCCAATTTAGGATGCAGGGTTCTGATTCGAATAAATTCCGTGTCTAATGCCACCGCACTTTGCGCTCTCGCCTGTTCACAAACCTCAAGCAAGGCATGGTCATCGGTAATTAATTTAAAGTTTGGTGGGGTGTTACATTCTTTTATTTGATATGTCATAGAAATAAAGGAGAGAATGCGCTGTGAGGCGACATTCTCTCTCGAATAGATGAATAAAATAATTTAGGCAGTTGTCGCATGTTTCGCAATTTCTTCATCACGTAAAACACGACGTAAAATTTTACCTACGTTGGTTTTCGGCAATTCCTCACGGAACTCAATGTCTTTTGGAATTTTATAGCCGGTTAAATATTTGCGGCAGTGTTGTCGTAATTCATCACGGGTTAAACTTTCATCTTTCTTCACGACGAAGAGTTTGATGGTTTCCCCGGACACGTCATTTGGCACACCGATTGCCGCGACTTCAGCCACTTTATTGTTTAACATCGCCACATCTTCGATTTCATTCGGATACACGTTAAAACCGGACACCAAAATCATGTCTTTTTTACGATCCACAATGCGCAAGCTGTAACTTTCATCCATGATCACAATATCACCGGTTGCCATCCAACCGTCTTTGATCACTTCTGCGGTGGCTTCCGGGCGTTGCCAATACCCTTGCATCACCTGTTCGCCTTTCACCCACAACTCCCCGGCTTCACCGAGAGCTGCTTCAGAACCGTCTTCTTTCACAATTCGAATATCGGTGTTCGGCACCGGCACACCAATACTGCCGTTATGCTTCACCACATTCACCGGGCATGCCGCAATTAGCGGAGAGCATTCTGTCATGCCGTAACCTTCAATAATGTTACAACCGGTCAATTCATGCCAACGAGTGGCAACGGATTGGTGAATCGCCATACCACCGCCCACAGAAAGTTTTAAGGCAGAGAAATTCACGTTCTTCAACTCGTCATTGTTTAACAGGGCGTTAAACAAGGTATTCACGCCGGTAATCGCCACAAACGGATATTTTTTCAGTTCTTTCACGAAGCCCGGAATATCACGCGGGTTCGTAATTAATACGGCAGTCACCCCCAATTCAATAAACAGCAAGCAGTTCACGGTGAGGGCAAAAACGTGATACAACGGCAAAGCTAGAATAGCCAATCGTTCACGACTACGATCGCCCACAAAAGGATGGGCAATCCACTTAGCTTGGAACACATTCACGATAATATTACCGTGCGACAACATCGCGCCTTTCGCGACGCCTGTAGTTCCGCCGGTGTATTGCAAAAATGCCAAATCATTGCGTTCCATTTGCGGACGCACATATTGACGATATTTCCCCACACTCAACACTTCACGGAACGTGACCGCATTTGGCAACTTATATTTTGGCACGAGTTTCTTCACGTATTTCACTACGAAGTTCACTAATGTGCGTTTACCAAAAGACAACTGATCGCCCATACGGGTCAAAATCACATGTTTCACGGAAGTGTTAAAAACAATTTTTTCTAACGTAGAAGCAAAGTTAGACACCACCACAATGGCTTTGGCGCCACTGTCTTGCAACTGGTGTTCCAACTCGCGTGGTGTGTAAAGCGGATTCACATTCACCACCACAAGGCCGGCACGTAAAATACCAAACAAGGCGATTGGATATTGCAACAAATTCGGCATCATTAATGCCACACGCTCACCACGCTCCAACTTCAATTCATTTTGCAAATAGGCCGCAAAAGCACGGCTGCGTTCTTCTAATTTACGAAACGTTAACACTTGTCCCATATTAATATAAGCAGCGCGGTCGGGATGTTCACGAATCGCTTTATCAAACATATCTAAAATCGAATCATATTCTGAGGTATCCAACTCACGCTCAGAACCTTCCGGATAATTTTGAAACCAAGGTTTAGTCATGATGATTCCTTATCTTTTTTCTTTATTTTTATAAAATGAGGCGGAATTCTAACATTCCGCCCAAACTTAATACAAATTATAGCGAAGGCGTGGTTCGGCCCACATAAATCTCGGCGCCCACCAGCCGTATGGATAAAACGGCCCGTAATCATACATGTCGTCCGGATCGTAATAATATTCTTGCACAAGCTTCCAAAGACGATATTGATGGGCTTGCACCACCGGATAGCTGTAATCCGCTTGATCAATTTTGCCCGGCTCTTTGCCACTTAGCACACCGGCAACGGTAATGTATTGATCTTTTAAGTTTTCCGGATCCACAAAGCCGTTTAAGTAGGCAATAAATCGCCCATTGCTGTGGCTATCAATCATCGGTTTTGCGGAGAAATACGCGACAGTTTGATTTAACACTTCCACTTTTGTCTGATTTTTTAACGCAGTGGCAGAAATCACTTTGCCGCCCAGACGTACTTTCACACAACGACAATCATAATCTTGCTGTTGAATGTTATTTAAATTTAACGCATCAAATTGTTTTGGCTCTAACCCTTGCGGCGCCGACACACAACCGGTTAAAACAAGAGAAAGTGCGGTTAATATTAAGCCTATTTTTTTGCTCATTTTAATGCTCCTCTCAAAAGATGATTAAAATCTATTCTCGCCCCGGCAATTTCTTCCACGTCACTTCATTACGTAAGTAAATCGGTTCAATCTCCAACGGGCTGATGGTCTCGCCGGCAAACCATTTTGGCAATGCCAAATCCAGCATATATAAAGCAGAAGGTAAGGTGATCTCTGTCGCTTTACCAAAATTTGCGTCGCTTAATTCAGGATAAGCCGCCCAGCCGGTTCCTGCTAAAACGGCATTTTCATGATGTTGTTGAACCACCTGCTCAATGGCTTTTGACGGGCTGCACACCTGCTCGGCAATAACCGGTTGCCAATCTAAAAACTCGCCGAAATCTGACCGCACTTTTTGCGCCTGCCATTGGGCGAAATACACTTCATTCATACGCGCATCAATCGCCGTTAATACATTTTCCGCCTGATATTGCGCATAGGCAGCTTGTGCCATGGCGGCCAAATTGGACACCGGAATCACCGGCAAATCAGCCCCAAAGGCTAAGCCTTGGGCAATACCAGCGCCAATACGCACACCGGTAAAACTGCCCGGACCACGTCCAAAAACCAAGGCATCCACTTGATGTAGCGTAATGCCTGCTTGAGCCAAAATTTCATCCACCATCGGCAAAATATGTTTGGTGTGTTCACGCTGTGCAAATTGCGCTAAATGTGTTTTTTCACTGCCGCGTAACAAAGCAACAGAACAAGCCTCTGTTGCGGTATCCAAAGCTAATAATGTGACATTTTTCATATTTATATTGATTCGTTGTTATCATCTGTCTTTAAAGTTGTTAAGAATTGTACCACTTTGTGCAAATCCCGCGTACGTTTAAAATTCGGCAAACTGCGTAAAAAGGTTTCTCCATAAGGCCGCATCACCAAGCGGTTATCGCAAATAATCACAGCACCGCGATCGGTCACATCACGAATTAACCGCCCTACGCCCTGCTTCAACGTAATCACCGCTTCGGGAATTTGAATATCATGAAACGGATCACCGCCCTGCAAACGACAATCTTCAATACGGGCTTTCAGTAAAGGCTCGTCAGGCGCAGTAAACGGCAGTTTATCGATAATCACCAGCGACAAGGCATCGCCCCGCACATCCACGCCTTCCCAAAAACTGGAGGTGGCCACCAGCACGCTATGCGATTGCGAAACAAATTGTTCCAATAACGTCGTTTTTGCTGTTTCGCCCTGCAATAAAATCGTCAGTTCACTGTTTTCACGAAAATAGTCCGCCAGACTGCGCATCATGGCGTACGACGTGCAAAGCACAAAACAACGCCCTTGGTTGGCTTCGATAATCGGCAGTAACATTTTGCCTAATTGAGTGAACGTGCCGCTGTGATTGGTTGCCGGCAGATAACGTGGCACGCATAGCAAGGATTGCTCCGCATAATTAAAGGGGCTTGGCAGAATTTTCTGCGCCGCATCTTGAATGCCTAAACGCTGGCAAAAATGCGCAAAAGTACCGCCCACTTCCAAGGTGGCTGAGGTGAAAATCCAAGCGCATTTTTGTTTCGCCATTTGCTCACCAAACTTGTCCGCCACAGTAAGTGGCGTAATGTGTAGCCCAAACTGGCGACCGATACATTCAAACCAATAGCAATAGCCGGTGATTTCCGTTTCCGTCAGGCGTTTAAGTAGATTTTGTAACTGCGCAATACGCTCAAAAATGCTGTCCAGCGTTTGCGAACGCCCTAAGCCCAATTTCACCACCTCAGCAGTGAAATTCAGTTTTTCCAATAAAAAATCAAAAGCTTTTTTGACCGCACTTTGTTGCAGCATTTGCCGCCAGTTACCGCGCAAATTGCCTTCACCCAACATTAAACGAAAATCCTGCACAATTTTTAACAGTTGATCCGCCGCCACACCAAGCTGTTTCATGTCTTTCACTTCAGTGCGGTAGGTAATTTGAATGTCTTTACATAAATCAAAAAGTTGGCGGGATGTCACCGATTGACCGAAATATTGGCTGGCGATATCAGGCAGTTGGTGCGCTTCATCAAATACAATCACTTCTGCATTCGGGATCAATTCGCCGAAGCCATTTTCTTTCACTGCCATGTCGGCAAAAAATAAGTGATGATTGACCACCACCAAATCCGCATTCAACGCTTTTTTACGCGCCAATGCCACAAAACAATCCGCATAATTCGGGCAATCACTCCCCAAACAACTTTCGGCCGTGCTGGTGAGCTGGGGCAAAATCGGGCTGTCTTCAGCAATTTCAATACATTCGGACAAATCCCCGGTCTTCGTGGCGTTGCGCCATTTTCGCACTTTGGATAAATCGTGCAGCACACTGCGGTCACCCAGCACGCCTTGCGCAATCACCTGTTCTAAACGTTCTAAACATAAATAATTGGCACGCCCTTTGAGCAAGGCAATTTTGCCGCTGTACCCGAGGGCTTTTTGAATGGCGGGCAAGTCGCGATTGAACAGCTGATCTTGCAAATTTTTGGAACCGGTAGAAATGATGGTTTTCTTTTTCGCCAATAACGCCGGCGCCAAATATGCAAAGGTTTTGCCCGTGCCCGTACCGGCTTCCACCACTAACGCGCCATGCTGTTCAATGGCATTGCCTACTGCCGTCGCCATGTCGACCTGTTCCGCGCGGGGACGAAAGCCCTTGATATGGGCGCTCAATGCACCCTCTGGGGAAAACGCCTTGCTAATTTGTTTTGAATACGCCATTATTTTTCACCTGTTAAAAAGTCGGCACAGTATAGCAGATTTCCCCTCTTTCTGAATCAATAAGGACAAGACGATGAACATTCAATTACAACAACAAATCACGCCGGAATTGAGCTTATATGCTTACAACGACATTCCCGTTTTACATTTACACCACGCCGTCGGCACCGCCAAAATCGCCTTGCAAGGGGCGCATTTATTCAGTTGGCAACCGGCGCACAGCAAGCAAGATGTATTGTGGTTAAGCGACATTGAGCCGTTTAACGCCGGCACGGCAATTCGTGGCGGCATCCCGATTTGCTATCCATGGTTTAATAATACCGGCACACCTGCGCATGGTTTCGCCCGCACCAGCCTGTGGCAACTAAGCGACTATGAGATTGGCTGTGATAAAGTACGGTTAGTTTTTTCGTTGTTTTCAAAACACCACCTCATTTTGGCTAAAATTGAAATGCTGTTCACCGAACATTGCGACCTGCGCTTTACTCACTACGGCGAAACCGGCATGGAAAAGGTGCAACTGGCGCTACATAGTTATTTCAAGATTAGCAACATCGCCAACACGACGATCGTCAACCTACCAACAACCTGTTTTAACTCCCTGACCCAATCGCAGGAAACCGTGCCTTCACCACGCACTATCAATGAAAACGTAGATTGCATTTATACTGCCCCACAGCAGCCAACGGAAATTCACGACCAAGTCAACCAACGTACCCTATTTGTGGCACATCAAAATGCCAGCGATGTGGTGTTATGGAACCCATGGCACAAAGCCACAAGCAGTATGGCTGAAAACGGCTATCAAACCATGGTGTGCGTAGAAACCGCACGAATCCATCGCTATCTTCAGTCTGGCGAAACCGTGGCGGTGAGATTGAGTGTGAAATAGTTCAAAGTGCGGTCAGATTTTTAGATGTTTTTCAACACTCAATATCTGATCGCTTGAGATCTGCCTAAATCCCCTAAAATTCCTATCAAAACGATTCATAAAACATCTCATTTTTGGCCTAATTTGCCATTTATTACAGCCGTGTTTGTGAGTAACATAATGGGCGATTCAAAACACATAACCATCCATATAAAAGGAGATTAAATCGTGAAAAAATTAATGACTGCAGTCGTTTTCGCTGCTGCGATGACAGCGCCCTTAGCTGCCTCAGCAGCTTCTATGCCAGAAACAGAAAAAGCGATGGCGCAACAAGCAAACACAAAAGGTGTTTGGATTGATGTTCGCTCTGCCGAAGAATTTAACGCAGGCCATTTACAAGATGCGATTAACATTCCGCACGATCAAATCCTTGAACGCATCCAATCCGTTAGCCCGGATAAAGACGCACCTATCAACCTCTACTGCCGCAGCGGTCGCCGTGCAGAAGTGGCGTTAAACGCACTGAAAAAAGCAGGTTACACCAACGTTACCAACCATGGCGGTTATGAGGATTTGGTTAAGAAAGGCATGAAATAATCACATATCATTAAAAACAAAAATCCCCTAAATGTTTAATTTAGGGGATTTTTTATAAGTAATTTTTGACTGAGCTCTATCGAAAAATTGCACATCACGGCTATTAAGATTTCAGGTGATTTTTTTATGATAAAGTCCAATCCGTTTTTCAGGTGTTTTTTTGTCGCTCAACCTATATGCATTAAAACCTGAAATTACAACAATCCTGGTTGACCTAAAGCAGGATCTACTTCACGTGCTTTTAAAGCATCTTCAACAGTTAAGCCTAATGCGTTGGCAACACCTTCACCATACGCCGGATCACACCAATGACAGTTGCGAATGTGACGATATTTGATGAAATCAGGTGCATCCCCCATTGCGGCTGCTGTGTTATTGAATAACGCTTGTTTTTGCTCCGAATTCATTAAGTTAAATAATGCACGCGGTTGGCTGAAGTAATCGTTATCATCGTTACGGAAATCCCAGTGCGCAGCATCACCATTAATACGAAGTGGTGGTTCGGCAAAATCCGGTTGTTGTTGCCATTGATTAAAACTATTCGGTTCATAGTGCGGTAAGCTACCGTAGTTACCGTCCACACGACCAAAACCATCACGTTGGTTGCTGTGTACCGGACAACGTGGACGATTTACCGGAATTTGACGGTAGTTCACTCCTAAACGATAACGTTGTGCATCTGCATAGTTGAATAAACGCGCTTGCAACATTTTATCCGGGCTTGCACCGATCCCCGGCACTAAGTTACTCGGTGCAAAGGCAGATTGTTCCACATCAGCAAAGAAGTTTTCCGGATTGCGGTTAAGTTCAAACTCCCCTACTTCAATTAATGGATAGTCTTTTTTCGGCCATACTTTAGTTAAATCGAATGGGTGGTAAGGCACTTTTTCCGCATCGGCTTCAGGCATAATTTGTACGTATAACGTCCATTTCGGGAAATCACCCCGTTCAATCGCTTCATACAGATCGCGTTGATGACTTTCACGGTCATTTGCGATGACGGCAGCCGCTTCTGCATCGGTTAAGTTTTTAATGCCTTGTTGGGTACGGAAGTGGAATTTCACCCAAAAACGTTCGCCCGCTTCGTTCCAAAAACTGTAAGTATGTGAACCGAAACCGTGCATATGGCGATAGCTTGCCGGAATACCGCGATCACTCATGACAACAGTGACTTGGTGCAATGCCTCAGGCAATAATGTCCAAAAGTCCCAGTTGTTTGTAGCTGAACGCATATTCGTGCGCGGATCGCGTTTTACCGCTTTATTTAAATCAGGAAATTTACGCGGATCGCGCAAGAAAAATACCGGCGTGTTGTTACCCACTAAATCCCAGTTTCCTTCTTCGGTATAGAATTTTAAAGCAAAACCACGAATATCACGTTCCGCATCCGCAGCACCACGTTCACCGGCAACGGTCGTAAAGCGTGCAAACATTTCCGTTTTTTTGCCGACTTCACTGAAAATTTTGGCACGGGTGTATTGAGTGATGTCATTCGTCACAGTAAAGGTGCCGAATGCACCGGAACCTTTCGCATGCATACGACGCTCCGGAATCACTTCACGCACGAAATCCGCTAATTTTTCGTTAAGCCATAAATCCTGCGCAAGTAACGGACCACGTGGGCCGGCAGTTAAACTGTTTTGGTTATCGGCAACAGGCGCGCCGTTACCCATCGTTAAAGGCGTGCTGGTTAAATGAGAAAAAGGGCATTTAGCACTCATAGAAAACTCCTTAATAAATAGTATTAGCTTGAAGTAAATATCGCCAAGCATAATATAGAAAGGTTTTACCGATTGAAATCTATTAAATCAATTCAAAAACCCTATCTAAAAAAGAATTGCGACGGCGTAATGCAAATTTGCTATATTCCGTTCAAAATTGTCGTTTTTTCATCGACGGTTCAATCGCATTCTAAAGTGCGGTCATTTTTTAGAAAGATTTTACAAACAGAGAGAAAATATGAATCCTTGGCTTTTACTGGGTGGCTCTATCGGCTTGGAAGTCATCGCCACCAATTTGCTGAAATTAAGCAATGGTTTTACCAAACAGCTTCCTACCATAAGTGCGTTATTGATTTATGCCTTATCGTTTTATTTGGTCTCCATCGTCTTCCGCAGCCTGCCTGTCGGCTTGGTCTATGCCGTTTGGTCCGGCGCAGGGATCATTTTGACAGCGATGGTTGCCTTCTTTGCCTTTGGACAAAAACTCGATATGCTCGCTATGTTAGGAATTGCCCTGATTATTTCCGGCGTGCTGGTGATTAATCTATTTTCAACAACAAATCACTAATTTTCAGAACATAACGTGATTGTTGTCACCTTCAAAGCAAGAAGCGCTCTCATTGTGTTTTCTCATGTTACTTTACCGGGCGGATCCGTGCGTGAACGGTGCCTCAAACTCGGCAACTGAAAGCGAAATGCTCGCCACCACCCCGCCCTATTACAACACCAATTTATAGATTTCAACATAAAGTGTTGCGTTCATTTCATTCCACCAACACAGAGGTCATACTCAATGAACCCGCAATCAAATTATCATTGAAAAATGCCACTTTTTCATTAGGCTCTCGTAGCGCCATTACATACAAGAGTGGCAAATAGTGATCAGGTGTGGGTACGGAAAGTACCGCACCTTCACCAAATTGCTCATAATGCACCAATTCATCGTTATTTTGTGTGGTCATGGCGTGATTAATATGATCACGGAACGCATACGCCCAGTCATAACCTGCACCGATTTGATCAATATGTTCCCAGCTTATGGCTCTCAGATTATGCACAATATTGCCGCTGCCGATAATCAAGACACCCTGTTCACGCAAAGCAGATAATTTTTTCGCTAAATTAAAATGCCACTCTGCCGGTTGCAAACGGTTAAGACTCAGTTGCACGACGGGAATATCGGCATCGGGATAGAGAAACTTCAACACCGCCCAAGCGCCATGATCAAAACCACGCGTTGAGTTCAGCTCAACATTTTCCGGCTGCAATAACAACCGCACTTGTTCCGCCAGCTCAGGCGAGCCGGGCGCCGGATATTGCACTTGGCTGAGTTCTTCAGGAAAGCCGTAGAAATCGTAAATCATTTCAGGACGTTCACTTGAAGTTACCTGCAAACGGCCGCTGTACCAATGCGCCGAAATCATCAAAATAGCTTTTGGTTTGGCAAACTTTTGCGTAATTAGGCTGAAATTCTGATTGAATGGGTTTTCTTTATCTAAAACATTCATCGGGCTACCATGCCCGACAAACAATACAGGCATTTTTTTCATCATTGCCTCCTTAAAATATTTGATGAGGCAGATTGTACGGATAAATGATTAAGCAATAAATCTCAATTTATGAACAACATATTTTCCCAGTAGGAGATGATGAAATATTCTTTCGCTTTGCTGCAAAGTTAAAAATGAGGTTGTCTGAAAGTTAAGTTTCAGACAACCTTTTTTCTTCCAAAGTGCGGTCAGATTTTCAGGTGTTTTGGTAAATAGTCTTGAAACCTTTTTACAAGTACATTTTTTCTACGCCATTCAGAGCAACAATAAATGTTAATAGATACCTTAATTCAAGTGCTCGGAAACCGTTTCATTCATTGTCTCATAGACTATATTTTCCAAATTAGCAAAACTAATTTTATTATCCGTTGCTTTTTTAGCAAAAAACAAGCCCGTAATATAGCGAGCAACAAAACTCAGAAAGTTAATACGGAAAATAAAATGAATCCTAAATATGCCCCCTTATTTACCCCTTATACCTTTAACAATGGTGTGGAAATCAAAAATCGTCTGACGGTTGTACCGTTGACGATTTATGATTCAGGCGAAGATGGTGAAATCACCGACGCATCACCTAGCAATGCCTCTAATTCTTCATAACGTTCTTTTAAACTTTCAAGTTTTGCAATAATAGAATCTTTCATATCTTTCTAAAGTTAAATCAAAAAATAAAATCGGCCTGTTCTAGCCGATTTTAGGGAGAATTGACAGCGAAGAGGAGATTAAGAATCTCAGGTGCTTTGTTGGTGACTTACTCACTATTTATTAGTCTCTTGTTTTTGATTGAGCTCACGATATTTATCACACCCTTCTTGACTGCGTAAATCGCAAGCATCACCAAAGTATTTTTGGGCTTTGGATTTATCTTTTTCCAACTCGCCTAGCTTAATTAACACTTTCGGATCTTTGCTTAACACCAACTCTTCTTTAATCGCTTCGATTTTTTCTTGAAGCTCAGGTTGATTTGGTAAATCATCCCGACTAAGAATACTCAGTTTTAAATCGGTAATATCCGTAATTTTTTTATCTTTGCAAGCCGAATGTTCTTTACATTTATCCAACAATTCTTCAACCATTTTTTCATTCTTTGGCGTACCCAAACCTAATAAATAAAGCGTAGCTAAATCTTGGTAAATATCAAAATCTTTACGTCCAAGTACTAGTGGAAAAAAATCAAATGAACTATTTATTTTTATATTTTTGTAAGCTTCACTATACCAATAAAATGCTTTCTGCCAATCTTGTTGCACACCATCACCATAAAAATAGGCATTTCCTAAATTTGCTTGAGCCACTGGGAATCCTGCTTCAGCATTTTGGGTCCATAACATTATTGCACTTAACTTATCTCCGTTAACAAGCAAGTGGAATGCCTGGTGACCTTTCGCATGATAACTTCCTAATTGAACAGCTTTTTCACGATATTCATCTTTTCTTTGCTCATCTAAATTGGATAATTGATAATAAGCCTCAGCATAATTCTGAGCTGCTGCTTTCTCATACCATTTTTTAGCAAATTCTTCTTGTTTATTACTTTCATATATTTCGGCTAACTGAAATTGTGCAGCTGGATAACCTTTTTCTGCTAACACACGCAAACGCTCAGCAGGGAATTGGCTTAATTCATTACTCGCTTTTTTATCGTTATAATGCTGTTTACGCTCTAATAAACGTTCTAACTTCCGAATTTCTGTCTGTTCTGGGTAATATTGGGTAAAATACACTGCTCCGCCACCAATCATCGCCAATAATAAAACAGCTAAGGTTAATTTTTTCTTCATTATTTTGCATCCTTATTAAACTTATAATTAAATAAAACACAATTTCTACTCGCCAATATGAGCTGTAAACGTGTTATTACATCTCTCCTCTATTTAACTTGCCATAATATTCACAACCCCGTTGTTCACCATTATTGCAAGCCTTACCAAACCATTCTTTAGCTAAAGATTTATTTACTTGAATACCTTTTCCTAAAAGATATGAGAATCCCAACATAAATTGAGCCTGTGCATCTCCCTGTTCCGCCGCTTGGCGATACCACCTCACCGCTTCAACATCATCTTGTTTTACGCCGAGTCCCTTATTATACACCAAGCCCAATTGCAATTGAGCCAGTGCAAATCCTTGCTCCGCCGCTTGGCGATACCACTTCACCGCTTCAACATCATCTTGTTTGACGCCACGTCCATCTTCATACATCGCGCCCAATTTCAATTGAGCAGCTGCATCTCCCTGCTCCGCCGCTTGGCGATACCACTTCACCGCTTCAAAATAATCTTGTTTGACGCCAAGTCCATTTTCATACGCATTTCCCAAAAGAACTTGGGCGATCGCATCACCTTGCTCCGCCAGAGGTAACCAAAGTTTAAAGGCGGTTTGATAATCGCCCCTTTCTGTAGCTTCAAGACCTTGTTGGAATTGCTGTTCCGGCGTACCCGCCCAAGCGGTAGAATGAAAAGAAGCAAGTGAAAAGCCTAGAATGGCAGTAGTGATAAGTGTTTTTGGAAATTTCATAGAAATTAGTCCTTTATTTTTGTAAAAAATTATAAAACAAACTATTGTTTAGTTGATAATATTGATTACACTCCCTGTAAACAGGGTAAAAAATAATATTACTTTAAATACGCGTCACATCAAATTTACTTAAATCAATACGATCTTCTGTGCCATAAAAAATAGCAAGAGCATAACGTAACGTTTCCGCTCGTTTTGGTAAACCTTTTTCCGCGTAGATTTTCACTTGTTCATACACGTCTTGTTTAAAAGGCTGTGTATCGCCCGGATTACCATTCAAATTATCCGCACTGGCAAAATAACGGAAACCTGCCGCTGTCGCCAAAATCCATTCTAATGCTTGCGGTTTCACTTCCACCTTTTAAAATCACGCTGGCGTTCTTCAGAACGACCATCCGGCTCATACCAATAGCCAAAATCGTCTAATTTACGGCGCTCTTTCCCCGCCACTAACCAATGGGCAATTTCATATAATGCACTGCTGCAAAAGCCTCTCTCAAAGTAAATGGCGTTATAAGGCACCTCATCATTTGCAGGAATATAAATCGGCTCATCCCCACCTTTAACCAATCTCGTATTATATTCTTCTTCAAAACATTGATTAAAAATCGCAATGATGTCCTCAAGTTTATGTTCCATGCTTTCTCCAAATATTTTTATAAATAAAGTCTCTTAAAATGTTTAATAATTATCACATTTTTAATGTCTTTCACAAAATCTAGTTGAATAAAAAAGGTGAGCTAAAATGCTCACCTTCTAAACTAATATTTAGTAATTAACCAAACACTTTTTCCAAATGTGCTTGGTAGTCTGCTAAGTATTGTTCTACTTGTGGATTTTTAATCACGTCGTTACATAAGAATGTCGGCAGACAGGTCAAGCCGATGAATTCGTTGAGTTTATGGAAGTGCATGTATAACGCATCTACGCCTTTTCCTTCAAAGAAATCGCCTTCACGGGTGAAGGCTTCAATCGGGGCATTCCAAGTAAGTGAGAGCATGTGTTTTTTGCCTTGCAACAAACCACCTGTGCCGTAGCCTTCTGTCGGATTGACACGATGACGACCATCACTGTGGTAAAGCTTGCCGTGTCCGCTGGTTAATACTTCGTCTATGTATTTTTTCACTGTCCAAGGTTCGTGCATCCACCAACCCGGCATCTGCCAAATTACGGCATCCATCCAAACAAATTTTTCGATTTCTGCCTCAACATCATAGCCGGCATCAATCACGGTTTCTTTTATATTGTGTCCAAGTGCGGTCAAAATTTCTTTTGCTTTTTTATGAAGTGTATGGTTCAAATCACCATGTGAATGTCCGAAATCTTTGCCACCATCCAATAATAAAATATTCATCTTTTTGCTCCTAAAATAAATAATTCGAAAAACTAGAGCCGCAATTATGCCTTCTTACTCTATATTTTAAAAGTGCAGTTACTTGCCACGCTATTTCCAGACCATAAGGGGAAATTTCTTGTACGCCATCGATTACGGCTAATCGGTAGTATCGGCATTCACTATTCTTCTTTAACAAACAAAACCGACATTTTTTCATGATTTTCTCCTTGTTATTTGATTAAGCAATAAGCCACGCTTTATGAACAACATTTTTTACTAATAGGAAATGACATGAAAAGTGCAGTCAATTTTTCGGATGTTTTGGGGGTTTAAACCCTATCCGAATCTCCTTTATGCGAATCGTCAATCTTGCAAGCCTTTAAGAGGCTATACCCTGAAAAACACTAAAAAATCCTACCGTACTTTGCTATAATGCGCGCCATTCATTTCATTCAAAACAAGAGAAGAATATGACGGATTTTCCTGCCATTCGTGACCTCAACGAGCAAAATCTCAACGAAATTTTACAGCTTTCACAACATCATCCTTTGGTGATCACGTTTTATGCGCCAAGCCATGCAGATTCGGTGGCGTTTGTGAAAACCTTGGAAAATTATGCCAACCAATACCAAGGGCAATTTGTGTTGGCAAAAGTAGATTGTGAGAAAGAACAAATGGTGGCGGCGCAGTTTCGTATTCAAGCCTTGCCGACCACTTATTTGTTTAGAGATGGGCAAGCGTTGGATGCGTTTCAAGGCGCGTTGGATAACACCACCTTGCAACAGCGTTTGAGTGTGATTTTGCCGAAAGAGGAAGAAATCAAATTTAATCAGGCGTTGGATTTGCTTGCGGTGGAAAACTATGAGCAGGC
Source organism: Aggregatibacter sp. HK296 (assembly GCF_980469475.1). Classification (NCBI taxonomy): domain Bacteria; kingdom Pseudomonadati; phylum Pseudomonadota; class Gammaproteobacteria; order Pasteurellales; family Pasteurellaceae; genus Aggregatibacter; species Aggregatibacter sp. HK296. Next base: position 1,158,003 of record NZ_OZ413142.1, read on the forward strand.
GTTGCCATTGTTGAAAGAGGCGTGGGAGTTGTCTGATCAGAAAAATAGCGATATCTCACTGCTCTATGCGGAAACCTATATCGCCATGAAAAAAACTGAGCCTGCACAGCAGATTTTGAACAAAATCCCCTTGCAAGATCGCGACAGTCGCTGGCAAGGATTACAAGCACAAATTGACTTGTTGATTAAAGCCGCCGATACGCCGGAAATTCAACAATTACAGGAAGAATTTGCAAAACGGGCAACCCATGATCTTGCGTTAAAATTGGCCTTGCAATTACACCAAGCCAACCGCAACGAAGAGGCGTTGGACTTGTTATTTACCATTTTACGTCAAGATTTAGGCGCAGAGGACGGCAAAATTAAGCAGGAATTTTTATCCATCTTGGTCGCCATCGGCAACAACGATCCGGTAACCAATAAATACCGCCGATTGCTCTATTCGTTGTTGTACTGATGGGAAATCTTCTATAATAGCGCCCACAAATTTCAAGTTGATAAGGATTGATTATGTCGGATATGAAACACGCTCAATTACTCATTTTAGGATCAGGCCCTGCTGGTTACACTGCGGCTATTTATGCGGCGCGCGCTAATTTGAAACCGGTGCTCGTCACAGGATTACAACAAGGCGGACAACTCACTACCACCAGTGAAATTGAAAACTGGCCGGGTGATTTCGGTGAAACGACCGGTCCGGAATTAATGCAAAGAATGTTGCAACACGCAGAAAAATTTGAGACCGAGATCGTCTTCGATCACATTAACCGTGTAGATTTATCTTCTCGCCCATTCAAATTATACGGCGATGCACAAACCTTTAGCTGCGATGCGTTAATCATCGCCACCGGTGCTTCCGCCCGTTATTTAGGCTTACCTTCCGAAGAAAACTTCAAAGGTCGTGGCGTTTCCGCTTGTGCCACTTGTGACGGTTTCTTCTATCGCAACAAACCGGTTGCCGTCATCGGTGGCGGTAACACCGCCGTGGAAGAAGCGCTTTATTTAGCCAACATTGCTTCTGAGGTGCATTTAATCCACCGTCGCGATAGTTTCCGCGCAGAGAAAATTCTTATCGACCGCTTATACAAAAAAGTGGAAGAAGGCAAAATTGTGTTGCATACCAACCGCACTTTAGATGAAGTGTTGGGCGACAACATGGGTGTGACCGGCGTACGTTTGAAAGACGTGCAATCTGAAGCAACAGAAGAAGTCGTATTAGACGGCGTCTTCGTGGCCATCGGCCATGCACCGAATACGGAAATTTTCCAAGATCAGCTGGAATTAAAGAACGGCTATATCGTGGTGAAATCCGGTTTAGAGGGCAATGCAACCGCCACTTCTGTGGAAGGTGTTTTTGCCGCAGGCGATGTGATGGATCACAACTATCGTCAAGCCATTACCTCTGCTGGCACCGGCTGCATGGCGGCATTAGATGCCGAGCGTTATTTGGATGCGCAAAAAGCATAACTGTTCGGTCATCGCACCGAGACAACACATTGTGCAATACAGGGTGGGCAATAACGCCCACCTTCCGTTTTTCTGTTTCTGATACAACATAACTTATGGATAAATCTCGTCAAAAATATTTGCAACAATGGCTTCGCACACAGCAAAAGCCGATTAAAAAATATTTAAATCTCAACATTCTGCTCGCCACGTTCTCCTCGGTGATTTTAGTGGGGCAGACTTATCTCTTGGCCTCTTTGCTGCATAAGCTCATTATTCTGGGCGAACCGGTCACCGGTTTAGCGCCTTACTTTATCGGCTTAGTCGTCGGCTTTGCGCTACGTGCGCTGATTTTGTGGCTCCGAGAAAAAATCGGCTTCAAGTGCGGTCAATTATTACGGAATATTATTCGTCAGCAAATTTTGGATAAAATCCATCAAGTTGGCCCTGCAACGATTAACAATAAACCTGCCGGCAGTTGGGCAACCATCATGTTGGAACAGGTGGAAAACCTGCACAATTTCTACGCCCGCTATTTACCGCAACAAGCGCTTTCCGCCATTGTGCCGATGATTATTCTGATTGCCGTGTTCCCGTTGAATTGGACAGCCGGTTTGATTTTAATGGGCACCGCGCCGCTGATTCCTATCTTCATGATTTTGGTGGGCAAAGCGGCAGCAGACAGCAGCCAAAAGAACATGGATACCCTTGCTCGGTTAAGCGGTCAATTCCTCGATCGTCTGCGCGGTTTGGAAACCTTGCGTTTATTCGACCGCACTTCCGAGCAAACCCGCCATATTGAAAACAGCACGGAAGATTTCCGTGAAACTACCATGGATGTCTTGAAAATGGCATTCCTCTCCTCTGCCGTGTTGGAGTTTTTTACCTCGATTTCTATTGCATTAATGGCAGTGTATTTCGGTTTCAGTTATTTAGGGCAAGTGGAATTCGGCAGTTACGGCACGCCGATTACACTCTTTATCGGTTTCTTCTGCCTTATTCTTGCACCGGAGTTTTACCAACCCTTACGCGACCTCGGCACCTATTATCATGACCGTGCCGCCGGTATCGGTGCGGCAGATGCCATTGTAGATTTCTTGGAAGAAGATTATTTAATCGCTCAAGGCAACAGCAAAGCGGCATTTGAAAGCCAAAGTGCGGTGGAAATTTCAGGTGAAAATGTGGTGGTCTTGTCGCCACAAGGTAAACCGCTGACAGAGGCGCTGAATTTTCATATTCCGGCGCAGAGCCACATCGCGATTGTGGGACAAAGCGGCGCCGGAAAAACCTCGCTGATCAATGCCATTTTAGGCTTTTTACCTTATGAAGGCAGCCTGAAAATCAACGGGCAAGAATTGCGCAATGTCGATTTAGCCCAATGGCGCAAACACATTGCATGGGTCGGACAAAACCCGTTGTTGTTGCAAGGCACGATTAAAGAGAATTTATTATTGGGTGATATTCAAGCTTCTGCGCAAGAAATTGATCAGGCGTTGGCATTAGCGCAAGCGAAAGAATTTACCGACCGTCTCGGCTTAGAGGCAGAAATTAAAGAAGGTGGCATTGGCGTGTCCGTGGGGCAAGCACAACGTTTGGCCGTTGCTCGTGCGCTACTGCGTAAAGGTGATTTGTTATTACTGGATGAACCGACTGCTAGCCTCGATGCGCAATCGGAAAATCAAGTGTTACAAGCCTTGCAACACATCAGTCGCCAACAAACAACCGTGATGATCACCCACCGCATTGAAGATCTGAAACAATGCGACACCATTTTAGTGATGCGCCACGGACAAATTATTCAGCAGGGGCATTTTGACCAACTGCAACATCAAGGTTTCTTCGCCGAATTATTGGCACAACGACAACAGGATATTAACTAATGCGTGCTTTATTGCCTTTTATTCGTTTATTTAAATTTGCCAAACTGCCGTTAATTTTCGGTGGTTTATTAATGATTTTAGGACTTGCCTCCAGCATCGGGTTGCTTACCCTTTCCGGTTGGTTCTTGGGGGCGACCGCCATTGCCGGTTTAGGTTCATTGTTTAACTTTTTCTATCCGTCTGCCAGCGTACGCGGTTTAGCCATCGGACGTACCGTGGCACGCTATTTTGAAAAAGTTGTTACTCATGACGCCACCTTCCGCGTGCTAGCCAAATTACGCGTGCAAGTGTTTAGAAAAATTATCCCGTTAAGCCCGGGTGTACTTAATCGCTATCGTAACAGTGATTTATTAAACCGTTTGGTTGCCGATGTGGATACCTTGGACGGTCTTTATCTTCGCCTGATTGCACCATTTATCAGCTCCATTGTGGTGATTATATTTATTACCCTTGGATTAAGTTTTGTTCATGTGCCACTCGCCCTATTCCTTGGCCTCACGTTACTGACATTATTATTGGTGATTCCAACAATCTTTTACCATCTGGGCAACAAATTCGGCGCAAAATTAACCCAATCCCGCGCGCTTTACCGCACACAATTTGTGGAATTTATTCAGGCTCAAGCAGAACTGTTGTTATTTAACGGGGAAGAAAAACTAAAAGGGAAATTGAGCCAAACCGAACAGCAATGGCAAGCCTATCAACAACAGGAAGCGAATTTATCGGGATTTTCCACCGCACTTTTGTTGTTCGCCAACGGCTTGGTGTTATGTATTGTGATGTGGTTTGCCGCACAAGTGGATTTGGGCAGTGATGAATATCGCGCAGCGTTGATTGGCTTGTTTGCTTTTGCCGCCCTCGCCTCGTTTGAAATTCTGATGCCTATCGGTGCAGCATTTTTGCACATTGGGCAAATGGTGGCGTCAGCTGAACGGGTAACAGATATTATCGAACAGCAACCACTTGTAGATTTTTCCGGCACGCAACTTGTTGAAAGCCAAACTCAAGTGCCGTTATTGCAAATTAATCAAGTTCATTTCACTTATCCGCAACGTGATAATCCGGCATTAGTGGACTTAAATCTCCATATTCAAGCCGGTGAAAAACTTGCCATTTTAGGAAAAACCGGCAGCGGCAAATCGACGCTACTTCAATTATTGGTACGCAATTATGATGCCAATCAAGGGGAAATCTTATTCGCCGGTAATCGCATTCAAGCCTATAGTGAAAGCAGTTTACGCCAACAATTTTGTTTCTTAACGCAACGCGTGCATGTGTTTAGCGATACGTTGCGTAACAACTTGAAACTCGCTACCCATGCGCCATTAAGCGATGAAAAAATGGTTGCCGTGCTACAACAGGTGGGCTTGGAAAAATTGGTGAATCAAGAACAAGGATTAGATTTATGGCTGGGAGACGGCGGTCGTCCGTTATCAGGCGGAGAACAACGTCGTTTAGGCTTGGCACGCGTGTTATTAAATGATGCGCCTATTTTACTCTTAGATGAACCGACAGAAGGTTTGGATCGCGAAACCGAACGCAATATTCTGCAAGCGATTTTGGCTCACAGTGTCGGTAAAACCTTGATTATGGTGACGCACCGTTTAACCGCCATTGAGCAATTTGATCAACTTGTGGTGATCGATAACAGTCGATTAATTGAACAAGGTTCGTACAGCGAATTGGTCAATAAAGAAAATGGCTTTTTCAAGCAACTGACACAACGTATTTAAAAAGAAGGGCTGGAAAGGTGGAAACCTTTCCGGCTTAGTCTCGGCACACGAAAATTCTGACTTTGGCTGCTTTCTTCCGAACCTGACCTGGTAAACCAGACTTCATTGCGAGGGACCGAAAAGGTTTCCATTGAATTAACCGCAAGATTTGATAGCGCGATTAAGGTTTCGCATTATGCAATAAGCCCTATTGAATTGCAAATGTTATCTCCGGATCACATCAGAACAGCCTGAACTTTAAACAAACGAGGAAAATCATGACCGCACTTAACCAACTTATCGAACTGTTAAAACTGGAAAAAATCGACGATTTACTTTTTCGCGGCGCAAGCCAAGATCTCGGGTTTCGCCAAGTGTTCGGTGGTCAAGTCGTGGCGCAAGCGCTTTCTGCTGCAATTCAAGTCGCCCCTCAAGATCGTTTTTTACATTCTTGCCACGCCTATTTTCTCTCGCCGGGCGACAGTCAATATCCGATTATTTATGATGTCGAAATTTTACGCGAAGGCAGAAATTTCACGGCGATGCGGGTAAAAGCCATTCAACATAAATCACCGATTTGTCACATTACCGCCTCTTTCCAAACGCTGGAACAAGGCTTTGAACACCAAAGCGAGATGCCAAAGATAGAAGCCCCTGATGCCCTCATGTCAGAAAGCTCGGTCATTCAGCAAATGGCGCAAACCATTCCAGAAGCCGTGCGTGATAAATTTACGGCAGAGCGTCCATTTGATATTCGCACCAAATATTTAAATAACCCGTTCCGTGGACACAAACTGCCACCGCAACAATACTCTTGGGTACGTACCAATGGCGAAGCACCGACAGACTATCGCATTCAACAATGTCTGCTTGCCTACTTCTCCGATTTTCATTGCATTTTGACCGCACTTCATCCCCATGAAAAAGGTTTTTTACAAAAAGGCATGAAAGTTGCCACCATCGACCATTCTATTTGGTTCCATCGCCCGTTTGATATGAATGATTGGTTGCTCTATGCCATTGAAAGTAATAACGCCTATGCTGCCCGCGGCCTTGCACGTGGTCAATTTTTTGCGGCAGATGGCAGATTAATTGCGACCACCCAACAAGAAGGGTTAATTCGTTACGTTCCGGAAGAACAATAAAAAATGAGGGAAAAAATGACCGCACTTTATGCCGCTCAAGATTTTTGGCATGCCGTTACCACAGCTCTGCAAACCACAGATCCGTTAGAAAAATGCCGCTTAGTGAATCATCTTTATGATGAGCTATTACCGCAGATTAAATTGGCGGAATTATCCGATTTTCCGGAAATAACACCACAAATGGATCTTGCCGGTATTCCGGAGAAGCCGCTGCTCGTTGCACCGAAAGATGTACCGAAACGTTCTTTCGCCACAGAAGAAGGTTATGCCGCAACGTTGCATGCTATTGCCCATATTGAATTTAATGCCATTAATTTAGGCTTAGATGCTGCTTGGCGTTTTGGCCGAAATGCACAACAAGAATTAGGCGAGGGCATGGCATTTGTAAAGGATTGGCTACGCGTCGCACGTGAAGAAAGTACACACTTTTCCTTAGTCAACGCGCATTTGCAGACCCTTGGATATCAATATGGCGATTTTGAAGCCCATGCCGGTTTATGGGAAATGGCGCAGGCAACCGCGCACGATATTTGGGAACGAATGGCATTAGTACCACGTGTACTGGAAGCGCGCGGACTGGATGCCACACCTATATTGCAAGAAAAGATTGCACAACGAAAAGATATGGCCGCCGTCAAAATTTTAGATGTGATTTTAACGGATGAAATCGGACACGTTTATATCGGCAATCATTGGTATCATGCGCTTTCCGCCAAACGCGGATTAGATGCCATGAAATGCTTTACCGAATTGCTGCATAAATATCGAATTGTAATTTTTAAAGGGGTAATCAACACAGATGCCCGTTTACAGGCCGGGTTCACGCAACATGAATTAGATTGGATTTATGAAGTGGAACAGACATTAAAGTCGTACGTTAAACATTAAAAAATGCCCGATAAGAAATATTATCGGGCATTTTTTTTAGAATCGAACGCCAGTGCCAACACCAACGCCTACGCCGACACCATTAGAACCGCCACCAACACCGACACCGACGGAACAGGCGCTGAGACTCAAAACAATAAATAATGTCATGATGATTTTTTTCATTTAGTCCTCTTTTTTCACTTGTTCAACATTCTCATATAGCCGATAAACCCCGATAAGATCGCGCTTGGCGATAGATTTAAAGGGCAACAATAAATAATAAATGAAACGATAATGTTCTACAGATGCCAACATATCCAGCCACTCCTGTGGCTCGCAACATTCACGGTATTTTCGCATAACATCGCAAATGATCTCATCGGATAATTCATCTTCACGACATAAATTATAGATAAACAGCAACAAATCACGCGCTTTTTGCTTACTTAAAGTTCGCTTGGTCGCATTCACTTCAAAATCAATAAACAACACTTGACCATCACGCCATAGAATATCGCGAATTGCCGGACGTCCGTGCACCAACCCTTGTTGATGTAAAGTCGCCAATGCCACCGCCGCATCCAATAAAATAGCGCGTTTTTGTTGTTCGGAAAGATGAAGCCCCATCCAATGGGCCACACTGTTCCCGCCGTCTTCCAACACCAAAAAATCCTCACCAAACATTTCAAGGCGCGGCACCGGCGCATCATGTTCCGCAAGATATTGCAAACTTTGAATTTCGTTTTTAAACGCTTGTTTCGGTTTCGGCTTCAAAAAATGCCACACACCGTGTAATTGTTCCGGTTGTTTTAACCAAAACTCTTTATCGTTATAAGTAAAATGATATACGCGCTCACCTTTATGCTCAGCAAGGATTTGCTGAACATATTCCTCAAAGGATAATGCGGATAATTGCGACATATTTTCGTTCCCCACAAACATAAAGTGCGGTCAAAATTAACCGCACTTTTAAGCCAATAGCCCGTGCTATTTTTTAATTAAACTTAATTTAGCCACACGATCACCGGCTAATTGACAATCCATTTTATAAAATTGGTTGCCGTTTAAACGAACATCCGCGGTAAGACGCGAATCACTGTTAGCATGATTCGCTGAACTGCGGAATACCCGTGAGGTTTGTGCAACCTGCTGAATTTTTGCAATGCAAAGGTAATTCAATTTAGCATCATTACCGGTTTTTATGTTGGACGCCCCTTTATCTGCGCTGTTGGTTCCCAACATTTTGTACAATTTAGCCCCTTCGGCGACGAACGCTTTATGCGATTCATTGGCATCATTTACGCTGTAAACTTTACCGTTTTCTTGCACAGCAGACACTTTCCCGGCTTTATAGAAAAATAATTTATTCTCGCCTTCGTGCGTAACTTTAATCAATTCCGGTTGTCCATTAAGATACGCAACATAATGGGTATTGTTATGCGTATATTCAAAGCGCGGCAATGTTTCCGCTTTTTGCACAAAAGCATTAACATCAAATTTTGCTGTGGATGTTGAGCCGGCCTCAATAACCGCCCCCGGTTTGTGAGTGTTGCTCGACGGAAATAAAGATCCGCACGCAGAGAGCAATAGAATTGAAGAACATAGTGTCGCTTTGATGATATATTGACGCATAAAAACTCCTGAAACCAATAAAAGTGCGGTCTAGTTTAACCGTTTTTTGATTTTTTTTAAACCTTACGCATTGGAGAACATCTATGTTTACATGGTTAAAACAAAAAGGCATGACTTTCATTTGTGCCTGTTTACTGACATTCACATGCTCAACTTCCGCTTTTGCCCTGGCTATCGGCGAAAGTGAAATTAACCAATTACTCAAACAACACAATCATTATAAAAACAGTTATGGCATTTCGGGACTCGCCGGCGTGGACTACAACCTGCATGATTTCAGCGCCAAAATTGGGCAAACGGGAGAAAAACGATTGGAATTAAACGGCATTATCGATGGCTTATTTCAACTCCCTACCGATAAATTTTCTGCCAAATTGAATCTCACCTTCGACACCGTGCCATATTATGATGCACAAAAAGGCGCCGTCTATTTGAAAGATATTCGTGTGCTTCGTTGGTCCGGCTCGCCACAACAGTATATGGGGCAAGTGCAAAATCTTATTCCCCTACTTGCCAGTAATATTTCCGCTTACTTGAGCAGTACACCGATTTATACGCTGGATGAAAAGAATCCTCGGGATAAAATGATCAAGCAAATCGCCAAAGCCATTCGTGTAGAACAAGGCAGACTGGAAGTGGAAACCATTGATAATTTGTTAAAACCGTAATCTTGAAGAAAAAAGAAAGGCTGAAATAAATTCAGCCTTTTTATTTTTAATCATCATTCGCGGGATAAAAACAATGCTGCCGCCCCACGCACGCCGCCGGAATCACCGTATTTAGCTTTTTTAATCACCGGTACTTTAGCGCTACGCATTAAATGTGGCGGTAGCGCTTTTGGTAACGCTTCGTATAAATAATCGAAATTGGATAATCCCCCGCCCAGCACGACAAGATGCGGATCGAAAGCCGTAATAATGTTGCCGATAGAAATCGCAGCAAGCTCCACAAAAACGCCGACAAAATCCACCGCACTTTTATCGCCCGCATAGAAACGTTGAATGATGTCTTTCGCCGGTAACGCTTCACCTTTCAAATCACGGTATAGCATTTCAAAACCACGACCGGATAAATAGGTATCCAGACACGCTTTGTTGCCGCAACCGCAATCATAAATCGGCGCCTTATCCCAGCCGAGTAATTTCAACGCGTGGTAGTTCAGTTGCAAATGCCCCAGTTCCCCCGCCATGCCTGTTTGTCCTGAATGAATTTTGCCATTCAATACAAATCCACCACCAAAACCGGTGCCTAAAATCAAGCCTAACACCGAAGGATATTGTGCATTTTCAGCATCCCAAGCTTCCGATAACGCAAAACAGTTTGCATCATTCTCGGCGCGAACTTCACGGTCTAACAGCGCAGATAAATCACGCAAAATGGGTTTATTGTCTGCCACGCGAATATTAGTAATTTCAGCAATGCCGGTACTTTGGTTCACAAACCCCGGAATCCCCAACCCCACAGCCCCTTTACAACCAAATTTTTCATCGGCTTTCTTCACTAAATTGACAATGGCATTCAACCAATCTTCATAGCTGTTTTTCGGTGTTTCCACCCGCTCGCTATATTGCTTCTCCAACTGAGAATTAAACACCGCCAATTCAATTTTAGTGCCCCCAATATCAAGCCCGTATAACATACGCTTCTCCTTTTACACGACTTAACAAATACCTGAAAAACCTACCGCACTTTTAGCCACTTATTCCGTTTTTTGGAAATACTGTTTTTTCGCTAAAAATGCAAAAATCACCCAATGCACCAACCACGCAATTAACACGGAAATCAATAAATCAATCGGATAATGCATGCCGAAACGCAAGCGACTGACTAACATCAACACCGCCCAACAGCTCATAAATGCGATTAATAATTTTGCGCGCCCTTTTCGGTTACCGATTAATTGCACGAAACCCACCGTTAACATAAGCCAGCTGGCGGCAAAAATCGTATGTCCGGATGGAAAAGAATAGCCCACTTCGCTCGCGTAATGACCTTTGATCCAGTCCGGTACAGCGTCTTTCATTTGATAGAATTGCTCAACAAATTGCGCCCGTGCTTTACGATCTTGCGCATAAAAAGCCTCGGTGCTTATGCCGGTCTGCTCGGCGACATACGTCACGAAAGGTCGTGGTTCGGTAAATGCATTTTTCAATCCGGATTTCAGCCCTTGCGTCACAACCATTGAAAAAGCCATTACAGCAACAGCTAAAATCCATTGTTTTCGCTGAGGAAATAATGGTAAAAAAAGCAACGCAAAAACGCCGCAAGTGATAATGGCGTAAGGCACACTCCCACTTTCTGTCAACCAATATAAAGGATGCTCGTAGTCTTCAAAAATGAGACTGCCACTCCACTGCCAAGAGAACAACCAGACAAAAAGAGGGACAAGACAAAGCAATAGTGTATATAATGACAAACTTTTTAACATATTCATAACCATAGATAAAATTGAGCCGTCATTTTATCACCAGAACCCGGCAAAAGAAAAAGAATAAGGACAAAATAAGGACACGTTATGGCAAAAATTGAACTCGTTGCCCAAGCCAATTTACCTACAGAATTCGGGCTATTTAAAATTGTAGGATTTGAATTTCCCGACACGAAAAAAGAACATGTTGCTTTAGTCTTGGGCGATATCAGCCATTCAGAAGAACCCGTTTTAGCACGCATCCATTCCGAATGTCTCACCGGCGATGCCTTGCATAGTTTAAAATGTGACTGCGGTTTCCAGCTTGCCGCGGCATTACGCCAAATTCAACAAGAAGGTCGCGGCGTATTGATTTATCACCGTGAAGAAGGTCGCGGCATTGGCTTAATTAATAAAATTCGCGCTTATTCCTTACAAGATAAAGGCATGGATACCATCGAGGCAAATTTGGCTTTAGGGTTTGCTGCGGATGAACGTAATTTTAGCGTATGCGCAGACATTTTCGATTTATTGGGTGTCAAACAAATTCGCTTACTCACCAATAACCCGGAAAAAATCGAAACAATGAAACAATCCGGCATCAATGTGGTAGAACGAGTGCCGTTGAATGTTGGGGAAAATCGCTATAACACCGCTTATTTGGATACCAAAGCTAAAAAAATGGGCCATTTTATCGTGCATAACGGCGAACAACATTTAATGGAATGCCCGTATTGCCAAGAAGAAGTGCCGAAAAAATAACAGACTCACATTAAATAAAAAAGCACAAACGTTCATTGCGTTTGTGCTTTTTGTTTTTCTAAGGCAGCTATCTCAAATATCTATCCAAGCATACTTTTAACACTTAAATAAACGTTCCTATTTTCAACCGCACTTTACTCAATCCGTCTAAACAAATCCTTGCTGTAAATAGCCTCTGTTGGATTGGCTGAGTCGTAACCGTTTAAGGTTGGATGAAGATAAACAGGAAGCCGAGACTGATATAGTGGCAACACCACATTTTCTTCCTGCAAAATTTGCTCAATTCGGCTATAAAGTGCGGTGCGTTCCGCCGATGGAATCACCTTCAAGCTTTGCTCAAACAAACGATCCACTTCTTCGTTACGATAACCGCTTTTATTATCTGGACTATGACTATAAAACAAACTTAAAAATGCGGAGGGTTCGTTATAATCAGCACACCAACCGGAACGGGCAATATGGAAATTGCCTTTGGCAATATTTTCTAATAACTGTGATTTCGGCATGCCTTCGCCAATAATTCGGATCATATCTGACTGTGACCACATACGAATCACCCCTTGCACTAACTGATTCTGCAATTCAGATTGTTCGTAACTCAAGGTCAGTTTTAACGGCGCTTTTTCGCTAATTTGACCTTGGCTCAATAATTGTTCTACCGGTGTTTGTTCCCAGTGACTTTCCGCCGTTTGCATAGACTGCGGTAAAAAATTATCCGTTAAATAGAACCGACTTGGGTTTTCAGGCAATAAGCGACGAGGAGATGTCAGCATCGCCAAGGCTTTACGCACGGAACTTTGTGCCAATTGTGGCATGTTGAAATTAAACGCATAGAAATAAGTACAGAGTTGCGGGAAATATTGTGTCCGTTCAACGTATTGTTGCGGTTGCCACACAATATCTAATGCGCCCACTTCCTGTTGTGAGGTGATTTTTTGATAATCCACGTTTTTGAAGGAAACTTTTTCTTTCGCCCAATAGTGTGGATTCTGTTCTAGATGAATAAGCTCACCTTGCTGACCGCTGACTTGATACGCCCCATTGGTCACGATGCCTTCATGAGGTTGCAAATATTGCGGCAACAAGCTGCTATGAGCCAGCATGTGTGGCAAATATGGCGTTGGTTTATCTAAGGTTAAGCGTAAAGTGCGGTCGTTTTCCGCCACGACTCCCAGCTCCTCCGGTGGCAGTTCTTGCTTCAATACTTTCTCTGCATTGAGCAGATTCATGTACGCCAGATAATCTTTTAACGGGCTATTAGATTTCGCCAATGCCTGCCAGCTTGCCACGAATTGCTGAGCCGTCACGGACTCACCATTGGACCATTTAGCGGTTTCGCGTAACGTAAATTGCCACGTTTTATTGTCTTGAGTTTGCCAATTTTCCGCCATCGCCGGCACGATATTGCCTTTGGCATCGTAAATCACCAATCCTTCAAAAAGATCACGCAGAAAAGCAACTTGATCAATGTTAGACGCTTGTTGTGGATTGAGAAATAAATCGGAATAAACACCGCGAACTAATCGTTGGCGACGGGATTGAGAGAATTCCGGTGTTGCAGATGCATCAACTGTTAGAGAGGTTTCGGCGGGCTTTTGAGCGTTTTTATCACATCCGTTGAGAAAAAAAACACCTAAAAAAAGCACCGCACTTTTAAATTGAAAAAGACGAAAAGCAGAAAGTGGAAAGTGAGCAACACGCATAGGAATCAATTTATGAAAAAGTGAGTGCATTATACACCTATTCTTCTTCCAGCGTTTTAATCCAGAAAAAGAAAAACCAATATTTAATCAATAACACGGTAATAATAACACTTTTGCCAATCCAACTCGGAGTGAAATAAAACCCGGCTAGCAACATTGATGTAGAAAGCATCAAAATAGAAATTTTGGTCTTCATAGTCAGCGCTCGCTGTTCATGAAAATCTTTCAAATGCTTTTGATAGATCTTAGATCCGACAAACCACCGATGTACTCGCTCGGAACCTTTGGCAAAAAAGAAGACGGTTAATAATAAAAACGGCGTAGTCGGCAAATATGGCACAATAATACCAATAATACCGACGGCTAAAAAGAAAAAACCCAATCCGGTATAAAAATACTTCATGTGAAATCCTCAAAATAAAAATTATTCGCAATTATCCCTGAATGGCTAGATTTTTCAACCTTGAAATCATAAAATCGAGCCCAATTTTACTCACTACGTTTATTTATATTATTAAGGATAGCTTCATGACAAACCCATTACTGACGCCAACCGCACTTCCTGCATTTTCTAAAATTGAACCGCAATACATTGAATCCGCCATCAAACAACTTATTCAAGAAAACCGCGAAACCGTAGAACGCGTGGTAAATCAACCGCACTTTACTTGGGAAAATTTCATTCTACCGTTAACCGAAGCCGGTGATCGTTTAAGCAAAGTATGGTCGCCAATCTCTCATTTAAACTCAGTGAAAAATAGCCCGGAATTACGTGAAGCCTATCAAGCCTGTTTGCCATTATTAGCCGAATACAGCACTTGGGTCGGTCAACATCAGGGGTTATATGAAGCCTATTTACAATTAAAAAATAGCCCTGAATTTGCCGGCTATACTCAAGCGCAAAAGAAAGCCATTGAAAACAGCTTGCGCGATTTCAAATTATCGGGCATTTCCTTGCCGGCAGAAAAACAAAAACGCTATGGCGAGATTGCTGCCCGCTTGTCCGAACTGAATTCACAATTTAGCAATAACGTATTAGACGCCACCATGGGCTGGGAAAAGATCGTTGAAGATGTCAACCTGCTCAAAGGCTTACCGGAATCCGCACTGGAAGCGGCCAAACAATCCGCGGAAAGCAAAGGTGTCACAGGTTATCGCTTCACCTTGGAATACCCAAGCTATATTCCCGTAATGACGTATTGTGAAAACCGTGAATTACGCGAGGAAATGTATCGCGCCTTTGCCACCCGCGCGTCCGATCAAGGGCCAAATGCCGGTAAATGGGATAACTCGGCGATTATGCAAGAGATCCTCACTCTACGCGTGGAATTAGCCAAATTATTGGATTTCAACACCTACACCGAATTATCCCTTGCCACCAAAATGGCGGAAAATCCGCAACAAGTGTTGGATTTCTTAGAAAATCTCGCCACACGTTCTAAAGCCCAAGGCGAACGTGAATTGCAAGAATTAAAAGACTTCTGCAAAACACATTATAATTTGACCGCACTTGAGCTTTGGGATCTGTCTTTTTACAGCGAAAAACAAAAGCAACATTTATATGCCATCAACGATGAAGAATTGCGTCCGTACTTCCCGGAAGATCGCGTATTGAGCGGTTTATTTGAATTGATTAAACGCATTTTTAATATTCGCGCGGTGGAACGCCATGGCGTCGAAACCTGGCATAAAGATGTGCGTTTCTTCGATTTACTTGATGAAAAAGATGACGTACGCGGTAGCTTCTATTTAGACTTATACGCTCGTGAACATAAACGCGGTGGCGCTTGGATGGACGATTGTATCGGTCGTCGTAAAACGATTGACGGCAGCCTACAAAAACCGGTGGCGTACTTAACCTGTAACTTCAATCGCCCACTTGGCGACCAACCGGCCTTATTCACGCATGATGAAGTCACGACGCTATTCCATGAATTCGGTCATGGATTGCATCATATGTTGACACAAATTGATGTGGCCGATGTGGCCGGTATTAATGGTGTGCCTTGGGATGCCGTGGAATTGCCAAGCCAATTTATGGAAAACTGGTGCTGGGAGGAAGAGGCGCTACAGTTCATTTCCGGTCATTATCAAACCGGCGAACCGCTACCAAAAGAGAAACTCAGCCAATTACTTAAAGCCAAAAATTTCCAAGCTGCGATGTTTGTTTTGCGTCAGTTAGAATTTGCGCTGTTTGATTTCCGCTTGCACCACACATTTGATCCGAACAAGCAAAATCAAGTGTTAGCGATGTTACACGAAGTGAAAAGCCAAGTTGCCGTCATCCCTGGCGCAGAATGGGGAAGAATGCCACATAGCTTCAGTCATATTTTTGCCGGTGGCTATGCGGCAGGCTATTACAGCTATTTATGGGCGGAGGTTTTATCGGCAGATGCCTACTCGCGTTTTGAAGAAGAAGGGATTTTCAATGCCCAAACCGGCCAATCCTTCTTGGATGAAATTCTCACCAAAGGCGGCTCTGAAGAACCGATGACCTTGTTCAAAAACTTCCGTGGCCGCGAACCACAGTTAGATGCGTTGCTGCGTCACAAAGGTATTGCAAACTAAAAATGCTGAAAAAAATGACCGCACTTTTGCGGCAATCAAAGTGCGGTCATTATTCAATGTGTTTTTGAACTTATAAAAAAGGCTTACTCATAACAAGTAAGCCTTTCGCTTCTTTAAAATCTATTTATTTTTTCAACACCAACACAACGGAATCTCCGGCAACCACTTCACCGGATTTTTTCTCCATATTGGTGATTTCATCCATGTTGGAAATCACCACTGGGGTTAACACAGATTTCGCTTTGGCTTCCAATAAGGCTAAATCCAATTCGATAATGGTGTCACCACGTTTAACGCTTTGACCTTCTTGCGCCACGCGAGTAAAACCTTCACCTTTTAATTCAACGGTATCAATACCAAAGTGAACGAATAACTCAACGCCTTCTTTGGATTCCATAGAAAACGCGTGATTGGTTTCAAAGATTTTACCGACAACGCCATCTACCGGTGCAACCAGTTTGTTACCGGTTGGACGAATTGCAATACCGTCGCCAACAATTTTTTCGGAGAAAACAACATCCGGAACATCTTCAATATTCACGATTTCACCAGAAAGCGGTGCATAGATTTCTACATCAACCGCTTTCTTATCTTTTGAGCCAAATAGTTTGTCAAATAAACCCATTTTTTATCATCTCCTGAAGTTTAAAATCTGGTCTTATTCTAGCTTAAAAAGCGAAAATTGTATCTAATTTAATGCTTTTTCTGCTAAAAAATCAGCAACTAAGCGCTCAATTTCGGCAGCCGTTGGTTGCTGTAACGCTTTTTCAGCCAAGAGTTTTGCATCTTGATAATTGACGTTACGAATTAATTTCTTAATGCGTGGCACAGAAATTGCACTCATACTAAACTCATCCAAGCCCATACCTAATAGTAAAATAGTGGCATTTTCATCACCGGCTAATTCACCACACATGCCGGTCCATTTTCCTTCCGCATGAGATGCATCAATAACCTGTTTAATTAAACTCAGCACAGACGGACTCATTGGGTTATACAAATGAGAAATGAGTTCATTGCCACGATCCACGGCCAACGTATATTGGGTTAAATCGTTCGTACCAATACTGAAGAAATCGACCTCTTTTGCTAAGAATTTGGCATTCACCGCAGCGGATGGCGTTTCCACCATCACACCGATTTGAATATTTTCATCAAAATCTTTGCCTTCATTGCGTAATTCAACTTTTAATTCTTCAATCACAGATTTAAGCTCTCGAATTTCTTCCACAGAAATGATCATCGGAAACATAACGGCTAATCGACCGTAAGCAGATGCGCGTAACACTGCTCTTAATTGCGCATTTAAAATTTCACGACGATCCAACGCAATACGAATAGCACGCCAACCGAGGAATGGGTTCATTTCTTTCGGCAAATTCAAATACGGCAATTCTTTATCGCCACCGATATCCATGGTACGCAATATCACCAAGTTACCATTCATGGCTTCCACTACTTCTTTATAAGCAATAAATTGCTCTTCTTCGGTTGGTAGCTGATCGCGATCCATAAACAAGAATTCAGTACGATATAAACCCACACCTTCTGCACCATTACGCTCTGCCCCTTCAACATCGCGAATGGTCCCAATATTGGCCACCACATCCACACGGTGTCCATCTAACGTCAATGCCGGTAAATCTTTTAATTTTGCCAATTCGGCTTTTTCTTCCGCTAACTTCGCTTGCAATGTTTTTAGACGTTGGATTTCGTCTTGGGAAGGGTTAACGTAAACCGCATTATTTAAGGCATCAAGAATTAAGAAATCACCGGTGTTCACCAACTCGGTAACATTGTTCGTCCCCACAATTGCCGGTAATTCAAGAGAACGTGCCATAATGGACGTATGTGATGTGCGACCGCCGATATCCGTCACAAAACCTAACACTTTATCTAAATTTAACTGTGCCGTTTCAGAGGGCGTTAAATCATAGGCAACTAAAATCGCTTCTTCATTAATTTCGCCTAAATCAACAATGTGCATCCCTAAAATATTTTTAATCAATCGATTGCCAATGTCGCGAATATCACCGGCACGTTCTTTTAAGTATTCGTCATCAATTTCAGACAACATGGCGACTTGCTGATCAATAATTACATTGGCAGCTACGGCAGCATTCACCTTATTTGAACGAAGATAATCAAGAATTTCTTCCTCTAACTCCTCATCTTCCAGAATCATCAAATGGCCTTCGAAAATCGCCGCTTTTTCTTCCCCTAAAGAAGCATAAGCACGATCTTTTATTGAATTTAATTGTTCAACTGCCGCACTGCGCCCTTCATAAAAACGCGCGATTTCGGCATCAATTTGGCTCTCTTTAATTTTTTGCGTATCCAGAACAATTTTTTCTTCTTTAAGGACAAGCGCTTTACCAAAAACAATGCCTGGAGAGGCTGGAATTCCTGAAATCATAATGACCTTCTCTATTATCTAAATTCATTGATGTAAATTGAACAAAAATCAATCACCGAACAAATAAAACAAAGCCATAACTCACGGCTCTCCATGCTTTTATTAAAAACATAAGAACGCAAATTATGGCGAAAGAATTATTCTAACGTAGGAATTAATGCAACAAGATGCTCAACTGCTTTTTCCGCATCTTCACCTTCAGCAGAAATCGTAATCACCGTCCCTTGAGTTAAGGCTAATGTTTGTAATTTAAATAAACTTTTTGCACTTGCACTTTTCCCTGCAGAAGTAACGGTAATATCTGCGGCAAATGCTTTTGCTTCTTTTACAAATTGTGCCGCCGGACGAGTATGCAAGCCGTTAGGTGCTGTGATTTCAACATCTTTTGAATACATATGATTTTCCTCTGGAAAAAGTGGATAGGATTCGTTAAACATTTATTTAAATAATAAAAATAAATATAATGCAGTATCAGACTAACACAATGAATGCGCAAGGCGATTTGCTGTAAAATTTGAATTAGATCACAAAAAAAATAGAAAATCAGTTAATCCATTAACCAATAATTAACATTTCATACCTAAAAAACGGTAAATGACTTTTATTCGGCAGAAAAATGGCGCTGCGACTTCATTTCTTTTTTACTGGTTAACAAACGGTGGTAGTTTTCATAGCGAACAGCACTGATTTTGCCTTCTTCTACTGCCTGACGTAAGGCACATCCCGGATCATTTAAATGCTTACAATCACGAAACTTACAGGTGCCCAGCACAGTTTGGAATTCTCGATAACCTTTTGTAATCTGCTCATCTTCCAAATGCCACAAACCAAATTCACGGATACCCGGCGAATCAATTAAACTGCCACCTTGCGGTAAATGATATAAACGAGAAGAGGTCGTGGTGTGTTGCCCAAGACCTGAGGTTGAACTAATTTCCCCGACCAGCGCCGCCACATTCGGCAAAACGGCATTAATCAAACTGGATTTTCCCACACCGGATTGCCCCACAAAAATAGACACGCCATCCGCTAAAAGTGCGGTCAGTTTTTCCAGATTTTTTTTATTCTGCGCGGAAACCATCAGTGTTTGATAGCCAATATCACGATAAATTTTCAGTTGTGAATCCACCTCTTGCCATTGTTGTTCCGTCAGCATATCGGCTTTATTCAACACAATAATCGGTTCAATGTTGGCTTCTTCGCACACCACCAAATAACGATCAATAATATTCAACGACAAACTCGGCAATACAGAAGAAATGATGATAATACGATCAATATTGGCAGCAATCACTTTAATGCCGTCATAATAATCCGGACGGGAAATTTCATTTTTGCGCGGATGAACCCCTTCAATTACCCCACTCACTCCTTGCAACTGTTCATTGCCTTGCCGCCAAATCACGCGATCCCCGACGACAACGCTCACTAATGTGCGACGCAAGTTACAACGAAAAATCTCACCTTGCGCATTTTCCACATCCGCATGACGGGCATAGCGCGTGACAACCAAGCCATCTTGCGACTCGCCCAGCATCTCATCCTGCCAATCCACGTCTTTCTTCTGATGGCGATGTAATACCTTATGATTATTGGACTGAATTCGGCGTTTTTGATTTTGCGTTAATTTGGGTTTACTCATATAAGTGCGGTCGTTTTTTCTCGCGTTTTTCGCTAGAATAAGGAAAATTTTTGCATAGGATACCTTATATAATGGCATTAGATAAACAAAATCTGATCTGGATTGATCTTGAAATGACAGGCTTAGATCCGGAAAAAGAACGCATCATTGAAATCGCAACCATTGTGACCGATAAAAATTTAAATATTCTTGCCGAAGGCCCTGTTCTAGCCGTCCATCAATCTGACGAATTACTCAATAAAATGAGCGACTGGTGCGTAAAAACCCACACCGCCAATGGGCTGGTTGAACGTGTTAAAAACAGCAAATTGACCGAACGCGCGGCAGAATTACAAACCTTAGATTTTCTCAAGAAATACGTTCCAAAAGGAGTATCCCCCATTTGTGGCAACAGTGTGGCACAAGACAAACGCTTTCTCTTTAAATATATGCCGGAGCTTGCAGACTACTTCCACTATCGCCACCTTGATGTCAGTACATTAAAAGAATTAGCCGCCCGCTGGAAACCGGAAATTCTGGACGGCTTTAGTAAACAAAACACCCATTTGGCGTTAGACGATATTCGCGAATCCATCAAAGAACTCGCTTACTATCGCGAACATTTTTTAAAGATGGACTAAAATCGACGAATATATAAACAAGCGCATCATTTTCATGATTTTATACTTGCACTGCCTAAAAATATTCGTATAATGCCGTCTCATTCATTTGATGTGAATGCGGGAATAGCTCAGTTGGTAGAGCACGACCTTGCCAAGGTCGGGGTCGCGAGTTCGAGCCTCGTTTCCCGCTCCATTCTCAACATCAACTCTCTGCGGGAATAGCTCAGTTGGTAGAGCACGACCTTGCCAAGGTCGGGGTCGCGAGTTCGAGCCTCGTTTCCCGCTCCAAATTCACAATCCCTCGCTTTTGCGGGGGATTTTTTTATGCTTAACAAGTAACTTTCACGATGACATTTGTGCCCTCACTCTTGGCAAGCTTACGTAATCATAAAACTACATAATTCCCTCAAAGTGCGGTACAATCCTGCCTTATTTTTCAACCGGCGAAGAAGATGACTGAAACATTAATTCAATATATTTCTGATGAAAATGCCATGTGTAATTTTGGCAAAAAACTCATTGATGCCATTTGCCAAATGCCAAATCATAAAGGCATTACACTCTATCTAAACGGAGAACTCGGTGCGGGGAAAACCACATTAAGCCGTGGCATGATTCAAGCGTTGGGTTATCAAGGCAATGTAAAAAGCCCTACTTATACGCTCGTGGAAGAATATAAAATTTCAGGAAAAAATATTTATCATTTTGACTTATATCGCCTGTCTGATCCGGAAGAACTTGAATTTATGGGCATCCGCGATTACTTCGCAGAAAACACAATTTGTTTAATTGAGTGGGCTGAAAAAGGTGCCGGTTTGCTCTCTGCACCGGATTTACTCGTCAATATTCATTACGCCGAACATGCCCGCAATATTGAATTAATTGCTAAATCTGAAACCGGTCGACACATTATTGAAAAACTGAATTAACCTTTTATCACAATGAAACCCAAAACGATGTTTAGATTTCTTTTGATTAACAGCCTTTTCTTTTTTGCGCTCTCAGCGTTTGCAAATAATACTTGGACGATAGCGATCGACCCGGGCCATGGCGGAAAAGACCCCGGCGCAATCGGACACAATCTCAAAATTTATGAAAAAAATGTCACACTTTCCATCGCCAAAGAATTAAAAGCATTACTGGATAAAGATCCTCACTTCCGTGCAGTACTCACCCGTAACGGCGATTATTTTATTTCCGTGCCGCAACGTTCCGAAATTGCTCGCAAATACAAAGCAAATTATTTAGTTTCTATCCATGCCGATTCCTCCGAAACCCCGAATTTACGCGGCGCTTCTGTGTGGGTTCTCTCCAATCGCCGTGCCAATGATGAAATGGGGCAATGGCTGGAAGATCATGAAAAACGTTCAGAATTACTCGGCGGCGCCGGTAACGTGCTTGCTTCACATAACGAAAAATACTTAGATCAAACCGTATTGGATTTACAATTTGGTCATAGCCAACGCGTAGGATATGAGTTGGGCAATATCGTTTTACGCCATTTTTCCCAAATTGCCTCTTTAAGCCGTCCAACACCACGCCATGCCAGCCTTGGTGTTTTGCGCTCACCGGATATTCCCTCCATTTTGGTAGAAACCGGTTTTCTATCGAATCAAGAAGAAGAGCTTAAATTAAGTACGCCGGCATACCGTAAAAAAATCGCCCAAGTTATTTACAACGGCTTAGTGGAGTACCACCGTAAAAACTATAAAGACGAACCTGAAATTGCCACGGTAAAAACGCCTGAAAAATCTACCGCACTTGAGACAAACGATAGCGCTTTACGCCACACCGTAAAATCTGGTGAAAGTCTAACAAAACTTGCGGCCAAATACGGCGTAAAAGCAGCGGACATTCTTACGTTGAATAAATTAAAACGCAAAGAATTGCGAATCGGCGAAACCATTAAAATTCCAAGTAACGGCAAAAATAACGTCAAGGAAAGCGTTGAAGAAAAAGAGAGTCAAACACAAGTTTCTCAGGAAAACCCCCAAGAGATTAAATCTGTCGACATTAAAGATAGTGGTATTCGTCATACCGTAAAACGAGGCGAATCCTTAGGTAAATTAGCCTTAAAATATAAAGTTTCCTCTGCTGACATCCTTACGTTCAATAAACTCAAGCGAAAAGAACTCTTGGTGGGTGAAACCCTGAAAATTCCGGGAGACGCCAAAATAGAAGAAGTAAAAACAGAAAAAACACCAAAAACAAACGCTCCAAACGCTAAGGAAACCAAATCGACAGAAACTAAGGCTGCGGATAAAAGTAAAAAACAAGAGAAATCCAATAACAGCCCTACTAAGCCGAAAGAGCAAAGTAAAAATAAGGTGGAAGTCAAAGAAGCAATACCGAAATTCCATACGGTGCAAAAAAATGAAACTCTTTACTCCATCGCGCGAGAATATAAAGTTTCACCGAATAAACTGTTGAAATTAAACCCAAAATTAAAAGATGGCAAAGTGTTAAGCGGACAAAAAATCCAACTGCTTGACGATAATCCAGGGAAAAAATAATGACCATACGTATTTTATCGCCACAATTAGCCAACCAAATTGCTGCCGGAGAAGTGGTGGAACGCCCTGCTTCGGTGGTAAAAGAATTAGTGGAAAACAGCCTGGATGCCGGTGCCGATAAAATTCAAATTGATATTGAAAACGGCGGCGCCAGTCTTATTCGGATTCGCGACAACGGCATTGGTATTGCCAAGGAAGAATTGGCTTTAGCACTTGCCCGTCACGCCACCAGTAAAATCGCTGATCTTGCCGATTTGGAAGCCATTTTAAGTTTGGGATTCCGTGGCGAAGCCCTTGCCAGCATCAGTTCTGTTTCCCGTTTGACTCTAACCTCTCGTACCGCAGAACAAAATGAAGCTTGGCAGGTATATGCCCAAGGCCGCGACATGGAAACGACTATTCAACCCGCATCCCATCCAGTGGGAACGACAGTTGAAGTGGCAAATTTATTTTTTAACACGCCCGCCCGTCGCAAATTTTTACGTTCCGAGAAAACCGAATTTTCTCATATTGATGAAGTCATTCGTCGTATTGCCTTGGCCAAATTTAATATCAGTTTTACCCTCACGCATAATGGCAAAGTATTACGCCAATACAAAAGTGCGGTCACGAATGAACAAAAATTAAAACGTGTTGCAGCGATTTGTGGCGATGATTTTATTCAGAATGCATTGCAAATTGATTGGAAACACGATGATCTGCATTTATCCGGCTGGGTAGCTACGCCATACTTTCACCGCCCGCAAAATGATTTAAATTATTGTTATGTGAATGGGCGGGTGGTGCGCGATAAAATCATTACTCACGCTATCCGTCAGGCCTATGCAGACTATTTAACCAACGATCAGTACCCTGCTTTTGTGCTGTTTATTGATCTTAATCCAAATGATGTTGATGTGAACGTACATCCTACCAAACATGAAGTGCGTTTCCAGCAATCTCGTTTGGTACATGATTTCATCACTCAAGGCATCAGCAATGCATTAGCCTCCGAGCCAATGCCGTTGAATACACCGCCAACAGAATGTGGCGTGGAAGAACCTGCCGGTGCATGGGAAGTTTCAACGCATACGAAACCTAATCGTTCGGCTGCGGGACAAAATATATTTGCCCAACCGATGGTTCATTCTGCCAATACCTACATAGGAAATAGATATCACGAACCACCAAAACAGCAGCAAAATCCACCGCACTTTTATGGTAGCTCGTTCCCTCGTGAGCCGATAACACCGAAGGTACTCGAGGCGCATAACGCATTGTGGGCGTCTTCGGAGAAACACGTGCAAAGCAACGTAACCGAAGTCAAAAAGCCAAATACCAATTTCTTGCACGCCCTTGCATTAATTCAACATAAAGCCTTGTTGTTACAGCAAGAACAACGTTTTTACTTGCTCTCGCTTGCGTGTTTGCAACAACTCAAACAAACGCTGAATTTAACTTTAGCGCCAACCTCTCAACCATTGTTAATTCCAATTATTTTCCGTTTATCGGATGCGCAATGGCAGGCATGGCTTCAACAAAAAGCCTTTTTCGAGCAAATCGGCTTTGTTTTTATGGAAGAAGCGGCACAACATAAAATCACGTTACAAAAAGTATCGGCACATTTGCGCCAACAAAACTTACAACACATGATTGTGTCGTTATTGAATCAATCTTTCGAAAATTTACCTGAATTTTTGACCGCACTTTTGGCACCTTTAGCCTCCCCGCCAATCACCGTGCTTGCCGATGCGGTAAATTTACTGACTGAAACAGAACAATTACTCGCGAAACAGCAGCAAATTCGCCTGTTAGATTTACTCGTCGAAATTGACTGGCAGCCTTATTTAACTCAATTAACCCGCTAACTATGCAGCATTCAGAACACAAACCTTTAGCGATTTTTTTAATGGGGCCTACCGCCTCCGGCAAAACGGATTTGGCAATCCAGTTGCGCCAACAATTGCCCGTGGAAGTTATCAGTGTGGATTCTGCCCTGATTTATCGCGGCATGGACATTGGCACGGCGAAACCCTCAAAAGCCGAACTGGCACTGGCACCTCATCGTTTAATTGATATTTGCGATCCGTCAGAAAGTTATTCTGCGGCAAATTTCCGCACAGATGCTTTACGCGAAATGCAAGAGATTAGCGCACAAGGCAAAATCCCCTTATTGGTGGGCGGCACAATGTTGTATTACAAAGCCTTATTGGAAGGTCTGTCGCCCCTCCCCTCCGCCGACGAAAAAGTGCGGTCGGAAATTGAGGCAAAAGCAGCACTTATCGGTTGGGGTGGATTACACCAAGAACTCAGTAAAATCGATCCGATTTCAGCACAACGCATTAACCCGAACGACTCGCAACGGATTAACCGCGCATTAGAAGTCTTTTATTTAACTGGTAAGACCTTAACGGAATTAACGGCACAAAAAGGCGAGGCCTTGCCGTATGACATTCTGCAATTTGCGATTGCACCGGAACAACGAGAGGTCTTACATCTTCGAATTGAGCAACGTTTTCACAAAATGATTGAACTTGGTTTTCAGCAAGAGGTCGAAAAATTGTGCCGTCGTCCCGACTTAAACGAGAACCTGCCGTCTATTCGCTGTGTGGGTTATCGACAAATGTGGGAATATTTACGCGGTGATTATGACCACGATGAGATGATTTTTCGTGGTATCTGCGCCACCCGCCAATTAGCAAAACGCCAGATCACTTGGCTACGTGGTTGGACATCACCGATTCAATGGTTGGATAGTTTGCACCCGGCTCAAGCCCTTGAAAAAGTATTAACATCGGTTTCAACGAAAGCGTAAAACACAGATTGCGCCTAGTGACTTTCAATATAATTGTTGCTATATTGATTTGCGGAGGCATACAGCTTGCTGTATTGTTTTAATTCATCATTTTTTACAAAAAGAAGGAAAGAAAAATGGCAAAAGGACAATCTCTACAAGATCCTTACTTGAATGCATTACGTCGTGAACGCATTCCCGTTTCAATCTATTTAGTAAACGGTATCAAATTACAAGGGCAAATCGAATCGTTTGACCAATTCGTGATTTTATTGAAAAACACGGTAAATCAAATGGTTTATAAACACGCAATTTCAACTGTTGTTCCGGCACGTTCTGTCGCACATCACAATGCGAACCAACAGCAACAACACCAAGTACAACAGGAAACTCCTTCTGTAGAAAACAATATTGATGCTCAAGCAGAATAACAAAGCGGAAAATATTGGCTAATTTACTCGATAATTTAACTCAACAACGTTTAACTGAAAGTGCGGTGGATTCTGCGGAAATTTCCACCGCACTTTTTGCGTCTGAAAATCCCCAAAAAAATGAACATCACGCATTGAACAATGCCATTATCGTGCACTGTTTTTTTGAAGGACAGAAAAATGTAGACGATTTAAACGAATTTCAACTCCTTGCCAAATCTGCTCAAGCACATATTCTCACCGTCATCACCGGTAGCCGCAGTTCGCCACAAGCCAAATATTTTGTTGGGCAAGGCAAAGCGGAAGAAATTGCCGATGCGGTCAAACAATACCAGGCCGATTTAATTTTAGTAAACCATACCTTAACGCCTGCACAAGCCCGAAATCTAGAAAGCTTGTGTGATTGTCGCGTAGTCGATCGCAACGGCTTAATTTTAGATATTTTTGCTCAACGCGCCCGCTCTCACGAAGGGAAATTACAAGTGGAACTGGCCCAGTTAAAACACCTCGCCACACGTTTGGTGCGTCGTAAAACCGGGCTAGATCAACAAAAAGGTGCGGTGGGCTTGCGTGGCCCCGGTGAAACTCAACTGGAAACCGACCGTCGTTTAATTAAAGTGCGTATCAACCAGTTACAAAATCGCTTGGAAAAAGTCGCCAAGCAACGTAATCAGAATCGTCAAACGCGCCAAAAAGCAGATATCCCGACTATTTCTTTAGTGGGTTACACCAATGCCGGAAAATCTACCCTGTTTAATTTATTGACCTCTGCCAATGTGTATGCGGCGGATCAGTTATTTGCTACGCTCGATCCCACATTGCGTCGACTCAGTTTAAAAGATGTCGGCACAACGATTTTGGCGGACACGGTTGGCTTTCTACGGGATTTGCCCCACGATTTAATTTCCGCCTTCAAATCCACCTTACAGGAAACCACCGAAGCCGCATTATTGCTCCATGTGGTTGATTGCGCCGATCCCCGCAAATTAGAAAATATCGAGGCGGTGAATCACGTTTTGGAAGAAATCGGGGCGCAAGATGTGCCACGATTGTTGGTGTACAACAAAATTGATCAATTAGAAAATGTGGTATCGCATATAGAATACGATGAAAAACATCACCCAAGTGCGGTCTATATTTCGGCTAATTCTGCAGATGGCCTTGAACTTTTATTGGACGCGATTCGTGTTCGTTTAACAGATTATATTCTCCAATTCCCGCTTCAACTGTCACCGTCGGAAGGCAAAATCCGTCATGCGCTGTATGAACTGAATTGCGTGGAAAAAGAAGAAATCAGTGAATATGGTGAGTTTTTATTGAGTATTCGTCTTGAAAAAACAGAATGGCTGAAACTGGTGAAACGTTTTCCTATACTTGAAGCATTTAATCCAATTCAGCCGGAAGAAGACTAGGTTTTGCCAATTCCATATTGACGTAATTTATTGGCGATTGCCGTGTGGGAAACACCCAAGCGAGCGGCAAGTTTTCGGGAGCTCGGGTATTGGGCGTAAAATTTGGTCAGCACTGCCGCTTCAAATCGCCCTACCATTTCCTCTAAGGTTGTACCTTCCATCATCAATCCCTCCATCTCTTGCGATGCAGAGACCGATGTTTCCAAACCTAAATCCTCAATATGCAACTGATTATCTTTTGTTAAGGAAACCGCGCGGTACAAGGCATTATAGAGTTCACGAATATTGCCGAACCAAGGATATTGTTGAAGATAATGTAAAAATCCAGCATCAAAGTGCGGTGCAGAAATGGCGAGTTTTTCACTGATTTCTCGGATAAATTGACGAGCTAGTGGCTCAATATCTTCCACGCGATCGCATAATCGAGGCAAGTTTAACGTCAGCACATTTAATCGATGAAACAAATCACTGCGCATTTTGCCTTGTTCTACATAATGTTGCAGTGGCTGTTGTGTGGTACAAATGACGCGAACATTGGCGTAATGTTCCTCTTCCTCACCCACACGACGAAAAGTGCCGTCACTTAAAAAACGGAGTAGCTTTGCCTGTAAGGTTAAGGGCAACTCCTCCACCCCGTCCAACAACACCGTGCCGCCATCCGCATATTCAAAAAAACCGATAAACTCGCCGTCTTTATTGCGTCGCCCGAACATTTCCGTTTCCGCATCTTCTCCCGGAATACCGGCGCAATTCACCGCAAGAAATTCCTTATTTCGACGCGTACTAAAATCATGGCAAGCTTTGGCGATCACATCTTTTCCCGTGCCGGTTTCACCTTGAATCAATAATGGCGCATCCAATAAAGCAAATTTTTTCGCTTTGGCGATAATGTCCTGCATTTGCGGATTTCGCGTCACGATATGAGAAAAAGCATCAATATTTGGGGACGTTGCCATAAGAAGCCTCAAGAAATAAAAAGCACATTCGGTAGAAAACAGCAGTTATGATACCGTTACAACAAAGAATCGCAACCATTTTGGCAAGTTTTATTTACAGTTTACACCTTGTCTTTTTGCTTTACTTTCAAATTATCAAAAATACTCGCGCCAAGATGACTCAATAATTCTTTATGAATATGAGATAAACGCGGTTTTTCATTCGACTCAAATGCCAACGGACGACAAAATTCCATGGCTTTAATGCCCAATCGCGCCGTCAACAATCCAACGCCAATGCCCTGTGCGGCACGGGCAGAAAGTTTAGCGGTGAGATCTTGCGAAAGCCAATTCACACCAAGATCTTGAATCAATTCTGTCGCTCCGGCAAAGGCCATATTCACCAACACCATGCGCAACAAACGAAGGCGGCTGACATAGCCCAATTCAATGCCATAAAGCCGTGCAATTTGGTTGACCAAACGAATGTTGCGCCAAGCAATAAAAAACATATCTGCCAACGCCAGCGGGCTAATTGCTACCAATGCGGCCGACTCTGTCGTTGCTTTGTTAATGAGTTTTTTGGCCTGTTTATCAAATGGCTGCAACACATTTTGACTGAACAAATGCAATACTTCCGGCACGGAATAAGATTCGTTCATTTGCTGACGCCACTTCGCCAAATCGCTTTGTTGCGCGTCCAGTTTCATTAATTTGCCCATTTGCTCACACAATTCAATCGCTTGTTGATGGGTTGCCGCAGAAAATTCACCGTGAGAAACGACCGCACTTTCCAGCCATTCACGGCTTTGATGCTGCATTTCACCCCGCTTACGCAAGTGCACCAAACGTCGCCACTCACCAATGATGGCAGAAATGCCAAGTAACACCGCCAAACATAACACCAAGGAAAAGGCAAAATAGATCCATTGATTTTGCTGCCAAGTATCCACCAGCCATTGTACGGACTGCGCCACTGTCGCCGTAAAAAATAAAAGTGCGGTTCCTATCAGGGCTCGGTTCCACCAACGCGGTGGCGGTTGAACACTTTGCTCAAATTGCACTTCTAACAATTCACCTTCCAAAGGCACATTGTCTGCATCCGTATCCGGCACAGCCTGTTCTTCATGAAATTCCTGCTTGGCGATGAAAGCTTCCTGTTGTTCAACCTGCTCCTGTTGACTAAAAATCGTTTTTTCCATTCTGCTTGCTCCTGTTATAACTTATCGCCCAGCAAAAATTGCAACACGGCATCCATTCGTAAGTGCGGTATGTTTTCACCCTGTTCTAAACGGCGCGGTTCAAACTGATCAAATTCAAATTTTTGATCTTGCCAAAAATCAGCACTCGGCAATTTACTCGGCACACTGCCGGGATAAAGCGTGACTTTTTGCAAATCGCTACTCCGCACGCCTTGAATGGCTTTAAATTGACGACCATGTTGATTTACCACCATCTGTTGCGTTGCCCGAATAGACGCAATGGCGGTGTAATCGGTAGCAATATCGGCAAACTCCACGTAACGCCCGCCATCCTGTACTAACTGACGCATGAGGCTGACCAAATTCGGTAACTGATCGGTGGTGATATGATCTGCTTTGGTGGCGATAAACATCAATTTATCGATTTTCGGCGAAAAAAGGCGGTTCAAGAAATTACGTTTGCCGTAATGAAAATTGCGAAACAGTTGATGTAACGCTAATTGCATGTCCTCAAACGCTTCGCGACTGTGATTCAACGGCGTTAAGCAATCCGCCAAAATCACTTGCCGATCAAAAGTGGAAAAATACTGTTGATAAAAATCTTTCACAATGTGCCGACGGTAATAATCGTAGCGTTTTTGCAACACCGCAAAATAACTGTTTTCTTTCGCTTCATTTTTCACTTGTTGCCATTGTGATTCGGTTAAATGCAACAAGGGGAAAAATTGCAAAGCCGGTGCCCCCTCCAGCTCACCGGGTAACACAAATCGCCCCGGCTGAATAAAATGCAATCCGTGCTGTTTACATTGCCATAAATAATCGGTGTAATCCTTGGCTAGTTGCGCCAAAATATCCTCATCCGCCGGCGCAGTTAAATTCACGTTTTGAGCTTTTTCCAACCAGCTTTGTGCAAATTTCAAATGTGTCGAATTAAGCTGCCGCTGCAATTCTAGCGACCATTGCTGAAAATCCAAATCCAACAACGGCAAATCCAACAGCCATTCTCCCGGATAATCAAAAATATCCAGATACAACGTCCCTTTTTCTTTCACATGACGCAATAAACCGCTACTGCGCTGATAACGAATCGCCAGACGTGTTTCACTTACGCCTTTGGTGGACTGTGGCCACTTCGGTGGTTGTTGAGACAATGCGTTAAGATTGCCTTCATAATCAAAACGAGGGACGGACAAATCCAATTGCGGAATACGTTTTACCGCAATAATGCCATGTCGGCGTGCCGCATCAAACAAGGGAAGATGGCTATTATCGACGCGATTAATATGTAACAACTGATTAATTAAACTCGTAATAAACGCAGTTTTTCCACTTCGACTTAGCCCTGTCACAGCAATGCGTAATGTACGATCCAAACCGCGATTAACCAGTTCATTTAATTCTTTTTGCAGATGATTTAGCATAATTTCCGTTCTTTTTAATTAAGGGAAAATGACATAGATAATGAGCGATATTATACCGAAAAA
Organism: Aggregatibacter sp. HK296; assembly: GCF_980469475.1. NCBI lineage: Bacteria > Pseudomonadati > Pseudomonadota > Gammaproteobacteria > Pasteurellales > Pasteurellaceae > Aggregatibacter > Aggregatibacter sp. HK296. The sequence continues at coordinate 1,189,538 of NZ_OZ413142.1, forward strand.
ATGAAGAGGCGCTTAATTTGCTTGGGATTAAGGAAATAATGGAAGAAAAGTGCGGTCATTTTGGGCGACAAATTTTCAGAACTGGCAGATTCGCTAGAATATCCACGGAATATATCTTACAATTTGGCATTCATTTTTAGCCTGTTGATCCGTTTATGATGTTGTATAAAAAATTAATTGTGCCTGTTTGTTTGTTTGCTTTTGCGGTGGATTCTGCAACGGCGGCACCACGCGTGCCTGAAGAACTGACAGACAACGGATTGATTTATTGCACGCACGCCTCCGGCTTTTCCTTTAATCCGCAAACGGCGGATGCGGGAACCAGTATGAACGTGGTGACAGAGCAGATTTACAATAAACTGTTTGAAATTTCGAACACCGCTGCCGAGCCAATCCCCGTATTGGCACAATCTTACTCGCTTTCGCCCGATGGCAAAGTGATCACCATTCATTTACGCCGTGGGATTAAGTTCCACCAGACCGATTGGTTTAAACCGACCCGTGATTTTAATGCGGATGATGTCGTGTTTTCGCTCAATCGGGTATTAGGTTATGAGACGTATTTACCGACGTTAGAACAAACTTCCGTCAGCTATAAAAATCCGCAATATCGTATTTTCCATGAACAGGCGAAAAAGGTGCGCTTTCCTTATTTTGAAAGCATTAAGCTAAACCAAAAAATTGAATCGGTGAAAGCCATCAATCCGCATACGGTAGAGATTACCTTATTCAAACCTGATGCTTCCATTTTGTCTCACTTAGCAAGTCAATACGCGATTATTTTCTCGCAAGAATATGCGGTGCAGCTTAATGCAGACGATAACTTAGTACAACTAGACACCTTGCCTGTCGGCACCGGCCCGTATAAAGTCAAAAACTATTTCCGCAATCAATATGTGCGTTTAGAAAAAAACGAAGAATATTGGAAAAAAGAAGCTAAAATTCATGACATTCTGATTGATTTATCTGCAGATCGTACCGGGCGCTTGGTGAAATTCTTTAACGGTGAATGCCAAATTGCTTCCTATCCGGAAGTTAGTCAGTTAGGGTTACTGAAGGAAAATGACGCACGCTATTATATGAAAAGTGTTGAAGGCATGAATTTGTCGTATTTGGCGTTTAATTTCCAAAAGACAGCAATTCAAGATCCGGCATTGCGACACTCAATCTCACAAGCCATTAATCGTAAAAGAATCATTAAAACGATTTATCACAACACAGCAACGGTGGCGAATAACATTATTCCGAATATTTCGTGGGCTTCAAGCGTGAATACGCCGGATTTTGAGTATGACTTCATGCCATTGAAAGCCAAACAAGTGTTACAAGATAAAAAATTAAGCTTGACGATGTGGGTGATTAATGAAGAACAGGTATATAACCCGGCTCCGCTTAAAATGGCAGAATTAATTAAATCAGATCTTGCGAATGCCGGCGTTGACGTGAAAATTCGCCCGGTTACACGAACATTTTTAATTGAGCAATTACATAATAAATCTGAAGACTACGACATGATTTTAACCGGTTGGCTCGGGGGAAATTTAGATCCCGACAGTTTTATGCGCCCGATTTTAAGTTGTAGCACCTCAAACGAAATCACCAATTTATCCAACTGGTGCAACGAACACTTCGATAACATCATGGATAGTGCATTAGATAGTTCCAATCAACAGATTCGCTCCGAAGCCTACAACCAAGCGCAAGAATTAATTTTATCAGAATTGCCGATCATCCCTATTGCAAACGTCAAACGAGTTTTGGTCGCTAATGGTCGCGTACAAAATATTGAGATGAGCCCCTTCGGCACCTTGAACTTCTCGACGCTATCACTACGAAAAGGACACAAGTAATGTTTAATTCTCTGATTCGACAATGTGTTTTTCTCGTTTTGACATTTCTTATCCTGACATTAATCAGTTATCTGATTTTGATGCGGGATCCACTGAATGCCGAATTAATGACACCGCACTTTTACAATGGGTATTTTCATTATTTGGTGCGCCTTATCCAAGGCGACTTAGGTATCAGTTATAACGGTGGTGAAGCCCTTAAATCGACAATTTTTACCGTGCTCCCACCAACATTAGAACTCTGTTTTTGTGCGATTTTACTGGCAACATTGTTCGGTATTCCCCTTGGGCTCATCGGTGCAACTTATCCTGCTAATTTTATCGGAAAAACCATCCGAACTTTATCTGCTGTCGGTCTCTCCTTGCCGGTATTTTGGATTGCGCCGATTTTATTGTATTTTTCCGCCATTAATTCGTGGGAAATTTCTGCTATCGGGCAATACAATTTACTTTATGAAATCAAGCCGATTAGCGGTTTCCCAATTATTGATGTTTGGTTTGTTGAAGCGCCTTATCGGATTAAAATCATCCAAAACGTTTTGCAACACTTGGCGTTACCGACTTTAGTTTTAACCATTTTACCTACCATGGAAATCGTACGTTTAGTGCAACAACGAGCTGAATTTATCTTCCAACAAAACTACGTTAAAGTCGCTTCTACACGAGGTTGGTCGAAATTTAGCGTGTTACGTAAATACATTTTGCGCAACACCTTGCCTTTGTTAATTCCTCACACCACCCGTTTATTTACGTTGGTGATTACACAATGTATGTTGGTTGAAAATACCTTAGGTTGGCCGGGAATCGGACGTTGGTTAATTGATGCCGTCACACAGCAAGACTACAACAGTATTTCAGCCGGCATCATTACTATCGGGCTTTGTATTATTATCATTAAAGTGGCATCTGAAAGCTTAATCTTTATTTTGGATCCGTTAAATAAGAAGGGTTGGCATGCAAGATAGAGAACCTGAAGATTTTCGCGAAAGCGATTCGTTAAAGCATATTTGGGCACTCTTCCGAGAAGATCGCATTGCGCTTTTCAGTTTCTATGCTCTTTTAGTGCTGATTTTGACCGCACTTTTTAGTCCATTGATTGCCCCTTACTCTGCTGAAATGCAATTTATCGGGCAAGAACTTATGCCGCCTTCTTGGGCCAATAACGGCCAGATCGCCTATTTTTTAGGAACCGATGATATTGGTCGGGATGTGCTCAGTCGTATTATTATCGGCACGACCTACACCGTTGGTGCTGCCATTATTGTAGTAATTCTGACTGCACTTATCGGTGGCGGACTTGGTATTTGGGCGGGAATGTCGCAAGGTATTAAATCTCGTGTGCTTGGCCATTTTTTAGATGCCTTCCTCACTATTCCGGTGTTATTAGTGGCAATCATTATTGCCACTTTAATGGAACCAAGTTTAATTAACGCCATGTTGGCAATCACCTTAGCATTGCTACCTTATTTCGTACATGAAATTTATCGCAGCATTCAAGCAGAGCTCAAAAAAGAATATGTATTGATGTTACGCTTAGACGGCATCTCTAATAGCGTGTTACTGAAAGAAACCATCTTACCCAACATTGCACCACAATATATTCAAGAAATCTCCCGTGCATTTACGATTGCTATTTTGGATATTAGTGCCCTCAGTTTTATTTCTCTTGGCGCACAACGCCCAGCACCGGAATGGGGGGCGATGATAAAAGACTCCTTAGAATTAATTTATTTAGCCCCTTGGACGGTTATTCTGCCGGGACTTGCAATTATCATCAGCGTACTAATCGGCTTGGTGTTTACCAATGGGCTATGCCGAGCGATTACCAAATATTATGAGTAGATAACTATGGCTCTCCTAGATATTCGCAATCTTCGCATTGATATCCAAACCCCAAATGGGTTAATCCGCATTGTCGATAATGTGAGTTTTACAATCGATGAAGGGGAAATTTGTGGCTTGGTCGGTGAATCCGGTTCAGGCAAAAGCCTCATTGCTAAAGTTATCTGTAATGCCTTTAAAGATTCTTGGATTGTTACCGCTGATCGTTTCCGTTTTAATGATATTGAATTGCTAAAACTCAAACCGGCACAACGTCGCAAACTTGTGGGTAAAGAAATTTCGATGGTGTTTCAAGATCCGTTAACCTGTCTTGATCCTAGCCAGAAAATTGGTAAACAACTTATCCAAAGCATCCCCGGATGGACATTTAAAGGTCGTTGGTGGCAGCGTTTATTTAATTGGAAAAAACGTCGCGCCATTGAGTTACTGCATCGCGTCGGAATCAAAGAACACAAAGATATCATGCGCAGTTACCCTCATGAATTAACCGAAGGAGAAGGGCAAAAAGTCATGATTGCCATTGCCGTGGCAAACCAACCTCGATTACTGATTGCCGATGAACCGGCAAATTCGGTGGAATCCATTACAAAAGTGCAAATATTCCGTCTGCTTTCAAGTATGAATCAAAACCAAGGCACATCCATTTTACTTGCCAGTAATGACATTAACACTATCAGTGAGTGGTGTGATTCATTTATTGTGCTATATTGCGGACAAAATGCAGAATCCGGCCCTAAAGAGAATATTTTAGAAACCCCACATCACCCCTATACCCAAGCCTTGTTGCATTCCATTCCGGATTTCACTCAACCTTTGCCTTTTAAAAGTCAACTTGGCACACTCAAAGGTTCGGTTCCCCTACTGGAACAAATGCCGATTGGCTGTCGTCTTGGCCCCCGCTGCCCATTTGCGCAGAAAAAATGTATCGTAAAACCGACCGCACTTCGTATTAAACAGCATGAATTTTTCTGCCATTTTCCCATCAATTTACGGGAAAAGAAAATCAAAGAAAAAGAATTGATTCAACCGCTCACTTTAAGTTCCGATCAAGAATAAAGGAAAGAAAATGCCATTATTACAAGTGGAAGATCTCACAAAATCATTTAAAAATACACTCGGTCTGCTTAACCCCGGTTATTTTCGCGCAGTAGAAGAAATCAGTTTTTCCCTCGAAGCGGGCAAAACATTGGCGATTATCGGACGTAATGGCTCAGGAAAATCTACCTTGGCAAAAATGATCGTAGGCATCACCGAACCCACTTCAGGCAAAATCCTATTCAAAGATAAACCACTCACTTTCGGTGATTACAACTATCGCTCCAAACATATCCGCATGGTGTTTCAGGATCCGAATACGGCGTTTAATCCACGCCTCAATGTGGGACAAATTCTTGATACGCCATTGCTATTGGCCACACATCTAAATGAGCAAGAACGCAATCAGAAAATTTTTGATATTTTGAAATTAGTGGGAATGCATCCTGATCAAGCCAATATTAAAATTAATACGCTTTCCGTGAGCCAAAAGCAACGTATTGCCCTTGCACGCGCGTTAATTTTAGATCCACAAATTATCATTATTGATGATGCGGTTGGGTCATTAGATACCACGGTCAAAACCCAACTGACCAATTTAATGCTCGAATTACAAAACAAGCTAGGACTTGCCTATATTTATGTTGGTCAGCATTTAGGCATCATTAAGCATATTGCCGATGAAATTTTAGTGATGGAAGACGGCGTGATGATTGAATACGGTGAGACGCATTCAATTTTCACGGACCCACAAACGGATATTACTAAACGGCTAATTGAAAGCCATTTCGGTAAAATTTTGGATGACTCTTCTTGGGAGAAATACCAAGACTAAAAAATCCAATGCATTCAATAAGAAAAAAGTGCGGTGGATAATTACGATAAAAAATTTTCATTAAATGAATTCAAGTCGAATTAACTGATAGGGAAGACAAAAAAGGTGGCTGGGGTACTAGGATTCGAACCTAGGGATGCCGAGATCAAAACCCGGTGCCTTACCGCTTGGCGATACCCCAATAGATTTTTATTATAAGTAGAAACTGAGAATAGTATGGCTGGGGTACTAGGATTCGAACCTAGGGATGCCGAGATCAAAACCCGGTGCCTTACCGCTTGGCGATACCCCAACAACTATATTGATATCAATGAAATAAATGGTGCGGGACGAGGGACTTGAACCCACACACCTCGCGGCGCCGGAACCTAAATCCGGTGCGTCTACCAATTTCGCCAGTCCCGCAAATATGGTGGCTATGACGGGATTCGAACCTGTGACCCCAACATTATGAGTGTTGTGCTCTAACCAACTGAGCTACATAGCCATTTCTTTGCAATCATCTCATTGACTTTGCGGGGCGTATTATGCGGATATTGCCCCTACTCGTCAACCATTTTTTTGGGAAAATAAATAAAATTAGATCATTCGGATAGAGATTAAACAAATCGCATTAATTTTATTCAACGCTTAGTTTACTCCTCTCTCAACCTAAATGACTTTTAGTCATTCCGGCTCTCAAAAATATTCTTTTTGAGGGCCGCACTTTTCTCTTGAAGATTTATTCTTCAATTAAACGGCGCAGTAAACTGCCATCAAACAAGGCTCTTTTTACTAAAGCAAAAGCACCTATCACATCTTCATTGCTAAGCTCCGATGCGACTAATGGCGTATTTTGGACAAACGCCGGTAATGCATGACTTTCCAAGGTGCGACGAATTGCGGCAAATAAGACATTTTTGGCTTGGGTTATTTCACCGGAAATCACAATTTTTTCCGGATTAAACATATTCACACTCATTGCCAACACACGCCCGATTTGTGTACCAACGTGTTCAATTAACTCTGTGGCTACCACATCTTGCTTATTGCTGGCTTTGCAAATTGCCTCAATGTCATGGGCTTCCAAAGAAAGCCATTTACTTTGGTAACCATCTTCCAATAACTCCGACATTTTATTTTCAATTGCTGAATTGCTGACCACCGTTTCCAAGCAGCCCACATTGCCGCACATACAACGTTTTCCTAACGGATCCACCTGAATATGCCCAATTTCGCCTACATTCTTTTTATAGCCGGAAAAGAGTTCGTGATTAATCACAATTCCCGCACCAACACCGCGATGAATACGCAATAGCAACGAATCGTAACAATCTTTCGTGACACCAAAATAGTGCTCCGCAAGAGCTAAACTACGCACATCATGCCCGATATAGGTAGGTAAATTAAAACGTTCGGCAACGTGATTTGCCAAGTCCCAAGGCGTGCTTAGGTCAAAGTGCGGAACCTGTTCAATCATGTTGCTTTTAACATCCACAAAGCCGGGAACAGTGATACCGATAGCAATAAACTCACTGCTACGCTTTTGGTTTTCTTGAATAAATTCATCCAAGCGTTGAAATAAAAACTGTTCAAATGCTTGTGGCGTTGGGTAATTCTCAAGCGTAAAGACGGATTTATTTACTAATTTAGCGGACAAATCCATAATGGCTAACGTTAAATGCTCACGTCCAATGCCCACTAAAATAGAACGAAAATGTTTATGCTCTGCCACAATCGAGGTGGCACGACGCCCGCCGGTAGATTCTTGTTGCTCAACTTCTTTAATTAAACCGCGAGCAAGTAAATGACGGGTGATTTTAGTCACACTTGCCGGGGCAAGTTGGCTTATTTCAGAGATTTGAATACGGGAAATAGGACCTTGCTGATCGATGAGCTTATACACCACCGCACTATTCATTTGTTTTACTAGATCAACGTTCGCGATTTGAGGACTTTCTCGCATTTTTTTCTCCCGTAAAAGTAAATTGACTGATTTTAAACGGCATTTAAATATATTCGGAACGACTATTCATCGTCCATTCCCAAGGCTTTGGAAAAGGTTTGCAGCCCCACCGCATTACCGTTTTTCACCATGGTTTGCATGGCTTTTGTCGGCGAATGGATCAATTTATTCATTAATTTATAACTTAATTCTTGTAGCACTTGTTCCGCCTCTTCGCCTTGTTGTAAGGAAGCTATCGCTTTTTCCAGCAAATCCTGACGAGTAAGCTCCGCCTCTTCACGATAACGACGGATCAAATTAGAAAACTGATGGACTTTCAACCACGCAAAGAAATCCGCGCATTCCGCCTGAATGATTTCCTTTGCCTGCGCAGAGGCTTGTTCCCGTTGGCTTAAATTATGTTGAATGATATTTTGTAAATCATCCACCGTATAGTGATAAACACTGTCTAATTCCGCTGCACTTTCTTCAATGTCACGCGGCACGGCAATATCCACCAACAACATCGGACGATAGCGACGCATGATTTGCGCCTTTTCAACCATGTTGCGGCTCATCAGAATATGCGGGCTGCCGGTAGAGCTAATCACAATATCCGCTTGATTTAAACCTTGCTGTAAGTGTTCTAGCGGCAGGATTTGAATATCCACCGTTGTATCTAATTTCTCCACGAGGGCTTCTGCACGGGCTAAAGTGCGGTTGGAAATCACCATGTTTTTTACGCCATGACGCAATAAATGACGGCACACCAATTCAATAGTTTCCCCTGCGCCCACTAATAAAATGGTTAATTCGCTCAGCGATTCAAAAATTTGGCGCGCTAAACTGCAAGCAGCGTATGCCACAGATACCGCACTTTCACCGATATTGGTTTCTGTACGCACGCGTTTTGCCGTGGAAAATGTTTTTTGAAATAAACGAGATAATTCGCCGGAAATAGCTTGCTGTTCTTGTTGATAGTGCTGCTCGCTCATTTGATAAGCTTGCTTCACTTGTCCCAAAATTTGCGGCTCGCCTAAAATCAATGAATCCAAGCCACATGCCACTTCCATTAAATGATTGACAGCCGGTAGGTTTTCATAAGTGTAAAGGCAACGCTGAAGCTCGGTTAAGTCCAGTTGATGAACTTCGGCAAACCATTGTATAGCTTGGCGAATCCAATGTTGCGTTTCTTGTGGTGGGACAGTTTTATTGTGAAGATAAACTTCAGTTCGGTTACAAGTGGACAAAATCACCGCACTTTCGGCTAATTCAATTTGCCGAATATGGCGCAAAGCAAAAGCACGTTTTTCGTCAGAAAAAGCAACTTTTTCCCGTAGGGCAACAGAGGCGGTTTTGTGATTTATACCAAGAACTAAAATCGTCATAAAAAATACATAAAAAATTACCGCACTTTATTATGTTGACACAACAAATACGGCAACATTTATCCCACTAAAATATAAAAAATAGACATAAAAACGGGCTATATTCTAGCTGAATTGCCCCTGTTTGGGCAAATTAGCGCAAGAAAAAAGCCATTAATCTGCAATTTTATTGCGAAGCATCAAATTTCTAAAACGTATCTTTTGCTTGGCGTAATTGCGTGAATTGCGCCAAGTTGGTTGCCGTTAAAAACGGATTAATGCGCTTTTCTAAACCGATTGTGGTGGGTAGGCTTGGTTTATTTTCAGCACGTAACTGCGCCACCAAAACGCGATGATTTTCCACCGCACTTTTGTTTGCCCAAACGCGTTGCACAAACGCTAAATTACTTAACGTATATTCATGCCCCGGGCAAACAATGGTGTCATCAGGCAACGCTGCAAAACGCTGCATGGTAGCGAACATTTGCGCATAATCACCGGTAAACACTCGACCGCAACCGGCGGAGAATAAGGCATCACCGCAAAACAAATGCCCATCCACCCAATAACTCACATGCTGCGCCGTATGCCCGCCAGTGGGCAATACTTGAATTCGATAATGTTCGGTGATAAGGTCGCCTTCATTAATCACCTGAGTCAGCCCATAAGCAGCGCACTCTGCCGGGCCATAAATCGGTACTTGCGGGAAACGTTGTTTAAACGCCGCAACACCCTCTGTGTGATCTGCATGGTTGTGCGTGAGCAACAATGCTTCAACGGAAAAATGTTGTTCTTCCAACAAGTGAAACAGCTTGTCGGTTTCGGGCAAATCAACAATGAGCAACGGTAAATTTTCCCGTGCATAAAGCCAAATATAATTATCGTTTAACGCAGGAATCGGAATTAACATAGGACCTCGGAGTTACCATGATGTGGCGTGCTAAATATGAAAAGTCACTGGCGATGCCCACCGGTTGGCAACAACTGCCAAATGGGCGCGCTTATTGTAACGCATTAAACGCTTATTTCGCCCCTTGGTTTACAAAAATTTGTGGTTATCAGATTCTGAAAATTGGCGGACTTAGCGCAGAAATTCAATGTAATTTGCCCTTGCGCCACCAAATTAGCCTCAGCGAAAAAATAACGGAAAATTTGACCGCACTTTTAGACGCTCATCATTCAGTTGTACAAGCCAAGCTCACCGAACTCCCCTTTATTCAACAGCAGTTGGATGCTTGTGTGTTGGCCAACACGCTGAATTTTGTGCAAGATCCCCATCAAGTGTTGCGTGAAACTCACCGCGTTCTTAATGATGACGGCTATTTATTTCTCAGTCTGTTTAATCCGCTTAACGGCCTATTTTTTAAATCCAAAACGGGAGACTTTCCTGCGCGTCATTATTGCATTTGGCGGATCATTGATTGGTTGGAATTATTAAACTTTGATATTTTGGAACAGCGGAATTTGGCGCTATCCCATCAAACCGCCGGTTGGTTTGCCCCGTTAACGGTTATCGTAGCGCAAAAACGCACCTACCCATTAACACTTAATCCGCAAAAAGTGCGGTCAAAAATTCCGGCGTTTTTACAACCGGCAGAAGCGTTAAAACAAGCGGAAGATCTTTAGTCTTTGAAGAAAAAATAACGGTCAGAAATAAATCTATTTCTGACCGTTCACATTCATAGCGAAGAAAAAATTAATCTTCTTTACCTAAAATCTGGTTAATCTCGCTTTTATATAATACCGCTTTAGCTCCATAAACTGCTTGTACGCCACCACCGACTTCTAATACTTCAACAGCACCTAACGCTTTTAAGCGTGGTTTATCCACTAATTTGACGTCTTTCACCGCCACCCGTAAACGGGTAATGCAAGCATCCACGTTTTCAATATTTTCTGCGCTACCTAGCGCGCTGATGATCTCGTGGGCGTTTTCCGTTAAAGAAGAGGTTTGTTGCTCCACGCTGTCTTCTTGCTCTTCTGCACGTCCCGGGGTCATCACATTAAATTGGGTAATTAAGAAACGGAAGCTGAAATAATATAACGCGGCCCAACATACGCCTACCCAAATTACCGTAAACCAGTTGGTATTTTCATTGCCTTGCAAGATCCCAAACAACAGGAAGTCAATAAATCCGCCGGAGAACGTGTTACCGATGGAAATATTCAAAATGTCGGCAATGTAGAAGGAAACGCCGTCTAAAAAGGCATGGAAAACATACAACCAAGGCGCAACGAATAAGAACATAAATTCGATAGGCTCAGTGATCCCTGTAATAAAAGAGGTCAACGCCGCACCAAGGAATAACCCGCCAATGGTTTTACGACGCGCTTTCGGCACACAGTGATACATCGCCAAACAGGCTGCCGGCAAGCCGAACATCATGGTATCAAAACGGCCTGCGAAGAAACGTGTGCCTTCGGTAAATAAGCCTTGGTGATTCGGATCCGCCAATTGGGCAAAGAAGATTTTTTGCGCCCCGATAATAGTTTCACCATTCACAATTTCCGTACCACCTAATTCGGTGTACCAAAATAAAGGATAAATCATGTGGTGCAAGCCGACCGCACCACATAAGCGCATGAGGAAGCCATAAAAGAATGTTCCGATTGCGCCCATGGAAGCAATATGTTCACCGGCAGACAACAACCAATTTTGAAATGTCGGCCAAATTAAAAAGAAGATAGCACCGACAAAAATCGCCGCAAAAGAGGTGACAATCGGCACAAAACGTGAACCGCCGAAGAAGCCTAAAATTTGAGGCAATTGAATATTATGATATTTATTGTGCAATTTGACGGTAATCAAGCCCATCACTAAAGCACCGATCACGCCCGTATCAATTCCTTTGGTTTCCGGTGAAAACAATGGAATCAATGCCGCAATCGTACCGGTCATAATCAAATAGCCGACGGTTGCCGCCAACGCCGCAACCCCTTTATCCCGTTTGGCTAAACCAATGCCCAAACCGATACAAAGCAATAATGCCAAATTGCCGAACACCACCGAACCGGCTGCAGACATGATCTGAAACACACCTTGCAAAACAGAATGATCCAATAATGGATAGGCTTGCACAGTGGCTTTGTTAGATAATGCGCCACCAATCCCTAGTAGCAAACCGGCAGCAGGTAAAATGGCAATCGGCAACATAAATGCCTTACCAACCTGTTGAAGCTGTTTAAACATAAGTTTTCTCCTTAATTGACGACATGGTTTATGCCCCAAATACCACACTTGCCAGACTTGGTGCTTTCCCTTCAAAGGCAAAGTGCTTTGTGGAATATTACTTCAATAAATCAGTAAAAAATATGATGAAGATCGCATTTTAAAAAGAAAACCTGTTTTCTAATTAACGCCCTGTTTTAGATAAAAAAATCGGCACCTAAGTGCCGATAATGTTCATTTATACTTGCATGTTATGCCGTAATTTCACGAATATCCTCAGTTGAGGCATTATTCATCACGGATTCCACACCTTTTTGTGCAGCCGCCTGTGAGGAATAATATTGGCTACGACCGATTTCTTGATGGTTAGCCGCTTTCAACACGAAATACGGTTGATCGCTTTTTGTCGTGCGAAACTCAAAATTTTTCTCATCTACGCCGTTTTTCTGTACGGAAGCAATGCCGTTTTGCGCAGAGGCTTTGGTTTTGTAAAGCTCGCTGGTTAAAATCACTTGTCCGTTAGTAGCAATCAAATTGAACATAAATTGACCGTCTTTCGCGACTTTTAATTCATAATGTCCTTGTGCCATGTTTATTCCTCCTAGGGTTCATTCAATGGTCCGAAACGTCTACATTTAATTTGGTTAAAGAAGAAATGTTAGACGCTGCTAAATGTATAAAAAAAGCCTTTCTATAGCAACAGCCAAAGGTGAGAATATGCTAGAATGCGACCCGATTTTATAGAACAGCAAATCTAATAGAGAGCAAATTATGGCAGGTATTTATCCGCTGAATGGTCGCCTTCAACATTATGTGTGGGGTGGTGAACGTTATATTCCTCATTTATTGCATATTGATAAAACTGAATCTCACTATGCCGAATACTGGCTTGGCGCTCACCCATCGGCACCGTCACAGGTTATTGGCACAAAAGAGGAAATATCATTAGACGATTTTTTACACCAAAATCCCACCGCACTTGGACAACAAAGCCGCCAATTATTTGGGGATAATTTGCCTTATTTGCTGAAAGTTTTAGATGTTGCCAATCCGCTTTCCATCCAGTTACACCCAACCAAAGAACAAGCTGAAATTGGCTTTGCGCAGGAAAATGCCGCAGGCATCCCGTTAAATGATCCGAAACGCACCTACAAGGATGATAACCATAAGCCGGAAATGATGATTGCCTTATCCGATTTTTGGCTTTTACATGGTTTTAAAACCAAAGCCCAAATTCTCGATACCCTACGCCAACGCCCGTCACTTGCGGAACTGGCAACAAAATTGGCCTCGCAGAATTTAGCGGATTTTTATGTTGACATTATGTTGGCAACACAAGATCAATTAGCACAATGGCTCTTGCCGATTATTGAGGGTCAACAGAAGGCTTACGAGCAAAATCAACTTGCCATGCAGGATCCTGATTACTGGGTGCTTTACACATTGCACGCCATGCAGATTTCGCGAGACAAGTTAGATGCAGGTTTAATGAGTTTCTACCTGTTCAATATTGTGAATTTGCAGGTTGGCGAAGGTATTTTCCAAGCGGCCGGCGTGCCGCACGCTTATTTACGCGGGCAAAATATTGAACTAATGGCCTGTTCCGACAACGTGATTCGTGGCGGGCTAACGCCGAAACACGTCGATATCGAACAATTGCTAAAAATCATCGATTGCAGTGAAATTGTCCCTCAGATTATCGCGCCGGCACCTAAAAATCAGGTTTACACCTACCCGACGCCCATTGCCGATTTTGCCTTGAGCAATATGCCTTACGCCAAAAACACCGAGATTTCCGACCGCACTTTAAACGGCACGATTCTCTTAGTGATGGCGGGTGAAATCACGTTGGAAGCCGCACAACAAAAAATGACATTAAAGCAAGGACAAGCAGCGTTCATTGAAGCAGATACAGACTATCGCGTGCATGGCATGCAAGAAGGTTATGCCGTACTCGCGGGGCTACCGCTTTAAATTCAATTTATCTTCTCCTCGCCTATTTACGGGAGAGAAGGAGGGGAAAACGCCTATTTTTCTGGGCGATTCAAGAAAAAACACGTCAAAACAGGAACATTATGACTGAACAAACTTTTATTCCCGGCAAAGATGCCGCCCTTGAGGAAAGTATTGAAAAATTTCAGCAAAAACTGACCGCACTTGGCTTTAATATTGAAGAAGCCTCGTGGTTAAATCCCGTGCCAAACGTGTGGTCGGTACATATTCGCGACAAAGACTGCCCGCAATGTTTTACCAACGGCAAGGGCGCCAGTAAAAAAGCGGCATTAGCTTCCGCATTGGGCGAATATTTTGAGCGTCTTTCCACCAACTATTTCTGGACAGATTTCTATTTAGGGCAAGACATTGCCAACAGCGATTTTGTGCACTATCCAAACGAAAAATGGTTCCCGATTGAAGACGAGGCGTTGTTGCCTCAAGGCATTTTAGACGATCATTTATTTGAACATTTCGATCCGAATCAGGAGTTGACTCCTGAACTTTTAGTGGATTTGCAATCGGGCAACTATGAGCGAGGTATTGTCGCGCTGCCTTATGTACGCCAATCAGATCAACAGACGGTGTATATTCCGCAAAATATTATCTCTAACCTTTATGTTTCCAACGGGATGTCTGCCGGCAACAGCCAATTTGAAGCCCGTGTACAGGGATTGTCGGAAGTGTTTGAGCGCTATGTGAAAAACAAAATTATTGCGGAAGCCATTAGCCTACCGTTAATTCCTCAGGAAGTGATGGCGCGTTATCCTTCCATTCAAGCCTCTATCGACAAACTGGAACAGGAAGGTTTCCCTATTTTGGCATATGACGCTTCTCTTGGCGGTCAATACCCGGTGATTTGTGTCATTTTGCTCAACCCGACCAATGGCACGTGTTTTGCCTCTTTCGGGGCACATCCAAACTTCCAAGTGGCATTAGAGCGTACCGTTACCGAATTATTACAAGGTCGCAGCCTAAAAGAGTTGGACGTTTTCGCCCCGCCGTCATTCAATAACGATGATGTGGCAGAACACGCCAATTTGGAAACCCATTTCATTGATTCCAGCGGTTTAATTTCTTGGGATTTATTCAAAGACACACCGGATTATGAGTTCGCCGATTGGAACTTCTCCGGCAAAGATACCCATGAAGAATATGATAACCTCATGACGACTCTCCGCGAGGAAAGCAAAGAGGTTTACATCATGGATTATAACCACTTAGGTGTTTACGCCTGTCGTATCATTGTGCCGAGCATGTCCGATATTTATCCGGCGGACGACTTAATTTACGCCAACAGTAACATGGGCATGGACTGGCGCGAAATCCTGCTGGACTTACCGCACTTCCACCACGACCAAGAAACCTATCAAGAACTCTTGGATGAACTGGATGAACAAGGCATTGACGATGCCACCCGTGTGCGTGAATTTATCGGCATCGTAGCACCGAAAGCCAGCGGTTGGACGACCTTGCGCATCGGTGAATTAAAATCCATGCTTTATCTCGCTTTAGGCGACTTGGCCATGGCATTAGACTGGGCGAACTGGACATATAACATGAACAGCTCCGTGTTCACCGCCGAACGCGCCAACTATTATCGTTGCTTAATCAGCAGCCTTGAATTGTTTATGGATGAACACCGCGAGCCACAACAATATCGTCCGGTGTTCGAGAAGATGTACGGCAAAGATGCAGTGGAATTTGCGTGGGGCGCAATTCAAGGCGGAAATCCGTTCTATAACCTGCCAGCCAGCGACGAAACCCTCGCTAACTTTAGCGAACACCAAAAATTATTAGCAGCCTATGCTAAATTGCAAAAGGCAAAACGTGAAAATTGGCAGTAAAGTGCGGTCGTTTTTAAAAACATTTTTGAAGGGCGAAAAATATTCGCCCTTTTATTTTCCGAAAAATTTTCGTTCTGTGATCTAACACATAGAAATAAAACCCTGTTCAGGCTATGATTTAATCAATTGTTTCACATAAATTAGAGGAGGTTATTTATGCAAACTTGGACAGCTGAAATGTGGCAAGCAGCGTTAATCGGTTTAGTGGTGGGTTTTGTTATTGGTTATTTCTTATTACGACTCACAAAAGAGTCTGCCAAAAAACAAGTGAAAACTGAAGCGGAATTGCGAGTCGCAAAAGAGCAATTGGAAAGCCAAAAACAACAATTGGAAAAACATTTTGCGGAAAGCGCCGATTTGTTGAAATCTCTTGCGCAAGATTATCAAAAACTGTACCAACATCTTGCTCACTCCTCGACTCAACTACTGCCGGAACTGAACGACAGCACCTTGTTCCAACACAGTTTATTGGATGAAAAAGGCAACGTTTCCCCGTCTAAAACAGAAGATCCACCGAAAGACTATTCCGAAGGTTCTTCAGGTTTATTCAAAGCAGAAAGATAATTCAACAAGCGCCCTTCAATTGAAGGGCGTTTTATTGTTTGAACATTTATTAAAAAAACTCACCGCACTTTTCTTTTTCCTCATGAATTAAATAAAAAACCAAGAACATTCAACCATTTTACTTGTCATAGTCATCACCGAAACTCATTGAGATTTCGTTTTTTATTTTTTTTGATTGGAGAACATTTAATGAAAAAACGTCATTTTGTTTTAACCGGCATTGCTCTCGGATTAAGCATTTTAACAACCCCAATGATGAGCCAAGCAGAAACACCAGTTTCCATCGTAGCAGGACAGCAACTTCCAAGCTTGGCACCAATGCTGGAAAAAGTATTACCTTCCGTGGTGTCTATTTCCGTCGAAGGAAAACAAAAAGGCAGTTCAGCTGAAATGGATGATGATATTCCGGAAGAATTTAAATTCTTCTTTGGCCCGGACATGTTCGATCGCAATCGCGCACCGCGTAATTTCAAAGGTATTGGTTCCGGCGCCATTATCAATGCGGAAAAAGGTTATGTATTAACAAACAACCACGTGATTAAAGATGCCGACAAAATTACCGTGCAATTACACGATGGCCGCGAATTTAAAGCGAAAGTGATCGGTGCTGACGAAATGTCTGATGTAGCCTTGATTCAAGTAGAAAATCCGAAAAATTTGACCGCACTTAAACTCGCGGATTCCGATAAATTACGCGTAGGCGATTTCACGGTTGCTATTGGTAATCCGTTCGGTTTAGGACAAACCGTGACCTCCGGTATCGTGTCTGCTTTAGGTCGCTCCATGGGCTCTGACAGCGGCACATACGAAAACTATATTCAAACAGATGCTGCCGTAAACCGTGGTAACTCCGGTGGTCCGCTCGTCAATTTAAACGGGGAACTCATTGGTATTAATACCGCCATTATTTCCCCAAGTGGCGGCAATGCGGGTATTGCATTTGCGATTCCGAGCAACATGGCGAACAATCTCGTACAACAAATTCTTGAATTTGGTGAAGTTCGCCGCGGTATGTTAGGTATCAAAGGCGGAGAATTAAATGCCGATTTAGCTCAAGCTTTTGATATCGAAGCGAAAAAAGGCGCTTTCGTGAGCGAAGTGATGCCGGGCTCTGCTGCCGATAAAGCCGGCTTAAAAGCAGGCGATGTCATCACAGCAATGAACGGTCAAGCGATTTCTAGCTTTGCGGAAATGCGTGCCAAAATCGCCACTTCCGGCGCGGGTAAACAAATTGAGCTAACCTATTTACGCGATGGCAAATCCAATACCGCCAAAGTTACGTTACAATCAGACGAACAAACTCAAACCACCGCCAATAGCCTATTACCGGCATTAGATGGCGCAGAATTAAATAACTACGATGAAAAAGGCGTAAAAGGCGTATCTATTGGTAAAATCAAACCAAATTCCTTAGCAGAACAACGTGGTTTGAAAAATGGCGATGTCATCATTGGCATTAACCGCCAAAAAGTCGAAAACTTAGGTCAATTGCGCAAAGCATTAGATAGCAAACCGTCCGCCATTGCATTAAACATTATCCGTGGTGACAGCAACTTCTATTTGTTAGTGCAATAAGCATCTTTAAAAAACAAAAAAGGCGAATTGATTTCGCCTTTTTTATTAAAAATACCGGAAAAAACGACCGCACTTTTACTCGCCTGATAGCATAAAACTTTCCCGCAATTGCTGTAATTGATCCCGCACCGCAGCGGCTTTTTCAAATTCCAAATCTTGCGCAAATTTATACATTTGCTGTTCCAGTTTCTTGATTTGTTGTTGATATTCTTTCGGTGAGGTTGGTACCGTATAAAGTGCGGTCGGTTCTGCCACCATTTTTCCGCGTTGTTTATTGGCTTTTGCTTTTTGATTGGCGCCCTGACCGATATCTAACAATTCACCCACTTTTTTATTTAACGCCTGCGGCACAATGCCGTGTTCTTCATTATATTTCGTTTGTTTTTCACGGCGGCGATTGGTTTCCGTAATGGCTTTTTCCATAGACTTAGTGATGCTGTCCGCATACAAAATCGCTTTACCATTCAAGTTTCGCGCGGCACGTCCGATGGTTTGAATTAAGGAACGTTCGGAGCGCAAAAAGCCCTCTTTGTCTGCATCTAAAATCGCCACGAGGGACACTTCGGGAATATCCAAGCCTTCCCGTAATAAGTTAATCCCGACCAATACATCAAATTCGCCTAGGCGCAAATCACGGATAATTTCCACACGCTCCACCGTATCAATATCGGAGTGCAAATAACGCACACGAATCCCGTGTTCATCCAAATAATCCGTTAAATCTTCCGCCATTTTTTTAGTCAGCGTTGTCACTAAAACGCGCTCATTTTTATCCGCTCTTTGACGCGCTTCAGAAAGCAAATCATCCACTTGAATAGACACCGGACGAATTTCAATTTGCGGATCCAGTAAGCCCGTTGGGCGCACTACCTGATCGATAATTTCTGCACCGGATTTTTCTAGCTCATAAGGCCCCGGGGTAGCCGAAACATAGATGGTTTGCGGAGCCAAACGTTCAAATTCCTCAAAACGTAACGGGCGGTTATCCAACGCCGAAGGCAAACGGAAACCATATTCCACCAACGTTTCTTTACGGGAACGGTCGCCACGATACATCCCACCGATTTGCGGTACCGTGACGTGAGATTCGTCAATAATTAAAATGGCGTCAGACGGCATATAGTCAAATAAGGTCGGCGGCGGTTCACCTTCATTTCTGCCCGACAGATAACGTGAGTAGTTTTCAATCCCCGAGCAATAGCCCAATTCGTTCATCATTTCAATATCAAATTGAGTACGTTGGCTAATGCGTTGTTCTTCTAACAATTTATTCTCTTTAATGAAATATTCCCGTCGTTGCGCCAGTTCCACTTTGATTTTTTCAATGGCATCTAAAATGCGCTCGCGCGGTGTGACGTAGTGCGTTTTTGGATACACGGTGAAACGTGGCACGATACCAAAGCTGCTTCCTGTGAGTGGATCGAAAAGACTCAAGCGCTCAATTTCATCATCAAATAATTCGATACGTACTGCGCGCTCATCGGATTCTGCCGGGAAAATATCGATAATTTCCCCGCGCACACGAAATGTACCGCGCTGAAACGCCTGGTCGTTACGCGTATATTGCAATTCTGCCAACTTCGCCAAAATCTGACGCTGATTGATTATCGCCCCTTGCTGCAAGTGCAACATCATTTGCAAATAAGAATCCGGGTCGCCCAAACCATAAATAGCGGAAACCGAGGCAACCACAATGGTATCTCGCCGCTCTAAAAAAGATTTAGTCGCCGACAAACGCATTTGCTCGATTTGATCGTTAATAGACGCATCTTTTTCAATGAAGGTGTCGCTGCTCGGCACATAGGCTTCCGGCTGGTAATAATCATAGTAAGAAACGAAATATTCCACCGCATTTTCAGGGAAAAAAGCTTTCATTTCCGCATAAAGCTGCGCCGCAAGAGTTTTATTTGGCGCAAGCAACATGGCCGGTCGGTTTAACTGCGCAATCACATTGGCAATCGTAAAGGTTTTTCCGGAACCCGTAACGCCCAGTAAGGTTTGGTGCGCCAAGCCGTCTTCTAAATTTTCGGCAAGCTTGGCAATGGCTTGTGGTTGATCACCGGAGGGCTTGAAATCGGAATGAAGAATGAAAGGTTTGGTGTTAATTTTCTCTGACATAAAGTGCGGTCATTTTTTACGGTATATTCTAAATGCTGCGCATTTTAACACATTTATCACGCCACATTGAGTGATAAAAAATGAAGTTTTACACAGAGTTATATTTGTCAAGTGGCCTAAATCACAAATTTATAAAAAAATTTTAAAAAATTCTCTAGATTTTTGTTAACTATTTGAAAAATAAAAAAATGTTATTTTACAATCAATTTTATATCGAATTTCAATAAAGCCTGATTTTATCGGGAGCGGGGTGATTTTTAAAATAATAACTCACAAACTTATCCACAGAGTTTGTGGATAGAAATATCACACTAAAAACGGGGAAATATTTTTTATTTTAGGTGTTGACAACCTATAGAGGGATAAGTAACATACGCGGCCTATCTTTTGATACCAAATTTATTCCTCCTTAGTTCAGTCGGTAGAACGGTGGACTGTTAATCCATATGTCGCTGGTTCAAGTCCAGCAGGAGGAGCCAGTTTTTTCTTTTGGATAGTTTTTATTTGTCTCCTTTTATAAAAACTAAAGCATACCGAAAGAATTTGAGCCCATAGCCTCCTTATGGGCTTTTATTTTTTTCTGCTGAATCCTTTTTATTCTCGCCTCTTTTATCTCGTTATCTCGCAAATAATGTCGCGCCTCCGCTTACCGGCAAGGTCGTCCCATAAAGCAACGCTAATGCAAAGAAAATCAACATAAGACCGGCAAAACATTTCGCCACAGTTTCAACATTGATCTCTGCAAAAGGTCGACGATACCATTGGCCGATTTTAATCGCCGTTGAGCGAGCATAGCGCACCAGTAACGCAAATGCAGATAACGTGATTCCCGTCCCCAGCGACATCGCTAATGTTGCCGCGATGCCCCAAGGGAACAAATCCAACATATAAGCAAGGAACAAAACAAAAATCGCACCGGAGCAAGGTCGCATACCGATACTCAAAATAATCAATACGCTTTCTTTTATATTTGTGCTTTGATTCAAAGCGTCAGGATCCGGAATATGTTGATGACCACAACCACAGTTGGCATGGTGTTCCGTATGTGTTTCTGCAAAAACAGTTGAAATTCCTACCGCACTTTTTTCAGCAATTCGCATCTCATTTTTGATAGGGCGTTGAATCGTATTAATGTGTAATTTTTGTTTCTTCTGTCGATGCTGTTTATACAGCGTTTTCCCGCTCTTCCAACACCAACTCAGCCCAAGCAAAATCACCATAACATAAGCCGTTCGTTCCAACCATAATTGGCTTAAATTGAAGTAGGCGGAGGAAAGCTGCAAAATCAACACCACCACAGACACCGCCACAATGGCAACGAAACCTTGCGCTAAAGAAGAGAAGAAAGTGATTTGCATGCTACGTGCAAGCTTCGTCTGGTGAGTTGCCAAATAGCCGGCAATAATAAACTTGCCATGCCCAGGACCTAAGGCATGAAACACACCATATAAAAAACTCACTAAAATGAGCAAACTGCCGGCATAAACGGGCTGCAGTTCTATAGCATGTAAATAGGCAGAAATGAGCTGATTAAATTCCCGTTGCCAGAGTACAACATGGGAAAATAACCACGGAAACAAATAAATACAGGCAGCTAGCAATATGCCTAACAACAGGAAATAAAATAAACGGGATTTCATGAATTTCTTAAAAACTATTTGCAAATTAACCGCACTTTTTGTGCAAACTGCGCGCCAAGGGTGTCATCTTCGTTGCGTTGAGACTGATCTAACGAGGAAGCATAGGCTTTGAGCTTTTCATTAACATCAGGCTCCAGCACTTCGCCATGACAATTTTCCGGTAATTGAGAAAAATCGACAGCCGAATGAAAAGGCTGATCGTAATACATAGAAACATAATAAGTCGGATCGTAAGTACTTAATGTAAATTCGTTATCCTGCAAAAGCTGCGGTTTTGACAACATAAAATCAAAATAATACAACACCTGCGCTCCACTGCTCTTCATCCCGTAATTTTGTGGTTTCGCACTGTATTTTACTTTATTGCCTTGTTTATCAAATAAATAGCTAAAGTAATGCTCATTGACCACATTGCCGATAACCTCATCAATTAATTTTTGCAATGCTTTCTTGTCACCTTTTGCTTGTTTTACATCATATAACACAGCGGCTGAACTGGGCTCATCTAAAATCCATTGCATCGAAAACCCGACTAATTGTTGTTTGTCCACCAACACCTTCATTTTCATGTCAATAAACGCATGAGGATGCGCAAAAAGCGTTTGGGCACAAATTAAGGTTATAAAAAATAAGCTTATTTTTTTCACTGGATCACCTTCCCGGTAAATTTGACTTCATTATTTTAGCATAAATAAAAATGCACCACAGTGCGCTCAAAAAAGCATCCATCATGAAAAAATCACCCGTTTTTTCTGATTTATATCAAACAAACCTAATTTTGCATTTTGCTTCTCACTGAAAAATCGATAACATTCAACACCATCAAGTGATTGCTTGATATTCATAAAGTTCCTAAATAAAATAATCATAAATAGCTAAACTACTTTCCTACCTCTCTTCGGAGAGGTTTTTTTATGCCTAAAATTTTACTGCGATAAATTGGCACAACGGCAAACATCAAGTAGAATGAGCCGCCTGAATCATGACAATGATTTTTATGCTTTATTGTTTCTTTAGGGTCATTCCGCATGTAAAAACATCGACAAAAATGACCGCACTTTTCCCTTAACCAGAGAAAAATTATGTCAACACAATTCGTTTACACGATGCACCGAGTAGGCAAAGTGGTTCCGCCGAAACGTCATATTCTAAAAGATATTTCCCTAAGCTTTTTCCCAGGAGCCAAAATTGGTGTGCTCGGTTTAAACGGCGCAGGTAAATCCACGTTGCTTCGCATTATGGCGGGCATTGATAAAGAAATCGAAGGGGAAGCACGTCCGCAACCCGGTATTAAAATCGGTTATCTTCCTCAAGAACCAAAACTTGAACCGCAACAAACTGTGCGTGAAGCGATTGAAGAAGCGGTGGGTGAAGTTAAACGTGCGTTAACGCGTTTAGATGAAGTTTATGCCTTATATGCCGATCCTGATGCAGATTTCGACAAACTTGCCGCGGAGCAAGCGGAGTTGGAAGCCATCATTCAAGCGCATGACGGGCATAATTTAGATAACCAATTAGAACGCGCCGCCGATGCATTACGTTTGCCGGACTGGGATGCCAAAATCGAACATTTATCCGGGGGGGAACGCCGCCGTGTGGCACTTTGCCGTTTATTGCTCGAAAAACCGGATATGTTGTTATTAGACGAACCGACCAACCACTTGGATGCGGAATCCGTGGCATGGTTAGAGCGCTTCTTGCACGACTACGAAGGCACCGTGGTGGCAATTACCCACGACCGTTACTTCTTAGATAACGTTGCCGGTTGGATCTTGGAGCTTGACCGTGGTGAAGGCATTCCTTGGGAAGGCAACTACTCTTCTTGGTTGGAACAAAAAGAAAAACGCTTGGCGCAAGAACAGGCGCAAGAATCTGCCCGCCAAAAATCCATTGAGAAAGAATTGGAATGGGTGCGCCAAAATCCAAAAGGTCGCCAAGCGAAAAGCAAAGCGCGTATGGCTCGTTTTGAGGAACTTAATTCCGGCGAATATCAAAAACGTAATGAAACCAACGAACTCTTTATTCCACCTGGTCCACGCTTAGGCGATAAAGTGATTGAAGTGCAACATTTAAGTAAATCTTACGGCGACCGCACTTTAATCGATGATTTGTCTTTCAGCATTCCGAAAGGCGCTATCGTTGGGATTATCGGAGCAAACGGTGCGGGTAAATCGACCTTGTTCCGCATGCTTTCCGGCAAAGAACAACCGAATTCGGGTTCCATCACCTTAGGTGAAACCGTCGTGTTGGCTTCCGTAGATCAATTCCGCGATGCGATGGACGACAAGAAAACCGTGTGGGAAGAAGTTTCTAACGGACAAGATATTTTAACAATCGGTAACTTTGAAATTCCAAGCCGTGCTTATGTAGGACGCTTCAACTTCAAAGGCGTGGATCAGCAAAAACGCGTAGGCGAACTTTCCGGTGGTGAACGTGGCCGTTTGCACTTAGCCAAACTGTTACAAGCCGGCGGCAACGTGTTGTTACTGGATGAACCGACCAACGACCTTGACGTGGAAACCTTACGCGCATTGGAAAATGCGATTTTAGAATTCCCAGGCTGTGCTATGGTCATTTCCCATGACCGCTGGTTCTTAGACCGTATCGCTACACATATTTTAGACTACGGTGATGAAGGCAAGGTAACCTTCTATGAAGGCAACTTCTCCGATTATGAAGAATGGAAGAAGAAAACCTTCGGTGCTGAAGCCCTTCAACCACACCGCATGAAATATAAACGTATTGCGAAATAAGCCTTTGTCGTTTAACCCTTAACCCCAGACTTTATTGAATCTGGGGTTATTTTTTATATTTCCTCACCATATTTACAACCACATTTCACTTATTTCTCATTTTGTGATTTTAATCACAGCCAAATGAAATAAAACCCTTTAAAATCAAAAAATATAAATATATAAATTATTTTATTTAACAAACCAAAACGTAGAGGAAACATCATGAAAAACATTGATTTATTAATTACATTAACTGCCCATGAGCGCGATTCAAATAATGTTACTATTGCTTTTACTGTCGGAATAAACGCCCTAGAAAAAGGCAAACACACTGTCATTTTATTGCTTTCCGATGCCGTTCATCTCGGCGCTAAAAATTACGGCGATAAAATCGACATTGGCGCACCATTCAAACCAGTTCGTGAACTCATTGATACCTTTATTGCAAAAGGTGGTAGAATTGCCGTGTGTTCTTCCTGTATGCAACATAACGGCGTATCCGAAGAAAGCCTTTATCCTGAAGCAGAAATTGTAACTGCCAGCTTTATTACAGAATCCTTATTTGCTTCACAAAGACAACTTCAACTGAATTAATCTTTTTATATCGTTACAAATAAAAAGCCATTAAACATCGCATTTAATGGCTTTCTTTATATACTTCAAATTGTTAAAACAGGATTTATCTGCTGCCTTCCTCAATCACGCGTGGAAACAGAATATTATTTTCCGTATGAATGTGCATCATTAAATCATCCATAAATTCTTGAATCCCACTATAGAGGGCACGCCAAGTATTACACGCATCTGCCGGCGGTGTTAAGTTATTGGTCAGCGCTTTCAATACATCCAAATGCTCACCGTGTTCAGCGTGTTCATGTTCCATAACTTGAATCGGCATTCTTGCCATCGCATAGTTACCCATTTTGATCATCGGGAACAAAATTTGCTCTTCTTTCATCATATGACTGGTTAAATCACTATAAATATTTTGAATTTCAGCAGCAATGCCAATCGGACAATCATCACGATCGCCGTGAACGGATTCTACTCGCTCAGCCAAGACAAAAAGTTCAGAAAGCTGTTGTTTGTGACGTTCATGATAACGATGAATAATGTGCTCGATGATGTCTGCGTAAGGTGCTGTCAACCAACGTTGCTCATCGTCCTGTTTTTTACTATTTTGCAATTCTGTTAAACGAGCTTCAATTTCCGCTAAATTTAAATTTTTCTCTGCAACAGCTGCGCCTAATGTATCGGCGCCACCACAACAAAAATCTAAATCATATTCACGTAAAAGTGCGGTTGATCCTGGAATTGAAATCGCAATTTCACTTAATTTTTTATCGGCAAAAGACATGATAATTTCCCCCATAACTGTGGATAACAAAAAAAACTGAGTAAAATGGTAAACTATTTTGTAGGAAGATAAAGCACTTTTTCAAAAAAAATGATTTTGTATGATTCAGGTCAAAAGTCATACCTTAAAAGAGTGAGACAGAAAAAAGGGAAAAAAGGGTATGCTAAAGAACATCATTTTATTACCAGGACAAACCATGAACCGTTTATTTACAATGCTACTTGCCGCATGGCTGCCGATGTCTGCCTTAGCGCTAGAAAAAGAAGCCCGTGAAATGCCGAAAGGCGGAATCGATAAGGCATTATTGGGACAAATTTTATTTTTTGATAACAACCTCTCTCTACACGGCAACCAAAACTGTTCCAGTTGCCACAGCCCGGATACCGCCTTTGTTGATTTACGAGAAAACAGCGCAGACAAAATGGTCTCTCAAGGTGATGATCCGACGCGGTTCGGCACACGAAATGCGCCAACCATGCTTTATGCAAGCTATGCACCGGAATTTCATTACGATGAAAAAATTCAGGATTATGTGGGTGGGCAATTCTGGGATGGGCGAGCTAAAAACTTAGCAGAACAAGCCGGCGGGCCGCCGATCAATCCGGTGGAAATGGGCATGCCGGACAAACTTTCCGTTGCTAAACGAATTTTCAATACACCAATGTATCTCACGCTCTTTACTCAACATTACGGTAAAGAAACTTGGGAAAGTGTAGATCGTGTTTATTCTGCCATGGAAGATGCCCTTGCCGTATTCCAAAAAGAAAAACGTTTATTGCATCCTTTTGATGCCAAATACGATAAATCGCTACAAGGCAAATATGCGATGACGGCACAAGAAGAACGTGGTAAACAATTATTTTTTGATAACACCAAAACCAACTGTAGCAACTGCCATCAAGCGCAAGATACCGAACATAAGGAAGAAACTTTCACCAATTATCGCTACTACAACATGGGCGTGCCTAAAAATCAGCGTTTAATCGCACATAATCAGCTCAGCCAGGATTTTATCGATAACGGTTTGTTGGATAACCCAATGGTCAACGGCGATCAACGCCAAAAGGGAAAATTCAAAGTACCTACCCTGCGCAACATTGCCGTCACCGCACCTTATATGCACAACGGCGTGTTTAAACATTTGCGCACCGTGTTGGAATATTTCGATCATTTCAACAACCCTGCGCGTAAACTTAATCCAGAAACTCAGAAACCTTGGGAAGCACCGGAATACGCCGCAACAATGAATCTTGAAGAACTCAAAGCGCCACCGTTAAGCGACGAACAACTGGATGACCTTGAAGCCTTTCTGAAAACCTTAACGGACGAACGCTACGAAACGCTACTCAAACAACAATAAAAACGCTCGCCAAAATGACCGCACTTTTCTCTTCTCTCAGCACGAAAAGTGCGGTTAAAAATCCCGTTGTTTTTTGCTATAATCCTGCGCAATTTTGCTTCCAAGATTTTATTAATGAATGACTATGACAACGAATTATTCCGCCAACGAAATTACCGTTTTAAAAGACCTTGAACCGGTACAACTCCGCCCGGGCATGTACACCGACACTACCCGCCCAAATCACCTCGCACAAGAAGTTATCGACAACAGCGTGGACGAGGCCCTTGCCGGTTTTGCCACGAAAATTGAAGTGATTTTGCATAAAGATCAATCCATTGAAGTGACCGACAACGGACGTGGTATGCCGGTGGATATTCACCCGGTGGAAAAGATATCCGGCGTAGAAGTGATCATGAGCAAACTGCACGCCGGCGGTAAATTTTCTAATAAAAATTACACCTTCTCCGGTGGTTTGCACGGGGTGGGAATTTCTGTGGTGAACGCCTTATCCGAGCGAGTTGATGTCACCGTTAAACGTAACGGTGAAGTGTATAAAATCGCCTTTGAAAATGGTCAAAAAGTGGAAGACCTCACCGTTATCGGTACCTGCGGTCGTCGCACGACCGGTACCACCGTGCATTTCAAACCGAATCCGAAATATTTCGACAGCGAAAAATTCTCCGTCAGCCGTTTGCGTCATTTACTCCGAGCCAAAGCCGTGTTGTGCTCAGGGCTAGAAATTAAATTTATCGATAAAGTGAATGGCACCGAAGACACTTGGCTTTATCAAGACGGCTTGAACGACTATTTAATGGAAGCGGTAAACGGTTTAGTCACCTTGCCGGAACAACCGTTTATCGGTGAATTTAAAGGCGAAAAAGAAGCGGTATCTTGGGCGTTATTATGGTTGCCGGAAGGTGGCGAACTCATTGGTGAAAGCTATGTAAACCTGATTCCGACCGCACTTGGCGGCACACATGTCAACGGTTTACGTCAAGGCTTATTGGATGCCATGCGTGAGTTCTGCGAATTCCGCAATTTATTGCCGCGCGGCGTGAAACTCACCGCTGACGACTTATGGGATCGTTGTGCTTATGTGCTTTCCCTTAAAATGCAGGACCCGCAATTCGCCGGACAAACCAAAGAACGACTTTCCTCCCGTCAAAGTGCGGTGTTTATTGGCGGCGTTGTGAAAGATGCCTTCAGTTTGTGGCTCAACCAAAACGTTCAAACTGCCGAATTGTTGGCGGATATGGCTATTAGCTCAGCCCAACGCCGTTTGCGTGCAGCGAAAAAAGTGGTGCGTAAAAAACTGGTAAGCGGCCCTGCGCTACCGGGCAAACTCGCCGACTGCAGCTCACAAGATCTCAATTTAACCGAATTATTCCTCGTGGAAGGAGATTCCGCCGGCGGTTCTGCCAAGCAAGCTCGAGAACGTGAATACCAAGCGATTTTGCCGTTGCGCGGTAAAATCTTGAACACGTGGGAAGTCTCACCGGAGCAAGTCTTAGCCTCACAAGAAGTGCATGACATTGCCGTGGCACTGGGCATTGACCCCGACAACGATGACTTATCCCAGCTACGCTACGGTAAAGTCTGTATTCTCGCCGATGCGGATTCGGATGGTTTACACATTGCCACCCTACTTTGCGCCCTCTTCCTACGTCATTTCCCGAAACTGGTAGAACAAGGCCATGTGTATGTGGCGATGCCGCCGCTCTATCGAATCGACTTAGGCAAAGAGGTGTTCTATGCCCTCGACGAAAGCGAAAAAGACGCTATCTTGGATCGTCTGAAAGGGAAAAAAGGTAAACCAAACGTCCAGCGTTTTAAAGGGTTGGGTGAAATGAACCCAATGCAATTACGCGAAACCACAATGGATCCGAACACCCGTCGTTTAGTGCAACTCACCTTTGAAGCACAAAGCGAAGAAAGCCAAGAAACAATGGAAACCATGGATATGCTACTGGCCAAAAAACGCGCTGAAGACCGTAAAAACTGGTTACAAGCGAAAGGGGATCAAGTGGATTTGGCTGTGTAAAAAGAAAAGTGCGGTGAAATTTTCAAACGCTTCAAAACATTTCAAAAATTAACCGCACTTAAAAGCTCCCCTCGCCCCTCTTTACAAAAGAGGGGAAACTTGGCGAAAGCCAATAAATTAAACGAATATTATCGACATAAATAAAACGCAAAAATAAATCATGACTGACTCCATCAACTACGAAGGCATCGAACAAATGCCACTACGCCACTTCACCGAAAGGGCGTATCTCAACTACTCCATGTACGTCATCATGGATCGCGCCTTGCCGTTTATCGGTGATGGTTTGAAGCCGGTACAGCGACGCATTATTTATGCCATGTCCGAGCTAGGGCTGAATGCGGCGGCAAAATATAAAAAATCTGCCCGTACTGTGGGGGATGTGTTGGGTAAATTCCACCCGCACGGTGATAGCGCTTGCTATGAAGCCATGGTGTTGATGGCGCAGCCCTTCTCTTACCGTTACCCATTGGTTGACGGGCAAGGCAACTGGGGCGCGGTGGACGATCCGAAATCTTTCGCGGCGATGCGTTATACGGAATCCCGTTTATCTAAAATTTCAGAAGTGCTATTGGCGGAGCTCGGTCAAGGTACTGTGGATTATCAACCAAACTTTGACGGTACCTTAGAAGAACCGCAATATTTGCCGGCACGTTTGCCGCATATTTTACTCAACGGTACGACAGGGATCGCGGTGGGGATGGCAACGGATATTCCTCCGCACAACATTAATGAAATCGCCGATGCTGCAGTGATGTTGTTGGATAATCCAAAAACCACCTTGGATGACTTGTTGACTGTGGTG
This sequence comes from Aggregatibacter sp. HK296, assembly GCF_980469475.1. Classification (NCBI taxonomy): domain Bacteria; kingdom Pseudomonadati; phylum Pseudomonadota; class Gammaproteobacteria; order Pasteurellales; family Pasteurellaceae; genus Aggregatibacter; species Aggregatibacter sp. HK296. Next base: position 1,219,576 of record NZ_OZ413142.1, read on the forward strand.
CAAGGCCCGGATTTCCCGACAGAGGCGGAAATCATTTCACCGAAAGAAGAAATTCGCAAAATATATCAGCAAGGTCGCGGCTCTATCAAAATGCGTGCAGCATGGAAAAAGGAAGACGGGGAAATCATTATCAGCGCCCTGCCGCATCAAGCGTCGCCATCCAAAGTGATTGCGCAAATCGCCGAGCAAATGACCGCGAAAAAACTGCCGATGGTAGAAGATATTCGTGATGAAGCAGATCATGAAAATCCGGTGCGCATTGTGATCGTGCCGCGTTCGAATCGCGTAGATACCGATGCCATGATGGCGCATTTATTTGCTACCACCGATTTGGAAAAAAGCTATCGTGTCAACATGAACATGATTGGTTTGGATTACAAACCGGCAGTGAAAAATCTGTTAGAAATCCTCACCGAGTGGCTGACTTTCCGTCGCACCACCGTGACTCGACGCTTGCAATACCGCTTAGACAAAGTGCTTGCACGCCTGCATATCTTGCAAGGTTTGATGATTGCCTTTTTGAATATTGATGACGTCATCGAAATCATCCGTCACGAAGATGAACCGAAAGCCGAATTAATGGCACGTTTCAACTTAAGCGATGCACAAGCGGAAGCCATTTTGAACTTGCGCTTGCGTCATTTGGCGAAACTGGAAGAACATCAGTTGCAAGCGGAACAAGCAGAGCTGGAAAAAGAGCGGTCATCTTTGGAAGAGATTTTAGGCTCTGAACGCCGTTTAAATACGCTGTTGAAAAAAGAAATTCAACAGGATGCCAAAACATACGCTAGCCCACGCCGTTCGCCGTTGATTGAACGAGCGGAAGCCAAAGCTATTGCAGAAAACGAAATGCTGCCGACAGAACCGGTGACGGTGATTTTATCGGAAATGGGTTGGGTGCGTTGTGCGAAAGGGCATGACATTGATCCGCAAGGCTTAAGCTACAAAGCCGGCGACAAATATTTGGCGCATGCCTACGGTAAAAGCAATCAACCGGCGGTGTTTATCGACAGCACGGGACGCAGTTACGCCCTGGATCCGCTAAGTCTGCCGTCTGCTCGCTCCCAAGGCGAGCCGCTCACCGGTAAACTTACCCTGCCGGCAGGCGCTACTGTTGATCAGCTCCTCATTGAAAATGAAGATCAGCCGTTGCTCATGGCATCTGACGCCGGATATGGCTTTATTTGTAAATTCGCCGATTTAGTCGCTCGTAACAAAGCCGGTAAAGCGCTCATTTCCTTACCGGAAAATGCCAAAGTGTTACCACCGTTAACACTGAAAAATCCGACCGCACTTTTGGTGGCACTCACATCTGCCGGCAGAATGCTGATTTTCCCTGCACAAGATTTACCGGAACTGTCCAAAGGCAAAGGCAACAAAATCGTCACTATTCCGTCCGCCAACGCCAAAGCGCGTTCTGAATTACTGGTGCGGTTATTGTTGATTGAAGAAAATTCCAGTCTCATCTTCCATTCCGGGAAACGTAAAGTAACCTTAAATCCGGAAGATTTACAGAAATTCCGAGCCGAACGGGGTCGCAAAGGGACGCAGTTACCGCGAGGGTTGCATAGCAACGTGGACATCGAAGTGGTGACACCACAGGAATAAAAAAGATAAGGGTGCCAATGGCACCCTTATTTTTTTAGGTTGAAGAACTTTTTTGATTTTCCTGCAATCTCGCTAACCCCTGACTAATCAGCAAACATCCTTTCCAGCCCCAATAGATTCTATGTTGTTGAATGAGCCCGTTTTCGATTTCCATCAATTCTAGAATATCAATTTGTTCACCCTCATCGGTTTGCCTTGGATATTCCCAAACTAATAAACGCCCATTTGTGAGATAGTCACCACGCCGAAACCATTTGACCAACTCATTAGGACGACGCTTTGTCCCTTCCTGTAAGAAAAATTTAATCTCATCCTTGCTATTCAGTACGCCATTTGTCCTATCTAAGATAGCCGGAACCAAAGGACTTTCAAATACCGCATGATCCGCGTATAACGCAATTAACGCCTCAACATCGCGCTCCTTTGCATACTGGTGCCATTTTTCGTATATGTATCGAATCTCATCCATTTATTGTATCCACTTAACCTTCTAATAACGCTAGACGCTCTTTTGCTTCTTCAGAAAAACGGCTTTTTTGTGCGATTAAATCTTTATAAATAGAAATCGCCATCGGTCGATTACGTTTTGTGCCTTCGCCTCGTTCATACATTAACGCTAAGCGGAAAATAGCCTCTTCATTACCTTGTTTAGCCCCTTTTTCTAACCACTTGAAGGCTTTATTAAAGTCTCTAATTTTAATTTCGTTATAGTACAGAGTGCCTAAAACGAGCATCGCCTGTGAGTCATTAGCTGATGCGGTTTTCTCCAGCAAAGAAATGCCATGATTAAGATTCTTTTTGACGCCATAACCACCGGCGTAAAGAATACCTAAATTGGTTACCGCAATTCTGCTTCCTTGTTCTGCGGCTTCGCTGAACCACCAATAGGCTTTTTCATAATTTTGTTCGACACCTTCTCCACGAAAATAAAGTCGCCCAAGATCCAACTGTGCGCGTCTATCATCTTTCAACGCAAGAAGATACATCACATTAAACACGGAGGGCATATCATTGCGTTGAAGAAAAGCACGCCCCCAATCTCTTAGCTGATCATTCGTAAGTTCATTACGCAACAGTTTCCCGCTTTCTTCCACGGTTTGAACCATGGGAAAAACCGGCGTTTCCACAGCAAGAGCAGAAAAACTAAATAAGCCAAGGCCAATTGCAAAATGCTTTAAGCGTTTTTTCATCATCTTTTTACAAAGTGGCATAAAGCAAATTAGCAAAAAACAACAGGGAAATACCGATTTCGGTGAATCCCACTTGTTTTACCGACATTTTTTTCTGCGGTAGCCAAATGGCTCGAATGAATGGCGGCACAAATGCTAACGCCATGAGATATTGTTCTACAAAAACAAATCCAAGAATACAAAGCGCGTGAAAACCGATGGATAATTTTAAATACAGCGGATTTTTACGCTCGCGCATAACGGATTTCACATATAAGGTCGTACCGATAAAAAATAAGCTCGGATACAGCGCTACCAGCCAAATTTTGTCATCAAAAGTGCGGTCAGGAAAATAATAGGATCCCATGCCGGCAATGGCAAAAATCACAATACCCGCTAAATCATTTAAAAAAGCGCGCTCATCTTTTTGCTTAACGTAATAAATACTGACCAACACGAACGGCAACATAGCCGCCACAAATAACGCCGTATGCCAGTTATAAATCAATACCGGAATGGCAAAAATGACACAGGCAAAGAAATAAATCCACGACCATTTAATATACAGTTCCAAATTTCTGCCTTTAAATAAATTCAGAAACGGATAGGTCATTAAATACAAGGAAAACCATGCCAGCAAAAAGAAAACGTGTTGCCAAATCGGGTTGCTGAGCAACATCCCATATAAAAATGGCATGAGCGCCATGACGATGGCACCGTGTTGATTCGAAATCAATAGTTTCATAAATAAGACGAGTGATTGGTTAATAAGTTTAAGAATTTTAGAGGTTTTTCATTTAGATGAACATAGCTCTTGCGAATTATTTTTATTACGAAAAACAAACTAACTTGCATTCAATGTTTAATCGGCTAATTCCACATCCAACAACAAAGGTGCATGATCAGAGCTTTCCGTTGGTTCTGTTGTCGCATTTAATACGTTCAGCCCACGCACAAAAACATGATCCAACGGATTGCCTAAAAAACGTAATCGGTGATCTTGTGCAAAAGAAACTTCAATCAAACCGAATTCCTTTATCAATTCTCGGATGATCCGCATACGATAACCGTTCCAAGAATTAAAATCACCGGATAACACAAGCGGGCCTTGATGTTGCGAAACTAACTGCATCAGTGTGCGAAGTTGTTCTTCATAAGCCGTCGGATTCATTTCAAAATTAATCAAATGCACGTTGACCAATAACAGCGCTTGCCCGTGGGACAGAGGCAAACTCATCGCCGCGCCCACTTTGGGAATACGAATCCAAGGCTCAGATTTTGAGCCGGCACAGTAAAAGTGCGGTGCAAATTGAGAGAGAATTTCAATGCCGGATTGTTGTTGTAAATAAGCAAAGGCGCTGACATAAAGTGCGGTAGGAAATCGCGATGAATATTGCGCAGCCAATTCTTGTGTGTTTAACACTTCCTGTAATAACAACAGATCACGTCCCTGCGCCAAACGATTCAGCGCCTCTTGCCAACCGGCATCTTGTCCTTTATGCAAATTCCAAATCAACAAGCGAAATGTCTTCTGTGTGATTTCGGGGAGAGGCTGTTCTGCTTGATAACAAATTAACTCATCCTGTTTTTTTATCGGATGATAGGTGAGATTTGGCGTCGTGGTAAAGTGAATGTTGACGGGGGAGAAAATCGTTAAGCTATAAAAAAGATAACCGGCAATCGCCGCTATAAGGAAAACGAGAAAGGCGATAAGTTTAAAGGCGTGTTTTCTAAACATCATTACACCGGACGAATGCTTTTCACATCAACGCTACAATCAAATTCGCGTTCTAATAATTGCAATTTTTGATCCTGCAATAAATCCTGTTTCGCCTGCTCCCGTAATTGAGCATAAATTTTGCGGCGATAATCCGTCGGCGTTAAATACTGTTCGTCATCGTTAATTTCAACGGTCAATGCAATGGTTTTCCCTAACACATGTGAAACCGACTGCTGCAGCAATTTGCAATGTTTATCTTGATTCAAATGTGCATGGCTGGAACGCACACCCAATTTAAGCGAATCTTCGCTTTCCGTCCAAATAAAGGTATTTAACGCGAATTCTTTGGTGAGATTTTCCACGCCACTTTGTTCAATCAACTGTGCCCAGCGATCTTGTTCTTCCGTTAAATGGACAATTTTTTGCTGTAATTCAGGGGTGATGTCTTGCAGAATGGCGGCCTTGATGTCCGAAGGTTTGGGACCTTGTTCAACGTATGCCAGTTCAGGATTGCTCCACTCCCAACGGTAATCTTCGCCTAGCACATCTGAATCGTTTTCTTCGCTCTCCGATTCATTCGGATTTTCTACCGCACTTTTAGCATCCAAGGTGTCAGAAGCGTGAGAAAGTGCGGTCAGTTTTTCAGAGGAATGTTGTGCTAGGCGCTCAGACTTTTTTTTTTCTTGAGAAGGGCTGCTCGGCATGGCATCCAGTTGGTCTAACCCGTTTAATGCGCCAAGTACAGGCGAGCTCACCAAGGTTTCTGCCGATTGCGTGGATTGAGGTTGCGCGCTTTTTGCCACGGTTTCATTCGTAGTGGATTTTTTACGATCTTGATAATGGGCTTTTATCGCCTGAGAAACGACCGGCATTTCAATCGCCGCTGAAGCAGTTTGACCAGAAGATTTAACACGATTTTCCACCGCACTTGATGTATTTTTTGGTGAGCTTTCTTGCGTACTACTTTCAAGGTTTAGTGGTTGACCAATGAATTTCGGATGAAACGCCAACGCACGCAATAACACCATTTCTGCGCCCATGCGCGCGGTTGGTGCCAAACTTAATTCTTTCCGACCACTCACCACCACTTGGTAGAAAAACTGTACATCCTGTGGTGCGATATGTTTCGCTAAAAAGCTAATGTGATCCGCTTCCGTTAACGAGGCTTGTGGTAATAATTGCTGCATCGCAATCTTGTGCAGATTTTCTGCAACTTCACGCAACAGCTCATCCCAATCACCTGCTTTATTCGCCACCTCACTCACAACTTGCATGAGCTTTTCGCCATTGCCTTGTTGCAAGGCATAAATAATTTCAATGGCTTGGGTTTCATCCAATAAACCAAGCATTTCATTGACAATATTGAGCGTGACATTGCCGTTACTCATTGCAATAGCTTGATCTGTCAAACTGAGACTGTCGCGGATACTGCCTTGTGCCGCACCGGCAAGTTTATCTAATGCTAAAGACTCAAAGGGAATCTGTTCCTGATTTAGGATGTATCCCAAATGCTCGGCAATTTGGGATTGCTCCAAGGCTTTCAAATGGAACTGCATGCAACGAGATAAAATCGTCACCGGCAGTTTATGAGGATCAGTGGTCGCCAACAGGAATTTCACATATTCCGGCGGCTCTTCCAAGGTTTTTAAGAGCGCATTGAAAGAATGGCGTGAAAGCATGTGCACTTCATCGATAAGATACACTTTATAACGCCCCAACACCGGCTTGTATTGCACGTTATCCAACAGCTCGCGTGTATCTTCCACTTTGGTGCGGGATGCCGCATCGATTTCAATTAAATCGATAAAATTGCCTTCTTCAATGGCTTTACAGTGTTCACATACACCACAAGGCTCGGCAGTCACACCGTTAACACAATTCAGCCCTTTGGCAAATAAACGGGCAATGGAAGTTTTCCCCACGCCGCGCGTGCCAGAAAATAAATAAGCATGATGCAGGCGATTTTCACGCAAGCCGTTAGCAAGTGCGGTCAAAATGTGTTGCTGACCGACAACCTCGGCAAACGTTTTTGGTCGCCACTTTCTTGCTAATACTTGATAACTCATGCTTTATCCCTGTCCATTTGGAAAATTAATGGCCGGCAAAATTAACTAAAGTATAAGGTTCTACGCCTAAATCGCGTAAGCGTTGTTCGCCGCCGAGATCCGGTAAATTGATCACGAATGCCGCATGCTTCACTTCGCCGCCCAAACGTTGTACTAATTTGACCGTGGCTTCAACGGTTCCGCCTGTTGCCAATAAGTCATCAATAATCAATACGTTATCACCTTTTTGAATGGAATCTACATGAATTTCCAAGGTGTCTTGTCCATATTCCAATTCATAAGATTGCGCAATGGTTTCACGTGGCAATTTACCCGGTTTACGTACCAACACGAAAGGCACATTTAATGCCAATGCCACCGGTGCACCAAAAATAAAGCCACGGGATTCCGTCCCAATGACTTTATTAATGCCTTTATCTTTGCAATGTTGCACCATCAAATCGATCGCAGCGCGAAATGCCGTCGGTTGTTCTACTAAGCTGGTAATATCACGAAAAATGATCCCCGGTTTCGGATGATCAGGAATGGATTTAATTGAAGAAGCAATAAGTGCAAGTTGTTTTTCCATTTTTTTACCTAAAAGTGCGGTTGTTTTTTCACACAAATTAAAATTATAAATCGGCGCGCATATTATCATAAATCGACAGATTGCCGAACATTAATCATAAAGATCTTCGCCATTTTTTCGGGTGCGCAGAAGCTGCAAAATCCACACGTATTGTTCTGGGGTTTCGGTAACAAAACTTTCGATTTCTGCGTTCATGGCACGAGCAGATTGCTGCGGATCATCACTCAGTGTCATTGCCGGATGAATTTCCATTTGGTATTTACCCAGCTGCGCGTTATAGCGTGGAAACATCGGGATCACAACGGCTTTTGCCAACTTCGCCATTTTATTAATGCCCGGTAAAGTCGCTTTGTAAGTCGCGAAGAAATCCACATACACGCTTTGTTCTTCCCCAAAATCTTCGTCCGGCAAATAATAACCCATTTGTCCTTGTCGAATGTGGCTCAAAAACGGTTTGATGCCATTTTGACGGGCGTGCATTTTGCCGCCGAAACGTTGGCGCGCCAGCGTCCAAAGCCAATCCACCAGAGGATTGCGATGCGGGTTATACATGGATGTCATCGGAATGCCATGGGTGTGCAAAATAATCCCTGACGCATCAATTGCCCAACCGTGCGGCACCAGCAAAATCACATTTTTGCCCTGCTCTTTTGCCTGTTTAATATGTTCAATGCCAATAAATTCACTGCGCTGTTGCAAATGTTTTTTTGAACGCACCGCAATTTCGCCGATCCCTAACATCACTTGCGCCAATACAACAAACATGTCATCAATCACCTGTTCGCGGTGTTGTTCCGACCATTGCGGAAAGCAATATTGCAAATTAATTTGAGCGCGTTTGCGTTGCTTTTTCGCTTTATGTCCAACCAACAGACCAATCTTGGCGGCGAATTTATCGCGCAAACGAAAAGGAATAAACGCCAGCAACAGCAAAACCAAAATACCGAGCCAAATGCCCCAATATTTAGGCTTTAAATAGGACCACGAGAAATGCGGCTCATAGCCGACACGTGCCGTTAAACGAATATTTTGTTGAGAATCTGTCATAAAAAAACGTTGCGGAAATTCACCGCACTTTATCCCGTTAGAAATTAAACCAGCCTTGATCAAAAGCCATTTTTATCGTCATGATAAAAGACATAACCACCACCATTGGGCGAATCAACGTTTTGCCTTTGGTCATCACCATTTTAGCGCCTAAATTGGCGCCAATAAATTGGCCCGCCATCATAGCCAAACCGACCGTCCATAAAATTTGCCCGCCAATAAGGAAAAAAATTAAGGAAGCCAAGTTAGAGGTAAAATTCATGACTTTGGCATGCGCAGTGGCCTTGGCTAAATTAAAACCCAGTAATGTCACACATGCCAAGCTCATAATCGAACCGGTGCCCGGCCCGAAAAATCCGTCATAAAAACCCATCCATGTGCCGATACAAAAAGCGAAAATCGGATAAGACAGACGTTGTTTACGATCTTCATCGCCCAGTTTAGGGGTGACTAAAAAATAAATCCCGATCGCTAAAATTAAAAATGGCAGCATTTTTTTAATGACGGAGGCATCAATCAGCTGAATTAAAATCGTTCCGGCGACAGATCCAAAGAAAATCATCAGCAAAATTAGCCAAACTTCCGAAAAATTGACCGCTCTTTTGCGCAAAAAATAAAGACTGGCGGAAAAGGAACCACCACAGGCTTGTAGCTTGTTAGTCCCTAGTGCAACCGCAGGCGGGATCCCCGTCATCAGCAACGCCGGAATCGTGATTAATCCGCCACCGCCGGCAATGGCATCAATAAAACCGGCAACAAAAGCGACCACAAATAAAATGGCTAAAATATCAAGACCGAATTCCATCCCTTACTCCAACCATTCACTCCGATTTGGTGAGTTCAAGATTTGTTGACACAAAAAAGGTTCTGGCGGTGTGACTTTGGGCTTACTTGGTGTTGCCCCGGGTTTTGGCGGTTCAAACCAAGAATAAAGTTCGCTATCACAGCCATCCTCAGCAGGCACCGGTGCTTGGTTTTCGCAGTGTTGTGCTCCCGGCGGACAAGTGAGGCGCACATGGAAATGCGAGTCATGCCCAAACCACGGACGGATTTTGTGTAACCAAGCACGATCCGAACCTGCAGTTTCACAGAGTTTCAACTTAATCGCCGGATTAACAAAAATACGCGTCACTTTCGGATCTTCCGCGGCTAACTTAATCAGTTTTGCGTGATTTGCTGTCCAAATGCTTTCGTCCACCCGTTGTGCTTTGCGATTCACCACCAACAAACCTTTTCCATCTGAATTCAAGGCATCAGTGTCAGACATACTGCCCATGCGCAACCAAATGTCAGCATCTAAGCCCATTTGATGACTGGCGTGCCCCGTCAAAAAACGTCCGCCCCCCGGCATAGCAATATCCCCAACCAACATCGTTGGTAAACCAGCCGCTTTGACGCGTTGCCCAAGACGTTGCAAATAACGAATCATGTCCGGATGACCATAATAACGGTTTTTATTCATACGAATGACTTGATAGCCTTCGCCTTTATAAGGCAAGGGTTCCGCACCGATAATACAGCCGTTGGAATAGCTGCCAATCGCCTCGGCTTTGCCGTTTTCTGCCGGAATCGGGCGTTTGATCTGTTGCCAATCTTGTGGTGCAGCAAAAGTGGAGGTCGCAAAAAAAACGCTGCTAAAAATGACCGCACTTTTGATGAGTTGATGAAAAATCTTATTCATTATGGTGTCCCTGTTGCAAATTATCGACACTGCGCCTGAAATCGTAATAAATGATCTAATAGCACAATCGCCATCATCGCTTCGGCAATCGGCACGGCGCGAATCCCCACACAAGGGTCATGACGACCTTTGGTCACCACCTCTACGGGTTCGTTATTAAGATTGACTGAGCGCCCCGGAAGGGTGATGCTAGAGGTAGGTTTTAACGCAATGGTCGCAATAATCGGTTGTCCTGAGCTGATACCGCCCAAAATGCCGCCCGCATGATTGGAAAGAAAGCCCTCCGGTGTCATTTCGTCACGATGTTCACTGCCCTGTTGTTCTACGACGGCGAAACCATCGCCAATTTCTACGCCCTTTACCGCGTTAATGCTCATCAGAGCGTGGGCTAAATCCGCATCCAATCGGTCAAATACCGGTTCGCCTAAGCCCACCGGCACATTTTCGGCAATGACAGTTAATTTGGCGCCGATGGAATCACCTTGCTTTTTCAAGTCACGAATTAATTCATCGAATTTTTCCACCGCTCTTTTATCCGGACAGAAAAACGGATTACTATTCACTTCCGCCCAATCAATGTTTTCAAGGGATTGTGGTGCAATTTTCACTTTGCCGATTTGGCTTAAAAAGCCTCGCACTTCAATGCCGAATTGTTCACGTAAATATTTTTTTGCAATAGCGCCTGCCGCCACACGCATGGCGGTTTCACGAGCAGAAGACCGACCGCCACCGCGATAATCACGAATACCGTATTTTTGCTGATAAGTGAAATCAGCATGCCCCGGGCGAAAACGATCTTTGATTTCGCCATAATCCTGCGAGCGTTGATCGCCGTTTTTGATGATCATGCCAATGCTGGTACCGGTGGTTTTGCCCTCAAAGACGCCGGACAAAATTTGCACTTCATCGTCTTCTCGACGTGGCGTCGTGTAACGAGAGATACCCGGTTTACGGCGATCTAAATCCGGCTGAATATCTGCTTCCGAAAGCGCCATATTTGGTGGCACACCATCAACAATACAACCTAATGCGATGCCATGAGATTCACCAAAGGTGGTGACGCGAAACAATTGCCCAATCGTATTTCCAGCCATAATCTTCTCTCTTTAATTCGATTTATGATTTCACTTCCACCAACGGCATAATCGCGCCGGTATCTTGATTTTTGATAAAGACATCAAGCTGATTGAAAGCGATCTCAATGTTATTTTCCGCAAACAATTCGTTAATACGGCGGTTTAACGCATCAATGGTATTGGTGCGCTCAGAGACTTGAGAAACATAAACTCGTAATTCATGATCCAAAGTGCTAGCGCCAAAACTGAGGAATAAGGCGCGCGGTTCCGGATCTTTCATAATATTGGCTTGTTCTGCTGCCGCTTGTAACAATAAGCGTCTGACCAAGTCTAAATCGGAACCGTATGCCACGCCAATGGAAATCACCACACGAGTAATCGTGTTAGACAATGCCCAGTTAATGACCTGTCCGGTCACGAAAGATTTATTTGGTACAATGACTTCCTTACGATCAGGATCGATAATCGTAATCGCACGAATACGGATTTTCGCTACCGTGCCGGTCACATCGTTAATGGTCACGGTATCACCAACCCGAATCGGACGTTCAAATAAGAGAATGATACCCGACACGAAGTTCGCAAAAATTTCCTGCATACCAAAACCGAGACCTACAGAAAGTGCGGCGAATAACCACTGCAATTTTGACCATGACATGCCCAAGGTGGCAAAAGCCCAAGCCCCACCAATGGCAACTAACGTGTACGTCAATAACGTGTTGATAGTATAAGGCGTACCTTGTGATAACTTCACGCGGGAGAAGATCAACACTTCTAAAATCCCCGGCAAGTTGCGCACTAAAATGTAAGTAATACCGATAATCACTAACGCAACAAGTAAGTTAAACAGCGAAATACTTTCGGTTACCACACCGGCTTCTGTTGTCGTTGTTTGCTGCCATAAGGTAATGTCGCGTAAGTAACTTGCTACGGTGACTAAATCCGACCACACATAATAGAGAATCGCAAACAATGCCGTCCAAATGAATAAATCGGCAAAACGTAACAACTGACTGCGCACTTGGTTGACCGCCATGCCTTCTTCTTGCTCGCTCACCACCACAACATCATCGGAAGGCGAACCATCATTCAACTCAGCCGCTTTTTGCTGACGTTTTTCTTGTAAACGACGATAAGCCAAACGCTGAGAAGATACTGTGATCGCACGGTATATCGTATGGCGCGCCAACGACCAAACCACCCAAGCGATGTAGGTGTTAATCATATGATTAATTAAGTTTAGTGCCGTGTAGTAATAACCGAGAACCACCAATACGATTAACCCGACCGGCACTAATTGCAACAAGATGCGGACAATTTTTAAAAGCAGTTTATCGCGATGATCGTGGCTTGTTTGACCAAAGGCTTTTGACGCTTTGCTAAAACGTGGTGCAATGATGACGATACAGAAAACTAATGCGATGATGGTATTCACTTCTCCAAGCACATCATCCGCCAAACCGCTTTCCATTACGTCACTAAATACCGAAGTATTCAATAACAACACCACGGTAACAATGATGCGTTTTGTAATGGCTTGCAGTTTTTCAGCCGCATCCTGCGTGAAACCGAAGTGGTGTACCAAAATGCCATTTGGACGTAACACCGCAAGGACAAAAGTAAAAAACCACCAATACGCCGCCATACTCAACGACCACTGCCAAAATTCCGCAGGGTTTCTCACGAAGAAGAAACCAAACAACTGACAAACGGCCAAGAACCATAATGTTGACGATAACGAAATAATGCCGGTAAACAATAACGCCATAGGGGTGTGCCACTGGCTATCGGTTCTAAGGCGATTAATTTCACTGTTGATAGAGGCTAATTTTTGTTTAATAAAGGTTTTAAATCTAAAGATAATGCCACCAATAAGCACTAAAATCGCCACATAGGTCAGCAAATAAGGCAAATTATCAAAATTACTCGGAAAACCTAATTTTTTACTGATTCCCTCAAGTTGCTCGCCAAGCGACATAGGTAAATTCTTAAACCACGCTAAATTAATCGGGTTATTGCTTTTTACCCAAAAGCTTTGTTGATCCAATTTGGCTTGAATTTGATCACTGATTTGCGTAATTTGTTGCTGTGTCAATTCTAAAGAAATCGCTAAATTCAGCTGATTATTTAAGGACTTAATCACATCTGAAGCAATTTTACGGCGCTCTGTCAACAAATTGATGAGCTGTGTTTTTTCCGCCTCAGTAAAGGTTTGATTCTGATCCGCTTGAACTTTCGCTAAGTAAGCATCTAAATCGTATAACTCATTACGGCGTTGGGTCATATCAAAAATTTGTACACGCAAATCGGCAATTTGTTTTGATAATTCTTGGATATTCAAGTTTGTCGGTAATTTTTGTTTTTGTTGTTGAATAATCCGTGATAGCACTAATGTGCCTTGCAACGCACTAATTTGCTCATCAATGGTGCGCTGCGTTTGGGTTAAGCTATCCAACACACTACGCATACGCAATTCATCTTGCGTCAAGGCGTTGGTTTTTTCCGTTTGTTCCAATAAAAATTGGCTCAGTTGCGCATTACGCTCCAATTCTTTCTGAATATAATTATTTTTGACCGCACTTTGACTTTGTTGCTGTACTTGATCAACCTGATTTTGTGTTTGTGCCAAATGCTGTTGATTAATCGCCTCTTGAATGGCCGCAATCTGTTGTTGTAGCACTTGCGCACGAGCGTTTAATAAGTCATAACGGCTTTGATATAACACCGTCAGCTGATCGCTGTTTTTCAACAAAATTTGATTGTAATTATTTTTCAGCTCAATCAGTTGTAACTCTAACTGAGCCTGCTGTTTCAATGCTGCTGAAGTCGTACTATCGCCAAGCTTTTGATTAAGCTCTTGCGCACGCTTCAAATTGGCGGTTAATGTGGCTTGCGCCCGCTCGGATACTGAGCTTTGCCCCGCCAATTGGCTATTCACTGTCCCTAACGCCGATTGCGTTTCCTGTTGTTGTTCGATTAATTTTTCAAGCTGAGCTTGTAAATCCGCTAAGCGGCGAGATTGATAATCCGCAGCTGTGGCGGTATTTAACTGTTTTTTCAGCGTTTGTAATTCGGCATTATTCTTCTGAATCTCAGCATCCGCCCCATTCAATGTGGCTTGTAGCGCCTCATTGGTCTTTTGCTGCGCTTGAATTTGTTGCAATAAATCCAAAGAGGTTTGAATGTCTGTGACCAACGTTTGTTTTTCATCACCATCCGGCATTTTTTGTGCGGCGGCGAGATCTGCCTTGAGACTTTTTTCTGTTGGCAAAGACAGGGTATTTTGATCGGCAAAGGCACTTTGTGACACCTCCATATTTAAAAATAAGGCAGCACAAAGTGCGGTTAAAAACGCGTTTATTTTCATATTTATCCTAATTGTTTCGCTAGCCAGCCTGCTAACGTTTTCCGAGAAACTTTGATTGCACCGTCGCTTAAATTTAACGGCAATTCATAATAGGCAACAGGTTGTTTAAAACGTTCCAATCGCCCTTGTAAAAATCCGTTCAGATTTTCCACCGCACTTTTTGTCGGCTCCCGCCATTCCACAATGGCTACCGGTCGTTGACCAAACTCCTGATCGGTGACAGGCAATACAAAAACCTGTTTGACTAAATCAGACTGTAAAATCAGTTTTTCAATTTCTTCCGGCTGGATGTTTTCCCCACCGGAAATAAACATATTATCAATTCGCCCTGAAATCACAAGTTCGCCATCGTGCCACACGCCTTTGTCTTTCGTTGCAAACCAACCTTGTTCGTTAAGAAGAGAAACGATGCGGTCCTGTTGCCAATAACCTAACGCTAAGCCTGCACCGCGCAACCAAATTTCCTCATTGTGCAAACAGTATTCACGTCCGGCTAAGGGCTGCCCTACCCCGTTTTTTTCATCGCTTTGTTTAGCAAACACCGTAGAAGCCATTTCTGTCATGCCATAACCGGAATAACTTTTCACGCCAAGACGCTGCAAAGCTTGCGTCAGTGCTAAAGGAATATGTGCCCCGCCAAGCAATACGGCGCGTGTTTGTATCGCCGTTGGTTTTTCCTGCAAATACTGTAACCAGCGTTGCACTTGCGTCGGCACCAAAGAAACGTGGGTCACCTGATTGACTGCCGCATAAAAATCTTCGCCAGGTAACACTAAAGTTGCCCCTGTTGTCAACCAACGCCACACAATGCCCTGACCGGAAACATGATATAACGGTAATGAAAGCAACCATGAATCTGCCGCACCAAATTGCATTAAATCACATACGCCTTGTGCGTTTGCCAAATGTGCTTGCACATTATGCACAACGGCTTTTGGCAAGCCCGTAGAACCCGACGTAAGCGTCATAGTAGCTGGTTGCGTCAAATTAACGGGAAAATCACCGAAAAAGTCTATTTTCTCTGCCTGCTTTATGGCATCCGAAAAAGTAAAAAAACACCTGAAAATCTCACCGCACTTTTGGGATTCAGCAACACATTCTGCATGATCTGAGGTAAAGAAAAAATCCACATTATAGGCTTGACAAAGTGCAATACGTTTTTCCAGAGGAAACATGGGGTTGAGCATTAAAACACGGGCACCGATTTGAATCGCGGCTAAATAAAACAGCACCAGTTCTAGGCTATTTTTCCCACACAAAGCGATGCCATTTTGGGGCTTCACACCGAGGTGTTGCAAATAAGTGGAGATTTGCTGTGTTTTTTCGAGAAGTTGTTGCCATGTAAAAGCGTCGCCTTGCAAAACTTGCAAGGCGATTCGCTTGGAAAATAAGGGAGATTGTGCAAATTGACGACCAAGTGCCATAAGATTTAATTTGCCGTAAAAAATGGCCGCACTTGATCAATTAAATATTCCGGCAAATGCATGGACTGCATAGCCCCTTCCAACATGAGCATTTTACGACCACTGTTGGTGTTCGTGATCACCCAATATGGCGTATCAGGAATTTGTTTCGGTTTGGTGTGATTACCCGCCATCAGCAAAGTCCCTTCATCACGGGCAAAGTAAACGCGGGTGCGCCCTTGTAACGATTCCGTTGCGAGGGCAAAACCTTCCGGATTGGTACGGTATAAAATCGTTAAAATATTTAAGAAACGAATGACCGCTTTATTCTCTTGTTTAAATTCTTCAGAATTGAGCAAAGCCTCCAATCGGCTAATGGTTTTTTGCATGACTTCGTCAGATTGCTTTTTAAGCACCGGTTTATTGATTTCTTCATCAAAAACAGGTTGTTGCTCAGTTATCTGCGGTTGCTCATTAGAAGACGTGGTTGCCATCGTTGATTGATTTTCCGGAAGGCTAAAATAAGCATTACGCGGAGAAAGATTTAATAAACGGCGTAAAATATCCGATGCACTTTCGCCAATAGATTGCGTGTTGCCGGCAATGTATTGATAAAGTTCTTCGTCCACTTCGATAATTTTCATTTTCTTTCTCCACTTGCTTGATCTATTTAAGCTTTTCGCACATTATAGCGAGCTATTAGCAAATTCTCTAGCCCCAAATTTAGCCGATGAAAAAATTACTCAATTTTCAATTTAATGAATTAAAACAAGCAATTAACAAACCTGTTTTGGTGTTTATTCACGGTTTGTTCGGCGATATGAATAACTTGGGTGTGATCGCACGCGCATTTAGTGATGATTATTCTATTTTACGGGTGGATTTACGTAATCACGGCTTGAGTTTTCATAGCGAAGACATGAATTATGATTTAATGGCAAAAGATGTAGTTGACGTGATTCATTCTTTGGGCATTCGTGAAGTGATTTTAATCGGGCACTCCATGGGGGGAAAAACCGCTATGGTTTGTGCAGCAAATTATCCTGAATTAGTAAAACGCTTAGTGGTCATTGATATTGCACCTGTCGCTTATGGCGAACATGGACATGATGATGTATTCAACGGTTTATTTGCCGTAAAAAATGCACAACCCCATACCCGTCAAGAGGCTAAGCCCATTTTAGCGCAACATATTCGCGATGAAAGTGTACAACAATTTATGTTGAAATCTTTTGATGCCTCAAGTGACAATTATTTTCGCTTTAATTTAACCGCACTTAAGCGCAATTACCCCCACTTAATGGGCTGGGAATCTTGCCATATCAAACAACCTTGTTTGTTTATCAAAGGCGGCAATTCATCTTATATATTGCCCGAATATACCGATCGCATTTTATTCCAATGCCCACGGGCGACCTCCTTCACCATCAACGGCAGCGGGCATTGGGTTCACGCAGAAAAACCGCAATTTGTTATCCGTGCAATTACGCATTTTTTAGATAGAATTAATAGCTCAGATGAATCCAAATAGAATTTCATTTGGTGTTGAATCTATGGTATAGTTCACAACAAATTTCGTTGTGGCTTATCATTATCACTTTCTGAATAATTCTTTATTCAACGTGATGAACACGCCAGTGGTTAATTAAAATGGCAAAACAAGATTCTGACTGCATTACTTTAGATTTATTTAGTGAAATTCGTAGAGTTGGGCGTCCGAAAACCAATCCACTGAGTCGGGAGCAACAAATTCGTATTAATAAACGCAATCAATTAAAACGTGATAAATCCTGTGGATTAAAGCGTGTCGAATTGAAATTGCATGCGGATTTGGTTCAACAACTAGAAGATTTAGCATCCACTCGAAACGTGAATCGTTCCGAGCTAATCGTAGCAATTTTACAAGATTATTTTAACGTTAAGAAATAGGTAACAAGATGGCTGTTGTCGGCTTATTTTATGGTAGTGATACAGGCAATACTGAAAACATTGCCAAAATGATTCAAAAACAATTAGGTAGCGAATTAGTTGATATTCGTGACATTGCAAAAAGTAGCAAAGAAGATATCGAAGCGTATGATTTTCTTCTGTTTGGTATCCCAACTTGGTATTACGGTGAAGCGCAATGTGACTGGGATGATTTTTTCCCAACATTAGAACAAATTGATTTTACCGATAAACTTGTTGCGATTTTCGGCTGTGGCGACCAAGAAGATTACGCCGATTATTTCTGTGATGCGATGGGAACAATACGCAATATTGTTGAACCTCACGGTGCAATTATTGTTGGTCACTGGTCAACCGAAGGTTACACATTCGAATCATCACGAGCATTAGTTGACGATAATACCTTTGTCGGATTATGTATTGATGAAGATCGTCAACCGGAATTAACGTCTGAACGTGTCAACAAATGGGTTAAACAAGTTTATGACGAAATGTGTTTAGCTGAGTTAGCTTAATAGCAAAAAAGGAGCTGTTATGTCTGAAGAAAACATCAAATTATTAAAAAAAGCAGGATTAAAAATCACCGAACCCCGTTTGACGATTCTTGCTTTAATGCAAAAACACAGTGAACAGCATTTTTCTGCGGAAGATGTTTACAAAATGCTATTAGAAAATGGTGCAGACATCGGTTTGGCCACGGTATATCGTGTTTTAAACCAATTCGATGAAGCAAAAATTTTAATTCGTCACAACTTTGAAGGGAATAAATCCGTCTTTGAATTAGCACCAACACAGCATCACGACCACATCATTTGTACCGATTGTGGAAAAGTGTTTGAATTCAATGACGAATTAATTGAAAGTCGCCAAAAAGAAATCAGTAAACAACATGGCATTGAGCTTTCCAGCCACAGCCTGTACCTTTACGGAAAATGCAGCGATATCCATCAATGTTCAGAAAATAACAAAAAATAATTACAAATAAGGCGGTCTTTGAACCGCCTTATTCATATTAAAAACATATCAAAAACCGACCGCACTTTTCTCGTCTAAAAACAAGATTTTCCTTAGGGGAAAATGCCTTGTTGTGCTATAATTACGCCAATTTTTTCACTATTAAATTTAATGATTAGGAAGTTCTAAATGTCTGATTTCGTCCAAGATATTACGCCGGTCAGTATTGAAGAAGAGCTGAAATCTTCATACCTCGATTACGCCATGTCCGTTATTGTAGGACGTGCCTTGCCTGATGTACGTGACGGCTTAAAACCGGTACACCGCCGCGTGTTATTTGCTATGCACGAAGGGGGCAATGCCTACAATAAACCTTACCGTAAATCTGCCCGTATTGTGGGTGACGTTATCGGTAAATACCACCCACACGGTGATAGCGCGGTATATGATACCTTGGTGCGTATGGCGCAACCTTTCTCCTTGCGTTATATGTTAGTGGACGGTCAAGGTAACTTCGGATCTGTAGATGGCGATGCGCCGGCGGCGATGCGTTATACGGAAGCCCGTATGACCAAAATCGCCCACGAATTATTGGCAGATCTCGATAAAGAAACCGTCAATTTTGTGCCAAACTATGATGGTTCGGAACAAATTCCTGAAGTATTACCAACCAAAGTCCCAGCCTTATTGGTCAACGGTTCTTCCGGTATTGCGGTAGGGATGGCGACCAATATTCCACCACACAACCTAGGCGAAGTATTAGACGGTTGCTTGGCTTATATCGAAAATAACGACATCACC
This sequence comes from Aggregatibacter sp. HK296, assembly GCF_980469475.1. Lineage (NCBI taxonomy): Bacteria > Pseudomonadati > Pseudomonadota > Gammaproteobacteria > Pasteurellales > Pasteurellaceae > Aggregatibacter > Aggregatibacter sp. HK296. Next base: position 1,238,983 of record NZ_OZ413142.1, read on the forward strand.
ATTGATGAATTGATGAGTCATATTCCCGGCCCGGATTTCCCAACAGCCGCATTGATTAATGGTCGTAAAGGTATTGAAGAAGCCTATAAGACCGGTCGTGGTAAAATTTATGTCCGTGCCCGTGCGGAAATTGAAACCGATGAAAAAGGCCGTGAAACCATCATCGTTAACGAAATTCCGTATCAAGTCAATAAAGCCAAATTAATCGAAAAAATTGCGGAATTCGTCAAAGAGAAAAAAATTGAAGGCATTAGCGGTTTACGTGATGAATCAGATAAAGACGGTATGCGTATCGTCATTGAAATCAAGCGCGATGCCGTGGGTGAAGTGGTATTAAACAACTTGTATGCCCTCACGCAAATGCAGGTCACTTTCGGGATTAATATCGTAGCATTAGACCACGGTCAGCCGAAACTCTTGAATTTAAAACAACTCATTGAAGCGTTTGTGTTACACCGCCGCGAAGTGGTGACCCGCCGTACCATTTTTGAATTACGCAAAGCCCGTGAACGCACCCATATTTTGGAAGGTCTTGCTATTGCGTTAGCCAATGTGGATCCAATTATTGAGCTAATTCGTCAAGCACCTAATCCTGAAAGCGCCAAACGTGAATTACTTGCTCGTCCATGGCAACTTGGTCATGTGGCAGAAATGTTGGCAGCAACAGGTGTAGATGCCGCTCGCCCAGAAGATTTAGACGAGCAATATGGCATTCGTGACGGTTTATATTATTTAACCGAAGTCCAGGCCCAAGCCATTTTAGATTTACGTTTACAAAAATTGACCAACTTAGGTCATGACGAAATCCTAGACGAATACAAAAAATTACTGGAAGCCATCGGCGAATTGCTCTATATCCTACGCAGTCCCGAACGCTTAATGGAAGTGATTCGTGAAGAGCTGGAACAAATCCGAGAACAATTTAACGATCCGCGAAGAACAGAAATTACCGCCGCTTCCGGTGACATTAATTTAGAAGATTTAATCGCCCAAGAAGATGTGGTGGTGACACTTTCTCACGAAGGCTATGTGAAATATCAGCCAATTAGCGATTACGAAGCACAACGCCGCGGTGGCAAAGGTAAATCGGCAACGAAAATGAAAGAAGAAGATTTCATTGAGAAACTCTTAGTTGCCAATACTCATGACACCATTCTCTGTTTCTCCAGCCGTGGACGCTTATATTGGTTGAAAGTATACCAACTTCCGCAAGCCAGCCGAGGATCACGCGGACGACCAATCGTCAATATTTTACCGCTCAATGAAAATGAACGTATTACCGCCATTTTACCGGTGACCGCTTACGAAGAAGATAAATTCGTCGTCATGGCAACCGCCGGCGGTATTGTGAAGAAAATTGCGTTAACCGAATTCAGCCGTCCACGTTCTAGCGGTATCATTGCGCTGAACTTACGCGACGAAGATGAATTGATCGGTGTAGATATTACCGACGGCAACAATGAAATCATGTTGTTCTCTTCCCAAGGTCGCGTGGTCCGCTTCAGCGAATCCGCTGTGCGTGCAATGGGGCGTTTGGCGACAGGGGTACGCGGTATCAAACTCGCCTTAACCAATGATCTGAATGACGATGAAAGTGCGGTTGAAATTGAAGATGTTTCTGACGATAACACAGAAGAAACCTTAGATCTCAATATCGATAAAGTCGTTTCTTTAGTCATTCCAAAAAACGATGGCGAAATCCTGACTGCGACACAAAACGGCTACGGCAAACGGACGAAGTTAGAAGAATATCCGACCAAGTCCCGTAATACTAAAGGGGTGATTTCAATTAAGGTGAGCGAACGTAATGGCAAAGTCGTTGCGGCAACACAAGTGGTTGATACCGACCAAATCATGTTAATCACCGATGCCGGTACCTTAGTTCGTACCCGCGTAAGCGAAGTCAGTATTGTCGGACGTAACACGCAAGGTGTTCGTTTAATCCGCACAAGTGAAAATGAACATGTTGTGAGCCTAGAACGCATCTGCGATGTTGATGACGAAGAAGGCGAACAAGAAAGTGCGGTAGAAAATACCGAAGAATAACAACATAAGAGCATTTTAAGGCAGCAGTGTTTTATTGCTGCCTTAAATATTGGGGGATAAATGGATATTTATTTAGTTTATTTGCACATTATTTGTGCCTTCGTCAGCCTCGGATTACTCATTATTCGTGGTGCTATGCAGTTAACGAAGAAAGACTGGCGAGCAGTCAAATCGTTGAAAATTCTACCGCACTTAATAGATACCCTATTGGTTTTAAGCGGTATTATCATGCTATTTATATTTAACTACGGCTTACCGGTGTGGATTATTGCGAAGACGGTATTATTGATCGGTTATATTGTCTTCTCGGCAAAATTTTTCAGCAAAAAACAATTGCAAAATCAACCGCACTTTTTCTTCTTGGCGCTTGTATTACTGATAGCCACGATCCTAATCGGTTATTTTCACTAAAATAAAAAAGTGGGTATCAAACCCACTTTTTATCCCCCGGCTAATTTCACCTTGTAGCCTTTCTGCTCCAGTAGCTGTTTCAGTAAATCACGTTTTTCACCCTGAATTTCGATGGTATGATTTTTTACTGCTCCGCCACACCCACAACGTTTTTTTAGTTCCGCGGCTAAGGTTTTCAATTCGGTTTCGGCTAATCCAAGCCCGGTAATAATGCTCACACCATTACCTTTACGACCACTTTTTTGCAGTTGAATTCGTACGATACCATCACTTTGTGGAATCTCTTCCTGCGGTTTATCGGCTTTAATCCGTCCTACTTCAGTAGAATAAACTAATTGATTTGTCATAATAAATTACGCGATAGAAGCGTTAATCGCTTTCAATACCTCTGCCGGATTTTCAGCCTGCGTAATTGGACGTCCAATGACCAAATAATCAGAACCTGAACGAATAGCAGCAGCTGGTGTCATCACACGGCGTTGATCACCAAAATCGGCGCCAATCGGACGAATGCCCGGTGTTACAAGCAAGAAGTTTTCACCACAGTTACGACGTAAAATTTCCACTTCCTGCGGAGAACATACCACGCCATCTAAACCTGCACGTTGGGTCAAATGCGCTAGACGAATCACCTGTTCCATTGGAGAGGCATTAATGCCAATTTGCAATAAATCCAAATCTTCCATACTCGTTAACACGGTCACCCCAATTAATAATGGCGCATCTTTTCCATAAGGCTCAAGAATTTTTTTCGCTTCCTCCATCATACGCAAACCACCGCTCGCATGTAAATCCACCATCCAAACACCTAAATCAGCCGCAGAACGTACCGCTCTTGCCACGGTATTCGGAATATCATGAAATTTCAAATCAAGGAAAACATCAAAATTACGCGAATGTAATTGCTTCACAAAATTTGTTCCAAGAGTGGTAAACATTTCTTTCCCGACTTTTAAACGACAATTTTGTGGGTCAAGCTGATCAACTAACGCTAAAGCATCGGCTTCTTTTTCATAATCTAATGCGATGATGACTTTATTTGTCATAGTTTTCTCCTTACAGATAAGCAATGTTAGCGGCTTAATCATGTTCAATCGCGCTAACCGGTTTAATCGTTTCCCACTGACGACAAGAGGGACAACACCAAATTAATTTATGGGTTTGATAACCGCAATTACTACAACGATAATCAAAAGTTTGTTTAATGCGCTCTCCCACCATTTTATGTAGCAAAATTAAACTATCCTTCCCTCTTCCATTTTCCGCATCATCAATTTGATATTGAATAAAGCGGTGAAAAATAGGCGTAGCCGGATTTTGTTGAAGTTGTTGGTAAAGCTTAAGTTGTGCCGCAGCAAGCCCATCTTTTTCTTCAATAAGATCAGCTAACATCAAGGATACTGCACTATTATGATTTTTTTGATTGGCTTTGATGAGAAATAACTCAAAATTATCTAACTGATTTAATTTTTGGTAGCAGAATTTCAAGGTATTTAAAACTTCACCTATATAATCAGAATTTTGTGTCAAAATATTTTCTAAAATATCGACCGCACTTTTATAGTTTTCTTGTTTAATCGCTAAATCAGCAAGCATTATGGATGCCCTAGCACAACTAGGAGAAACCTTTAAAGCTTGTGATAAAATCTGTTGAGGATTTTCTTTGCTATCTTGGGGTAAATTGCGCACGTATTCACAATAATAGTGTGCCAATTCGATATGATTTTTTTTAGGAGAGATTTTTGCAAGCTTTTCAGCAACATTAATGGCTTTTTTCCATTCTTTCGTTTTTTGATAAATAATCGCCAGCTGTTGTAATGCCGCCTCGGCAAATTCGGGCTCATCAACCATTAAAATATAAAGATGTTCAGCACGATCAAAAAAACCTACTGCCATAAAATCTTTTGCAAGTTGTTGTTTAGCAAGCAATTTTTGTTCAAAGGTATAATGTGGGCTATTATCTAATGCTTGATGAATTCGTAATGCACGATCCACCTCACCTCTCGAACGAAAAAGATTTCCTAATGTTAATTCGGCCTCAAATTGTGATGAACTATTAATTTCATTTTCACTTTCTTGTTTTTGGAGCATATCCAAAAATAAATCAACTGCTTTATCTGTTTGATTAGCTAGTAAGAAATTAACCCCAGTTACATAATCACGGGAAAGTTTATTACTTATGTCCTCCTGATCCCTTTTAGCACTACGATGCCCCATATACCAGCCATAAGCGGCAGCAATAGGTAAAAGAAGGAAAAGCAATTCAAGCATTATTGAGAAACCTTATCTCTGCTATTTGTTAATTCATTAATTTGCAGAGTTTGTCGTTTAATCTGACGATTTAATGCAATATTTTTAAGTTTTAGTTTGATGTAGAAAAAACCGGTAATAAACCAACCAAGGATAAGCCCCAAGCCGAATAAAATAGCAACCAAGGTAGAAAGTTGGAATTGACTTTGTGCGACAATATAATTGAAGGTGATCACTTGATCATTATTTGCACCTACGGTGACAGCAACCAGCACAATAGCTAACACGATGATTAATCCGAAAATATATTTAATCATTTTCTTTCTCCTTAAAATAAAGTTGCCTTCATTATGCCAAAAATGAGCATAAAAAACGACACTTAAAAGTGCCGTTATAAAAAGTTAGTCAAATAAATTATGCGTAAACATCAACGCGTTCTCTTAGCTCTTTCCCTGCTTTAAAGTAAGGTACACATTTTGCATCTAATTTTACTTGTTCACCGGTTTTAGGATTACGACCTAAACGAGGTTGGCGACAATGCAAAGAAAAACTACCGAATCCACGTACTTCGATACGTTCACCACTTTCTAATACATATGACATTTGTTCTAAAATCGCTTTTACTGCTTCTTCCACAGATTTAACAGGTACACTGTGATTTTTCTGTACTAAAAGTTCAATCAGCTCTGATTTAGTCATACTATTCTCCTAACTCTTTAAACCGGCATATTGCTATGCCGATTTTATTAACAAAGCGAATTATTCACCTTTTGCTGCTTTGAAAGCTTCAGCCATTGCATTTGGAATAGCAACATCTTCTTGCTTATTCACGGTTGCAACGGCTGCCGCTTCTTCAGCTTGATCTTTCGCACGAACAGATAAGTGAACAATACGAGCTTTACGATCTACACCAGTGTATTTTGCTTCAATTACATCGCCTGCAGCAACTTCATTCGTTAAATCTGCTGCGCGGATGTAACCTTCCACACCACCGTCTAATTCAACTTTAGCGCCTTTCGCATCAGCTTCAACAACTTTAGCGTTTAATACAGTGCCTTTTTTGTTGATAGCAACGAAGTTATTGAATGGATCTTCTTCAAGTTGTTTGATACCTAAAGAAATACGCTCTTTCACTGCATCGACTTGTAATACAACTGCGGCAACTTCATCACCTTTTTTGTAATTACGTACAGCTTCTTCACCTTGAACATTCCAAGAAATGTCAGATAAATGAACTAAGCCGTCAATACCGCCATCTAAACCGATGAAGATACCAAAGTCAGTGATAGATTTGATTTTACCAACAACTTTGTCACCTTTGTTGTGAGTTTCAGCGAATTGAGCCCATGGATTTGCTTTGCATTGTTTTAAGCCTAAAGAAATACGACGACGTTCTTCATCGATTTCTAATACCATCACTTCAACTACATCACCTAAGCTAACCACTTTAGATGGGTGAATATTTTTGTTAGTCCAATCCATTTCAGAAACGTGAACTAAACCTTCAACACCGTCTAAAATTTCAACGAAACAACCGTAGTCAGTTAAGTTAGTTACTTTACCGGTTAATTTGCTGTTTACTGGGTGATTTTCAGCGATTGCAGCCCAAGGATCTTGACCTAATTGTTTTAAGCCTAAAGATACACGAGTACGATCTTTATCGAATTTCAATACTTTAACGGTGATTTCATCACCAACATTAACGATTTCGCTTGGGTGTTTAACACGTTTCCAAGCCATATCGGTAATATGTAATAAACCGTCAACACCGCCTAAATCAACGAATGCACCGTAGTCAGTTAAGTTCTTAACAGTACCTTTAACTTCTGCACCTTCAGACAAGTTCGCTAATACTTCTTCACGATCTTGGCTGCTTTCAGATTCGATTACTGCACGACGGGAAACAACAACATTGTTACGTTTTTGATCAAGTTTGATTACTTTGAATTCTAATTCTTTACCAAGTAAGTGATCTGCATCACGAACTGGGCGGGTATCAACTAATGAACCCGGTAAGAATGCGCGAACACCGTTTAACTCAACTGTGAAGCCGCCTTTCACTTTACCGTTAACTAAACCAAGTACAGTTGCTTGTTCGTCGTAAGCTTTTTCCAATACAATCCAAGCTTCGTTGCGTTTTGCATCAGCACGGGAGGCAACAGTTTCACCGAAACCATCATCCACAGCTTTAAGCACAACATCAACAACATCACCAACTTGAACTTCCAATTCACCTTGTGCATTTAAAAATTCTTCGGAAGGAATTGCAGACTCGGATTTAGAACCGGTATCTACAAGTACGAAGCCTTTTTGGATAGCAACGATGGTACCTTTAACAACTGCACCTTGACGGGTTTCAAGGTCTTTTAATGATTCTTCAAAAAGTTGAGCAAAAGATTCTGTCATAATTAATCTTCAATTTAAGTAAATAACGTCCACTTCTAATCCATAAAAAGTGGGGCTGATAACAAAGTTTATCCATCCTTGAATAAACCGTAAAAATTTAAGCTTTAATACCAATACGCTGCTGAATATAGTCTAAGGCCTGACCAATCACTTCATCGATACTCAATGTCGTGCTGTCAAGTAAAAACGCATCATCAGCGGGTTTTAAAGGGGCGACTGCTCGATTTCTATCGCGCAAATCACGCTCTTTTATCTCGGCTAAAATCTGTGCAAAGTTACCACTAATCCCCTTATTTTGCAACTGGTTATAGCGTCTTTTTGCACGTTCTTCCGCACTCGCATCTAAAAATAATTTCACTTGCGCATCAGGAAACACCACCGTTCCCATATCACGACCATCCGCAATTAAACCGTCATTTTTGGCGAAATCCTGCTGAAGTTGTAATAATGCCGCACGAACTTGCGGGAAAACAGCAACTTTTGATGCGGCATCCGCCACTTCTTGCGTACGGATTAAATGACTGACATCCATGCCACCTAATAATACATTCACTTCGCCATTTTTCGGCACAAATTGAATATCCAAATGACGAGCAAGGTCAGCCAATGCCGTTTCATTGGTTAAATCAGCATTTCGTTTTAATGCGGCTAATGCTGTCACGCGATAAATTGCGCCGGAATCCAACAACGCAAAACCTAGTTTTTCTGCCAATGCGTAACATAAAGTGCCTTTACCGGCACCACTTGGTCCGTCTACTGTAATAATTTTATTCATGATTTTTCTCTGTCAAAAGGGATTGAATCTCAACCGTCATCTTGTCAAACATGTCATAACGTTTGCGATACATAGAACGTTTTTTACTTTGAATGTCTTCTAAAGGACGACGCTCAAGTGCGGTCGGAATTTGCCAATAATTTTCCGCCAAATGCCCCTCGTTTTCCTGCCAAAATTCATCGTAGTTAAACAATAATTTTGCCGAATCATTCCAGCGATATTTTGCCTGACGTTTATGCGGAATGCCTTCCAAACGACAATTCAACGTCTCCGCAAAAATTTTAAACGCATTCACCAACATAAACATCGGGCGCACACCATGTAGCAATTTTGTCGCCTGACGCACTAAATCCTGTGCTTCATCGCCCTTTGGCCCTTGAATTGAGGCGATCAATAAACGGTTATCCGCTAAAAACGTAAAGCTGGCAGAATAAATCGTACGTTGATTAGCATCGGTTAAAGCGATAGCAAAAAAGCCTTCATAAGGATCGATATGGTTGAGCGTTAAATTTAATGTCAATTCATCCGTTAACTGTGCCAACAGTACCGGCTGTTGTGAGATTAATGTCTCGCATAACGACACACCAAAGTGTTTTTCCGCCATGGCAAAATTGGTCTTAATAGCGTCTAAACGCTGTGTCGCATTAAAGTGTTTATCACAGTACTGGCTTAATAGCGTATTTACACGATAAGGATACTGAGCAAAAACCGGCTGCCACAAGGGATTTTCATGAATAAAATCGACTAACGCCTGACATTGCACTGCAAAAACCAAACGGCGCGCCCGATAACGTAGCCATTCCCGCAACAATTTTAATTTGCGTTTTTCTACGGGAAACATTTCATGAAATGTTGGAAAATGGAATTTCGTCACCACAAACCTCAAAAAGAATTCAATAAATTAAGTGTAAAATTATAGCAAAAAGGCGGTTGCTTTTAAATGCGCCGATAGGCTGTAAAAACGTAGAAAAAAACGACCGCACTTTATAGTTTTACCTTTTCGAAGAGAAAAAGTGCGGTCATTTTCACGGGTATTTTATGCAACAAAAACCTGTTGCACTAAGAACATATACAATAAAGTACCGGTGGCAATGGACAAAAACATATTCCGTTTCCAAAAATGCAATACCAGCACCACTGCGCCTGCAATAAACTCAGGTAAGCCATGAAAACCGCTCAATACATCAATATTTTTATAGCAATAGACCACCAGCATGCCAAACATCGCCGCAGGCAACACTCGCCCTAAATAACGAATATATTCAGGAATCGGACGGTTGGCTGGGAAAATCCAAAACGGCAGCCAACGCGTAATTTGCACGGCCAATACGGCAATTGCAATAGTGAGGATTTGTTCCATCAAGCTCATTTATTGCACCCTCTCTAATTTCGTGGTCAGTTTCGGACGACGGAATGTTAAGACCATCCAAATGCCTATCAGGGTTGGCAATAAGAAATAGTCATGACCAAAAATTAGCAGTGAAATAAATGCAATCGCCAGGCCTAACAAGGAACTTTCGTGAGATTTTTCTTTCGTCCAATTTTCCGCAAAAATCACGAGAAACAACGCAGTCATTGCAAATTCTATCCCTTTCAAATTAAATGGAATGATATTGCCAAACAGGTTGCCCAAGACCGCCCCGACCACCCAATACATATGCAGGTAAAAGCTGACAAAAAACAGATACCAGCCACGATCCAAGTGCGGTGGGATTTTTGCCATATAATTAAGAGAAAAAGATTCATCGACTAACGTTGCGATAAGATACGGGCGCTTTTTACCTAAAAATTTACCGTATTTTTCCAACATGGAAATACTGTAAAAAATTTGCCGTCCGCTAACCATCAAGGTAATCAGCAAAGCATTGAGGGGCGCAAAAGACAAGGTGAGCGCACCGGCAATAATAAACTCGACAGAACCGCCATAAATCAACAATGCCATTAAAAATGGGTACCACACGCAAAATCCAAGGGCTTTCATATAAATGCCGTAGGCTATACCGAGGAATAAAAAACCGGCAATCATCGGTGCGCTATACGGCAATGCCGCTTTGGCTGCGGCAAAAATAGGATGAGGCGTTGTCTTAACATCAGACATACAACTAATTCTCGTCTAATACAGATAGTTCAGGTAAGGTTGAAAAGCTTTGTGCTTTCACGGTTTCATAGAAATCATCCACGAAAGCAACTTGTGCATCCGCTTCACGAAAAGCCGCGTATAAATTGCTGTGCAAACCTTGGTCGGTAATTTTGCGCGCCACAATATAACCCCGATCCAAATAAGGTTTCGCTGCCCAAAACGGCAATGCGGCGACGCCACGTTTACTTGCCACCAGTTGAATAATGGCAATGGTGAGCTCACTGGTTCGACGGGTCGGATTAATGCCTTTCGGATGCAACACTTTACGCAGCAAATCCAACATATCATCCGGTACCGGATAAGTAATCAACGTTTGATCGATAAAATCTTCCGCTTGCCAAATATCCTTCGCGGCAAGTGGGTGATCTTTCGCACATAGCCCTACCATTTCATAGGAAAACAACGGCTTATACACAATGCCCGGATTTTCTTCCACTTCTTGCACCACCGCCCAATCGGCACGATGACTTAATAACAAGCCAACCGCATCCGTGTGGAAACCGGACACAATATCCAGTTCTACCAGCGGCCAATGTTTACGGAAAGAATCCATTGCCGGCATCAACCAATCAAAACAAGTATGGCACTCCACCGCAATGCGTAATTCCCCCGCATCACCTTGTTTTACACGTGCCAGATCGCGTTCTGCTTCAATCACTTTCGGCATGATTTCGTTAGCAAGCTGAATCAAGCGCTCCCCTGCGGCAGTGAAATGCAAGGGTTGGGTTTTACGTTCAAATAACGGCAAGCCGTATTGATCTTCTAATAATTTAATTTGGTGGGACAAGGCTGACTGGGTGAGATAAACCCGTTTGGCCGCCAACGAAACGCTGCCGGTTTCTTTTAGGGCTAACAAGGTTTTTAAATGTCTGAGTTCAAGGAAGATTGGTTTCATGAGAAAGATTCATACTTATGAGAAAAATGATGAAACCCTATAATACACGAAAATGCCCTGTACTTTAATGTTACCTGGGAGAAAAGTGCGGTGCGTTTTCACTGTATTTTTTGCTTGGCACATATATTAACGCCATGAATCACAAGATTATTAAAAATTTTCATCAACTTTCAGAAAATTATTAATTTGCATAATGAACTTGATTCCGTCATTCTAGCCTCGTACAGACGTTTAGCCGTCTAAATCATTTAACACAAAACAAGGAATTATGATGACAACATTTCATTTATCGGGTTTCCCACGCGTAGGGGCAAAACGTGAACTTAAATTTGCCCAAGAACGTTACTGGCGCGGTGAAATCGCTGAAGCTGATTTATTAGACATTGCAAAAAAATTACGCGAAATTAACTGGCAACATCAAGCTAATGCGAATGCGGATTTTGTGGCGGTTGCTGATTTCACTTTCTACGATCATATTTTAGATTTGCAAGTGGCAACAGGCGCCATTCCTGCACGCTTTGGTTTCGACAGCCAAAACTTAACCTTAGATCAATATTTCCAATTGGCGCGTGGCAACAAAACACAATTCGCCATTGAAATGACCAAATGGTTCGATACCAACTACCACTATCTCGTGCCGGAATTCCACAAGGACACCCAATTTAAAGCCAACCCGGCGCACTATGTGCAACAAATCCGCGAAGCTAAAGCCCTTGGTCACAAGGTAAAACCCACCATTGTTGGTCCATTAACCTTCCTTTGGTTAGGGAAAGAAAAAGGTGCCGCATTTAATCGTTTCGATTTGTTAAACAAACTCGTGCCGGTTTATGTGGACATCTTAAACGCGTTAACCGCTGAAGGCGTGGAATACATTCAAATTGATGAGCCTGCTTTAACCTTAGATTTACCGGAAGAATGGATTGCCGCTTATAAAGCAGTTTATGCCAGTTTTGCTGCGCAAGTTAATGCCAAACTCTTGCTTGCCACGTATTTCGGTTCCGTGGCGGAACATGCGGATTTATTGAAATCCTTACCGGTAGCCGGTCTCCATATTGATTTGGTGCGTGCACCGGAACAACTCTCCGCCTTTGCCGATTACGACAAAATCCTTTCCGTAGGCGTGATTGACGGTCGTAACATTTGGCGTGCGAACTTAAACCAAGTGTTAGATGTGGTTGAACCATTAAAAGCAAAATTAGGCGAACGTTTATGGATTGCGCCAAGCTGTTCCCTACTCCATACGCCTTATGATTTAGCGGTGGAAACCCAACTGCAAGCCAACAAGCCGGAGCTTTATCAATGGTTGGCGTTCACCTTACAAAAAATTCAAGAATTACGCGTCATTAAAACCGCACTTGAGCAAGGCAGAGCAGCTGTGCAAGCTGATCTTGATGCTAGCCAAACGGCAGCTGATGCGCGTAAAAACTCTCGTGAAATCCACCGCACTTGTGTGGCGGAACGTTTGGCAAATCTGCCGAAAAATGCCGATCAACGTAAATCGCCATTTGCAGAACGGATTAAATTACAAAATGCGTGGTTAAATCTACCGTTGCTGCCAACCACCAATATTGGTTCCTTCCCGCAAACCACGGAAATTCGTCATGCCCGTGCCGCCTTCAAAAAAGGTGATCTCAGCTTGGCGGATTACGAAACGGCAATGAAAAAAGAAATTGAATTTGTGGTACGTGAACAAGAAAAATTGGATTTAGACGTGTTAGTGCATGGCGAAGCGGAACGTAACGACATGGTGGAATACTTCGGCGAATTGCTTGATGGATTTGCGTTCACCAAATTCGGTTGGGTACAAAGTTACGGTTCCCGCTGCGTAAAACCACCGGTCATTTACGGTGATGTGACCCGCCCGGAACCGATGACCGTGCGTTGGTCGCAATATGCCCAAAGCCTCACCAACAAAGTGATGAAAGGCATGTTGACCGGCCCGGTAACGATTTTACAATGGTCTTTCGTGCGTAACGACATTCCACGTTCCACGGTGTGTAAACAAATTGCCGTAGCGCTTTCTGATGAAGTGTTAGATTTAGAAAAAGCAGGCATCAAAGTCATCCAAATTGACGAACCCGCTATCCGCGAAGGCTTACCGCTCAAACGTGCCGATTGGGATGCTTATTTACAATGGGCAGGCGAAGCTTTCCGTTTAAGTTCAATGGGTTGTAAAGATGATACGCAAATTCACACACACATGTGTTATTCCGAATTTAACGACATTCTACCGGCTATTGCCGCCCTGGATGCCGACGTGATCACCATCGAAACCTCCCGTTCCGACATGGAATTGCTTACCGCATTCGGTGATTTCAAATACCCGAACGACATCGGCCCGGGCGTGTACGACATCCACAGCCCACGTGTGCCGACCGCAGAAGAAATTGAACATCTTCTTCGCAAAGCGTTGCAAGTGGTACCAAAAGAACGCTTATGGGTCAACCCAGACTGCGGCCTAAAAACCCGTGGCTGGCCGGAAACCATCGCCGCATTAAAAGTGATGGTAGATGTCACGAAGAAATTACGTGCAGAATTAGCCTAATTCACAGATAATTGTTCACAGGTAAAAAGAAAAGCTGAATCTCGAGAGAGGTTCAGCTTTTTTGTTTTACGGAAGAGAAAAGTGCGGTTTTTTTTAAAAGAGTTTTATTCAACAAAATACGGAAAAGTGCTCTTTTTTTAAACATGTCGCTTAGCTGTGGAAGCAAAGGTAATTTTATCAGGGCGATAACTAATGCTACCGTACTGAAATAGACGTCCGTCGGCTAAATAAGTGGTGCTGGTAACATTCACTACCATATTATATTCACCGAGATCCATAGTACTTTTTTCTTCTTCATTGGCATAACGAAACGCAATTTCACGCTGTGAATAACTAATTTTTAGACCTAGTTCACTTTCTAAATAGTGATAAATGGAGTGTTCCGCAATCTCACGATTAATAAAAGGAACAATACGACGATCAAAATAAGAAACTTCATATTCCACCGCCTCCCCGTCAATTTCACGAACACGACCTATACGGTAAAAATCAATTTGATCATTTACGTTAAAGATCTGCATTAATTCCTCTTCCCCTTGCACAATATACAAGCTGGTCAAGGTTGTTTTCACTTGATGGGTTAAAGGGCGATTCAGCTCTCCAACGGTTTTGATTTCGGAAAGCTGTTGAGGCGTTGATAAATTATGCTCGAGAACAATAGAAGTTCGCCCCTGTTGTTTCTGAATGTAACCGTCCATTTCGAGCAGAGAAAGAGCTTTGCGAATAGTGTCTTTAGAAAAACCATATTCTTGCATAAGCTCACTTTCACTGGGTAATTCTTGCTTGGGAGATAAAATTCCATCGGTTATTTTTCTTTTTATATCATTATAAACCGCTTTGTATTTACTCACTTTTCCACTCCATTTTTGACTTTTATTCCCTCAATTCAAATATTCAATAGAATAACACAAACCTTTCTTCTTATACGTATAATTTTTGTGATCAAAATCACGCTTTTACGTTAATGTTTAAACTTTTACGTAAAAGTTATTGCGTAAAATAAAATTTAGATTAGAATCTCTACAACTTTTACTTCTGAAGGAAAAAATTATGCTTACTCGGTCAAGTGGTGTTTTAATGCACATTACCTCATTACCCAATGCATTTGGAATTGGTAGCTTTGGGCAATCTGCCTATGATTTTGTAGATTTTTTAGTTGAAACGAAACAAACCTATTGGCAAATCCTTCCATTAACCACCACCAGCTACGGTGATTCCCCCTATCAATCCTTCTCTGCGATTGCAGGTAACACACATTTAATTGATTTTGCTTTACTCACCCAAATGGGTTTATTGCAAGAAACGGATTATGCTTCGGTTAATTTTGGCAATGATCCGACAAAAGTAGATTACGAGCGCATTTTTTATGCACGCCGCCCGATCTTAGAAATCGCAGTCAAACATTTCCTTGCCGATAAAAAACACCAAGCAGACTTCAAAAACTTTGAAAAAAACAACCGCACTTGGTTGGAAGACTATGCGGAATTTATGGCAATCAAAGAGCATTTCGGCAATAAGGCCCTACAAGAATGGGAAGATAAACAGGTTGTTGCCCGTCAACCCAAAGCACTTGGGAAATACCGTACGATGCTGAAAGAGCAAATTCAGTATTTCAAAGTAACGCAATATTTCTTTTTCCAACAATGGTTGGCATTAAAAAATTACGCTAATCAAAGAGGAATTAAAATTATCGGCGATATGCCGATTTATGTGGCGGCGGATAGCGTCGAAGTATGGACTATGCCGGAACTCTTTCAATTAGATAAAGAACGCAATCCGCTTTTCGTTGCCGGTGTTCCTGCCGATCAGTTTAGCGCCACCGGACAGCTTTGGGGCAATCCGCTTTATGACTGGGCTGAACATAAGAAACAAGGCTATGCTTGGTGGATTCATCGTATTGAGGAAAGCTTTAAAATTTACGATGTACTTCGTATCGATCATTTCAAAGGTTTCTCCGATTATTGGCAAGTGGATGGCAAAGCAGACATTGCAAAATACGGTAGCTGGCAACCCGGCCCGGGATATGATTTGTTTAAAGCGGTAAAAGCACAGCTAGGCGATTTGCCGATTATCGCTGAAGATCTCGGCAATATTGATGAAAAAGCGAAGAAATTACTGGTTGATTGCGGTTATCCCGGCATGAAAATTTTGCAATTTGGTTTTGAAGATGTGAGTGGTGAAAGCCTGGATAGCTCACATTATTGCATTCCGCATTGTATCGCCTATACCGGCACACATGACAATGATGTCACAAACGGTTGGTATGACGGATTAACGTCGAAACAGCAACAATATATCAATGCTTATACCCATCGTGCTGCAAATGAATCTGTTTGTCAGGCAATGATTCGACAATTATTTGCTACCGTAAGTAATACGGCGATTGCCACCATGCAAGATATTTTAGATTTACCTGCCAGCTCAAGAATGAATATTCCTTCTACTATAGGTGGAAACTGGGAGTGGCGAATGCAAGAAAGTGATTTAACCAACGCCAAAAAAGATTTCTTAACCCAAATAACCACGTTATATGGACGCGCCAATAAGGAAAAAAGAATGATTAAATTTAGTGAATTTGTACAGCAAACAACAAACAAAAAACTTGAAAAGTTAAGTGATCACGCGATTTACGTACAGTTATTAAACTATGTTAAAACCCTTGCTGCGAATAAGGAAAAAAATACGGCTAAACGTAAGGTCTACTATATTTCTGCAGAGTTTTTGATTGGCAAATTGCTGTCTAACAATTTAATCAATCTTGGCGTATATCAAGAAATCAAAGATGAATTGGCGCAGGCAGGAAAATCACTCAGCCATATTGAAGATATTGAGCCGGAACCGTCTTTAGGGAACGGCGGATTAGGTCGTTTAGCGTCCTGTTTTATTGATTCCATGTCCACACTCGGGCTAAATGCGGAAGGTGTAGGCTTGAATTACCATTGCGGTTTGTTTAAACAAGTCTTTAAAAACAATGAGCAACATGCAGAACCAAATGATTGGATTGAAAAAGAGTCTTGGTTAATCCCGACAAATATCCGTTATGAAGTACCATTTAAAGACTTCACGTTAACCTCTAAATTAGATCGCATTGATATTCTTGGTTACAAAAAAGACACCAAAAATTATCTCAACTTATTTGATATTGAATCAATTAATCATAAATTGATTAAAAAAGGTATCACCTTTGATAAAACAAAAATCAAAGAAAATCTGACTTTATTCCTTTATCCGGATGACTCCGATAAAAACGGTGAATTATTACGTATTTATCAGCAATATTTTATGGTCTCCAATGCGGCACAGTTATTAATTGATGAAGCCATTGAACGTGGCAGTAATTTACATGATTTAGCCGATTATGCCTATGTGCAAATTAATGACACCCACCCATCCATGGTGATTCCGGAATTGATTCGCTTATTAACGGAAAAACATCGTATTAAATTTGCAGAAGCGGTAGAAATCGTGCGCAATATGGTGGGTTACACAAACCATACGATTCTTGCTGAAGCCTTAGAAAAATGGCCTTTAGCTTATTTAGAAGAAGTAGTTCCACATTTAGTGAAGATCATCAAAAAACTAAATAAATTAGTGCAGAAAGAATATTCAAATCCTGATGTACAAATTATTGATAAGCAAAAACGCGTCCATATGGCGCATATGGATATTCATTTTTCAAACTCTGTAAACGGTGTCGCGGCATTGCACACGGAGATTTTGAAAAATTCCGAACTCAAAGCGTTTTATGAAATTTATCCCGAGAAGTTTAATAATAAAACTAACGGAATCACCTTCCGTCGTTGGTTAGAATTTTCTAACCAAGCGTTATCCGCTTATATTAAACAACTTATCGGCGATGAGTACTTACATGATGCAACTCAATTGGAAAAACTGCTTGCCTTTAAAGATGACAAAAAAGTACATCAAAAATTAGCTGAAATTAAATTCCGGAATAAATTAGCTCTGAAGACTTATCTTAAAGAAAATAAAGGCATTGAATTGGATGAAAATTCCATTATCGATACGCAAATTAAGCGTTTCCACGAATATAAACGCCAACAAATGAATGCACTTTATGTGATTCATAAATACCTTGAAATCAAAGCAGGCAAACTGCCGAAACGTAAAATTACCGTGATTTTTGGTGGGAAAGCCGCACCGGCTTATGTGATTGCACAAGATATTATTCATTTAATTCTTTGCTTGTCTGAGTTAATCAATAATGATCAGGATGTGAATCAGTATTTAAACGTCTATTTAGTGGAAAACTACAATGTTAGCGTGGCGGAAAAATTGATTCCGGCAACGGATATTTCAGAGCAAATTTCCCTTGCCTCAAAAGAAGCTTCCGGAACGGGCAATATGAAATTTATGCTGAATGGCGCATTAACCTTGGGCACGATGGACGGTGCGAACGTAGAAATTGCCGAACTAGCCGGTGCGAAAAACATTTACACCTTCGGTAAAGATTCGGAAAGCATTATTAAACTGTATGAAACCGCCGGTTATGTTTCAAAAGATTACTATAAAAAGGATAAGCACATTAAAAGAGCGGTCGATTTTATCCTTGATTCTACGCTGGTGAAACTGGGTAATGAAGAGCGTTTAAAACGCCTGCATGATGAGTTGCTCAATAAAGACTGGTTTATGACCTTAATTGACTTTGATGCTTATGTCACAGCGAAAGAACAGATTTTGGCGGATTATGAAGATCAAGATAGCTGGAACAAAAAAGTGATTCATAACATCGCCAAAGCCGGTTTCTTCTCATCGGATCGCACCATTGCACAATATAATACCGATATCTGGCATTGTGAGGATTAAAGGGAACGTATGAAACTACTCACCCTCAACGTACACGCTTGGTTGGAAGATAACCAAGCGGAAAAAATCGACATTATTGCCGACACCATTGTTGAAAAGGGCTACGACATCGTTGCCCTACAAGAGGTGAACCAATTAATGTCAGCACCTGCGATTTCACAAGCATTAAAGCAAGACAACTATGGCGTTGTGTTGCTGAATAAAATCAATCAACGGGCGACGCAAAAATATTCGCTGTTTTGGAGCAATTCGCATATTGGCTACGATAAATATGACGAAGGCATCGCCTTTTTAACCCGCTTGTCGGTTTATGAAGTGGATGCTTTTTATTGCAGCCAACATCAGCGCCTCAATTCTATCCTCTCGCGCAAAATTCTTGGCTTAACCGTGGAATATCAAGGCCAACTTGTAGATTGTTATTCCTGCCATATCAACTTGCCGAATTGCGCGGGTGAAAATCAACTGGACAACATTCGCAATATCGTGGAGCGCAGCCAAAGCCGAAATCTTAAAATTTTGATGGGTGATTTCAATACAGATGCAATCAGCGATCCAAACGCTTATCAGAAAATTAAATCTCTCGGTTTACTTGATACTTTTGAGATTGCGGAACAGAAAGATAGCGGGATCACCGTTGAGAAAGCGATTGATGGCTGGAAAGGCCACAGTGAAGAAAAACGATTAGACTATATTTTTTTAAATCAAGCAAAAAGGGTTTTATCGAGTCAGGTGGTTTTTAATGGCAAAAATAAACCGGTAGTTTCCGACCATTTCGGTTTGGAAGTCGATCTTACATTGTAGGAGAACATACATGAAAAAATTGCTCAGTTTTGAATTTTGGCAAAAATTCGGCAAATGCTTAATGGTGGTAATTGCCGTTATGCCTGCCGCAGGTTTGATGGTAAGTATCGGTAACTCGTTACCGTTAATTAGCGATGCCGAATGGCTGGCGCGCGTGGGTAACATCATTGCGCAAATAGGTTGGGGCATTATCGGCAATCTGCATTTGTTATTTGCTTTAGCCATTGGCGGCAGTTGGGCGAATGAGCGTGCGGGCGGTGCGTTTGCCGCAGGTCTTGCCTTTATTTTAATCAACTTAATTACCGGTCACTTCTTCGGCGTAAAAATTGAAATGTTGACCGATCCGAATGCCCATGTCAGCACCATCTTGGCAGGCGACATTCCGGTGGCCAACTACTTTGTGAATATCCTCGGACAACCTGCATTAAATATGGGGGTATTCGTAGGAATCATCGCCGGTTTTGTAGGGGCAACCACCTTTAATAGTTACTACAATTTCCGCAAACTGCCTGAAGTGCTTACTTTCTTTAACGGTAAACGCTTTGTGCCATTCGTGGTGATTTATCGTTCCGTTTTAGTATCGTTAGTGTTGGCGGTGTTCTGGCCAGTGGTACAAACCGGGATCAATCATTTCGGTGAATGGATTGCCAACTCTCAAGACTCCGCGCCTATCCTTGCGCCTTTTGTTTACGGTACATTAGAACGTCTTTTACTACCTTTCGGTTTACACCATATGCTCACCATTCCGATGAACTACACCTCATTGGGCGGTACCTATGAATTCTTAACCGGTATGCAACAAGGCAAACAAGTATTCGGACAAGACCCGTTATGGCTCGCTTGGATCAGTGATTTAATCAACCTGAAAGACGCGGGCAATATGACGCAATATAACGAACTCCTCTCAACAGTGACACCGGCGCGCTTTAAAGTGGGTCAAATGATCGGTTCAAGCGGTATTCTAATGGGCATTACGCTTGCCATGTACGTGAACGTTGATCCAGATAAGAAAACCATCTACAAAGGGATTTTCCTTTCTTCCGCCCTTGCCGTGTTCTTAACCGGCGTAACAGAACCGATCGAATATATGTTTATGTTCGTTGCACTACCACTTTACCTTGTGTATGCGGTCGTCCAAGGTTGTGCATTTGCCATGGCGGATATTGTGAACTTACGCGTTCACTCCTTCGGTAACATTGAGTTTTTAACCCGTACGCCAATGGCGATTAAAGCGGGCATCGGCATGGATCTCATCAACTTCATTTGGGTATCCGGTGTGTTTGCGGTCGCTGCCTTCTTAATTGCAAATTTCATGATTAAGAAACTCAACTTAGCCACCGCCGGTCGCAACGGCAACTACGATGCAAAAGGCACTGACGAAGCCCCGGCAGAGGAGAAAAAAGTCGCTAATGCCAGTGCGCAAGTGATGCAAATCATCAATCTTCTCGGTGGACGCAACAATATTGCCGAGGTAGATGCTTGTATGACCCGTTTACGTATCACTGTGCATAATCCTGAATTAGTGGGCGATGCAGCGGCTTGGAAACAAGCAGGCGCAATGGGTTTCATTGTTAAAGGCACAGGCATTCAAGCCATTTACGGACCAAAAGCAGATGTACTGAAATCGGATATTCAAGACCTACTCTCTTCAGGCGTTGAAATTCCGAAAATGTAACAATATGCAAACATAGATAAACTAAAAGAGCGGTTAAAATGATCTGACCCCAAAAGAAAAGCTGAATCTCGAAAGAGGTTCAGCTTTTTATTTTTATGAAAAGAAAGTGCGGTGGGTTTTGAGCATATTTTTGAAATGTAAAAACGTCAGGAATAAAACTTAATATTTTTGATATGCCGGATTACCGACAGGTTCAAAATAAACAAATCTGTTTTGCTGAATTGCAAATAAAACAACCGCACTTTTCTGTCTTTCACTTTTAATCATCCATCAGTAAAAAATATTTTCCTTGTAATAATTGACTTTTCTCCCCTCTGCCCTTACCTTACAGCAACGTTATAACCTTTCATTTCTCTTTAAATTTAAAGGAGTTTTTATGCAATCTCGTATTATCGTTGACAGCAGAGAAGAATCGTTGCTTAGCACACACAAAGTGTTACGTAACACCTATTTCTTGTTAGCGTTAACATTAGCCTTTTCCGCTGTGGTGGCTTATGTGTCCATGGCGATGAATTTACCAAGACCGGGGCTTATCATCATGCTTGTGGGTTTCTATGGGCTGCTTTTCTTAACTAATGCCCTAGCAAATAGCGCATTAGGGATTTTATCTGCTTTTGCCTTCACCGGTTTCTTAGGTTACACCGTAGGACCGATTTTAAATGCCTATGTGAGTGCAGGTTTGGGGGATGCCATCGTGTTAGCCTTAGCGGGCACCGCAGCCACTTTCTTCGCTTGTTCCGCTTATGTCTTAACCATGAAGAAAGACATGTCTTTCTTATCCGGTACGATTCTAGCCTTATTCGTGGTGTTATTACTTGGCATGGTCGCGAGTTTCTTCTTCCAATTCCCAGCACTTTATGTGGGAATTAGCGCGTTGTTCGTGATTTTCTCCACTATGGGAATTTTGTATGAAACCAGTAACATTATTCATGGCGGTGAAACCAATTACATTCGTGCAACGGTCAGCTTATTTGTGTCTATCTACAACCTGTTTATCAGTTTGTTAAACTTACTTTCCTTCTTCTCTTCCAGAGATTAATTATTAATTTGATAGATAAATTCAACGCCCCTTCTTTGGGGCGTTTTTATATAATCCGTCCTCATAAATACTAAGGTTATTATCATGCTTGAAGTCAATAATAAACACATTGAAACCGATGCTTCGGGTTATTTACTCAATATTGATGATTGGGATGTTGAAGTCGCGCAAGCCATTGCGAAATTAGAGAATTTGGAATTAACTGACGCTCACTGGGAAATCATTCATTTTGTACGCGCGTTTTATCAGGAATACAAAACCTCACCGGCGATTCGTATGCTGGTGAAAGCTACCGCACAAAAACTCGGTGAAGACAAAGGGAATAGTCGTTATTTACAACGTTTGTTTCCTGACGGTCCGGCAAAACAAGCCACAAAATTAGCCGGATTACCCAAACCAGCAAAATGCTTATAATTTATTTGATAATTATTTGCATTTAAAAAATAAAAGAATATAATTTACCCCGCAACTTATGTTGTTATTTTTTACTAAAACTTTTCAAAGGAGAAAAACATGCGTTTATTCGCGACATTAATCAGTGTGCTTGCACTAAGTTTAGGCAGCAGCTTCGCTTATGCAAAATTTAAAGTTGTTACCACCTTCACCATCATTCAAGATATGGCGCAAAATATCGCCGGTGATGCGGCTACCGTGGAATCAATCACCAAACCGGGAGCAGAAATTCACGATTATGAGCCAACCCCAAAAGACATCGTGAAAGCCCAATCTGCCGACCTCGTATTATGGAACGGTTTAAACCTTGAACGTTGGTTTGAAAAATTCTTCCAAAACGTGAAAGATAAACCGGCGGTTGTTGTAACTGAGGGTATCGAGCCAATGTCTATTAATGAAGGTCCTTATACCGGCAACCCAAATCCGCACGCCTGGATGTCCCCTTCCAATGCATTGATTTATATTGAGAACATTAAAAATGCGTTGGTAAAATACGATCCACAAAATAAAGAAACGTATGAAAAAAACGCCGCACTTTATGCACAAAAAATCAAAGCGTTGGATAAACCGCTTCGCGAAAAATTAGCACAAGTGCCGGAAGCTCAACGTTGGTTGGTCACCAGTGAAGGCGCTTTCAGCTATCTCACTCGTGACTATGGTTTTAAAGAAGCCTATTTATGGCCGATTAACGCAGAACAACAAGGTACGCCACAACAGGTTCGCAAAGTGATTGAAACCGTAAAAGCCAATAAGATTCCGGTCGTTTTCAGTGAAAGTACCATTTCACCGAAACCGGCAAAACAAGTGGCAAAAGAAAGTGGCGCGAAATACGGTGGTGTGCTTTATGTAGATTCGCTTTCCAATAAAAATGGCCCGGTGCCGACTTATGTCGATTTGTTAAATACCACCGTGTCCACTATCGTAAAAGGATTTGAAAAATAATGTCATCGAATATTGCCTCGATTTGTGTTGAAGACGTTACAGTCCGCTATAACAACGGCCATACCGCCATCCATAATGTCTCCTTTCACTTGGAAGGAGGCACCACCTGTGCCCTCGTGGGCGTCAATGGTAGCGGAAAATCGACCTTGTTTAAAAGTCTCATGGGATTAATTCATCCACAACGAGGCAATATTACGTTGTGTCATTTGCCAATTAAACAGGCATTAAAACAAAACTTGGTCTCTTATGTTCCCCAGTCGGAAGAAGTTGACTGGCAATTCCCGGTGTCTGTTTATGATGTGGTGCTCATGGGACGCTACGGCTACATGAATTTCTTACGCCGCCCAAGTGAAACAGATAAGCAAAAAGTGCAAGAAGCCATGCAACGGGTGAACATTGAGCACCTTGCCCACCGTCAAATTGGTGAGCTTTCCGGTGGACAGAAAAAGCGCGTATTTTTAGCTCGTGCGCTTGCGCAACAAAGTAAGATTATTTTACTGGATGAACCTTTTACCGGCGTTGATGTGCAAACAGAAAATGCCATTGTCGATTTACTTGGGCAATTACGTAGCGAAGGTCATCTCATTTTGGTTTCTACCCACAACTTGGGGGCGGTACCGGATTTCTGTGATCAGGTGGTAATGATTAATCGCACTGTCATTGCGACGGGTTCAACAGAAACCACCTTCAACCAACATAACTTAGAACTCGCCTTTGGTGGCGTATTGCGTCACATTAAATTGCTCGGTACAGACCTACACGATGATGAAGATCCGCGCGCAGTCACCGTACTTACCGATGATGAACGGGCGGCGGTGTTTTATGGTAAAACCAAAGTCGATCCTCCGGCACCAATTGTGAGACAGTGCAAATCAGAGGAAAAACCCTAATGCTAGCGCTCTTACTGGAACCTTTTTCCTATGATTATATGGTGAAAGCCATCTTGCTCAGTTCTGCCGTCGGTGGCGTTTGTGCTTTCTTATCAGCTTATTTAATGCTAAAAGGTTGGTCTCTCATTGGGGATGCCCTTTCCCACTCGGTTGTTCCCGGTGTTGCCATCGCTTATGCGCTTTCCCTGCCTTATGCACTCGGCGCTTTCTTTTCCGGTATCTTAGCCGCCGTGTCTATTTTATGGGTGAAATCCATTACCAAACTGCGGGAAGATGCAGTTATCGGCTTCATTTTTACCACTTTTTTTGCGCTTGGTTTGTTGATCATTTCCCTCAATCCGACTTCTGTCAATGTGCAAGATATTGTGTTAGGTAACATCTTGGGCATTGCAGATGAAGATATTCTTCAAGTGGCAATCATCATTGGCATCAGTCTAATTTTATTACTCATTTTCTGGAAGGATCTGTTATTAATTTTCTTTGATGAAGTTCATGCCACTTCCGTAGGACTCACACCAATTTATTACAAAGTGCTGTTTTTTACGCTACTCAGCGCATGTGTCGTCGCCGCATTACAAACCGTCGGTGCGATTTTAGTTATCGCCATGGTAATCACACCGGGCGCTACTGCCTATTTACTTACCGATCGTTTTAAAACCCTTGCCATGATCGCCGTTATTCTAGGCATTCTTTCCAGTGCGATTGGCGTGTATATCAGTTATTTCTTAGATGGCGCAACGGGTGGCATTATTGTTTGTATTCAGACCGCACTTTTCCTATTGGCTTTTATTTTCTCGCCAAAATACGGCTTAATCCGCCAGCGTAAACCAATCACGAAAGAAGAGGTGCAACAATGAATGCTATTTATCAATGGCTCACCGAGCCTTTCGCGTATCCCTTTATGCAAAATGCGTTGATCACGGCGCTATTGGTCTCCGTTATTTGCGCCATGCTCTCCTGCTATTTAGTGTTGAAAGGTTGGTCGTTGATGGGGGATGCAATTTCTCATGCTGTTCTGCCGGGCATTGTGGTGGCTTTCTGGTTAAGTTTGCCTTTAACCATCGGTGCCTTTGTCGCCGGATTGCTCTGTTCTGTCTGTGTGGGATATTTAAAAGAAAACAGTCGTATTAAAGAAGATACCGCCATGGGCATTGTCTTTTCAGGGATGTTTGCGCTCGGGATTGTCTTGTTTAGCAAAATTGAAACGGATCAACATTTAACCCATATTTTATTTGGTAATTTGCTTGGCGTGAGCGATGCAGAAATGTTGCAAACGCTAGTCATCAGTGCGGTCGTTTTTTTGGTTGTTTTTTTACGTCGAAAAGATTTTTTACTTTATTGTTTTGATGCTACGCAAGCCAAAATCGTTGGCTTATCGCCTCGACTCTTGCATTACAGTTTACTGATTCTTCTCGCGTTAACCATCGTCAGTGCCATGCAAGTGGTAGGCGTAATCTTAGTCGTTGCGATGCTTATTTCACCGGGTATTACCGCGTTTATTTTAAGCAAGCGCTTTGATCATATGATTGTCATTGCCTTGGCAACATCTATCAGCACCAGTATCTTCGGAACGATTATTAGCTACCACATTGATGGCGCCACAGGCTCTTGCATTATTTTGTTACAAGCGGCGGTATTTTTAACCGCACTTATTTATAGCAAAATCAAACTGCGTTTCAGTGTAGCACTTGAAACGCCGTAAATTCTTTGTCGCCAAGATAATCTTCTACAAATACATCGTCCACGATGGCAGTGCGAGGCCCCTCTTGTAACCAAGCATCTAACGCTTCAATTTGACTTTCCGAACCGACGGCGATCACTTCCACGGTGCCGTCGGCAAGGTTACGTACAAATCCCGTTACGCCGATTTTCAGCGCTTGCTTCCACGTAAAATAACGAAACCCAACGCCTTGCACATAACCGTGAACACAAAAACGTTTTTTGACCATACAATTTCCTCTTAAAATTGAATAAAAACAAAAAACTAGCGCTTAAATACAATTTTCTATTTTCATTTTTCCCAATTTGGAATAGCATACAAACTACGCTTTATTCCATAAAGTGTCATCTAATTTTAATGAATGTCCTTCAAAACAGGAGTAAATATGAAATTTCGTTTTGCTGTCTTAACTGCAACACTTTTAGCCAGTACGGCGAGCTTTGCCGGCATGGTAACCAGCTCATCTAATATTGATTTTTTAGCCATTGACGGTCAAAAAGCAAACAAATCTTTATTGAAAGAAACTAACGCATTTAATATCAACGATACACAAAAACACCAAGTTGTGGTTCGTGTATCCGAAATTACTCAAGTGGGTTCCGATCGCTCCTTATTCGAATCAGATCCGATTGTTGTGACATTCCAAGGTTCAAATGAAGATATCGTAATTTCAGCCCCACGTTTACAAAATGAACGTGATGTAAGTAACTTCAAACAATCTCCTGTCATTACCGTAAAAACCCAATCCGGTAACAACGTAGAAAATAAACAAGAATATTTAAAACAAGAAGGTTTATTCCCGGGCATGAACCTTATCAAAGACTTAAACGAATACAACGCGTCTGGCGCACCGGCCTCTTTACCTTCTTTAGCAACAATCACCACCTCAGCTGCAACAGCGGTAGTCGTTGGCGGTCCTGCTGCAACCGGTAAAGTCAACAAAGGCAAGGTGACATTACAAGGTGAAAATGTGGCAGAGCAAATGTTGCAATATTGGTATCAACAAGCCGATAAAGAAACCCAAGCACGTTTTATTGATTGGGCGAAAAAACAAAAATAATCGGTGATTTCTTCTCATTCATTGATGTCCGAAAAGTGAGCTTGTTCGCTCACTTTTTATTTTAGGAGCACTTATGCAAACGACCTATCGCACATTGTCGGCGAATAAACACATTGCCTTAGTGGCGCATGACCACTGTAAAGCGGATTTGATAAACTGGTGTAAAACCCACCGCACTTTATTAGCCCATCATACCCTGTATGGCACCGGCACCACAGGGAGTCTCATTCATCGTGAAACCGGTTTAATTGTGAATAGCTTACTCAGTGGCCCTATGGGCGGCGATCAACAACTCGGTGGCTTAATTGCTGAAAATAAAATTGATTTAATGATTTTCTTTTGGGATCCGATGAATGCTGTGCCACATGATCCGGATGTCAAAGCGTTAATGCGCATTGCCACCGTTTGGAATATTCCGGTTGCTATGAATATGGCAAGTGCCGATTTTCTGATTTCTTCGCCATTTTTTAATGATACCTGCGATATTCGTATTCCGGACTATCAAGGTTATTTAAACGAACGCTTAAAATAGACATTGCTATGAATTGGAGCTTGATTCTTAATATTCTCAATTTTGTCCTTGGTGGCTTCGTAACAACGTTAGGGTGGTTATTCGCCACCCTCATGAGTGCCGTATTGATCGTCACATTGCCTTATACGCGTAGCTGTTGGGAAATTTGTAAAATGTCATTGGTTCCCTTCGGCAACGATTTAATTCATGTGAAGTATTTGGAACCTAAAAGTGCGGTGGGAAATTCCCTCGGATCAGTGCTCAATGTCGTCTGGTTTATCCTTTTCGGTTGGTGGTTGTTTCTTGCTCATGTTTTTTGTGGCATTTCTCAATGTCTAACTATCATCGGTATCCCAACCGGCTTGGCAAATTTCCATATCGCCAGAATTGCGTTATTTCCGGTGGGGCAACGGGTTGTTCCTAAAGCAATGGTGGATTTAATTCGTCAACAACACGCAACGCAATACGATCGTTTTTATAAGTAGTCTTAAGGATTTCGCATGAATCACTGGTTTAATGCAAAAGTGATTGCCTCCATTCCGATTTTTATTGCCGTCAATTTGGCGGTGATTGCCATTTGGTATTTTGATATTTCCGAGCAAAGTATGCCGTTGGTATTAGGCATTATTGCCGGCGGTTTGGTGGATTTAGATAACCGATTAACCGGCCGAATCAAGAATGTGCTTTATACGCTGCTCGCATTTTCTGTTTCTACGATCAGTGTGCAACTGAGCATCAACCATAATTTCCAATTTATGGTGTTGATGACGGCGATGACCTTTGTTTTCACCATGATTGGGGCAATCGGACAACGTTATAGCACCATCGCGTTCGGTACGTTGGTTGTGGCGCTATACACCACACTGACTTATTTGCCGGAAACCGTGTGGTATATGAACCCTCTGATGATTCTTTGCGGCACCTTGCTTTACAGTATCACCACATTATGCGTGCATTTATTTTTTCCGAATCGCCCTGTGCAGGAAAGTGTTGCCAGATCCTTTCTAGCGCTTGCCAATTACCTTGATGCGAAAGCCACTTTTTTTGATCCTGACGATATTGAGCAAATTGAAAATAAGCATATCGCCATGGCAATGAAAAATAGTGAACTGATAAGTGCGTTTAATGAGACGAGAACGGCGCTGTTTTATCGTATCCGAGGACAACACCGCCACAGCCGCACAACTAAAATGATTCGTTATTATTTTTCTGCGCAAGATATTCATGAGCGCATTAGTTCCAATCATTTTGACTACCAAACCCTTGCGGAACACTTAAAAAATACTGATTTAATTTTTCGTATTCAACGCTTACTGGAACTCCAAGCCCAAGCTTGCCGTGATATTGCGCTAAGTTTGCAACAAAATAAAACCTACCGTTATGACCTGCGTTTAGAAAAAGCCATTAACGGGCTAAATCAATCGTTCGAGCTTTATAGTAATGGCCATATTGAAGAAACCGAAAATCTTATCAATCTCCAAACCTTACTGGATAATTTAAAAAGCGTTGACTATCAATTACGCCATATTGATCAAGAAGTGAATGAGTTGGAACAAACCGATACGGCTCAAATTTATACGGAGCAAATTACCGGTTTAAACAATATCCTACTTGCCCTGCGTAGCCACTTTAATTTCAATTCGCAACTCTTTCGCCATGCGGTACGTTTGTCGATTGTGGTGTTTATTTGCTGTACTATCGGCGAGTTTTTGCCGTTAGATCGGGCTTATTGGGTTTTATTAACCGCTGTTTTTGTTTGTCAGCCTAATTACACGGCCACCAAACTGCGTCTAAAACAGCGAATTGTCGGCACCATTCTCGGTGTGATTATCGCCTCGCTTCTGCCTTATGCGAATCCGACACTGGAATTACAATTAGGCTTAATCGTTCTCACTAGCACCCTGTTTTTCTTTTTCCGTACCAATAATTACAGCTTTTCCACCTTCTTCATTACCTTACAGGTGATTTTCAGCTTTGATGTGATGGGCTTTAATGTGGAACAAGCGCTTTATTCTCGCGTCATTGACACCCTGATCGGCGCGACCATTTCTTGGTTTGCCGTGTCTTACTTATGGCCGGATTGGAAGTATTTGCAGTTGGATAAAGTCAGCCGTCAGGCAATCAAAAGCGATGCGAAATATTTGTTGTATATCATCAGTCAATTACAGTTTGGCAAAGGCGATAACTTGAAATACCGCATTGCCCGTCGCTATGCCCATGAATATGCTTCGGCATTAAGCGCCACCATTTCCAATATGAACCATGAGCCGAAAAAATATCAGGCATATTTACAGGCTGGATTCGAGCTTTTAAAAATTAACTATTCTCTACTGAGTTACATTTCTACGCTAGGAGCTTACCGCAGTAAAATGAAACAAATGCAACAAAGCACTTTTTTCTTGGCGGAATTTTATCCGGCAGCGAAGAAAATTATTTACATTTTAGAGCATATTGAACAGCTTACACCGATGGTTTTCGAGAAATTACAAAATAACATTGAAGTGAGTTTAAAACAGGCACAAAGCCATTTAGAAAAAAATCATAAAGCGGCACAGCTGCAAGGACACATTCCAATGCAGCAACTTAGCATGATCAACCAAATTTTACCGCCGCTTTACCATGCCGTTCATAAATGTTGTTAAACATCAATCAGGATCAAAATGGCTGCTTCACCGCCCCATTCCTTTGGGGCTTGGTGCAATGCTCGTACTTTCGGATGCTGCACTAACCAACGGGGAATTTGGCGTTTTAACGTATAAGTGCCATAACCTGTCATCACACTGGCACAATAAAGATGTTCTTTCTCGCAGGTTTGAATTAATGCCGCCAGCTCTAATTTTGCCTGTTCACGCGTTAAGCCATGCAAATCCAAAAAAATCTCCGGTGAAAAATCTCCACGCCGTAATTGTTTCAGCAAATGAGAATCTTCATTTTCACGCAAATATTTGACCGCACTTTCCTCATTTAACAACGGCTCATATTCATCAGAAAAATAAAATAACGTGTCTTGTTGTTCACGCTGTTCCTTTATCGTGGATTGCATTTTCTTTTTATGGGACCTAGCAGCCACAAAAGTATCCTGTTTTAACGGTTTCACGCCTCTCATTTCAGCACGAAACAGGGAAATTGCTTCCTCATCTAACATTTCGTTTCCTATCTCAAATATGGTATAACTACGCGTAATTTTAACATTGATACGAGCAAATCATGAACCAAATTACCTTTAATCAGGAACTTATTGACGATATTTATTCCGCCAACGTGCAAGAAGAACTGCACACGATCAAAGATTTCCTACGTTGGTGCTACAGCACCTTCAATCGTGCCGACATTTACTACGGACACGGCTATGACAATGCTTGGGATGAAGCACAACAATTGGTCTTAGCTACCTTGCACCTCCCAGCTGATTTCCCAAGTGAATTGTATGACACCCGTCTCACTACGGCAGAAAAGCTTGAAATCATCCGTTTGGTCATCATCCGCATTGAAAAACGCATTCCTGTTGCTTACTTAATTCACCGTGCTTGGTTCTGCGGCTTAGAGTTTTATGTGGATGAACGCGTGATTGTTCCTCGCTCTCCCATCAGTGCCTTGATTGAACAAGGATTCGCCGGCTTATTAACACGTGAACCGCAACGTATTTTAGATATGTGTACCGGCAGCGGCTGTATTGCGATCGCCTGTGCGGAGCGCTTCCCTGAAGCCGATGTGGATGCGGTTGATCTCTCTTTTGATGCATTAAATGTTGCCGAAATCAACATTGAACGCCACAAATTAACTCACCGCGTCTTCCCGATTCAGTCGGATTTATTCTCCCGTTTATTGGAAGAACAGTATGATCTCATTGTCACTAACCCTCCTTATGTAGATCTAGAAGATCTCTCCGATATGCCGGAGGAATTTCACTACGAACCGGAAATGGCTCTCGGCTCCGGCAATGATGGGTTAACTATCACCAAAGAAATCCTGCGCCTAGCACCAAATTACTTAGCGGATGATGGCGTATTGGTGTGTGAAGTGGGTAACAGCATGGTGCATTTAATAGAACAATTCCCACAAGTGCCGTTCAACTGGCTTGAACTCGCCAATGGCGGTGTGGGTGTATTCGCCTTAACCAAAGCGCAATTAATTGAACATCAACATGCGTTTCAATAAACGGAAATAATAAAAAGAAAAAGTGCGGTCGATTTTAAAAACGTTTTTAAAACCAACCGCACTTTTTTCATTCAAGGCAATTATTTATTCAACATTTCTCTTAACGCTGAACCGATTTCTGCCAAACTTCTCACGGTTTTCACACCGGCAGCTTCCAGTGCCGCAAATTTTTCATCAGCAGTCCCTTTTCCGCCACTGATAATGGCACCGGCATGCCCCATGCGTTTGCCTTTCGGCGCTGTCACGCCGGCAATGTAGCTCACCACCGGTTTGGTCACATGTTCTTTAATGAACGCTGCCGCTTCTTCCTCCGCGGAACCGCCAATTTCGCCGATCATGACAATCGCTTCCGTTTGCGGATCTTCTTGGAATAATTTCAAAATATCCACAAAGTTGGAGCCTGGGATTGGATCGCCGCCGATACCCACGCAAGTCGATTGACCAAAACCTTCGTCCGTGGTTTGTTTCACGGCTTCATAGGTCAACGTACCTGAGCGAGAAACAATACCGATTTTCCCTTTTTTATGAATGTTGCCCGGCATGATACCGATTTTGCATTCTTCCGGTGTAATCACGCCCGGACAGTTTGGCCCAATCATGCGCACACCTGTTTGGTTCAAACGTTGTTTCACCACCAGCATATCCAAGGTTGGGATGCCTTCGGTGATACAAATAATCAATTTAATCCCAGCATCAATCGCCTCTAAAATCGCATCTTTACAGCCCGGCGCCGGCACATAAATCACCGTTGCTGTGGCACCGGTTGCCTCGACTGCATCGCGTACGGTGTCAAACACAGGCAATCCTAAATGGGTCGTGCCACCTTTATTTGGTGAAACGCCTCCCACCAGTTTAGTGCCATAAGCTAATGCTTGTTCGGAGTGGAATGTACCTTGACCGCCGGTGAAACCTTGGCAAATTACTTTCGTATCTTTATTAATTAAAATTGACATACTATTGCTCCTTATGCGTTAGCCTTTGCCGCTTTCACCGATTCTACCGCCGCATCAGTCAACGTTTGGGCAGCAATAATATTCAAACCGCTCTTCGCTAAAATTTCACGGCCTAACGGGGCATTATTACCTTCTAAACGCACCACCACCGGCACGTTGACACCCACTTCGTTCACAGCCGCCACAATCCCTTCAGCAATCAGATCGCAGCGTACAATGCCACCAAAAATATTGACGAGTACCGCTTTTACATTTTTATCGGAAAGAATAATTTTAAACGCTTCTGCAACGCGTTCTTTGGTTGCACCGCCGCCCACGTCCAAGAAGTTCGCCGGTTGACCGCCGTGTAACTTCACAATATCCATAGTACCCATGGCAAGCCCTGCGCCGTTCACCATGCAACCGATATTGCCGTCTAATGCCACATAGTTAAGTTGGAAACTTTCCGCTAAGGCTTCGCGCGGGTCTTCTTGGCTTGGATCTTGCATTGCGGCTAAAGCCGGTTGACGATATAGCGCATTGCCATCCACCACGATTTTGGCATCTAAACAAAGGAGGTTCCCCTCTTTTGTAACCACCAGTGGGTTCACTTCTAATAGAGACAAATCTCTTTCTACGAACATTTTTGCCATTTGGGTAAAAATATGAGCAAATTGTTTCACTTGATCGCCTTTTAAACCTAATTTAAACGCCAGCTCACGCCCTTGATATGGCATACCACCGGTAAGCGGATCAATCGCCATTTTGTGTAATAAGTGCGGTGTTTTTGCCGCGACTTCTTCGATATTCATCCCCCCCTCAGTGGACACCATGAACACCACACGTTGAGAAGCACGATCGAGTACCGCGCCTAGATACAATTCACGTTCAATTTGTGAGCCTTCTTCTACATAAATCGTGTTTACCGGCTGACCATTGGCATCCGTTTGGAAAGTGACCAAACGTTGCCCTAACCATTTATTCGCAAACTCTCTGACTTCCGCTTCGTTGCGTACAAGTTTCACGCCACCCGCTTTACCGCGTCCACCGGCATGCACTTGACATTTCGCCACCCAAGCATCACCGTCTAACTGTTTAATCGCCTCTGCCGCTTCATCTGCGGTTTTACAGGCAATGCCTTTGCCCACCGGCAATTTGTATTCGGCAAAAACTTGCTTACTTTGATATTCATGTAGATTCATAGAAAATCCTCTGTTAAATGCCCTAATTTTTATTGTCTGTTGAAACAAAGAACCGCCTGCCTTACGCACACGCGGTTCTTCTTTCTTTAGATTTCTAGCAATAATCTTGTTGGGTCTTCCAACAATTCTTTCACGGTGACCAAGAAACCGACAGACTCACGGCCATCAATTAAACGGTGGTCATAACTTAATGCCAAATACATCATTGGACGAATCACCACTTGACCATCCACAGCAACCGGACGCTCTTTAATGGCGTGCATACCCAAAATCGCGCTTTGCGGTGGGTTGATAATTGGAGTGGACATCAAAGAACCAAACACACCACCGTTAGTAATCGTAAAGTTACCGCCGGTTAAATCTTCCACAGTCAACTTACCATCACGTCCTTTTTCCGCTAAGGCTTTAATCGATTTTTCAATGTCTGCCATAGAAAGGTTGTCGCAATCACGCAATACCGGGGTCACCAAACCACGTGGCGTGGAAACCGCTATGCTCACGTCAAAATAATTGTGATAAACCACATCGTCACCGTCAATGGAGGCATTCACTTCCGGATAACGTTTTAAGGCTTCTACCACCGCTTTGATGTAGAAAGACATAAAACCTAAACGTACGCCGTGTTGTTTTTCAAATTTTTCGCCGTATTGTTTACGCAAATTCATGATCGGTTGCATATCCACTTCATTGAATGTGGTTAACATCGCTGTATTATTTTTGGCTTCCAACAAACGTTCGGCAATTCGTTTACGTAAACGGGTCATCGGCACGCGTTTTTCACTGCGTGCGGAATATGCCATCGTGCTGACGGTCGTTTCTGCCGGTTTAGGCGCAGCTGCACGTTTTGCGATAACCGCTTCGACGTCTTCGCGGGTAATACGACCGCCCACGCCAGTGCCTTTCACGTCAGATGCTTGAATATCATGTTCCGCCAATAAACGACGAACTCCCGGACTTAACGCATCCGTGGTATGAGGCTCATCCGGCACTTCGGTACGACGATCCGCTGGTGTCGGTTCTGCCGTTTTTTCCATGGCTGCTGCAGCGGCTGTTGCGGAAGCTTCCAATTTACCCAACAACTGCTTGCTCACGACTGTGGCGCCTTCATCCTGTACAATTTCACTGATCACGCCGTCTGCTTGAGCCGGCACTTCAAGCACCACTTTATCTGTTTCAATTTCCACAATTACTTCATCGCGTTTCACCGCATCGCCTGCTTTTTTATGCCAAGTGGCGACTGTTGCATCAGCAACTGACTCAGGCAAATCCGGGACAAGAATTTCAATAGTCATAATTTCATTCCTTTTTTCTATTCATTTAGCTAAGTATCAATGTTGTTAAGCATAAAGTGCGGTCGTTTTTCAAGGTGTTTTTAAAACAAGCGAAAAATACACCGCACTTTAACGGATTAAAGCGTCAATGCATCTTCCACCAATTGTTTTTGCTGTTTGGCATGCAATGACAAATAACCTACCGCCGGTGAAGCAGAAGCCGGGCGGCCGGCATAAGACAATTTGGCATTGTCCGGAATCACTGCCTCAAAGTTATGTTTACTGCAATACCAAGCCCCTTGGTTCAGGGGCTCTTCTTGACACCATACAAAATCCGTTACATGTGAATAAGGTGCTAAAGCGGCTTTCACATCGTCATGCGGGAACGGATAAAGTTGCTCAATACGAATGATAGCCACGTTATCCTGTTCATTTTTACGGCGTTGCTCCAATAAATCGTAATATACTTTACCGGCACACATCACCACACGTTTCACATTTTTCGGATCAAGGTTGTCAATTTCACCAATGACCGTTTGGAATGTGCCGTTAAGCAATTCATCCATACTGGACACCGCTAACGGATGACGTAACAAGGATTTCGGTGAAATACCAATTAACGGACGGCGCATTTTACGAATCGCTTGGCGACGTAACATGTGATACACCTGCGCCGGCGTTGAAGGCACACAAACTTGCATATTTTGTTCTGCACAAAGCTGCAAATAACGCTCCAAACGGGCAGATGAGTGTTCCGGGCCTTGTCCTTCGTAACCGTGTGGTAGCAACATCACTAAGCCACACATTCTACCCCATTTTTGCTCGCCGGAGCTGATGAATTGGTCAATCACGATTTGCGCCCCGTTGGCGAAATCACCAAACTGCGCTTCCCAAATGGTTAAGGTTTTCGGATCCGTGGTGGCATAGCCGTATTCAAAGGCAAGCACCCCTTCTTCGGTTAAAACGGAATCCCATACTTCAAAGCGACCTTGATTGGCGTGTAATTGGGTTAATGGCACATAGCCGGTACCGTCTTTTTGATTATGTACGACGGCATGACGATGGAAGAACGTACCACGACCGGCATCTTCACCGGATAAACGCACATGAATGCCTTCATCCAATAAGGTGGCGTACGCCATGGTTTCCGCCATCCCCCAGTCCAATAATTTTTCGCCTCGACCCATTTCTTGGCGGTCGGCATAGATTTTTTCAACACGAGGATGCGGTTGCACGTAATCCGGATAGTGAGAGACACGTTTTGCTAAGGTTTTAAACCGCTCTTCCGGGAATTTACTTTCATACGGCGCCGTCCAGTCATAGTTGAGATACTGCAACCAGTCCACTTTTGCCATATCCATAGGGCGCCATTCCGGCACGACACATTCGCCGTTATCCAAGGCATCACGGTATAAATTGGAAATTTCAGTGGCATCTTCTTCTGTAATCACGCCTTCTTGAATTAAACGATTGGCATACACCTTCGGTGGTGTTGGATGTTTTTTGATAATGCCGTACATCATCGGCTGAGTCGCCAATGGCTCGTCTGCTTCGTTATGACCATGACGACGGTAGGAAATCAAATCAATGAAAATATCCCGTTTAAAGACCGCGCGATATTCCACCGCCATACGGGCAGCAAAAGCAACCGCTTCTGGGTCATCGCCGTTCACGTGAATAATCGGCGCTTGAATCATTTTCGCGATGTCGGTACAAAATTCGGTAGAACGGGTGTCCGTCGGGTTAGAGGTGGTAAAACCAATTTGGTTATTGATCACAATACGAATCGTGCCGCCCACTTTATAACCACGCGCATTGGACATGTTTAAGGTTTCTTGCACGATACCTTGACCGGTAACCGCGGAGTCACCGTGCACCGTTACCGCCAACACTTTATTATGTTCGGTGTCTTGTTTACGGGTTTGTCTTGCGCGGACAGAACCAATCACAACCGGGCTCACAATTTCCAAGTGAGACGGGTTAAAGGCAAGTGTCAGATGTACTTTTTTATCATCCACAGCAAAATCAGAGGAGAAACCTTGGTGATATTTCACGTCACCGGTGCGATTATCTTCCGCATGTTTACCGGCAAACTCATCAAATAAGTCGCTTGGGCGTTTACCAAACACGTTGACTAACATATTTAAACGACCACGGTGCGCCATGCCCAAGACCACATCGTCCATCCCATTACGGCTAGCATGACGGATGATCTCTTTCATCATCGGAATAAACGCATCGCTTCCTTCCAAAGAAAAACGTTTCGCACCCGGGAATTTCGCCCCTAAATAACGTTCTAAGCCATCCGCTGCCGTTAATTCTTTCAGCAAATTGATTTTTTCGTCTTTAGTGAAAAGCGGTTGTTGAATCCATTTTTCTTGTTTGCTTTGCAACCAATTACGCTGTTCCATATCATGAATGTGCATAAACTCAAGCCCGATATTACCACAATAAGTGGCTTTCAAATCGCGGGCTAAATCACGGAGCTTCATGCTTTCTTTGCCATAAACGGCATAGTCGATATTGAAACTTTCGTCCAGATCAGCGTCGGTTAATCCATGTTGGTGATAATCTAATTCAGGCACCGAGGAAGTTTTCCAACGATAATAATTGAGAGGGTCGAGTGTGGCTTCAATGTAACCACGAGAACGGTATGCGTTAATGAATTGTAAAACTTTGACTAATTTGGCGCTCGCTTCCGGATCAATCACGGTCACGCTCTGTCCATGATTTTCTCGCGCTAAACGGCGAAAATAATCGCGCACCGTTGAATGGGGTTGCTCAAGTGCGGTGGATTTTGGCAGCGTTTTAAAAATTTCCTGCCAACTGGCATCCACACTGTTCGGATCCTCAAGATAACTTTCATAAAGATCCTCAATATAAGACTGATTTGCCCCACCTAATGCACTGGAGGAGAGCCATTCATGTAAAGAATGCTGCATACATACCACCTTAAGATTTAAATACGCTAACAAACAACGTAACGGTAAATAAAATACAGAAGAATTTTCTGCGCTTTGAATGCTCGCATTATGCCAAAAGCATTCATTTGATACTGTGATCTAGGTTTGAATTTTTACAAAAAATTAACTTTTGTGTAAAAAAAGAGCAGTGAAAATATTTTTATTTCTCACCGCACTTTCTAAAAAATTAATGAGGTAATTTACTCGCTCGCTTTGACATAAGGGTTGGTTCGTTTTTCTTCACCAATAGTGGTATAAGGCCCATGCCCGGGTACAACAATCATATCATCTCCCAAAGGGTATAATTTATTACGAATCGACGCCAGAATTGCCTCATAGTTGCCCCCAGGGAAATCTGTTCGTCCAATGCCATTTTTGAACAACACATCACCGGTAAAAGCAATACGTTTTTGATGTTCTATAAAACCGATATGCCCTGGCGTATGTCCCGGCAAGTGTAAAACCTCAAACGTGAAATCACCGATATTGAGCGTTTCACCATCCTGATCTAACCAACGATCCGGTTCAAAAGCAGACACCTCAAACAGCATGCCAAATTTTTCTGACTGTTGTGGCAAGTTTTTAAACCAATAATCATCTTGCGAATTAGAACCCCAAATTTGGACATTAAAATGCTGTTTTAATTTTTCTGCCGCCCCCAAATGGTCTAAATGGCCGTGAGTTAATAAAATCACTTGTAAATTCAGCCCAAGTTCTTCAATCCGTTTAATCAGTTTTTCCGCTTCTCCACCCGGGTCGATAATTGCCGCTTTTTTTTCATCGTCCCAAATTAAAGAACAATTTTGTTGAAATGCCGTTACAGGAATAATTTCAATGTTCATACGATACTCGCCATATTTTTCGGTAAAAAAACCGCACAAAAGTGCGGTCTAAATTTCAGATGTTTTTTACTAACTACCGCGCCAAGTACGCACCGGGCCGGTATCCATGTGCACAAAATTACTGTGCGGATAAAAACCGACACCACCATTTTGTAGCGCATCAACCGCATCACGTACTTTCGCTAACGGAACACCATCAATGCGAAAATCAATGGCTTGTCCACGAATATGGTAGCTATTACTTGCTACTCCACGGCTACGACGATGCATTGCCGCATTGCTGGCAGCAGAACGATAGCCACAAATAATTTGAATTTCCGTGTTACGTAAACCAAGATTCTGCTGTACCTGATAAAATTTAGTGAACAGATTTGGATCCATTTGATGAACCTGATTGGTACGCTTATCACGTAGAAGGTGGTCTAACAATCGCAACGTGGCGTTACTGAAACCACGTCCAAGCGCAAATTCTGCACTCAGTTTCTCACCGGTATTAATGTTACGAAAACTTAGTAGGCGTGGTTTTGGCGTTGATACAGCCGCTAAAACCGTATTCGGTAAAAGCGAAGCGCCTAATACAATTCCCCCTAGCGATAACCATTTACGTCGACTATGGTTAATATGACTCATTATGTATTTCCTAAATATGATCGCAATCCGTTTACTTGATTAAAGTTACCAAGCTAAATCCCACGGATTAACGTTGAATATAGTGTTTTAAAATATCCCAATTAATATAACTTAAATCAGGCGTTTTGTCATAACCGTAAATATCCGGCAAAGTGTGAACTTGATCTTTATCCACCCATGCAGTGATATAATATAAAAAGACCGGATTGTCGGATTTAATACCCGCTGAGGTTGTTTTTTTACTTTTCAGCACATTTTGTTTTCTTTCATCTGTCCAACCCGCTTCTTTCAATAGAATAGTGGCCAACTGATCGGATTTTTCCACACGGACACAACCAGAACTTAACGCACGGTTTTTATTGCCAAATAAATTACGTTTCGGTGTATCGTGCAAATAAATCGCCTCAGAACTCGGCATGTTGAATTTATAGTTCCCTAATGCACTGTTATCACTTGGAGCTTGGCGTAAACGATATGGGAATCTTTTCGCCGACATATTTTCCCAATCGATAGTATAAGGATCGATAGTATTGCCACTACCATCAATAATCGTATAGCCATGGCGATAAATATAACTCGGATCTTTACGTACTTTGGGAATAATGTCTTCGTTAATCAAACGGGTTGGCGCATTCCAAGGCGGGTTCACTACCACATTACTCAAACGACTAGACATCACTGGTGTTTTACGGCTGGATTGCCCAACAATCACACGGGAACTTAAAACCACTTGTCCATCGCGATAATAATTGAGTTCGTAACTTGGAATATTCACGAAAATACCATCTTGGAAAGCCGGTAAAATGCGTAAACGTTGAGCATTAATCGCCAAACGATGCAATTCAACCACATTATGCTGATCAACACCCGCTTCAATCACATGAGCAACGCGCGCCGATGTTTGCTTAAAGAGCGCATTTTCGCCGGAAAGATTTTTCACAAAAGTAAAATTATCATTATTTTTGACCGCACTTAACCATGCAGACACTTGCTCATCACTTAACTGACCGGCTTTATAGCTATTGCCTGCATATAACCATTTTTGTGCGGATTTCGCTACATTGGTGGCATAAAACAAATAATCTAAAAATGCATCGGTTAACAGAACATCTTCAATTAACTCGCCTTTTCCAGCGGCTTCATGGATCGCATTTAAAGCATTTGCTGAGCGTTTTGAAATTCCCCCGGCAATAGCTAAGGCATAATCGTGTAAAAATTGCTGCTTGGCCTGATTATCTGTCCAAATTGGAGAAAAATGATTCTCAACATAAATTTTGGCAATTAAAGGTTTAAATTGAAGAGAGATATCACCAAAACGCTCAGAGAAAAGTTTTTCAGCCTCAAGCGCCAAGCGTTTTTTCTCTGCCGCTAAACGCGCTTCCTCGACCTTATTTTCGAGCTCCAACTGCTGTGTGGCGAGAGTTAAATCACTTTGCTGTAATTCTTCTGCAGCGACATTCCCCACATAAAGCGCGCTTATCATCGCGAGAGTAACTACTTTAAACGTTCGAGTATTCATCAACTTACCTTAATTTTTATAAACTTTCTTAAAAACGACCGCACTTAGAAAAGTGCGATCCAAAAACAAGAGATTTATTGATTTGCAGACTTATCAGCCTGTTTTATTTCAGCCTTTTTCTGCTCAAATTTAACCATATCTGCCGCAATTGCAGCTGCCTCTTTCAAGAAGAAATCCGGCGCTTCATAATCTTTCGGCAAATCATCAATATCTTTCAATGGCTTTTTACCTTCACGTTTGAAACGCTCATTAATGTCTTTCAAACGTTTCTCGTCATCTTTATCATTTTCCGCTTTGCGTTTTTGATAATTTAACGACAAGAACTTACGTTCACGACGTTCATTACGCACTTTTAAATCTTCGTTAAGTGCAATAAATTCCGGATTTTTCGCCATTCGGT
Organism: Aggregatibacter sp. HK296; assembly: GCF_980469475.1. NCBI lineage: Bacteria > Pseudomonadati > Pseudomonadota > Gammaproteobacteria > Pasteurellales > Pasteurellaceae > Aggregatibacter > Aggregatibacter sp. HK296. The sequence continues at coordinate 1,280,283 of NZ_OZ413142.1, forward strand.
CATTATGTTTTTGCACCAATTCAGAGACTGGTTCGCGTGCTTCGCTCACCTCAGAATAATTCACTGACGGAATTTTATCCCATGGCAACGCATTATCTTCTTTTTCTTCACCGTATTCTTTACTATCAATGACATCTGGGAATTGAATATCCGGCGCAACACCTTTCAGCTGTGTACTACCGCCATTGATACGATAGAATTTTTGAATCGTATATTGCAATAAACCCAGTGGCGTTTGATCCAAATCATAAACAAAATTCAAGGAACGACTTTGTTGAACGGTACCTTTTCCATAAGAATTTTGCCCGATAACAACGCCACGGTTATAGTCTTGGATTGCTGCTGCAAAAATTTCAGAGGCTGATGCACTAAAACGGTTGATCATCACCAATAACGGACCGGTATATTGCTGCGCATTATCCGGATCTTCATGTACACGAATGCGTTGATAAGCATCACGAACCTGAACAACCGGGCCATCACTAATAAATAAACCGGTTAAACCAACAGCTTCTGTTAAAGCACCACCGCCATTTTCACGAAGATCAACAATTAATGCAGACGCTTTTTTCGCTTTTATGTCGTTAAGTAATTTTTTGACATCTTCTGTTAATCCCAAGTAAAAACTAGGAATCTTAATCACAGCAACATCAACGCCATCCATTTTCTCAATCGTTAATTTTGCTGCTTGGTCTTCAATACGAATTTTGTCACGTACCAAGGTAACAATACGAGACTTGCCACCTTTAGCCGATTCAACTTCCAAACGAACTTTAGACCCTTTTTTACCTTTGATCTTGTCAACAATGTCCTCTAAGCGCCAACCGACTACATCTTCAATTTCACCTTTTTCTTGGCCTACACCAATAATTTTATCGCCAGCTTTAAGTTTTTTGCTACGTTCTGCCGGCGCGCCAGGCACTAACGATTTAATGCTGGTTTCATCGTCTTCAGACTGTAACGTAGCGCCAATACCTTCCAAAGAAAGATTCATACTTTCATTGAAGCTTTTTGCCGTACGAGGCGCTAAATAACTGGTATGTGGGTCGATTTCACGGGCAAATGCGTTTAAGTAGGTTTGTACCACATCATCCGCTTTGGTTTGAGTCAATCGACGAATGGCCAAGTTATAGCGTTTAACTAATTTCTCTTTAATTTCAGGCCATTTTTTGTCTTTTAATTTCAAATTGATGATGTCATTTTTAACACGGGCTTCCCATAATTTATCGGCTTCCGCTTCCGTTTTAGGCCATGCGGCTTTTTCACGATCAATTTCAATTTGCGTATCGTCATTTAAAGCAGGTTCTTTATCCAACAAAGACAATGCGTAACGATAACGCTCATAACGACGTTTCATCATTAAATCATAGATATTAAACGCAATATCCAAGTTGCCTGCATTCAATTCATCATCAATTTTTTTGCTATATTTTGCGCGTAAATCATCAATATCCGACTGTAAAAAAGTATTACGGTTAAAGTCTAACCCTTTGAGATAACGGTCAAAAATTTTCTCAGAGAATTCGTCATCTAATTGAAATTTACGATAATGAGACTGCGTCAAACGTGTTGTCGCCCGCTTCGTGGCAAACATATTCGCTTCAGAAGGTTGCAGTGCAACAATATCTGAAGGCTTTAACTTAGGTTGTACCGCGTCAACAACACCCGCATTAAGAAACAACGTTCCTAATACAAGTGCGGTCAAATAATTTTTCGTTTTACTCAATTTCATTCAAACTTTCCTAATATATACGGCAAAAACAAAATGAAGTTATCTGCACAGATAACTTCATTAAAAGTTGGTTTAAGCAAATAAGCGATCTGCTGTGACGTTTACGACCAAACCGTTATCTAATTCTACGCGGGCGGCCTCGTTGGAGAATTCCAACACTTTAGCATTTTGCGCTCTGTCGCCCACTTTGACCTTCACCAGCTGACCTTCTTGTAACTCTGCCATGTTTACGCTGGTCAGCGCTAATTTAGGTTTACGTGCCATTTTTTCACCCTGTTTTGGAGTACGACGCGCCGGGCGCTTTTTCTCCGTTGCCGGCTTGGCGGCTTTTTCCGCTGCGCGTTTTTGTGCAACCAATGCTTTAGCTTCCGCTAATTGTTGAGCAGCATGATCCGCATGTTCCTGTTCTAATTCACCAGCCGGATTACCTTGTAAATCCACACGCACGGCACCCACTTTACAACCATGTAAATAGCGCCAGTTAGACGTATATTGACGTAAAGCATGACGTAATTGTGTTTTACTTACGCGTTCATCATCTTTTAATGCTTCACTTAAATCTTGGAACAAACCGATTTTTAATGGTTTTGCTTCGCCCTCAAGAGAAAAACAGAGCGGAAATTTTTCCGCCAAATAAGCAATTATTTCTTTATTATTAGTTAATTTTTGTACTTCTGTCATGACGAAATCCTGTAGACATCCTATATAGATTTTGAATAGAAAAAACTTGCCACATTTTAGCCACTTTGGCTAAAAATGACAATGAATAATCAGTTTTAGCGTGGAGAAATCATAAACGCCGGCAAAAACGACCGCACTTTTTTATGCCATCTTCAGCAAATCCGTGCCAAAAGAAAAGAACCAGTATAAAATACGCGTTTCTTTAATGAGGAATAACAATTCATGACAGGCAAGTTACAAACCGATTTGACCAAGGCAAATTACTCCCGCATAGCCCGCTGCGGCGATTGTAATGCCGTGATCAAAATTCTGCCCTTACAAAAAGGCCAACGCGCTGTCTGTCCGCGCTGCCATAATGTGTTGTACTCAACCAACCGCTGGAGCCTTAAACGCTGTTCCATTATAGCCCTTTCAATTTTGATACTCATGCCCTTTGCGCTCACCTACCCGCTGTTGAGCATTCACCTGCTCGGTGAAAAAATTAATGCTTCGGTATGGCAAGGGGTTTGGAAAATGGCAACACAAGGCTTCTCTTATACGGCATTTTTAATTTTTATTTGTGCTGTTTTTATGCCTATTGCCTTTGCGCTTTTAGTCATTTTGTTGCGCTTAGCGCAAATGGTCAAAGCCAAACCTCGCAACCTTTTAATCTCCTTAGGCTACATTAAACCGTGGGTCATGTTTGATGTATATTTAGTGGCGCTGGGGGTGACGATGTTCAAAGTAAAAGAATACGCCACGTTAGAATTGGATATTTATTTAATCGCCTTTATTTTTACTGCACTTTTAACCACGTTATTATTTATCAAAATTAACCCGGCAGAAGTGTGGAATGATTTTTACCCACAAAGTAAGGCGGTCAACGACATCACCAAAGCAGAGGATTTGCGCTACTGTCATTATTGCCAATACAGTTTCCTCAATCCCTTGACGGATAATAAAGGCAAAGAAATTTGCCCCCGTTGTTATTCGCAAATTGATATTCCTTCTGCCATAAAATTACAACGGACTTGGGCGTTATTGTTAGCCGGTATTATCATGCTCTTTCCGGCAAACCTGCTGCCCATCTCGGTAATTTATGTCAATGGAGCACCAAGTGCCGATACGCTAATGTCCGGCGTGCTAAGTTTTATTGACATGGGAAGCTATTTCATTGCCTTTGTCGTTTTCACCGCCAGTATTTTCGTCCCCGTCAGTAAGGTATTGATTATTTTATATTTACTGATTTGTGTACATTTTAAGCTGAGACATTCCATCCGCTGGCAAATGGGTTTATTGCATGCGGTCCATTTTGTCGGTCGCTGGTCGATGTTGGATTTATTCGTTTTAGCACTCATGATGTCCTTAGTAACCAGAGGGCAAATTATTGATTTTTCTGTAGGCACTGCTGCGCTGTATTTTGGCGCTTCAGTTTTCTTAACAATGATTGCGGCGGAACAATTTGATAGCCGCTTAATTTGGGAAATTTATGACAGACAACACAAAACACACAACACACACTGAAGTCGATACCAACGTCACTCAAAATAGACGTATTTCGCCTTTTTGGCTTCTTCCTTTCATTGCGCTTTGTATTGGCGCTATCTTGTTCTTCCAAATAATTCAGGAACAAGGCATTAGCGTTCGTATTACTTTTGCAAATGGTGAAGGTTTAGTCGCAGATAAAACTCAAATCCGCTATCAAGGTTTACAGATCGGTGTTGTAAAAAAAGTGAATTTCACCGATGACCTACAAAAAGTCGATGTGGTGGCTAATATTTACCCAGAAGCAAGAAGCGTGCTGCGTGAAAACACCAAATTCTGGTTAGTCAAACCAAGTGCTTCTTTGGCAGGGATTTCAGGGCTAGATGCCTTGGTGTCAGGTAACTACATCACATTACAACCGGGTGATGGCGATGCCAAAAACGAATTTATTGCAGAAACAGAAGGTCCGATTGCACAATTAAACCCTGGTGATTTATTAATTCATTTAATCGCCGATGATCTGGGTTCTATCTCCATTGGTGCCTCAATTTATTACAAAAAAATGCCCGTGGGGAAAGTTTATGACTACCATTTCACCGAAGACGGTAAAAAAGTCGAAATTGATATTGTCATCGACAAACCTTATGCAAAATTTGTGAAAAAAGACAGCCACTTTTGGAACATCAGCGGCATTAATGCCAACATCGGTGTTTCCGGTTTAAATGTGAACGTTGATAGTCTGAATGCGGTGGTGCAAGGCGCTGCCGCTTTTGATTCACCACACGACAGCCCGATTGCGGAAATGAATGAAACCTATACGCTTTATTCCAATTTACAAGCGGCAAAACGCGGCATTAATATCAGCGTGAATATTCCGAATGTCGCCGGCTTAGAGGCAGGCAAAACGCAAGTGTATTACCAAAATACGGAAATTGGTGTGCTATCCAAATTAAGTGCGGTAGAAAATAACGATGAAATGTTAAGTGGTACATTGCTCATTGATCCGAACCTAACCAATTTATTTAAAACTAATACCCACATTGTATTGCGAGCGAAAAAAAGTGGCTTAGGCGATTTAACCGATATTCAAAAACTTTTACGCGGTCAATATTTTGAAGTTCTGCCGGGCGATGGTGATAATCAAACCGTCTTTAATGTAATTAAAGAAAGTGAGTTACTGCTCAAACAACCGAACACCTTGGTGCTCACTTTGAGCGCACCGGAAACCTACGGCATTAGCGAAGGACAACCACTAATTTATAACAACATTCAAATTGGTGAAGTGGTTGCGCAACATGTCGCTTCCGATGGGGTGCAATTTAAAGTTGCCGTTGCCGCTGATTATCGCTATTTGATCCACAGTGATACGTTATTTGTTGCCGCATCCAATTTTGATGTGAGTATTGGCGTTGATGGCTTACGCTTTGAAGCTGCCACGCCAGAACGATGGTTACAAGGCGGCATTCGAGTTATTGCAGGCAAAGAACAAAGTAAAGCAAAAGAAAATTATGTACTTTATCGCGATTTAACCAGTGCAGAGGCCGGTATTACCGATAATAGCCCCAATCCGACAACCACCCTGACAACGTCCAATTTGCCAAGTATTAACAAAGGGTCATTGGTACTTTATCGCCAATATGAAGTGGGCAAAATTTTAGATATCCGTCCACAACAGCAAAACTTTGCAGTTGATGTATTTATTTATCCGAAATATCAACACTTATTAACTGATAAAAGCCTGTTCTGGGTGGAAAGTGCGGCGCAAATTGACATTACGCCGAAAGGTATCAGCATTCAAGCAACACCGATTACCCGTTCACTAAAAGGCGCAATCAGTTTTGATAACAGTGGTAGCAAACATAATCGCACCCTTTATCCGAATGAACTTCGAGCAAAATCTGCCGGACAACAAATTATCCTCACGGCAGAAGATGCGACGAATTTAAGTAAAGGCATGGCGCTACGTTATTTGGGTTTAACGATCGGCGAAATTGACAGCGTTCAATTAGATCAAAAAAATAATAAAATCATCAGCAAAGCGTTGATTCATCCGAATTATATGGCATTAATTGCCAAAGAAGGCTCCCGTTTCAAAGTGATTTCACCGCAAATTTCCGCGGGTGGTATTGAAAATATCGACAGCCTATTACAACCGTATATTGATGTAGAGATTGGTTCCGGCAAAACGAAAACCCAATTTACCTTAACCCAATCCATCAGCAATAACATCAAATACACCAATGGCTTGCCGCTTGTCTTAGAAACGACAGATGCGTTAAACATTACTACCGGTTCGCCGATCATGTATCGTGGTGTAGAAGTAGGTACAATTAAAAATTTAGAGCTAAACTCCCTCGGCGATCGCGTATTAATTCATATTGTCATTGCGTCAAAATACCAACATTTAGTCCGCAAAAACTCTGAATTCTGGATTGCTTCGGGCTACGATTTCAACCTGAGCTTGTCTGGGGCACAATTTAACACCGGCAGCGTACAGCAATTGCTCAAAGGAGGAATTTCTTTCTCTACGCCATCCGGCACAGTCGTTCAGGAACCAGCGAAAGCGAATCAACGTTTCTTATTGCAAATAAAACGTCCGCAAGATAGCCAGAAATGGAATCAGGGTGCATTGCCGCCAAGCCATTAAAGTGCGGTCATTTTTCCAAGCGTTTTTTATTTTAAATATTGAATAAAAATATTTAATATTTTAAGAATTTCTTAAGAAACACCACTTATAATGCGCCACATCCGACACAAACAGCGATGTGGCGTGACTATTCCATCTGATATTATTTAGGAGTCTTTATGAAAAAAATCGTAACCTTAGCAGCATTATTAGCCATGTCTTCTACCGCATTTGCCGGTTTTCAAGACACTAACGCAAGTAACAATCTAACCACCGTGCAAGCGGCACAAAAAATGGCTGATCACGCCCCAGTTACTTTAGAAGGCAACTTTGTTCGTCAAATTGATGACGATGAATTTGTTTTCCGTGATAGCACGGGTGAAATCAAAGTGGATGTTGATGATCACGCGTGGAAAGGCGTCAATGTCACGCCAAACGATCGCGTTCGCATTCAAGGTTCCGTTGATAAAGATTTTGGTGAACCGACAAGCATTGAAGTACATCAAATTCAAAAAATTCAATAATTCACTCAAGCACCGCCTTTACGGCGGTGTTTTTTATATATAACAAACACACCAAAAACAAACCGCACTTTGACTAAAAAAGCCAAAGTGCGGTTTGTTTTTGAAATGAATTTATTTCTTCGTTGCTAATTCAAGTAACTTCACAATCACGTTCACGGCATCTTTCATGCCTTCCAGCGTAATCAATTCATGCTTGCTATGGAAGTTATAACCGCCGGTAAAAATATTCGGACAAGCCAAACCCTTTTCCGCCAACCACGCGCCGTCTGTACCACCACGAATCAATTTATGATTAGGGGTAATATTACATTGTTTCATGGCTAAATCGGCTAGCTCAATGGCTTGCGGAACCTGTTTAATCACCTCATACATATTTTTATAGTTTTCCGTTAAAACCAATTCAACCGGTTTTAACAAACGTTTTTGTCGGTTAAATTTTTCCACTAAATCACGGATAAATTGTTTACGTTTTTCAAAATGAGCGCTGTCAAAATCGCGGATTAAATACTGTAATTCCACTTTTTCAATCGTCCCGTCAAAGTGGTTCAAATGGAAAAAACCTTCTCGTGCGTCCGTTTGTTCCGGCACTTCCGTCGCCGGGAACGCATTTTGAAATTCGCAGGCCAACGCAAGCGCATTAATCATTTTGTGCTTTGCATAACCAGGATGAATATTGCATCCGTAGAAAGTGATTTTTGCGGAAGCTGCATTGAAATTTTCATATTCCAATTCACCGACTGCGCCACCATCTATCGTATACGCCCAATCACAAGAAAAACGCTCAAACGGGAAAAATTGCATCCCTAAACCAATTTCTTCATCCGGGGTAAACGCCACCCGAATATTGCAGTGAGGTAAATTCTCGGTTTTCAAGCGATAAAGTGCGGTCATAATTTCCGCTATTCCGGCTTTGTTATCTGCACCCAACAACGTTTTACCGTCTGTGACGATTAAGGTTTTGCCGACCAGTTGGTGTAAGAAAGGATAATACACCGGGCTGATAAACTCTTCCCCGATACCCAAAGCAATATCGCCACCACGATAGTTATCAATCACTTCAGGTTGTACATGTTTGCCGCTACAATCCGGCGAGGTGTCGAGATGGGCAATTAAACCAATTGTCGGCGCGTGAGGATCTACGTTGGAGGGTAAAAATGCGGTTAATACAGCGTGTTTATTGAGCTCGATTTCTTGCAACCCGAGTGCCACCAACTCTTGCTGTAACAGTTTGGCTAAGGCTAATTGACCAGCTGAACTAGGAGAAATTTTAGCACCAAGTTTTGCTTGCGTATCATAACTCACATAATTAAAAAAACGCTCCAACACCGGTTCTCGAGATAATAAATCCTGCATTCTTTTTCTCCCTTATTTTTATCTAATTTGACTTTCCGAAAAAACAATAAAAAATTGTGTTAAGTCTAGCTAGAAATAGGGCCAAAATCCTTGATATATAACAACTATTTTAGTTTTTATGAAAAAACCTGATTAATTCCTTTTCATTATCTCCCGTTCACTATATCATTAGCGCTTATTTTACAGTCGCCGCCTACATTTTTGTGGGCATTTGTTTCTAATTTTTACCGAAAATTTCGGTACATTAGGGAGAAAACCAAAGAAAGTGGAAAACTCGGTTCAAAACAAGCCAATTATTGAGCTTCGTTCAATCAAAAAATCCTACGGTTCCAATACCATTATTAACGATTTTAATTTAACCATTAATAACGGTGAATTTGTCACCATTCTTGGCCCATCCGGTTGTGGTAAAACTACCGTGTTGCGTTTATTGGCCGGATTGGAGGAATTAGATTCAGGCAACATTATTTTGGACGGTGAAGACATTACCAATGTGCCGGCAGAAAAACGTCACATCAACACCGTATTCCAAAGCTATGCTTTGTTCCCGCACATGACGATTTTTGAAAACGTGGCTTTCGGTTTGCGCATGCAAAAAGTGCCGGAAAGCGAGATTAAACCTCGTGTGTTAGAGGCATTGCGTATGGTGCAATTGGAAGAAATGGCGGAACGTAAACCAACCCAGCTTTCAGGCGGACAACAACAGCGTATTGCGATTGCTCGTGCGGTCGTCAATAAACCTAAAGTCTTATTGCTTGACGAGTCTCTTTCTGCATTGGACTACAAATTGCGTAAAAAAATGCAATACGAGTTAAAGCAATTACAACGCCAATTAGGTATTACCTTTATTTTCGTTACGCACGACCAAGAGGAAGCAATTACGATGTCTGATCGTATTGTCTTATTGCGTAAAGGTAAAATTGCACAAGACGGCTCTCCACGTGAGATTTATGAAGATCCGGCAAACTTGTTTGTGGCGCGTTTCATCGGCGAAATTAACGTTTTTGATGCGACTGTCATTGAACGCAAATCAGACAACGTGGTGCTTGCTAATGTAGAAGGCCGCATTTGCGATATTTATACGGATATTCCAGTCGAAAAAGATCAACAACTTCAAGTCTTGCTTCGCCCGGAAGATATCGTGATTGAAGAATTAGATGAACACGAACAATCCAAAGCCATTATCGGTCATATTATCGACCGCACTTATAAAGGCATGACATTGGAATCTACCGTGGAATTCGAACATAACGGCAAACGCGTGTTGGTCAGCGAATTCTTTAACGAAGATGACCCGCATATGGATCACAGTGTCGGTCAACGCGTAGGCATTACATGGCACGAAGGTTGGGAGGTTGTACTCAACGATGAAGATAATCAATAATAAATTCCAAAAAATTACTGTTGCGATTATCTTCAGCTGGCTAATCTTCTTCGTGCTGATCCCAAACTTATTGGTATTAGTCGTAAGTTTTTTAACCCGAGATGGTAGCAACTTTTATGCCTTGCCATTTAACTTTGATAACTACATCAACCTGTTTAATCCGCTTTATGCGCAGGTGGTTTGGAACTCATTGTATATGTCGGGCATTGCCACCATTATTTGCTTACTCATTGGCTATCCGTTCGCCTTTATGGTCAGCAAAATCCACCCGAAATATCGACCGCTCTTATTGTTCCTTGTGGTGTTACCCTTCTGGACAAACTCGCTGATTCGTATTTACGGCATGAAAGTGTTCCTCGGTGTGAAAGGTGTGTTGAATACCATGTTGATGGACATGGGCATTTTGAGTGAGCCGATTCGCATTCTAAACACCGAAGTGGCGGTGATCATCGGTTTAGTCTATTTGCTTCTACCGTTTATGATTTTGCCACTCTACTCCGCGATTGAAAAATTAGATGGACGCTTATTAGAAGCGGCAAAAGACTTAGGTGCAAATGCTTTCCAACGTTTCTTCCGTGTGATTCTACCGTTAACCATGCCGGGCATTATTGCCGGTTGTTTATTGGTATTATTGCCGGCAATGGGTATGTTCTATGTCGCCGACTTACTTGGCGGTGCGAAAGTGTTGCTGGTGGGTAACGTGATTAAGAGTGAATTCTTAATTTCCCGCAACTGGCCGTTCGGCTCTGCAATCAGTATCGGATTGACCATTCTGATGGCATTGTTGATTTTCGTGTACTACCGTGCAAATAAATTATTGAATAAGAAAGTGGAGTTAGAATAATGAGCCGTTTACTACGTAATATCTTTATGTTTGTGGTATACGCTTATTTGTATATACCGATTATTATTTTAGTGACCAACTCCTTCAACGAAGACCGTTATGGTTTAAGTTGGAAAGGCTTTAGCTGGAACTGGTACGAGCGTCTTTTCAATAACGACACGCTTATCCAAGCAGCGATACACTCGGTGACAATTGCCTTCTTTTCGGCAACATTAGCAACAATTATCGGTGGCTTAACGGCTATCGCCCTTTACCGCTACCGTTTCCGTGGTAAACAGGCGGTGAGTGGCATGTTGTTTATCGTGATGATGTCGCCGGATATCGTGATGGCAGTTTCTTTGCTCGCCTTATTCATGGTAGTTGGTATTTCTTTAGGTTTCTGGTCGCTATTGCTCGCCCACGTCACCTTCTGTTTGCCGTATGTCACCGTCACCATTTTCTCTCGCTTAAACGGTTTCGATGCAAGAATGTTAGAAGCCGCGAAAGATTTGGGTGCCAGTGAAGTAACGATTTTACGCAAAATCATCCTGCCGCTTGCATTACCAGCGGTGGTATCCGGTTGGTTGTTAAGCTTTACCATCTCGCTCGATGATGTTGTGGTGTCCTCTTTCGTGAGCGGTGTAAGCTATGAAATCCTACCGCTGCGTATTTTCTCCTTGGTGAAAACCGGTGTGACACCGGAAGTAAACGCCCTTGCAACCATCATGATTGTGCTTTCATTATTACTCGTAGTTGCTAGTCAATTTATCGGCAGAAAACACAAAGACATCTAGCCGTAATAATGTTTCACAAATAATTTAATATCACATACAATACGCCTTGACGCACAATCAAGGCGTTTTTTTATACCTGCATTTTATGCAGGTGGTTTTTTTTCACCTCTTTTACGGAGAACAAACAAAAATGAAAAAATTTGCTGGTTTATTCACCGCAAGTATGATCGCTGTTGCCCTTACAGGTTGTAACGAGAAAGACAACAAACAAGCGCAAACCGCGCCGGAAGCCCCTAAAGCTGAAGCGCCTGCAAATGATACCGTGTATCTTTATACATGGACTGAATATGTACCGGATGGTCTTCTCGATGAATTCACCAAAGAAACCGGTATTAAAGTGATTGTTTCCAGTCTCGAATCCAACGAAACCATGTATGCAAAAATCAAAACCCAAGGTGCAGCCGGCGGTTATGATGTTATTGCGCCTTCTAACTACTTCGTGTCCAAAATGGCGCGCGAAGGGATGTTAAAAGAACTTGATCACAGCAAATTACCTGTCATTAAAGAATTAGACCCTGATTGGCTCGACAAACCTTACGACAAAGGCAACAAATATTCCCTTCCGCAATTATTAGGCGCACCGGGTATTGCCTTTAACACCAATACTTACAAAGGCAGCGATTTCACCTCCTGGGGTGATTTGTGGAAACCGGAATTTGCCAACAAAGTGCAATTATTAGATGATGCCCGCGAAGTATTCAACATCGCGTTATTGAAAATCGGCGAGGATCCGAACACACAAGATCCGGCGATTATCAAACAGGCTTATGAAGAATTACTAAAATTACGTCCAAACGTGCTTTCTTTCAATTCCGACAACCCGGCAAACTCTTTCATTTCCGGTGAAGTGGAAGTCGGTCAATTATGGAATGGTTCCGTACGTATTGCGAAAAAAGAACAGGCACCTTTAGACATGGTATTCCCGAAAGAAGGTCCGGTCCTTTGGGTAGATACCCTCGCGATTCCGGTTACTTCTAAAAACCCAGACGGCGCACACAAATTAATTAACTATATGTTGGGCGCAAAAGCGGCGGAAAAATTAACCTTAGCTATCGGCTATCCAACCGCAAACCTTGAAGCGAAAAAAGTGTTACCGAAAGAAATTACCGAAGATCCGTCAATCTATCCAACGGCTGAAATATTGAAAAATAGCCACTGGCAAGATGATGTAGGTGATGCGATTCAATACTACGAACAATATTATCAAGAGCTGAAAGCAGCGAAATAATTTGTTCTCATAGCCATCACAAAAGTGCGGTCGAAATTTATATTAATTTTCAACCGCACTTTTTTTATCCGGTGCTAAGATAAGGACATTAAAAAACGAAAAAGGAGAGGATTATGACAACACCAATTTCAGACAAAATTCACCACGCGTTGTCCCAAATTGATAATGCACTGTTAGCTCAGGATATTTGGCTTATTTTACAAGAGCAAAAATTTGTGGGATTCCTACCGCACTTTGTCGTACAGCACTTATGCAACAAACATCAAATCACTCCTCAACAACTCTCCCTTCAACTGCTCCCTATTGCCGCTTGTTATGCCACCACGCCTATCTCACATTTTAATGTCGGCGCAATCGCCACAGGGGTGAGCGGTAATTTTTATTTCGGTGCGAATCAAGAATTTTGCCAAACGGATATTCAACAAACCATCCATGCCGAACAAAGTGCGATTAGTCATGCTTGGATGCGCGGAGAAAAACAAATCACCGATATTAGCGTCAACTACACGCCATGTGGTCATTGTCGTCAGTTTATGAATGAATTAAATAGCGCAGAAAAATTACAAATTCATTTACCGCATAGCCAGAATAATCCGTTGCACCAATATTTACCTGATGCTTTCGGGCCAAAAAACTTAAACATTCAGCTACATTTGCTGGATCAACATGACAATCAATTATCCTTAAACAGCAACGACCAGGTGATTTCACAAGCCCTTACGATGGCTAACCAAGCGCATGCGCCTTATTCAAACTCCTTCCATGGCATTGCATTACAAACGCAAGATCAACACATTTATCACGGTAGTTATGCGGAAAATGCGGCATTTAACCCTAGCCTACCGGCTATGCAGGTTGCGCTGAATTATCTTATTTTAAGTGGCGAAACGGTAGAAAATATCACCCGTGCGGTGATGGTCGAAAAATCGCATACCTTAAACTACAAAGCAATGGCGGAAGCCCTACTCGCCAGCGTATGTGAGGTGAAATTAGAATATTTTAAGGTATAAAAGTGCGGTGAATTTTCAGTGCGTTTTTAAGAGAAAAAAATGGGTGCGTATAACCGCACCCATATTTATTTTTTTAAGTAATTTAGTTTGCAGATTTACCAATCACCTCTAATCCGCCCATGTAAGGACGTAAAACCTCCGGTACGGTAATCGAACCGTCTGCATTTTGATAGTTTTCCAAAACTGCCACTAAGGTACGCCCCACGGCTAAACCGGAACCATTAAGGGTGTGTACCAAACGGGTTTTCTTGTCGCCTTTTGAACGACAGCGTGCTTGCATACGACGCGCTTGGAAATCCCACATGTTAGAGCAAGAAGAAATTTCACGGTACGTATTTTGCGCCGGTACCCAAACTTCTAAGTCGTAAGTTTTGCAAGATCCAAAGCCCATATCACCGGTACAAAGCAACACTTTACGATATGGCAAGCCAAGTAATTGCAAGACTTTTTCCGCGTGACCTGTCAGTTCTTCCAGTGCATCCATGGATTTTTCCGGTTCCACAATTTGAACCAATTCCACTTTATCAAATTGGTGCATTCGAATTAAACCGCGTGTATCACGGCCGTAAGAACCTGCTTCAGAACGGAAACATGGCGTATGTGCGGTCATTTTTAACGGTAAATTTTCCGCTTCTAAAATGTCACCACGTACCAAGTTAGTGACCGGCACTTCCGCTGTCGGGATCAACGCATAAGTGCGTTGCACTTCATTTGGATCTTGCCCTTCTAGCGGTTTCGTGTGGAATAAATCTTCACTGAATTTAGGTAATTGACCTGTGCCATAAAGCGTATCGTGGTTCACTAAATAAGGCACATAAGCTTCCGTGTAGCCATGTTGCTCCGTGTGTAAATCCAACATAAATTGCGCGATGGCACGATGTAATTTAGCAATTTGCCCTTTCATCACCACAAAGCGGGAACCGGTTAATTTGACCGCAGAAGCGAAATCCAAGCCTTGTAAATTTTCGCCTAACGCAACATGATCTTTTACCTCAAAATCAAATTTGCGTGGTTCGCCCCAACGGGAAACTTCCAAATTTTCACTGTCATCTTTCCCCAAAGGCACTTCATCTGCTGGAATATTCGGGATGTTCAAGGCAATGTCATTTAAGGCATTTTGTACTTTTTCTAACTCAACTTTACCCTGTTCTAACTCTGCGCCCATGTGATCAACTTCTGCCAACAACGGCGCAATGTCTTCTCCGCGGGCTTTTGCCGCACCGATCGCCTTAGAACGCGCATTACGTTCAGCTTGTAACGTTTCGGTTTTTACCTGTAAGGCTTTGCGTTGTTCTTCTAATTGCGTGATATTTGCCACATCAAGCGTAAAACCACGTTTAATTTTTAATTTTTCTGCGACTTCTGCCAAATTATTACGGAGTAAATTCGGATCGATCATACTTTTACCTTTCTTCTTCTGTTTATTAATACCGTGTTAAAAATTGCGTTTATTCTATATCGTATTCAACCAATAAACTAGCAAAAACATGGACTAAAGTGCGCTCAGAAATCGCCGTGTTTTTTCGTCCAGCCCAATTTTCTACTCAAAAAGAGGTCATCGAATACTCCCTATGAGTTTAAAACAAGGCAAATAAAACTTTGATGTAACGCAACAATTTTCCTAGTTCTACTACTTAATAAGTAATCTTAATGTTAGACTAGCACCGATTTTCTCATCACCAAATGAAATTATTTTCTGGAGTATCTATGGAATTTCTAATGAACTTAAGTGAAGGATCGCAATTTGCTATTCAACTTGCGATCGTCTTAGTCTGTTTATTCTACGGCGCCAAAAAAGGTGGTATCGCTCTCGGTTTGTTAGGCGGTATCGGTCTTATTGTCTTGGTGTTCGGTTTCGGCATTGAACCGGGTAAACCGGCAATCGATGTGATGTTAACCATCCTTGCGGTGGTGGTAACATCTGCAACGTTACAAGCCAGTGGCGGTTTAGATGTGATGTTGCAAATCGCAGAAAAATTACTACGTAAAAACCCGAAATACGTCAGTATCCTCGCCCCATTCGTTACTTGTACCCTCACTATTCTTTGCGGTACCGGCCATGTGGTTTATACCATGTTACCGATTATTTACGATATCGCGATTAAAAATGACATTCGTCCGGAACGCCCAATGGCAGCAAGTTCCATCGCCTCACAAATGGGTATCATCGCTTCCCCGGTTTCCGTTGCAGTAGTCACCTTAACAGCTTTCTTGGTGAATGCACAAAACCATTTAGCCGGCTTTGACGGTTACTTAGATTTATTAAAAATCACTGTGCCATCCACCCTTTGTGGTGTTTTAGCTATCGGTATCTTCAGCTGGTTCCGTGGTAAAGATTTAGATAAAGACCAAGAATTCCAAGAAAAATTAAAAGATCCTGAATTCAAAAAATATGTGTATGGTGACAGCGCTTCCCTACTCGATAAAAAATTACCACAATCCAGCTGGAACGCGATGTGGATTTTCTTCGGTGCCATTTTAGTGGTTGCCTTATTGGGTTATTTCAAAGAATTGCGCCCATCTTTTGAGAAAAGTGCACCGGCACAAGTCGTTGAAGTGCTTTCTGGCGATAAAGCAGTCAAAAGCTTTAACGTAAAAGACGGTAAAATTCTTGCCGTAGCCAAAGACGGTAAAGTTGCGCTTGATGTTAAAGACAACAAAGCTAAAGCAAAAACCGCTTATGACAGCGTTGAGATTTACGACAACGAAGGTACATTAACCCAAACTGTTGCTTTACAAGATAACAATGTGGTCATTACTGCCGGTGATAAAACAGAAACCATTGAAAACGCAACAATCGGCTTAAAAGATACGGCGAAGAAAAAAGTCACTTTAGGCATGGTTCACGTTATCCAAATCTTCATGTTATTGGCCGGTTCATTAATCATCATCTTTACAAAAACCGATGCCGGCAAAATTAGTAAAAATGAAATCTTCCGTTCCGGTATGATTGCATTAGTGGCAGTATTCGGAATTTCTTGGATGGCAGAAACCATGTTTACCGTTCATACACCGATGATGAAAGCGGCCTTAGGGGACGTAGTAAAAGCTCATCCTTGGACTTATGCTGTGATGCTATTATTAATCTCTAAATTCGTTAACTCCCAAGCTGCTGCATTGGTGGCATTCGTACCACTTGCATTAGGTATCGGTGTTGACCCGGCGATTATTCTTGCTTTCGCAGCGGCTTGTTACGGTTACTACATTTTACCAACCTACCCAAGCGACTTGGCAGCGATTCAATTCGACCGTTCCGGTACGACCCACATCGGTAAGTTTGTAATCAACCACAGCTTTATTTTACCGGGCTTAATTGGTGTAATTACCTCCTGTATCTTCGGTTATATTTTCACAACCCTGTTTGGATACTTGTAATTTAGATTAAATTTAATCAGATGAAAAAAAGGCTACTTCTCATGAAGTAGCCTTTTTATGTGTTAATAAATCAAAAACAATTCTAAAATCAACCGCACTTTTATCTGGTTCGAATGCCAATAGAAACCCTACTTATAACGTTTCTTCTGGCTTTCCTGATCCAATCCTTTTAACCAGTCCAATTTCTCTTTCATCTTAATTTCCATCCCTCTTGTAGTCGGAAAATAAAATTGTGCGTCTTTAAGTTCTGGCGGGAAGTAATTTTCACCGGCAGCATAGGCGTTGGGTTCATCGTGGGCATAGCGATATTCAGCACCGAAACCGAGGTCTTTCATGAGATTGGTTGGCGCGTTGCGTAGGTGTTCCGGCACATCAAAATCAGCAGATTCCGTCGCCAATTTTTTCGCTGCTTTAAAAGCAAGGTAAACCGCATTGCTTTTCGGTGCAACGGCTAAATACACGATAGCTTGTGCAATGGCGCGTTCGCCTTCAGCAGCACCAACGCGGGTAAAACAATCCCAGGCGGCAAGAGCGACTTGCATTGCGCGCGGGTCAGCATTTCCCACATCTTCCGAAGCGATTGCCAACAAACGGCGTGCCACATAAAGGGGATCTCCGCCGGCAGTGATAATGCGGGCATACCAATAAAGTGCCGCATCCGGTGCAGATCCGCGAATGGATTTATGTAGCGCAGAAATGAAATCGTAGAATCGGTCGCCTTGTTTGTCGAAGCGCGCTTGGCGTTCACCTAAGACTTCCGTGAGTAAAGTGCGGTCTAAAATTTTGCCGTTTTTCGATTCGGCCGCCATGTCCACCATCATTTCGAGGCAATTCAACGCAAGGCGTGCATCGCCATTGACATATTCCGCCAAAAGCGACAACAAATTTTCCTGCAAACCTAACCGCACTTTGCCCAAGCCATTTTCCGGATCATCAATGGCTTGTTGCAACACGCGCTCAATTTCCTGCGTGGAAAGCGGTTTGAGAATATAAACCCGTGCGCGGGAAAGCAGCGCGTTATTTAATTCAAAGGAGGGATTTTCTGTGGTGGCGCCGATAAAAATAATGGTGCCATCTTCAATATGAGGTAGGAACGCATCTTGCTGGCTTTTGTTGAAACGGTGAACTTCGTCCACAAACAAAATGGTGCGCAAACCCGCCAATTTATTTTGTTTGGCTTTTTCGATAGCTTCGCGAATTTCTTTAATGCCGCTGGTGACGGCGGAAATACGCTCCACTTCCGCCTGAATGCGTTGCGCGATAATTTCCGCCAAGGTGGTCTTGCCGGTGCCGGGTGGCCCCCAGAAAATCATGGAATGAACATAGCCTGCCTCAATCGCTTTACGCAACGGTTTACCTTCGCCCAACAAATGAGACTGGCCACAATATTGCGCCAAGGTGGTTGGGCGCATTCTGGCCGCTAAAGGGCGAAAGTCATTTTCGTTGAAATCAAAGCTAAAGTTAGACATGGTTCAATTCGCTTATTTTTTACGTTGGTCGTCCAATTCTACGCCTTTCGGTACGCTAAATTTAAACAAACCACCATCTAAATGTTGATTGGTAATATTGCGCAAAATATATTGGTTAGACTGCCCGTCTTTTTCAATGGTGCTAAAGCCCTTTAGTACGCCGTTTTGATCGATACGAATATCAAATTGCTTGATATTGCTGTTTTTGGCTTTCGGTTTTAACACGAACGTGTCATCTTTTTGTTCTACCGAATATTGCGCCCAATGGCTTTTGTCATTGCTGGTCAACAACACAAATGGCGTATTATTTACCGCCTCTTTTACCAAATTGGCCGTCACTTGTTCAACAAAGGGATCATAGAACCAAAGGGTTTGACCATCGGCAATAATTTGGGTTTCTTGTGGTGATTTGGTGTCCATACGAAACAAATTCGGACGCTTGATTTGTAACTTTCCGTTGCCTTGTTGCACATTTTTACCATTTGCCGAACTCACCGTTTGTGCAAAATCGGCACTCAACGTATCCACTTTATTTAAGCGATTCTGCAACTCAATATCGGCATTTGCCCAAGCAAGGGTCGCCATTGCCAAAAGAGAAAGTGCGGTGAGTTTTTGAAACGTTTTTTTCATGTTATTCAATTCCTTATTCAGATTGCCTTTCGTCGCCTCATTTATGAATCGATTAAACAGCAAAAAATACAGTAACCCTTTGACCTCAAAAGGTGAGATTTATCCTAATAATCTGCCCCACGCGCCAAAATCTCACGTTTGCCGTTTTGCAATGGCGAGACGATACCCTGCTCTTCCAGTTGATCCATGATATTCGCGGCACGGTTAAATCCCACACGGAAACGGCGTTGAATCGCAGAAATTGAGGTGGTACCTGTACTAACAACAAACTCGACCACTTCATCAAACAACTCATCGGTCTCGCCCGAGCTATCACCTAACCGTTCTAAGGCGTCTTCATCCTCGTTGCCGTCTAAGATGCCATCAATGTAATTTGGTTTACCACGCGCTTTCCAATCATCTACGACACGGCCTACTTCCTCGTCGGTCATAAAGGCACCGTGAATACGGACTAATTCGGTAGAACCTTGCGGTGAATACAACATGTCGCCCTTTCCTAGCAAGGATTCGGCACCACCCGCATCGAGAATCGTACGTGAGTCAATTTTCGTTGCCACAGTGAACGCGATACGGCTCGGCACATTGGCTTTAATCAAGCCTGTAATCACATCCACAGAAGGACGTTGCGTTGCCAAAATTAAGTGAATTCCCACTGCGCGGGCTTTTTGCGCCAAACGAGCAATCAGTTCTTCCACCTGTTTGCCGGCAACCATCATTAAATCGGCAAATTCATCCACGACGACTACAATATAGCTGAGTTTTTCCAACGGAGGCGGAAGCTGATCCATAGAATCGCCCGGACGCCACAATGGATTTGGAATCGGCATTTTCAACGCATCATATTCATCGATTTTTTCATTAAACCCTTCAATGTTACGTACCCGTAAAGCAGACAATAATTGATAACGACGTTCCATTTCATCCACGCACCAACGCAACGCATTGGCAGCTTTTTTCATGTCGGTCACCACTTCCGTCAACAGATGAGGAATGTCGTTATAAATAGAAAGTTCGACAACCTTCGGGTCAATCATGATGAACTTGACCTCTTCCGGTTTCACGCGATAAAGCAAGCTTAAAATCATCGTATTCACACCAACGGATTTTCCGGAACCGGTGGTTCCCGCCACCAATAAGTGAGGCATTTTAGCCAAGTCCACGATCATAGGTTTACCGCTAATATCTTTACCTAATGCCATGGAAAGCAACGCTTTGGCATTACGGAATTCATCGCTATCCAGCACATCGCGAAGCGGCACCATTTGACGATGATCATTCGGCGTTTCAATGCCGATATAAGGTTTACCTGGGATGACTTCCGCCACACGAATTGAGCGGAACATCAAAGCGCGCGCCAAGTCTGTATCCAAACTGGTGACTTTGGCGGCTTTTACGCCAGGGTCTAATTCCAATTCATAACGGGTTACCACCGGACCAACCAACACATCTTTCACTTTGGCTTTCACATTGAAATTGCGTAACTGTTGTTCAATACGTTGCGAGGTTTCCACAATTTCTTCTTGAGTAATATTTTGAGCTTTGCTTTGGTGACGCTCCAATAAATCCAAGCTCGGCAATGGTGTGGTCGGTTTTTCTACATTAGCTTTATGCTGCTGAAATGCCGGATGCACAAGAGAATCACCATAAGGTTTATATTGTGGCGTAATGTGAGGTACGCCTGCTTCGACTTCTTCTGTGTCACTCACCGACGGAGTAACTACGGTTGTTTCATGATGAATTTGAGTCGGTTGTGACGTCTCTTCATGCGCATTCGCATATGGCGATGCTAAAGACACCGTTGGCATCATTTCCCGTTCTGAAAAATCATGGGAAAAATCCACCGCACTTTGGATCTCAGTCTTTGGCTCAACAGGTACTTGTGTCAGTGGTAGAGCGTCTTGGGCAGGTGTAGCAATGGTTACATTCGGTAATACCTCTTGCTGCTCAAAGTCATAAGGAATGAACGTGTTAGAAGTATCACCCTCTTTTTCCACAGCAATAGTCATATTGTCGGAAGAAACAGATGGCGTTTCTTCTGATAAACCACTGATATGAAGCTGATGATTTGATTCAGTGCCTATTTCTGCTGAATTTTCTTCAGGCACAGCTTTTGCCTGCGTCATTAGGCTTTCTTGAGAAACCAAAATAATTTCTTCTTTTGCTTCAGCAGGAGCATTTTCTTCTGCTTGCGGTTGCGTTTCTTCCGCTGGTGGCGTTTGCATGGTTAACCATTGATAAAAACGAAGCAACAGGCGAATAAACGAAGCGCCGGAGCACAAAATAAAGCCAGCGAGGGCAAAAATGCCCGCGAAGACAAGCAATCCGAATTTTCCAGCCGCTTCATAGAACGTTAAAGTGAGCCAGCCGCCTAACACGCCACCGGATAAATAATTTGCCGTGTTGTTAAAAGACAATGTACAAATGACCGTTAACCCGCAAAGCAATAAAATAAAACCGAATGTCCGCAAACTAAATTTCGTCCATGTCAGCGAAGTCACTCGTTTAGTACGAATTAAATACGCGGGAATAAAACACAACATGAACGGAATAACATTCCCCACGTAACCGAAGAGTACAAAAAATAGATCCACAAACCACGCCCCGAATGCGCCGGCTTTGTTGATGGTATCTGGTGCAAAACTGGAGGTCGCCCAGGAGTTATCCAACGGCGTGTATCCCGACCAAGCAATGATCAGATAAAACCCGAAAAGTGCGGTCATACCTAGCAACAAATTTAATAAATAATATTTCGGGGAAAAATGTTCGGTAATACGTTTAATCATGCTTTACGACTTTATCTCTATTTCAACTGTAAAAAATTGGTTTGTTTGACTTCTTCCATCACCACATAAGTGCGGGTATCATTTACGCCGGGTAAACGTAACAAAGTGGTCCCCAGCAATTTACGGTACGCTGCCATATCCGCCACTCGGGTTTTCAATAAATAATCGAAATCACCGGAAACCAAATGGCATTCTTGAATTTCATCCAACTGTTGTACTGCCAAATTAAATTCTTCAAAGACATCCGGTTTACCACGGACTAACGTAATTTCTACGATCACTAACAATGGCGAATCTAATAATTCCGGATTCAGTAAGGCGCGATATCCCATAATCACCCCTTGTTTCTCCAAACGTTTTACACGTTCTAAACAAGGCGTTGGGGATAATCCCACTTTTTTTGACAAATCAATGTTGGAAATTTTGCCGTTGCGTTGTAATTCATTGAGTATTTTTATATCAATGGCATCTAAAGCTTTTGTTAATTTCTTTTCCATGTGTGACGTTCGTATGAATGAGAGAAAATAGTGATTAATTCTAGCCTATTTGACCCAATATTGCAGTAAGAAAGTAGAAAGCTCTCCAATATTCATTTAATGCAAAATTTAATTTGTTTAACTCTATTTTGCATTCAATCAAAGAACCATGCAGATCTTAGCAAAAAGAGATTGTTTTCATTCCCTTTGCGTGTTCTAATGAGCACCCGCTAGACAATCACTTCAGTAAGTTAGTTATTTCGGTTCTTCCTCATTCAAGTTTTGAATTTGTGCTTTGAAGATTCAATTTATCCATCTCTATTTAAGTTAAATCGCTAGCAATTCGTGCTGAACATAAGCACACAATTTCATTATTTAAAATAAGGAAGACAACATGTCTAAATTAAACGGCACCGTAAAATGGTTCAATTCAACAAAAGGTTTCGGTTTTATCGCTCCAGAAGATGGTTCTAAAGATGTATTCGTACACTTCTCCGGCATCGTGGGCAATAATTTCCGTACTTTAAACGAAGGCGACCGTGTTGCTTTTAACGTACAAGATTCCCAACGCGGTCCAACAGCCGTTGACGTTGAAGTGATTTAAGAAACATTTCTACATAAAAATAGCCCTTCTCAAAAGGGCTATTTTTTTATCTATCGTTTTTATTCATCCGCATTTTCAAAAGTGCGGTCATTTTTTAAAGCGAATCTAAGATCCCTAGCGCATCAACAAGTTTTTTCACGGTAAACACTTGCATGTTTTCCACCGCATGTTTCGGCTTATTTCCGAAGGGGACAATCGCGCGTTTAAAGCCATGTTTTGCGGCCTCACTAATACGTTCCTGCCCACTTGGCACAGGGCGAATTTCACCGGCTAATCCCACTTCGCCAAACACCACAAGATCTTGTGGTAACGGACGGTTACGGAAGCTGGAAATAAGTGCCAGAAGCAACGCCAAATCAGCACTGGTTTCAGTCACTTTGACGCCGCCAACGACATTTACAAACACATCTTGATCCGCCATTTGCAATCCCCCGTGGCGATGTAACACAGCCAGTAATAAAGCAAGACGGTTTTGCTCCAACCCTACGGCAACACGACGTGGATTAGCGAGCATAGAATGATCCACCAGCGCTTGAATTTCCACCAGCAACGGGCGCGTACCTTCCCATAGCACCATCACTGAGCTGCCTGGCGTTTGTTCATCACCGCGACTTAAAAAGATCGCTGATGGGTTTTTCACTTCACGCAAACCTTGTTCTGTCATGGCAAATACGCCTAACTCATTCACGGCACCAAAGCGGTTTTTGTGGCTACGCAAGGTGCGGTAGCGAGAATCTGTTTCGCCTTCCAATAATAAGGAACAGTCAATGGCATGCTCTAACACCTTCGGTCCGGCAAGGGTGCCATCTTTGGTGACATGCCCCACCATGATGATTGCTACTTGTCGAGTTTTTGCGTAACGCGTTAAAAAAGAAGCACATTCACGCACTTGTGCCACACTACCCGGTGACGATTGAATATCCGCCAAATGCATCACCTGAATAGAGTCGATCACGATAATTTGCGGTTTTAATTGATCCGCCAAATTACAAATCTGCTCGACGGAAGTTTCCGACAGCATATTCAGTTTTTCCGATGGCAAACCGAGGCGTTTGGCACGCATAGCAACTTGCTGCAAGGATTCTTCACCGGTCACATAAAGTGCGGTCATTTTTTGCGACAAATGACACATCACCTGCAACAATAATGTACTTTTCCCTGCACCAGGATGGCCCCCAATCAGAATGGCACTGCCCGGTACTATCCCACCGCCTAGCACGCGATCCAGTTCATAAAAACCACTGCTAAAACGCGGTGTTTCCTGCAGGCTGATTTCACTTAACGTTTGAATTTTAGCGCGGGTTTCACCGGCATAGCCACTAAACCGATCCGCTTTATTATTTGACGTAGAAACCAACCGCACTTCGGTGATGGTATTCCAAGCTTTACAGGCGCCACACTGCCCTTGCCAACGGGAATATTCCGCACCGCAATCGTTACAAACATAAGCCGTTTTTGTTTTCGCCATAGGGTTATCCGCCGATCGTTAACGTCATCAGGTGAAGCATGCGTTGGGCATACTGTGGTGTTTGAATCACATCGAGTAATTTATTCATCGCCAACGCATTATCTTTCGTCTCACTGTGCAAACGAATGATGTCATGCAGTTTCGCCAAAACATCCGCGTTCGCTTCGGTTAAATCGTTCAACACATTTTCTTGTGCATAATGTTGGTTTGCTGCTAGCTGTTCATTCAACGCTGCTTCTAACAAAGATTTATTGTCTTCGTAATAATGATACAGGTTGAAAAAAGCCCCAACGCGCTCTACGGTTTTAATAAAATCCGCCGAAAAGAAATTAGCCCCTAAAGCCAATGTTTCTTCCACTAAAGACTGTTCATAAGCTAAAAGTGCGGTCAATTTTTCCGTTGTTTTTTGCATCCGTTTTTCCGAATACAAAAAGCCGCGCCACTGTTCAATCCAATCACTGGCTTTCGTCGTTTTATTTTGGGCTAATTGATATCCACGTTTTGCTTTACTGACGGAATAAAAATGTACCTTGTCTGCATAATGGGTTAAAAAATCAGCGACAAAGGCAAAAAATGGCCCCAATTCAGCAGACTTCACTTCAAACTCAATTTCACGAATAGGCTGTTGTTTGTCGCCCGCAATAACATTTCCCTGATCAAAAGCCACTTCAATTTGGCAATCGGGCGTATATTGAACCAGCCATGTTTGGCGCATAAAGTCGGTGCTAAAAATCGGCTGCAACGACTCATCAATATTTTCTAATACAAGTCCATGCTGGCGAATTAACGCCGCTAAATTAGGTTCTGATGTCGGTAATTCCACATTATATTCCGGACGCACATGCAACCCACCGGATACTTTGCCATCGGTTTTTAATGTCAAGGTGTAATGGTCATCTTGCTGACGTACACGCAAGCCCATTTTCTGCTGAGTGAAATAGTTATCGGCAGTGTCGTAATAAGTATTGGCTAAAAAGGCTTTTTGCTGATCGATAATATGGAAATGATGTAGCAGGGTATTGAGCTGTTCCTCATGAATATCACCGACCGCTAATTTCAATTCAATTTCGTTTGCCATGATAAAATCCTTTAAGATCATAAAGTTTTGTATTTACTCTGAATTCATGGGTTTTATTATCCAATAAAAGCCTGATTTTTTCGATTAAAATCGTGAATTTTTCATTTACATCAGGTAATATGCGCGTGAATTATTAACCTTAATTAGGAGTCATCTTCATGGCAATGAATAACATCCTTGGATTATTTGCCCACTCCCCTTTAAAGCCGTTACAAAAACACTCCAATAAAGTCACTGAATGCTGTGAATTATTGGTTCCTTTCTTTGAAGCGATCTTCCGTGAAGACTGGAATGCCGCTGAACAATTCCGTTTAGATATTTCCGCCCATGAGCGTCAAGCCGATGCATTAAAACGTGAAATTCGTTTGAAATTACCACGCGGTTTATTCATGCCGATTGAACGTACCGATTTATTAGAATTGGTCACACAACAAGACAAATTAGCGAATTACGCAAAAGACATCGCCGGTCGTATGGTTGGACGCCAATTTGGTATTCCGCCGGAAATGCATGATGAATTTATGAGCTATGTGAGACGCAGCTTAGATGCTACCGAACAAGCCCATAAAGTGATCGAAGAAATGGATCAGTTGCTAGAAACCGGTTTCAAAGGCCGTGAATTAAACTTTGTTAATCAAATGATTAACGAGTTAGATATCATTGAAGATGATACCGATCAGATGCAAATCAAATTAAGAAAAATGCTTTATGAGGTTGAAGGTCGTTACAACCCAATCGATGTCATGTTCTTATATAAAATTATTGAATGGGTTGGCGTGCTTGCCGACCAAGCACAGCGAGTCGGTTCACGCATTGAATTAATGCTGGCTCGCTCATAATTTCCATTTACTTAGGTATTTTTCAATGGAACTACTTCATCAATATGGCTCGTTATTGATTTTCATTACAGCCGTTTTTGGCTTTTTCATGGCCTTTGGCGTAGGAGCCAACGATGTTTCAAATGCAATGGGAACATCCGTTGGCTCAGGAACAATCACAGCAAAACAAGCCATTATTATTGCAATGATTTTTGAAGCAGCAGGTGCTTATCTTGCCGGTGGCGAGGTCACCGAAACCATCAAAAGCGGCATTATCGACACCATGCAATTTGTTGCCGAGCCGGAAGTGTTGGTCTTTGGTATGATGTCAGCTTTATTCGCTTCAGGCGCATGGTTATTAATTGCCTCCCGCATGGGCTGGCCAGTATCCACAACTCACTCTATCGTCGGTGCGATCATCGGTTTCGCCTGCATTACCGCCGGTCCACATTCCGTTGACTGGAGCAATATTAAAAATATTGTAGGTAGCTGGTTTATCACCCCTTTACTTGCCGGTTTACTCGCTTACGCTATTTTTATCAGCACACAAAAACTGATTTTCGATACAGAAAGTCCTTTTAGAAATGCACAAAAATACGGCCCTTACTACATGGGCATCACCATTTTTATTTTGTGTATCGTGACCTTAAACAAAGGGTTAAAACACGTTGGATTGAATTTAAGTAGCACAGAAAACTTACTGATTTCTTTTGCTATAGGCATTATTTCCATTATTTACAGCCACTTTTATTTCCGTAGCATCAAATTTAAATACAAAATGTTGGAAGGCGGCTCCTTCGGTGGCGTAGAAAAAGTCTTCAGTATTCTGATGTTGATGACCGCTTGCGCCATGGCGTTTGCCCATGGTTCAAACGATGTAGCCAATGCGATTGGCCCACTTTCTGCGGTTGTTGCCATTATTGAAAGCGGCGGTCAGATTGTTAACAACGTTCCCCTTGCTTGGTGGATTCTACCTTTAGGTGCCGCAGGGATTGTTGTTGGTTTAATTGTTATGGGTTATAAAGTGATGGCAACCATCGGTACCGGCATTACAGATCTGACCCCTAGCCGTGGTTTTGCCGCCCAGTTTGCAACAGCAACCACCGTGGTGATTGCTTCCGGCACCGGATTACCGATTTCTACTACGCAAACCTTGGTTGGTGCGGTATTAGGTATCGGTTTTGCGCGCGGTATCGCGGCCATTAACTTAAACGTTATTCGTAGTATTGTTGTTTCTTGGGTGGTCACGCTACCGGCCGGTGCGTTCTTCTCCATTATTATTTATTACCTCTTAACAACTATTTTCCATTAATCCTGTCTGAAAAAGTGCGGTCAATATTTACGTTAAAATTTCACCGCACTTTTCGTTTTTTTATAAAGGATTTCCCTATGCAAAAAGCTTTATCTACACTGCTTGCGCTATTTTGCTTCACTGTTGGCATGTCTGCCGCACAAGGAGAAACAAAATACGTCACAGAAAACCTCTCCACGTTTTTACGCAAAGGCGCCGGTGAACAATTTAAAATTGCCGGTACCATTCAAGCAGGCGAAGCCGTTACCGTATTAGATAAAAAAGATCGTTACACACTGGTTCGCGACAGTAAAAACCGTGAAGCTTGGATTTTAAGCAGTGAACTTAGCACTAGCGCCAGTAGCAAAGATGAAAATCCGAGATTAAAAAATCACATTCAAGAGTTGAGTTTAAAACTCAATCGGTTAGATGATGATTGGCAAAAACGCACGGTAGAAATGCAACGCCGTACCAAACAGGCGGAGCAACAAAGTAGCGAATTATTAGAACAAAATTCCCAACTCAAACGGGAATTGGAAATGACCAAAAATAAAAATCGTGATTTAGAAGCCATGTTAGATGCCGGCAAACGCGAAATTGCCATTCAATGGTTCATCTACGGCGGTTCGGTACTTGGCGTGGGATTGGTTCTCGGCTTAGTATTACCGCTTATTATGCCTAAACGCCGTCGTCGCGATAGTTGGTCATAATGGCGGAAAAATTTCACGTCTATTTAGTCGGCGGAGCAGTTCGCGATCAGCTCCTCAACCTCCCCGTCAAAGATCGGGATTGGGTGATTGTGGGCGCCACGCCACAAGATTTGTTAAATCAAGGCTATCAACAAGTCGGCAAAGATTTCCCGGTTTTTCTCCATCCACAAAACAAAGAAGAGTATGCTTTGGCGCGTACTGAACGCAAAGCGGGCAAAGGTTACACTGGCTTTATTTGCGATTTTTCAGCTGACATCACGTTAGAACAAGATTTAGTTCGTCGCGATCTTACCATTAACGCCATTGCGCAAGATTTAGCCGGCAATTTATACGACCCCTATCATGGCGTGGAAGATCTAGAAAAACGTGTTTTGCGCCATGTTTCCCCCGCATTTTCGGAAGATCCTTTACGCGTTTTGCGGGTCGCCCGTTTTGCTGCTCGCTATCATTACTTAGGCTTCAACATCGCTGATGAAACCCTACAATTAATGACCGCACTTAGTGCGCAAGGCGAGCTACAGCATCTGACAGCCGAGCGCGTTTGGGCAGAAACTGAAAAAGCCTTAAATGAAAAAAATCCTGAAATTTACTTTGAAACCTTGCGTCAAGTTGGTGCACTCAAAGTACTCTTTCCCGAATTAGATGCCCTTTATGGTGTGCCAAATCCGGCAAAATATCATCCGGAAATCGATAGCTTCGTGCATACAATGATGGTACTACAACAGGCAACACAGCTTTCAGAACAGGTCGATTGTCATAAAAGTGCGGTGCGTTTTGCCGCCATTTGTCATGACTTAGGCAAAGCCTGTACCCCAAAACAAAACTGGCCCCATCACCACGGACACGAAAAACTGGGCGTTGCACCGACAAAAAGCCTGTGTAAACGTTTAAAAGTACCGACATATTATCAACAACTGGCAGAACTCACCTGCGAATATCATTCACATGTTCACAAAGTATTTGAGCTACGCCCGGAAACCATTGTAAAACTGTTTAATACTTTTGATGTATGGCGTAAGCCATTGCGTTTTATGGAATTTCTTCTTGTTTGTTTTGCGGATACGCGAGGTCGCAAAGGATTTGAACACATTCAATACCCTCAACAGGAATTTGCCATCGCCTTGTATCAAGCCGCATTAAAAGTAGATATTCAATCAATTATCGCTGCCGGTTTTGAAAACAAAGCCATTCGTGATCAACTTAATCGCGGACGTATTTTTGCCGTCAAACAAAAACGCCAAGAAATCTTACCGCACTTTAAACCCTAAACCGGCGTTGAATGCTTTACGCCATAAAAATCGAACCGTAAAATCAGCGTTATTTTTTATCAAACAGGTCATATATGAAAACCATTAAATTTTCTCTTTGGATTCTCTTCGCCGGACTGTTATTGGGCGGCTGTACCGTCGATCAGCAACGCCCTACCGATGTAAAATACATCGAAAAAACGGATCCCACATGGCAACAGCATTTAAAACAGTTACAACAAATCAAAAGTTACCAAGCTTTAGGCCAACTGGGTTATATCAGCACGAAAGAACGTTTCTCTACCCGTTTTGACTGGCAATATCACCATCCACAAAATTACACGTTGAAACTTTATTCCACGCTCAGTAGCGAAACGCTACAAATTGAAATGCACCCACAAGGCATGACAATTTCCGACAATAAAGGTCGTCAACGTTCTGCGACCGATGCCAAAATGCTACTTAGAGAAATTATCGGCATGGATTTCCCATTGGATGAATTTGTCTTTTGGCTAAAAGGTCAACCGAAAGATAACAGCGACTATTTAGTGGCAGAAAATCACTTCCTCGGTTCTTTTACCCATCGCGTTGACGGCAAAACGTGGACGGCGGATTATCTGTCCTATCACCTCAATCGCCAGCCTCCAATGCCGGAAAATATCTTGCTGAAAACCGAAGGGCAAACCCTGAAAATTCGCGTGGATGAATGGAACTTAAAATGAAAACATACCAATTTTCCACCGCACTTTTAGTGCCAGAAAGCTTAAATAATGAAGCCGGCCTGCGTTTCCCTTGCCCGGCGAAATTAAATCTGTTCTTGTATATCAACGGAAAACGCCCGGATGGTTATCACGAATTACAAACCCTATTTCAATTTGTGGATTTTGGCGATTGGCTATCGATTAGGGTAAGAAATGACGGCAAAATCAATTTAATTTCGCCAATCGCTGATTTAGCACCTGAAGATAATTTGATTTATCGTGCAGCACATTTATTACAGCAAAAAACCGGTTGCTCACTCGGCGCGGATTTGCAATTAGATAAAATTCTGCCCATCGGCGGTGGCGTGGGTGGCGGTTCTTCTAACGCGGCAACGGCTCTTGTTGCCTTAAATCATTTATGGCAAACCCATTTAGACACCGAGCAACTTGCCGCTCTTGGTTTAAGCTTAGGTGCGGATGTCCCCATTTTCGTGCATGGCAAAGCCGCATTTGCCGAAGGCGTAGGCGAAAAAATCACCTATTGCGAACCACCGGAGAAGTGGTATCTCGTGATCAAGCCAAATGTGTCTATTTCTACTGCCGTGGTTTTTTCCTCTCCTGATTTACCGCGAAATACCCCGAAAAAATCACTACAACAATTATTGTCCGAAGAATACATAAACGATTGCGAAAAAGTTGTACGAGATCACTATTCAGAGGTTGAAGAAATACTGAACTGGTTGGTAGAATATGCTCCGGCAAGATTAACAGGAACCGGCGCTTGTGTTTTTGCGGAATTTGACGATGAAAAATCTGCTCAATCCGTGCTCAACGACATGCCAAAAGCGTATTTTGGATTTGTTGCTAAAGGATTAAACGTTTCACCGTTACGCACCATGTTGGAACAGCTTAAAAGTGAAAATCCGTTTCTCCGTTAACCCCCTAATTTTATCATCTAACACCTGAGGTCAAACTTACAATGCCAGATATTAAACTCTTCGCCGGTAACGCTACACCGGAACTCGCCAAGCGTATTTCAATATGCTTAAAAACGAAATTAAGCGATGCAACCGTTGGTCGTTTCAGCGATGGTGAAGTACAAGTGCAAATCAATGAAAATGTTCGCGGTAGCGATGTATTTATCATTCAATCAACCTGCGCACCAACAAATGACAACTTAATGGAATTATTGGTTATGGTTGATGCATTACGTCGCGCGTCTGCCGGTCGTATTACTGCCGTAATCCCTTATTTCGGTTATGCCCGCCAAGACCGCCGCGTTCGTTCTGCTCGTGTACCGATTACAGCAAAAGTAGTTGCCGACTTCTTATCCGGCGTTGGCGTTGACCGTGTGTTAACCTGCGATTTACACGCAGAACAAATCCAAGGTTTCTTTGATGTGCCGGTAGATAACGTATTCGGTTCTCCTGTGTTAATCGATGACATTTTGAAAAAAACCGACTTAGTGAATCCAATCGTTGTGTCTCCGGACATCGGTGGTGTCGTACGTGCCCGTGCTGTGGCGAAATTATTAAACGACACCGACATGGCGATTATCGACAAACGCCGTCCACGTGCCAACGTTTCTCAAGTAATGCACATCATTGGTGATGTGGCAGATCGTGACTGTATCTTGGTTGATGACATGATCGACACCGGCGGCACCTTATGCAAAGCGGCTGAAGCCTTAAAAGAACGTGGTGCTAAACGTGTCTTCGCTTACGCTACACATGCGGTATTCTCAGGTTCTGCCGCGAAAAACCTTGCCAGCGATGCGTTAGATGAAGTTGTCGTAACAGACACCATTCCGTTGACTGACGAAATTATCGCATTAGGTAAAGTTCGCTCATTAACATTATCCAAAATGCTTGCAGAAGCAATTCGCCGTATCAGCAACGAAGAATCCATCTCTGCAATGTTTGATGAATAAGCGAAAAATATGCGTTAAATCAACCGCACTTTAAACGACAAAAGGCTTAGTTTTCTAAGCCTTTTGTTTTTTTATATTAAATCAATCTTCCCACTTTTAATTATTGGTTTCCTTGTTTCGCCACCTTAAATCTGCCTTCCCTATGCTATAATTACAAACATATTTTTGACACATAGAGGTATCACATGAAAAAACTTATTTTAGTCTTTACGGCAATTTTAACCATCACCGCCTGTTCCCAGCCAAAAGATATTTATTTTAATGGCTCCGAAGGCTCTCACTCCGGTTTAAAATTCGATAAAAATACCAAAACGCTGGGTATTAACAATTAATCCCAAACCCTATCTCAAAGTGCGGTAGAAAATTTACCTATTTTTTCGACCGCACTTTCCTTTTCCTAGCGAGTTATTTTCACCGTCACATTCATTGTCGTCCGATAACCAGCCTCATCAACAACGGTAATTTGATATGTACCGATATTTGTCGGTTTCCATAAAAATGTTTCGTCTGCTCTGCTCTCACCTAAATACGCGTTATTCACAAACCAATAAAGATGCTGAACTTCGCCTGATGTCGTGGCAATTAACGGAATGTGCTCTTCTACGCTATTCGTATTAATAAAATAAGTCCGATTTTCCAGTGGTGAGGTAATTTTCAGCGGATTATGCGTAATCTGTTGTAAAGATTGAGTTTGCTGTTCATAAGGGCATTCGGCATTGACCATCGGGCTACGTTTCATAATTCCGGCTTGAGCAAACAATTTTTGATAGTCACTGCTCCAGATCTCATAAATTTTTTGTTCTGTTTCCTCACTCGGATCTGTTGCACAAGCTAAAACATCTGAGCCTTTACGTACGCGTAACTGCTGATAGATATTGCTTACTTGAATCGGCGATTTACCGGGAATAAAAAGAGTATTGGTAAGTTGCTGGCAATGTCTATTCGGTAAGTTGCCGTCAGCGGCACATACCGGTACATCTTTTAAAGTTAACTTTTCACGGCTAAGCGGATCTTGCATCGTCGGAGATTGCGCAATAATCGCATCTGCCAGCTGTAAAAATAACGGTGCAGCAAGGCGACGCCCGATAAAGTGCGGGTTGCTTTTATTGTTAAAATTGCCAAACCACACGACCAACGTGTAATTGCCGAAGTAGCCGGCTGTCCAAGCATCGCGCAATCCGTTAGATGTGCCGGTTTTCCAATAAATCGGTAACTTGGTTTTGATGGCTTTGTTATAAATATCGGTGCGAATATTTTGCGATAAGATGTCACCCAACATATAACTGCTTTCCGGACTTAATAACGAGACAGGTTGTTCGGAGGAGGCGTCTTTCAAGGATTGCAAAGGTTGCCATTTTCCCCCATTGGCAAGAGAGGCATATAAGCCTGCCAGTTGTTGCATGGAAAGCTCTGCACCGCCTAATACCAACGACAAACCATAATGGGCTTTTTCCTTCGGCAAAATAATTTCCGCTTGTTTCAGCAAATCATAAAGATCAGGATATTTAAGACGTTGTGCCATCTCAACTGCTGGAATATTGCGACTTTGTAATAATGCCTGTGTAACGCTCACCGGTCCGAGGAAATTACCTTCATAATTCTCCGGTTGATAATCGGCAAAATTCGTCGGCAAATCTTTTAAGATCGTTTTAGGATGGGCTAGCCCTTGATCAAAGGCTAAGCCATAAATAAACGGTTTCAAGGTCGAACCATAAGAACGTTTTGCCAGCGTACCGTTAATTTGCCCGCTGATTTGCGGATTAAAATAATCACCGGAACCTACCAAAGCTTTAATTTGCATGGTGCGATTATCCACCAACAATACCGCCAGATTATTCACGCCATAGCTTTTTTGTTGTTGCAAATAACGCTGGCTAATTCGCTCAACCAAACGTTGTAAGCCGCTGTTTAAACTACTGACAAGACGTCCATTTTGCGTTTCCTCTTTTTCTGCATATTGTTGCAACACTTGGTCGGTAAAGTGCGGTGCGAAAAAAGGAAGTTTTTCAATGGGGCGTAAAGGATAATTTAATTTGAAATGGGATTGCCATTGGCGATCTTGCGGATGAGTTTCTACCCAACGGGCATACAATTTATTACGGGCATTGAACAGTTGCGGATTCAGTTGCTGATTATTCTGTTGAATATAGCCGTTCGGATTTTTCGGCAAAATCGCCAATGTCATGGCTTCCGCTAAATTCAAGTTTTTGTTGGCACGGTTAAAATAAATCAGGCTTGCCGTCCCGGCGCCTTCAATGTTTCGTCCATAAGGTGCAAAGTTGAAATAGGCTTCTAAAATATCCTGTTTGGAATATTGCAACTCTAATTGAACGGCACGGAAAATTTGCTCGATTTTCCCGTGGATAGTGCAGCTGTCAATATTCCATAGAATCCGCGCCAATTGCATGGTGATGGTAGAACCGCCCTGCGGTGAGCCACCTAACAGATAGGTTTGTGCTGCGCCACGCAACAAACCGTAAGGGTTCACTCCAAAATGGTAATAAAACCATTCATCTTCCTGAAAAAGCACGGCATCCACTAATTGTGGTGAAAGTTCCTTTAGTGGCGTCCAAAGGCGATATTTCTGATCTTTCGCTGTAGTTAGGCGTAATAAATTCTGCTGTTCGTCATACACTGCGACAGAATAGGGAAAACGTTGTTTCAAAGGCTCATGAGGTAAAAAATGAACCACTACGGCCGTAAGCAGTAAACCGCATAAAACAACATAGAAACATTGACGAAATTTCTGTGACATAACCATCAAACATGACTAAAAACAAAAAAGTGCGGTAGATTTTCAATGTGTTTTATCGCCAAAACACCTCCGCCCTTTTTACTTAACTTACGAATTAAATTCCTTTTCTACCTATGACAAAAAGAGACCTGCTTCATAATTGACTAACAAACCACCGACAATTAACCAAAGGTAAACCAAAGTGCCGAGGATCAGCGGTTTAAAACCCGCCTGTTTAATGGCGCCGATATGTGTTGTTAACCCCAAGGCCGCCATCGCAGAAACAAGTAGAAACGTATCAAGCTCCACCAAAAATGTCACTAACGCTTGCGGTAATAAATTAAACGAATTGAACACGGCAACAGCAATAAACCAAAGGGCAAACCATGGAATAGTAATTTTCCGTGGTTCTCCCTCTTGCGCCTCTTTAGTCAACAGCCAAGACAGCCCTAATAAGAAAGGCGCCAACATCATGACCCGAATCATTTTGGTAATCACTGCCGTGTCCGCAACAACCGGGCTGATATTGCCGCCAATGGCATAAACCTGCGCCACTTCATGAACGCTGGAGCCCACATAAATACCGAATTGGTGTGGTGTCATTAATGTGCTCACCCAAGGATAAAATAGCGGATACAGGAAAATGGACAGTGTGCCGAAAATCACCACCACCGCAATCGCCACCGAAACTTTATGCGATTCTGCCTTTGTTACCGGTGCGGCTGCCATCACGGCAGCAGCCCCACAAATACTGCAACCGGACGCAGTGAGATAAACAAGTTGTTTATCCATTTTGAGATAACGAATACCAACAAAACAGGTCAGCAAGAAAGTGGAAAGTAACATCAGGCCATCGGTCAGAATCGCGTTTACTCCCACGTCGGTAATATCCTGCAGCGTCAGGCGAAAACCATACAACACGATCCCGGCACGTAAAACCGGCCCTTTAGCAAATAAAACGCCTTTTTCAATATGGCTTTCATAACGTTTATAAACACTATTACCAAAGAGCATCCCCAGCAAAATGGCAATAATGAGCGCGCTTAAATGCGCCTGCTGAGCAAATGGTGTTTGACTTATTTGTTGTGCGATAAATGCTAAAAACGCCACACAAATCAGTCCGAAATAGAATGATCGATTTTTCATTGGATTTGTCATGAAAGGGAAATGAGGCTTCATTATACGCTGAGAACAGCGAAAAATGGAGTTGATTCTGACCGCACTTTAGGCTTGTAAACCGTTAACAATAAAAAACTCTCCATCAAACGAGGGAGAGTTTTTTATTTTTTAAGCGATTATTGAATCACTTCAATATCCCCTTTCGCAGCAGATTGCGCATTAACCGCACGGTTATACATGTTTTCTGCATAAGCTTGTGGAATTTTGAATTTACCCACGTTCACTGCTTTTAATTGATATTGAATGACGGTGGTGGTCTCACCCACGGAACCGTAGCTCAACATACGGTCTTCACGCAAATCACGGTGTACCCAGTTAAAACGTTGTTGAGTTTCCTCTTGTGCGCTCATGTCACCATCCCCCGTTACCACTTCAAATCCAGCCGGATAAAGGTCGGTAATCACCATGTTGTCTTGCACATTTTGTAATGAACGTACATTGACTTGTACGTTAATGATGTCGCCAAGTTTCACAGAAGTCACCGGTTTGCCGTCTTTATCTAAGTAAGTGCGGTCGATTTCCACACCGTTTTTAATCGCCTCAGCAGGCGGCTGTTGTACATAGCCGGATTGGCTAATGGCATACCAGGCTCTTTGCGTACTTTGGTTAACAAAGTTAAGCACAGCTTTGTCTGCATTGATATTGGCTAACACAAAAGCACCTTGTACACTGCCGATATTTTGACCTTCTTGTTGAATATGTAATTTTTCAAGTTGGTCAGGGTATTGCTTACCGTAAGCCTCTAAGGCTAAAAGCACCATTGCGGAAGACAAGCTGTTATAACGGTCGTCGTTTAAATCTTGCACAATGCCTTCAAACAATCCGTTAGATAATAGCGCTGCCTGTTTCGGGAAATGACGTGACAACACATACAACACCGAACTTTTCTCAATCAACGGATCTAAATAATCGCGGTAGAACCATTCGCTTTTCGCCTGCGGATGAGCAAAGTTTGCCATCAGATTGTTCATCAGCGTGTTTGCATCTTCTTCCTGTTTCACCAACTGATAGGCACCAGCCAACCAAGCAGTTGTTAAATCAGATTGCCATTCTTCCGCTTTGAAATGACGCTCCAATAGACTACGAATAGACATTAAACTGTCGCTTGGCACTTGACCTAAACGCGCCAATAAGTACGTCGCATAAGCGCGTTGACGCAGCATGGCTAAATCATCTTCACTTTCCGGACGACTTAAACGTTCTAACGCCGCGATAGTTTGATTAAACAAGCCGTTTGGCGCGACCCATGCTGCCGGTAATTGCACGTTGTGCTCTTGCGCTTCAATGAGGAAATGCGCCACATAAGCTGTTAAGAAGGCATCATCTTCATCTAAACCGGACCATACACCAAAGCCTTCATTCTCAGTTTGGCGCGCCGGTAATAAATTAAAGACACGATTCAAGTTGTTGTGTAATTGCTGTTTAGTGGCTTCAATAGCTTGCTTGTCGCCCGCTTGTGATAAAACGCCAAGTAAACTTTGGTACTCAGGATTATTCGCCAATAACAGATTAGGCATTGCCGCACTAATAATTTGTTCCGTACAGAAGTTGTCATAGTTGCCTAAATAACTTGTGATGCCTTTCGCTAAGACCAACGGAGCGGAAGAGATCAGCGCGTATTGCTCACGGCGTTGTGGGAACAACAGATTCGGTAATTCGCCTTGTACCTGTTGATTTACCGCCACATCCCCCACTTTGATGAATTGCTGTTTCGCCGTCAGTGGACGCACGGAAATACCGTATTTGCGTTCAACCTGTGCCGGTTGTTGCTGTTCATCTAAGTAAGCCGCAGTGAAATATAAAATGCCGCTACCAAGCAAATCTGTTGCTTTTAATTGGAAATCCACCACGCCTTCGCTCATCGGAGCTAATACAATGGAGGTTTGCGCATTGCTTAATACTTGGAACTGCGGTGCAACATTGAGCTGAACAAGCACATTTTGTTTACTCTTCGTATTATTCGAAACGGTCAAACTGACTTTACTTTCATCATTTGGTGCCAAGGTTATCGGCGCACTGGGCGATAAAATCATGTCATCACGCACCAAAGTTTCCGCTTGTGCGATATTCATTTGTGAACCGTCATTTGTTACGGCAACCGCCATGACTTTCAAATTACCATTAAAGCCCGGTGGAATTTGGTAAGTTACCGTTTTGCTTCCGTCCACATCCACAATATTTGACCAGTACACTGCCGGTTTATCGGTTTTACGTTTAAATGGATTGGTATTGGCCGCCAAGGCTTTTTCCAACATTGCCATTTCTTCCGAGTCACCACCGGTTTGTGCAAACTGCAACACTTTACGAAATTCCGGCAGAATCAAATCCAGAATCTGCAAGGTTTCCACTTGAAGGGCATATTTCGGGAAGAAAAACGCCAACGGATCTTCTTGTTTATGTCCTGCCACTTGCAAGATGCCTTCATTCACCGCATAAATCACCGCTTTACTTGGTTTATCCGCAGATAACGTAAACTGAACTTTATCACCGGATTTCACTTGCTGCGGTGCACTTAACGTCACATTCAGACGATGGTTATCCACATTGACGCTAAACGGCGCAACGCCATAACTTAGCGGACTGGTGAAAATATCATCGGATTGCATATCACGAGAGAATTGCACGTTAATATAGCCACTTCCCTCAAAATTCTCAGGAATTCTGATTTTTTGTACAGAACGGTTAGTCGTGGATTTAAACCATTGATGGGCATATACACGATCACGTTCAATGGTGATTAATCCACTTCCCGCATAAGGTGCGTTAATCGCCACTTCAATTTCTTCACCCGGCATAAATTGTTTTTTATTCAAATTCAATTTAAGTTCAGTGTTTTTATCCATGGCGACAGAGACGTTGCTGTTACCGATCACCGTATAAGGAATGCGATTGACGGTTTCACCGTATTGGTTATTAATCACCAATACAAAGTCACCACTACGCTCAGTATTCAAAACAAAATCAGACCCGCTTGGATCGATATCCAACGGTTTTTCATCAATTTGATTTTCCACCAGTTTAGATTCGTACTTATAAGCACCGGAGCGTTGTTCGGTCAGCACGGAAACATATTTACGTTCCATTAAGACCGCACTTAGCCCTTGCACGGAGATTTTTTGCAGACTTGGATTAATCGCAATTAAGTTCACCTGGCTTACGCCGTTTTCTCTTAAATAATTCAAGTCTTGCGCACTGCTGTAGCCCACTAACCAAGGTTGCGCAGAAACCAACACCGATTGCACTTTAGATACGCCACGACCGCTGTTATTTTCATAGCCGTCCGCCGTGAAATACAACATTTGTACGGTATTTTCCGCTTCTTGCGCTAAATTCAAGGCAAAAACGGCATCACCGTTATTATCCGTGGTTTGATCCTGTAATTCGGTTTCCAACAAAATCGCATTTTTATTGCGTTGATTATCATAGAACTGATAGTTCTTGTATTCAGGAAAGCTCGGGAAGAGAGAATGCAACATGATGTTTGCACTCACTCGGCGTTTTTGCGCCGGCGTACCAAATAAATTCGTTAAATGGATAGTCGCCTTTAAATCCTGTGGCGAAACCCAACCGGCTTGTTGGCTACGATTAAACATCGTATTGATTTTCAACGTA
Source organism: Aggregatibacter sp. HK296 (assembly GCF_980469475.1). NCBI lineage: Bacteria > Pseudomonadati > Pseudomonadota > Gammaproteobacteria > Pasteurellales > Pasteurellaceae > Aggregatibacter > Aggregatibacter sp. HK296. The sequence goes on from NZ_OZ413142.1 coordinate 1,320,007, forward strand.
TCCGGTTCAAATTCCTGCACTTGGAACGTCATAGAGCCAACATCAATTTGTTCTTGTTGTTGACCAATAGAAATATGTGCCGTCCATTCACCGGTTTCTGCATTTTCCGACAACGGATACGTCAAATCATTAAAACCACTTTCACTCACACGGATCGTTTTTTGCCATTGGGTTTTACCGGACGGTGACGTGATTTCTAAAGTGAGTGGCACATTGGCCAAGGATTTTTTCCAATCCAACGCCTTACTGATCATGCCGATATACACGGACTCACCCGGACGATAAATACCACGGTCATTAAACAAGAACGTCTTAATGGCGTTTTGTTCCGGCGAAATTTCTTGGCCACGAATATCAAAACGGGAGAAATCTAAAGTGCGGTCTGATTTATCAATCGGCAGGAAAGACTGATCCTGCCCGCGTGTGACTAAATACATAACCGGCTCAAGTTCTTGCTTGAAATTCTCTAAAGATGGAAGCTGAGCCACCCCGAGTTTGTTAGTAAATTGACTGGCAATCACTGTGTTATTGCGGGAAATCACTTTCACTAACGCATTCGACACCGGTGCGCCACTGGCAATAGATTGCACGAAAACAGATTGCGTACCATCCGCAGCTTTTTTCGCAATAATGCCCAAATCCGTTAACACGATTAAACGGTAATCACTGGTTTGTGAATTCGGATCGGAATCCCAATAATAGTAGCTGTCTTCATCTTTGCTATCTTTTAAATTATCGCCGTCAGATTCACTGCCAGAAGTCACCGCACTTGCTTTTACCCAGAAGATCCCTTGCTTCGGCAAACCTTTTTGCGATAAATCCACACTGAGATAGTCCGATTTACGTGGATTATCGTTAGCAACAGTAAGGGTTTCCGTTTTAAACGTCGCAATATCATCAAATTTTAAATTGCCTAAATCCGGTTTTTGGAAACTATTGCTGTTTAAATTTGCTACATGGCGAAGTTGCTCAGCCTGAACGCGGCCAATATCCAGTTGCACACTGTCAGCGTTACGTACAGCAAGGGTTAATTTGCCGTCGCCATATTGAGACAATAAAGAACCTTTGCCCACAAAACCGACATAGGTCGGATAATTCGGTGCACATTCTAAGCTGCCAATCGGTTTTTTCAGTTGATAACCGCCTAAGGCTGTGAATTTATTATTCAGTTGCAAATACAGGCAACGTCCTTCCGGAATATCAAAACGGAAAGATTGTTGAGCCGAGTAAGGATGTTCGCTTGGAATCAATTCCGGCTGGACGCGTTCACCACGTCTCACCGCCGCTTCCGTTAATTTTTCCGACTCCCAACTTTGCCCTTCCGGTAAGGAAGGTAACAAAATCGCAATAAGATTCTCGGCAATGTCTTTTCCTTTCACGCCGTAATTGAAATTAAAGGTTAAAACTTGCTCTGCTTCATTTTGCTGATTGTTAATCACCCTAAAACTATTATCCTCGTTTTGCAGACTGTATTTCGTCGGCACCGGCACGAGCTTAGTGATGTCTTTTTCTAAGGTATTCACACCGGTCTTCGCCCGCAACGTTTGGCTAATTTTGGTTTGCACAAATTGATTCGGTTGGGTCGATAAAGACAGGTCATCCGAGCTGATCCATGCTTCCAATTTATTGTCGGAATAACGAATCTTAAATTTCAACGGATTAATCAAATTGAGCGATTGATCCTGATTTTTGCGAACTAAATTTACTTCAACCGCACTTTCTAAAGCTTTCGGATCAACCGGATTAGAAAACACCAAATGCGTTAATGCATGACGAACATGAAAGACATTTGGATCCTGATAAAAGTCCGCATCGGAATCCACAACACTAAAAGGCTGGGTTTTCACGGAATGAGGCGTAGTGACCGATTTCTCATAAGCCAAACTCGGATTTAATACTGTTTTATCTAACGTAATTTTATATTCTTGCCCTGTTGGCCAATCCTGCGCAGGGGTAAAACTCAATAAATTATCACTCGCCCAAACCCATTTCCCTTCAAGGGCAGGTTCCATTTTAATGCCTTGCGTGATTTCAGTTTTCAGTTTATCAATCGGTGCGGCTGCTCCGTTAAATTCGATGTTCAGTGGATAAATGGTATTGGATACGCCTTCTTCCCCATAATAGGTCGGCTCAATAGGGTTAAATTTCACATGAACCGCATTGCGCTCGTTTCCCTTTTGTTGCTGATACCAATAACTACCACCAGCTGCTACGGCTAACGCGAGTGCACCAAGCACTAAAAATTTTATTTTGCCCTGCATTAGATGTTCCCCTGATTAACTTTAAAATTGAGGCTGTCATTTACCATCATTAATTCGTTCCGCCTACTGTAATCTGATCGATTTTCAATGCCGGTTGCCCTACGCCCACCGGCACGCTTTGTCCTTCTTTACCGCAAGTGCCTACACCATGATCCAATTCCACTTCATCGGCAACCATGGACACATTTTGCATCACTTCAATGCCGCTGCCGATTAAGGTCGCGCCTTTCACCGGCTTGGTGATTTTGCCTTTTTCGATCAAATAAGCCTCTGAAGTAGAGAATACGAATTTGCCGGAGGTAATATCCACTTGGCCACCACCAAAGTGCGGTGCAAAAATGCCGTGTTCTACGGACGCCACTAAATTCTCAAATTTATCTTTACCCGCCAGCATATAAGTATTGGTCATGCGTGGCATTGGCAAATGGGCATAGGATTCACGACGTCCATTGCCTGTCGGTTGCACGCCCATCAAACGGGCATTCATTTTATCTTGCATGTATTTTTGTAAAATACCGTCTTTAATTAATACGTTATATTGACCTGGCACGCCCTCGTCATCCACGGTGACCGAGCCGCGGCGATCCATTAAAGTGCCGTCATCCACGATCGTGCATAAAGGCGATGTGACTAATTCACCGATTTTGCCGGTAAATAAGGAACTTTCTTTACGATTAAAATCGCCTTCCAAACCGTGCCCTACCGCTTCGTGTAATAACACCCCCGGCCAACCTGCGCCTAACACCACCGGCATTAATCCTGCCGGTGCCGCTACTGCGCCTAAATTCACTAATGCTTGACGCACCGATTCTTTCGCAAAATAGACCGCTCTTTGCTCGCCTTTATAGTTTTCAAAGAACCATTCCAAGCCAAAACGACCACCTGCGCCCGCACTACCACGCTCGCGCTTACCGTCTTGTTCTACCAATACGGAAACCGATAAACGAATGAGTGGGCGAATATCAGCTGCCAAGGTGCCATCTGTGGCTGCGACTAGCATTTCTTCATACACCATGCTCAATCCGGCATTCACCTGTACCACTCGCGGGTCTTCCGCACGAGCCGTTCTATCCACTAAACGCAATAACTCAATTTTTTGCTCTTGGCTTAAACTGTATAGCGGATTAATCGGCTGATAACGCAAAGGCGCATCCACCGGATTAAATCTCACCGGCAGAATAAAATTACCTTGAGAAGGTTGAGCAATGCCACGCACCGCTTGAGCACATTGTTGCAAATTGGCTAGATTAATTTGGTCAGAATAGGCAAATCCGGTTTTCTCGCCACTGACTGCACGCACGCCTACTCCGCGATCAATATGAAATCCGCCTTCTTTAATAATCCCGTCTTCCAATACCCAGTTTTCATCCTGACTTAGCTGAAAATATAAATCGCCATAATCCACGTTGCGTTGCGCTAACGTATCAAATACGTTGGATAAATCGGATAACGCCAAATGACTGCGGGTTAATAAAGACTCGGTAACTTGTTTTAACATGAAAGATTTACTTATATCGAAAAATAGATTGATAAAAAATACGCAAATTATAGCGAATTCGAGCTCTCGGGGAAAGGCTAATCACTTTTTGATATGATTGGTGTAGATCTGTTTTGTCATCAGCTTTCAGATTACCGTCTTTGTAGTATGGCTCATTTTTTATAGGGGATTATACTGAACCCCTTATTTTTCCAATTAAGTAACAGATTATGCAAAATCCATTTAAAGCCGAATGGACGGCAAAAGGGCATACGCTCTGCTTAGGACATTGGGATATTCGCTATAACGACATTCCTCTCGTCCTCCCCGCTGAACGCCGTGATAAAGATATGGGCACCAGAAATATCTATAATTTTATTGATCCCGAAGATGAGCTTTATTTAGAAGGCTTGGATGAAAACGACTGGATTTTAGCCAACATGGATTGGCTGTCAGATTTATTTATTCAATACGACATTCCCTTGGAAGAAGACTACATGCGGGCGTTTTATCAAGCAGTGAATCCGGAAGACTGGCGTTGTGGCAGTTGTGGCGGTTGCATTTAACCGTCACAGATTGAATACAGAATGAGACTTTTAATCAAAAAGTGCGGTCGTTTTTTACGGTGTTTTAAGACTGTCGCTCAATCACCACTTTAATATCTTCCGGTGGGGCGTAATAAGGGGCGGAGGTGATAAATAAATGAATGCCCAACTTAGCATAATCAGCAACATTATGTTTATTCACACCACCGGCAACAGAAAGAGTGATTTTTTTACCGCTCGCCGCCACCAAAGACAATGCCCGTTTCACGTCATCCACCGACCATTTATCCAACTGAATAATATCCGGTTCGGCATCCAACATTTGTTCAAATTGACTGAAATTATCCGCTTCCAAGGTAATTTTATTTTCCGGCGCTTCCCGTCTTAAACGTTCCACGATTGCCGACCAATTATCGGGTTCCACAAGCAAGTTGCGATGATTGGTAAACACCAGCAGCGTTTCGCTAATGCCTTGCCGATGAATATGCCCGCCTGCTGCCAATACCGCATTGGTCGCTAACTTTCGGGTATTCGGAATGCTTTTGCGGGTGCAGGCGACCACCGCATGAGGATTGATGGCTTTGGCATTGGCGATCATGTCCGCCGTGTATTGCGCCACGCCACAAGACCACTCCAACACGAGCTGAACCACTTTCCATGCCTGATGTAATTTGTCGCCAAAACCCACCGCACTTAACAGCACCGTGCCGGCATCAACGGTTTCACCTTCCTGCCCATAAACCTGCGGTTCAAGCTCCAGTTTTCTCAGCAATTTTTCTGCCACGCTAATGCCCGCCACAATACCGGCATTTTTACGTTTAAATAAAATCGTCGCCGGCACGTTGTCCAAACCGAGCGCGCGCGTCGTCAAATCGCCACGATAGATATCCTCCAATAAAAAATCGTCTAATTCTTTATCTGAAAAATAAATCATGTGTTCTCCTTAAATAAATCGTCCTAAATACAATGGTCCCAAATAACGGGATTTAGAATATTGTCTATATAAATCAAAATATAGCAACGATTAAAAACCGACCTTTTTACGGGAAAACGCCGGTTTCACACGACATTCGCCACACAAGGCTTCTAACCAATCTTCTAGATTCTCAAAGGGGGAAAAATTGTGTCGTCTGGCAACGGCGGCAAAATCGCCCGGCGTGAGTAAATTCAACTCAAGGAGGCGTTTTGAATGGGTTTCAGCCCATGCGCCCAAATTCAATTTTTCTGCTTGTTGTTTAGCAAAATCCAAACGCTGTTGTGGCGTTAAATAATCAAATTTTAGCTTTAAATCAAAACGCCGTAATGCTGCCGGATCCAGCACATTCATCAAATTCGTTGAAACCACCATTACGCCTTCAAAACGCTCAATTTGTGTCAACATCTCATTAACTTGGGAACGTTCCCAACTACGTTCTGCACCGTCGCGTGAAAACAGAAACGAATCTACTTCGTCCAGCACTAGCAAACAATTATCACGCTTCGCCGATTCAAATGCCTCCGCAATTTTTTGTTCTGTTCCGCCAACATAAGGATCGAGCAAATCAGACCCTTTGCAAAGCAACAACGGCATATCTAACTGCTCGGCAAGCCAACCTGCCCAAGCGGTTTTCCCTGTGCCCGGCGGACCATAACAACAAATTCGACCTTTCTTGGTTCGCATTAATCCTTCACTGATTTTATGAATATTGTCATTGCAGGAAACCCAGTCAAGCTGATAACTCAGTTTGCTTTCCACTAACGGCTCAATTTTCTTTTTACCTTGTGCCTGTAAGGTTTCATTAAGTAGCGTAAGCAAAACCTCAGAAAAGGCTTTTTTGCCGTTATCAACCGCATTTGCCACATTGAACACGCGCGTTAAAATCGCCGGTGAAAGTGACCGCACTTTGGCAAAATGCTGCACGTATTCCGCCGTTAATTTACCGCCTGCCAGCTGCGAAATTAACGCCGATTTATTTTTTAGCGGCAAATCCGGCATTTCAAACACAAAATCAAAGCGACGCAAAAAAGCCGCATCTATGCTGTGTACCGAATTGGATAACCAAATCATCGGCACGTTATTGTTCTCCAGCAACTGATTTGTCCACGCTTTATTTTTTGTGCAACAGAACGCTCCATAAACGAGCCGTTAAACACATCTTCAATTTCATCAAAAATTAAAAGCGCCTGCTTGCCGTTTAATAACGTTTGAGCAAGGCGACTGTAGTTCAGGCGTTGCTCTGCCTTCACAACATCTCCGTCAGAATCCATATAAGTAATGTTATACGCCGAAATCCCTAATGCTTGTGCAAGCAATCCGGCAAATTCGGTTTTACCGGTGCCGGGCACGCCATAAATTAAAAGATTTACGCCTTTCTGATAATGTTTTAGTGCCTGTTGTAAATAGGTCAACATCATCTCTTTCATGCCGGCAATATGGGCAAAATCATCCAGTTGCAGACTTGGCACTTGAGCGACTTCCGTACAAGATTTTAATAGGACGTTTTCGTTTAATGGTTGTGTCACAAATTCATCAAAATCTAAGGTTTCGCCCCAATCTAAATAATCATGCACACTATCGGGGCGATAATCGCGATCAATCAGGCCATAAGCATCGAGTTTACTGCCTTTCTTTAAGGCAGATAGAATCTGATTTTTCGGCTGTTTAAGTAAATCCGCCATGATCGCAGCCGTTCTTTGTAAATCCGATTTCGGCAAGTACTCAAACAAATCTCGCATAGGCCCTTCACTGCGTAAATGCATGGCAAAGCGAAGAAGTTCCTGTTCAACGGGATTCAGCTGCAAAAATTCTGCCAATGTTGCCAAATTTTCATACGCCTGTTTCCATAACTCCGGTAAAAGTGCGGTAGATTTTTGGAGTGTTTTATACCGCGCTTTTAAAAGCCGACGAGCAACCGTGCGTAAATTTTTATCATTCTCTAATTCTTCAGGCAGCCCAAACGCACCGGCGATTTCATCACTTCGCCAACTACCCTCCCGAAATACTTCGGAAAAGCCTTTATGTTCAAATAAAATTTTGAGCATCATATTTTCAGTATAAGAAGACACTGTCGGTGGGTTTAATTTATATTCAGACATAAAAAATACTCCTTACTGGTTGGTAAGGAGTATTTTAGTGAGGGGTGCGACAAAAGGTGTCGTTAGAATTTTTTAATATCCAGTTGTTTTATTTTATCTAGATTATCTGTAATGATATCTAATAAAGGTTTACATAAATCAAAAATTTGTTCAGCTAATTCTCCATTAGGAATTTTTTTTAGAATTTCTGAATCCCAATTTATCAACTGACCATCTAGCCATTGCCACATAGCCCAAGACCTTGTATATTTAAAGTGAGTTCTTAGTTTGGCTTTATCAAAAATATTCCATATTAGATCATATAGCTCCTCATTTTTATCTTTATGACAATACACTCCATAATATCCATCTCTCAAATCAGCTGTATCAAATTCAATGCCAACTCCCCAAGATGTATCGCCTTGATCTATAAAAATACCAAAATATTTAGCATCAATATCACCATTGGAGTTACATTTCCACCCATAATCTTTTAGTTTATTGTAATTAGATTCAAATCTGGTTTGTAATTGTTCTACCAACACAGTCATTAATTTTTCATAAAGTTGTTCACGTGAAGCAATAACATTTAATGCCGAATATAAAACATCATTATTTTTCATTAAATAATTAACCAATTCATTATTAGTTTCAGTATTTCCCATAAGTTCCTCACTCAAAAATTTTTTTAAATCCTGACTAAATTGTTTAACAGCTGGTGCTATGATTAATGTGTTATCTAGCCAATCAACCAAATCTTTCGCTGACAGTAAGATAGCTTTTTTAGCACCAATTAGCTCTTCCCATTTATCTTTTTCAATGGAGTTTTCGGAAGGAGGTTCCTTAAAAACAGGTAAATAAATAAGACAGTATTCAACTTCTCTATATCTCTCCAAATCATCTCGATAATCTTTTAACTGTTCTTCTTGGTCAGTGGCAAATCTCAACTTATTTTCAATTGAAACGATCCAACGACGTTTATTATTTAAAAATCCCTCAATAAAAATATCATGACGACGATTTTTACTTGTAGCTTTTTCAACACACACCTGAATATTGTCGTATGCTAGGAAGTTATGTTTTTCAATATACTTCAGAAAACTATTTAAAAACAAATCCCCTTGCCCATGAGCTTCTTTAGGATCTAGCAAAAAGGCAAGAATTTTTGATAACCCCATTTCATCCGTTCGCATAAACTGAAACGGATTAAAACGATTCGAATCGTATAGTTCAGTCTTTTCACGTTGTAATCTAAAATTTTCGATCACCTGACCAATAGAAATTAAAGAATCTACAACCTGAGTAATATTATTTGCCATAGAGGCTCCTTCATTTAAGTTAAAACGCGCAGATTATAACCGACAAATCATCCGAAAACGATTGCTTCTCAATCATCTTGCGGCAAACCGTGAGGCGAGCTTTATCATCGGCATATTTCAGCCAAATTTTTTCGCGCATTTCATCTGAAAGCCCATCAGTCAAACCGTCAGAACAAAGTAATAGGCTTTCACCCTGTTTAATTTCAATTTCCTGATAAAAGATTTTATCTTGAAATTCGGAATAATCCGCGACTAAACAAGAAGAAACGCCGCCATAAATTGTGGCGAAATCCTCTTCTTTTTGGTGAGGAGATAGTTCTAACAATTCGGACAAAATAGAATGATCTTTTGTAATTTGTCGCCATTTTCCTGCTTCATCAATAAGATAAGCTCTGCTGTCGCCCACACTGACTATTTTGGCTTTTTGATTGAGTTGATCAATTTCTGCCGCGACGAATGTGGTTGCCGAACCAAAATAGGGGTCTGCCAACTGTTCCGATAATTTATCTTGTAAATAGGGAATGGTGTTTCGACTTAATGTCTGAATCTTTTGCAACGCCGACATGACACACTTACTGGCTTTTTCCGCGTGATTGCTATTGGAAATACCATCGGCAATGCCAATGATAAAGTGCGGTCGTTTTTCTATGTGTTTTCCACGTTCTCCAATAACTCTGCCACTACCTTCGGCACTCCCTCTCCTGCCCTTTCTTTTATTGCAATCACTTGCTTGCGTACAAAGCCTGTATTGGGATTCGGATCAATTAAGTAAATCGGCGTATTGCGTGGAGCTTCATTAACCAAACCATTCGCTGGATACACCTGCAAAGAGGTGCCAATCACTAATACTACATCCGCTTGTTCGACAATCTCAATGGCTCGTTCTAGCATCGGCACCATTTCACCAAAAAAGACGATATAAGGGCGCATTGGATGTCCGTTTGGATCTTTATCTTCTAATTTCTGATCACCAAAACAATCCACGATATAACTTTCATCAAAACTACTACGCGCTTTGTTTAATTCGCCGTGTAAATGCAACACATTTGAGCTTCCTGCTCGCTCATGTAAATCATCCACATTTTGCGTGATGACTCTCACATCATAGGCTTTTTCCAATTCAACTAAGGCAAGATGCGCAGCGTTTGGCTTAGCTGCGGCGGCATTTTTACGGCGTTGATTATAGAAATCGAGTACTTTCGCGCGGTTCTTTTGCAAGGCTTCAGGCGTACAAACTTCTTCCACTTTATGCCCAGCCCACAATCCATCTTCTGCTCTAAAAGTAGGAATACCACTTTCAGCACTAATCCCCGCACCGGTTAATACGACGCAAATTGGTTTATTTTTCGCTGCCATGCTTTTTCTTTCCTCTCACTTTTAGAATCTCATCAATCGCTCTATCTCTTCCCATCATGCCCGAAAATATTTCTGCTTGATCAGGTGATTGATAAGGATTCATCTTAATGTACTCTCTGTTGATGGCTTCATCATAAAACATAAAGCGACAATGTGTGTCGTTAGGAAATGTCCTCTAGATATACACGATCAATTTCTTGATAATTTTCGCCAAAATGCGCAATCCACCAGTTCAACATTTCACTCTCAATGACCGTGGCGGAAATTTCATATTCACAGCCACAATCTTTCACCGTTTGATCAACCGATAACGGCGTTTCTGTCAAAAATCCACCAATCGCTTTATCCACTCTAAACGTTAAGCGAATTTTTCTGCCATAACTAAAACCGAATTTTTGGCTTTCAACATAAGCTTTCAAATTAAAATCCGGACGCTCAAATTGCATGGTACTCATAGTAACCTCAAGCAAACGATGCAAAGCAAGATGCAAAATATCACCATGTTCATATTGCGCGACGAGATAGCTACTCGGGCCTTGTTGCACCAAAGCAAGAGGTTTCACTAAAGCCTTATGTTCTTTACCGTGAATACTTCGGTAATGCACCTGTAGAAATCGGTTTTGATAAAGTGCAGTACTGATTTGAGCAAAAATTTCGGGATCAATTTTGGCGGGCAATAACGGTTGACTGGTTGGCGCAATCGCCACTTTGTTCAGCCATTCGGAACCGGATTTTTTATTGGCATCATAGACCAAGTTATATTCTGCCTGCTTAAAAAAGGATTCCATCGAATTCAGGATATTCGCAGGCAAAATGCCTTTTAAATATTGCTTCGCCAGCATCAATACCAAGGATTGTTGCTCATTTAAAATCGGCAAATCGAGTCCTTTAGCATTTTCTTTCCTGCGATAACTGTAAGGCTTGCTGAGGGTATTACATTCAATATCAAACTGCTCAGCCAGGCTTTTTAATTGACGTTGAATGCTACGAATATCGCGAGAAAATCCCATATCTTCCAGCTTCTGTTGGATTTCATGGCTGCTGATGTAACTACGTTTGGGAATTAAACGTAAAATTTCTAATTGTAAATATAAGGAATTGGATTCTTTTGCCATATTATTTCTCAGCGTTGTTATGTAAAAATCCCCAACATATTGTCGGGGATGAGAATTAAATTGCGTTATCCCAATACAACGATACGTTGCTCAGGACAGTTATTGTCGGATGGAAAAAACAACATTCGATGACGTAAAAGCTAACACGTTCAAAAAATAGATTGTTTTCCCACCGCACTTTTTACATCACCACCACATCAAACTGCTCTTGGGTGTAAAACGGTTCGGTTTTTACTTGGATTTGTTTGCCAATAAAGACTTCCAACTCGGCTAACAAACCGTGGGATTCTTCGTTAATTAAGTACTCGGCAACCGCGTGAGAGGCGTAAACCACAAATTGTTCGCTGGCGAATAAATGGTGCACGCGGATAATTTCGCGCATGATTTCGTAGCATACGGTTTCCACGGTTTTTACTCGTCCGCGACCTTGGCAGGTTGGGCATTCGCAACACAATACATGTTCCAAACTTTCCCGAGTACGTTTGCGTGTCATTTCCACCAAACCTAATTGTGTAAAGCCATTCACGTTTGTTTTCACCGGATCACGCGATAAGGCATCTTGCAAGGATTCCAACACACGATTACGGTGTTCTTCACTTTGCATATCGATAAAATCAATGATAATCATGCCGCCGAGATTGCGCAGTTGAAGTTGTTGCGCGATGGTTTTAGTGGCTTCGATATTAGTGTTAAAAATGGTTTCTTCTAAATTACGATGCCCCACGAATGCACCGGTGTTGATGTCGATGGTGGTCATGGCTTCTGTTTGCTCAATGATTAAATAACCACCGGATTTGAGATTCACTCGTCTATCTAAAGCATGATGAATCCCCTTTTCCACACTGTACACATCAAAGAGCGGTTGATTTCCCGTGTATAAAATCAGTTTGTCGGTGAGGTCGGGGATGAACTCTTCGGTGAATTGCTTCACTTCATTGAAACAAAGTCGGGAGTCAATGTGAATTCGATCCAATTTACCGCCGATAAAATCCCGCAGAATACGCTGTGTCAGCGCCAATTCGCCGTAAAGCATAGAACGAGTTGGGTATTTCGCACGGCGTTCTAGCACTTTTCGCCACAAGCGTTTTAAGAAATCGGCATCTTGTTGTAAATCCAGTTCAGTCGCGCCTTCGGCCGCAGTACGGATAATAAAACCACCTAATTCATCACATAAAGGCAAGGTGAGTTCTTTCAAGCGATTACGTTCTTCCTCGCTTTCAATGCGTTGTGACACGCCCACATGGCTATTTTCAGGCATGAATACTAAATAACGGGAAGGCAAGGTAATATCTGTGGTGAGTCGTGCGCCTTTCGTGCCAAGCGGATCTTTTACCACTTGCACCACAATATCCTGCCCTTCGTGTACCAATTGGGAAATGTCTTTCACCACAAATTGCTTTTGTTCACTTTCTTCCACACATTCGGTGTGCGACACAATGTCTGAAGCGTGTAAAAAGGCGGCTTTTTCCAGCCCGATATCCACAAATGCCGATTGCATTCCCGGTAATACACGGGTGACGCGGCCTTTATAAATATTTCCGACAATACCGCGTTTGCCTTGGCGTTCAATATGCACTTCTTTGAGCAAACCGGTTTCCACTAAGGCAATGCGCGTTTCGCTTGGTGTCACATTGACCAATAATTCAACAGAATCCATAAAATATCTTATCCAAAATGTCGTTGTTATTGATTTTGCCGATTAGTCTAACGAAAAGGAAAATAGAATAACAGGGGCAAATAAGGTAAAATGCTCCCCTTTTTTTGAATATAAGAACTATTTTTTAGGGTTGATAGGATGTTTGGTTTAGATCCGACAATTGTTACATTTACTATTTATATTTTCGGCATGATTGGCATTGGGGTTGCCGCCTATTATTACACCAAAGATTTATCCGATTACATTTTGGGTGGACGTCGCTTAGGCAGTTTCGTCACAGCGATGTCTGCCGGTGCCTCGGACATGTCCGGTTGGTTATTGATGGGATTGCCGGGCGCCGTGTATTTATCCGGTTTGGTCGAAGGCTGGATTGCCATCGGTCTAACCTTGGGCGCTTATTTAAACTGGCTCTTCGTTGCCGGACGTTTACGGGTTTACACTGAATTCAATCATAATGCCTTAACCCTGCCCGAATATTTTCATCATCGTTTTGGTACGCGTCACAATGCGTTAAAAATCGTTTCCGCCTCCATTATTTTGGTGTTTTTCACCATTTATTGCGCTTCGGGCGTGGTTGCCGGTGCAAAATTATTCCAAAATCTCTTTTCAATCGACTATTCCACCGCACTTTGGTACGGCGCGCTTGCGACAATCGCCTACACCTTTATCGGTGGTTTCCTTGCGGTGAGTTGGACGGATACCATTCAAGCCACGCTAATGATTTTCGCCTTATTGCTCACACCTGTTTTTGTGGTGATTTCTATCGGCGGCGTTGATTATCTACAAAATATCGTACAACAAGCGGAAATAAGCGCACAAAAAGAATTTACCGACTTATTCCGTGGTACCACCATTATGGGCTTGTTAAGCCTTGCGGCTTGGGGCTTAGGTTATTTCGGGCAACCGCATATTCTCGCTCGTTTCATGGCGGCAGACTCTGTGCGTTCTCTCAATAAAGCCCGCAAAATCAGCATGACCTGGATGGTGCTTTGCTTAGCAGGTGCCGTTGCCATCGGTTTCTTTGGTATGGCCTATTTCTATGCAAATGCAAACACCGCTTCCGCCGCTTTGGTAAACTATGAACCGGAACAAGTTTTTATTGAGCTATCCCGCATACTATTTAATCCGTGGATTGCCGGTATTTTACTTTCCGCCATTCTTGCTGCGGTGATGAGTACCTTAAGTTGCCAGTTGTTAATTTCTTCCAGTGCGATTACCGAAGACTTTTACAAAGGCTTTATCCGACTGAAAGCGTCTGAAAAAGAATTAGTTTGGTTAGGTCGCATCATGGTATTGGTGATTGCCGCCGTTGCCATTTGGATTGCGCAAGACCAAAACAGTAAGGTCTTGAAACTTGTGGAATTTGCTTGGGCTGGGTTTGGCAGTGCCTTTGGTCCGGTAGTTTTACTTTCCTTATTTTGGAAACGCATGACCTCTTCCGGTGCCATGGCGGGTATGCTTACCGGTGCAATAACGGTATTTGCTTGGAAAGAGTGTTTACCGCAAGAAAGCGAATGGGCGCAAGTGTATGAAATGATTCCGGGCTTTGTGTTCGCCGCTATCGCCATTATTATTGTGTCACTGCTGTCCGCAAAACCGGATGCCGCGATTACCGACACCTTTGAGAAAGCCCAAAAAGCGTATCATGATGCGCTGTAACCTTAATTCACCGAGATAACGATATGATCGATTTTCGCCCTTTTTATCAACAAATTGCTACGACCCATCTTTCCCCTTGGTTGGAAACCTTGCCATTACAAATGAAACAATGGCAACAGCAAACCCACGGGGAATATGCCAAATGGGCAAAAGTCGTGGAATTTCTACCGCACTTGGCGGCTTCTCGTATTGATCTTAAAAGTGCGGTCAAATCTGAGTGCGATTCTGCGCTTTCTGATGGTGAACGCCAGCGTATTACTCACCATTTAAAACAACTCATGCCATGGCGCAAAGGGCCTTATCATTTACTTGGCATTCATGTGGATTGCGAGTGGCGCTCTGATTTCAAATGGGATCGCGTGCTACCGCATTTAGCGCCATTGCAAGACCGCACGATTTTAGATGTGGGTTGCGGCAGTGGGTATCATATGTGGCGCATGGTGGGCGAAGGCGCAAAAATGGTGGTGGGCATCGACCCGACAGAATTGTTCTTATGCCAATTTGAAGCGGTTCGCAAACTCTTAAATGACGATCGCAGAGCTAATCTGATTCCTCTCGGCATCGAGCAAATGCAACCCCTTGCCGCGTTTGATACGGTGTTTTCTATGGGCGTGTTATATCACCGAAAATCGCCGCTCGATCACCTTTCCCAACTGCGTGCGCAACTGGTTAATGGCGGTGAATTGGTGCTCGAAACCTTAGTGGTGGACGGTGACGAAAATACGGTGTTGGTGCCGATGGATCGCTACGCCAAAATGAAAAATGTGTATTTCATTCCATCTGTCGCTGCTTTGATTCATTGGTTACAAAAAACCGGCTTTAAAAATGTGCGTTGCGTGGATGTCGCCGTTACCTCATTAGAAGAACAGCGTAAAACCGATTGGTTAGAAAATGAATCCTTAATTGATTTTCTCGATCCGGCGGATCACAGCAAAACCATCGAAGGCTATCCTGCACCGAAAAGAGCGGTTATTTTAGCCAACAAATAGTCATAAATCTCATTGAGATCAAAGGTTAAAAAGAGTAAAGTAAGCAACCGTTGTTTTATAAACTAGCTTAAAAAAGGCGGAAAATTATGGGTAAAAGTGTTGTTGTTCTCGGCGCGCAATGGGGCGATGAAGGAAAAGGAAAAATCGTTGATTTGCTCACCGACCGCGTCAAATATGTGGTTCGTTATCAGGGCGGTCATAATGCCGGTCACACCTTAATCATCAATGGTGAAAAAACCGTTTTACGTTTAATTCCATCAGGTATCTTACGCGATAACGTCACCTGTTTAATCGGTAATGGCGTTGTACTTTCCCCAACTGCCCTCATGCAAGAAATGGGCGAATTAGAAAACCGTGGCGTGAACGTACGTGACCGTTTATTGATCTCCGAAGCTTGCCCATTAATTCTGCCTTACCACGTTGCGATGGACCACGCCCGTGAAGCGGCACTTGGCAAAAAAGCCATCGGTACCACCGGTCGTGGTATCGGCCCGGCTTATGAAGACAAAGTCGCTCGTCGTGGTTTACGCGTAGGTGACTTATTTAATCGTGAAGCCTTTGCCGAAAAACTCAAAAACATCCTTGATTACTACAACTTCCAATTGGTGAACTACTACAAAGTCGAACCGGTTGATTATCAAAAAACCTTAGATGATGTGTTCGCCGTTGCCGATATTATCACCGGCATGGTTGCTGACATTACCTCTATCTTGGATACTGCCCGCAAAAATGGCGACAACATTTTATTCGAAGGCGCACAAGGCACCATGTTGGACATTGACCACGGTACCTATCCGTATGTGACCAGCTCCAACACCACTGCCGGTGGCGTTGCTACCGGTTCCGGTTTTGGTCCACGTAATTTGGATTATGTGTTGGGTATCATCAAAGCCTATTGCACCCGCGTGGGTGGCGGCCCGTTCACGACAGAATTATTCGATGAAGTTGGCGCAGAAATTGCCCGTAAAGGGAACGAATTTGGTGCGGTCACCGGGCGTCCTCGTCGTTGTGGTTGGTTTGACGCGGTAGCCATTCGTCGCGCGATTCAATTAAACTCTATTTCCGGTTTCTGCATGACGAAATTAGACGTGTTAGACGGTTTCGATGAAGTGAAAATCTGCGTGGGCTACAAAATGCCAAACGGCAACATTGTAGAATACGCACCGCTTGCGGCGAAAGACTGGGAAGGTGTTGAGCCGATTTATGAAACCATGCCGGGTTGGAAAGAAAACACCTTCGGCGTCACCGATGTGAATCAATTACCACAAACTTGCCGTAATTACATCAAACGCATCGAAGAAGTCACCGGCGTACCGGTTTCTATCCTATCAACCGGACCGGATCGCGTACAAACCATGATTTTACAAGATCCGTTTGCTGCGTAAAAATGCATAGAAAAATGACCGCACTTTTGAGCCATCAAAGTGCGGTTCTTTTTTGGAGAGTTTTTTTTATGAATGAACAGGAAAAAAACGTCGTCGAATACCTAACCGAACACCCTGATTTTTTCACTACCCACCCTGAATTGCTCGCCAAACTGTCCGTGGTTCATCCGCAAAAAGGCACGCTATCTTTAGTAGAAGCACAGCTAGAACAGCAACGCCAACAAATCAAAACTCTCACAGCGTTCTTAGAAAAATTTCATCAGCTTGCCTATCAAGAGGCAGATATTTTCTATGCGCTTATGCCCTTACAAAAGAAATTGTTTCAAGCGGAAAATTTCCAACACGGTGATGAAAAACTGAAACAATGGGCGCAATCCTACGAGCTAGACGGTGCAAAAATATTGCTGTTTCGAGATGCGTGGCCAAAAAATGAAACCATTCCCGAACAATATTGGATTGATCGCAAGGCGTTTGAACTGATTCGTTTAGAACGTCTCGGCTTGCGCCAATTTTACTTGGGCGATTTAAGCAACAAAGAAAAACATCTGATGTTTCTGCCGGAAGAATTTCCCATTGGCTCCGTGGCAATTTGCTTGCTCGGCGCAAAAACAAGTCATAAACCGACCGCACTTTTATTATTTACCTCTAGAGATACCGCCCGTTTCCATAATGGGCAAGACACTACATTCTTAAAACACATCGTGGATATTGTGGAATTGCATTTAACACGTTGGCTGTGAATCCATTTAGACTAGAAAGTGCGGTGCATTTTGCCTTGTTTTTGCAAATCCTTGATCCGGCTCACGAACTGAGAAAAAGTCGGTTCTTTTATGTTGGCAACTTCTCTACAATGGGGCCGTTTTTAGCGATTAAAAACACACAATTCAATTTAACTTCAGATATCACAAAGGTCTCATTATGAAAATTTTAACTTGGCCTGTGGTTGCAGGTGCTGCACTTGGTATCGTTGCTCCACTTCTAACCTACAATGGCAATCCCGGCAATATGGGTTTCTGTGCGGCGTGTTTCTTACGCGATACCGCTGGTGCATTAGGACTCCATCGCGCCGCTCCGCTACAATATATTCGTCCCGAACTTATCGGCTTAGTTTTAGGTGCGCTTGCCAGTGCCTATTTTTCCAAGGAATTCCGACCTCGTGGCGGCTCCGCACCATTGGCTCGTATCATCCTTGGGTTCTTTGCCATGATCGGCGCACTGATTTTCTTAGGCTGTCCGTGGCGTGCTTATTTGCGTCTAGGCGGTGGCGATCTCACTGCCATTACAGGAATCGTTGGATTATTCGCCGGCATATTGGGTGGCATTTTCTTTGCAAATCGCGGTTTTTCCCTAGGAAAATCAAGTGAACAAAGCAAATCGTCTGGGCTCATTGGCGTGCTGTTTACTTTGGCATTGCTCATCTTGCTTTTAACTCAATTTAAATTTGGCGAAAATCTGGCGATTTACTTCTCCGAGAAAGGCCCGGGTGCACAACACCCAGCCGTTTGGATGTCGCTTGCCGGCGGTGCATTGCTTGGTGTGTTAATGCAAAAATCCCGCTTCTGTACGATTGGCGCATTCCGTAACTTCGTATTATTCCGCGATACACAGCTATTAAATGGAGTCATTGCTCTTGTTGTCTTCGCTGCAATCACTAACAGCTTGCTCGGACAATTCCATGTGGGATTTGAACAACAACCTATCGCACATAACCAATACATTTGGAACTTCTTTGCCATGGCGTTATGCGGATTGTGTTTCGCCCTTGGTGGCGGTTGCCCAGGTAAACAATTGGTGAATATCGGGGAAGGAAACAATGACGCAGCATTGTTTGTATTAGGCATGCTATTAGGTGCAGCTGCGGCACATAACTTCGGTTTAGCGGCTTCGCCTGCCGGTGTTACCGCTTATACGCCGCATGTTTTAGTACTTGGCTTTGCCGCCTGTGTTTACATTGGCGTAACCAATAAATCAAAAGCCTAAATCCTCCATAGCGAGATAAAAAAACGCCCGTAATAAACGGGCGTTTTGTGTTTCTGAAATTCGACAACCTTTAAAACTCAATACAAAAGTGCGGTCGATTTTCGTCTTATTTTAAATCTTCGGCTAAGCAAGGCTGAATTTTATTCAACATTTCTTTTAACACGCGTGGTGCTGCGGCAACAATATGACCGGCTTTTAAGTAGCTATGACCGGCATTGTAGTCAGTCACGATACCGCCAGCTTCACGAACGATTAAATCGCCTGCCGCCACATCCCAAGCTTTGATACCGTATTCAAAATAACCGTCTAAACGACCAGATGCCACATAGCAAAGATCCAACGCAGCAGAACCGGTGCGGCGGAAATCAGCCGCCTCTTCAATTAAGCTTTGCATCATATTGAATTGCATTGGCATGTATTTCGCTTGTTTGAATGGGAAACCGGTAGCAAGTACTGCGCCGGATAAATCACGTTTGTTTTCAACGCGTAAACGCTGTTCGTTTAATTTTGCGCCTTCACCACGTACAGCAGTAAATAATTCATTGCGAATAGGATCGTAAACCACGCCCACTTCGGTGCGGCCTTTAACACGAATAGCAATAGAAACGGAGAAATGAGGCAAACCTTTTACAAAGTTTGTGGTGCCATCCAGTGGATCAATCACCCATTGAACATCGTTATCACTGCCTTCTAATGCACCGCTTTCTTCGGTGATGATGGTGTGGTCAGGGTAAGATTTTTTAATGACTTCGATAATCGCTTCTTCTGACGCTTTATCCACATTGGTTACATAGTCATTTTTGCTTTTTTCCATGGTGACGATGTCGTCACGACGTTCGTAGTTTTTAGCAATAATATTGCCTGCTTTTCGTGCTGCACGAATCGCGATATTTAACATAGGATTCATAGATTCCACCGGATTTTAAAGAACAATTTAGGTGTGAAATTATAAGAGATTTAAAAGAAAATAGCTATCAGAAAAATTTTTAGAATTGTTGACTAAAAACAAGGGGTATTTGTGATAGAATACACCCCGCTATTGAATAAGATAAAAATGAGCATGTTGAAAAATATTCGAATTGTTTTAATTGAAACCTCGCACAGTGGCAACATCGGTTCTACCGCACGAGCAATGAAAACAATGGGATTAACAGATTTAGTGTTAGTGGCGCCGAAACAAGGTGTGGATGATCAAGCGATTGCCCTTGCTGCCGGTGCAGAAGATGTGGCGAAAAGTGCGGTTATTGTAGAAAACTTTTCCCAAGCCGTTGCCGATTGCTCGTTAGTGATTGGTACCAGTGCAAGATTACGTCATTTGCAAAACTCACTCATTGAGCCACGCGAATGTGGGGAAAAAGCCATTAATCATGCGATGAGTGGAAAAGTGGCGATTGTATTTGGACGTGAGCGTGTCGGCTTAACCAATGAAGAATTGCTCAAATGCCACTATCATGTGACGATTCCTACAAATCCCGATTATGCCTCGTTAAATTTAGCCATGGCGGTACAATTAATCAGTTACGAAATACGTATGGCTTACTTGGCAACACAGCGTGAAGAAAATCAGACAATGACACAAACGCAGCCTGATATGTATCCCAAAATGCAAGAATTAGAGTATTTTTTTACGCGTACCGAGCAGCTTTATCAATCCCTTGGCTTTATTCAAAATCAAGGTGTCATGCAAAAACTCCGACGCTTATATGGTCGTGCTGAAGTCGAAAAAACAGAACTTCACATTTTACTCGGCATGTTAAGTGCGGTTGAAAAAAAACTTAAATCGTAAAAGAATAATAGTTGACTGTAAAAGTCAACAATGTAAGATTTCTTCGCTTAATTGATTATTTTTTTATTTAGGAACATAAAAGATGAAATTAACCTCGAAAGGTCGTTATGCAGTCACCGCAATCTTAGATATTGCTATTCATGCCGATAATGGTCCCGTAAGTTTGTCCGATATTTCCGAGCGACAACACATTTCCCTTTCTTATTTGGAACAACTGTTTGCAAAACTGCGCCGCAATAATTTAGTCAAAAGTGTGCGCGGACCGGGCGGCGGCTATAAATTAGGTCATATGCCGGAAGACATTTCCATCGGTATGATCATTGCTGCAGTAAATGAAAATATTGATACGACAAAATGTTTAGGGAAAGGCAATTGCCTAAACGGACAGGAATGCTTAACGCATACCTTATGGGACAAGCTGAGCCAACGTATTGCAGATTTCTTAAATGAAATCACATTGGCTGAGTTGGTTTCTCAACACAAACAAAACAAGCCATCCCAGCACAAACATCAAGATTTAGAAAATCTTCTCGTGATAAAAACGAATAACGCACAACATAGCTAAAAGTGCGGTTTAAAATAAAACTATTTAGGAGTGAATGATGAAATTACCTATTTATTTAGATTATGCGGCAACTTGCCCGGTGGACGAACGCGTCGCGAAAAAAATGATGGAATACTTGACCATCGATGGCGTTTTCGGCAACCCGGCATCGCGTTCCCATAAATTCGGTTGGCAAGCCGAAGAAGCGGTTGATATTGCGCGTAATCAAATTGCCGATCTTATCGGTGCCGATTCCCGTGAAATTGTTTTCACTTCCGGCGCAACAGAATCGGACAACCTTGCTATCAAAGGTGCTGCGCATTTTTATCAAACCAAAGGCAAGCACATTATCACTTGTAAAACCGAGCACAAAGCGGTGTTGGATACGTGCCGTCAGTTAGAACGCGAAGGTTTTGAAGTTACTTATTTAGAACCGGAATCCGATGGTTTAGTGGATTTAGAAAAATTCAAAGCGGCACTTCGCCCTGACACTATCGTCGTCTCTATTATGCACGTGAACAATGAAATCGGTGTGATTCAAGACATTCAAGCGATTGGCGAATTATGCCGTGCAAACAAAACCATTTTCCATGTGGACGCCACCCAAAGTGTCGGTAAAGTGGAAATCAATCTTGCTGAATTACCGGTCGATTTAATGTCTATGTCCAGCCACAAATTATACGGACCAAAAGGCATCGGTGCATTGTACGTTCGCCGCAAGCCACGTATTCGTTTAGAAGCGATTATTCACGGTGGCGGCCATGAGCGCGGTATGCGTTCCGGTACATTACCTGTCCACCAAATCGTTGGTATGGGTGAAGCCTATCGTATTGCGAAAGAAGAAATGGCAACAGAAATTCCACGCATTAAAGCCCTTCGTGATCGTTTATACAACGGTTTAAAAGACATCGAAGAAACCTATGTTAACGGCTCCATGGAACACCGTGTTGCCAACAACCTCAACATCAGTTTTAACTACGTGGAAGGCGAATCCTTAATGATGGCATTACGCGACATCGCGGTTTCTTCCGGTTCTGCTTGTACTTCCGCGAGCCTTGAGCCATCTTATGTTCTACGTGCACTCGGCCGTAACGATGAATTGGCACACAGCTCCATCCGCTTCAGCCTAGGTCGTTTCACCACGGAAGAAGAAATCGACTACACCATCAATTTGATGAAAGGTGCGGTGGAAAAATTACGCGCATTGTCTCCGCTTTGGGATATGTTCAAAGAAGGTATCGATTTAAACACCATTGAGTGGGCTGCCCACTAATTTTGACGGGCGGTGCAAATCGCCCAATCAGTACATTATTTTAGGAAAGGAACAAAAAATGGCATACAGCGAAAAAGTTATCGATCATTACGAAAATCCACGTAACGTGGGTTCTATGGACAAAAAAGACAGCTCAGTCGGCACCGGCATGGTGGGCGCACCGGCGTGCGGTGACGTGATGCAATTACAAATCCGTGTGAACGATGAAGGCATTATTGAAGATGCAAAATTCAAAACCTACGGTTGTGGCTCTGCTATTGCCTCCAGCTCTTTAATCACCGAATGGGTGAAAGGTAAATCCTTGGAAGAAGCGGGCGCGATTAAAAACAGCCAAATTGCTGAAGAACTTGAATTACCGCCGGTAAAAGTACACTGCTCTATTTTGGCAGAAGATGCCATTAAAGCGGCGATTGCCGATTACAAAGCGAAAAAAGGTTCTTAATGTCATAAAAGTGCGGTCGTTTTTCTAAGCGTTTTTAAACGCAGAGAAAACGGACCGCACTTTGCCTTTTCCTCGCTGAGTAAAGGTGATAATTATTAATATATTCATCATATTATTTTTGATATCCCGAGTGTTACTTCTTTCTACTTTATAACACTGCGAAATACCTAAGTAGCTATTTGATTTTGGAGAAATAAAACATGTCAATCACACTCACCGAAAGCGCAGCTGATCGCGTCAAAACATTTTTAGAAAAACGCGGAAAAGGAATCGGTTTACGTTTAGGCATTAAAACCTCCGGTTGCTCCGGCTTGTCTTACATGCTGGAATTCGTGGATACATTAAACGAAGACGATCACGTGTTTGAACAACATGGCGTGAAAGTGATCGTGGACACAAAAAGCCTGGTGTATTTAGACGGCACCCAATTAGACTTTGTCAAAGAAGGCCTAAATGAAGGCTTCAAATTCACCAACCCGAACGTCAAAGACGAATGCGGTTGCGGTGAAAGTTTTAACGTATAATTGAGACGATGATGAACAATCCCTTTGCATTATTTGATTTGCCCGTAGCCTTTCAGGTAGACAGCGCGTTATTAAATGAGCGTTATTTAGCGCTGCAAAAGTCTCTTCACCCGGATAATTTTTCAGCAGCCTCTGCGCAAGAACAACGCCTTGCTATGCAAAAATCAGCGGAAATTAATGATGCTCTTCGTATTTTAAAAGATCCGATTGCACGCGCCGACAGCATCATTGCCCTCAATACCGGCGAACAAGAAAACCCAGAAGAAAAAAGCAACAAAGACATTGGTTTTCTGATGCAGCAAATGGAATGGCGTGAAACCTTAGAAAATATCGAAAACCGTAAAGACACGGATGAATTAACCGCATTTACCAAAGAAATTGACCAAATCCGTCATGCCATTTTAAGCGAATTATCCACCGCACTTGGTGAGCAACAATGGGATATCGCACGGGCAATAACAGATAAATTACGTTTTATTAAAAAACTTCAAGCAGAAATTGAGCGAGTTGAAGAAACTCTTTTAGATTTTTAATGTAAAGCATATCGAGAGACAACATGGCGTTACTTCAAATTGCAGAGCCGGGACAAAGTGCCGCACCCCATCAACAAAAACTTGCCGTGGGCATCGATCTCGGCACCACCAACTCCCTAATTGCTACCGTACGCAACGGCCACAGCGACATTTTATTAGACGAACAAAATCATCCGTTATTACCTTCTGTTGTGCATTTTGGCAAAGATGAAAACGTGATTGTCGGTTACGAAGCCGCCGAACTTGCCACGCAAGATCCGCAAAATACGGTGGTTTCCGTCAAACGTTTAATCGGTCGCAGTCTTGCAGATATTCAACAACGTTATCCGAATTTGCCTTATCAATTTGTCGCCAGTGAAAACGGTTTGCCTTTATTAGCAACACGCCAAGGTGTGCGTAGCCCGATTGAAATCTCCGCAGAAATACTGAAAAAATTGACCGCACTTGGTGAACAACGCTTGGGCGGCGATCTTGTAGGCGCAGTGATCACCGTGCCTGCCTATTTTGATGATGCTCAACGCCAAAGCACTAAAGACGCAGCGAAATTAGCCGGCCTTAATGTGCTACGTTTATTAAACGAACCAACTGCGGCAGCCATTGCGTACGGTTTGGATAGCGGACAAGAAGGCGTGATTGCCGTGTATGATTTAGGCGGCGGCACCTTTGATATTTCTATTTTGCGCCTCTCCCGTGGTGTGTTTGAAGTGTTGGCGACCGGTGGCGACACGGCGCTAGGCGGTGATGATTTCGATTTGGTCTTAGCCGATTGGATTATCGAACAATCTGCGGTAAAACCGGAAAATGACAGCCAATATCGTGAACTTATTGAATTAGCCAATCACGTTAAAGTGGAATTAACTAACGTAACGGAAGCTAAAATTCAGTATCGCAATTGGCTTGGCAACATCAGCCGAGAACAATTTAACGAACTGATTCAACCGTTAGTTAAACGTTCTTTACTTGCTTGTCGCCGCGCCTTAAAAGATGCCGGCGTAGAAGCGGAAGACGTGAATGAAGTGGTGATGGTGGGCGGTTCTACCCGCGTGCCTTATGTGCGCGAACAAGTGGGTGAATTTTTCCAAAAACAACCACTGACCTCTATCGATCCCGATAAAGTGGTCGCTCTTGGCGCGGCCATTCAAGCCGATATTCTCGCCGGCAACAAACCGGATTCCGAGCTATTGTTATTGGACGTCATTCCGCTTTCACTGGGCATTGAGACCATGGGTGGTTTGGTGGAAAAAATCATTCCGCGCAACACCACCATTCCTGTGGCGCGAGCGCAAGAATTCACTACCTTCAAAGACGGACAAACCGCGATGTCGGTGCATATTGTACAAGGTGAACGGGAACTAGTTAACGATTGTCGTTCTCTCGCCCGCTTCACCCTGCGCGGCATTCCACCGATGGCGGCGGGTGCGGCACATATTCGCGTCACCTACCAAGTAGATGCCGATGGATTGCTCAGCGTCACCGCCATGGAAAAAACCACCGGTGTGCAATCCTCAATTCAGGTGAAGCCATCTTACGGTTTAACAGACGATGAAATCGCCAACATGCTGAAAGCCTCCATGGAAAATGCCAAAGAGGATATTCAAGCACGTTTATTGGCGGAACAACGCGTAGAAGCGGAACGTGTACTGGAAAGTGTGCGCTCAGCTCTCGCACAAGATTATGATTTATTAGATGACGACGAATTAAGTGCGGTCAAAAACGCGATTATTTCGTTGGAACAATTAAAACAGCAGGATGATTCCCTTGCCATCAAACAAGGTATCAAAGCGCTGGATTTAGCAACGCAGGAATTTGCGGCTCGTCGTATGGATAAATCCATTCGCAGCGCATTAGCAGGTCACTCCGTTGATGATATTGTAGGAAAGTAAGGATGTTAAAATGCCAAAAGTGATTTTTTTACCCAATGAAGAATTTTGCCCGGAAGGCATGGTGGTTGATGCCGCTGCCGGCGACAATTTGCTTGAAGTGGCCCACAACGCCGGCGTAGAAATTCACCATGCTTGCGATGGCTCTTGCGCTTGCACCACATGCCATGTGGTGGTGCGTGAAGGAGGCGATTCTTTAAATGAACCAAGCGATCAAGAAGAAGATATGTTAGATAAAGCGTGGGGCTTAGAAATGGACAGCCGCTTATCTTGTCAATGTATTGTCGGTGATGAAGACTTGGTCGTTGAAATCCCGAAATACAACATTAACCACGCAAATGAGGCGGCGCACTCATGAAATGGACGGACGCCCAACTCATTGCCGAAGCGTTGTATGACAACAATCCGGAGCTAGATCCAAAAACTGTGCGTTTTACCGATTTGCACCGCTGGATTTGTGAGTTAGAGGGTTTCGACGATGATCCGCAAAAATCAAACGAAGGGATTTTAGAAGCTATTTTGCTGAAGTGGTTGGAAGAGTACGAGTAGAAATTCTCTCAGAAAAACAACCGCACTTTAATCGTAGGGACAGGCTTTATGCCTGTCCTGTTCGTATCATCAGATTGTCGGACAGACATAAAGTCTGTCCCTATAAATGTGGAATGATGCTTACTGCACCTGCATTCCCGCTTTCACCCCCGCATCCGCAGACAACAGGAACAAATCAGCGCCGCCAGTGCCCGCACTTAAAATCATGCCTTCGGACACACCGAATTTCATTTTGCGTGGCGCAAGATTTGCCACCATAATCACAAAGCGACCTTCCAGCTCTTCCGGCTTATCGTAAGCCGCCTTGATACCGGAAAAAACTTGGCGTTTGTGATCGCCCAAATCCAGTTCAAAGCGCAATAATTTATTGGATTCCGGCATGGCTTCGCATTTCAACACTTTCGCCACACGCATATCTAACTTAGCGAAATCATCAATCGTGATCGTCTCCGCAATCGGCTCAATAACTCCCGCAGATTCATTGGCATTTTGAAGCGCACTTTTCGCAGCAGGTGCGGCATTCACTTGCGCATTTTCCGCTTTAGACGCCTCAATCATTGCTTCAATTTGTTTACCATCCAAGCGAGAGAACAAGGCTTTAAACGGTGCAATTTGATGATTTAATAAAGGCTGCGCTAAATTTTCCCACGTTAATTCCGCCAGCAAGAAGGCCTCTGCACGTTCTGCCAGTTTTGGTAACACCGGTTTCAAATAGCCCATCAGCACGCGGAATAATTGAATCCCCATAGAACACACCGCTTGCAACTCTGCGTCTTTGCCCTCTTCTTTCGCAATCACCCAAGGGGCTTTATCGTCGATATATTTATTGGCTTTATCGGTTAATGCCATGATTTCACGAATGGCTTTGCCAAATTCGCGATTTTCGTAATACGTAGCGATTTGCTCAGATTGTGCGATAAATTCATTAAATAAAGCCTGATCATCTAATGCTGCCGCCAACTTGCCATCAAAACGTTTTTGGATAAAACCGGCGTTACGGGAAGCCAAATTCACCAATTTATTCACCAAATCCGTGTTCACGCGCTGAACGAAATCTTCTAAATTCAAATCCAAATCGTCAATGCGATTACTTAATTTCGCCGCGTAGTAATAACGCAAACATTCCGGATCCAAGTGTTTCAAATAGGTTGCCGCTTGAATGAATGTACCGCGGGATTTTGACATCTTCTCGCCGTTCACCGTCACATAGCCGTGCACAAAAATATTGCTCGGTTTGCGGAAACCGGCACCTTCTAACATGGCAGGCCAGAACAGGCTGTGGAAATACATGATGTCTTTGCCAATGAAGTGATAAAGCTCGGCATCGCTGTCTTTGCGCCAAAAACTGTCGAAATCAATATGGCTTTCGCGTTTGCACAGATTTTTGAAAGAGGCCATGTAACCGATAGGCGCATCCAACCAAACGTAGAAATATTTGCCTTCCGTATTCGGAATTTGGAAACCGAAATACGGCGCATCGCGGGAAATATCCCATTGTTGAAGACCCGCTTCAAACCATTCCTGCATTTTATTCACCACTTCCGGCTGCAAAGATCCGGAACCCAACCAGTTTTTCAACATGGCTTCAAAACTTGGCAAATCAAAGAAGAAGTGCTCGGAATCTTTCATGACCGGCGTTGCGCCTGACACCACAGAACGCGGGTTAATGAGTTCTGTCGGGCTATAGGTTGCTGCACACACTTCGCAGTTGTCGCCATATTGATCCAGCGATTTACATTTTGGGCAAGTGCCTTTCACAAAACGATCCGGTAAGAACATGCCTTTTTCAGGATCGTATAGTTGGGAAATGGTACGGCTTTTAATAAAACCGTTTTCTTTTAAACGGTTGTAAATGAATTCTGAAAACTCGCGATTTTCTTCGCTGTGTGTGGAATGGTAGTTATCAAAACTGATGTTAAAACCGGCAAAATCCGCCATGTGTTTTTGGCGTACATCGTCAATAAGCTGTTCCGGCGTAATGCCCATTTGATCCGCTTTTAGCATAATCGGCGTACCGTGAGCATCATCAGCACACACAAAGTGAATGTCATTGCCGCGCATCCGTTGAAAACGCACCCAAATATCCGCTTGAATATGCTCCAACATGTGGCCTAAATGAATCGGGCCGTTGGCATACGGCAAGGCACAAGTAACTAAAATTTTACGCTTGGAATTCGACATATTATTGACCTTTAAAAGACTTGAAAAACAGAAAAAAATTGGGGGTTATGTTACCTTATTGAGGGTATTTTTTCTAGTTTAATCATGATTTAGGCATTTTTAACTTAACAGATAAAGGCGCTCATGATTAAATAGAGCCCGACGAATTTACTACATTAAAAAGGAAGCATTATGGCGACATTATTTTCCGAGAATTTAACGGAACAACAAAAGGAACAGATTGTTCAGCTATTCAAAAACTTTCAACATCCTACTCTGCAAAAAGATCTCATTTCTCTTAATACATTGAAAAAAGTCGAAAAAGGCGGAAACACTTTACGCGTGGAATTATCCATGCCTTTTGCCTGGAACACCGCGTTTGCCGAATTAAAAGATGCGTTAACTGCACCATTAAAAGACGCAGCAGAAGTGGAAAATATCAAATGGCAGCTTAACTACCAAATCGCGACCCTTAAACGTGCCAACAATCATCCTGCGGTGAAAGGCGTTAAAAATATTATTGCGGTGAGTTCTGGTAAAGGCGGGGTGGGTAAATCTACCGTTTCTGTTAACCTTGCCATCGCGTTACACCAACAAGGCGCCCGCGTAGGGATTTTAGATGCGGATATTTACGGCCCCTCCATTCCACACATGCTCGGTGCACCGCATCAACGCCCGACATCACCGGATAATCAACACATCACGCCAATTGAAGCGCACGGCTTGTATGCTAACTCCATCGGTTTCTTAATGGACGAAGACAACGCCACCATTTGGCGTGGTCCAATGGCAAGCAGCGCATTAAGCCAACTATTACAAGAAACCCTATGGCCTGACTTAGATTATCTTGTGATCGACATGCCTCCGGGCACCGGTGATATCCAACTTACCCTGTCCCAACAAATTCCGGTGACAGGCGCCGTGGTTGTTACAACACCACAAGACATCGCCCTATTGGATGCTGTGAAAGGGATTTCCATGTTTGAGCGTGTTTCCGTGCCGGTGTTAGGTATTGTGGAAAATATGTCCATGCACATTTGCAGCAACTGTGGTCACCAAGAAGCGATTTTTGGTACCGGTGGTGCAGAGCGCATTGCAGACAAATACAACATCAAAGTATTAGGTCAACAACCGTTACACATTCGCCTTCGTCAAGATTTGGATCGCGGCGAACCGACTGTGGTTGCGGCACCGGACAGCGAAATTGCACAAGGTTTCTTAAAATTAGCGGAAAAAGTTGCGACCGAACTTTACTGGCAAGGTTCTGTGATTCCGAGCGAAATTATGTTCCGCGAAGTGAAGTAACGGCGTTACTTAAATTATCCCGTATAAAATAGAAGTGCGGTGGATTTCCAAGATGTTTTAAAACATCCGAAAAATCCACCGCACTTTTTGCTTATCGTAATAAAAAAGCCACGTTGTTTTGACAAAATGGCTTTTTGTTTAAATCGCAATCTTAATAATCGCAAATCTCATCATCAACGAAGAAATAAGCAATCTCTCGTGCCGCGCTTTCCGGGCTATCGGAACCATGCACGGAGTTTTCCCGTTGACTTAATGCAAAATCACGACGAATCGTGCCTTCTGCCGCCGTTTCAGGATTCGTCGTACCGATTAAAGTGCGGTAATCTTGCACCGCGTTTTCTTTTTCTAACACACTCACGAATACCGGTGCAGAAATCATGTATTCCACCAAAGGTGCAAAAAAGGGTTTGCCTTGGTGTTCCGCATAAAAACCTTCCGCTTGTTCTTGGGTGAAGTGCACCATCTTAGCGGCAATCACTTTGAAGCCTTGTTGCTCAAAGCGTGCCAAAATCGCGCCGATTAAATGACGCTTTACGGCATCCGGTTTAATAATAGATAACGTTCGTTGTAAGCTCATTTCACATCCTCTTACTGTTGTTTTGCTTTAGCTAATAATAAATTGGCAAGGGTTTGCACACCGATACCGGTCGCACCGGTCGCCCATAAGTCGCTTGGGGTTTTGCGATACGTGGCGGAACAATCAATGTGTAACCAATGTTGTTGATAATTTTTCACGAAATAAGATAAAAACGCGGTTGCCGTGCTGGCACCTGCGCCCACGGGAACCGTGCCGGTATTGGCAATGTCAGCGAACGCTGTTTTAATTTGTCCGCGATGTAATTCCGCAAACGGCAAACGCCAAAATGGCTCTTGTTCTTGCTCGGCAGAACGGAATAAATCGGCGACCAACTGATCATCCATGGATAGCACGCTATGATAATCATTGCCCACCGCGACTTTTGCCGCACCGGTTAAGGTCGCACAATCCACGATAAATTGAGGTTGTTGTGCGTCCGCATCAATTAAGCCATCCGCCAACACCAATCGCCCTTCGGCATCCGTATTAAGAATTTCTACGCTGACACCGTTACGATATTGGATAATGTCACCCAATTTAAAGGCGCGACTACTCACCAAGTTTTCTGCACAGCAAAGGAATAATTTCACCCGTTGATTTAAACCACGCAAAATCGCCAAGCCTAACGCTCCCGTCAATAATGCTGCGCCACCCATATCAGTGCGCATAGTACTCATGCCATCGCTCGGTTTAATACTGTAACCGCCACTGTCAAAGGTAATGCCTTTGCCCACCAAACAGGCCAACACCGGTGCGTCCGAATTACCTGTCGGGTTGAAATCCAACTGCAACATCGCCGGCAGATTTTGCGAGCCTTTCCCCACCTGCCATAAACCGTGGTAACCACGTTCTAGCAATGCTTCTCGAGAAACGATGGAAAAACTGACCGCACTTTGTTTAGCGGCTTGCTCTGCCGTCTGCCCGATAAACTTCGCGGCGCGTTGGGCAAGCTCTTCCGGCGTTAAAATGGCTGCCGGCAGATTAATGATTTCACGCACGAAATTGCCACATTGAATACGGTGATTCAGTTCTTGTTGTTGCTCCGCAGATAATGTCGGAAACTGCAATTTAAACTGTTTCTTCGCATTGTAAAAACCTTGATAAAACGCCCAGCAATTTTCCAACTGCCACCCTTCTCCGCTTAACGAAACATCAGAAATTCCCTGATTTTGTAACTTCCGCGCCGCTTTTTGTATGGAAGTGCGGTCGGAAAAATCAGTTAAATGAAGGGTCGCTTTATCTTCATTAAAACTGACGAGTGCCTTTTCACCCCAAACTGCCGAGGCCGGTTGGTTTGAAAGCAAAACCTGCATAGACATAATTTCTCCTTTAAATATTGAGAATAACGGCTTGTAATATATCAGTTTTATTGGGCTTTCTCATCATGAATCCAATAAAAAAGCGCTTCCTACGGGCATCTGCGTTAAAAAACTTTCTTGCCACCGACAAAAACGGTATAATCCGCACCGACTTTTTGTATGAGATTCCGCCCAAAGTAGCCGGCGGAAAAACCGATTAATTATTTTAGAGGATCAAATGGCAAAAGAAGATTCCATTGAAATGCAAGGCACTATCTTAGAAACCTTGCCAAACACCATGTTTCGCGTTGAGTTGGAAAACGGCCACGTGGTAACTGCACACATTTCCGGCAAAATGCGTAAAAACTACATTCGTATTTTAACCGGCGACAAAGTAACCGTAGAAATGACACCATACGATTTAAGCAAAGGCCGCATCGTATTCCGTAGCCGTTAATTTCGCTTTATTGCATAAACAAAAACACCGGATAATGTCCGGTGTTTTTGTTTTTAGCATCAATCTTTTCTTACCCGTTTCAAGATCAGGCGCTGAAGCCACATGCCTAACAAATGCAACAAGAAAAAGACCGCACTTAAGACATATAACGGCATATCACCAAAAACGCTGTAAGGGGTTTTACCTTGTGTCGGCGCAATACGATGCGTCAACACCGTTTCCACAAATTGCGGGGCTTGCGCCACAATTTTACCTTGCGCATCAATAAATGCCGTCACGCCTGTATTCGTTGCCCGAATCACCGGTTTGCCGAGTTCCAACGCACGCATTTGTGCCATTTGTAAATGTTGCCACGGGCCGATGGAATTACCGAACCAGGCATCATTAGAAACCGTGAGAATAAAATCGCTATTTGCCGTGAGATTTTTCTGCAACTGCGCACCGAGAATAATTTCATAACAAATTGCCGCGGTGAAATTCAGGTTCTTGGCTTGTAATGCTTGCTGTACAGGCGCTCCGCTTTGAAAAGCTGACATAGGTAAATTAAACACCGAACCAAGCGGGCGTAAAATACTCTCTAACGGAACATATTCACCAAACGGTACTAAATGATGTTTGTTATAACGGTTTGCCGTTTGCATCTGATAAGGTGCCGTTTGATTCCCCACCACCACAATAGAATTGAACAATTTGCCTAATGTTTCATCTTGATAAATCGTACCGACCATCACTTCCGTATTGGCTTTTTCCGCCAAGGATTGCAACATTTGAAAAAACGGTTGAATGCTATTTTCATAGGTAGGAAACGCCGCTTCCGGCAAAATGATTAAATCCGTTTTTCCTAGATTATCGCCAATTAATCGCCCATAATTTTCCATGGTTTGATACAAATAATTTGGATCCCATTTCAAATTTTGTTCAATATTGCCCTGCACTAAAGAAACATTCAGCGCTTTTTCAGGATTTTCTTTTACATAATTGATCTGCGATGTGTAACTTGCCGCCCCACCAATAATCACTAAAATGAGACTATTTGCCAAGATAACATTCCATTTTTTCGGTGAATTCCATAACGCAGAAACGATGTTAAAAACGACCGCACTTAAGAACATAGCCAAGAAGGTTAAACCGGTAACGCCAAAAATCGGCGTAATCCCAGCAAACGGGCTATCAATTTGCGTATAACCGAATTGTAACCAAGGAAAACCGGTAAAAACCCAACCGCGCAGGAATTCGGTAAACGTCCACAGTACCGGATACATGACGGCTCGCTGCACCTGTAAACGGCGTACCAAATATGCAAATAAGAGCGGATATAGCGATAAGTATGCCGCCAACAGCACCACTAAGAAATAACTCACCAGTAAAGGCGCATCTCCAAATTGATGAATACTAACATGCAGCCAGTTCACTCCAAACGTAAAGAAACTCAAGCCCCATAAAAAAGCAGATAAAAGTGCGGTGGATTTTTGCGGTGTTTTTACCACCCAAATCAAGCCAAATAAAGAGACATAGGACAAGACCCAGTAATGAAAAGGCGCAAAGGCGAATACACCGATGGCACCCGAAATAAGCGCAATAAGGTAAGTTAAATATTTGTTCATCATAAAATAGTGAAGCAGGCAAAATGCCTGCTTTTTATCCTTTTAAATATTGGTATTCCATTCCGCACATTGCCAAAAGAAGCAACTTAACGGTTTTAAATGGAAAAGCTACTCAGCCACGTTCTCAACGTTCTCCATTTCAGGCAAATACTCGTCCGGCACGGTAACGCGAAGTTGAATAATGCGACGGCTGTCTGCAGAGGTCACTTTAAAGTGCAGATTTTCCAGTGTAATTTCTTCACCACGTTTTGGTAAATAACCGAATGCCTGCATAATCAAACCACCAACAGTGTCCACCTCTTCGTCATTAAATTGGGTGTTAAATTGTTGATTAAAATCTTCAATATCCGTTAAGGCACGCACCGCGTAAGCATGGCGAGAAAGTTGGCGAATATCCGCCACATCCTCTTCATCAAATTCGTCTTCAATGTCTCCGACGATTTGCTCCAATACATCTTCAATAGTCACCAAACCGGACACAGCACCAAATTCATCTACCACAATCGCCATGTGGAAGCGCTCGGAACGGAAATCTTTTAGCATTCTGTCCACACGTTTACTTTCCGGCACGATCATGGTCGGACGAATCATATGTAACAGATTAAATTCTTCCGCATTCGCACGCAGGTATTTCAGCAAATCCTTCGCATGCAAAATCCCCACGATATTGTCGCGGTCGTCTGCATCGGCAATCACCGGGAAACGGGAGTGAGCAGATTCAATGATGGTGTCCAAACAAGAATCTAAATCCTGATCGGTTTCAATGAAAACGATTTGAGAACGCGGAATCATAATATCGCGCACACGCAATTCAGCGATTTCCATCACGCCCTCAATCATTTCACGGGTATTTTGGTCGATGAGATCGTTTTGTTCAGAATCTCGGATCACTTCTACTAACTCATCGCGATTTTTAAGTTCGCCTTGAAAGAAACGTCCGAAAAGAGATTGGAAAAAAGATTTTTTAGTAACTTCAGATTGGTTGGTCGAGTGTTCTTCGTTCATAAAAATAAAAAAAGTTGCCGTCGGATTGACAGCGGAGAAAGTACCATATTTGCCACGAAAGCGCAAAAGGAAGAACGGAAGTGCGGTCTGTTTTTCTCTTAAATTTTGTGGCATATCACAAAATTATTAATCGCTTAATGAAGTGCCATGAGATATTTCAAACAAAAAAATGCGGCGAATATTCACCGCACTTTTGGTTTAATCATTCCCTTTAAAGCGATATTCCGTCCATTGGTAATACGCTTCACCTGCTTTCACAATGCCGCCATAATTTTGCCATTCGGGGTGATTTGGCGTGTCGGGCAAACATTGAGTTTCCAACGCAACACCGCTGTAATCCGCGTATTGCGTGCCATGTCGAGTTGGTGTACCTGAAAGATAATTTCCAGTATAAACCTGCAATGTCGCTTGTGAAGTCAACACTTCCAAATGCAAATCGTCATTTGGTGAACTCAGCAAAACGCAAGGTTTTTGCCAGGCTTTATTGACGACAAAAGAATGATCGTAGCCCTTGGTAGCAAGCTGTTCGCCTTGCATAAAATCCTGTTGAATCGGCTTGGCAACGCGAAAATCAAAACTTGTGCCTACCACGTGTTTTAACGGCGAATTTGGAATGCCTTCGCTATCTACCGGCAAATAGAAATCCGCATTCAGGCGCAAGCGGTGATGGCGAACATCTGTCCCCTGCTCAGCGTTTTCTAAATTGAAATAAGCGTGGTTGGTTAAATTCAATGCCGTATCCTGATCGCTTTTCCCTGCATACTCGATTTTTACCGAATTCTCTTCCGTTAAGGTATAAGTCACCGTCACATCCACATTGCCGGGAAAGCCTTGATCGCCGTCGGCAGAATGCAAGGAAAAACACACGAAATTTTCACCGCACTTTTCTAATGCCCAACGGCGTTTATCAAAGCCGTTTACACCACCGTGAAGTTGATGCTTTCCTTGGTTGGCGGTTAAGGTCACGGTTTTATCATTAAGCGTAAATTGGGCATTGGCAATACGGTTGGCATAACGCCCGACACTCGTCCCCAAATAGGCTTGCTGAACCGGATACGCTTCCAACTTGCAGCCCAGCAAGACTTCACGCAATTCTCCGTTGACCGGCACGCAGCAAGACGTCCAAGTTGCGCCCCAATCAGTAAATTGCACACGCATTCCCTGTGCATTTTGCAACGTGAAAAGCTGAAACGGCAAGCCGTCCGGCGCAGTGCATTGCGCGTGTTGTTCTAGCATACACGTACTCCTTGTGAAGCCGTGCAAACATAAAAGTCTTCTTTCAAACCTGTTTGTTTTTCGTAATTGTCTGCCACGATTTTGCGTACGGCTTCCACTTTATCGTGTGGCGCAAGAGCAACGATACAACCGCCGAAACCACCTCCGGTCATGCGTGCACCACCCTGCTTACCGATGACCAATTGTGCCAATTCCACTAAATAGTCAATTTGTGGCACGGTGATTTCAAAATCGTCTCGCATGGAATCGTGCGACTGTCCCATTAATTCGCCAAGACGGGTTAAGTCGTTATGTTTCAAGGCCTCTACCGCATCTAACACCCGTTGATTTTCCGTGACCACATGGCGGGCGCGTTTTGCCACCAGCGGATCAAGTGCGGTCAATTCTGCTTCTTTTTCTTTAAACTGTGCCACAGACACATCACGCAAGGCTTTCACGCCGAAAAATGCCGCTGCGCATTCACATTGCTGACGACGGGTGTTGTATTCGCCGGTAACTAAATCATGCGGCACATTAGAGTTCACGATAATTACCGCCACATCCTGCGGCACGGGCGTTGGTTGCGTTTCAAGACTACGGCAGTCAATCATCAATAAATGATCTTGTTGTCCGAGCGCAGAAATCAGCTGATCCATATTGCCACAGTTGGCACCAACAAATTTGTTTTCTGCTTTTTGCCCGATAAGCGCAATGTCTGTATGGCTTAAAGGCAAATCGCTCAGCTGCTGACAGAATTTTCCTGTTGCCACTTCCAACGCGGCTGAAGAACTCAAGCCGGAAGAATGCGGCACGTTACCGGAAATCACCAAATCCGCTCCTTGTTTAAAATCAGGGCAACGTTCCTGAATGAATTTCACCACACCACGCACATAATTCGCCCATTTTTGTTCACTTTGTGGGATTTCTTTATCTAGTGAAAACTCATCAGACAAATCCAAATCGGCGGCATACACATTCCAAACATGATCGTTGCGTTTCGCGCCGGCAATCGCCGTACCGTAGTTAATGGCGCATGGCATCACAAAGCCATCGTTGTAGTCGGTATGTTCGCCGATGATATTGACTCGACCCGGCGCATACACGGTCAATTCAGGCTGTTTGTTGTATTTTTGGCTGAAAATGTGTTGGGATTTTTGGATTGGGGTCATGTTTGTATCCTTTATATTCAAGTATTGCTCAATCAGCTCCCCTCTTTTATAAAGAGGGGCGGGGGGAGATTTCGACGTATAACTTTACGCATGAAGTTGAATTTTATTCAGCCAAATCTCCCCTAACCCCTCTTTGCTAAAGAGGGGAATTAGGTACATTATTTCAGTTTATAGTGAATTTCACTCAACGCACGCAGTCTTTCTGCTGCCTGTTCCGCCGTTAAATCACGTTGGCTTTCGCCGAGCATTTCATAGCCCACCATAAACTTGCGCACGGTAGCAGAGCGTAAAAGCGGCGGGTAGAAATGGGCGTGCAATTGCCAATGGTCGTTTTCCTCGCCATTAAACGGTGCAGCGTGGAACCCCATGGAATACGGGAAAGAGGTTTCAAATAGGTTGTCGTATTTGGTCGTGAGTTTTTTCAATATCACCGCCAAATCTTTCGCTTGCGCATCACTTAATTCCGTCAAACGTTTAACGTGCACTTTTGGTAACAACAACGTTTCAAACGGCCAAACTGCCCAATACGGCACCACAGCAACCCAATGTTCTGTCTCCACAACGATGCGTTCTTTGCGTTCCAATTCTTGTTGAGCATAATCCACTAACAGCACGGAACCGTGTTTCTCGTAATATTGGCGTTGTGCTTTATCTTCTCTTGCCACTTCGTTCGGCAGGAAGCTGTTGGCCCAGATTTGTCCGTGTGGATGTGGGTTAGAACAGCCCATTGCCGCCCCTTTGTTTTCAAAGATTTGTACCCATTGGTATTTTTGTCCGAGCTCACGGAGCTGTTCCTGCCAGACTTTAATGACCTCTTCGATCTCAAGTGCGGTCAATAATGGCAACGTTTTACTGTGATCCGGCGAAAAACAAATGACGCGACTTTCACCTCGAGCTTGTGAACTTTGGAATAACGGATTGTCATTCTGCTGCGGTGCAGGCGTGTCTTCTAACAGCGCGGAGAAGTCGTTTTTAAACACATAAGGTTTGTGATAATCGGGATTCGGTTCACCGGTAATGCGTTTATTACGCGGGCAAAGATAGCAATTCGGATCGTGACTTGGCTTTTGTTCTTCATTGACTTTCTCTTGTTGTCCTTGCCATGGACGTTTAGCGCGATGAGGAGAAACTAAAACCCATTGGTCGGTTAACGGATTATATCTGCGGTGCGGATGATCGGTAGGTTCAAAAACAGTTGTCATAATGTACCTATGTTCGGTTGTATTTAATTTATGAAAACGATTACAAAAATATGGCATAAAATAGCATATTTAACAAATTAAACTGTTAGCAAGATCACAAAAATGAATTTCTATTTGTTTAAGCCATAAAGCGATGAGAAAAACTGTGACAGAAACGACACTTTTAAAAGTAAGCGTTTCCAAAAAGTCTTTTTTCCGATTATGATTCCTTAGGTTTTAGTCACACATAATGAAGGGATATCTATGGTTACTATTCGAGATGTTGCTAAACAGGCTGGCGTTTCTGTCGCGACAGTATCTAGGGTGTTAAATAATCACCCTTGTGCGAAAGAACACACACGTGCCGCTGTATTGAACGCCATTGAACAATTAGGCTACCGTCCAAATGCCAATGCGCAAGCCTTGGCTTCGCAAAGTTCTGATACATTAGGCGTCGTGGTGACCGATGTAACGGACGCTTTTTTTGCAATTTTAGTGAAAGCAGTCGATCACGTCGCCATGGAACATGGCAAAAATATTTTGATCGGTATGGGGTATCACCAAGCGGAAAAAGAAAAAGAAGCCATTGATACCCTACTGCGTAAACGTTGTAATTGTTTAGTCGTGCATTCCAAGGCATTAGATGATCAAACTTTAGCGGATTATTTAGAAAGTGTGCCGGGAATGGTGATTATCAACCGTTGTATTAAAGGTTATGAATCCCGCTGTGTCGGATTGGATAACCAAAAAGGCACTTATATTGCTACCAATACACTAATTAACGCAGGACATCGCCATATCGGTTATATCGGCTCAAACCATAGAATTAACGACGAAGCTGAGCGCAAACAAGGTTATTTGAATGCGCTTACAGAACATGGTATTCCCGTTGTCGAAAATGCCATCGTACATAGCACACCGGATTTCGAAGGTGGTGAAGAAGCCATGATTAACCTATTGAGTTATAACGATAATTTAACAGCCGTTGTTGCCTACAATGATTCCATGGCTGCGGGTGCGTTATCCGTACTCAATGAAAATAATATCAAAGTACCGAAACAGTTCTCTATTATTGGTTTTGACGATATGCCAATTGCCCGTTATTTGGTGCCTAAACTTACAACAATTCGTTATCCTATTGATCTTATGGCAAATTATGCCGCAAAACTGGCACTAAGCTTGGTTGATAAAAGCCTTTCTTTACCTATTAATCCGCAATTTAATCCGACATTAGTCAGACGTTTTTCAGTGGAAAGCGCCTATCCAAAGGAGGAAAAACGTTAAAATTGCATTATTTTTGAGCGAGAGATGTAATCGTTTTCATAAATGTGAATATGATCACATTCTTTCCCCAAAAAACAAGGTATCCTTACTGCCAATTACCCGAGTAGCGATTGCAGTGTAAAAAGGTAAGATTTTGATAATAATGCTTTAATGAATTATCACTGAAATAAACCCCTCTTTATTCTTTATATGAACAATTAATGGAGAACATGCATTATGAAAAAAACAGTATTAAGTGCAGTTGCTTTAGCAGTAGCTTTCGGTGCCGGCATCAGTGCAGCACAAGCAGAAACCCGTATCGGTGTGACAATCTATAAATATGACGACAACTTTATGTCTTTAATGCGTAAAGAAATCCAAAAAGACGCAGATCAATTAAAAGACGTGAAATTATTAATGAATGACTCTCAAAACGCACAGTCTATTCAAAACGACCAAGTTGACGTATTACTTTCAAAAGGCGTAAAAGCGTTAGCGATCAACTTAGTTGACCCATCTGCGGCACCAACCATCATCGGTAAAGCAAAACCGGACAATATTCCTGTTGTGTTCTTCAATAAAGACCCGGGTGCAAAAGCAATCGCTTCTTATGATAACGCTTACTTTGTAGGTACAGATCCGAAAGAATCAGGCATTATCCAAGGTGACTTAATTGCAAAACAATGGAAAGCAATGCCGGCATTAGACTTAAACAAAGACGGTAGAATCCAATTTGTTTTATTAAAAGGTGAACCGGGTCACCCAGATGCTGAAGCACGTACAAAATATGTAGTAGAACAACTACATGCTCAAGGTATTCAAACTGAACAACTCTTCATTGATACCGGTATGTGGGATGCCGCATTAGCAAAAGACAAAGTAGATGCATGGTTATCCAGCTCTAAAGCAAATGACATCGAAGTGATCATTTCTAACAATGACGGTATGGCATTAGGTGCATTAGAAGCAACCAAAGCTCACGGTAAAAAATTACCAATCTTCGGTGTTGACGCCCTACCTGAAGCATTACAACTGATCAAAAAAGGTGAACTTGCTGGTACTGTGTTAAATGACGGTGTAAACCAAGGTAAAGCCGTTGTTGAGTTATCTAATAACTTAGCAAATGGCAAACCGGCGACCGAAGGCACTAAATGGGAACTTAAAGATCGTGTTGTACGCGTTCCTTATGTTGGTGTAGATAAAGATAACTTATCAGAATTCTTAAAATAAATTTGTTTTATTAATGTAAGGGGAAGCGTAGGACAACACTTATGTCCCTTCCCCTTTATTTATGAGGTTGGATATGACAGAACAAATTCAAAGTCAAAGCGGAAGCCAAAATGGCGAAGTCCTGCTTACCATGACTAATGTCAGCAAGTCCTTTCCGGGCGTAAAAGCCTTAGATCACGCAAACTTAAGCGTCCGTTCGCATTCTGTACACGCATTGATGGGGGAAAACGGTGCGGGTAAATCCACGTTGTTAAAATGCTTGTTCGGCATTTACGCTAAAGACGAAGGTGAAATCTTGTTTTTAGGCAAACCCGTGAATTTTAAAACCTCAAAAGAAGCCTTAGAAAACGGCATTTCCATGGTGCACCAAGAACTTAACCTTGTGCGTCAAACCAGCGTAATGGATAACCTATGGCTAGGTCGTTACCCGCTTAAAGGGCCTTTTGTAGATCACGCGAAAATGTACCGTGATACCAAAGCTATTTTTGAT
This sequence comes from Aggregatibacter sp. HK296, assembly GCF_980469475.1. Taxonomy (NCBI): domain Bacteria; kingdom Pseudomonadati; phylum Pseudomonadota; class Gammaproteobacteria; order Pasteurellales; family Pasteurellaceae; genus Aggregatibacter; species Aggregatibacter sp. HK296. The sequence continues at coordinate 1,361,289 of NZ_OZ413142.1, forward strand.
GAATTGGACATTGATGTTGATCCAAAAGAAAAAGTAGCCAAACTTTCCGTTTCACAAATGCAGATGATCGAAATTGCGAAAGCGTTTTCTTATAACGCAAAAATTGTGATTATGGATGAACCGACATCCTCACTTTCCGAAAAAGAAGTGGAACATCTGTTTAAAATCATTCAAAAATTAAAAGATCGCGGTTGCGGTATTATTTATATTTCTCACAAAATGGACGAAATCTTCAAAATTTGTGATGAAATCACCATTCTGCGTGATGGAAAATGGATTAATACCGTGCCGGTAAAAACCTCCTCCATGGAAGAAATCGTCTCCATGATGGTAGGCCGTGAACTCACCCAACGCTTCCCGGAAAAAACTAACGTACCAAAAGAAATCACCTTAGAAGTAGAAAATCTGACGGCATTAAACCAACCTTCTATTCAAGATGTATCTTTCAATTTGCGTAAAGGGGAAATTTTAGGGATTGCAGGTCTCGTCGGCGCGAAACGTACAGATATTGTTGAAGCCATTTTCGGCGTGCGCGAACTGAAAAGCGGCACCATTAAGCTCAATGGAAAAACAGTAAAAAATCATACCGCACTTGAGGCAATTAACCACGGTTTTGCGCTCGTGACCGAAGAACGCCGTTCAACAGGGATTTACTCTAACTTAAGCATTGAGTTCAACTCTCTGATTTCCAACATGAAATCCTATTTAACCCCTTGGAAATTGCTCAGTAATAAGAAAATGAGCAGTGACACCCAATGGGTAATTGATTCCATGAATGTCAAAACGCCATCACACAAAACAACGATTGGCTCACTTTCCGGCGGTAACCAACAAAAAGTCATCATCGGTCGTTGGTTATTAACCCAACCTGAGATTCTGATGTTGGACGAACCGACCCGCGGGATCGATATCGGTGCAAAATTTGAAATTTATCAATTAATTCAGGAACTGGCGAAAAAGGATAAAGGCATCATAATGATTTCTTCCGAAATGCCTGAACTCCTTGGGGTAACCGACCGCATTCTCGTCATGAGTAACGGTAAAGTTGCCGGTATCGTTGAAACTGCAAAAACCTCTCAAGAAGAAATTTTGCAACTTGCCGCAAAATATTTATAAATAACAAAGGAACAAATTATGAGTGCCTTAGAAAAAAATAAATCATTCGATTTCCTAAAACAAAATGCGATTTATTTTGTGTTGTTGATTTTACTTGGCATCATCATCGCACAAGATCCAACATTTCTTAACTTGGTCAACTTCAGTAACATTCTGACCCAATCCTCCGTGCGTTTAATCATCGCTCTTGGGGTTGCCGGCTTATTGGTGACACAAGGTACCGACTTGTCCGCCGGTCGTCAGGTTGGTCTCGCCGCGGTAATCTCTGCGACCATGTTGCAATCCATGGAAAACATGAATCGTGTTTTCCCTGACCTCGGTGAAATTCCAATTCCGGTAGTTATCCTTGCCGTTTGTGCTGTGGGTGCAGTCATCGGTTTAGTCAATGGTTTAGTTATCGCTTACTTAAACGTAACGCCGTTTATCGCCACCATGGGTACCATGATCATCGTTTACGGTTTCAACTCCCTTTATTACGATGCTGTAGGCGGCTCCCCTATCGCCGGTTTCAGCGAAAACTTCTCTGTTTTTGCTCAAGGCTTCATCCGTCTAGGTTCGTTTAAGCTCTCCTATATCACTATTTATGCCGCTATTTGTGCTTTCTGTGTGTGGGTGATGTGGAATAAAACACGCTTTGGTAAAAACATTTTTGCTATCGGTGGTAACCCTGAAGCGGCAAAAGTTTCCGGTGTAAACGTTGCTCGTAACCTTGTTGTCATCTACATGATTGCCGGTATGTTCTATGCATTCGGTGGTATGTTAGAGGCCGGTCGTATCGGTTCTGCAACCAATAACCTCGGTTTCATGTATGAATTGGATGCTATCGCAGCCTGCGTGGTGGGTGGCGTGTCTTTCGCCGGTGGTGTGGGTACGGTTATCGGTGTTATTACCGGGGTAATCATCTTCACCGTCATTAACTATGGTTTAACGTATATCGGTGTGAACCCTTACTGGCAATACATCATCAAAGGTAGCATCATCATCCTCGCGGTAGCTATCGACTCCTTGAAATACGCGAAGAAAAAATAATCTTCCGATTCATGAAACATTGAAAAACGCCATAAAAAACGACCGCACTTACCAAAGTGCGGTCGTTATTTTTTGTATTTTAACTACATTTCACTGAGCTTGAGGCGTAATTTATTAACATCTAACTGCCACTCTTGCGCCAAAATATCCACCCAATGCGCAATATTCTCCTGCCAATTTTCCGCGTCACCGTTCTGTGCCAACGCAGCAATTTGTTGCAAGCGTTTTAACCCCACCGAAGCTAAAGCGCCTTTTATTTTATGCGAGGTTGAAAGCAACTCAGCTTGCTGTTCCGGCGCCTTCTCATACGCTTGGTAAGCCTGTTGTAATTCAATCACATAACCGCTCATTGCCTGTTCAAATAAAGTGAGATTATCCTGCACAAACTTCACCCCCAGCATTTCAATTAACTCGCCCAGCATTTTCGTGTCAAAGTCTGTAGATTCCTGCAATGGTTTCTTTTCCACCACATCAAAATGTTTGATTTCTTCGCCAAAATAATCCAACAAACATTGATTTAATTCATCGAGAGATAACGGCTTATGAATGACATCATCCATGCCTTGTTCCAAATACGCTTCTTTCTTTTGCACCACATTCGCTGTCAACGCAATCAATGGCGGAAGAAAATCATAAATGCCATTTTCATAGTTTTCACGCAGATGATGGGCAATATCAAAACCTGACATATCCGGTAACTGAATATCCAAGAAGACGAGGTCGTAATAGTTCTCCTCAAATTTTTGAATGGCTTCCGCCCCAGTCATAGCCACATCAATTTGGTAACCGAGTTTTTGCAACATAGATTTTGCGACAACGATATTCACTTCAATGTCTTCCACCAACAAAATGCGCAATTTTAACGGCACTTTATTACCACTTTCTACCGGCTGTTGAGCCTCTTTAGCTTTAAAGGTCAGTAAGAAGGTTGAGCCTTTTCCTAATTCACTACTTACCGTCAAATCGCCCTCCATTAGCTGTGCTATAGTTTTAGAAATTGATAAACCAATCCCACTGCCCAAAGATTTGTAGTGATGAGAATCTACTTGATAATACAGTTCAAAGACTTTTTCTAAATCCGCTTCCGCAATACCGATGCCGGTATCCGTCACACGAATAGCAAATTCATCTTCAGCAGTTTGCTCAATAGATAAGGTCACACTTCCCTGCGGAGTAAATTTCACCGCATTCGTAATCAAATTCCATAAAATCTGGCTTAATCGCACCCCATCCAACATCAACCAATTCGGTAATGTCGGTGGACAAATTAAGCGAAATTCTAAGTGTTTTTCTCCCGCAATGAGCACAGCAAAATTACTGATATCATTCAGCAACGCATACAAATCCGTTTCTTTACGATTTAACTCAATACGACGCGCATCAATTTTTTCTAAATCGATAATATCGCTGAAGATATGAGAAAGGGAAATTGCACTGCTGTTGATGGTTCGTAAATAACTACTCTGGCGTGCTGTCGGCTGTTCTTCCAATAAAATGCGACTTAACCCAATAATGCCATTTAACGGCGTACGTAATTCATGGCTAATTGTGGTCATTAATGTGGTTTTATCTCGGCTGATTTTTTCCACTTTATCCAATGCCGCCGATAAGCGTTTTTCCGCTAACAGTCGCTCTTGCACTTCATTTTGTAGTTTCACCACCGAACGAGACAATGCTTGGCGAGAACGTTCTAATTTTTCCACCAATAAGGTAAAGAAATAAATCACAAAAGGCGCAGAAATCATCCCGAATACAATGGAACGTAAAAGATCTTGCCAATAGATTGTGCCAACAAAAATCAGGCTTAATACCATTTGTGTACATAACGCCAAGATGGCCAGAATTAACACACCTAAAATAGAAAAACGGATTTTCCCCAGGCGGACGACCCAATCCACATAACGACGCGCAAAACTACCGAACTGTTTGATATTCTTCATAGGATTCCATGGAAAGAGAGAAATAATAAATATTGTACCTTAACTGTACAAAGGATGTTGAGGCGTTTTAAAGACAAAAAAGTGCGGTCGAAAAACATATTGAATTTCGACCGCACTTTTAAGAGAAATAACTCGACGGATTAACCGTTATAACGTTTAAACACGAGTGTGGCGTTCGTGCCACCAAAACCAAAGCTATTTGACATTACAGTTTGTAAACCGGCGTTTTCTTTAATTTCAGTGACGATGTTGCAACCTACAGCTTGTTCATCTAAGGTTTCGATGTTAATGCTTGGTGCAATGAAATCGTTATCTAACATTAACAAAGTGTAAATCGCTTCATGCGCACCCGCGGCCCCTAAAGAGTGACCTGTCATAGATTTGGTGGAAGAAATCGCCGGGATTTTATCGCCGAATACGTTTTTAATCGCACCCAATTCTTTCACATCACCAACTGGCGTTGATGTACCGTGCACGTTGATGTAGTCGATTGGTGTGTCAATGTTTGCCATGGCTTGTTTCATACAACGTTCTGCACCTTCACCGCTTGGCGCCACCATGTCATAACCGTCAGAGGTTGCACCATAACCGACGATTTCCGCATAAATTTTCGCGCCGCGGGCAAGCGCGTGTTCCAATTCTTCCACAACCACCACGGCACCACCACCGGCAATGACAAAACCATCACGGTTTGCATCATACGCACGAGACGCTTTGGTTGGGGTTTCATTATATTTGGTGGACACTGCGCCCATTGCGTCAAATTCAGTCGCACATTCCCAAGATAATTCTTCTGCACCACCGGCGAAAACGATGTCTTGTTTACCTAATTGAATAAGTTCTAATGCGTTACCAATACAGTGTGCTGAAGTGGCACAAGCGGAACTGATACTGTAACTCACACCCTTGATTTTGTATGGAGTCGCTAAGCAAGCGGATACGCTGGATGCCATAGTTTTAGTGACGGCATAAGGACCGATGGCTTTCACGCCGCGCGGACCACGCACAGCATCACAAGCCACCAACTGGTTGTGAGCAGAGCCTGTGCCAGCGCCGATAACCAAGCCGGTACGTTCGTTAGACACTTGCTCTTCGGTTAAACCCGCATCTTCAATCGCTTCTTTCATAGAAAGATAAGCGTATGCCGCCGCATCGCCCATGAAGCGATACACTTTACGATCGATTAACTCGCTCGGGTCCAATTTAATGGTACCAGCCACATGGCTGCGCATTTTCATTTCAATAAATTCAGGTACGATTTCAATACCGGATTTACCGGCTTTTAATGAAGCCAATACTTCTTCTTTGTTGTTACCAATACTGGAAATAATACCAAATCCGGTGATTACTGCTCTTTTCATTCGTTCTTCCTTATGAGTTGGGAAAATCATTTCGACTTACATTTGTTAGCTGAGCGCAATTTACTATGAAACCAAAATATTGCAAGCATTAATTATAACGTTCGACCAGTTAGGCCAAATCAGCGTATGATATCGCCCAAATGAAATTAGCCAAGGAATGAAATCAATGCGCGTTATTAGCCATGCCGACATCAGTTTTAACCAAGAAAACACGCCTGTTTCCAATCAATTTGACGATGTTTATTTTTCTAACCAAGACGGTTTGGAAGAAAGCCGCTACGTTTTCCAACAGGGCAATCAACTGTGGCAACGTTGGCAACAACACCAACAAAGGCACTTCGTCATTGCAGAAACCGGCTTCGGCACAGGGTTGAATTTTTTTGCCGTCACCACGCTGTTTCGTGAGTTTCGCCAACAATTTCCACAGGCAACATTACAACGCCTATTTTTTATTTCCTTTGAAAAATATCCGCTAACCGCAGAAGCCCTATCGCGTGCTCATCAACATTATCCGCAATTTGCCTTTCTCTCCGCACAATTACAACAGCATTGGTTGGATCCCATTGAAGGTTGCTATCGTTTTCATTTTGAGGAAACCACGCTCGATCTGTGGTTTGGCGACATTCACGACAATTTGCCACAGCTCGGCGATTATATGCGTGACAAAATCGATGCGTGGTTTTTAGACGGATTTGCTCCGAGTAAAAATCCTGATATGTGGAATGACGCGCTTTATACGCAAATGTACCGTTACACCAAACCGCAAGGCACGTTCGCCACCTTCACTGCCGCAAGCGCGGTGCGTAAAGGTTTAGAAAATGCCGGTTTCAGCGTACAAAAGCGCAAAGGTTACGGTAAAAAACGTGAATGCTTGGCGGGTGAAAAAACACTTGAAAAAACCACCGCACTTTTCACCCCATGGTACCTGCCACAACCCGCCCAGTTTGAGAGTGTGGCGGATGTTGCCATTGTGGGTGGCGGCATCGCCTCCTTATTTACCGCATTCGCCTTAATGCAGCGTGGCGCGAACGTCACCCTTTATTGCGAAGATCCACAGCCGGCGATGAACGCCTCCGGCAACAAACAAGGCGCGTTTTATCCGCAACTGAGCGACGATGACGAACGCAACATTCGCTTTTACATACAGGCTTTCGCTTACGGCTTACAACAATTACGTAACGCCGAAAACCTCACTGAATTTGAACATGAATTTTGTGGTGTGGCACTGTGCGGCTATAACGAAAAAAGTGCGGTCAAATTACAGAAAGTTTCGCAACTTCAGTTGCCGAAAAGCCTTTATCAACGCCTAAACCAAGCTGAATTAAGCGATAAAGTCGGTCTCCCATTGCCTTGTGACGGCGGATTTATTCCACTGGGTGGATGGCTTGCGCCACAGCAATTTGTGCAGAATCTGTTTGCTTATTTGCAACAGCGTGGGCTCAGTATAAAAACATCGCAAAAAATGACCGCACTTTCCCCACAAAAAAACGGCTGGCTGGTGACAAATGCTGAAAACGACAGGTTCCATCATCAAATCGTCGTCCTCGCCAACGGTCATCAACTGCATGAATTTCCTCAAACGCAGTCGCTACCGCTTTATGCCGTGCGTGGGCAAGTCAGCCAGATTCCCACGTCAAAGCATCTGCTGAAACTAAAATCCGTGCTCTGTTATGACGGCTACCTCACACCTGCCGATTTAGCAAAAACCAGTCATTGCATTGGTGCCAGCCACGTACGGGACTGTGCTGACCGCGCTTTTAGCGAGCAGGAACAGCGGGAAAATCAGGAAAAAATCCAAAAGAACCTAGAGGATATGCCTTGGGTGAAAGAGGTGGATACTTCTGTCAATTTGGCGCGAATCGGCGTGCGTTGCGCCGTGCGGGATCGTATCCCAATGATCGGCAATGTACCGAATTTTGAACAGCAATGCGTAGATTATAAAAATCTGTTTAACTTACGCCGTCGCAAACACCCCATTCCACAGGCTGCCGTGTTTCCGAATTTATATCTCATCGGCGCACTCGGCTCACGCGGCTTAACCTCCGCTCCGATACTGGGCGAAACACTCGCTTCGTTAATCTACAACGAACCACTTCCGCTCAGCGAAGACCTTATTCATCACCTATCTGCAAACCGAAGTTGGATAAGAAAATTGTTGAAAGGAACTTCTGTCGCAGATCTTTAAGCCCACCTTCCCAAGACCTATTTGAAAAAATAGGTCTTTTTTTCATCAATCCGAAAAATGAAATGTGATGTATATCAAAAAAATTAAAAACATATTGTTTTTAATGCTTTGCACAAAATAAAAGTCCACATAAAATAATGCGAACTATTATTATTTGTATAATAATTATTTTTTGATTTACTAGGAGCCATAAATTTATGCGTAAATTTAAACCAAGCTATCTTTCCCTTTCCATTCTTACAGCACTAAGTATTTCTTCTGTGACTTCTGCAGAGACAAGCAATCAACCGACAGAACAACTCAACGAAATCGTGGTTTCGGGCGATTCAAATGGTAACGGAAATGCTGCAGACAAAACCCCACCTAAAATTGCGGAAACCGTTAAAACAGCAAAAAAATTAGAAAAAGAACAAGCCCAAGATGTGAAAGATCTTGTGCGTTATGACACCGGTATCACAGTAGTTGAAGCTGGTCGATTTGGGAACAGTGGCTTTGCCGTTCGTGGTGTAGAAGAAAACCGGGTTGCTATTCAAATTGATGGATTAGCCCAAGCACAAACAATTTCCTCACAAGGCTTCAAAGAACTGTTTGAAGGCTATGGCAATTTTAATAACACACGTAACAGCGCAGAAATAGAAACGCTTAAACAAGCAACGATTCGTAAAGGTGCAGATTCTCTTAAATCCGGTAGCGGTGCATTGGGTGGCTCAGTCAGTTTTGAAACCAAAGACGCCCGCGATTATCTCATGGAGAAAAATTACTATGCCTCTTACAAACGCGGGTACAACACAGCAGATAATCAAAACCTGAATACATTAACACTAGCAGGGCGTTACAAATGGTTTGATGCCATTGTTGTGGCAACGTCTCGTAAAGGGAATGAGCTCGAAAACTTTGGCTATAAAGACTTTAAAGACAATATCCAAGGTAAAGAAAGAGAAAAAGCAGACCCTTATCGTCGTACGCTAGACAGCACATTAATGAAATTCGCTTTCCAACCGACGGACAATCATCGTTTCTCGGTAATGGCCGATTTATATAAACAAACCTCTAAAGGTCATGATTTCTCTTACACGTTAAAAGCGAATACACAATACCAAAGTTATGATGAAGTCGAGTTACGTCATACAGATGATAAAGTCGAGCGTAAAAATGTTGCCTTTACCTACGAAAACTTTTCCTCAACACCGCTTTGGGACACATTAAAAATCACCTACTCCCAACAAAAAATCACCACTCGTGCGAGAACTGATGACTATTGTGATGGAAATGATAAATGTGCTTTGGCCGGTAACCCACTAGGAATGAAATATAACGACGAAAACAAACTTGTCGGTAAAGATGGTAAACCTGTTGTTTATAAAGACACGACAGCAAAACCTGCAGTGACTAAAACAATTATGGTGGATGTGCCAGTTGCGCCATACGACGGAAGAAATAGTGTATTCCGTTATAAAAGAGCCAAATGGGATCACCTAGAAAGTTTATATCCGGGAATTCAAGTTAATAAAGATTATTCAAAATCTTGTGATGAGGAATTTAGTAGCTGGAACCCTAGAAATCAACCAGCTATTGGTGATACCTCAACTTGTAAAGTTGAAGTAAGACTGCCTGATAAAACACCGAAAGAAAAATCTTTAGAAATTGACGGACGTAAATATGATTTATTAGCTGAAGGTAGTAAAGTTATTGATAGTGAACAAACCCTACCAACCAACGTTCATCACATCTTTAGCTGTGAGGCATTTAATTGTAATAAACCAAACATTACCGGCTTTCAAAAAGATGGAACACCTGTTGATATTCCTATTGAGGTCTTCGAAAAAGATGGCAAAAAATATGCCAAAACAGCCATCATGAGTAATAACCAATTGAGCGGGCCTATGTTTTTCATGCCAAATAAAAAAGGCTATCAAGACAATTTATGGTCACAACGCGATCTAGTCAGCAAAACCAAACAAGTTAACCTCGATCTCACCAAACATATCGACTTAGGTAATACTCAACACGAGCTATCCTATGGTGCATTGTGGGCTGAGATGGAAAAATCCATGGTAAATACGTCAGGGGTCAGCCCGCGTAACCTGAAATGGTGGGCAGAATATCCTGCAAACTGCGATACATTCTTAAGTCCGACAGAATTAAATCCGGACAGATCACATACTCTCTGTAACAAACAAAATGTATTTTCTTTCTTAATTCCGGTTAAAACCAAAAGTGGCGCATTGTATTTTATTGATGACTTCCGTGTGAACGATTATTTTGCCTTCAATGCGGGCTATCGTTATGACCGCGTAAAATATCAACCTGAATACATTCCGGGTGTCACACCGAAAATCCCTGATGATATGGTGACAAACCTCTATATCACAGAACCTAAGTTTGATCCAAATCGCGCCGATACGGATATGACGGAATTAGCTAAGAAAGAAGCCAACGCAATTGCCAATATTAAAGAAATTGCGCAACCTAAAAAATTCTCAGCAAGTTCTTATTCCTTTGGCACAACAATTGATCCGTTAGACTGGTTACGCCTACAAGTTAAATACAGTAAGGCATTCCGTGCACCGACAAGTGATGAAATTTATTTCACCTTTAAACATCCAGATTTTTCTATTTTACCAAATAAAAATCTTCAACCGGAAACAGCAAAAACAAAAGAACTCTCTTTGACTTTCCATAATGACATGGGGTACATCACAGGGTCTGTTTTTGATACCAGATATCATAACTTTATTGATTTATCCTATAAAGGAAATTACAACTTTAAAGGGCATTCTAAATTATTGCCATTTAGCGTTTATCAAAATATAAATCGCCCAAATGCGAAAGTAACCGGTTTTGAAATCTCATCTCATCTGGAATTAAGCTATCTTGCTAAATTCCTCAATGGATTTAGCCTAAGTTATAAATATAGTCAGCAAAAAGGAAGAATGGATGGCAATATTCCAATGAATCCAATTCAACCGAAAACAGCAATCTATGGAATTAGCTATGCTCATCCTGATGAAAAATTTGGATTAGATTTATATGTTTCTCACGTATCCGCCAAAAATGCGGAAGATACTTATAATATGTATCACAAAGAAGAAGGTAAGAAAGAAACAACGCTTAAATGGAGAAGTGATTCTTACACAACCCTAGATTTATTGGGCTATGTTAAACCAATTAAAAATCTCACATTAAGAGCGGGTGTCTATAACCTAACCAATCGTAAATACATCACTTGGGATTCGGCAAGATCAATACGTCCATTTGGAACAAGTAATATGATCAATCAAAATACCGGATTGGGTATTAACCGCTTCTATGCACCGGGTAGAAACTATCGACTCTCTATGCAATTGGAATTCTAACCAACAAAAAAGGAGAAGTTTCAAACTTCTCCTTTTTCTTTCTTCTAAAGTGCGGTCGCTTTTTATCACAAATTTTATCCATGTTTCCTATGAGCTAAATTCTTTCTTAGCGACCTATTTTACATAAGGTTACAAACAGAAAAAATTTGGTGATATACATCAAATAAATCACAAAATTCTCACACACCTATTTTACGTCCATCCCTTTCTTTGTATAATAATAAGAATTATTTTTATTTGTATAAATTATATTTTTATTTACTAGGAGCCATAAATTTATGCATAAATTTAAACCAAACTATCTCACCTATTCCATTCTCGCTACTCTCACTATGTCTACTACCTATGCTGAAAACAGTACGACTCAAGATCAGCTCAATGAAATTGTCGTTTCAGGCAATACCTCCGAGCCCAATGTACAAGAGAAAAAAGTGGGTGAAACACAAATTACTTCTCATAAACTAAGTAAACGACAAGCTGCGGATAGCCGAGATTTAGTTCGTTACGAAACAGGTATCACTGTTGTTGAAACAGGAAGAACCGGTTCAAGTGGCTATGCCGTGCGAGGTGTTGATGAAAACCGTGTGGGCATTATGGTTGATGGCCTTCGCCAAGCTGAAACATTAAGCTCTCAAGGATTTAAAGAACTCTTTGAAGGTTATGGTAACTTTAATAACACCAGAAATGATGTTGAAATCGAAAACGTTAAAATGGCAACCATCACTAAAGGCGCCGATTCCATGAAATCCGGTAGCGGGGCGTTAGGTGGTTCTGTAGCCTTTGAAACAAAAGATGCGCGTGATTTTTTGCTGAATAAAAATTATCACATTGGTATTAAACGTGGTTATCAAACTATGAATAATCAAAACCTAACTTCCGTCACTCTCGCTGGAAAATATAAATGGTTTGATGTGCTATTCATTAATACCGAACGAAAAGGTCATGAAATAGAAAACTATTATTACGATATTTATCCAAATGAGGAAGCCGATCATGCGGCGGTTGGGCGTACTCGTGAAAAAGCGGATCCCTACCGTATTACCCGTAATAGCAATTTGATCAAAATTGGCTTTCAACCAAACGATGAACATCGTTTCAGCGTGGCATTAGATGATTCCAAATTAAAATCCAAAGGCGCTGACCTGTCTTATAGCTTAAGAGCGCACTCCAGAACAGATACTGAACGCTATGGAGAACGTTTAACCAACGATAAATCCCAACGCAAAAATACCCAATTTACCTATGAAAACTTTACCCAAACACCACTTTGGGATCATTTTAAGATTTCCTATTCCTCACAAAAAATTACAAATAACGCAAGAACAGATGAGTATTGTTATACGTCAAAATGTATTCAAGTCGAAAATAAACAAGGATTGCATTTAGACGATAGCAATGGTGTTTACAAAGTCGTTGATAAAACCGGTGGAGAAATCACAGGAAAAGGAATTGAAAGCGGTTGGAGCACAGAAAGTGAATATCGAAATGCCAAAGGTGAAAAACTCTCCGGGTTTGATTATAAAGAACAATCTGTGGAATCGACATTGATTGACTGTGAAAAATTAGATTGCTCTAAAAAATACAGAGTATTTGTTAAAAACAATGAGAAGTATGAAAGTAAATACCATTTTGAAGATCGTCAAATCGAAACTAAAACATTACCAAATGGAAAAAAATATGGTTATATCCCATTAAAATCTATCCCAAATGCTTGGGGAGGATTACAAGAGGAAGAACTGTCTTATTTATTCCCACGCTCCGCAGGCTATAGCCGTAATGACTATAACGATCGTGATTTAAATACAGATACCAACCAAATCAATTTAGATTTTGATAAAGAATTTGAGCTTGGCAAAACTAACCATAGTTTGAAATATGGTGGGTTATATTCCAAAACTGAAAAAAGCATGGTTAACAAAGACGGCTATCAGGGTGGAAACGTGCAATGGTGGGCTGATAATTTCTTCTGTAATGAAGCAATTGAGGGAACTTATCCGGTTGAACGCAAACCTGCACCAGATAAATGGCCTTCCGGTTCATGTACAGGTAATTACCGAGCCAAAACAGGAAACTTATCCAGTTACTTAATCCCGGTCACCACCAAAAACCATGCGTTCTATTTAGGTGATAATATTAAATTTACTGATTGGGTGGGGCTTGATTTAAATTATCGCTATGACCAGATCAAACATCTTCCAAGCTATAATCCAAATATTCCTGTACCAAAAGGTCTTATTGCCGGGATTTTTGTTCCTTTCCCTGACGGTGCGATTCCTTACGGCCCTGGTGCAAACTGCGGTTATAACACAGACTGTATGAACAAAAATTTTGCTCAAAATCTAGAGCAACTCTTGCGTACTACATCCTATAAACACCATTCTTATAACATTGGACTCAACTTAGATCCACTTGATTGGATGCGGGTACAATTTAAGTATTCCAACGGGTTCCGTGCACCAACCTCAGACGAAGTGTATATGACCTTTAAGCATCCAAGCTTTTCAATTACCCCAAACACCAAGTTGAAAGCAGAAATTGCTAAAACTAAGGAAGTCGCGTTTACATTTTATAAAGATCGTAGTTATTTCACACTCAGTGCATTTAGAACCGATTATGATCACTTTATTGATTTAGTCTTTATGGGAGAAAGAGCCATTGAGCAAGGCAGCGCATTAACTTATCCGTTCTATCAAAACCAGAACCGCGACGGCGCAAAAGTAACCGGTGTTGAAGTAAATTCACATGTTGAACTAGGCGATCTAACACCAATTTTACAAGGATTTAGAATAGGCTATAAGTTGACTCACCAAAAAGGTAAAGTTAACGGCAATATTCCAATGAATGCTATTCAGCCAACCACATCTGTATATAATCTAGGCTACTCTACTGAAGGTGATCAATATGGGATCGATTTATTTATCACGGATGTTGCACCGAAAAAACGCAGCGATACCTACAATATGTATTGGAAAACACAAAGTGAAGACCCAAATAGACTCGTTCAAGGTAAACGGGTTACTGACAGTACATTAGCTTGGCGAAGTGGACACTACACTATCTTAGATGCCATCGTTTACGCTCGACCAATTAAGAATCTCACCTTAACGGCGGGTGTATATAACATCACTGATCGCAAATACATCACTTGGGATTCTGCACGTTCTATTCGCGCAATCGGAACGCTTAACTTAATCGATCAAAATACCGGCGCTGCAATCAAGCGCTTCTATGCTCCAGGTAGAAACTTCCGCTTCAATGCAGAACTTACCTTTTAACCCAACAAAAAAGGAGAAGTTTCAAGCTTCTCCTTTTTCTTTCTTCTAAAGTGCGGTCGGATTTCAAAACGTTTTAGAAACTGACCGCTCTTTTATCTGTAATTAACTTACGCCGCGACCATCACCATTGCCGGGCGAATCACGCGACCGTTAAGCAAGTAGCCTTTTTGTAACACAGTGGTGATTTGGTTAGTTTCAAAGCCTTCCATCGGTTGCATGGAAATAGCTTGGTGGAGATCCGGATTGAAAATCTCACCGACAACGCCTACAGGCTCAACGCCGAAACGGGCAACCGTTGCCAATAATTCTTTTAACGTTAACTCTACGCCGTTAAATAAAGCTTTAACGGATTCGTCTTCCATGTTTGCCGGCGTGGCTAGAGCGCGTTCTAAGTTATCAATGGTGTTTAAAATGTCTTTGGCAAATTTTTCTAACGCAAATTTATGCGCTTTTTCAACATCTTGTTCTGTACGACGACGAATATTGTCGATTTCAGCACGAGTACGTAACAATAAATCTTGTTCTTTTTTTGCAGTTTCCGCTAATTGCGCTTCTAATTCTTGTACGCGTGCAATCGCTTCTTCCAAAGGATCTTCCGTTTGTTTTTGTTCTTCAACATCCACTTCTTGCGATTGAAGATCTTGTTCTAATTCTTCGTTTTGTTCTTGTTTTTGCTCGTCTGCCATTGTCATTCTCCGATTAATAAAAGTTGGGCGATTATAACAAAAAATGCTGCATTTACCACTTGAGTAAAAGGCTTTCTGTTGTAATATAATGCCCAATTCATTGAATTCAAGTTAGTGTAAAAACAATATGGACACGTTAAATTCGGCAAAACCGCAAACGTTGCATACCTCGTTTCAAACCATTGCATTAGTTGGTAAACCGAGAAATGATATCAACCTACAAATGCATAAAAACCTGTTTTTTTGGCTAATTGAACGCGGTTATCACGTGTTGGTTGAGCAAGACATCGGTAAAAAAATTGACCTTCCGCCAAAACATTTAGCTAGCCTAGAGGAAATCGGCCAATCCGCCCAACTTGCCATTGTGATTGGTGGCGATGGCAATATGTTGGGGCGTGCCCGCATTTTAGCCGAATATCATATTCCGCTTATTGGCATCAACCGTGGCAATTTAGGTTTTTTAACGGACATTGACCCCAAAAACGCCTATTCCCAATTACAAGCTTGCTTGGAAAACGGCGAGTTTTTTGTGGAAGAGCGCTTCCTCTTGAAAGCCTGCGTGGAACGCGACAATGAAATCATTGTCAGTAGTATTGCCGTCAACGAGGCGGTGATTCACCCGGCAAAAATTGCGCATATGATTGATTTTCATGTGCATATCAACGATCAATTTGCGTTTTCACAACGTTCCGATGGTTTAATTATTTCAACGCCTACCGGTTCAACCGCCTATTCTCTTTCCGCCGGTGGCCCGATTTTAACCCCGCAATTAAATGCCATCGCATTGGTGCCGATGTTCCCGCACACCCTGTCTTCACGCCCGCTCGTAGTGGATGGCAACAGCAAAATTTCTATTCGCTTTGCGGAATACAACACCTCTCAATTAGAGTTAGGTTGTGACAGTCAAGTTGCCCTCCAATTCGGACCTGATGATATTATCCACATTCAAAAATGTGACTATCCTCTCCGTTTACTGCACCTCAAAAGCTACAATTATTACAAAGTATTAAGCTCCAAATTAGGTTGGCTACGTAACTTTTCTTAAAGATTAACAAACCCTCTTTACTGTATATTAAAACAGTAATATACTGATAAACATACAGTAAAGAGGATTTGCTTATGTTGACCCAACTCACTATTAATAATTTTGCTATCGTTCGTCAGTTAAATATTGAATTATTACAAGGAATGTCCGTCATCACCGGGGAAACCGGCGCGGGAAAATCCATTGCCATTGATGCACTAGGTGTTTGTCTCGGACAACGAACAGAAGCCTCCATGTTACGGGAGGGTCAAGAACGCGCCGATATTTGCGCGACGTTTCATCTAAACAGTAACAACCCGGCTTTCCAATTTCTACAAGAAAACGAATTGCAGGATCCTGACAATCCTGAAGACTGCATTTTACGCCGCATTATTAATCATGACGGACGCTCTAAAGCATTCATTAATGGCATTCCTGTGTCGGCCGCCCAATTAAAAGAGATCGGGCAACATCTCATTCAAATTAATGGGCAACACGCCTCGCAACGTTTACTGAAAAACGACTACCAACTGCAGTTAGTCGATAATTTCTGTCAACATACCGCACTTTTACAACAAATGAGCCTTGATTATCAAACATGGCGCAATTTGCAACATCAAGTCAAAACCTTCCAACAAAAATGCGCGGAAAACGAAGCGAGAAAACAGCTTTTACAATATCAAGTAAGTGAACTGGATGAGTTTAATTTAAAAGAAAATGAATACGAGGAATTAGAAGCGGATCATCTTCGTCTCTCCAACAGTGAAGAACTAACGCAGCTTTCCCAATCAGTTTTGCAATTATTAAGTGAAAATGAAACGGTCAGCGTAGATTCGCTACTTTATCGCGCTGTGCAACATTTAAGTGAACTCTGCGAGTTAGATAATCGTTATACTAATGTGCAAAATCTATTAAATGAAGCATTGATTCAAGTGCAAGAAGCCACCAATGAAATTCAGTCGTTAAGCAGCAATATTGAGCAAGATCCAACGTTATTGGCAGACATTGAACAACGCCTAGGACAAACTGTGCAATTAGCGCGCAAGCACAATGTAAAACCACAAGATTTAGTGGCATTACACCGTCGTCTCAAAGCGGAATTGAATGAATTGGAAGATTTTTCCGGCAGTGAAGAAATGCTCATTCAACAAGAGCAAGCAGCTCACGAAAAAATGCTTGCCACCGCGACCGCACTTCATCAAAGCCGTCAATTGGGTGCACAAAAGCTGGCACAGCAAGTAACCAAATCCATCAAACAATTAGCGATGGAACACGCAGAATTCTTTATTGAATTGCATAGTGACTATGACAAGATAAGTGCAAATGGCGCAGATAATGCGATTTTTACCCTACAAAGTAACTTAGGCCAAAGCGCTCAACCACTCGCTAAAATTGCTTCCGGCGGTGAGCTTTCCCGCATTGCCTTAGCCATTCAGGTACAAGGATCTAACCAAACCGCCATCCCAACATTAATTTTTGATGAAATTGATGTCGGTATTAGCGGTGCCACTGCAAATGTGGTCGGTAAATTATTAAGAAAACTCAGCGAAAAATGCCAAGTCATTTGTGTTACTCACTTGCCGCAAGTCGCCTGCCACGGAACACATCATTTTTCTGTTGAGAAATCGACCGTCGATCAAAAAACGGAAACAAAAATGACCGCACTTTCTCCTCAGCAACGCGTCAAGGCATTAGCCAAATTATTAGGCGGAAGCAAAATTACGGATGCCGTCTTAGCCAATGCACAAGAAATGCTAGATGCTGCAGCATAAGTGAAGAAGACAAAAAAATTGGGCGAAAATAACGCCCAATTTTTATATGGAAAAAACAATAAAATCGTTTTGATACAAATTTCTTTTTTTTATGTTTTTATCCTGAAAGGCCAGTATAATTAGGCTCTTTCTTTCACTCTTAATTAAGTAAATGAAATGCCAATAAACTTTACCCAAATCATTAAAGATAGCTTTCATTTCATGCAAAATGAAAAGCGAAATATTATCGTCTTGTGCGCACTTTACTTTTTTGCCGACATCATCATGGTGTTGTTGCAATCAGCGATGTTGCCAAATGAAATCGTTGTTTCTCTGTCAAACAACCAAATTTCTTCCGCTATCTCAGAAGAACAAGGCATCAATTTGGTGACATTCTTTTTTCTTAAACAGTTTATTTATATTTTTATCAGTGCATGGTGTTTAGTCACCATTCATCAAATTAGTTTGCGACAGTTCAATACCGTTCTGCAGAGTTTCGCCTCAACATTGAAGCGTATTTGGGGCGCCCTTTTACTAAGCTTCTTGATTTTTACCCCAATTCTTGTGGGACTTACAGAAGCCATGATCGCCATTCAACAAAAAGTACAGCCTTCTATTATTTCGTTATTTGCGATTATTATCGGTATCGGCTTATATATTCGTCTTTGTTTGGCGCCGGTGCATTATTTATTAACTGATGCCGGCATAAGTACTTCCGCTAAAATTACTTGGCGCGCTGCGATGGGACGTGTTTCATCCTTATTTATCTTCAGCTTACTGATTTATGTTCTTGTGCCTTTGGCTGAAAGTTTTCTGATCAGTTTTTCAAGCAATGCCATCATGGCTGTCATTACCGGTATCATTGCGGCATTAATCAACGTGTTTGCATTGGTTGTCACTTACCGTTTTTATACGTTATTCATTGCAAAGGCATAACATCAATATGAAACAATTACTTGAGTTTATTCCCTTAGTTCTTTTCTTTGCAGTATATAAATTAGTTGGGATTCGTGAAGCGGCAATGACATTGGTCATTGCCACCATCGTGCAATTTATTATTTTGAAAGTGAAATACGGCAAAGTTGAAACGCAACAAAAAATTGTTGCGGGTGCTGTTATTTTCTTTGGTACGTTAACCGCCTATTTTAACGATCTTGAATTTTTAAAATGGAAAGTCACGATTATTTATGCGGTTTTTGCGCTGGTTTTGCTTATTGCTCAATTTGGTTTCAAAAAAATGTTGATTAAACAACTCCTTGGAAAAGAAATCCAATTGCCGGAACATGTTTGGAAAAACCTAAATCTAGGTTGGAGCGGCTTTTTTATTTTATGTATGTTAATCAACATTTATATCAGCCAATATTTATCCGATGATATTTGGGTCGATTTTAAATCCTTCGGCATCATCGGCATGACCTTTGCCGCCACGCTCATTACCGGAATTTATATTTATCGCTATTTACCTCAAACACAACAAGAAAAAAACAAGGAATAATCAATGTCACCTCAATTAATTGATAGCAAAACCGGACAACAATCTCACGGCACCCTTCTGCTTAGAACGTTAGCGATGCCCTCAAACACCAACGCTAACGGTGATATTTTTGGTGGTTGGATTATGTCTCAAATGGACATTGGCGGTGCTATCTTAGCAAAAGAAATCGCTCATGGACGCGTTGTGACTGTCGCCGTTGAAAGCATGAATTTCATTCAACCGGTTTCTGTTGGAGATGTAGTTTGTTGCTATGGACAATGTTTACACGTTGGACGTAGCTCAATTAAAATCAAAGTGGAAGTGTGGGTTAAAAAAGTTGCAAGCGAACCTATCGGTGAACGCTATTGCGTGACAGAAGCGCAATTTACATTTGTTGCTGTCGATCAGGAAGGCAAACCTCGTGCTATTCCACGCGAAAATAATCACGAATTAGATGCCGCTTTGGCACACATGAAAACGCCATAAACTAAAAAGAGGACTCAAAATGTACTACGTCATTTTTGCTCAAGACAAACCGAACACGTTGGCTCAACGCTTAGCAGTGCGTGAACAACACCTTGCTCGTTTGAAACAACTCCAAGCGGAAGAGCGTTTATTAACCGCAGGCCCAAACCCAGCTATTGATGATGAAAATCCGGGTGAGGCCGGTTTCACCGGTTCGACCGTCATTGCCAAGTTTGATAGCTTGCAAGCAGCAAAAGACTGGGCAGCTCAAGATCCTTATGTAGAAGCCGGCGTGTATGGCGATGTCATCATTAAGCCGTTTAAAAAAGTATTTTAATTTTCAAACGGTCATCACGGAAACATGTTGAACTAATGATAACAAAGGCGGATCTAAGTATCCGCCTTTGATTTATGACTAATGGAAAATAGCCATGCGATACTTGCAACGAACCTCAATTTCTCTGTTAATTTTAACCGCACTTTCTTTCTCTGCCTTGGCAGCAAAAACCGAAAGCGCCGTACCCCACGAAATCAATTTAGCGCAAGAACAAGCAAAGTGGGCACAACAGCAACATGATTCGGAATTGCTTTTGATTAAGCAACGTTCAACGTTCCTTCAATTGGAAAATCTGCTTAAAAGTGCGGTGAAAAATAACAACGTTTCTGATAATGCTGAGTTATATCTTAACCTCATTGAGTCTTTAAAAGGCTATCCATTGCAAATGGATGCGACAACCACCTACATTGATGCCCGCATTAAAAGCGTTAGTAAAGATACGCTACCTGAAGAGGTAAAGGCATTAAAACACGAAATCGAACAAGTTATCACGCAAAATCCTACGCATTTTTTACGTAATCGATGGGAACAAGGCATTTTCACACTATTAATAAATGCTGATGATACGGAAGGATTAGTCCATTATGCACAACGTGTTAAGCCAAGTTCCTTGGAGATGCAAATAGCCGTATTAAATGCCGAACTTCAGCTTGAACGCACAAAAAACGAAACAAATAAAAAACAAAACTCCAACAGCGACTCAAACATTATTTCCCGCTATGAACAACTTTGGTTAGCCAACAGCAAACTTCCTAATGACGCGCAACTCTGGGCAAAATGGTATTCCGATGGCAAACGGACACAAGATAAAATCTACCAAAAAGCCGAGGAACTCTTTGCCCAAAATGATGCGAACGGGATGGCGTTGCTATCATCGGAATTAAATAAAATTGATAGTGCGAAAGAAGACGAAATGGTTTTGGCAAATTTAAAACGCTTTGAATCCCTATTAAAAAATCCGGCAACCCTGCCTGAATTGGCCGATAGACTACCACTCATTGAAGAAAATAATAAAATCGTCACAAAATTTGCAGTGGTGCAGACCTTTCCGCGTTATTTACGCACTCTATCGGAAACAATGAAAGAGCCTAACTTTGCCCCCTATCAACAATGGGCAAAAAATTGGCAATTAACAGATGCGCAAATTCGTGAGTGGGAAATTGCTTTTCTTGGTCGTTTTTTTGACAATGAAAGCCCGAATTTCCAACAATGGCGGGATGCAGAAATTCTCAAATTAAAAGCAGATAACCTTACCGAACGCCGTTTGCGTATGGCCATTTGGCAAAAGACCGATTTAACCCCATGGCTCAACGCACTTTCAGAAGAAGGTCAGCAAAAACAGGAATGGCGTTATTGGCAAGCCAAAACAATAGCAAAACGCGATAGCAAAAAAACAAAAGAAATATTGACCGCACTTTCTGACGAACGCGGTTTTTATCCAATGTTGGCAGCCGCCAAATTACATCCGAAAACCCGTGGCAACGGTTATGATTTCGGCCAACCAGAATTACTTATTGCCCCGAGTATCTCCGATCCTTATTGGGCTGATGAATTCAAAAAAGTAAAACCGGCATTGGAAGAAATTGCCGAACTACGTCAACTCGAAAGATTTGGCCCGGCTAAACAGCGTTGGCGTTTCTTGTTGGAAAATCTGTCCGGTGATGCCAAAAAAGAGAAACAAATGGCGCTTAGTCAATATGCCAACCAACAAAACTGGTTTGATTTAGGTGTGGATGGCTCCATTATTGCTAAAGCGTTTGATTACATTCAGTTGCGCTTACCAATTGCTTATAGCGATTATTATGATATTGCACTCAAAAGCCGCTCGGCGTTAAGCAAAACCAAACCGCAAGCCGCGCTAAATACCAATGTCAGTAAAAGTTTCGCCATGGCGATTTCTCGTCAGGAAAGCGCGTGGAACCCACAAGCACAATCTTCCGCCAATGCACGCGGATTAATGCAATTGCTACCAAGTACTGCCAAAGCAACAGCAGACAATGCCAAATTGCCTTATGCAGGCGAGGCGGACTTATTTAAGCCGCTCAATAATATTTTGTTAGGCACGGCACATTTAGCGGAGCTAAACGCCAAATATCCGAATAATCGCATTTTGATTGCTTCCGCTTATAATGCAGGTGCTCATCGTGTGGAAAAATGGTTGGCGCGTGCCAATGGCAAGTTGGAAATGGATGAATTTGTGGCATCTATTCCGTTCTATGAAACCCGTGGTTATGTTCAAAATGTGCTAACTTACGATTTTTACTATCAAATATTGCAAGAAAAAGAAGAACCACAAACCTTTAGCAAAGAAGAATTTGATCGGCTATACTAGCCAGACTAGTTTAATAGTATAGGATTGTTGATATGTATATTAGTCGCGATTTAGAACAATGGAATGCCTTCCTCAATATGTTGCAAACCGCTTTTGAACAAGGTAAGGCTCAAGAAGTATTAACCTTATTGCTTACCCCTGATGAGCGTGATGCATTAGGGCTTCGCCTACAAATCATCGCTCAACTACTCAATAAAGAGCTGCCTCAGCGTGAAATTCAACAAAATCTGAATACCAGTGCGGCAACCATCACTCGGGGATCTAATATGTTAAAAACCATGGATCCTGTTTTTATTGATTGGATAAAAACGCAACTCAATGCGCAAGAAAAAAACCATTAAATTTCCATTCAAACTAAGTAACCTGCGCAATCTATCCTTGCGCAGATTACCGCTTTTCAGGAAATTTCCCACTCAAAGTGCGGTACGTTTTTTATATCGTTTTTTACTTGCTACTTTAGTAGTCACCTTTGCCTTTCGTTTTATTCCCATTCCTTATTCAAGTTATATGCTGGAACAAAAAGTATCTCATATTTTGTCCGGTGATTTTACTTATCAAACACGCTACGATTGGGTGAGCTTAGAGGATATTTCTTGGCAAATGCAACTGGCGGTGATTGCGGCTGAAGATCAGAATTTCCCCGAACACTACGGCTTTGATTTCACCGCAATTAAACGGGCTTTTCTGCATAATCAAAAAAGCAATCGAATCCGTGGTGCCTCCACCATTTCTCAACAAACTACCAAAAATCTCTATTTATGGCATGGACAAAGTTGGTTACGCAAAGCAATCGAAGTGCCGGCAACCTTAATGTTAGAAACCTTGTGGTCCAAAAAGCGTATTCTCGAAGTGTATTTAAACATCGCGGAATTTGGCGAAGGCATTTATGGCGTAGAGGCTGCCAGCCGTTTTTACTTCAAAAAACCGGCCAAAAATTTATCGCAAAATGAAGCCGCACTTTTAGCCGCCACGCTGCCCAATCCGCTCATTTATAAAGCCAATGCCCCGAGTGCTTATACCAAGCGCAGACAGCTTTGGATTCAACGTCAAATGGAACAATTGGGTAAATCATACTTAGAAACGCTCAATTAGTTCCGATTTATTTCAAAATCAAAAATAAATAAATTACTCAAAAAACCTTAATTAAATACTTTTTGATTAATAAATTCGCCATTTTCTTGAAAAAAATATCAAATTAAGGTAACTTCCTTAATCCTTATCTATATTTTATTTTTAAATTATTTATCTATTTTGGGGAGTATTCACATTGATTAGGCGTATTCAAACATTTTTCCAATCAGAAGCAGCAGGCGGCATACTATTATTACTTTTTGCCTCAATGGCTATCCTGCTTGCCAACACCTCTTTTAATCAACATTACTTCGGTTTCCTCGATACACCGGTCAGCGTTCAATTCGGTGCTTTCAGCATTGCTAAACCTTTATTAATGTGGGTCAACGACGGCTTTATGGCAGTCTTTTTCGTTTTGGTTGGTATGGAAGTCAAGCGTGAAATGTTGGAAGGTTCACTATCAAGCTATCAACAAGCGATTTTCCCTGCTATTGCGGCAATTGGTGGGATGGTGGTACCGGCATTAATCTATTTTATGGTTGCCCAAGGTACACCGGAAATCTATTCCGGCTGGGCAATTCCTATGGCCACAGATATTGCCTTTGCCATTGGGATCGTTGCTCTTTTAGGTAAGCGCGTCCCTTTACCACTCAAAGTATTTTTATTGGCACTTGCCATTATTGACGACCTTGGTGCTATTATCGTCATTGCGATCTTCTACTCACATGAACTCAGTACCCCGGCACTGATTATCGCTGTGGTAACCATCAGTATTTTAGTCACCATGAATCGCTTTAAAGTCAGCGCTCTTTGCGCTTATATGGTCGTCGGCTTGATTTTATGGGCATCCGTATTAAAATCCGGCGTACACGCGACTCTCGCTGGCGTCATTATTGGTTTTTGCATTCCAATGGAAGGTCGTAACGGTTCAAGCCCATTACACCAATTTGAACATATTCTGGCGCCTTGGTGCTCTTATTTAATTCTACCGTTATTTGCTTTTTCTAACGCGGGAGTTCCTTTAGAAAACGTGGGCTTATCCAGCCTTAATTCGCCTCTTACTCTTGGTATCGCACTCGGATTAATCGTTGGAAAACCATTAGGCGTATTTCTATTTAGTTACCTATCGGTCAAATTACGTCTTGCCCAGTTACCACAAGGGGTTAATTTCGCTCAAATTTTTGCTATTGCAATACTCTGCGGCATCGGTTTTACCATGTCGATGTTCCTAGCAGGTCTTGCTTTCGGTGAAGCGGCATATAACAGCTTTGATACGCTATCTCGATTAGGGATTTTATTGGGATCAGGTGTGTCCGCTGTTGTTGGCTATGTTTTATTAAGAAAAACAACCGCTCAAGCTTAAGCGGCAAAAAGAAAGCCTTGCTAATCAGCAAGGCTTTTTTATATCGATGAACTATCTGCGACAAACATTTTCACAAGGAATCCCATCATTATCCCGATCAAGACGCCCCTCACCACAGACATTAAAGTGGTATTTCGCTTCAGCACAAGAACGCATTTCTTTGCAATACTTCCGCTCATCACAACTGAACTCCTCATGATGATTTGATTTCGCAACGGCAAACTGTACCAGACCAAGTGCAACAAAAATGAAAAATATCTTCTGCATAATAAATTCCTTTATTAGGATTTTAAGATGAAATCAGAATACAGACTCAATTAAAATCAGTGACTGCAAGCACAATTATAGGTAAATCACTTCAGAAAGGAAATTTTAGAAAAGGAGAAAAAAGAAAACCTAGCATTTCTGCTAGGTTCTGTTTTTGGTGCTCTGAGCGAGACTTGAACTCGCACGACCTACGGTCACTACCCCCTCAAGATAGCGTGTCTACCAATTCCACCACCAGAGCTTAATTTGATAAATTTTATTGTTGAGGAATATCGCTATTTTTTGTGTCTAACACAGCAGGTGCTTTTTGCTGTTGTTGCTGAATTTGTTCAGCAGTTCCGGATAAGTCATCAAATGCGCCCTGTTTTGCATTGTTTTTGTGCGAATTGATGTTACCGATAACGATACTAATAACAAAGAAAATAATCGCTAAAACAGCTGTTGTTCTAGAAAGGAAGTTACCTGCACCGGCAGAACCAAAAACGGTACCGGATGCGCCACCACCGAAAGATGCACCGGCATCCGCACCTTTACCTTGTTGTAACAGGATAAAAGCGATAAGGGCAATGGAAACGACCAAATAAATGATTAACAACGCTGAGTACATTTTATCTTCTCTGATTTAGCAAATTCTAATGAAAAATAACGGCGCAGATATTAGCGGATATCTCGGCGCTCCGCAAGTTGTTTTATGTATTTTTACGCTGTTTGGTGCAAATTCGATCAGTAAAAAAACATTTTGAAAAACGACCGCACTTTTAGGCCTCATTAACTTTTCTTTGCCCTCGGTACGGTCTTGTTCACACCTGGATTATGCCGACTCAACTCGCGTAAAGCGGAAAAATTAATGTAGTGCAATAATTCAGGCAAAAGCTGGGTGAGGTTTTGCATGAATTGCTGATAACTTGCTTGTTTACGGCTAATGCCATCAAGCTGTGACTCCCAATGTGCCGTCATGTCAGGCTGCGTTGCCATATCTGGTAAGGCGTTAATTAAAATTCGTCCCGCCTCGGTGCTGTGAATATTACGGCCTTTTTTATAGAGAAAACCACGCTTAAACAATAATTCAATAATTCCTGCACGCGTCGCTTCCGTGCCTAACCCATCGGTTTCACGCAAAATTTTTTTCAATTCTTTGTCTTGCACGAAACGAGCAATGCCTGTCATTGCAGAAAGCAAGGTCGCATCTGTAAAAGGTTTTGGCGGTTGCGTTTTTTTACTGATAATTTCACCCTTTTCGCAATGCAACATTTGCCCTTTTTTGACGACCGGCAGCAGCGTATCTTGCTGTTCATCGTCGCTGTCTTCTTTACCCCAAAGCTGTTTCCAACCGGCAATTTGCAAATTACGCGCCTGCGCGATAAAAGTTCCTCCGGCAATATTCAAGGTGATTTTACATTTACGGTATTCTGCATCCGGGCAGAACTGCATGAGGTATTGTCGAGCAATCAGAAAATAAATATTTTGTTCCGCCGGAGTCAAACTCACCGGGCGGTTCTTTGCCGTCGGGATGATGGCATGGTGCGCTTCGACTTTTTTATCATTCCAACAACGATTTTTTTGTTCAGGATCAATAATTTCCGGCAAAGGTTGAAATTGCGTTAAATGGGTAGAAATAGCATTCATCACCGCCATGCGATCCGTAAAATGTTCTTTTGGCAAATAACGACAATCAGAACGTGGGTAAGTGATCAATTTATGGGTTTCATACAAACGTTGACAGGTATCCAGCACTTCCTGTGCGGACATCCCGAACCGCTTGGCAGCATCAATTTGCAACGCTGACAAGGAATAGGGCAACGGTGCTGTTTCTTTTTCCCGTTTATCCGAATAATCCGTCACTTCCGCCGGTTGGTCGGTAATGCGCTTCACCACATTTTCTGCCAGTGCATGAGATAATACGCGCCCATCCTCGTCCAGATAATCTTCACAGGCTTTGCTCGGCTGCCACAACGCAGAAAAAAGTGCGGTCGATTTCTTCGGTGTTTTTTCCTCTTTTGGGTCACGCAACCAAGCCAACACCTCAAAGAAATCCTTTGGTTGGAAATGTTCAATTTCCAAATCACGGCGTACGATAAGGCCAAGTACGGGCGTTTGTACCCGCCCAACGGAAAGCACGCCGTTATAACCAGCCTGTCTGCCTCGAATGGTATAAGCCCGTGTCATGTTAATGCCATAGAGCCAATCGGCGCGCGCACGTGCCAACGCGGAGGTGGCAAGTGGCACAAAATCACGATTCGGTTGCAATTTTTTGATGGCTTTTTCTACCGCACTTGGGTTCAAGTCGCTGATTAAACAACGCTGAATCGCATTGCGCTTTTCTGCTGGTAAATTGAGATAACTGAATACTTCGTCCACCAGCAACTGCCCTTCACGATCCGGGTCACCTGCGTTAACGAGGATGTCCGCTTGTTGCACCAACTTTTCAACGGTTTTTAGCTGTTTATAGGTTTCTTTTTTCGGGATCAACTGCCACTTTTGCGGCACGATAGGCAAATCCTCTAAGCGCCATTGTTTGAAACGGGCATCATAGGCATCGGGTTCTGCTTGTTCCAGCAAATGCCCCACGCACCACGTCACGCAGTCGTTATCACCACATTTAATAAAGCCGTCACCGCGTTGGTGCGGTTTCGGCAAAACATCAGCGATAGCGCGTCCAAGGCTCGGTTTTTCTGCTATAAAAAGTCGCATAAACAAGAAAACGCAGAGGAGAGAAAGAGGTTAGCCGATTTCGCGGCGACCTAAGAAAGAATGGGTCAGTGTGGTGCCATCCACCATTTCCAATTCACCGCCTACCGGAATGCCGTGGGCAATGCGGCTGACTTTGACGTTTTGTTGCAAACACAATTCTGCAATGTAATTCGCCGTAGCATCGCCTTCGACAGTGGGATTTGTCGCCAAAATCACTTCCTTGAAGGATTCTGTTTGTAAACGTTTTTGCAATAAATCCAAGCCGATCTCCCGTGGGCCAATGCCGTCCAATGGCGACAAATGCCCCATAAGCACAAAATAACGCCCTGAAAATTGCCCGGTTTGCTCAATGGCAAGAATATCTGCCGGCATTTCCACCACACAAAGCAACCCCGAATTTTGACGGCGAGGATTGTTGCAAATATGGCAAACCTCTTCTTCCGTGAACGTACGGCAATGTTCGCAATGGCCTATTTTCGACATTGCTTCAGTCAGCCCTTGTGCCAAACGCATACCACCACTACGGTTACGTTGCAATAAATGATACGCCATACGTTGTGCGGATTTAGGACCAACGCCCGGTAATACACGTAAACTTTCGATCAAATTTTCTAACAAGGGACTAGTTTGCATAAGGTTCTCGGTGAATTGACTGAAAAAATAAACCGCACTTTAGTCATAAAGTGCGGTAAGTTTTACGGACGTTTTTTAGAATGGCATTTTGAAACCCGGCGGCAATGGCATGCCGGCGGTGACAGACGCCATTTTTTCTTTTTGTAACTCTTCAGCACGGCGTACTGCATCATTAAATGCAGCGGCGATTAAGTCTTCCAGCATTTCTTTGTCGTCTTCCATTAAAGAAGGGTCGATGTCAATACGACGGCAGTTATGCGCACCGTTAATCGTGATTTTCACTAGCCCTGCGCCTGACTCGCCGGTCACTTCTAATTGTGCAATTTCTTCTTGCATTTTTTGCATACGATCTTGCATTTGCTGGGCTTGTTTCATCAAGTTGCCCAAACCGCCTTTTCCGAACATAAATTTTCTTCCGTTATTAAAAAGTTGAGTAAAAAAAGTGTGGGCATTTTAGCGAAAAAATTGCCGATTGGGAACGATCAATTTACCGTGTCGTTGCGCAGCGCCTTTATCCATATTATTATCCGAGCCCTACCCTCTTCTGATAAAAAAGCACTGCTTTTTGAAGATAAACGCACAATAAAACAACCGCACTTTTAACAGAAAAATGATGGAAACCCGACACTACATCACCATGGCCATTGCCGTGCTGGCCTTACAACTCATGCTATTCGGTTTTAGTCGTACACTCGGCTGGCTTTTTAATCTCAACCCCAAAACACGCACTAAGCTGACCATCACCCTCTTTTTGCTATTCAATATTTTGGTTTCTACTGCGCCATTGCGTCTTTATACCGAAAGTTTTCGAGTAAGCGCCTTGCTTCTCACTCTATTGTTGTTTTCAACATTTAGCAGCCTAATTGTGGCTTTTCTTTACCTGCTTCGCAAACAATGGCGTAATCAAATAAAATGGCTTTATCCTGTGATTTTTCTCAGTTTCATCGCCACCGCCTGTTACAACGCTTATGTGCCGACCATTCGCCATTTTCAAGTGAAATTAGATAAACCTATGCAACCTTTACGCATTGGTATGGCAAGCGATTTGCATTTAGGGCGTTTGTTTGGTTCAACACAGTTAGATACGTTGGCTGATATCATGCGGCAGGAAAAAGTAGATATTATTTTGCTCCCCGGCGACATTATGGATGATAACGTCAACGCCTATTTAGCAGAAAAAATGCAACCGCACTTTGCCAACCTACAAGCCCCACTTGGCGTATATGCCACCCTGGGAAACCATGACTTCTTTGGCGATCAACAACGCATTGAAGCGGAAATGCGCAAAGCAGGGATCATTCCCGTGATGGATGAAAGTGTCGTGATTGATGGACGTTTTACCCTCATTGGTCGCAATGACGACCTTGTTAAAAACAGACCAACGGCGGCGCAATTACTAAAAGGTGTCAATACGGCATTACCAGTGATTTTAATGGATCATCGTCCAACAGAGATTGAACAACACGCCAATTTGCCCATTGATATTCAGCTTTCCGGGCACGCTCATAATGGACAAATTTTCCCGGCAAATTTTGTTGTAAAACTGATTTATCGCTTAAGTTACGGCTATGAAAAAATCAATCAAGGACACTTTTTTGTCACGTCAGGTTATGGCTTTTGGGGCGTGCCGATGCGTTTGGGCTCACAATCGGAAGTGATGATCATTGACGTGGTCGGACATTAAAAAAGAACTATTCTCAATACCGAATCCTGTGTATAATCCAACCTCCTACGCTTATGTTTTTATGATGACAGAGGACTCGAAAATGAAAAAATTCGTCAACGCAACTCTTACTTCTCTTTTCCTTATGGCTTCTGTGACGGCAAATGCTGTGACCGTCACAGATGCTAAAGGTGAATTCACTATAGATAAAACCCCAAGTCGCATTGTCGCGTTAGAATATTCTTTCGTTGATGCCCTTGCTCAAGTTGGTGTTAGCCCGGTCGGCGTTGCCGATGACAACGATAAAACCCGCATTTTGCAGGAAGTGCGAGATAAAATACAACCTTGGCAATCTGTCGGTACCCGTTCGCAACCAAGTCTTGAAGCGATTGCCGCATTAAAACCTGATTTAATTATCGCCGATCCTTCCCGTCACACCGCAGTGTATGAAGAATTGAAAAAAATCGCCCCGACCATGATGTTTGATTCCCGTCATGAGAGCTATCAGGAGAATCTTGATACGGCACAAAAAATCGGCGATGTTGTCGGCAAAGGCGGTGAAATGAAATTGCAAATTGATAAACACAATAAAATTATCGAAAGCATTGCGCAAAATATCAATGTGAAAGGCAAAAAAGCAATTTTCGGCACCTCACGCGAAGACAAATTCAATTTACAAAATGACAGTGGTTATGTCGCCAGCTTCCTTGGTGTTCTAGGTTTTAACTCGCCAAAATTACCAAACGCCACTCAAGCCTTTGCTGAAATCAATCTTGAGCAATTAGTGATGGAAAAACCGGACTATATGTTTATCGCCCACTATCGCCAAGAAAGTATCGCCCGCAAATGGGAAGCAGAACCATTATGGCAAGCCATTCCTGCCGTAAAAGCCAAACATGTATTTAGCGTCAATGCCGATATGTGGGCGCGCGGACGCGGCATTACGGCCAGCGAGATCATGGCAAAACAAGTTGAACAATTCGTTAATCAAAAATAATGTTTGGTACGGCTTTTCGTTGGGGCTTCCCCCTGATAGGACTGGCTTTCCTGTTGTGGGGAAGCCTGTTTTTATACTACCCTATTGAAATTTCACCATTAGATGCGCTAAACGCCTTTTTCCCCAATGGCGATGAATTGGCCAAGATCACCGTGGTCGATTTACGTTTCCCTCGGGCGTTAGTGGCGATCGCATTAGGCGCCAATTTGGCGGTAGCCGGGGCATTATTACAAACCATCACCCGCAACCCACTAGCCTCACCAACGCTACTAAGCGTCAATTCCGGCGCAAGTTTGGCTATGGTAACGGCGAGTGCCATTAGCCCGGCCTTATTATCAGGCTATAGCATTGCCTTGGTGGCAAGTATCGGCGGTGGAATCAGTTGGTTGGTTGTAATGTTGATCAGCAACGCGTGGAAAGACAGTAGCGGCGATCGCAGCCGCGTGATTTTGGCAGGGATTGCCGTCTCCTTATTATGTACTGCCCTCACCAAATTAGTGTTAATTATGTCGGAAGATCATGCCTTTGGCGTAATGAGTTGGCTTGCCGGCGGCATTTCTCACGCCCGTTGGAATGAATGGCACGCTATTTGGCCATTCCTGCTATCGAGCGCTCTCTTTTGCCTCTTCTTTGCCAGCCGCTTAAATTTACTCAATTTAAGCGACGAATCCGCTCAATCCTTGGGAATTAACCTGTTCCGTCTGCGTTGGTATGCCAATATCATGGCATTATTAATTGTGGGTTCTGCCGTTAGTGTAGCCGGCCCGGTCGCCTTTATCGGTTTGTTAATTCCACACTTAGCGCGTTATTGGATCGGCTATGATCTACGAAAATCATTACCCATGTCCATGTTATTAGGTGCTATTTTAATGTTGGGGGCTGATACCGTTGCCCGTGCTGTTGATTTCCCAAGTGAAGTACCTGCCGGCGCCATTTTGGC
This sequence comes from Aggregatibacter sp. HK296, assembly GCF_980469475.1. Taxonomy (NCBI): domain Bacteria; kingdom Pseudomonadati; phylum Pseudomonadota; class Gammaproteobacteria; order Pasteurellales; family Pasteurellaceae; genus Aggregatibacter; species Aggregatibacter sp. HK296. Next base: position 1,393,245 of record NZ_OZ413142.1, read on the forward strand.
CTTAATCGGTGCGCCAATCTTTGTATTATTTGCCAGAGGAAAACACTAATGCGCCGTTCTCATTCAGGATTCCGTGCAATCGGCTTTTACTTATCGGCACTCTGTACGGTCGCGCTATTATTTGTATTAAGCATTCGCTACGGCACTTACACGCTATCCTTTGATGAAATTAGCCAGGCTTTTCACCCTGACGATAAAAACTATTTCACGTTAATGGAATACCGTCTGCCACGCGCGCTACTTGCCATTATTATCGGCGGTGCATTGGCCATTTCCGGGGTATTGGTGCAAAGCGTTGTGCGTAATCCGTTGGCCTCTCCTGATATTTTAGGAATCAATAACGCCGCCGGTTTGGTCGCCGTCACCGTATTAATCTTCCTACCGAATTTAGCCTTTTACTGGCTACCGATTTTTGCCTTTATCGGCGGTGTCCTGTCTTTCATTTTGTTATGGATGATATGTGGTTTTAACTTTCGCCCGATCAAAATGGCCATTATCGGCGTAGCGCTTTCTGCCCTATGGGCGGCAATCAGCCATTATTTAATGCTAACCAATCCGGTAGAAATCAACACAGCTATGCTTTGGCTCACCGGAAGTTTGTGGGGCAGAAGTTGGGCTTATGTCAATGTCGTTTTGCCTTGGTTGTTGGTGTTATTACCGTTACCGTTTATTTTCTGTCGAGATTTGGACACCTTAGGTTTAGGTGAAAACAAAGCGGCCACCTTGGGAGTAAGCGTAAATAAAACGCAAATCTTGGTATTAGTGCTGGCTGTTGCGCTTTCCACCACCGCCGTCGCCATTTGCGGCCCCATCGCATTTCTCGGCTTAGTTGCACCGCACTTAGCACGCAAATTGGTCGGTGGACGTCACCGCACATTATTGCCGGCGGCCATGCTAATCGGCACGTTGTTGTTACAAATTTCCGATATTTTAGCACGGGTTATCGATCCGCCGACAGAACTGCCCGCCGGTATTCTCACCGCCATTATCGGCGCCCCTTACTTCTTCTATTTATTGATGAGAACGAAATAATGAGCATTGAGATCAATAAGTTACAATTAGGCTATCAAGATAAAACTATCGTACGGGATTTATCTCTCAGCTTTCCGAGCAACCAAATTATTGCCTTAATTGGCCCGAACGGGTGTGGCAAATCCACAACACTGAAAGCAGTGGCCCGTTTGCTCAAGCCTCGCCTAGGTACAATTACGCACAAAGGCAAAGATATTTGGCAAAGCACCCCGAAAGAATACGCTAAACAATTAGCGTTCTTGCCACAACAACATTTGGTGCCGGAAGGCATTAAAGTATGTGAATTAATTGCTTACGGCCGTTCGCCTTATTTGAATTTGTGGGGCAAATTAAGTGATAAAGATGAGCAATTAGTGGCTTGGGCTATGGAACAAACCCACACCACAGAATTAGCGGAACATTTGGTATCGGATTTATCCGGCGGGCAACAACAACGGGTTTTCTTAGCCATGACATTAGCGCAAGATGCAGAGCTTGTTCTGTTAGATGAACCCACAACTTATTTGGATCTCAACCGACAAGCGGAACTCATGGGCATGATGCGTCAAATGCAACAAAACGGCAAAACCGTCATTACAGTACTCCATGATTTAAATCAGGCTTGTCGTTATTGTGATTATTTAATCGTTCTCAAAGACGGCAACCTTATGGCCCAAGGGACGCCTGACGAAGTGATGACAGAGGGGTTGTTAAAAGAGGTGTTTGATTTAGAAGTGGTGATTCACCGCGATCCGATTAGCCAAACACCAATGTTTATTTTGAAGTAAATAAAGTGCGGTCATAAAAAACATTTTATTTTTCGACCGCACTTTTAACATTAAAAAAAAAACATCGCCATTGATGACCGAACTTTTAAGCGTTATCTATCGCAAAAGAAATCACCTCTTTAATACTCTCCGCGCCCATGGCAATCATGAGCAAGCGATCCACACCGAGAGCGACGCCTGAACAATCCGGAATTCCGGCTTGTAACGCCCCCAACAACCGCTTATCAATATCACGCACCGGCAGACCGGCTTTTTCCCGTTGACGATTATCCAACTCGAAGCGATGTAATTGTTCCCGCACATCCGCCAATTCATGGAAACCATTAGCAAGCTCTAGCCCTTTGTAATAAAACTCAAAACGCTCTGCAACACGCAGATCCTCCGAGCTAATTTGCGCCAACGCCGCTTGGCTTGCCGGGAAATGATATACCACGACCGGGCAGTCATGTCCGATTTGTGGTTCCACCACCGTACTGAAAAGAAATTGCAACAACGTATCGCGATTCTCTTTTTCAGCATCAACCAACTGATATTTTTTCGCTTTTTCCACAAGTTCGGATAATTCCGCCGACAACGGATCCAATCCGACATATTGTTGAAAAGCGAATTGATAGCTCATGCTTTCTGCCGGTGGACACTCCAATATTTGTTGTAATAAATCATCTACTTCATTAATTAAACGGTACATATCAAAGTGTGGTCGATACCATTCCAGCATCGTAAATTCCGGATTATGGCGATTACCCGCTTCTTCGTTACGAAACACTTTGCCAATTTGAAATATCGGACCACTGCCGGCGGCCAACAAACGCTTCATGTGATATTCCGGACTGGTGGAAAGCCACAACGTTTTAGATTGTTCGCCAAAAGGAGAAATAAATTCGGTACTGAAGGTAGCCAAATGAAGATCTGTTACGCCAAATTCGCTTAATACCGGTGTTTCTACTTCCAACAAACCGCGATCAGTAAAAAATCGACGAATTTCTGCAATTAATTTTGCACGGTCAAGTAAGTTTTTGATGGATGCCGTTGGTTGCCATGCTTCTTGTTCAAACATAAATATCCCTTTGCTAAAGATCATTTGAAAAATTTGTCCGTCATTCTAAAACAAGTGAATCAAAATTCATAAATGAATCCTTTTTCCACCGCACTTTTATGCACTTTTTAGTTAATTCAACGTTAATGACTTGTTAACAATAAGACAAAATGTAAACAACTGGTTCTGTTTGTTAACTTTTTTGAGGTAGATCACGAAATCGCGACAAAGTTTGAGAAAAAAGGTTCTAATCACAAAAAATAATGGCAAAATGACTTCACCCTAACAGTACCAAAAATCTATTTGGTGTTTTTATTATCATCCCTTTACTTGGAGGAATATCGTGCAAACTGTTAACGTCGATATCGCCATTGTTGGCGCAGGTGGCGGTGGTTTACGTGCGGCGATTGCTGCAGCCCAAGCTAATCCAAATCTTAAAATTGCTTTAGTATCAAAAGTTTACCCAATGCGCAGTCATACTGTTGCGGCTGAAGGTGGTGCTGCGGCAGTGATTAAAGAAGAAGACTCCTACGATAAACACTTCCATGATACCGTTGCCGGTGGCGACTGGTTGTGTGAGCAAGATGTCGTGGAATATTTCGTGGAACACTCTCCGGTGGAAATGACTCAACTTGAACGCTGGGGCTGCCCTTGGAGCCGTAAAACCGATGGTGATGTAAACGTACGCCGTTTCGGTGGGATGAAAATCGAACGTACTTGGTTCGCTGCCGATAAAACCGGTTTCCACTTACTTCACACGTTATTCCAAACCTCCATTCAATACCCACAAATCATTCGTTTCGATGAACACTTTGTATTAGACATTTTAGTGGATGACGGTCATGCACGTGGTATGGTTGCCATGAACATGATGGAAGGTTCTTTAGTACAAATTAATGCTAACGCCGTTGTTATCGCCACCGGTGGTGGTTGCCGTGCATTCCGTTTCAACACTAACGGCGGTATTGTTACCGGTGACGGTTTATCAATGGCTTATCGCCATGGCGTACCATTGCGTGACATGGAGTTCGTTCAATATCACCCGACCGGCTTACCAAATACCGGTATCTTAATGACCGAAGGTTGTCGTGGTGAAGGTGGTATCTTAGTCAATAAAGACGGCTATCGCTATTTACAAGACTACGGTTTGGGACCGGAAACGCCAATCGGTAAACCGGAAAACAAATACATGGAATTAGGTCCACGTGACAAAGTATCCCAAGCATTCTGGCAAGAATGGCGTAAAGGCAACACATTGAAAACAGCCAAAGGCGTTGATGTGGTGCACTTAGACTTACGTCACCTTGGTGAAAAATACTTACACGAACGTTTACCATTCATTTGTGAATTAGCAAAAGCTTATGAAGGTGTTGATCCGGCACAAGCGCCAATTCCTGTACGCCCGGTAGTTCACTACACCATGGGTGGTATCGAAGTTGACTTCAACAGCGAAACCCGCATTAAAGGTTTGTTTGCGGTGGGCGAATGTGCTTCTTCCGGTTTACATGGTGCTAACCGCTTAGGCTCCAACTCCTTGGCTGAATTAGTGGTATTAGGTCGTGTTGCGGGTGAATACGCGGCACAACGCGCAATTGAAGCCACACCGGCGAACCAAGCCGCACTTGATGCACAAGCACAAGACATTGTAAAACGTTTGACTGATCTCTATAACCAGGAAGGTACTGAGTCTTGGTCTGAAATTCGTGACGAAATGGGTCAAGCCATGGAAGAAGGTTGCGGTATCTATCGTACCCAAGAAAGTATGCAACAAGCTGTTGATAAAATTGCGGAACTCAAAGAGCGTTACAAACACATTCGTATTACTGACCGTTCTAGCGTATTTAATACAAACTTATTATATACCGTTGAATTGGGTTACATTTTGGACGTGGCACAATCTATTGCGAACTCTGCAATTGAACGTAAAGAGTCTCGTGGTGCGCACCAACGTTTGGATTACACCGAACGTGATGATGTGAACTACTTGAAACATACCTTGGCGTTCTATAACGAAAACGGTGCACCACGCATTGAATACAGCCCGGTGAAAATCACTAAATCACAACCGGCAAAACGTGTTTACGGTGCAGAAGCAGAAGCAGCAGAAGCAGCCGCCAAAGCAAAAGAACAAGCTCAAGCGGGTAAGGAGTAATAATATGGCCGAACAATCAATCATGAACGTTGAAGTTCTACGTTATAACCCCGAAGTTGATAAGGAACCGCACTTAAAAACCTATCAAGTGCCTTATGACAGCCAAACATCCTTACTTGATGCCTTAGGTTACATTAAAGATAAACTTGAACCGGAACTTTCTTATCGCTGGTCATGCCGTATGGCGATCTGTGGTTCTTGCGGCATGATGGTAAATAACATTCCAAAATTGGCATGTAAAACCTTCTTGCGTGACTACAGTGGTCATATGCGTATTGAAGCCTTAGCAAACTTCCCGATTGAACGCGACTTGATCGTGGACTTAAGCCACTTTATCGAAAGCTTAGAAGCCATCAAACCTTATGTGATTGGTAACAAAGCGCCTGAGTTAGATGGTAAACCGCATCCATCAAAAGAATTAGCGAAAAGCCGTACCAAACAAACCCCGGCACAATTGGAAAAATATCGCCAATTCTCGATGTGTATCAACTGTGGTTTATGTTATGCCGCCTGTCCACAATTCGGTTTAAACCCGGAATTCGTTGGTCCAGCCGTATTAACCTTAGGTCATCGTTATAACTTAGATAACCGCGACCACGGTAAAGCAGAACGGATGAAAATCATGAATGGTGAAAATGGCGTTTGGTCTTGTACCTTCGTAGGTGCCTGTTCAGAAGTGTGTCCAAAACATGTAGGCCCGGCAACCGCCATTAACCAAGGCAAATTAGAAAGTGCCAAAGATTATCTCATTTCCATGCTTAAACCGAAGGCGTAAGGGGAAAGATTATGACTACAACAGTAAGTAAACGTAAAAAATACGTTCGTGAAATCACCCCGACTTGGTGGAAAAGTTGGGATTTCTACAAATTCTACATGCTACGTGAAGCGACTGCCGTGCCAACCGTTTGGTTCAGCTTAGTATTGCTTTACGGTGTGATTTGTTTAGGCAAAGCAGATGGTTTTGTCATGAATTTCATCCCATTCTTACAAAATCCACTTGTTGTTATTCTTAACATCATTTCATTGGCCGCTTTATTGCTCCATGCTATCACATTATTTGATATGACAGGCGAAGTGATGTCGGGTACTACCGGTTTGCCGGCAAAACTCATTAAAAATGCTTTACGTGGCGCGTTTGTCGCCGTCACCGTATTGGCTTTAGTGTTAGTATTTATCTAGGGGGAAGTCATGGTTAATCAAAATCCAAAACGTTCAAACGAACCACCTGTATGGTTAATGTTCAGTGCGGGTGGCATGGTAAGTGCTTTGGCTTTCCCGGTGTTAATTCTTATTCTCGGTTTCCTATTACCTTTCGGTATCGTTAGTCCGGAGAATATCATTGCCTTTGCACACCACTGGCTAGGGAAATTAGTTATTCTCGTTCTCACAATTTTCCCAATGTGGGGAGGCTTACACCGCGTTCATCACGGTATGCATGATATTAAAGTTCATGTACCGGCCGGCGGATTTATTTTCTACGGTTTGGCAACACTTTATAGCATTATTGTGTTATTTGCCGTGTGCAATCTATAATCTCCCATCACGAATAAAAAACTCCCTCACTGTAGGGAGTTTTTTTATTTCTAGCTTCTCTTTCAGTATATAAAACATTCAATTCGTACATATTACGAACAACAAAACCTTATTTTTTATGTGACTTCAATCACAGTTCATCAAAAAAATCATTTACTAATAAACACGCCATCTATATTTTGTTAACAATTATATAACAAAAGGAGGTTTTATCATGCAATTCACACTATCAAAACAATATAGTCCTATTCGCCAAGCGATCACTGCAAACTATCGTTTAGATGAGAAAAGTGCAGTCGATTCTTTAGTGAAAACATTAGATTTTTCTCCAGAACAAGAACAACGCATCACAGAGAATGCTATTAAGTTAATTAAAAAATTACGCCAACTGAAACAAAAACAATATGGCGCAGATGCCTTAATGCAAGAGTTTTCATTAAGCAGTGAAGAAGGAGTCGCGTTAATGTGCTTGGCTGAAGCCTTGTTACGTATTCCTGATGCACAAACCCGCGATGACTTAATTTATGAGAAATTGCAAGAAGGGAACTGGAAATCTCACATTGGCAATTCCAATTCGTTCTTTATCAATGCAGCCAGTTACGGTCTACTGTTTGGTAAAAAAATCAGTGAAAGCTTGGATGAAAACAGTTTATCAAACGCACTCACCCGTAGTTTCTCTCGTTTGTCTGCGCCTATTATGCGTATGGCAATTATCAAATCTATGCAGATTTTGGGTAAACAGTTCGTTACCGGCGTGACCATGCAAGAGGCATTGCAAAACATCAAACCACGCTACGAAAAAGGGTTTACCTTCTCTTTTGATATGTTAGGTGAAGCTGCAATGACTGAAGCCGATGCACAACGCTATTTCAATGACTATTTACACGCCATTGAAGAAGTGGGCAAAGACGCAGCCGGTAGAACCATTTATAACGGCAACAGTGTTTCCGTTAAACTTTCTGCGATTCACCCGAAATATAGCCGTTCCAAATATGATCGTACCATCAATGAGCTTTACCCTCGCTTAAAAGAACTCTTCTTATTAGCGAAAAAATACAACATCAGTATCAATATTGATGCGGAAGAGGCCAATCGTTTAGAGCTTTCCCTCGATCTTGTGGAAAAATTATTAGATGAACCGGAATTACAAGGCTACAAAGGCATTGGTTTCGTGGTGCAGGCGTACTCCAAACGTTGTCCATTTGTGTTGGATTATTTGATTAATTTAGCTCGAGAAAAACAAGGCTATTTGATGATTCGTCTTGTTAAAGGCGCTTATTGGGACAGCGAGATCAAATGGGCACAAGCAGATGGTTTGGACGGTTTCCCACTTTACACACGTAAAAATCACACCGATATTTCTTATATTGCTTGTGCGAAAAAATTATTTGCTGCACAAGATGTCATTTATCCGCAATTTGCCACCCATAACGTGCAAACCATGTGCACGATTCACGAATTAGGCCAAGGTAAAAACTTTGAATTCCAATGCCTACACGGCATGGGGGAATCTCTTTATGACAATATTGTGGGGAAAGACAATCTGAATCAACAAGTGCGTGTCTATGCTCCGGTGGGTACACACGCTACCTTGTTAGCCTATTTAGTCCGCCGCCTCTTAGAAAACGGTGCAAACTCCTCTTTCGTTCACCAGCTGGTTGATGAAAACATTCCGGTCGAACAACTTGTGACACCACCATGGAAGCTTTATGCAAAATCTCATGGCGAGCCGAATAAGTCGGTTCTCAAACCGTTAGAATTATTTAAAAACCGTAAAAACTCCGCCGGTTTCGATCTGAGCAATGAATTGGAATTAGCAAGATTAGAACAAGCGCTGAATGTGGCAACCATCGAAAACGCTACCTCTTTGGTTGCGTTTGACAATGCTGAAAATGCACCGGCACATCAAGTCACCAATCCGGCCAACCTCAATGAAACGGTTGCAGAAGTGGCCTTTTTAGCCGTAAATCAAGCGGAAAAAGCGTTTACCGCTGCCGACAATACCCAATGGAAAGCTAAAAGTGCGGTGGAAAAAGCCAATGTTTTACGCAATGCTGCCGACTTATATGAAGAACATTTCGGCTTATTGATGAAACTCGCTGTGGTTGAAGCGGGTAAAACCTTGCCAAACGCCATTGCCGAATTGCGTGAAGCCGTGGATTTCTTACGTTATTACGCCGTTCAATTAGAACAACTGGCAACACAAAATCACCTTGCCGAGCCCCGTGGAAAAGTGCTTTGTATTTCTCCATGGAACTTCCCATTAGCCATCTTTACCGGCCAAATTGCCGCCTCTTTAGCGGCTGGCAATGCTGTGATTGCAAAACCGGCTGAACAAACCTCATTAATTGCGTATGCCGCAGTGAAACTCTTACACCAAGCCGGTATCCCGAAAGAAACCCTACAACTGGTGTTAGGTGCCGGAGATTTAGGAGCAGCGTTAGTCCAACAAGCTTTTGATGGCGTCGTATTTACCGGCTCAACCGAAGTGGCCAAACTCATTGAGCAACGTCTGACATTAGCAGATAACGATCCTGTGTTGATTGCGGAAACTGGCGGTCAAAACGTGCTTGTTGTTGATTCTTCAGCCTTACCGGAACAAGTCGTTGCTGATGTTCTCAGCTCCGCCTTTGACTCGGCAGGTCAACGTTGTTCCGCATTACGCATCTTATTATTACAAGAAGATGTGGCAGATCATTATTACAAAATGATCACGGAAGCCATTAAAGAATTAAGTTTAGGCGACCCACGTCTATTGGCTACCGACATCGGTCCTGTGATTGATGAAGAAGCTAAACAAAATCTAGAAAACCACAAGGCAGCCATGCGCAAAGTCGCCCGCGCTTATGCGGAAATCGACACGCCGACTCAAGGGCATTTTGTGGCACCAAGTGTGTATCTGTTGGATAACCTCGATCAAGTACAGCGTGAAGTCTTCGGTCCGATTCTACACATCGTACGTTATAAAAAAGATAACTTACTCAATGTCCTCAAAGCGGTAAATGAAAAAGGTTATGCGCTGACCGGTGGTTGCCATACCCGTATCCGCAAACATATGGATATTGTGGAACGCCACTTAAACTGCGGCAACTTCTATATCAACCGTAATATTGTAGGCGCGGTAGTTGGTGTTCAACCGTTCGGCGGACATGGATTATCCGGCACAGGGCCGAAAGCCGGCGGTGAGTTCTATTTGCAACGTTTAACCCGTACGCCTCGCTATTACAGCCAATTTGGCGATGAAAATACGCTAGGCACAACCAAACCGGTATTAGAAAGTATCACCGGTGAACACAACTCCTTAGCTTATCTGCCTTGTGAAGTAGCCATTCTCAACGGCGACTTAGCGGCAGCAGAAAAAGCGGCAGAAAAATTGCTTGCCAAAGGTTTTAGCATTTTGGTGGAACCACAGCATCCATTAGCCGCCAAAGCCAAACCGGGCATTCGTGTGGATACGAAGTTAGGTTATTGTCAAAAAGGCATTTATTTGACCGCACTTGATAAAGCTAAACGTCAATGGTTGGCTGAAAACAGTCAAGCTATTTTCAAATGTTACGACTGGCAAGATACCCAAGATTTACTGCCATTGTATGATGAGTTTTCTCGCAGTTATAACACCACTGCGGCAGGTGGAAACACCTCATTAATGTCCTCTCAAGAAGAATAAAAGGAGTGTTTTATGCAAATCTACATCACCTTTGGCCTCTATTTGGCAATTATTTTAGGCATTGGGTTATACGCCTATCGTTCCACCAAAAATTTTGATGATTACATTTTGGGTGGACGAAAAATGGGAAGTTTCGTGACCGCCATGTCAGCCGGTGCTTCCGACATGTCCGGTTGGCTATTAATGGGGTTACCCGGCGCGATTTTCTTATCAGGCCTTTCCGAAGCATGGATTGCTGTCGGCTTAACCGTTGGCGCCTATCTGAACTATCGCGTTGTGGCAGGACGCTTGCGGATTTTCACTGAGAAATATAGCAATGCGCTGACCTTACCTGAATTTTTTGCACAACGTTTTCCGCGTCAGAAAAAAGCGTTAAAGATTATTTCTTCAGGCATTATTCTCTTCTTCTTTACCATTTACTGCGCTTCCGGCGTGGTAGCGGGAGCGAAGTTATTCCAAAGCTTATTGGGCTTAGAATATTCCACCGCACTTTGGTTAGGGGCATTAGCGACCATTACGTATACCTTTATCGGTGGCTATTTAGCGGTTTCATGGAGCGACACCATCCAAGCCTCATTAATGATTTTCGCCTTGATTTTGGCACCGGTCATGGTATTGCTCAACATCAGCTGGGATGAAATCACGATGTCTTTGGAAGCCAAATCTGCTGTCACCGGCATTCCTTACAGCAACTGGCTGCACAATGTTTCCGGTATCGGCGTTGTCTCTGCGTTGGCTTGGGGCTTGGGTTATTTCGGACAGCCACACATTCTTGCCCGTTTCATGGCAGCAGACTCTGTCGCCTCTCTCGAAAAAGCCCGTCAAATCGGAATTTCTTGGATGTTCCTCTGTCTTGGCGGCGCCGTTGCAGTAGGGTATTTCGGATTGGCCTATTTCACCACCCAAAATATTCAACTATACAATGCAGAAGCGGTTTTCATTGAGTTAAGTAAAGCAATGTTTAACCCTTGGATTGTCGGTATCGTTTTATCCGCGATCTTAGCAGCGGTGATGAGTACCTTGTCCGCCCAATTATTAATGTGTTCCGCAGCAATTACAGAAGATTTCTATAAAGGTTTCTTCCGTAAAGGCGCTTCCAGCCTTGAATTGGTCTGGGTCGGTCGTTTAATGGTATTGTTAATCTCGGTGGTTGCCATCGCTATCGCACAAGATCCAAACTCTAAAGTAATGGGCTTGGTTTCCTATGCATGGGCGGGCTTTGGTGCCGCATTCGGTCCGGTTGTTATCCTCTCTTTATTCAACCGCAATATTAGCTCCAAAGCGGCATTATGGGGAATGTTATCCGGCGCTATCACCGTGGTGGTCTGGAGTCCACTAATGAAATACTTGGGCTGGGAAGATTTGTCTCACCTCTATGAAATCGTCCCAGGTTTCTTGGTATGTTCTTTCATCACCATTACCTCTTCCGTGTTCGCACCGGTACATCCGAAAGTGATGGAACAATTCGATGCTGCTTTAGCTGAATTTGAAGCAAGACGCTAAAAAAGTGCGGTCATTTTTAAATGTAAAATAGGGCGGAATTTCCGCCCTTATCTTTTTCTATTCTCTTTAGGTTATTCCTATCTAAATAGCATTGCTTAATTTATAGCCATCATTTTCCCCTTTATATTTACTCACTATTCGGTAATATACTGCCTCTTTAAATCCGATATAATTAGTCGGGTATTTTACTTTCAATCGTAAAATCTGAATGTGTTTGACACAAATAATTAAGTTATCTACCTCTAATTTTCTCAAGGAGTGATCAAATGGGACAATATAAGAAGTTCTGGTACCTATTAGTCGCCGTATTAATAGGGGCGTTCTCTATTCTCGGCTACTATGGCTTTGAAATCTATCGTGAAGCACCGCCAATTCCAAAACAATACGTGACGGAAAAAGGCGAACCTGTTATCACACATGACAATATTTTACACGGTCAAACCGCTTGGCAAACTACTGGTGGTATGCAGTTAGGTTCCGTCTGGGGCCATGGCGCATATCAAGCACCGGACTGGACCGCCGACTGGTTACACCGCGAATTAACCAACTGGTTAGACATTGTTGCAAATCAAGAATACGGCAAAAACTTCGTCGATTTAAATGATGACCAACAAACCATCTTAAAAAGCCGTTTAACCAAAGAATACCGCGGCAGTAAAGTTGACGAAAACGGCACAGTAGTGCTTTCCGCCAACCGTTTAGCGGCAATCGATAAAACAGCACAATACTATATTTCTTTATATGGTGATGATCCGGCGAGCAAAGCAACGCGTGAACACTTCGCCATGAAAGACAATACCTTGCCGAGCTTAGAAGCCCGTCAAGATTTAGCAAAATTCTTCTTCTGGACAGCATGGACTGCCTCCGCAGAGCGTCCGAATACCCATGCCACTTACACTAACAACTGGCCGCATGAGCCGTTAATCAATAACGTCCCGACACCGGAAAACGTCATGTGGTCTATCGCCAGTATCGTCTTCCTCATTGCCGGTATTGGTTTCGTGGTGTGGATTTGGTCATTTAAACATCGTGAAGATGAAAAAGATCCGATTTCCCCGGAAGTTGATCCGCTAACCAAATTGCAATTAACGCCATCACAAAAAGCCTTAGGTAAATATTTATTTACCGTACTTGCGCTTTTCTTCGTGCAAGTGAACTTAGGTGCCGTTGTGGCGCACTACACGGTTGAAGGTCAGGAATTTTATGGTTTGGATATTTCCCAATATCTTCCATATTCTTTAGTACGTACATGGCACATTCAAGCGGCATTATTCTGGATCGCCATGGCATTCTTGGCCGGTGGTTTATTCCTTGCACCGATTATCAACGGTGGTAAAGATCCGAAATACCAAAAACTTGGCGTAGATGTTCTCTTCTGGGCGTTAGTCGTCTTGGTTGTTGGCTCCTTCACCGGTAGCTATTTGGCCATCGCGCATATCATCCCTGAAGAATGGAGCTTCTTGTTCGGTCACCAAGGTTATGAATTCATCGACTTAGGTCGTTTCTGGCAAGCAGTTAAATTCGCCGGTATCTTGTTCTGGTTGGTATTAATGCTACGCGGCACCGTGAATGCGTTCAAACAACCGGGCGACAAAAACTTACTTGCCTTGTTCTTCGCCTCCGTTATCGCCATCGGCTTATTCTATGGTCCGGCATTATTCTACGGCGAACATACACACTTATCCGTGATGGAGTACTGGCGTTGGTGGGTAGTTCACCTTTGGGTAGAAGGCTTCTTTGAAGTATTCTCCGTGGCGGCACTATCCTTCATCTTCGTAAGTTTAGGTTTAGTTTCCCGTCGCACAGCGACTGTGGCGACCATCACCGAAGCGGCATTGTTCTTAATCGGCGGTATTCCGGGAACCTTCCACCACCTATACTTCGCCGGTGCGACAACCCCAATTATCGCTGTGGGTGCATCCTTCTCCGCGCTTGAAGTTGTGCCATTAGTTTTACTTGGTCATGAAGCCTGGGAACACTGGGAAATGAAACAAAAAGCGCCGTGGATGGATCGCTTAAAATGGCCTATTTACTGCTTCGTTGCCGTTGCCTTCTGGAATATGTTGGGTGCGGGTGTGTTTGGTTTCTTAATCAACCCACCGATTTCCCTCTACTACATCCAAGGACTAAATACCACCGCAGTACACGCCCACGCAGCATTGTTCGGGGTATATGGTTTCTTGGCATTAGGTTTCGTGTTCTTAATTGCACGTTACTTACGACCAAACACACCATTCAACGACAAATTGATGAAATGGGGCTTCTGGTTGCTTAACGGCGGGTTGGTCTTAATGATTGCCTCCAGCCTATTACCAATCGGTATCATTCAAGGTTACGCGAGTATCTCTGAAGGCTTATGGTATGCCCGCAGCGAAGAATTCATGCAACAACCGTTATTCGACACCTTACGCTGGGTGCGTTTAGTCGGTGACGTTGTATTCATCTTTGGTGCGCTTGCATTCTTCTGGCAAATTTTCACCATGGTTTTCTTCAAACCAAAACATATTGCCAATTAAGTAAATTGAGCAAAAAACAAAGCTGCTGATTTTAAATCAGCAGCTTTTCATATAAAGATATACAAAAACAGGGCGAAATTTCCGCCCTGTTTTGTTTTCTTATTTCAACGTCACCAGCCAACAATTATGAATTTGCTTATTGCGTTCAAAGTCCAACGGCAAGGTTTTGTGAGAAATTTCCACCGCACTTAAACCTAATTCTTCCAACTTAGCAAAATCCATTTTGAAACCGCGTTTGTTGTTAGAGAACACAATGGTGCTGTTCGGGCGCAGAATGCGTTTTAAATTCGTCATTAACTTAATATGATCCCGCTGTACGTCCCAACTGTCTTCCATACGTTTGGAGTTAGAGAATGTCGGCGGATCAACAAAAATCAAATCAAACTGCCGATCGCATTTTTCTAACCACTGCAGGCAATCTGCTTGAATCAGTTTATGTTGTTTGCCTTCAATGTCGTTCAACAACAAATTCTGTTCCGCCCAGTTGAGATAGGTATTTGACATATCCACGGTAGTGGTAGATTTTGCCTTACCCAACGCTGCATGTACCGTTGCCGAACCGGTGTAAGCAAACAAATTGAGGAAATCCTTACCTTGCGCCATTTCACCCAACATTTTACGGGTCAGGCGGTGATCCAAAAACAAGCCGGTATCCAAATAATCCGTTAAATTCACCCACAACTTCGCGCCGTATTCGTTCACATAAAAATACTCGCCTTTGTTTGCCAATTTTTCATATTGATTAGTGCCTTTTTGTTTTTGGCGCACTTTCAGAATCAACTTATTGGTTTCAATGCCGGTCACTTGCAAGGTAGCATTCACCGCATCCAACAACCGTTGGCGGGCTTTATTTTCATCAATATTTTTCGGCGCGGCATATTCCTGCACCACAATGTGATCGGCATAACGATCCACTGCCAAATTGTATTCCGGCAAATCCGCATCATATAAGCGATAAGCGTCTAGCCCTTGCTGCTTCGCCCATTTCTCAATTTTCTTGATATTTTTTTGCAGGCGATTAGCGAAATCCACCGCGACTTCAGACGTTACCGAAGAAGTGCGATCAAATTCTAGGGCATTTTCTACCGCACTTTGCTCTGTGCGCTCGGCAATTTGATAATTTTTCTGGACACAATCTAACGGGCCGTTTTTCGCTTTAAACTGACGGTGAGAACGTAAACGCAAGCAATCTAATAGACTTGGTTCACCGCTAAAAATGGACGCATTCCAGCCGGCAAATTGTTGTTTCAAGCGTTGCCCAAACACAGAATATAAGGCAATCAGCGCCGGTGTTGTGCCTAAACGTTCGCCGTACGGCGGGTTACAAATCACCGTGCCTGCTACGTTCGGACTTGGATTTTTTATCGCCGCCACATCGCCCTGTTGCCATTGCATCAGATGCGCCACGCCCGCATTTTTGGCGTTTTGTTTGGCTTTTTGCAATACACGATGATCCAAATCGAAACCATAAAAGTGCGGTGGGTTTTCACGTTGTTTTTCGGCTTCCGCCAAGGCTAAAGCCTCTTCTTTCACCTTTTCCCACGCTGCCTGATTATGCCCTTGCCAAAAATCAAAGCCCCAATGCAGACGATATAATTGCGGTGCAATTTGCGCTTCCATCTGTGCGGCTTCAATCAATAGTGTACCCGAACCACACATCGGATCCACCAACGGCGTACCTTTTTGCCAACCGGAACGCAACACAATCGCGGCAGCCAAGGTTTCACGCAACGGCGCTTTGCCCGTGTCTTCACGATAGCCTCGCATGTGCAACGCATCGCCGCTCAAATCAAGCGACAGCACCACATCATCACGATTCAAATACGCATGAATACGAATATCCGGTTGCTCTTTATCCACGTTAGGACGGGCGCGACCATGACGCTCAAAATAATCCACAATACCGTCTTTCACACGCATCGCGCCAAATTGGGTATGGCGAATTTCTTGGTTCGTACCATTAAAATCCACGAAAAAATGGACTTTTTCATCAAAATAATCCAACCAATTCACACCCACCACAGCAGAATATAAATCCAAATCGCTAAAGACTTTCGCTTGCACGATAGGCAATAAAATGCGTGAACTCAAACGGCTCCAAAGCAAAGTGCGATATAGGGTTTCGTCATCCGCCCAATAATGCACGCCGCCTTGCGCGACTTTAGCATCCTGTGCGCCTAATTCGGTCAATTCGGATTTCAAAAGCTCTTCAAACCCACGGGCTGTCGTGGCAAAAAGTTGTTTCATAAGGTCTCAATGGTTGGAAAAAATTGGCGGGAATTATAGCAGTTTTAAACGACCAAGTGCGTTGAAGTGCGGTGGATTCTAATAAAAAATAAAGGGGATAAAAAATCCCCTTTAAAAAATGACCGCACTTTTCAACAATTAATAACCTTCAACCTGCATATTCGGTAAAAAGGATGCCTGTTGAATACGTTTTACACGGGTTTCAATATGCCCGTCAGCATGTAAATCAATTTCGCGCCAGCCGGGTTGTGCAACATCCAGTGCAAAAGTGTTGCTGTCCGCTTTAAATTGGATACACGTAGAAGGCGTTGCCATCACTTGATAACCAAGCCATTCACTATCCACTTGTTGGTGAATGTGTCCGTATAGTAAGGCTTTGACATGCTTAAATGGCGCTAATACTTCCACCAATTCATTGGCATTACGTAAGTTATGTTGATCCAACCAAGCAGAACCGGTGGAAAGAAGATGATGATGCAATACAACCAAAGAATAGCGTTCAGGATATTCCTGCAATTTTAGCTTTAACCAATCCAGCTCTTCCGCTTCTAATTGTCCGTGTGGCACGCCCTGCACTTGGCTATCCAAAAGCAAAATTTGCCACTTATCCCCTAACAAAATATGTTTTTTCGCGCTGACAGTCTCTTCCTTTAGAATTTCAAACATTTTCGGCTGAAAATCATGATTCCCGGGGATCCAAAAGACCATTTTGTTGTTGAGCGCTTTCACGTCTTGACGAAAACGCAAGTAGCCCTCATCACTATTATCCTGTACTAAATCGCCTGTTGCTAACACAAGATCATAGTCGTATTGCTGTTGTTGAATTTCACTTAAAACTTGGGAAAAACTTGCTTGCGTATTGATGCCCAACAATTCACCATTAGTGTCTTTAAAAAGATGCGGATCCGTAATTTGAACAATACGGAACACGTCTTGTTGGGTGTTATATTGATAGGTATTTAACAAAGTAAACTCCTACTACTTAATATGAAACTTAGTCTAAATTACCTATGTCGTCAGATAATAAAATGCTTACAGCCATTGCTCTTTCAATTTTCGGTAATTTAACTCTAGCCATTGTAATCCGATTACCGCAATGCCATTATCAATCTTACCCTCACAAAGCCATTGATATGCTGTTTCCCTACTCACGACATGAACACGAATATCTTCATTCTCTTCTGCCAAACCGTGTAATCCGCCGACTGTGGTGCTATCCACTTTACCGACAAAAACGTGAATACGCTCAAGCACGCCACCCGGGCTATCCCATACGCTCAAACAATGTTGCATATGAGAAATTTTCGCGCCGGCTTCTTCTTCACTTTCTCGTAATGCCACAGATTCCGGGGTTTCACCTTCCTCCACCATGCCGGCAATAAGTTCTAAAAGCCAAGGTGATTGAGTTGACGTTGGATCATAAGCACCGATACGCACCTGCTCTACCAACACCACGTTATCTAACACGGGGTCGTAGGCCACCATGGCAGATGCAGCACCTTTGATGAGCAACTCACGGGTCACCGTACCGCTCCAACCGCCGGCAAAAAGTTTATGTTTGAATTGAACTTTATTTAGCTTAAAAAAACCTTGATAAATCGTTTCATTCTTCAAAATTTCAATATCTTTTTGAGTAAACTGCTGAAACTGATACATCTTTATCTCCCTAAATTACAGCTAGCGAGTAGGATACTTTCATTCAGTGCAAAAAAAAATGTAATTCTTTGTAAAATTTCCGGATTTTTGAAGTAGCTCACAAAAGTCTAAGAGAAGAAAAGAGAAGAAAAGAGAAGAAAAGAGAAGAAAAGAGATGTGATAGAAATGTAACAACACATAAATCCAAAAAGTGCGGTGTGTTTTTAACGTATTTTTCACTGCTGAAAAGTTCACTAAAAACACACCGTACTTTTTAATCAATCTATACAAAATACTGTTCAAAAATTTGAGGAAAATGCTGCTGTAATGTAGCCTTGCCAGCAATTTCTTCTTTTTCCCATGCCTGTAGCAACAACTCTGCGGAAAAAAGTTGTTTTGCTTTCTCCGCCAATGGTATGTAGCTGATATGCCAAGGTTCACGCCCGATTTTTTTCTCTGCCGGCATTTGCATAAAAGGCAAACTAAAATCAAAGTGCGGTAGATTTTCAGTGAGAAATTCACTCAGTTCAAAGAAATAACCGCCTTTTTCATATTCCCAAGGCTCAAGCTGCAAGGATTGACCTTGAGGCAAAAGATCAGGATCGAAAATGTCAATTTCCGTGCCCCAATGATGGCGACTTGCCCCCGGTAGCGCCGACCAACGTAAAATAGCTCGCGCTTTTTGCCAATCGTCCAAGTGGGTCAAATCTAACGCATTGCCTGCATCATCATGCACTTTACGTTCACCGTTAAATTTGCCGTTCCAGATAAGTTGTTGGCGCGCAAAATCACGAAAGCTGCTGGCGGGTTGTAAATTAAAGCCATTTTTGGCCGCACTTTGTTGCAGCCCTTGAAAGGCGTTCATTGCCTGCGCCTGCAAAAAATGATGAGGCGAATGCGGTGTCGGCAAATTCACCAAATGTTCTCGCGATTTGCCGGTCAAGATGTCAGGGGTTAATTTCATCTTATTTGCCCAATAAATTGACTAACATTTGATGATAAATCTGACCGCACTTGGCGAGATCCTCTACGTTCACACACTCATTGACTTTATGAATGGTCGCGTTAAGCGGCCCAAACTCCACCACTTCTGCGCCCATCAACGCAATAAAGCGCCCATCAGAGGTGCCACCACCGGTTTCCGTTTCTGGCGTAATGCCTGTGGTTTGCTCGATAGCTGCGGTTAACGCATCTAATAATTTACCCGGTTTGGTTAAAAACGGTTTGCCGGAAAGATTCCACTCAATGCGATATTTCAATCCCTGTTTTTCCAGCATTTCAGCGACTTTCTGTTTGATGATTTCATCGGTAACTTCCGTGCAATAACGCAAATTAAATTGCACGTAAAGCTCGCCCGGAATCACGTTATTACTGCCCGTACCGGCATGAATATTGGCGATTTGCAAACTGGTCGGCGGGAAAAACTCATTGCCGTTGTCCCACTGATAGGTTGTCAATTCCTGTAGGAAAGGCGCGGCTTTATGAATCGGATTTTCTGCTAAATGGGGATATGCCACATGGCCTTGAATGCCTTGAATATAGAGGTTGCATGTAATCGAACCGCGACGACCATTTTTGACCACATCGCCCAAAGTTTTCGAACTGGACGGTTCGCCCACCATGCAATACGTGATTTTCTCACCGCGCGCAATTAAGGTTTCTACAACACGTACCGTGCCATCTTTCGCTGCAGCCTCCTCATCGGAGGTAATCAATAAGGCCATCGTACCGTCGTGATTTGGATTGGCTTTCACATATTCTTCCGCTGCCACAATCATTGCTGCCAGCGATCCTTTCATATCGGCAGCACCGCGACCATAAAGCATATCATCTATAATTTCTGCAGAAAACGGCGGGTAAGTCCATTGGCTTTCATCCCCTGTTGGCACCACATCCGTATGCCCGGCAAAGGCAATCACAGGCTCATCAGAACCATGCTTTGCCCACAAGTTTAAGGTGTCGTTAAAAGGCATCCATTCAATTTGAAAGCCTAATTTTTCTAAACGCGCCGCAATCAGTTGCTGACAACCTTCGTCATTCGGGCTAATCGAGGATCGGCGGATAAGCGATTGAGATAATTGAATAATATGGTGTTTCATAGCATTGAGGAAATTGGCAGAATAAGTAAAAGTGCGGTGTAATTTAACAAAATTTCTTTTTTATTGAAATCTTATTGAACAAAAAATGGATAGCTAAGCTATCCATTTTTTATTTTCTCGACATCAGAATTGAACTTGTAATCGCATCCAATATTGGCGACCCGGTTCATTCACTCGTGTGGTTTGCACTCCGGCAGAAGGATCGGCGCCTTTGCTGACGAATTCGGCATAGGATTTATCAAAGAGATTATCAATACCGCCCTGTAAGATCACATATTTGTTAATCTTCCATCCTGCGTTTAAAGACAGAGTACCAAATCCGGCTGATGGGCCAATGTCTTGCCCAACAATATTACCTTGCCCTTTGGCATAACGTTTTTGGGCGGAAACCACTCGCCATAACAAACCTGCGCTCAAGGTGTCGTTATCCCAAGTTAATGAGTTTTTCCATTCTAACGGAGGCGTTTGAGCCAGCGGGCGATCATCGGTACGGTTTTTACCGTAGGTGTAAGCAAGGCTACTGCCGATTTCCCAATGTTCGGCAAATTTCCATTTACCCTCAACCTCACCACCTAAACGGGTCGCTTTCACATTGCGGGCTGTCGTATTGTTATTTATGCTTTCTAACATAATAAAATTATGCACATCACTGCCAAAAAACGAGAGGGAAAGATCAAAAACATCATTTTTCCAAATCAGTCCCGTATCAATTTGACGGTTCTGTTCTTTATTCAACACTTGGCTTACACGACGCTCCCAATAATCCGGCGCACGCTCGGCAACGCCTAAACCGGCATAATATTTAATGCCATTGATTTCTTCTTCCCAACGGAAGAAACCCGCGTGTAAATCATAGGTGCGTTTTTTATTCGGATGATTTACCATCAAGGTGTCGTATTCCGCCTTCACTTCATCATAACGATAACCTGCTATGAACTTACGGCTATCATTAACCGTCCATGCCCCTTCTGCAAATCCGCCCCATTGGGTAAAGTTTTGTTGCGGCTGATAAGGTTTATGCGTATAGCCTTCACCGCGCATTTCCATACGAGCAAGGTGTTTGTCACGCATATAATCAATTCCGGTCTGCAAATTAATATCCGCCCAATCAAAGGTCGCTTTTAGGTGTCCGGTGTCTGTTTCACGTTTTGGATTCATTGCTTTTTTGACTTGATTTCCCATCATACGCAAATAGCGCAGGCTATAAGTATCCATCACATGATCGATCTTGCTTTGACCGTAGCGCAACTCAAGCTCGGTAAACCATGGCGCAATATTACGTTGCACAAAACGCACATTCCATGCATCGCGGTCAAATTTGCTACCGTCCATCATACGATCCGCATAAGCCGCTTCACCTCGGCTACGCTCATAGGTTCCTGTCAGCAATGTATTTTCTGTCGGAGTAAGGCCAAGTTGTAGCATTTGGTTACGGCGTTCAAAGGAAGAATGAATGCGATTACCGTCACCATCTTTGTAATTGCCTGCTTCATTATGTGACACACTGGTACGTAAATAACCATATTTGCCACCGGCCATCGCATCAAAATAAGCATCACGACGTTTATTTCCACCAAGGGTTAGGCTGCCGTTTAAATAAGTATTTTGCGTATCAAATTCAGGTTCTTTCCGCACAAAACGCACCGCGCCTGCAACCAACCCCGTCCCTTGGGTCACCGTTTGCGGCCCTTTGGTTACGACCACTTCATCATAAGCCGATGGGAAAATATACGCTGTTGGGGGATCCATTCGGTTACTACAACCGCCGTGAATAAATTGATCATCCGCCTGAATACTCAAACGGGAGCCGCCCAATCCACGAAATAAAGGATCACCGGAGCTCCCGCCTTTACGAATCACACTCATATTTGCAACAGATTGCAATAAATCTGCCCCATCACCGGCCGGCAACGGTTGAAGCGTCGTTTTAGGATTAAGTTTTACCGTATTCGCACTCTTTTGTGACACGCCGGTCACTACAATCGGGGCAAGTGAGGTGGTAGATTGAGGCTCCTCCGCAAACGCATTGGATAAAAAGAACGGAAGAGGAAGAAGGGCAAAATAAGATTTGTTATTCATAAGCAATCCTTTGTTTCTTTAATTCACGGGAATGGATTCCAAAATCCAAGCATATTAAATATTTCAAACAACCAAGCTACATGAAACATTTATCACATCAATAATCGATGTCTGTAACAATACGATAACAAACCTTATTCCCATTAGTAACAAAAAGCAAGATGATAAAACGCCTGCAAAAATAACCGCACTTTCGGTCAAGCAAATCCCTGCCACAAAAAAGTGAGCGACAATGCCACAATCAAAGTAATAATTACAACAGCTATAAACGGTTAAAAATAGATTTTCTTCAGGTCACATTATTTAAACTCGGCTTCATACTCTTTTGTATCAAAACCAATTAACGTTTTGCCGTCCTGTAAAATAATCGGGCGTTTAATCAATGTAGGATTCTCGACAAGCACAGAAAGTGCGGTCGTTTTTGATAATGAATTTTTCACGCTTTCATCTAAATTACGCCAAGTCGTGCTACGTTTATTGACCAAGTTTTCCCAACCGAATTGCGCTTCGGCTTGCTGTAAAAAAGCGATATCTAAACCGTCCACCCGATAATCATGGAGTTTATGTTCGATGTTGTGATCCGCAAGCCATTTCAACGCTTTCTTCACGGTGTCACAGTTTTTAATGCCGTAAACGGTAATCATATTTTCACCTCAAAAAAAATAAAAAATCCTCAATCTTATTCAGACTGAGGATTTTAACCATTACATTAATCCATCACAAATAGATTAACCCAATAACTTATTGATGCGCTTAATAAACGCCGCCGGATTTTCTAATGAACCGCGCTCTGCAAGCATAGCTTGCTCTAGCAACAATTCCACCCAATCGGCAAATTCCGTTTCATCGGCAGTGTCAGCCACTTTTTTCACCAAGTGATGTTCCGGGTTAAGTTCAAAGGTGTATTTCACTTCTGGCACAGGTTGACCTGCCGCAGCAAAAAGTTTTGCCATTTGCGTGGTCATTTGGTCATTACCGGTAGAAACCACTGCCGGCGTGTCGGTTAAGCGGTGAGTTAAACGTACCTCTTTCACGCGTTCGCCCAGCAAGTTTTTTACGCGCTCAATAAAACTATCAAAGGCTTTATCTTGTTCTTTTTGCGCTTCGGTTTCTTCTTTATCCGCCAAATCGCCTAAATCCAAATCCGCTTTCGTGATAGTTTGAAGCGATTTGCCATCAAATTCCGTTAAGTAGCTTAACATCCATTCGTCAATACGATCGGAAAGCAATAAGACTTCAATGCCTTTTTTATTGAACAATTCCAAGTGTGGGCTGTTTTTTGCCGCCACATAGCTGTCTGCCGTAATGTAATAAATGGCTTTTTGCCCTTCTTTCATGCGGGCAACATAGTCTTCTAATGACACGGTTTGTTCACTGCTG
Organism: Aggregatibacter sp. HK296; assembly: GCF_980469475.1. Lineage (NCBI taxonomy): Bacteria > Pseudomonadati > Pseudomonadota > Gammaproteobacteria > Pasteurellales > Pasteurellaceae > Aggregatibacter > Aggregatibacter sp. HK296. The sequence continues at coordinate 1,416,891 of NZ_OZ413142.1, forward strand.
TCGTTATGTGTAGAGGCAAAACGCAATAATTTCGCAATGGCTTCTTTATTGCCAAAATCTTCCGCAGGGCCTTCTTTTAGCACTAAGCCAAATTCTTTCCAGAACTGCTGATATTTGTCAGCATCCTCTTTCGCCAATTTCTCTAACATTTGCAACGAACGTTTGGTTAAAGCTTTACGTAACGCCGCCGTGGTTTTGTTGTCCTGCAAAATTTCACGGGACACATTTAACGGTAAGTCATTGCTGTCGATTAAACCACGCATGAAACGCAGATAATTCGGCATGAATTGCTCCGCATCATCCATGATAAACACGCGTTGTACATAAAGTTTCAAGCCGTGTTTATGTTCACGGTTGAATAAATCCCAAGGCGCTTTCGACGGCACATAAAGCAAACTGGTGTACTCTTGGTTACCTTCCACTTTATTGTGCGCCCACAATAACGGGTCCGCAAAATCATGGCTTAAATGTTTGTAAAACTCCTTGTATTCCTCATCGGAGATGTCGTTTTTAGAACGTGTCCAAAGGGCATCCGATTTATTGATTTTTCCCCATTTTTCACCGATTTCTTTGCCTTCGTCATCATATTCTTTGGTAAGCATTTCCACCGGCAGACCAATATGATCGGAATATTTACCGATAATTTCACGCAAACGCCATTCGTTTAAGAATTCTTTTTCGTCCTCACGTAAATGTAAAATCACGTCAGTGCCACGGGATTTTTTCTCAATATCCGCTACGGAATACTCGCCTTCGCCGGCAGATTCCCAAAGCACGCCCTTATCCGCTGCCTCGCCTGCCGCACGGGTTTTCACCGTCACTTTATCGGCAACGATAAACGCCGAATAGAAACCCACACCGAATTGACCGATGAGCTGACTGTCTTTCGCTTGATCTTGCCCAAGTGCGGTCAAAAATTCTTTTGTTCCGGATTTGGCAATTGTGCCCAAATGATCGATCACTTGTTCACGGGTCATCCCAATCCCGTTATCGCTGATAGTGAGTGTCCCTTTATCCGCATCAAAACTAACGCGCACACGCAATTCGCCGTCACCTTCATATAAAGCTGGATTAGACAGGGCTTTGAAACGCAGTTTATCCGCCGCATCGGAGGCATTTGAAATCAGCTCACGCAAGAAAATTTCTTTATTGGAATATAAAGAATGAATCATTAATTGGAGAAGTTGTTTGACTTCTGATTGGAAGCCACGGGTTTCTTGATTTGTACTCATATTCTTCCTACTTATGTTGAATAAATTGAAAACGTTATGGATATAAGTGCGGAAGGTGAAATTTCAAGAGCAGGAAAGAAGAAAAGTGCGGTGGAAAATTTATCTGTTTTTCCATCGCACTTTCTTTAGATATTTATTTCGACAAGGTTGTTGGCTTCACGATTTCACTAGGATAACAACCAAGAATTTTGAGATAGTGACTAAATTGTTTTAATTCTTCCAACGCCGATTGCGTATCAGGATGATGAATATTGGCTTCAATTTCCAAATAAAACATCTCCTCCCAAGGCTTGCCATAAATCGGACGTGACTCCAACTTTGTCATGTTAATATGGTGTTTTTTAAATACCAACAACGCATCGACCAAAGCGCCCGCCTGTTGCCCCGTACTCATTAACAATAGGGTTTTTGTATGGATTTGCGGTGAAACACTGTGCGGTTTTTTAGCAATGACAATAAAGCGTGTAATATTATTTTCCTGATTGGCAACATTACGCTTCAGCACGTTCAAACCATACAACTTGCCACCATCCTCATTGCCCAAAGCGGCAATATTCGGTTTATTCAAGCCTGCAACTAATTGCATGGCGTGCGAGCTACTTTCGCAATATTCAATATGCACACGTTCTAAGCCGTGAATAAAGTGGCTGCATTGCTGAATCACTTGGGGATGACTGTATAACGTATCGATTTTACTTAAATCATCTTGCCCATTCACCAAGACACAATGTTGAATGGGGTAAGCCAATTCACCTACCAAAAACAAATCGGTGTGCTGCAATAGGTCATAAACTTCGTTTATGGCACCGGATGTCGTATTTTCTAATGGAAGAACCCCATAATCGGCTTCCGCGTTTTGTACTTTAGCAAAAACCTCATCAAAACTGGCACAACTTATTTCCACTAATTCTTCTTGATATCGAGTAGCATAATTACGCGCCGCCAAATGAGAATAAGATCCTCGCTTACCTAAAAAGGCGATATGAATATTCTGTTCACGTTGCGCATTCAGTTTTTTCTGCAAATACACTTGTTGCGTCAGCACCGAATCTTCAATAATTTTTTGGAAAATTGAGGTGATGTATTGCGGTTCTAATTGGTAATTTTCATTTTCGGCAAATTGCACCAACTCTTGTAGTAATTGCTCCTCACGCTCTGCATCACGCAACGGTTTCTGGGTAAGTTCCTTGCTACGAACAACATCAAACGCTAAACGATGACGCTCAGAAAGGAGCTTTAATAAACTGCGATCAATTTGGGTAATTTGTTGTCGAATTTCACTTAAATCCAATGACATAAGCTTTCCTTTATTTAAATACTAAGACATCTTTCTCTATTCACATTTAGTGATGTCAATAAAGCCCGTATTCATTCATAAACGACTTTTTTATTCTGAAATGGGCATAGGAAACATTGCTATTTTTAACCGCACTTTAAACCCATTATTGATTCATTAAGCTCTCAATATTTTCAGGCACGTCCCTACCATCTGTGGCAAACTCCATCAACATGGAAGAAATCGTTTCTTTTTTACATTGATAACGTTTAATCAATTTTCCACTCTGATCTTGACGAATATCCAAAGAAACGTTGGTATAGCCTGTTTTATCCGAAGCATCTTCCCTAACCAGAAACCAACGATTATCACCGGACTTAGGAGGAAAATATATTGTACTTTGCGTTGCATAGGGTTGAAGGTAAATCTTATCTATTGTTGTTTCAACCACTACGGCATTATCAAGAGATAAACTAAACAACTGACTTTCCGGAGCAAAAATAAGTTTTAAATCCTTCCCTTCAAATGTCTTGCAAGTAACGGCATCAACAATCACATCACTTGCTGCAAAAGTCACATTGGATAAGCTTAATAGAAATAGAAAGAAGAATTTTTTCATTTGGATTTCTCTGTTAGGTTATGGATTATTGGTATTCATTAAATCAAAAGACAAATAAAAACATTTTAATTTCTGACCGCACTTTTTATAAGCCACACTAATAAAATGCCTTTTAAAGGATAAAAAAAAGCTACATTTCATTGAAATATAGCTTTTAAGAAAATATTTTTTAAATCAAAACTTGAGCAGGAGCAACATAACCTTCCGGAACTTGTTGTTTGTCTTCAAAGGTGACAAATTCCCAAGCGTCTTGATTATCTAATACCGCTCTTAATAATTTATTATTCAAACCATGACCTGATTTATAGGCTTTGAAATCACCAATAATGTTATAACCACACATATATAAATCGCCGATGGCATCTAACATTTTGTGACGAACTAATTCATCTTTAAAACGTAAACCATCTTCATTCAAAATGCGGTAATCATCAAGCACGATGGCATTATCTAAACTTCCGCCCAACGCCAAACCTTGTGATTGAAGATATTCGATATCTTTCATGAAACCAAAGGTTCTAGCGCGACTAATTTGTTGAACAAAAGCCTGCGCAGAAAAATCCATCACATAGTTACGTACATTTTTACTAATTGCCGGATGGTTGAAATCAATAGTGAAATCTAAACGGAAACCGTTATAAGGGGAGAACTCAGCCCATTTATCACCGTCTTCTACACGCACTTTTTGCTTAATACGAATGAATTTCTTCGGTACATTCTGTTCTTCAATGCCGGCATCAAGCAATAAATAAATAAATGGACTTGCACTACCATCCATAATTGGAATTTCAGGTGCATCAACCTCAATAATTACATTATCAATACCCAAACCCGCTAATGCCGCGTTTAGGTGTTCAACTGTTGAAATGCGCACACCTTGTTCATTCACTAAGCAAGTGCAAAGCATAGTATCGCGCACCGAATTAGCATTCGCAGGGAATGTAACAGGCGGATTCAAATCAGTACGGCAATAAACAACACCAGTATTTGGCATTGCAGGGCGTAAAATCAATGTCACCTTATTGCCACTGTGTAATCCCACACCTGTTACTTTTATGCTTTGTTTTAAGGTTCTTTGCTTAATCATAATCTGTCTCTTAACGTATTGTTACACAACAAAATAATTGTCGTTATTTGTCGTTATTACGCATAAATCCTTGAACGTTAAATAAATTCGTATCTTTCAAGCGTTCAGTAATTGGGGTATCTAAATCATCTCTACGATGATTTTGAACATTCTGTTGATGATTTTCATCTTGGGAGTTTTGACTATAACTTTGCGGACGAGTTCCTAAACCACCAAAAGAAGTATTTACCGGTTGAAGTCCTGGTTGTGAATTTTGTACAACTTGTGGTCGTGGTGAAATTTGAATTTCAGGTGCATCAGGCTCACCAATACCAGTTGCTACAATAGTTACTCGAATTTCATCGACCATATCCGGTACGAGCGTTGTACCAATAACAACCGTCGCCTCTTCAGATGCAAACGCTTTAACCGTATCACCAACAGCGTAAAACTCAGATAATCCTAAATCCATTCCGGCAGTAATATTGACTAACACACCTTTTGCCCCGGACAAGTCAACGCGTTCTAATAAATCACTTTTCACAGCAATCTTAGCCGCATCCTCTGCACGACCTTCCCCCGGTGCGCTTTTAGCTGAACCAAAACCGATCATGGCTTGCCCCATCTCAGACATGACAGTGCGCACGTCAGCAAAGTCCACGTTAATTAACCCCGGAGAGGTAATCATATCTGAAATACCGGTAACAGAATTACGAAGAACATCATTTGCCGCAGAAAAGGCTTGCATGAGCGTTGCATTTTTAGGCATGACCTTGGCTAACTGCTCATTCGGAATGATAATCAAGGAGTCTACATGTTTTGATAATTCTTTAATTCCCATTTCAGCGAACATCATTCGTTTTTTACCTTCAAAGGAAAACGGTTTTGTTACGACTGCAACAGTAAGAATACCTAATTCTTTTGCAATTTGAGCAACAATTGGAGCGGCACCAGTACCTGTACCACCACCCATACCGGCAGCGATAAATACCATGTCGGCACCCTCTAGCATCTTACGAATAGCATCTTGGTCATCTTCAGCCGCTTTACGTCCAACATTAGGGTTTGCACCTGCCCCCAGCCCTTTTGTCGTTTCTGCTCCAATCTGAACTGTTTGCTGGGCTTGGCTTTTACGAAGAGCTTGAGCATCAGTATTTACTGAATAAAATTCAATCTTGCCATGTTCATCCGTATTTATGATGGATTCATCAATTAGAGTACCGCCAACTTCTTTTTCTAAAACACTGGCGACCATGTGGTTAATAGCATTACCACCGCCACCACCAACACCGACAACTTTAATCAGCGCGCCACTCATTTCACCAAGATCGTACTCTACTGGCTCAAACATAATTATCTATTCTCCGTTAATGCCGACATACCATCAGCATAAATTAAAGCCCAAATTTTGCATATTGTAGATGAAAAATCAAAATTCTCAAAATTCTGACCGCACTTTATTAAAGATTTTTTTCAGTACATTACCGCAGGAATTTAGGAAATTACTTCCAGAATTTTCCTCATGAATCAGTCCATCATCTTCATTGCTATGTTCATACTGAAGCAAACCAATAACAGTTGAATATTGCGGTTTATTTACATAATCCGTCAAACCGGTAATATTTAACGGACTACCTATTCTTACTTGATGATTAGAACCAAAAACCTCTTCGGCACATTCTTTTAAGTCTTCAATTTGAGCACCACCACCAGTAATAACAACTCCTGCGATAAGCTCACATTTCATATTTTTGGATTCTAAATCTGCTTTTAAACGCAACCATTCGTTTTTAACTAAACCAAGTAATTCTTTGTAACGTGCTGATGTTACAAATGATAGTTGTTCTTTTGTTAGTACGCGAGGCCCACGCCCACCAATGCCAGAAACTTCAATTTTCTTATCTGCATGATATTTTGGAGGCATTAATGCACTACCGTGGTTAACTTTAATGCTTTCCGCTTCCATTCTCGAAGCAGCACAAGCATAAGCTATGTCATCAGTAACACGATTTCCGGCGTAAGGAATCACCTTACTAAAGCGCAAAGCACCATTGATATACACCATGATATCCATTGTACCGGCACCAAAATCGACTAAACAAACCCCTAAATCTTTTTCATCTTCCGTTAATACGGAATAGCTCGAAGCCAAACCGGAGAACACAATTTTATCGACTTTTAATTTACAGCGTTCTACTGCTTTTTTTAGATTATTTAACCAATCCTGATGACAAGCAATCAAATGAGTCTGTGCTTTCAAACGAACACCTTGTAACCCCAATGGATTTTTAATATTCATTTGTTTATCAACAGCAAACTCTTGTGGAATTATGTGAAGCAAAGACAACCCTTCCGGCATTTTTACCGAACTTGCCGTATGAATAGCAGAATCAATTTCATCTTGCGTCACTTCGCCTTCTGCAATAGGCACAAAACCATTTTCATTAAGGCTCTGAATATGCTCCCCTGTAATAGCTAAAGTCACACTCATGATACGACAGTCAGCGACTGACTCCGCCGCTTCAATTGCGCGTTGGATAGAGGTGACTACCGCATTTAAATCGGTAATACTTCCTTTATCAATCCCCTTTGAAGGACAACTGCCGACGCCAAGGACATTTACCACACCGTCAGGCAATACCTCACCAACGACTGCAACAACTTTAGACGTCCCAACTTCTAAACCGACAATGGTCTTTGATTCCACAATTTTAGACATATTCTAACTTCACACTTAATAATTAATTTAAATCAACCATACCCACTGTAGCACCGGAGGCATAACGCAAATCGACATAGGAGATTTTCTTATTTTCAGGCACTTCAATTTGGGGATAAATTGTGACAAAACGATCCAGTTTTGTTTTCCATTCTCCACGTCCTAGCTTCAGTACCACATCATTATCCAGCACGACTTGCCAAGCACCACGTGCATCAATGGCTACCGCTTTAAGCGTTAAACCTTTCTGTTTTAAATCAGCATAAATTCTATTCCATGCATCCAACACTTTTTCACTTTGGAAATCAGGACCGGCTAAACGAGGTAAATGAGTTTCTTTTAATTTACTCATTGGTAACTGAAAAACCGCACCATCTTCGGACAAAAAGTCACTTTCATTCCAAATAGCAATCGGTTTATATTCCGTTACCCAAATGCTCAATCTGTTCGGCCACATTTTGCGAACAACCGCCCCTTTTACCCAAGGCATTGTTTCAATTTGTTCACGAATGGCATCAATATCTTGACCAAAAAAACCTTTTAAATCGCCCATTTTTAATAAAGCATCGCGCACATCAGCATCTGTCGTGAAATTGGGCGAGCCAACCAACGCAAAAGCACTGATAGGCTTACTATCTAATTTTTCTAGGAAATTTTGCCAATTTGAATAAGAATAGAACAATATGCCAACGCATAATAGCACAAGTAATAATTTAATTTGCACAAAAACTTTGGGTTTCGGCTCACCATATCTTATATTTTGTGTGGTTTTGCGTTTTAGTAAATTCATTCCGCACTCAACTCTAAAATTCTCTCAACCAACTGCTCAAAAGAGTAACCGACTGTTGCCGCTGATTTTGGGAATAAACTATGGCTAGTCATGCCCGGATTCGTGTTTACTTCCACTAAACGGAAGTTTCCTTCCGCATCCGCAATCACATCAATACGACTCCAACCACGGCACCCCACTACATCATAGGCCTGCTTAACTAAATGGCGAAGCTCCTGCTCACGTTCATCACTTAACCCAGCCGGACAAAAATACTGTGTATTATCAGAAATGTATTTTGCATCATAATCATAGAACTCACCTTCAGGCACGATTTTAATGGAAGGTAACACTTCGTTATCCAGTACCGGCACAGTGAATTCATCACCGGCAAGCCATTCTTCAATGAGTACGGTGCGATCAAATTTAAGTGCAAAATCCACCGCACTTTCCAACTCTTCAATCGCTTTCACTTTGGTTAACCCCACACTAGACCCTTCTAAAGAGGGTTTCACCATCAACGGTAAGCCGAGTTTTTTGACCACTGACTCAGGGGTTAAGTTTGCTCTATTTTCCACGGTAACGATTTCCATTTCAGCAACCGGCAAACCAAAGGCTTTCCACAACATTTTGGTACGCATTTTGTCCATGGTAAGCGCAGAAGTCATCACGCCACAGCCGGTATAAGGAATGCCGATTTGCTCCAGCAACCCTTGCATCGTGCCGTCTTCACCACCGCGGCCATGCAAAATATTAAAGACACGATCAAACCCTTGCTCTTTTAATGTCGCCACCGGAAATTCTTTCGGATCAATTGGGTGAGCATCATACCCTTGTTTACGCAACGCGTTTAATACTGCAGTTCCTGAATTTAAAGACACCTCACGTTCGGCTGAAGTTCCGCCCAATAATACGGCGATTTTTTCTTGTTTTAATGTTTTACTCATCTTGCTATCCACTTATTCTTTTGTCCAACGTTCGACTAACTGGCGTGAAAGCTTACTCACGCTGCCGGCGCCTTGCGCCAAAATTAAATCACCATCTTGAATGAGATGATCAAGCACCTCACCTAATTGTGCTGTATCAGACACCAAAACCGGGTCCACTTTGCCAAGATTGCGAATAGAACGACATAATGCTTTACTATCAGCGCCCACAATCGGTGCCTCGCCGGCGGGATACACATCCAACATAATCAAGGCATCGACCTGAGATAAGACTTGCACAAAGTCATCAAATAAATCGCGGGTACGGGAATAACGGTGCGGTTGGAAAATCATCACAATCCGCTTATTCTCCCAACCTTGACGCGCCGCTTGAATGGTAACGCCCACTTCCGTCGGATGGTGTCCATAATCGTCCACCAACATCACTTTACCGTTCGGGCGAATAAATTGGCCCAACTGATCGAAACGACGCCCCGCACCTTGGAAGTCGGCTAACGCAGCTAAAATCGCTTCGTTTTTAATACCTTCTTCTTTCGCTACAGCCAATGCAGCCGTTGCATTTAAGGCATTATGCCGCCCCGGCACATTCAGCAAGACATCAATCCGTTCACCACTCGGACAAATCACGGTGTAATGTCCTTGGAAACCGGTTTGTTGATAATCTTCGATGCGATAATCGGCATTCTCGCTGAAACCGTAAGTAATCACCTGACGCCCAACTTGTGACACCAAGCTCATTAAATCGGCATCATCAGCACATAACACAGCTAGGCCATAAAACGGCAAATTATGTAAGAAATTCACATAGGTTTGCTTCATTTCATCAAAATCACCGTGATAGGTATCCATATGATCCGGCTCAATATTCGTCACGATAGAAATCATCGGTTGCAAATGCAAGAAAGAGGCATCACTTTCATCGGCCTCGGCAATCAAATAACGGCTACGCCCTAAATGCGCATTCGTCCCGGCCGATTTCACCAAACCGCCATTCACAAAAGTCGGATCCAAACCTGCTTCCGCATAAATCATAGAAACCATCGCGGTGGTCGTCGTTTTACCGTGCGTACCGGCAACCGCAATGCCATGACGAAAACGCATTAATTCCGCCAACATTTGCGCACGTTGAATCACCGGAATGCGCGCTTCTTTTGCCGCCACCACTTCAGGGTTATCATCACGAATCGCAGAAGAAATCACCACCACACTGGCACCGATAATATTTTCTGCTTTGTGCCCAATAAACACTTTGGCGCCGGCACAAGCTAAACGCTGAGTCACCGCACTTTCCGCAATATCAGAACCGGAAATATGATATCCCTCATTCAATAAAATTTCGGCAATACCACACATCCCCGCGCCACCGATACCGATAAAATGAATTTGCTTCACTCGGCGCATTTCCGGAATGATGTCTCTAATCTGTTGATGATAGTTATCCATGAATATGTCCTTTTTACTCAGTCGTTCAAAACAGTTGAAAAAACGACCGCACTTATAATTTAATTTGCCACGTCTTCAATCACATCAGCGACCCGCTTAGCCGCTAACGGTGTTGCCTTACTTTTTGCCTTTAACGCCATGGCTAATAATGTTTCACGATCTGCCAACAGCGGAGTTAACGCATTCAAGAGACGCTCTTCGGTAAATTCCGGTTGCTCAATGATCAGCGCAGCCCCCGCATCCGCTAAATATTTAGCATTCAAAAATTGCTGACGGTCTTTATGTTGGAAAGGCACGAAAATAGCCGGTACACCTACTGCCGCCAATTCGCACACCGTCAATGCGCCCGAGCGACAAATCACAATATCCGCCCAAGCATAAGCTTCTGCCATATCATCGATAAATTCAGTCGCCACGCCATTTTGATTTGCCTGATAGATTTCCTCGATACCCGCAAGATTGCCCTTGCCTACTTGGTGACGCACATAAATCTCCAAACCTTGGGCACTGAGTTTCTCTGCGACTTTTGGCACAGTTTGATTTAACACTCGCGCCCCTTGGCTACCACCGACCACTAAAATACGCAAGATTTTATCACGCGTGGCAAAACGTGTTTCCGGGGCTTCTGTTTGGAATAAATCACGACGTACCGGATTTCCCACCACTTCGGCATGAGGAAAGGCATTTGGGAACGCTTGCAACACTCGAGCAGCAATTTTCGATAACCAATTGTTAGTTAATCCTGCTATAGCATTTTGTTCATGCAATACTACCGGCACACCGCAAAGTTTTGCCGCAATACCGCCCGGGCCCGAAACATAGCCTCCCATGCCTAATACCGCATTGGGTTGGTATTGTTGAATAATTTTACGCGCCTGACACACCGCGCGCAAAATAGCAAAAGGCGCCAATAATAAACTCTTGATGCCCTTGCCGCGTAAACCTGAAATTTGGATAAATTCAATGGGAATGCCATGTTTTGGTACGAGTTGGGCTTCCATACGATCTTTGGTGCCCAGCCAGCGAATTTCCCAACCTTGCTGTTGTAATTCTTGTGCAACGGCAATGGCAGGAAAAACATGTCCGCCTGTTCCACCTGCCATCACTAATAATTTTTTACCCATATCTTTTCTCTAAAAATACTCAAAAAACCGACCGCACTTTAGGCTTTAATCGTCTCGCAATCTCGCTTGGCCACCACGCATTAAACGATTTTCATGATCAATGCGCAATAATATGCCGACAGTGACCGACATAATGATAATACTGGAGCCACCATAACTGATCAGTGGGAAGGTTAAGCCTTTCGTTGGCAACATGCCGAGAGCCATACCAAGGTTTACAAAACCTTGGAAGAAAATCCAAAAGCTAATACCGAAAGCCAAAAAGCCTTTAAAACGTTGCTCTAATATTAGGGATTCTCGTCCAATTTTCATGGCGCGGAAAACCAATAAACCAAGCAAAATAATAATTACTAAAATGCCGAAAAAGCCAAATTCTTCACCCACAATCGCCATAACAAAGTCAGTATGCGCTTCCGGTAAATATTCTAGTTTCAGTACGGAATTGCCTAACCCTTCGCCGAAAAATCCGCCTCGACCGAATGCCATTAAAGAGTTGGATAATTGGAAACCGGTGCCGTAAGGGTCTTTGAAGGGGTCCATAAAGCCGGTGATACGTTTAAGACGATAAGCAGAAGAAAGTACCAGCCACACGAACATCAATGCAGCAAAACCAAATAGAAGAAGGAATTGTCCAAATTTTGCACCGATAATAAATAGCAAACCGAAGGTAATGACAAATAAAACGACGGTGCTACCTAAGTCTGGCTGCATCAATAAGAAACAACCTAACAATCCCATGACCAAAAATGGCTTAACCGCACTTAACTTGCGACTACGCACCTCATCATAACGACGGGTAAAATAACTGGCGAGGAAACAAGTTAAGGCTAACTTAGCAAATTCTGCCGGTTGAAAATTGAATAAAACCATTGGGATCCAACGACGAGCACCATTCACCTCTCGCCCAATTCCTGGAATCATCACAAGGAAAAGCAAAACCAACGCGATGCCAAACAATCTAACATGCCATTTTTCCCATTTATCCATAGAAATTTGCAAAGTGAAATAACAGGTTAGGCACGAAAGAAAAATATAAATCATATCCCGCTTGGCAAAATAAAACGGATCGCCATATAAGCGTGTTCCTACCGGAATAGAAGCGGAAGACACCGCCAGCAAGCCAATAAGCAGTAGCACGAGATACAACCACAATAACGCGCGATCATATAACAAACTCGCCGGCGTAATCGTCGTCGTTTGTTGCCAAGTTGTTTTCAGTTTAGCCCAAAATTCCATGAATAAAATCCGTCTTTAACTTAAACGAGCCAAACGTGTGAACTCATCGCCACGTGCTTCAAAACAAGGGAATTGGTCCAAGCTTGCACAGGCCGGGGATAACAAAACCATATCTCCCGCTTGTAACTGCGGACGAATTGCTGCAATGGCCTGTTCCATGGTGTCGAATAATTGACTTTGTGACGAAAGTGCAGCTAACTGTTTACCATCCTGCCCAAAGCAATAACAAAAAATATGCGGTTGATTAATTAATGTCGCCAATTCAGAAAAATCTGCGCCTTTACCATCACCACCGAGTAATAAATAGAGTTTCCCGGCAACCTGTAAACCGGTTAATGCAGCAACCGTACTACCGACATTGGTTGCTTTTGAATCATTGATCCAACGCACGCCGTCGGCCATATGCGCCACCTGGAAACGGTGTTCCAAGCCACCGAACTCGCGAAGTACGGTCTGAATTCCCAACAAATTAATGCCTGCAGCTTGCGCCAATGCAATCGCTGCCAACGCATTCATGTAATTATGACGACCGGTTAATTTCATTTCATCACAAGCTAAAATCACCTCATCACGCGCCATTAAATAGGTTTTCCGATTTTCATTTTTCAGCCAATAATCCGCATGATGTTCCGCAAAACTCACTTGTTTTTCCGGGTGTTGAGTGGTTGGAAGGGTGAGCGGGTCTTCTCCGTTAACCACGGCCGTTTGGCAATTGTCGTAGATTTTTAATTTCGCATGGCGATAATCCTGTAAATCTACATAACGATTCATGTGATCTTCGGTCACATTCAACACCGTTGCTGCCACGGTTTTTAATGAATAGGTGGTTTCTAACTGGAAGCTGGAAAGCTCCAAAACGTAAATGTCATGTGATTGATTTAATAGAGAAAGCGCAGGAATGCCAATATTTCCGCCCATGCCAACGCTCAAACCGGCAGCTTTTGCCATTTCTGCGACCAATGTGGTTACAGTACTTTTCCCATTCGAACCGGTAATTGCCACAATCGGTTTATCCGCTTCTCGACAGAACAGCTCAATATCGCCGACGACTTCAACACCGGCTTGAAGTGCGGTCTGAATTTCTGGCGTTTTTACCGCAAGCCCCGGGCTAATCACGATCAAATCGCTTTCTAAGAGCCATTGCTGGTTTAAACCGCCGGTATGCAGAGGAATGGCTTTATCAAGTTGTTCTGCTCCTGCCGGTGCATTGCGCGTATCAATGACACGAACATCAGCATGTTTAGCGCGCAGAAAATCAACACAGGACAACCCTGTTTTACCAAGTCCGATAACAGTGACTTTTTTATCTTGATATTGCATGAAATTCTCTCTCAAAAATGACCGCTCTTTAGGGGGACTAACGTAGTTTTAAGGTCACTAAACCAATTAATACCAGCATTAAGGAAATGATCCAGAAACGCACAATAACACGAGGCTCCGGCCAGCCTTTTTTCTCGAAATGGTGATGAATCGGAGCCATCAGGAAAATGCGTTGTTTGTTACGCAATTTGTAGGAACCTACTTGTAAAATCACGGACAGGGTTTCCATGACGAACACGCCGCCCATGATCAGTAATAAAAATTCTTGGCGCACCAATACGGCAATCACACCTAACGCGCCGCCCAACGCTAATGAGCCGACATCGCCCATAAACACTTGCGCAGGGTAAGTGTTAAACCACAAGAAACCAAGACCTGCGCCGACAATCGCAGTACAGAACACGGTCAGTTCCGCGCTGAATTTTAGGTATGGAATGTGCAAGTATTCTGCAAAATTGATGTTACCTGTCGCCCACGCCACCAATGCAAATGCGCCTGCCACCATCACGGTCGGCACAATCGCTAGACCATCTAATCCGTCTGTTAAGTTCACGGCATTACTGGAACCGACAATAACAAAGTAAGCCAATACAATATAAAAAATGCCCAGTTGCGGCATAAATTCCTTAAAGAATGGCACAACCAAGCGGGTTGCATCGGTGTCTTTACCGATCGCATACATGCCGAAAATCGCCACTAAGGCAATAACGGAAAGCCAAAAATATTTCCAGCGGGCAATTAAACCGTCTGTACTTTTACGGGTAATTTTGCGGTAATCGTCCACGAAGCCGACAGCGCCGTAGCCGAATAAAACGAACAAGCTAAACCAAACATACGGATTGGTTAAATCCGCCCATAATAATGTGCTTACACCGATGGCGAAAAGAATCATGACACCGCCCATCGTCGGCGTACCTTTTTTGGAGAAGTGACTTTCAGGACCGTCATTGCGTACGACTTGGCCAAACTTCAATAGTTGTAAACGACGAATGACTTTCGGTCCAATCCATAAGGACAATAAAAGTGCCGTGAGCAACGCTAAAATAGCACGCACGGTAATATAGGAAATCACATGGAAATCAGAATTGTATTTGGTGAGAAACTCAGCAATCCAAACTAACATAAAAAATTACCCTTTAATAAATCGATCACGTCTTCCATTTTCATACTGCGTGACCCCTTCACCAAAACAACAACTTTTTGTTGTGTTAATTGTTGTTTAATAATTGGCGTTAAATAAGCGACAAGTTCTGTTTTATCAGTAAAATGGCGTCCAAAATTGACCGCACTTATAACTGAGCTGGAACGTCCAAAAGAAATCACCAAATCCAATTTGGCTGCCTGAGCAAACTCGCCCACTTCTTGATGACAAAGCGGTGTATTATCGCCTAATTCGCCCATATCACCAACAACAAAGACGCGAAAAGCCGGATATTTTTGCAATACGGAAATCGCGGATTTCATGGAGCCTACATTGGCATTATAGGTGTCGTCTAATAATAAAAGATTGTCGCAAGGATGAATTGGGAATAAACGCCCTTTTACCAAGGATGGCGTTTCCAATCCTTTTTTTACCTGCGCTAACGTTGCGCCCACATTCATTGCCAGCGCAGTCGCGGCTAAGGCATTAGATACGTTATGTTCGCCTAAATACGGTGAATCAATCTGCACATTGCCTTGTGGCGTGTGCAATACAAAAGACGCCCCCTCTTCGGAGAACTGAATATGTTCTGCATAAAAATCAGCTTGTGGATTGTCATAGGCAAAATATTGAACGGCATGTTGCCCAATCTCTTTTTGCCATTTTTGTTGATAATTATACGATTGGTTGATGATGGCAACGCCATGATGAGTTAATCCGCGGAAAATTTCGCCTTTCGCTGTTGCAACGCCGTCAAGAGAACCAAAACCTTCCAAATGTGCCGCCATGACATTGTTGACTAACGCCACATCAGGCTGCGCCAAGGCCGTGGTATAGGCAATTTCACCAATATGATTGGCACCAAGTTCAATCACTGCAAATTTATGTTTTTCGGTTAAACGTAATAACGTCAGCGGAACACCGATGTCGTTATTAAAATTGCCTTGGGTAAATAAAACGTCGTCAAAATCCACCGCACTTTGTTGCAAGATAGAGGCCGTCATTTCTTTTACCGTGGTTTTACCAGAAGAACCGGTCATCGCCACTACTTTCGGATTGATTTTTTCACGCAACCATTTGACAAGCTGCCCTAAGGCAAGACGGCTATCTTTCACAATTAGTTGCGCAATATTGCCCTCTGTCGGATGTTCAACGACAGCGGCAACACAACCTTGTTCAGCCGCTTTCATAACGTAGTCATGCGCATCAAAATTTTCGCCTTTCAACGCAAAAAACAACCCATTGTTGACGACTTTACGGCTGTCCGTACTCACGTTTTCAACAGTCAAGTTGCCATCACCGATAAGCTGTGCCTCTAAAATGGAGGCGATTTGAGAGAGAGATAATGTAATCATATTTTTTGTTACTGAGATAAATAATGACGGGCAACTTCCTGATCGGAAAAATGATGCTTCGTTTTGCCAATAATTTGATAGTCTTCATGCCCTTTGCCGGCAATTAAAATCACGTCATTTTCCACCGCACTTTGAATCGCAGTGGCAATGGCCTCTTCACGTTGGTGTATCACTTGCACGGCTTGCGGATGAATAAACCCTTTTAAAATATCCGCCATAATTTGCGTATGATCTTCTGTACGGGGATTATCATCCGTAGCAATGACCTTATCCGCCAACTGTTCGGCAATTTTCGCCATAAGTGGACGTTTACCACTATCGCGATCACCACCGCAGCCGAAAATACACCAAAGCTTACCATGGCAATGTAACCGTGCTGCCTGTAACGCCTTTTCCAACGCGTCCGGTGTATGAGCGTAATCGACGATAACGGTCGGTTTATGCGGAGCATGCAGCATTTCCATCCGACCGCATACGCCGGTTAATTTATGTGCACTACAAACAAGTTCGGCTAAGTCATAGCCAAGCGCCAACAACGTTGCCATGACCAACAATAAATTACTGACATTGAATGCACCGATAAGCGCGCTTTGTAATTCACCGTTTCCCCAAGAGGATTCAAATTGAATAGTGGCGCCTTTGTGATTAAAGGAGACATTCACCGCTTTCAACCATTTAGCTTGTTGGGGAACAAAATCTGCCTTGCTACTGACCGCAACCGCCTCCTGCATCTCACTTAACCATGCTGCCCCAATAGGGTCATCCGCATCAATAATCTGATGACAGCTATCCAATTCGCTGAATAAACGTTTTTTTGCTGCGGCATAATTTTCCATCGTGTGATGGTAATCAAGGTGATCACGACTTAAATTAGTGAACACCGCGGCACTGAAATGCACAGACTCTACGCGATGTTGTACCAAACCGTGAGATGACACTTCAATCGCCGCAAAATCTGCGCCTTGTGCGACAAACGCCGCCAGTGATGCTTGGATTTCCACCGCAGAACCTGTGGTATTCGTTGCTTCTTTGACTCGGCCGAATAATCCATTACCGATGGTGCCCATCACAGCACTGGTATGTCCTAAAATCTGTGTCCACTGTGCCAATAATTGCGCGGTTGTTGTTTTGCCATTCGTACCGGTAACCCCAACCAAGGTTAAACGCTTGGAAGGTTGCCCATAAAACACATCGGCAAGATGTGATAGATGTTCGCTTAAGCGGTAAAAAGCAATCAGCGGAACCTGTTGTTCGTAGCGCACCTGAAGATGTTGCGCCTCAGAATCAGCCTCAAAAATGACCGCACTTACGCCATTTTGCAACGCTTGCGGAATATATTGACGACCGTCGGTTTGATGCCCTTTAATTGCAACAAAAAGACAGCCGGCCTTTGCAGTTCGACTGTCTAATGTCATTTCGGTGAGATTCACATTTTCTGGCATGTGAATCCCGAGAAGATGAGTTAATCGATACATAATGTTTTCTCAATGAATGAGTGAAAAACGCTTTATTTACGCACCGCACTTTATGTCTAATTTAGTTGACTTCACTTGATTTTTTGCTACTCAAACGAACAGTGCGTTTTGTTGTTTTATCCGTTTCAACGCCATCCGGCGGTACATTATTGCTACGCAACGCATAGCTCATGATGCTGGAAAATACCGGTGCGGAAATTGCACCACCATAGTACTGCCCTGCTTTCGGATCATTAATCAGCACCACCAAAGCATAACGTGGGTCGGTAATGGGTGCGATACCTGCGGTATAAGCCACATATTTATCTACATAGCGACCATTTTCCAATTTCTTCGCTGTACCGGTTTTGATGCCTACACGATAGCCTTCGACCATCGCACGGCCATTTTTAATCGCAACTTTTTCCATCATGTTGACGACTTCACGCGTGATTTTTTCAGAGAACACACGTTGTCCCACGACCGGTGGATCCACTTTAGTAATAGAAAGCGGGCGATAAATACCAAAGCTGCCTAAAGTGACATAAGCACGAGCAATTTGTAATGGCGTTGCATTCAAACCGTAACCATAAGCGACGTTAGCACGCTCAATATCAGACCAACGAGCACGGTTAGCATTCAACAAACCGGATTGCTCCCCAATCAAACCTAAATCTGTCGGTTTGCCTAAACCGGCATTTTGATAGGTTTCCATTAAAGCACTCGGCGGCATACGTAACGCTAAACGGCTCACACCGCGGTTACTGGAGTTTTCTAAAATGCCATCTAAACTTAACTGATCACGTGGTGCGACGTCTTTTACTTCATGGCCGTTCAAGATGAGCGGGCCAGTATTAATAATTTCATCACGACGTACTGCCCCACGTTGAAGTGCGGTCAAAACCACGAACGGTTTTACAGTAGAACCCGGCTCAAAGGTATCGGTAATCGCGCGGTTACGCATTAACTCGGATTTTACTCCCACTCGATTATTTGGGTTATAAGAAGGAGCATTGGCCATTGCTAATACTTCACCGGTACGCACATCCACTAATACGGCCGTGCCGGATTCCGCTTTATTCTCGGCAACCGCTTTCTTAATTTCACGGTAAACCATGGATTGTAATTTTTCATCAATGCTCAATGTCACGTCTTGTGCATCATATTTCTTCACATCAGAAATATTTTCAACAATGTTACCGAATCGGTCTTTACGATATGTCATGGAACCGGATTTACCCACTAACATGGAATCAAAGCTTTTTTCAATGCCTTCAATACCTGCGCCATCAATATTGGTATAACCAATCAAATGGGCTGTTTCTTCCACGCGAGGATAAAAGCGGCGCGCTTCCATTTTTAGGATAATGCCGGTAATTTTTAATTCTTTAACATACTGTGCAAGCGTTGGTGAAATTTGACGAGATAAATAGACAAAACGGGATTTCGGATCTTTTTCAACGCGCTTAACCAAATTGCTATAAGAAATCCCTAACGCTTCCGCCAATTTTTGCCAACGTTCTTTGTCTTTTAACGAATTTTCATCAAAAATAAATTTTGGATCCGCTACCACAGAATACATCGGCACACTCACCGATAACAGTTGGCCATTACGATCTAAAATAGAACCGCGAACAAATTGAATTTCTTGTGTGCGTAAAGAACGTTTATCCGCCTCCCCCATCAAAGAGTCAGCATTGATAATTTGCATATAAGCCGCTTGAGCAACCAATGCCATCAAGCCCAAGAAAACACTGGTTAACGCCCACAAATAACGCCCTTTTAAGAAACTTCTTTCATAAACCATTTTAGGCTTATTCGGTTTTACCGAAGAAGTATTTTGTGCCGACGGTTTAGGGTTATTCTTTTTCGCTTGTATCGGCTTAATTGATTTATTAAATTTAACCATATTTGTGATTTCCGCGTTTATTCAAGAATAACAACTTCTTGTTCTGGGGTTGCTCGTTGCATGCCGAATTGCTTGGCAATAGCTTCTATGCGTGTATTATCGCTGAGGGTTGCTTCTTCTAATCTTAAATTAAGATATTCATTTTCAAGCGCTTGATGTTGTAAAACCAAATCACCTTTCTCTGCCACTAATCCACGCGTTTGATGAGTAAGCCAAACCGTTCCTAATGCACTTAGCGTAATCGCCAGTAATAAAATCAACACCAATTTGTTTGATGTAAATAAATCTTCGAGAATAATGTTTCGCAAAGGGAATCTATCGTTATTTTCTAACATTAGCTTAATCTCTCCGCAATTCTTAAGACGGCACTACGTGCTCTTGGGTTTTGGGCAATTTCCTCATCACTTGGCATAATCGCTTTGCCAATCACTTTTAAGGTTTGATTACGTTGAATTTGGTCTTCGCGCAGTGGCAAACCTTTAGGAATATCTTCGCCTTGGCTTTGCTTACGCATAAAATGCTTCACCATGCGATCTTCCAATGAATGGAAACTGATAATTGATAAACGCCCGCCCGGGGCTAACACAGTTAATGCGGACTGCAAGACTTTTTCCAGCTCATCTAACTCTGAATTAATAAAAATACGAATGGCCTGAAAGCTTCGTGTAGCAGGATGTTTATGTTTATCTTTAAATGGCACAGTCTGTGCAATTAATTCAGCGAGTTGTAACGTACGTGTTAAACATTCGCCGCCATTTTGCACCGCACTTTTATTATAATTCACGATGGCCGAGGCAATTTTCTTTGCAAAACGCTCTTCACCAAACGTTTTTAAAACCCACGCCAAATCTTGTTCAGAAACATATTGTAACCATTCCGCTGCGGACATGCCTTTACTATCATCCATTCGCATATCCAACGGGCCGTCTTTCATAAAACTAAAACCGCGCTCAGCATCATCCAATTGCGGAGATGACACACCAAGATCAAGTAAAATACCATCAATCTTGCCGACTAAATTTAACTTCTCACAAATAGGTAAAATATCTGAAAATGCGCTGTGTTCGATATGAAATCGTGAATCTTGAATTTTTTGGGCTTCAGCCACAGCTTTAGGGTCTCGGTCAATGGCAATTAATCTACCGTTAGCCGATAACTTAGAAAGGATTAATCGGGAATGCCCCCCGCGACCAAACGTACCGTCAATATAAATGCCGTTTTCTTTTAAAGCCAAGCCATCAACGGTTTCATGTAACAAAACCGTCGCATGTTCAACTGATGAAAATGCATTTAAATGACTCATAAATTATTACCGGTGATATTTAAAAATAAAAATATAATTTAAAGATAAGATAGAGCGGCATAATTGCCGCTTATCTTTTGCTAGTGCCGCTGTTCGGTGAGTTTTACTCTTATAATGACAGCGTTTTTAATTCTTCTGACAGTGCAAAGCTATCTGTTGCACCTAATGCCATGTCTTTTTCAATTTGAGCCTGCCACTCGGCCTCGCTCCAAATTTCAAATTTATTTAATTGTCCAACAAGCATGATGGATTTTTCTAATTTAGCGTGCTGGCGTAAAGGACTACTAATTAAAATTCGTCCAGCACTGTCCAATTCACACTCAGTGGCATAACCCAGCATCACTCGTTGTAAGGTACGTTGTAATGGATCAAAATTAGAAAGCCCGAGCAATTTTTGCTCAATAGTTTCCCATTCTTTTAACGGATAAAGCAATAAGCAAGGTTGACGAATATCTACGGTACAAACCATTTGTCCCTGGTTCTGTTCCAAAAGCTCGGCACGATAACGGGTAGGAATAGAAATTCTTCCCTTCACATCCAAATTAATCGTTGCCGCACCACGAAACATTTTTTCTCACCTTAGTTGTTCTGTTTATTTCAATTTGGGAGTTCAACCCCAAAATTTTCCACAAAAAAACACTTTTTACCACTTTTGATTAATTTTATTATTTGTGTGTATAAGTTGCAAGCAATTTAATGAGATGTATCAGGAAAGTTTTATCTATTTTTAAGTTGAATATACATTTAGATATGAAGGAATCATCAGATAAAAAATACCCTGTTAATCTTCATCAACAGGGTATTTTATTTTTAGTCTTTACCGCTAAAAGTGCGGTCAATATTTTTGCTATTTCGCAAGGCTATCTACTAAAGATTCCGGGTCAGCTTCATTAGAACGTTTAACTAAAGCGAAGAACAACGCGACACAAACAATTGTTGTCGCAAAGCCTAGGTAAACTGACAATTGATAGTCTAAACCGAAACCGATTTTGTTGTAATACAAATAGGTTGCACAGACAGTAGTAATAAACCATGCAGGGATAGATGCCACCCAGTGGAATTTATGATAGCGGTATAAATAAGCTGCCGCTGTCCATAACATTACCATTGCAGTCATTTGGTTTGCCCAAGTGAAGTAACGCCATAATACGCTGAAGTCGATGGTTGAAACAAAATAACCTAATACGAACAATGGCACTGCAATTAATAAACGTTTAGGAAGTGAACGTTGATCAATTTTGAAAATTTCCGCTAATTGTAAACGTGCTGCACGGAATGCCGTATCCCCAGAAGTAATTGGAAGTACAACAACACCTAATACCGCAAAGATACCACCAATGAAACCTAAGAAGTGTAATGAGCTGTCATATACTACTTTAGATGGTGAACCTGCGGCGATCGCATCTTGTAACGCTTGCGGGTTCTCATAGAATGCAAGACCTACCATACACCATATTAATGCAATAATACCTTCAGTAATCATCGCTCCGTAGAAAATGAAACGACCTTCTTTTTCATTTTCAGCACAACGCGCCATTAATGGGGTTTGTGTTGCGTGGAAACCGGATAATGCACCACAAGAAATGGTTAAGAACAATAATGGCCAAATTGGCACATCACCTTTCACTTGGAAGTTTTGAGTGAATTTCTCTAATGTTAAACCTTGACCGTCTGCATCAACCGTACGGAAGAATTCGATAGGATCTACCGCACTGAAATGCGCGGATACTAAACCGTACACCATACCTACAGACATAAAGAGTAATAACGCACCAAAGAGTGGGTAAATACGGCCGATAATTTTGTCAATTGGTAACAAGGTTGCAAGAATATAGTAAGCAAAAATAATCGCAGTCCATACGGAAACCACTGTTGCTTTATCCATTCCCCATACGGTTAAACCACCGGCTTCAACAGCTTTATGAACCGCTTCGGCATCACCTAATTGCAATGCGCCTTGAGATGCACCCATGACGTCCATAGTGATCGTACCCATTAATTGAGCCGGGCTTGCAACGAAAACAACGCCAACTAATAAAAGAAGAACAAGCGCTAAAACGTTGATAAAGACTTTTACTGGACGACCTAAGAATTTACCGGCTAAGTAAGGCATGGTTGCACCACCATGACGAATACTTAACATACCGCAGAAATAGTCATGTACCGCACCGGCAAAAATACATCCGATAACAATCCACAACATCGCCACAGGTCCGTATAAGGCACCAAGAATCGGACCAAAAATCGGACCGGTACCGGCAATGTTTAATAATTGAATTAACCAAATTTTGGTTTTAGACATCGGCATGTAGTCCACACCGTCATTGACTTGGTAGGCAGGTGTTTGACGTTTAGGGTTAATGACAAAGATTTTTTCAATAATTTTGCCATAAACTGCATAACCTAAAATCAACACCAGAACACAGAAGAAGAACCACAACATATGAAAATCCTATGGAAAGAACACATAACGTGTTCGGGTTAATATTTAACTATTACTCCTATATGAGTAAAGCCGCGCTATTTTAGGCTTCTGCTACAATGAAGTAAATAAACGACAATCTATCGATTCAGAATATCTTTGCAAAATGTGATATCAGTCACGTTTTTAAATTGAACTAAAAAGTGCTGTATAAATTTCTTGCGTTTTAAACAAAAATCACTACATTGTGCTTTTCTTAAAATTTGATCTCATCGGAGAAGTCATGTTACACCGTTGCCCGGAATGCCGTAAAAAAATCAGCGAAAGTGCAGAATCCTGCCCAAACTGCGGTTTTTCCTTTAAACCGGAGAATCTTGAAACTTACAAGAAAAAACTGGAAGAACGCCGTTTGCAGAATGAAGAAATTAATCGCAAGAGCGTGAAGCTACACTTAGTTTGGGCCGCAATTTTTGCGGTGGTTTTACTCGTAGCAAGCTGGATAACAAACCATGCATAAAAAATCCCAAATAAATTTGGGATTTCAAAACATTCGAAAAAATAACCGCACTTAATTCTAGCTGCGCATATCCAACCGTTCAAAAGCAAGCACTTGGTTTTCCAGCTTACGCAATAACAACGTCGCAATACCGGTAATCACGAGATAAATACCACCTGCAATGCCATAAATGGTGAGCGCATCATATTCTGTGCCGTAAAGCTGACGAGCGTAACCCATGATGTCCATAATAGTAATCGTGGAAGCGAGAGCCGTTCCTTTAAACACTAAAATGATCTCATTAGAGTATGAAGGCAAGGCCCGTTTTAATGCATATGGAAGTAAAATTTTCAAGGTTTGCAAACGGCTTAGCCCAAGTGCTTCACAACTTTCCCATTGGCCTTTAGAAATCGCTTTAACCGCGCCATGGAATAATTGGGTAGAATAGGCCGCACTATTTAACGCCAATGCTAACGCAGCACAGAACCAAGCATTCGAAAACAGCAACCACAACGGGCTGTCCACAATCCACTGAAATTGGCCCGGACCAGCATAAATGAGGAAAAACTGCACCAATAAAGGTGTGCCGGTAAATAAAGTAAGATATAAATTGACCGCACTTTTCACCACTTTATTACCAATAGAAAGTAGTATGGTAAACAACAGTGCCAACGTAAAAGCAATTGCCAATGAAACAACCGTTAATAGCAAGCTGGTAGGAATACCTTGTGCAATCACGCTTAAATATTCTTGAAACATAATTACACTTCCCTTTCAAAACGAGTAAAACGCAGTTCTAATTTACGAATACCGACTTGACTCACTAATGTCACTAAAAGATAAATCAACGCGGCAATACCATACCAAGTGAAAGGTTGGTGTGTATTCGTATTAATCAGCTGTGCTTGACGCATCAGATCATCTACACCAATTAAAGAAATCAACGCTGTGTCTTTCAACAATACCAACCATTGATTGCTCAACCCCGGCAATGCATGGCGCCACACTTGTGGCATGATAATATGAAGGAAAGTGTAGCCTTTACTCAATCCTAATGCTGTTCCAGACTCCCACTGACCTTTAGCAATCGCCTGAATAGCGCCACGGAGTGTTTGTGAAGCATAGGCTGCAAAAATTAAGGACAATGCGAATACACCGCAACCGAATGCACCGAATTCGACGTATTCGCCGGTGAGCAATTCAACCAATTCGCTAGAACCAAAATAAACCAACAACACGACCAGAATTTCCGGTAAGCCTCGCAATAAAGCAATAAATACCGCTGTAGGTTTACCAACGAAACGATTAGCTTCTAACACGGCAAATAGCATGCCTAAAAAAAGCCCTAACACTAACGAACAAACCGCAAGCCCTAAGGTCATCAGGGCCGCGGTCAACATTAAAGAAAAATAATCAGAAAACATAGGATTATTTGGTCATCCATTTATCGTAGATTTTTTGATATTCGCCATTGGCTTTAATTGCCGCTAAACCTTTATTGAAGCTTTCTGCTAATTCTTTGCTAGATTTATTCAATGCAATACCAAAGCCATTACCAAAATATTTTTTATTATTCACCTTATCGCCAATAAACTGGACGTTATCTTCTTTGGAAATCATATCCGCAAGCACTGCTGTATCACCAAAGATAATATCAATACGCCCATTTTTTAGATCCAGTACCGCATCTTGTAAGCTGGCATAGGATTTCACACTGTATTGTTTTGTTTCCGCTACTGTATATTGCTGATAGGTCGTCCCATTTTGTACACCAACATTTTTCGCATTTTCTAAAGTAGCTTTGCCTTTTAATGCAACATAGCTGGCTGTGCTGTCGTAGTATGGGTCAGAGAATAATACTTGTTTACCACGAGCCTCAGTAATATCCATCGCAGAAATAACCGCATCAAAACGTTTTGATCTTAAATTAGTAATCAAAGAATCAAATGCCTCGCCTTTAAAATGGCAGGTAGCTTGAATTTCTTTACAGATAGCGTTGGCAATATCCACATCAAAACCGATGATTTCACCTTTTTCATTGGTGGATTCAAAAGGCGGATAACTTGGCTCCATAGCAAAAGTTAAGTCTTGTGCATTAGCTGCCATGGCGGAGCCTAATAAAATTGCGCTTAAAAGTAATTTTTTCATTCTATTTTCTCCTTTCAGATTAAATGTTGTGTGAGAGATATTGTTTAAAACGTTCTGTTTGTGGTTGTTCAAAGCAGGTGCTGTCACCGGTTTCGATAATATGCCCCTGTTCCATATACACCACTTTGGTCGCTACTTTCTTCGCCACATTCACTTCGTGAGTAACAATAACCTGAGTAATTCCGGTTTGTTGCAATTCTTCAATAATAGAAACGATCTGAGCAGTAATTTCCGGATCTAATGCAGCTGTAGGTTCGTCAAATAACAATACTTGCGGTTTCATCATTAACGCGCGAGCAATCGCCACCCGCTGCTGTTGACCGCCGGATAAATGTAGCGGGAAACGCTCCGCGTGTTCTTCTAAACGCAAACGTTGCAATAATTCCATCGCCTGTTGTTTGGCTTCTGTCTCGCCCACACCGAGAATTTTCATCGGCGCTTCAATGAGGTTTTCCAACACCGTCATGTGCGGCCATAAATGATACTGTTGAAACACCATTCCTACATCACGACGCAATTGGCGAATTTGTTTCGGATCAGTATTGGCAGACAAATCAAATTGATTGTTGGCAATGCTCAATTCGCCCGCTTGTGGTACCTCCAGCAAATTTAGGGTGCGAATTAAGGTACTTTTACCGGCACCACTTGGTCCCAATAACACCACGACATCGCCATCATTGGCGGTTAAGTTAATATTAAATAAGGCTTGATTGGCGCCATAAAAAAAATTCAGATTTTTAACACTAATTGTCATTGTTACTTATACTCTTACATCAAGTTACGGTTAAATTGAAAACATATTATGCTTTTATGAATAATTATGCAACTCAAAGTATTAAAAAATCCCAAATAACATTGGGATTTTAAAAAACATATAAAAAAATGACCGCGCGTTAAGTTAATAATACTCATATTTATAGGTCGTCTTGGTTACCCACTCACCTTTCTCATTATACATGACACTTTCAATCACATTGCCCTGTTCATCGAATCGGTGTTTAGTCTTGTAGCTCTCATTAGACACACGACCATCCTTATCAATAAACTGACGCTTGATTTCATGATGATTTTTATCATAGGTGATTTCTACCCTAAGATCATTAAATGAACCATTTTTAACAAAAGAATCATCATCAAAATAACGATATGTCTCGCAATCTTCAATTTTCTCTTTCTCACTTATGTCGCAAACTTTGCTTAATCGCGCATCATCATAAAAATAGATCAAAACCTGATTGGCATTATTGGTTTTAGGATAATACATTTGATCTTTCAACAAATTGCCTTTCGCATCATAAATCATTTGATGATGTCCATCTTCCCAATCCGGTAACATCGGTTTTTTATAAACATAAACCAACTCTTTCTGTATCCCCGTCCCATCATCATTTTCCTGATATTGATAGAGCGCTCCAAAATAAGATGGACCAGTATCATCTTTGTTCTCGGTAGAGAGCACCACCTCTTCGCTATTCCGCTCTATCAAACGATTTTTATCATCATAGTGATACATATGAAACCGCGTACTTTGGTTATAACTCTCTTCAGTATCCCGCTCTTCCTCTTTGACTAAAAAACCCTGCGCATTATAAAAAGACTTTTTATAATTCGTAAGCGGATCCTTCTTCTATGGCTTCGGGATTATCTTCGGAATAAGACTCCACCCATTTTACCTTACCCTGTAAATGATTTTGTTCCCAATCTGTCCGTACCGGAAACAATGCTAATGCCGAACCGGCCAAAGAACATAACAAGACAACCAACAATAATCTACGCATAATACCCCTTTAAGAAAAAAGTGCGGTCAAAAACCCTCTTGTTTTTTGACCGCACTTTATACGTGAATACCTTATTCCGCTTTTACCATTTCAAATTCAATTAACATCATCAAAATATGAATAACTTTAATGTGAATTTCCTGAATGCGATCGGCATAACCGAAATGTGGCACGCGAATTTCCACATCGGCAAGTCCCGCCATTTTCCCGCCATCTTTACCAGTCATAGCAATGACTTTCATGCCTTTTGCTTTTGCCGCGTCGATAGCATTCAACACGTTTTTAGAATTACCGGAAGTGGATAACCCAAACAATACATCGCCCTTTTGTCCCACGGCTTCCACATAACGGGAAAAGACATACTCGTAACCGAAATCGTTACTTACACAGCTTAAGTGGCTCACATCGGAAATGGCGATTGCCGGGTAACCGGGGCGATTTTCGCGATAACGACCGGTTAATTCTTCCGCAAAATGCATGGCATCACAATGGGACCCGCCATTACCACAAGACAGCACTTTACCACCTTGTTTAAAACTCTCTGAAATCAATAACGCTGCTTTTTGGATTAATTTGATATTATTCTCATCGGCTAAAAACTTATTTAATACATCAGCCGCTTCAGTAAGTTCAGCTTTAATTTTATCAAAGTACATCTGCTTCTCCTTTAAAGTAAAATTCGCTAGATTGTATGAAAAAACACAAGATCTCTCAACGTAAATTAGGTTCTAATTTAAAATATTCCGCTTTACTTTCTATTTTCCAATACCCCCAAAAGCAAAAACCCCCGATGCTCTCACATCAGGGGTTCATATCAGGCTTGGCGGTGACCTACTCTCACATGGGGATGCCCCACACTACCATCGGCATTACGGCGTTTCACTTCTGAGTTCGGTATGGAATCAGGTGGGCCCACCGCACTATCGCCGCCAATATTCTTTATGATTTCTATCTCTTCTTATTCGCGTCTTCTTAATCTAAAAACAAGCCTTCTCTCAACTCTCTCTTCTACGTCCATTCTCTTAACTGTTATCCTTCCAACTCGCTCATGTCCAGAGTAACCCCAAAAACACTTGAGCGTTGTATGGCTAAGCCTCTCGGGCAATTAGTATGCGTTAGCTCAATGTATCACTACACTTACACACCGCACCTATCTACGTCTTAGTCTTAAACAACCCTTACACACTTAATGTGTGGGAGAACTCATCTCTTGGCAAGTTTCGTGCTTAGATGCTTTCAGCACTTATCTCTTCCGCATGTAGCTACCCAGCAATGCCTCTGGCGAGACAACTGGAACACCAGTGATGCGTCCACTCCGGTCCTCTCGTACTAGGAGCAGCCCCAATCAATTCTCCAACGCCCACGGCAGATAGGGACCGAACTGTCTCACGACGTTCTAAACCCAGCTCGCGTACCACTTTAAATGGCGAACAGCCATACCCTTGGGACCTACTTCAGCCCCAGGATGTGATGAGCCGACATCGAGGTGCCAAACACCGCCGTCGATATGAACTCTTGGGCGGTATCAGCCTGTTATCCCCGGAGTACCTTTTATCCGTTGAGCGATGGCCCTTCCATGCAGAACCACCGGATCACTATGACCTACTTTCGTACCTGCTCGACTTGTCTGTCTCGCAGTTAAGCTTGCTTATACCATTGCACTAACCTCACGATGTCCGACCGTGATTAGCAAACCTTCGTGCTCCTCCGTTACTCTTTGGGAGGAGACCGCCCCAGTCAAACTACCCACCAGACACTGTCCGAGACCACGTTTCGTAATCTTCGTTAGAACATCAAACGTTAAAGGGTGGTATTTCAAGGACGACTCCATAATCACTGGCGTGACTACTTCAAAGTCTCCCACCTATCCTACACATCAAAATTCAATGTTCAGTGTCAAGCTATAGTAAAGGTTCACGGGGTCTTTCCGTCTAGCCGCGGGTACACCGCATCTTCACGGCGATTTCAATTTCACTGAGTCTCGGGTGGAGACAGCCTGGCCATCATTATGCCATTCGTGCAGGTCGGAACTTACCCGACAAGGAATTTCGCTACCTTAGGACCGTTATAGTTACGGCCGCCGTTTACTGGGGCTTCGATCAGGAGCTTCTCTTTCGATTACACCATCAATTAACCTTCCAGCACCGGGCAGGCATCACACCCTATACGTCCACTTTCGTGTTTGCAGAGTGCTGTGTTTTTAATAAACAGTTGCAGCCAGCTGGTATCTTCGACCGGTTCAACCTTCGCCCGCAAGGGACTACAATCTACGCCGGCGCACCTTCTCCCGAAGTTACGGTGCTATTTTGCCTAGTTCCTTCACCCGAGTTCTCTCAAGCGCCTGAGTATTCTCTACCTGACCACCTGTGTCGGTTTTCAGTACGGTTTAGATAAACCTGAAGCTTAGTGGCTTTTCCTGGAAGTGTGGTATCAGTTACTTCAGCTCCGTAGAGCCTCGTCATCATCTCTCAGTGTTAAGGAAGTCCGGATTTGCCTAAACTTCCCACCTACCAACTTAAACGTGCATATCCAACAGCACGCTAACCTAACCTACTCCGTCCCCACATCGCAGTTTATCCAAGTACGGGAATATTAACCCGTTTCCCATCGACTACGCTTTTCAGCCTCGCCTTAGGGGCCGACTCACCCTGCCCCGATTAACGTTGGACAGGAACCCTTGGTCTTCCGGCGAACGGGTTTTTCACCCGTTTTATCGTTACTTATGTCAGCATTCGCACTTGTGATACGTCCAACAGCCCTCTCGAACCATCTTCATCCGCTTACACAACGCTCCCCTACCCAACAGACTTACGTCTGATGCCGCAGCTTCGGTGCTATATTTGAGCCCCGTTACATCTTCCGCGCAGGCCGACTCGACTAGTGAGCTATTACGCTTTCTTTAAATGATGGCTGCTTCTAAGCCAACATCCTAGCTGTCTAAGCCTTCCCACTTCGTTTCCCACTTAATATAGACTTTGGGACCTTAGCTGGCGGTCTGGGTTGTTTCCCTCTCCACGACGGACGTTAGCACCCGCCGTGTGTCTCCTGAGTATCACTCTTTGGTATTCGTAGTTTGCATCGGGTTGGTAATCCGGGATGGACCCCTAGCCGAAACAGTGCTCTACCCCCAAAGGTGTCCGCTCAAGGCTCTACCTAAATAGATTTCGGGGAGAACCAGCTATCTCCCGGTTTGATTGGCCTTTCACCCCCAGCCACAAGTCATCCGCTAATTTTTCAACATTAGTCGGTTCGGTCCTCCAGTTAGTGTTACCCAACCTTCAACCTGCCCATGGCTAGATCACCGGGTTTCGGGTCTATACCTTGCAACTAGCCGCCCAGTTAAGACTCGGTTTCCCTTCGGCTCCCCTATTCGGTTAACCTCGCTACAAAATATAAGTCGCTGACCCATTATACAAAAGGTACGCAGTCACCCTTTCGGGCTCCCACTGCTTGTACGTACAAGGTTTCAGGTTCTATTTCACTCCCCTCACCGGGGTTCTTTTCGCCTTTCCTTCACAGTACTGGTTCACTATCGGTCAATCAGGAGTATTTAGCCTTGGAGGATGGTCCCCCCATCTTCAAACAGGATATCACGTGTCCCGCCCTACTTGTCGTTAGCTCAGTACCACAAAAGTATTTTCGAGTACGGGATTATCACCCTCTACGATTCGGCTTCCCAGCCAATTCCTCTAATACTTCCGCTATCACTAACAGGCTCCTTCGCTTTCGCTCGCCGCTACTCACAAAATCTCGGTTGATTTCTTTTCCTCGGGGTACTTAGATGTTTCAGTTCTCCCGGTTCGCCTCATTATCCTATGGATTCAGATAATGATAGTAGGTTCTTCACCCACTGGGTTTCCCCATTCGGACATCTTGGATTAAACGCCTCTTATCGACTCATCCAAGCTTTTCGCAGATTAGCACGTCCTTCTTCGCCTCTGATTGCCAAGGCATCCACCTTGTACGCTTTGTCACTTAACCATACAACCTCAAGTATTCTTACCTTATTATTTAAATAATATTAAACAACAACTTTCAAACACTTCAGCTACGATTAATAACAGTTAATTAAGAGCAATCGCCTTTTATCAATCACTCTCACTCAGACTTTCTTGAAAGTCTCGTTTTCAGCTTGTTTCCAGATTTTTAAAGAACAGTAAAGATGAAAAATCATCTTTAAATGGCGTCCCCACGGGGATTCGAACCCCGGTTACCGCCGTGAAAGGGCGATGTCCTAGGCCTCTAGACGATGGGGACAGCATGTAAAGATGCTCTCTTCTCTTTGATATTGTTGTTCTTTCCTTGTCTACAACCATCAAACAAACTGTGTGAACACTTAAAGTCGAGTCTATCTTTGGTAAGGAGGTGATCCAACCGCAGGTTCCCCTACGGTTACCTTGTTACGACTTCACCCCAGTCATGAATCATACCGTGGTAAACGCCCCCCCGAAGGTTAAGCTATCTACTTCTGGTACAACCCACTCCCATGGTGTGACGGGCGGTGTGTACAAGGCCCGGGAACGTATTCACCGCGACATTCTGATTCGCGATTACTAGCGATTCCGACTTCATGGAGTCGAGTTGCAGACTCCAATCCGGACTTAGACGTACTTTGTGAGATTCACTCCACCTCGCGGCTTCGTCGCCCTCTGTATACGCCATTGTAGCACGTGTGTAGCCCTACTCGTAAGGGCCATGATGACTTGACGTCATCCCCACCTTCCTCCGGTTTATCACCGGCAGTCTCCTTTGAGTTCCCGACCAAATCGCTGGCAACAAAGGATAAGGGTTGCGCTCGTTGCGGGACTTAACCCAACATTTCACAACACGAGCTGACGACAGCCATGCAGCACCTGTCTCATGGTTCCCGAAGGCACTCTCATATCTCTACAAGATTCCATGGATGTCAAGAGTAGGTAAGGTTCTTCGCGTTGCATCGAATTAAACCACATGCTCCACCGCTTGTGCGGGCCCCCGTCAATTCATTTGAGTTTTAACCTTGCGGCCGTACTCCCCAGGCGGTCGATTTATCACGTTAGCTTCGGGCACCAAGCTTAAAGCCCAATCCCCAAATCGACAGCGTTTACAGCGTGGACTACCAGGGTATCTAATCCTGTTTGCTCCCCACGCTTTCGCACATGAGCGTCAGTACATTCCCAAGGGGCTGCCTTCGCCTTCGGTATTCCTCCACATCTCTACGCATTTCACCGCTACACGTGGAATTCTACCCCTCCCTAAAGTACTCTAGACTCCCAGTCTGAAATGCAATTCCCAGGTTAAGCCCGGGGATTTCACACCTCACTTAAAAGTCCGCCTGCGTGCCCTTTACGCCCAGTTATTCCGATTAACGCTCGCACCCTCCGTATTACCGCGGCTGCTGGCACGGAGTTAGCCGGTGCTTCTTCTGTATTTAACGTCAATTTGTCGTGCTATTAACACAACAACCTTCCTCAATACCGAAAGAACTTTACAACCCGAAGGCCTTCTTCATTCACGCGGCATGGCTGCGTCAGGGTTGCCCCCATTGCGCAATATTCCCCACTGCTGCCTCCCGTAGGAGTCCGGGCCGTGTCTCAGTCCCGGTGTGGCTGGTCATCCTCTCAGACCAGCTAGAGATCGTCGGCTTGGTAGGCTATTACCCCACCAACTACCTAATCCCACTTGGGCTCATCCTATGGCATGCGGCCTTGCGGTCCCGCACTTTCGTCTCTCGACTCTACGCGGTATTAGCGACAGTTTCCCGTCGTTATCCCCCTCCATAAGCCAGATTCCCAAGCATTACTCACCCGTCCGCCACTCGTCAGCAAGAAAGCAAGCTTTCTCCTGTTACCGTTCGACTTGCATGTGTTAAGCCTGCCGCCAGCGTTCAATCTGAGCCATGATCAAACTCTTCAGTTCAAAAAGTTTAATCGCTCAATACTGCTAGCCAAGTAATCTATCTATAAATAAATAAACGTTTTTCGTAGCACTATTCAGTTCAATTTTAAAATCTTTAATGATAAAAACGAATCTTCAAGTGCCCACACAGTTTGTCTGATTGATTGTTAAAGAACAAAAAACGACGCGCGGTTTTATGCTTTACAACGGCGCGTCGTTGTGGGGGCGTATTATAGGCATTTATCACGACCTTGCAACCCCTTTTTGCGATTTTTTGCAAAATATTTTTTAACTGATTATTTTTTGTTAAATTCGAACAAAATTTCGCTATCAAAATCCAATAAAGTTAATTTTTCAAAGCCCAATGAATGAATAAGCTCTAATAGGCTATCTTCTTTTACAAGCGGCTTAGTACAAAACACTTGAGAATTTATTTGATTTTTTGACCGCACTTTTACGTCTTTAAGTAAAGATTTCACCCGTTTCGCAATTGCCGCGCCGGAATCAATAAAATACTTAACTTGCGGTAAACATTGCTGAATTTCAGATTTAATCAGCGGGAAATGCGTACATCCCAGTACGACAGCATCCAAATCAGGTATATTTTCCCATTCGCTCAATTCTGCTTTTATCTCATTTAAATCAATAGGATATCCATGCAACTTGAGCTCTGCCAACTCCACTAATTTTGTACTGCCAATTTTCTCGACCTGACAAAAAGAGGCATATTTATCAATTAAATCCGATAAATATTGACGTTTTACCGTTCCCTTAGTAGCAAGCAATCCAATATGCTTGCTTTGCGTTTGTTCTGCCGCAGGTTTAATCGCCGGTACCGTACCAACAATAGGAATGGAAAAATGTTTACGCAATACCGGCAAAACCACCGTACTTGCTGTATTACAGGCGATAACAATAAGATCTAAAGGGTGCATATTGTCGATACGTTGGCAAATCTTTAGCGTACGCTCAACAATACCGTCTTCAGGCTTTTCAGAATAAGGAAAATAAGCGTTATCAAAACAATATAAATAATGATAATCTGGCAGAAGCTGTTTAACTTCCTGATATACGCTCAAGCCTCCAACGCCTGAATCAAAAAAAAGAATGGTGGGTTTGGATTGAATATTCATGGGTCATTTTATATAAAAATTTGCGTAATTTTATTCGCTTATCAAGCTGTTCTCAAGGAAAAGCTCGCTAATGAGCAACGGCATTTCTTGCACTAAGAATAGCGAACGGCGTGCATATAAACCACCTGCCGAATCTTGTGCCCATTGAGTCCCCAACCGTTGCGGCGACAATGCAAAAAGCCATTCCCCAATCGGCTTATCGCCTAATGTGGACAGTGATTGATAATGGGTAAATAACCCTTTAGAAATTAACGTACGCGCTGCCACCCAAGGTTTTCCATCACCATGCAATACCACTTCACGACACCAGTAAACTCCCTCGGACAAAAGTACGGTCTCATTTTCAAATGTTTTTTCTATCCATTTTTCCGACCGCACTTTCACCTCAAATTGATGGCAATGTTGCTTCAACTTAGCAGTCAGCGAGCCTTTTTCAAATAACCAATGCTGAACGTAAAGGGGAATGTTCTGAACCTCTGGCGCCTCTTCGGGTTGCCAAGTAAAACGAGCAAAAATCGAATCAGGCATTGCTATAAATCTCTCGATTATTAAGCCATCGGCGAATGAGCAATTCTGCTGTTTGCGGATATTTGAGTACCAATTGTTTAGCATAAAATTGGACGGTTGGGAGCATTTTACGATCACGCATAAGGTTTGCCACTTTGAATTCGGTTATGCCGGTTTGTTTCGTACCAAGCACTTCGCCCGGACCACGAATTTCGAGATCTTTTTCCGAAATAACAAAGCCATCTTGCGTATCCCGCATGACTTGCAGGCGTTTCTGCGAAATTTTGCCAAGTGGCGGTTTATACATCAAGACACAAAAAGAGGCTGTACTTCCTCGCCCCACTCGCCCGCGAAGCTGATGAAGCTGGGAGAGTCCTAAACGCTCAGCATTTTCAATGATCATTAAACTGGCATTTGGCACATCCACGCCGACTTCAATCACTGTAGTGGCAACTAACAAATCTAGCTCGGCAAGCTTGAATTGCTCCATGACGGCTTGTTTTTCACTTGGTTTCATCCGCCCATGGACTAAGCCAATACGCAAGTGCGGTAAGATTTTATGAAGATCTTCTGCTATCGCCTCCGCAGCCTGAGCTTCCAGCACTTCCGATTCATCAATCAGGGTACAAACCCAATAAGCCTGCCGTTTTTCCTGTGCGCAAGCTACATTAACCCGCTCGACAATTTCCGCACGACGCTCTTCAGAAATGGCAATGGTCTTAATCGGTGTACGCCCCGGCGGTAGTTCGTCAATAATTGAGGTGTCTAGATCAGCATACACGGTCATGGCAAGCGTGCGTGGAATCGGTGTAGCGGTCATAATAAGTTGGTGAGGATAAACGCCTGCTTGATTACCTTTTTCACGCAGCATTAAACGTTGGTGTACACCAAAACGGTGTTGCTCATCCACAATCACCAAACTCAGATTATGAAATGCAACTTCATCTTGGAATAGGGCGTGCGTCCCCACCAGCATTTGAACCGTACCGTTTTTTATTTTTTCCAGCTCGGCAGTGCGTTGCTTCCCTTTGACTTTTCCAGCCAACCAACCTACTTGAATACCAAGCGGCTCAAACCAACGACGGAAATTCGTGGCATGCTGTTCCGCCAAAATCTCCGTTGGCGCCATCAATGCCACTTGTTTGCCATTATCGATTGCCGTCAACGCCGCCAGTGCCGCGACCAATGTTTTACCTGATCCCACATCGCCCTGTACCAAGCGCATCATCGGATAAATTTGCGCAATGTCTTGTTCAATGTCTTCCGTCACCCGTAGCTGCGCCTTCGTTGGCTGGAAAGGCAACTGGGCTAAAAAACGTTGTTTTAAATTGGAGCGAGGTGTTAAAGACTCGGCTAAATTTGCTTGAATTCCCGACCGCACTTTTTGCATCGCGAGATTGTATGCCAACAATTCTTCAAAAATCAGGCGCTGTTGTGCTGGGTGTTTGCCTTCTTCTAAGGTAGCCAACG
This sequence comes from Aggregatibacter sp. HK296, assembly GCF_980469475.1. Lineage (NCBI taxonomy): Bacteria > Pseudomonadati > Pseudomonadota > Gammaproteobacteria > Pasteurellales > Pasteurellaceae > Aggregatibacter > Aggregatibacter sp. HK296. The sequence continues at coordinate 1,453,635 of NZ_OZ413142.1, forward strand.
AAACATCCGGCGGCGGATTATGCAAAAATTGAATCGCCGATTTCAAATCAAAAGGATGCGGATTAAACTCCGTTGGCAATAATTCCGCTAATGGTGTTTTTTCCAATACCTGTAGAGCCTGAGCGATAAGTTTACGCAATGACGTTTGTTTTAATCCTTCTGTGGCAGGATAAATAGGCGTTAGCGTTTCCGCCAAAATGAGAGGCTTATTATCATGAATAATTTGATATTCCGGGTGATGGATCTCTGCCATAAAACGCCCACGACGTACTTCGCCAAAAGCTTTCACCCGAGCGCCAGGCTGTAGGCTATTTTTCATGCCAGCATTAAAGTTAAAAAAACGTAATGCTAATTTGGATGTGCCATCAGAAAGATAAACCATCAGCATGGGGCGACGGCCAAATTGCACCTCTGCGCTTTGGACTACGCCTTCAATCGTGGCGTACTGGTCAGCCTGTAAATCGGCAATAGGCGTGATTCGGGTGCGATCTTCGTAACGAAGGGGAAGGTGAAATAGCAAATCCTGTAAATTAAAAATACCCAATTTGCCTAACTTTTCCGCTATCGCGGCACCAACACCGGAAATGGCTGTAAGCGGAATCGCGTCTAATAATTGGGTATTCATTTATTGATTAATGTTGCGTTCAATACTGATTAATTCAGGAATAGCTTTAATTTTACGAATAATTTGTTCGAGATGTTTTTTATCTTTAACCGTCAAAAGCACGACGATTTGATACAAACGCCCTTCCTGCTCTTCCGTCCAAATACTTTGAATGTTGCTATCCATAGACGAAATGGCAGACATCAGATGGGGTAATGTGCCTTGTTGATTGAGCATTTCAATGCGAAGTTCCGCTTCAAATTCAAGTTGAGCGCTACTTTTTTCCCAATCAACAGACATATAATGTTTTGGATTATCTTTGCGATCTTTCAGGTTTGAGCAAGCTTCATGATGAATAACCAAGCCTTTACCCGGACTGGCGTAAGCAATAATCGGGTCACCCGGCACCGGATGACAACACTGTGCAAACGTGGTCAATAAACCGCCATTCGCATTGATTTCTAATGGACTGCTATTGTTGTCCGGATTGCCATCCGTATCAATTTCGATAGATTCCCCTAACAAGCGGTGCGCGATCACGCTGCTCATTTGGTTACCTAAACCGATTTCCATAAATAAATCATCCAAATCGGCTAATTTAAGATCGATCAATACATTTCGTACATATTCAGGGTTGAGATCATCTAATTTGATTGGACTCAAAGCATGTACGAGTTGACGTTTACCGGATTCAACGGCTTCATCATGACGTAAATTTTTCAATGCATGACGGATACTTGAACGGGCTTTGGCGGTAACCACAAAATTCAGCCATGCGGCATTCGGTTTCGCATCCGTTGAAGTCACAATATCAATGGTTTGTCCGGATTCCAGCGCTTGGGATAGCGGATACGGCTTGCGATCCACATTTGCAGCAACACAGTTTTTGCCTATATCCGTATGCACCGCGTAAGCAAAATCGACCGGTGTTGCGCCTTTCGGCAATTCAACAATACGCCCTTTCGGAGTAAAAACATAAATTTCTTTCGGGAAGAATTCGGATTTTACACTTTCAATGAACTCAAACGAGTTACCCGCACTTTGTTGTAGCTCGATTAAACTTTGTAGCCAGCGTTGCGCTTTAATTTGTGCCGTTGTGCTATCGTTACGTCCACCTTGTTTATAGGCCCAATGTGCCGCCACTCCCATTTCAGCCATTTGATCCATTTCTTCGGTACGAATTTGCACTTCCACCGGTACGCCGTGTGGACCAATCATCGACGTATGCAAAGACTGATAACCATTGGCTTTTGGTACAGCAATGTAATCTTTTACCCGCCCCGGACGCGGTTTGTAAAGGCTGTGCATTTGCCCCAAGACGCGATAGCAAGTATCCAAATTATCTACGACGGTACGGAACGCATAAATATCCATAATGGAATGAAACTGCTGATCTTTTAAGCGCATTTTTTGGTAAATGGCATAGAGATGTTTCTCACGTCCAAACACGCGTGCTTGAATGCCCACATCGTCTAATCGGCCTTTAATTTCTGCCGAAATACGCTCAATCATATCTTTGCGATTACCGCGTGCGATTTGCACAACTTTTTGCAGAACGGCATAACGCTGCGGATGCATGGCTTCAAAGCCAAGATCTTCCAGTTCATTTTTGATGTGTTCGATACCCAAACGATGCGCTAGAGGGGCGTAAATTTCTAACGTTTCTTTAGCGATACGACGACGTTTATCAGGACGCAATGCGCCAAGCGTGCGCATATTATGGGTACGGTCGGCAAGTTTGATAAGAACAACGCGAATATCCTTGGTCATTGCCAGGATCATTTTGCGGAAGTTCGCCACTTCCGCTTCTTGACGCGTTCTGAATTTGAGTTTGTCGAGCTTTGATACACCTTCAACAATTTCGGCCACACTAGCGCCAAATTCATCTTTCAACTGTTCTTCGGTATAAGGCGTATCTTCAATGACATCATGTAACAAAGCCGCCATAACAGCTTCATGATCTAATCGCATTTCAGCAATGATAGACGCCACGGCGACAGGATGGGTGATATAGGGCTCACCGCTAGAGCGTGCTTGTCCTTCGTGTGCATCGCGAGCAATCACAAATGCACGTTTAACCAATTCAATTTGCTCAGGTGGCAAATACCCCTGAATAATATGATGTAAACCTTCGAATAAATACAAAACACACCCGCCTAATTAAAAAAACGTGGTTAATTTTGACCGCACTTTATTCGGATAATAAAGAAACGGCGTTCACTTCAGCTCTTTCCATCGCCAAATGTTCTTGGCGTTCTTGAGCATCTAAAATTTCGTTATTAATCAAGCCTTTTTCAATTTCACGCAACGCAATTACGGTTGGTTTGTCGTTATCTTCCGGCACCAACGGTTCGCGCGCATGTAGCTGTAATTGTCTTGCACGACGAGCAGCGGTTAAAATTAAATCAAAACGGTTACCAATTTTTTCTACTGCATCTTGCACGGTTACACGAGCCATAAATTACTCCAGTTTGCTAAATCTAATATGAATCTAAAGGGCGGACATGATACTAAAACATGCCTTATTTTTCCAGCAATTGTTCGATCAAGCCTTGATTTTCTTGCTGCTGATGCGTCAAGGTTAATCGCTCTGCGCGCAAGATTGCCTGTAAGTCAGCCAGCGCCTGCTCAAAACTATCGTTCACGATGACGTAATCGAATTCATTGTAGTGGGAAATTTCACTGATGGCTTTTGCCATTCTGTCAGCAATCACTTCCGCACTGTCTTGTCCGCGCCCAATTAAACGTTTTTCTAGTTCGTTTAATGATGGAGGCAAAATAAAAATACTTTTTACATTAGGAACTTTTTCACGGATTTGTTGAGCTCCTTGCCAATCGATGTCAAGAAACACATCAATCCCTTTGGCTAAATTTTCTTCAATCGCAAACAAAGAAGTGCCGTAATAATTGCCACCAAAAACTTTGGCATATTCTAAGAATGCATTTTGTTCGATTAAATTTTCGAACTCATCATGAGAAACAAAATAATAGTGTACGCCCTCCTCCTCACCCGGACGGGGTTGTCTGGTAGTATGAGAAACGGACACCATCATTTGATGCAGATTGTTTTGTTTCAATAGCGCTGCGATTAACGATGATTTTCCGGCACCACTCGGCGCGGAGATAATATATAAATTGCCTTGTAACATAATGATTCTCTCGTCAATAATTTTGTTTATTATGCCTCTAACCCAATAAAAAATCAGCAAAAGTGCGGTCATTTTTTACAGAATTTTTGAGCGTGTTTTTCTATTTATCTGAGAACAGATACTTTCTCAAGGTTGGGAAAGCGTGCTATAATCTCACACAAAATTGGTAGGCGGATATTTTCATTTCTACCGAATTTAACCTTTTCGTTTAACTTAAAAATATAAGGTGAAATCTTATGGCTATTAAAATTGGTATCAATGGTTTCGGTCGTATCGGCCGTATCGTATTCCGCGCAGCACAACATCGTGATGACATCGAAGTTGTAGGTATCAACGACTTAATCGACGTTGAATACATGGCTTACATGTTGAAATACGATTCAACTCATGGTCGTTTCGATGGCACTGTCGAAGTGAAAGACGGCAACCTAGTGGTAAACGGCAAAACTATCCGTGTCACAGCTGAACGTGATCCGGCAAACCTTAACTGGGGCGCAATCGGTGTTGATGTTGCAGTTGAAGCAACCGGTTTATTCTTAACAGATGAAACTGCTCGTAAACATATCACTGCAGGTGCGAAAAAAGTGGTGTTAACCGGTCCATCCAAAGACAGCACACCAATGTTCGTACGTGGTGTAAACTTTGATGCTTATAAAGGCCAAGACATCGTTTCTAACGCGTCTTGTACAACGAACTGTTTAGCGCCATTAGCAAAAGTTATCAACGACAAATTCGGTATCAAAGACGGTTTAATGACCACTGTTCACGCAACCACAGCAACACAAAAAACTGTTGACGGTCCGTCTGCAAAAGACTGGCGCGGTGGTCGTGGTGCGGCACAAAACATCATCCCATCTTCTACCGGTGCAGCAAAAGCTGTAGGTAAAGTTATTCCTGCATTAAACGGCAAATTAACCGGTATGGCGTTCCGTGTTCCAACTCCAAACGTATCTGTTGTTGACTTAACCGTTAACCTTGAAAAACCGGCAACTTACGCAGAAATCTGCGCAGAGTTAAAACGTGCTTCTGAAAACGAAATGAAAGGCGTTTTAGGCTACACGGAAGATGCGGTTGTTTCTACCGACTTCAACGGTTGTTCATTCACTTCTGTGTTTGACGCCGCTGCAGGTATCGCATTAACCGATACTTTCGTAAAACTTGTCTCTTGGTACGATAACGAAACCGGTTATTCACACAAAGTATTAGACTTAGTTGCCCACATTTACAACTACAAAGGCTAATCCTTTACACTCAACATAAAAATAGCTCCCAATGGGAGCTATTTTTTTATGAATCATGCTAAAAGTGCGGTCGTTTTTCAGGGCGTTTTACAATGCTAACACCAACACACCGGAAAGAATTAACCCTGCGCCAACAAGCAATTTCATACTAAGTGGTTCACCTAAAAGAGTTACCCCTAATATAATCGCAATTACCACGCTTAATTTATCAATAGGCGCAACCCAAGAAGCCGGCGCAAGTTGTAAAGCTCGATAATATAGAAGCCAAGAAAGCCCGGTAGCAACACCGGACAACACGAGAAAAATTACCGGTTTAGTAGCAATATGTTGAGGTAATTGCCATTCATTTCGTATTGAAATAATTGTTATGACAACAAATAAAATTACTACGGTACGAATAAATGTGGCTAAATTACTGTTTAATCCTTCAACACCTAACTTTCCTAAAATCGCGGTTAATCCTGCAAAAAATGCGGAGCCTATCGCAAACCAAATCCAATTCATTTCAATCTCCTCATGTTTTCTCAACACTCTGCCTATAATATAGTGTCTTTTTTTATATACCAATTTTCCTAATAATTCTTGTTAATTTCTAGGCATTCATAACACAAGAAATTTATTGAGTTATAGACAATTGATATCTTCTCAAATTATTGCTTCAATAACATCAACGAACACATGTCATATTAAAGTGCGGTGAAATTTGGCAGTGAATTGGAAATAGACACCGTAGACATTCGACAAAAGTTTACGACCTGTAATACAATGGGGGGAAATCAATCAATAAAATGCAGTGAATTGACCATCATTTGAATTTGCCATAAAGCAAAAAGCCCCAGCAACATAGAATGAAAAAATTAATTTCCACATGATCGAATTTTCAACTCCATCAGTAACATTTTCTTTCGGTCAAATTTTCACCCATTTATCTATAATGATTGATATCTTAAAACCAAGAGCAAAATAAATTTATGGCTAATAAAATTAATATTCAAATTACCTATGCCTTCCCCGATCATCATTATCTAAAAACCTTTAGCGTCGATGAGGGCACAATGGTACAAACAGCAATTGTGCAATCCGGCATTTTGCAGCAATTCAATGACATTGATTTACGCACCAATAAAATTGGTATTTTTAGCCGACCTGTAAAACTAAACGATCAATTAAAAGAGGGCGATCGCATTGAAATCTATCGTCCGCTTTTAGCTGATCCAAAAGAAATTCGGCGCAAACGTGCAGAAGAACAGGCCAAGAAAAAATAGCACAACACAAAGAAGGAATGTATATGAGCAAATTCTGCTTACCCCAAGATATTACCCCAGAAATTTTCTTACGTGATTACTGGCAAAAAAAACCACTCTTAATTCGTGGCGGATTGCCAGAAATTGTCGGTCAATTAGAACCTGATGACATTTTAGAACTCGCCCAAACAGAAGAGGTCGTTGCTCGTTTAATCAAGCAACATAGCGAAGATAATTGGGAACTGTTTACCAGTCCGTTATCCGATGAAGACTTTAAAAACATGCCGGAGAAATGGTCCGTTTTAGTCCAAAACTTGGAGCAATGGTCACCGCAACTTGGCAATTTATGGAATAAATTCGGTTTTATCCCACAATGGCAGCGCGATGACATTATGGTTTCCTTTGCGCCGCAAGGCGGATCCGTTGGGAAACATTACGATGAATACGATGTTTTCCTTGTGCAGGCTTACGGGCATCGCCGCTGGCAATTAGGTAAATGGTGCGAACCAACAACTGAATTTAAACCTAATCAACCTATTCGTATTTTTGATGATATGGGTGAATTAATTTTAGATGAAGTAATGGCGCCGGGAGATGTACTTTATGTGCCTTCCAGACTCTCCCATTACGGTGTGGCACAAGATGATTGTTTAACGGTTTCTTTCGGTTTACGTTACCCAAACACGAGCGAATTAATTGACAACTTAGAACGTAACCTTTGTCATCCAAATCTAGACGTGAGTGAGCTGAATATCCCATTCCGTTTAACACCTGAAATCCAAAATACCGGTAAACTCGACACAGCAACAGTGCAGGAATTAAAACACCAATTCTTGCAACAACTGTCTCAATCGAAACAATTTGATCAACTGTTCCAGCATGCTTTGGCAACCACAGTAAGTCAAAGACGTTATGAATTACTGGATGTAGGTGAATTCACCGATCTTGATGATGTGGCTGAAATCTTTAAACTCGGCGGCAAATTGCAACAAGATAACAACTGCAAATTAGTTTATACGGAAAACCCGTTGCGTATTTACGCCAATGGCGAATGGCTTGATGAGTTAAATCAGGCTGAGGCTGAAATACTGAAAAAATTAGCCGATGGCGAAAACGTTGATTACACTTTCTTAACTCAATTGATTGAAAAAGACGGAGAGCTTTCTCTTCATGCGCTCTTTGACAGCATTTGTAACTGGCTGGATGATGGCTGGGCACTATTGCACGAGCACTAAAAAACGATAAAGAGAATGAGCGATAATATTTATTCCGTCAGTCAGCTAAACCAATCCGTTCGCTTGATGTTAGAAAATCAACTTGGGCAGGTTTGGCTTACCGGGGAAATTTCTAATTTTACCCAGCCGGTTTCCGGTCATTGGTATTTGAGTTTAAAAGACGAAAATGCCCAAGTGCGTTGCGCCATGTTCCGCATGAAAAATCTTCGCGTGAGCTTTCGTCCAACCAATGGCATGCAAGTGTTGGTTCGTGCTTCCGTCAGTTTGTATGAGCCACGCGGTGATTATCAACTGATTATCGAAAGCATGCACCTCGCCGGCGATGGCCTGCTTATGCAGCAGTTTGAAGCCTTGAAAGTAAAGCTGGCGGCAGAAGGATTATTCGCTCAAAATCACAAAAAAAACCTACCGCACTTTAGTAAAGCGGTAGGTATTATTACCTCTCAAACCGGTGCGGCGCTGCAAGATATCTTACATATTTTGCAACGTCGCGACCCAAGCTTGAAAGTCATCATTTACCCAACGGCGGTACAAGGTAAAGGTGCAGCAACTGAAATTACGCAGATGATTCAACTTGCTAATCAACGGCAAGAAGTCGATGTACTCATTGTTGGGCGTGGTGGTGGCTCCTTAGAGGATTTATGGTGTTTCAACGAAGAAAAAGTGGCGCGCGCCATTTTCCATTCTGCCATTCCCATCATCAGTGCAGTAGGGCATGAAACTGATGTGACTATCGCTGATTTTGTTGCCGATTTACGCGCGCCAACCCCTTCTGCAGCGGCAGAACTCGTCAGTCGCAACCAAACCGAATTGATGCAACAATTACAATATCGTCAGCAACGAATTGAAATTGCTTTAGATCGAATCTTTGCCGAGAAGAAGCAACAATTACAACACCTCTCCTTGCGTTTACAGCATCGTCATCCGCAATCACAGCTCCGTATTCAACAACAATTAATCACACAATTACGCCATCGTTTACAACAAAGTTTGTACCATCGTTGGCAAAAAACGGCGGAAAATCTGACCGCACTTTCTACCAGATTATATAAAAATCCGCTGCCACTACGGATACAACAGCACGAACAACAATTGGCACAACTCAAAGTGCGGTTAAATTCTGAAATGAATTTGAAGCTGGGACTTCAGCAAAAACAACTGGCACATTTATGCGGCAAGCTAGATAGTTTAAGTCCGTTAAAAGTATTGGCGCGTGGCTACTCGATCACGCAAAACGCTAAGTATGGCACAGTTAAATCGATTAATGAGGTCAAGATTGGGGAGCAAATAAGAACACGTTTGACTGATGGTGAAATCATCAGTCAAATCAGCCAAATCGAAAAAAAATAATTTATTGTTTTTTATGTTTTTCCAAAGAGCGGTGCAAAATACTGACGTTTTTGCCTTTATCTTGGAAATACTTACCTAATTGCTCGGCAACATAAACAGAACGATGTTTACCGCCGGTGCAACCAATTGCAATGGTCAAATAACTGCGGTTATTTTGCTCCAACATCGGCAACCAAGTTTCAATATAAGAACGGGTTAAATAGATAAATTGATGCACTTCATTGTGTTTTTCGAGAAATTCCGCCACCGGCTGATCCAAACCTGTCATTGGTCTTAGTGCATGATTCCAATGGGGATTAGGTAAAAAACGGACATCAAAAACATAATCCGCATCCAACGGAATGCCGTATTTAAAACCAAAGGACTCCACTACAATTTTCAATTCGGTATCGGAATGCCCACGCAAAAATTCGCGTAAACGCTCGGCCAATTCATGTGTGGACAATGATCCTGTATCAATGATGATATTTGCCTGTTGAATCAGTGGTTCAAGATGTTTACTTTCTTCGTCGATAGCGGCTTCCAGAGAAAGATCTTGCGTGGATAAGGGGTGTAAACGGCGAGAATCGCTATAACGGCGAACCAATGTCGTTTTATCGGAATCCAAAAAAATGATTTTAACGTTATGTTCTTGTTGAATATGCGCAATCGTCTTTTCCAATACTGCAGGTGACGTTGGCAAATTACGAATATCCAAACTAATCGCAACAGCGTGTTGATTAACAGAAAGAATATTGATTAATTGCGGAACCAAATCTAATGGTAAATTATCTACGCAATAATACCCCATGTCCTCTAAGGCTCTTAATGCAACGGATTTTCCACCACCGGAACGACCGCTAATAATGATAATTTCCATAATTTCCTCGTTAAACCATTTTTCTTTATTCTTCAGAACCGGATTCCGGTGCTAATGAAGCAGAATCTTCCTCATCAGCCTCTATTTCTTCCGACTCGCATTGATCATAATGTGAAAAAACGCCCCAAATTTCATCCGCACTTTTAGCAGCCCGAAGCTGTTTACATAAGGATTTGTCCACTAAATTCTCGGCCAATGTCGGCAAATGCTGAATGTAATCGCCACACATATTTTCAGGGACCAACACTGCGAAAATTAAATCCACTTCACGTTTGTCTGCAGCGTCATAGTCAACGGGACTTTCTAATTGAATAAATACACCTATGGGTTTGCCACTATTAGGGAGTCTCCCTTTCGGCATGGCAACCCCACCACCTAAACCGGAATTACCTAATTTCTCACGGGTAAACAAACAATCAAAACAGCATTGCTCGCCATTTTCCATGTGTAATTGTTCTTCCACGATACGCGCAATAGACTCAAAAACCCGTTTTTTGCTGGAAGAAATCATTCCTTGACGAATGGTTTCTGGCGTTAATAACTCAGTAAATTTCATAGGTTACAGCTGGAAATCGGCGCCTAAATAAACGTCTTTCACCAATTTGTTATTCATAATTTCAGTTGGTGTGCCGGTTGCAATCATCTTGCCAGCACTCACAATATAAGCACGTTCGCACACATCTAAGGTTTCACGTACGTTATGATCGGTAATCAACACGCCAAGACCACGATCGCGTAAATCTTTAATAATTTTCTTAATATCAATCACGGAAATTGGATCGACGCCGGCAAAAGGCTCATCTAACAAAATGAATTTAGGATTGGCGGCTAAAGCACGTGCGATTTCTACGCGGCGACGTTCACCACCGGATAAAGATTGCCCCAAACTATCGCGAATATGTCCGATGTTAAATTCTTCAATCAGCTCATCTGCTTTTTCTTGGCGTTGAAGTGCGGTCAAATCTTTACGTATTTCCAATACCGCCATCAAATTTTCATACACGCTTAAACGGCGAAAAATAGAGGCTTCTTGCGGCAAGTAACCAACACCTTTTTGTGCGCGGTTATGCATTGGCAACAGACTGATATCCTCATCATCAATGCGAATCTTGCCTTGATCATGATTCACCAATCCCACCACCATATAGAAAGTTGTGGTTTTACCGGCACCATTCGGACCTAATAAGCCAACGATTTCGCCTGAATGCACCGTTAAACTGACATCAGAAACCACTTGGCGGTTTTTATAGCTTTTCGCTAAATTTTCAGCATACAGAATCGGCATCTTTTATCCTATTTGCCACTGGCACGATTTAATTGGGTGGGAATTAATACGGTTTTTACGCGCGCACCGGAATTGGCATTCGCTTTCAGCTGCTGTTTGGCTACATCATAAGTAATAACACTGCCGTTAATTTTGCTATCTAATTGTTTTAATTCTGCATCACCGCTCAACGTTAAAAATTCAGTGCCGAGGTCATAAACCACTTTATTTGCTTTACCATCCACCGGTTTGCCGTCATCCATGACTTGATGAAAGGTCACCGGGTTGCCAAACGCCTCTACTTTATCTTTTTGTTTAGAATTCTCGTCCGGGCGGGTAATCACCACTTTGCTTGCTTTGACAATGATTGAACCCTGAGTGATCACCACGTTATCCGTGAAAGTAACGACACGATTATTCATATCCAAAGATTGATTATCGGACACGATGTTAATCGGTTGATTGGTATCTTCTTTTAACGCCAAGGCGGAAAAAGACATCAAAACCAATGTGGAAGCAAGCACAATTTTACTGCTTATTAATTTCATAATGTGTTTTTACCTGTTCTTTTAAAGTAGCCACTTGTTGTTGTAAGTTGCCTGTCAATTTTAAACCTGTCGAACTAAAATCTTGTCCGTTTAATTTCACCATGTTATCGGAAGTAATGTCTTGCGTGGTTAGATTCACTACCGCACTCTCGGTTTCAATACGTTGTAAACGAGATTGTGCAGAAAGGCTTTGTGCCACGACATTGCCCTCTAAATACAACATGTTGTTCTTCGTTAAGGTGGCCTTATTCGCACTTAACTCCCAACTTTCCGTGCCAGCATTATCCGTACCAGAACCCGGAATTTCGAGCTCCAATAAACGCACCGTCGGATTCATAAAATTCGTATGCCCGTCTGAGGTGTAATACTCTACTTTGTCGGATGTGGCCAAATACTGTTTTTTGCCGGTCGGTGCGTACACCACCGTATTCATTTTCTGCCCGACATATTCCGGCGCGTCTGCCACCTTAACAAGCGCATTCAGCCCGTCATCTTCTTGATTCAAGCTATAAAACCAAGCTAATAATCCCAATGCGATTACCGCCAACACAATATTCCAACGAATATTCATAACTCTATTTTAAGCCATAACAATTAATAATAAGGTGCAATAATAGCACAACTTTATTGAAAAAATCTAAAAGTGCGGTCAGATTTCAGCACGTTTTAATGGGAACATTTTTGCTAAAACGGAGTCCAAGGCGGGGCATGAATGCTACGTAATTCTATTTGACATTCACGTGGATTTCATAGACTATCGCAACTCATTTTTATTCACTCAAGGCGCTCAAGCCTTCTCATAATTAAGGTTTTATGAACGACGCTTTAATTGAAGTTAAACACCTGACGTTTAAACGTGGCGAACGTGTGATTTATCGCGATCTCAATTTACGTGTACCACGCGGTAAAATCACAGCCATTATGGGCCCTTCCGGCATTGGTAAAACCACGTTATTAAAACTGATTGGTGGACAACTCATCCCTGATGAAGGGGAAATCCTGTTTGACGGGCAAGATATTTGCAAACTGTCTAACAGCGAACTTTATGAAGTGCGTAAACGCATGGGCATGCTATTCCAATCCGGTGCGTTATTCACAGATATTTCCACCTTCGATAATGTGGCCTTTGCCATTCGTGAACACACGAATCTGCCGCCCTCATTAATTCGTCAAATAGTATTAATGAAATTAGAAGCGGTGGGATTACGCGGTGCAGCCGATTTAATGCCGTCCGAACTTTCCGGAGGGATGGCTCGCCGAGCCGCACTTGCCCGCGCGATTGCATTAGATCCGGATTTAATCATGTTTGATGAACCGTTTACCGGACAAGACCCAATTAGCATGGGCGTCATTATTAGTTTAATCAAACGCTTGAACGAGGCCTTAAATCTCACGTCTATCGTGGTTTCTCATGATGTGCAAGAGCTTTTGAGCATTGCGGATTATGCCTACATCATTGCGGATAAACATGTGATTGCCGAAGGAACATCTGCCCAATTACTGGCAAGCCAAGATCCGCAAGTTACCCAATTCTTGCAAGGACATGCTGATGGCCCGGTGCATTTTCATTATCCGGCACCGAATTACCTTGAGGAGCTGTTCAAATGTTAGGAAATTTAATTTCAACGTTTGGCCGTCATGCCATTAATTTTGGACGAGCACTTGGACGTGCCGGTTTTTTACTGTTCGGCGCATTAATTGGCAAACCGCAAGTTCGCAAGCATTTTCCTTTGTTTATTAAACAATTACATGTGCTTGGCGTACAGTCTTTATTAATCATCATGCTTTCCGGTTTATTTATCGGTATGGTCCTTGGTTTACAAGGGTATGTGGTATTAGTGGATTTCTCCGCGGAAACCAGTTTAGGGCAATTGGTCGCCTTATCCCTGCTTCGAGAATTAGGCCCGGTTGTGACCGCACTTTTATTCGCCGGACGCGCAGGCTCAGCATTAACCGCTGAAATTGGTTTAATGAAAGCCACGGAACAATTATCTAGCTTGGAAATGATGGCGGTCGATCCGTTGCGTCGCGTCATTGCACCACGTTTTTGGGCGGGAATTATTGCCATGCCGATTCTTTCTATCATTTTTATCGCCATCGGTATTTGGGGCGGTTCTTTAGTCGGTGTTGATTGGAAAGGCGTGGATGCCGGTAGCTTCTGGTCCGTGATGCAAAGCTCCGTAACCTGGAGCCATGATATTTTAAACGGTACGATCAAAAGTGTATTTTTCGCCATTGCGGTCGTTTGGATTGCGTTATTTAACGGCTACGATTGTATTCCAACCTCCGAAGGCATCAGCAAAGCCACCACCAGAACGGTAGTGCATGCTTCATTAGTCGTCCTCGGTTTAGACTTTGTGCTGACCGCCATTATGTTCGGCGCAAATTAATCTCTGTTTGTAAGGAAATCTTATGCGACAAACTATTAAATATGAATTCTGGGTGGGTTTATTTTTACTGCTCGGTATCGGTTCACTGATTTTTTTAGGCTTAAAAGTAGCCAATGTGCAAGGGTTTAGCGAAACCAAATCGTATCGTATATATGCGACTTTTGATAATATCGGTGGTCTTAAAGTCCGCGCTCCGCTTAAAGTAGGTGGTGTTGTTGTGGGGCGTGTTTCCGAAATTGAATTAGATCCGCAAAGCTATTTGCCCAAAGTGACCATTGCTATTAACCAAGAATACAATAAGATCCCAGAAACCAGCTCGTTATCCATTAAAACAGCCGGCTTATTGGGTGAGCAATATATTGCCCTCAGCATTGGCTTTGATGATGGGGAAATTGCAATGTTGAAAGACGGCGATAAAATTGTCGATACGAAGTCTGCCATGGTATTAGAAGATTTGATTGGTCAATTCTTATATGGCGATAAAGAGAAAAAAGAAGCAGCCGAAACCTCGGAAGCGACGAATAAATAACGTGATAGGAGAAACTCTCAATGTTGAAAAATGTAAAATACTGGTTAGCAAAAACGCTAGTCATTTTCACCGCACTTTTTGCTGTACAACAAGCCATCGCGGAAGATACGCCCTATGATTTAACACAGAAAGTGTCCGACAAGCTGTTTAACGACATCAAAAGCAATCAAAACAAAATTAAACAAGATCCGAACTATTTAAAAACCATCGTACGTCAAGACTTAATGCCTTACGTTCATGTAAAATATGCCGGATCTAAAATTTTGGGACAAAACTATCAAACCGTTACGCAAGAACAGCGTGATCGTTATTTCGCCGTATTAGACAAATACATTGAACAGGTTTATGCGCAAGTATTAACCCTGTATAGCGATCAAAGTATTCAAATCGGCAAAATGAAAGAAGAATCCGGTAGCCTTGCGATTGTGAATGTCAAAGTAGCACAGCCGAATAATCAACCACCGTTAAATGTTGATTTCTATTGGTATAAAAACAGCAAAACAGGACAATGGCAGGTGTATGACATGACCGCAGGCGGTGCGAGCATGGTAAATACTAAGCAACAAGAATGGAGCCCGATCATTCGTAAACAAGGATTGGATGCCCTCAGCGCACAACTACAAAAAGCTGCTGATACGCCAATTACACTGAGCAAATAAGCCATGCAACAGACACAAAGTTTACGTTGGGCATCACAAGTAAATAATGATAGAATGACGCTCCAATTATCAGGAGAGTTATCTCGTAACACGTTGTTGCCATTATGGCAGCAACGTGCTTCTTTTTTATTGGGAAAACCATCGGCAGAGCAAGACATCTATTGGGACTTAAGCCAGGTTACTCGCATAGATTCTGCCGGTTTTGCTTTATTGTGTGACTTTTTACAACACAACCAAACCCGATTGCTTAAAGGTCGTGTACAAGTTTTACAGTGCCCACCTTTGGAATTACTGACATTGGCAGATCTTTTCGGCCTATCCGATTGGCTTACTCAATTTATCCCACAAGATGGAAATATTTAATGGAAACTCAAGAAATTGAAAGAATTTTAAAAGAAGCGCTTAATCTTGACGAAGTCTATGTGCAAGGTGAAAACGCACATTATGGTGTCATCGCAGTCAGCGATCAATTTGAAGGGCTCTCCAAAGTCAAACAGCAACAAATGATTTACGCACCACTTATAAATCACATTTCTAGCAATGAAATTCACGCGCTTTCTATCCGCACTTATACTGTTGAAAAATGGAAACGTGAACGCTTACTTAATCAACCGGCTTAATTTCCACAGGATATTCTCATGCAAAAATTTCGTGTTTATGGACAATCATGTTTGAAAGGCACCGTTGATATTTCTGGTGCTAAAAATGCTGCATTACCTATTCTTTTTGCTGCAATTCTGGCTACCGAGCCTGTGACGTTAACCAACGTACCGGATCTTAAAGACATTGAAACAACACTAAAAATATTACGCCAATTAGGTGTAGAGGTTGAGCGTAACGTACAAGGTGTCGTACATTTAGATGCCTCCAAAATCAATCATTTCATTGCGCCATACGAATTGGTAAAAACTATGCGTGCCTCAATTTGGGCGTTAGCGCCATTAGTTGCACGTTTCAATCAAGGCCAAGTGTCTTTGCCGGGTGGCTGTTCCATTGGCGCTCGTCCGGTAGATTTACACATCAGTGGCTTGGAACGCCTTGGCGCCAAAATTGTGCTTGAAGACGGCTATGTAAAAGCCTATGTCGATAGCCGTTTAATCGGGACTCATATCGTTATGGAAAAAGTCAGCGTGGGTGCAACTCTTTCCATCATGATTGCCGCGACCTTAGCTAAAGGTACAACCGTTATTGAAAATGCTGCACGTGAGCCTGAAATTGCGGATACGGCAGAATTCCTAAATAAAATGGGTGCAAAAATCAGCGGTGCAGGTTCAGACGCCATTACTATCGAAGGTGTAGATCGCTTAACCGGTTGTGAGCACAGTGTTGTGCCGGATCGTATTGAAACCGGAACATTCTTAGTCGCTGCAGCTATTTCCGGTGGACGTATCGTTTGTAAAAACACCAAAGCCAACACCTTAGATGCTGTGATCGATAAATTACGTGAAGCCGGTGCCCAAGTTGATGTCACTGAAGACACAATCACCCTAGATATGCTTGGTAATCGTCCAAAAGCGGTCAATATTCGCACCGCACCTTATCCTGGTTTTCCAACGGATATGCAAGCACAGTTCACCTTATTAAACATGGTGGCAAACGGTACGAGCATCATCACCGAAACTATTTTTGAAAATCGTTTCATGCACATCCCTGAATTGATTCGTATGGGAGGAAAAGCAGAAATTGAAGGCAATACGGCGATTTGCCACGGTGTTGCTCACTTGTCCGGTGCCGAAGTCATGGCAACCGATTTACGTGCCTCCATTAGCCTTGTTCTTGCTGGTTGTATCGCCACAGGTGAAACAATCGTGGATCGTATCTATCACATCGATCGTGGTTATGAACGTATTGAGGAAAAACTGCGCGGCTTAGGCGCACGAATTGAGCGTTTCTCAGAACAAAGCGAAGAAGCGTAATTAAGACTCCAAGTAAAAAGGCTTAAGTTTGTGAACTTAAGCCTTTTTATTTTTATACGATAGATTAACGAGTAGAAAGTTGGAAAATCATCGATTCTGCTTGGCAGCTAAATTCAAATGTTGCTTTTAATTTAAAGCCATTTTCGACCGCACTTATTTCACTGTTAATATTGCACGGTTCGCTTTCAGCAGCTCTCGCTTTTTCAGTTAAATACACTAATGCTTCTTTTGCCTGCGCTTCCGTTGCATAAACCTGTTCAAAATCAATGGTGCAATCGGAGCCGTCAATGACTGTGCCGACATCAACACAACAACACACTTTAGCTTCTTCAGCTTGGCATTTTAACGAACTCATATTCTCTCCTTTATAAAATCAGTTGAAACTTTCAATTATTTTAGCATTATTAAAATACAATACAAAATTTGACCGCACTTTTCCTGTCTGACTGGTCTGAACACTTTACAAAAACCGAAAAGAACGTTGCTCCGCCTCCCTGCCTTTCTTAGAATGACCAACTTTTGAATAACAATCAATAAACTTTGACCAGACGTCACCTTCGGGCTGGCGCAGAAAAAGGTAACAAAATGACAACGAGCAAATTGACAAAAACACTCCTCTCGACTCTTCTTCTTGGTGCTGCAACCGGTGCATCCGCTGCCGCATTCCAATTAGCGGAGGTTTCTACCTCCGGTTTAGGCCGCGCTTATGCAGGTGAAGCGGCGATCGCTGATAACGCCTCTGTGGTCGCCACCAACCCGGCATTAATGAGCCTCTTCAAACAAAAAGAATTTTCTGCAGGCGGTGTTTATGTAGACTCACGCATTCATATGTATGGCCCGGTAACGGCTACCACCGCAAGCGGATTAAAGCTTGCGACCGGAAACGCAAATGCAAATAGCGTTGTTCCAGGTGCCTTTATCCCTAATATGTATTTTGTTTCTCCGATCAATGACAAATTTGCTTTAGGCGCGGGAATGAATGTTAACTTTGGTTTAAAAAGTGAATATTCTCGTGACTACGATGCCGGCATTTTCGGTGGCGTAACCGATTTAACAACAATTAACTTAAACCTAAGCGGTTCATATAAAATCACCGATAATTTAACTGCCGGTCTAGGAATTAATAGTGTTTATGCCAAAGCTGAAGTTGAACGTACCGCAGGGATTGCCATTACCGGTGTTAAAAATATGCTCGCAGTCATGGGCGAAAGCAATGTAAGAAGCCGATTAAGTGGGGCAATTCGAGCTAAAAATCCAACTGTTCCACAAGCAGTAGCCGATGCTTTAGCCCAAAAAACCATCAATAACTTAAAAAGCTTAGATAAACAGGACTCCCTCGTACATTTAAAAGATAATGCTTGGGGATTTGGTTGGAATGCCGGTTTAATGTATGAATTTAACCAAGATAACCGCCTTGGTTTAGCTTATCATTCCAAAATCGATATTGACTTTACCGATCGCAATGCGCTTAGCTTACAACAGCATCAAGGTGCATTAACGCCTTATGTCGCTGAAGGTAGCTTAACCTTGAAATTACCAGCCTACTGGGAATTCTCCGGTTTCCATCAACTAACCGATCACTGGGCGGTTCACTATAGCTATAAATATACGGAATGGAGCCGTTTCAAAGAATTACGTGGTACATACCAAGATGGTTCCGGTTATGAAGCTTTTGCGAAGAAAGAAGAATACAAAAACAATTCTCGCTTTGCTGTTGGTACAACCTATAACTTCAGTGATGCGCTCACCTTACGTGCCGGTTTAGCATACGATCAAGCAGCAAGCAAAAAACATTTATCTGCGTCAATTCCTGACACGGATCGTATGTGGTATAGCTTAGGTGCAACCTATAAATTCACACCGGATTTATCTGTTGATGTAGGTTTTTCTCATTTACGAGGCAAGAAAAAACACTTTGTTGAAACACAAAATATTAAAGGCTTGCTCGTTGTTGAAGCCGATTACACAACAAAAGCATCAGCCAACCTTTACGGTTTAAACCTTAATTACCGTTTCTAATCAGAATAAAAATTCCGCATAATATAAGCGTACTTCGGTACGCTTTTATTTTTGTGAAACAGAGAAAAATATGACCGCACTTTTTTACCGTTATTATCCCTCGCCTATCGGCAAATTGCTGATGCTATCCGATGGCAAGTATTTGACGCATTTGGATTTTGAGCAGGAACAATTTGCGCCCAATCCAAAATGGCAGGAAAACAATGATTTACCCCTGTTTACGCAGGTGTGTTCCGCTCTTGAGCGGTATTTCAACGGAGAAGCGGAACGTTTTGATGACATTCCGCTAGCACCGCAAGGCACGCCGTTTCAGCAACGCATTTGGCAAGCGCTACGCCAAATCGACTATGGCGAAACGACAAGTTATGGCGAGTTGGCCAAACGCATTGAGAACCCCAATGCGGTGCGTGCGGTGGGTGGTGCAGTCGGGAGCAACCCGATCAGTATTATCATTCCTTGCCACCGCATTCTAGGCAAAGACGGAACACTGACCGGATTCGGTGGCGGCTTAGTCGCTAAACGTTTTCTGCTCCAGCTGGAAAATATCCCTTATATTGATAAAGGCAAAGAAACGGTTAAACCTCGTTTTTTCAAGAAATATCACCAATGACCCCAAAAACGACTGAAGAACTTCTTTCCCGTGCGCAAGCCATTGCCGGACTGAGTTTTGGCGACTTAGCGACACAACTTGGCACTCCCGTGCCACCGGATTTAAAACGTGATAAAGGCTGGGTGGGTATGCTACTTGAAACAGCACTGGGGGCAACGGCAGGCAGCAAAGCTGAACAGGACTTCCACCATTTAGGTATTGAGTTAAAAACGATCCCCATTAACGCGCAAGGCTATCCTTTGGAAACTACGTTCGTGAGCCTTGCCCCTCTCATTCAAAATAGTGGCGTAAATTGGCAAAATTCCCATGTGCGCCATAAGTTGTCCCGCGTGCTTTGGATTCCTATTGAGGGAAGCCGTTCTATTCCCTTGGCAGAACGACACATCGGTACGCCGATTCTCTGGCAACCTAGCGAACAGCAAGAACGCCAACTGCAACGAGACTGGGAAGAACTCATGGATTACATCGTGCTAGGTCAACTGGATAAAATCAATGCACGATTAGGCGAAGTCTTGCAACTCCGCCCGAAAGGCGCGAATAGTAAGTCCTTAACCAAAGGCATCGGCAAAAATGGCGAAATTATCGATACCCTTCCTCTCGGTTTTTACTTGCGTAAAGCATTTACCCACGAAATTCTGCAACAATTTGTGCAGCAGAGCATTTAGCCTCTTTTCATTTCATCGTCAAAGCTATATGATCGCGCACCCATTTGTACTTTAAGGAAACATTATGTTTGAATGGCTATTAAGCCCTGAGGCGTTAGTCGCCTTATTTACCCTCACTGCTCTGGAAATTGTGTTGGGTATCGACAATATTATTTTAATCAGCATTCTCGTTGCCAAGTTGCCTCACAAACAACGACAACCGGGACGTATTATCGGCTTAAGCCTTGCCATGGGGACTCGAATTTTACTTCTATTGACCCTTTCTTGGATGATGCACCTGACAGAGCCTCTGTTTGAGCTCTTTGGTAAAGGTGTTTCCGGCCGAGATTTAATTCTGTTTTTTGGCGGTTTGTTCTTAATTGTTAAAAGCACCAATGAAATTCGTGAAGCCATGACACCGCATACAGAAGAAGAACACCATGAAATCAGCAAAAAAGTGAGTTTTATCGGTGTGCTAATTCAAATTGCCTTGCTTGATATCGTGTTCTCACTGGATTCTGTGATTACGGCGGTGGGCATGGTCAATCAAATTGAAATTATGGTCACAGCAATTATTATTGCCGTCGGCATGATGATGTTCGCTGCGAAACCGATTGGCGATTTTGTAGAAAGCCACCCGATGTTCAAAATTCTAGCACTCGCCTTTTTGATTCTTATCGGTATCACGTTGATTATCGAAAGCTTCGGTTTCCATGTACCGAAAGCTTATATTTACTTCGCTATGGGCTTCTCTGTCTTTGTGGAAGTGCTGAATACAAAAATGCGTAAACGATTAGGCATGAAACTCTAAATAACCTAAGTGCGGTCAAAAATTCATTCGTTTTTTTGACCGCACTTTTTAAGTAAAAATAAAGGCGGTATCAAACCGCCTTTTCTTTGCTCTCGCTATTAGTAATACATTTCAAATTCCACCGGATGCGGTGTCATGTTTAAACGTGTCACTTCTTTTCGTTTTACGCTAATAAATGCCTGTACAAATTCTTTGGTAAACACATTGCCTTGTGTTAAGAATTCAAAATCGTTTTCTAAGGCGTTTAACGCTTCTTCTAAAGAACCGGCGACAGAAGGAATATCTTTCAATTCTTCCGGTGGTAAATCATAGAGGTTTTTGTCCATCGCATCGCCCGGATGAATTTTATTCACCACACCATCCAAGCCCGCCATTAATAACGCTGCAAACGCTAAATACGGGTTAGCTAACGGATCCGGGAAACGGGCTTCCACACGAATGGCTTTCGGACTGGTCACGGCAGGAATACGAATGGACGCCGAACGATTGCTTGCGGAATATGCCAATAATACCGGCGCTTCAAAGCCCGGTACCAAACGTTTATAAGAGTTAGTACTCGGGTTGGTAAAGGCGTTTAACGCTTTCGCATGTTTGATGATACCGCCGATGTAATAAAGTGCGGTCTCTGAAAGGCCCGCATATTTATCCCCTTGAAAAATATTTTTGCCGTCTTTGCTCAAGGACATATTACAGTGCATACCCGAACCGTTATCACCGGTAATCGGTTTCGGCATGAAACAGGCGGTTTTGCCGTATTCTTTTGCCACGTTATGCACGATATATTTATAAATTTGGGTTTCATCCGCTTTCAACGTTAACGTATTGAACTTAGTGGCAATTTCATTTTGTCCGGCAGTAGCGACTTCGTGGTGGTGCGCTTCAATCACCAAGCCCATTTCTTCCATTAACAAACACATCTCGGAACGAATATCATGTGCCGTATCAATCGGTGCCACCGCACAATAGCCGCCTTTTTTCAGCGGGCGATAGGCATTATTGCCGTTTTCATAACGCTTGTTGGTGTTCCACGCCGCTTCAACGTCATCCACTTGGTAAGTGTTGCCATTCATCGATACGTCAAAACGCACATCATCAAAGAGGAAAAATTCCGGTTCCGGTCCGAAGAAAGCTTCATCTGCCACACCGGTGGAACGCATATAATTTTCTGCGCGAAGTGCGATTGAACGCGGGTCACGATCATAGCTTTGCATGGTGGTCGGTTCAAAAATGCTACAACGCAAAGAAAGGGTTGGGATTTGTGCAAAAGGATCTACTACGGCAGTTTCGGCAATCGGCATTAAAAGCATATCTGCTTTATTGACCGCTTTCCAACCTTCCACGGAAGAACCGTCAAACATTTTGCCGTCTTCAAATAAATCCTCGTCAACCAAACTCACCGGTAAAGAAACACCATGCTCTTTTCCTTGAATATCGGTAAAACGAAGTAACACAAATTTGATGTCATTTTCTTCAATGAGTTTAAACACATTGTCAATCGCGTTAGACATACTAGTAAATCCTCTAAAACGTGGGTTAATTAAGATAAAATGGGGAAAAAGAATGCGTATAAAAATAACATATTCTAGCCTGATTTCATAAAAGTATTTCATTTATTCACTTGAATTTCCTTCATCAAACGCCTTTTTTATTTTTCATTAAACCACCGTTTTTATTGTTCAAATTTTCTCCCATTTATTCATAGCAGACCCTCATAAAAAGTTGTATAATCTGCGCCTTTCGCATTTTTGGCACTAAAAGTGCGGTCAGAAAATCACCTATTTTTTATTATTAGTTTAGGCTTAAGAATTCTCAATGACAGATCAAATAGACATTAACAAATTGCGTAATATCGCAATCATTGCCCACGTTGACCATGGCAAAACCACATTAGTCGATAAATTATTACAACAATCCGGTACTTTCGATGCCACCCGCGGTGATGCGGATGAACGCGTTATGGACTCTAACGATATCGAAAAAGAACGCGGCATTACCATTTTGGCAAAAAATACCGCCATCAATTGGAACGGCTACCGTATTAACATTGTAGACACCCCGGGACACGCGGACTTCGGCGGCGAAGTAGAACGCGTCTTATCCATGGTGGACTGCGTATTATTAGTAGTGGATGCCTTTGACGGCCCGATGCCACAAACCCGTTTCGTAACGCAAAAAGCGTTTGCCCACGGCTTAAAACCGATCGTGGTCATCAACAAAGTTGACCGCCCGGGCGCACGCCCTGACTGGGTCGTGGATCAAGTGTTCGATTTATTCGTAAACCTTGGTGCCACTGATGAACAATTAGACTTCCCGATTATTTACGCCTCCGCCTTAAATGGAGTTGCCGGCTTGGAACACGACGATTTAGCTGCTGATATGACCCCATTATTTGAAGCCATCGTTAAACACGTTGAACCACCAAAAGTGGAACTTAACGCACCGTTCCAAATGCAAATTTCCCAATTAGACTACAACAGCTATGTGGGTGTTATCGGTGTTGGCCGTATTAAACGTGGTACGGTAAAACCAAACCAAAGCGTGACTATCATCGACAGTTTCGGAAAAGCCCGCAACGGTAAAATCGGGCAAGTGTTAGGTCACCTTGGATTACAACGCTACGAAGAAGACATTGCCAGCGCAGGCGACATCGTGGCGATTACCGGCCTTGGCGAACTCAACATTTCTGATACCATTTGCGACATCAACAACGTAGAAGCCTTGCCGGCATTAAGCGTTGATGAACCAACCGTGACGATGTTCTTCTGTGTTAACACCTCACCATTCTGCGGTAAAGAAGGCAAATATGTAACATCCCGTCAGATTTTGGAACGCTTAAACAAAGAGCTTGTACATAACGTGGCATTACGTGTGGAAGAAACCCCAAACCCGGATGAATTCCGCGTTTCAGGCCGTGGTGAATTGCATTTATCCGTGTTAATCGAAAATATGCGCCGCGAAGGCTACGAATTAGCCGTCTCCCGCCCAAAAGTCATCTTTAAAGAAGTGGATGGACACAAACAAGAACCGTTTGAACAAGTCACCATCGACATTGAAGAACAACACCAAGGCGCGGTAATGGAAGCCTTAGGTATCCGCAAAGGTGAAGTGAAAGACATGGTGCCGGATGGTAAAGGACGTACACGTTTAGAATATGTGATCCCAAGCCGTGGCTTAATCGGTTTCCGTAATGAATTCATGACCATGACTTCCGGTACCGGATTGCTCTACTCCAGTTTCAGTCATTACGATGATGTGAAACCGGGTGAAATCGGTCAGCGTAAAAATGGCGTATTGATTTCCAATGCCACCGGTAAAGCCTTGGCTTATGCCTTATGGGGCTTGCAAGAGCGTGGTAAACTGATGATCGATCACGGTGCCGAAGTGTACGAAGGGCAAATTATCGGTATTCACAGCCGTTCCAACGACTTAACCGTGAACTGTTTACAAGGGAAAAAACTCACCAATATGCGTGCTTCCGGTAAGGATGACGCCATTGCGTTAACCACACCAATTAAATTCAGCCTTGAACAAGCCATTGAATTTATTGATGATGACGAATTGGTGGAAATTACTCCGCAATCTATCCGCATCCGTAAAAAATTATTAACGGAAACGGATCGTAAACGTGCTAACAGAACAACAACCAGTACGAGCACACATTAATTCGTTTAAAATCTAAAAAGTGCGGTGCGTTTTTCAAAAGTTTTGTAAAACGCACCGCACTTTTATATGTAACTCCCTAAATTTTTCTCATATAAAAACGTATAACGACCATTATTAAACTTATATCTAAGGCTTTTATGAAAAAATTATTAAAACCGCTTTGTCGCACTCTTACTGCATCATCTATTGCTCTGGCATTACACCCATCCGCCTTTGCTGCCATTGTACGCAGCGATGTGGATTACCAAATCTTTCGTGATTTTGCCGAAAATAAAGGTAAATTCCATGTCGGCGCAACGAATGTGGAAATCCGGGATAAAAACGGCAATGCGTTGGGTACCCTTTTACCGAATTTACCGATGATCGACTTTAGCCCTGTTGATGTACAAATGCGTGTCGCAACTCTCGTTGATCCGCAGTATGTCGTAAGCGTAAAACATAACAGCGGTTACAAAAATGTTCGCTTTGGTATAAAAACCGGTCATAGCGACATTCCAGATGACACTTACAGATTAGTGGACAGAAATAATGACGGTCCTCCAGATATTTGGTGGAAATACGATCGTCGTCATGAAGACTACCATTCGCCTCGCTTACACCGTTTTGTCACTGAAGTTGTTCCAATGCCTACGACAACAGCAGGAACAGATCCGAATACCTACATGGATACAGCACGTTTCCCTTATATTCTTCGTGTCGGTGCAGGAACACAATTCCGTGAAAGCGCCAATAAAGACCGTGAAGAATTACAAGGCGCTTATAACTACGCCATCGGTGGACAATCCTATGACTTACAACCTAAAAAACAAGGTTTCCTCGATTTATACGGCAACTTATTTGATAAACCACTAACAAACTATGCTGTTCCAGGAGACAGCGGCTCACCGATTTTTACCTTTGATAAGCAACAAAATAAATGGGTCTTTTTAGGCACTTATACCTATTGGGGCGGGTATACAAACACCACTTGGCAAGAATACATTATTTATCGCAATGATTTTAACCAACAGCGATATGCTGAAGATATTGCGGGTCAAATTACTGCTGATGACAATGAAGAGTTCATTTGGGAAGCAACAGATAAAACCAGTACGATTCGTAGTACAAGAAATAACAATAAAACCTTAGTCGTTGATTTAATTGATGCTTCTTTAAAAACAGCAGAAGAACAACTTAACTATGGTAAAACCGCTTATTTAAACGGAAATAATGGTTTATTAAAACTCCAAGGCGACATCAATCAAGGCGCTGGTGGGCTTTATTTTAACGGAAATTATACCGTCAGCGGAAAAAATGCAAACACCACATGGACTGGTGCAGGAATATCCGTTGCTGAGGAAAAACAAGTTAATTGGCAAATTCGCAATAACGACATTTTATCTAAAATTGGCAGCGGTACATTGCATGTTAATGGAACCGGGAAAAATGACGGTAAAATCAGCGTTGGTGACGGCACCGTGATTTTAAACCAAACAGCAGACGAAAATGGCAATAAACAGGCATTTAAAGAAGTCGGTATTGTGAGTGGTCGCCCAACGGTTATTTTAAATGATGCCGAACAAGTCAATCCGGATCGTATCTATTTTGGTTTCCGCGGTGGTCGTTTAGATCTTAACGGCAATAACTTAACGTTTAAGCGCATTCGTAATGTTGATGAAGGTGCAATGATTGTCAATCATAATGCGAATCAAGCATCAACGCTTACACTAACAGGTCAAAACTTATTTTTACCGGAACAAGTTACGATCCGTGAAGTTCATAATTCAAATCGCCCCGCAGGATATCACTTATATCATTGGCAAAATGGATGTGAAAATCGTTACTTTGTCTCTAAGCACGACAATATGAAAGCTTCATTCCCTTGTAAACCTGGACAAGGTAGTACAGACGATTGGGAAATCGTAGCAACGGATCGTGAAGAAGCAATCAATATTGTTACCCAACGTGAAATACAACGAAAAGATGTGACGATTAATGCTTTCGATGGTTATTTAGGCGAAACAAATGCCGCTCTCCATAACGGGAAATTGAACGTTAATATCAATGCCGTAAACAACCAATCAACTTTCCTGTTTACCGGTGGTAGTCAACTTAATGGTGACGTCACATTAAATCAGGGGATCGCGATGTTCTCCGGCAGACCTGTTCCTCACGCCAATGATTATTTAAATGGTAACAAAGGAAAAGATGTCGTCTTTGATGATGAATGGATTAACCGCACTTTTAATGCCAACAACATTAATGTAAACAATAATTCTGTCTTTTATAGTAGCCGTAACGTTGCACAAGTTAATGCCAACTTCAATGCAAGTCAGAATGGTCAAATACATTTAGGCTATAAAAGCGGTGATCCTGTTTGTATTCGCTCTGATTACACAGGAAAAGTCACTTGTAGCAATGAGGTTATTTCAGCCAAAGCGTTAAATAGCTTTACGGCAACTGAAATCCGTGGCAATACCCAACTCACTGACCATGCCCAACTGATCTTAGGTAAAGCACATTTATTCGGTACAATTAACGGTACAGGCAATAGCCTAGTAAGATTGACAGAAAATGCGAATTGGACACTGACAGGTGATAGCCAAACTGCCCGCTTAAATTTAGAGAAAAGCCATATTTTCTTAAATAGCCAAGAAAACCCTACAGTCTATAATCACTTAACAATTAATGCGTTAAACGGAGAAGGAACATTTCATTATGCTTCTGCACTTACCAATCAACGCGGCGATAAAGTGACTGTAACAAATCAGGCAAGCGGCAATTTTGTGCTAGATGTTAAAGACAGTGGTGGCGAAGCTAAATATGAAAAACTTGATTTACTGGATGCATCTAAAGCAACCAGAGATCCGGCATTAAAAGTATCATTAGCTAGAAATCATGTAGATCTTGGTGCCTACGTTTATAGTTTGATTGAACAAGATGGTATTTTCCGTCTTTACAATGCCAAGTTAGAAAACGAAAAAATTGAAGCAGAACGTATCGCGAAAGAAAAAGAAGAGGCTCGTTTAGCGGAAGAAGCTCGTCAACGTGAATTGGCACGTTTAGAAGCAGAGCGTATTGCCAAAGAGAAAGCAGAACAAGCTCGTCTCGAAGCAGAACGTATCGCGAAAGAAAAAGAGGAAGCCCGTTTAGCGGAAGAAGCTCGCCAACGTGAATTAGCGCGTCTTGAAGCGGAGCGTATTGCGAAAGAGAAAGCAGAACAAGCTCGTCTCGAAGCAGAACGGATTGCGAAAGCAAAAGAAGAAGTTCGTTTAGCCGAAGAAGCTCGTCAACGTGAATTGGCACGTTTAGAAGCGGAGCGCATTGCTAAAGAGAAAGCAGAACAAGCACGCCTTGAAGCGGAACGTATCGCGAAAGAAAAAGAGGAAGCTCGTTTAGCGGAAGAAGCTCGCCAACGTGAATTAGCGCGTCTTGAAGCGGAGCGTATTGCGAAAGAGAAAGAAGAGCAAGCTCGTCTCGAAGCAGAACGCATCGCCAAAGAAAAAGCAGAACAAGCGCGCCTTGAAGCGGAACGTATTGCGAAAGAAAAAGCAGAGCAAGCCCGTCTCGAAGCGGAACGCATTGCTAAAGAGAAAGAAGAGCAAGCGCGCCTTGAAGAAGAACGTATTGCGAAAGAAAAAGAAGAGCAAGCTCGTCTCGAAGCGGAACGCATTGCGAAAGAGAAAGAAGAACAAGCTCGTCTCGAAGCAGAACGTATTGCTAAAGAGAAAGAGGAACAAGCTCGTCTTGAAGCAGAACGTATCGCAAAAGAAAAAGAGGATGCTCGTTTAGCGGAAGAAGCTCGCCAACGTAATGCAACAACAAAACCGGTAACATACAAACAAAAAGAGATCATTAGTGCAAATACCAATGCTGTGCTATCTGATACAGCGATGTTGACCGCACTTAATCTTGAGTTAGCCTCACGTTTAGATCGTACAATTCTGACTCAACGTTCCGGTATGTGGCTTTCTCATAACAATAGCGAGCATAAATATCATTCTGATGATTACAAAAACTTCCACAGTAAAAGTAATCAAGTTGCGTTAGGGGCTGAAACACCAGAAATGGCAAATGGTGTTGTATTAGGTGCGATGGTAACTCACGCTCAAACTAATAATGAGTTTTCATCATTAAGTGGTAAAAACACCCTCTCCTTAGCAACCCTATACGCTAAACAACAAATTGATCAATTTAGTTGGGCTATTGATACAAGCTATGGTTGGTCGCGCAGTAAAATTGATGGAGAGCACAAATTTGATCGCAATATCGTAAATGTTGGTCTTAATATGGCTTATGATGTCATGATAAATGGTCTGCAAATTACACCAATGCTCGGCGTTCGTTATCATCAAATCAGTTCAAGCGAAGGCGAGTTAAATGGCGTTATTGTGAAAAACCCAGTAATCAAGTTGCCGACCTACCACACAGGTGTAAAAGTAGGCTATCACTTTAACGTCAACGGTTGGGAAATTACGCCGGAGATCTCAACTTACTACGTTTCTACAGGAAATAAATCTTATAGCCAACGTATTAATGAGCAAGAATTTGAGCAAACATTTGGTCATTATACTTACCATGAGGCAAACCTCAGCTTTGGTTATAAACCTTGGAAAGTCTCGATGTATGCTGGCAATACCCGAGGTAAAAACAAAGAGAAACAAAACCAATTTGGGGTAAAACTCAACTATAGTTGGTAAAACACTTAAAAAAACGACCGCACTTTTATGCGGTCGTTTTATTTTAACGTTATGAAAAATCACTTTTTCAAATAATCCAACACCACCTGATGATGATCTGTGGTTTTAAATTTATCAAAAACCTGTTCAATTTTACCCTGTTCATCAACAAGAAAACTGATACGGTGAATACCATCAAAAGTACGCCCCATAAATTTCTTTTCTCCCCACACGCCAAATTGCTCAGCCACTTGATGCTCTTCATCGGATAACAATGTGAAATTTAGCGCTTTCTTTTCAATAAACTGTGCCAATTTTTTCGGGCTATCCGGACTGATTCCTAAAATCACTACGCCCAGGTTTTCCAATTCTGATTTACTATCCCGTAAACCGCAGGCTTGTGTCGAGCAGCCAGGGGTTAACGCTTTTGGGTAAAAATAAACCAACACTTTTTTACCTTTAAACTGTTCCAAAGAAACTAATTCGCCATTTTGATTCAGTAAAGAAAAGTGCGGTGCGTTTTCGCCGACTTTTAATGTATTCATTTAAAAAATCCTCTTAAAAAAATAAAAAATTTCTTGCAAATTCAGGGTATTTTAGCGATCTTAAACAACTATTAGCAAGCAAACACAACTCTTTTTCCGGCAATGTAATTTCTTATTTAAACCGGAATCCAATAACAAAAAATGGAGGCTTTTATGTCAAATCATCCTTTATTTCAGGGAAGCATCGTTGCATTAGTGACACCAATGGATAGCCATGGCGAAGTGGATTTTGAAAATTTGAAAAAGCTGGTTGAATTTCACATTAATGCCGGCACGGATGCGATTGTTTCCGTTGGGACAACCGGTGAATCCGCCACCCTCAGCATTGATGAAAATGTAAAAGCCATCTTAAAGACCGTTGAGTTTGCCGCCGGCAGAATCCCGGTTATTGCCGGTACCGGCGCCAATGCCACCAGCGAAGCCATTACCATGACAAAATTATTAAATAATAGTGGTATTTCCGGTTGTTTATCTGTTGTACCTTATTACAACAAACCTACGCAAGAAGGCATGTATCAACACTTTAAAGCCATTGCTGAATGTACCGATATTCCGCAAATCCTGTATAACGTACCAGGACGTACCGGAAGCGATTTACAACCGGAAACTGTTGGCCGTTTAGCTAAAATCAAAAATATCGTGGGTATTAAAGAAGCCACCGGTGATGTTTCCCGAGTGCAAAAAATCAAACAACTTGCCGGGAATGATTTCATTGTATTAAGTGGCGATGATGCGACCAGTTTGGAAGCAATGAAACTGGGTGCGGAAGGAGTCATTTCAGTCACAAATAACATCGCACCTGCAGAGATGGCGAAAATGTGTCATTTAGCTCGTGAAGGTAAATTTGAAGAGGCCGAAAAAATTAACCAACGTTTAATGCCGTTACACAAAAATCTCTTTATCGAATCTAACCCAATCCCCGTGAAATGGGCCTGCTATAAGCTCAGACTTATTCAAGAACCTACTCTTCGTTTGCCTCTTACAGTACTCAGTGAAAAAGCCCAACCGGCTGTATTAGAAGCCTTAAAATTTGCCGGGCTACTTTAAATTGATATCGGGATCTACACATAGATCCCGAACTTTTCTCTTTCTCTTCTGTCGAAAGCAGACTTTCTCACTCTTGATTACACGCCAAAAGGATATGTTATGAAAAAATGGTTACTAACTGCAGCAATGGTTGCCCTATTAAGTGCCTGTTCTGCCAGCAATGAAAGTAAGCAACAAGCGGGCGATAACTACCAAAAATCAAATCCCGAATTGCCATTTTTCGCTCCACTCGCCAGTGGCGGTGTCAATTTACCGACACAAAGCGTAGAATATCAATTACCTCAAGTCAAAATTGCGAAAACAGAAAACGTGGATATTCGCCCACCATCAATTCCATTAGCCATTATCAACGGTTCTATCACCCAATTTGACGGTGAACGTGCATTAATTGTTTATGAATCCAATAAAAAACAGGTGTATAACTTAAAACAAATTGAACGTTTACTGAAAGAACAAGAGATCGGTTATCACTTAGAAGGTAAGAAATTAGTGACTGATTGGACAGAGACCGGGCGCGTGGATGACTTAAAAAATACCCAAATACGCTATCAAATTGAAGAAGTGAATGCCCGACAAGCCAATGCATTAATGGTTTCAGTGCTGCAAATGAAACGCGATGGCACGGTTTTCACACCAAGCCTTGCGGATAAACAACGTTATGCTTCTGACCGATTAAATCAATTCGTTGGAGAGCTTAACAGCACATATCAAAAACAACAGCAAGAACTAAGAGGGGTACAATCCTCACCAATTCAATCCGCCATTGCAACGGATTCTAATGGTCGTATCGCTTTGGTTTTAAATGCACCGTTTGAAAAAGCATGGCACCGTTTAGCTTCTGCATTACCAACCTTAGGATTTGAAATCAGCGAAGAACAAGGCGCGCGTGGCATTCGGGAATTGGCTTATAAACCGTTATCTCAGGAAGAATGGTTGCGAATCGGTACACAACTTCCTGAATTAGAAAAAGGGGATTACCAAATGCAACTTGCCGCCGCCGGCAAACAAAGTGCGGTAGTTATTTCTGATGAAAAGAAAACCGCACTTTCCGGAAAACAAGCGCAGATTATTTATCAAGCGTTACAAAACGTCTTAGCAAAATAATTAACTACCCCATACAAAACGCCACTTTCTATTGAAAGTGGCGTTTTTCTAGCCCTAAACATTGGTATAAAAAACGCGATCAAAAACGACCGCACTTTTATGCAAATTACACTCGCTTGCCAAAAATCGCCGTGCCTACGCGCACCATCGTAGAACCGCATTTAATGGCGCTTTGCATATCATCGGTCATGCCCATGGATAAAGTATCAATTTGGGCATGAGGCAGCGCCTGTTGCAAGGTTTCAAACAAGGTTCGCATTTGGTGAAACGTTTGTTCCTGTTGCGCCACATCATCAGTAGGTTCAGGAATCGCCATTAAACCGCGTAAACGTAAGTGCGGTAGATTTTCCACGTGTTTTGCTAAAGGCAAAATATCATCGGGTTGTACGCCGGATTTACTGGTTTCATTGCTGATATTAACTTGAATTAGCACATTTAATGGTGCCTTGTGCGGTGGGCGTTGCTCATTTAAACGGTCAGCGATTTTTGCACGCTCAAGAGTTTGCATCCAGTCAAAATATTCCGCCACTAAGCGGGTTTTGTTAGATTGTAATGGCCCGATAAAATGCCATTCCAATTCAATCTGCTGTTGTTGGAAAAATTGAATCTTTTCAACGCCCTCTTGCACATAGTTCTCGCCAAATGCCCTTTGACCCGCTTCGTACGCGGTTAAAATATCTTCAATCGGTTTGGTTTTAGAAACGGCAAGTAATTTGACCGCACTTTGAGTCTCAGAATGGCATTCGCATTGTTTAATTTGTTCCCGAATATGAGCAAGATTTTGCACAATCATAAGGCGTCCTTGTAATAAAAATGGTGATTTATTTTACACCAACTAAAAAAGTTAGAAAATAATGCAAAATTCTCCGATTTCCGTTTGACAAGGATATGAAATTTCGGTATTTCTATATCCAATTTTTCACCATGTAAAATAAATTATGCGTCAACTTAACCGCACTATTATTATGTCAACCACCATGATTACCATTACGATGATTAATGGGGCGGGCTAGTGCGTTAAGAATAAGATTAATGAACCCGCTTCCTCTATAAAGCGGGTTTTTTTATGCAACTATTTTAAAGATCATACTCAGGAGAATATCATGCGCGTATTAAAATTTGGCGGCACATCATTAGCCAACCCGGAACGTTTTTTACAAGCGGCAGAGCTTATCGAAAAAGCTCATTTGGAAGAACAAGCCGCAGGTGTTTTATCCGCACCGGCTAAAATCACCAATCACCTTGTCGCCCTCTCTGAAAAAGCTAGTTTAAACCAACCTACCGATTCCCATTTCAACGAAGCATTAGATATTTTCTATACCATCATTAACGGCTTACATGCCAAAAACAATAAGTTTGATCTTGCCGGCACCAAACAACTGATTGATCAAGAATTCCAACAAATTGCCTCTTTATTAGAACAAATTCGTGAAGCCGGTAAAGTGGAAGACGCCGTAAAAGCCACCATTGATTGCCGTGGTGAAAAACTCTCTATTGCGATGATGAAAGCCTGGTTTGAAGCCAACGGTTATCGCGTATATGTGATCGATCCGGTGAAGCAATTATTAGCGCAAGGCAGTTATTTAGAATCCTCCGTAGATATTGAAGAATCCACCAAACGTGTGAATGCCAAAGCTATTGAAAAAGATTGTGTAGTGTTAATGGCAGGCTTTACAGCTTGTAATAGTAAAGGCGAATTGGTTTTATTGGGCCGTAATGGTTCTGACTACTCCGCCGCTTGTTTAGCCGCCTGTTTAGGTGCCAGCGTCTGCGAAATTTGGACAGACGTTGACGGCGTTTATACCTGTGACCCACGTTTAGTGCCGGATGCTCGTTTATTGCCAAGCCTGTCTTATCGTGAAGCCATGGAGCTTTCTTATTTTGGTGCTAAAGTAATTCACCCACGCACGATTGGCCCGTTGATGCGTCCGAACATTCCATGCTTAATAAAAAATACCGGCAATCCAACTGCGCCGGGTTCCATTATTGCCGGCAATATCAAATCCGAAGAGTTGCAAGTTAAAGGTATCACTAATTTAGATAATGTTGCTATGTTCAACATCTCCGGCCCGGGCATGCAAGGCATGGTTGGTATGGCGGCGCGTGTCTTTTCTGCGATGTCACAAGCCAATGTGTCAGTGATCTTAATTACCCAATCCTCTTCCGAATACAGCATCAGTTTCTGTGTACCGATTAAATCGGTGGATGTGGCATTAAAAGTATTAGAAAACGAATTTGCACAAGAATTAGCTACACACCAATTAGATAAAATTGATGTGATTAAAGATCTCTCCATTATTTCTGTGGTTGGGGACGGTATGCGAAAAGCCAAAGGCATTGCCGCGCGTTTCTTCTCAGCTTTAGCTCAAGCGAATATCAGTATTAATGCCATTGCGCAAGGCTCTTCCGAGCGTTCCATCTCCGCTGTGGTACCACAAAATAAAGCCATTGAAGCCGTAAAAGCGACCCACCAAGCGTTATTTAATAATAAAAAAATCGTGGAAGTATTTCTCGTTGGCGTCGGCGGTGTCGGCGGCGAATTAATCGAGCAAATCAAACACCAAAAAGAGTATTTAGCAAAGAAGGACATTGAAATCCGTGTCTGTGCATTAGCCAACTCCAATAAAATGTTGCTGAATGAAAACGGCTTAAACTTAGACCATTGGAAAACCAATTTGGAAAATGCCACTCAGCCATCTGATTTTGACGTGTTGTTATCTTTCATTAAATTACATCACGTTGTGAACCCGGTATTTGTAGATTGTACATCGGCAGAATCTTTAGCCAGCTTGTATGAACGCGCATTGGCAGAAGGTTTCCATGTGGTTACTCCGAATAAAAAAGCCAATACCCGTGACTTAACTTACTACCACAAACTGCGCGAACTGGCCCATAAAAACCAACGTAAATTCTTATACGAAACCAACGTAGGTGCAGGCTTACCGGTCATTGAAAACTTACAAAACTTATTAGCCGCCGGCGATGAAGTGGAACGTTTTGACGGGATTTTATCCGGTTCCCTTTCTTTTATTTTCGGCAAATTGGAAGAAGATTTAAGCCTTTCCCAAGCGACCACACTTGCCCGCGAAAAAGGCTTCACCGAACCGGATCCACGCGATGACTTATCCGGTCAGGACGTTGCCCGCAAATTGTTAATTCTTGCTCGAGAAAGCGGCTTAGAACTAGAGTTGTCAGATGTCGAAGTCGAAGGCGTTCTTCCAAAAGGTTTTGCCGAGGGAAAATCTACTGAAGAATTTATGGCGATGTTGCCACAATTAGATGCCGAATTTGCTGCACGTGTCGAAAAAGCCGAAGCGGAAGAAAAAGTTTTACGTTATGTTGGACAAATTGAAAACGGCAAATGCAAAGTGTCTATCATTGCCGTAGGCAAAGATGACCCGCTATACAAAGTAAAAAACGGTGAGAATGCGCTGGCATTTTACACTCGTTATTACCAACCGATTCCGCTATTATTACGCGGTTACGGTGCAGGCAATGCTGTCACTGCTGCCGGCATTTTTGCCGATATTTTAAGAACCTTAAAGCACTAAACGGAGAATGTTATGCTAAGAGTCTATGCGCCGGCCTCCAGTGCCAATATCAGCGTCGGTTTTGATACCTTAGGTGCGGCAATTTCCCCGATTAACGGTTCATTATTAGGCGATGTGGTGCAAATCGAACCTATCGCCGCCGGCTTCGAGTTAGAAAGTGCGGGTTATTTTGTGCGTAAATTACCAAAGGAGCCGCAAAAGAATATCGTTTATCAAGCCTATGTGTTATTCAGTGAACAGCTCAAACTACGTAACACAAAAGTCAAACCGCTGCGCTTAACCTTAGAGAAAAATATGCCTATCGGCTCAGGCTTGGGTTCTAGCGCCTGCTCTATTGTTGCCGCCTTGGTCGCGCTGAATAAATTCCATGACGAACCTTTTTCTAAAATGGAATTGTTAGAAATGATGGGCGAATTGGAAGGACGCATTTCCGGCTCCATTCATTACGACAATGTGGCACCTTGCTACTTGGGTGGCGTGCAATTTATGGTGCAATCGCTCGGCAACATTTGCCAAACCCTGCCGTTTTTTGATCATTGGTATTGGGTCTTGGCGTACCCGGGGATTGAAGTGTCCACTGCGGAAGCCCGAGCAATTTTACCGAAAAGCTATACGCGTCAAGATGTTATTGCACATGGTCGTCATCTGGGTGGTTTCGTGCATGCTTGCCACACACAACAGGAAAATTTAGCCGCCATGATGATGAAAGACGTCATTGCCGAACCTTATCGCGAAGCCTTGTTGCCTAACTTTGCCGAAGTGAAACAAGCGACGCGTGATTTAGGTGCGTTAGCCACCGGAATTTCAGGCTCCGGTCCGACAATCTTTTCCATCGCACCGGACTTGCATATTGCCGGCAAACTTGCCACTTACCTTGAAAATCATTATTTACAAAACAACGAAGGCTTTGTGCACATTTGCAAAGTCGATAATGCCGGCGCAAGAGAGCTTGATTAAAACACCGGAAAAAATCACCGCACTTTTGTCTTAAAGGTGCCAAACAAAAGAACAGGTTTCACATGAATTTATACAACATCAAACACCTCGAAGAACAGGTTAATTTTGCCCAAGCCGTACGCCAAGGGTTAGGCAAAGATCAGGGCTTATTTTTCCCTGAAAACATACCGCACTTAAGCAATATCGATGAACTGTTGGCATTGCCACTGGTTGAACGCAGCCAAAAAATTCTTGGTGCCTTAATCGGTGAGGAAATCCCTCAAGCACAGCTTGAACAAATGGTACGCAACGCCTTCACTTTCCCTGCACCGGTTGCCAACGTGGAAGACAATATTTATGCCTTAGAATTGTTCCACGGCCCAACCCTTGCCTTTAAAGACTTCGGCGGACGCTTTATGGCGCAAGCCCTTGCGACCGTACGCGGTGACGGCAAAATCACGATTCTCACAGCAACGTCCGGTGACACTGGTGCGGCAGTTGCCCATGCGTTCTATGGTTTAGAAAATATCGAGGTGGTGATTTTATACCCGAAAGGCAAAATCAGCCCGTTACAAGAAAAATTATTCTGCACCCTCGGCGGCAATATTCGTACCATCGCAATCAATGCCGATTTCGATGCTTGCCAAGCTTTAGTAAAACAAGCCTTTGATGATGCAGAACTACGCCAAGCCATCGGCTTAAACTCGGCGAACTCCATCAATATCAGCCGTTTATTGGCGCAGGTGTGCTATTACTTTGAAGCGGCGGCACAATTACCAAAAGAACAACGTGAAAACTTGGTGGTTTCCGTGCCAAGCGGCAACTTCGGCAACCTCTCAGCCGGATTAATCGCTAAAACCCTCGGCTTACCGATTAAACGTTTTATCGCTGCCACCAACGCCAACGACACTGTGCCGCGTTATTTACACAGCGGAAACTGGTCACCAAATGCGACCGTCGCCACCCTTTCCAACGCCATGGACGTTTCTCGCCCGAACAACTGGCCTCGCGTGGAAGAATTGTTCAAACGTAACGGTTGGGCATTGACCGAGTTACATTCGGCTGCAATTTCCGATGCACAAACAGAAGATACCTTACGCGCTATGAATCAACTGGGTTAT
This sequence comes from Aggregatibacter sp. HK296, assembly GCF_980469475.1. Lineage (NCBI taxonomy): Bacteria > Pseudomonadati > Pseudomonadota > Gammaproteobacteria > Pasteurellales > Pasteurellaceae > Aggregatibacter > Aggregatibacter sp. HK296. Next base: position 1,491,332 of record NZ_OZ413142.1, read on the forward strand.
TTATGCGAACCGCATGGCGCTGTGGCCTATGAAGTGTTAAAACAGGATTTACAACCAGGCGAAACCGGCTTATTCCTGTGCACTGCGCATCCGGCAAAATTTAAAGAGTCCGTCGAACGTATTCTGGATTTAACGTTGCCGTTACCGGAAGCGTTGGATAAACACAACAAACTGCCGTTGTTATCCGATGAAATGGAAAACGATTTTGCGCAGTTAAGAGCTTATTTATTGAAATAAGGCGAAAAAGTGCGGTGACAAAATTCAACGGATTTTGGCCGCACTTTTCTTACCACGATGACAACGCTGATCGCTTGGGGAAATATTCACACCCCCTTCCCCTTTCATGACATCCCAGCCGACCTGATTCCGGCAAATTTGCTGACGTTAGGCCACGGCAACCCACGTATGCAGCAACGTTGGCAATGTCGTCGTTTAGCGCATTTCTTGCTGTGGCAATTACTCAAAACAGCAGAAAAACCGACCGCACTTTTAGGGCAAATTTCGCGAACAGAAACTGACCGACCGCAATTTCCCTTTTCTGATTTCGATTTCAATATCAGCCATTCCGGTGATTGGGTGGCAGTGATTTTGCACATCAGCCAACCAGGCGAAAAAAGTGCGGTAGGAATTGATATTGAATCTCCCTGCAAAGAACGTCCTTATTTAGCCCTGCTGGAACATTTTGCTAGCACGGAAGAAATCGACTGGTTTCAACAACAAACTGAACCCCAATCCGCTTTTTACCGCATCTGGTGTTTACGCGAAGCCGTGTTGAAATCCCAAGGCGTGGGCATCGCAAAATTATCAGAAGTCACACATAAGCCGGAAACCTTACACATTTTCTCGGCCCACTGCCCCCGTGGACAGCTGTGTTTTACCGATAAACTTCCTTTTTATCTCGCCTATTTTGTTAACCAAGCACCTATAAAATCGCCCTGTTTTTGGGCTTGGGATGGCGAGCATCTTCAACCTCAAAGGCTTGTGCATAAAATTCACTACAACGTGAATAATTAACCCTTTAAAATCGATAGACTTTCCCATTAATCGTTAGACTTAACACGCGATTTTGTTTAGACTTGCAACAATTTTTTGACAAATGGAGAAAGCAATGTCTTTAAATGGTTCAGATCAAGATCCTTGGGGCAAACCAAAGCAAAACGGGCAATCCTCTGGAAATCAGGGTTCCGATAAAAACGAAGGTCAATCTAACTGGGATCGTTCTTCCAACTCACAAAAAAAGAACGAACAATCACCACCGGACTTAGAAGAGATTTTCAATAACTTATTGAAAAAAATGGGTGGTAAAGGGGCTAAAAACAATCATTCCGGTGCGTCTAACCTACCTTCCGGCTTAGGTAAATTATTACCGATTGCAATTGCAGCCGGCGTAATTATATGGGGCGTCAGCGGTTTCTATACCATCAAAGAAGCAGAACGTGGCGTCGTGCTACGTTTAGGACAATTCCATTCCATTCAACAACCTGGCTTAAACTGGAAACCGACTTTTATTGATCGAGTGATTCCGGTCAACGTTGAGCGTGTACTTGAATTAAGAACACAAGGTTCCATGCTCACCCAAGATGAAAACATGGTGAAAGTGGAAATGACCGTGCAGTATCGAATCCAAAATCCTGAAAAATACCTGTTTAGTGCAATCAATGCCAATGACAGCTTGAATCAGGCTACCGATAGTGCATTACGCTATGTTATCGGCCATATGACAATGAACGATATTTTGACGACAGGTCGTTCCGTCGTACGTGAAAATACTTGGAAAGCGTTAAATCAAATTATTGAACCATATGATATGGGTTTAGAAGTGATTGATGTGAACTTCCAATCTGCACGTCCACCGGAAGAAGTGAAAGAAGCCTTTGATGATGCGATTAAAGCACAAGAAGACGAACAACGTTATATTCGTGAAGCAGAAGCCTATGCGCGTGAGAAAGAGCCAATTGCTCGTGGTAATGCACAACGCATTTTAGAAGAAGCGACAGCCTATAAAGACCGCGTGGTGCTAGATGCTAAAGGGGAAGTGGAACGTTTCCAACCGCTCTTACCTGAGTTTAAAGCGGCACCAACCGTCTTCCGCGAACGCTTATATATTCAATCCATGGAAAAAGTCATGGCAAATACACCAAAAGTCATGTTGGATTCCGGCAATGGAAATAACTTAACCGTATTACCTTTAGAACAATTGTTAAAAGGTAAAAAGTCCACTGGCTCGAACGGTAGTGCTAATGTAAGTGAATCCAATGAAACACAACAAAGTGCGGTAACTTCTGTACCTGTTTCACGCACGCATGAGCAAACAGCACCACTTAGACCAATGGAATCGCGTACCGACAATGGTCGCCAAGGGAGGATTAACTAATGCGTAAATTTTTATTACCTGTCATTTTCGTGCTTATCGCGGTGCTTTATTCCAGCATTGTGGTTGTCAGTGAAGGTACGCGTGGCATTATGTTACGCTTTGGCAAAGTGCAACGCGATGCCGATAATAAAGTGGCTATTTATACACCGGGATTACATTTCAAAATCCCTTTTATTGATAATTTGAAAGCGCTAGATGCCCGTATTCAAACCCTAGACGGACAAGCGGATCGTTTTGTCACCGTAGAGAAAAAAGACCTTTTGGTAGATTCCTACGTGAAATGGCGTATTAACGATTTCGGTCGTTTCTTTACCACCACCGGTGGTGGCGACTACGCACAAGCAGCCAATTTATTACGCCGTAAAGTTAACGATCGTTTGCGTTCTGAAATCGGTTCCCGCACCATTAAAGACATCGTTTCAGGTACACGTGGTGAACTCATGGCTGGGGCTAAAAATGCGCTCAATAGTGGACAAGACAGCACTGCTGAATTGGGAATTGAAGTACTAGACGTACGTATCAAGCAAATTAACTTGCCGGATGAAGTGTCTTCTTCTATTTACCAACGTATGCGTGCAGAACGTGATGCAGTTGCTCGCGAACACCGTTCACAAGGTAAAGAAAAAGCAGCCTTTATCCAAGCTGATGTAGATCGTAAAGTCACATTGATCATTGCCAACGCAGAAAAAACAGCGCAAGAATTACGCGGTGAGGGCGATGCTACTGCAGCCAAAATCTTTGCAGATGCCTTTGGTAAAGAACCGGAATTTTATAGCTTCATTCGTAGTCTTAAAGCCTATGAAAGCAGCTTCTCTAATTCTGATAACTTGTTGATTTTAAAACCGGACAGTGATTTCTTCCGTTTCATGCAATCACCAAGTAAGTAATGTTCTAATAGAAAAAAGGGTATCTGAAGATACCCTTTTTTATTGCCTCAAAGCCTAATGCTAATATTCATAAGGCAAAAAAATACCCCGACTTTCATCGAGGTATTCAACTAAAAAACACTTAAAAGATTAACCGCACTTCGCGGAGAATCATTAAGCTTGTGGATTCATGATCTCATCGAAAGTCGCCGCTTTTTCGGTCACTTGTGCTTTCGCTAACACGGCATCAACCGCTTGCTCTTCTAATACTACGTTACGAATGTTATTCATTAATTCGTTGTTTTTGCTGTAGTATTCAACCACTTCCGCCGGTTGTTCATAAGCAGACGCGATTTCTTCGATCATCGCTTTAGCGCGTTCTTCATCTGCTTTTAATTCGTTAGAAGAGATAACTTGCGCTAATAATAGACCAACTAATACGCGACGTTTAGCTTGTTCTTCAAACAATTCGCGTGGTAATTGTGCTGCTTGTTGTGCATTGCCACCAAAACGTTGTGCTGCTTGTTGACGCAATACGTCAATTTCTTGTTCAACTGCAGAACTTGGCACATCAATTTGGTTTTGTTCTACTAAACCGTCAATCACTTGAGTTTTCACACGAGTGGTTAACGCGTTTTTCAATTCACGTTGCATGTTTTTACGAATTTCATTGCGTAAATCTGCAACGGATTTGGTATTTGGACCAAATTTTGCAACAAACTCATCGGTTAATTCCGGTAATACCATCACTTCAACTTTCTTCAACGTAATGTCAAATTTCGCCGCTTTACCTTTTAAGTTTTCAGCGTGATATTCTTCCGGGAAAGTCACATCAATAGTGAATTTGTCACCGGCTTTGTGGCCAACGATGCCCTCTTCAAAGCCTGGGATCATACGACCTTGACCCATGAATAAAACAAAATCGGATGCTTTGCCGCCTTCAAATTCTTCGCCGTCAACAGAACCCACGAAGTCAATAGTTACGCGATCTTCTGCTTTCGCTGCGTCTTGGGTTTCAGTCCAAGTTGCTTGTTGTTTACGTAACACTTCAACCATCTTGTCAACATCTGCTTCAGAGATTTCAACAACCGGTTTTTCTACTTTGATATTTTCTAAGCCTTTTAATTCAACTTCAGGGTACACTTCAAAGGTTGCGCTGAATTTTAATTCTTTGCCTTCTTCAAATTGTTCAACAGTGAAACTTGGACGACCTGCTAGGTTAATTTTGTTTTCGATAACCGCTTGGAAGAAATGGTTTTGTAATAAATCACCTAAAATGTCTTGACGAACAGAAGCGCCGAAACGTTTTTCAATGATGTGTGGAGGGACTTTACCTTTACGGAAGCCGTCAACACGTGCGTTTTTAGCAACGCGTTTTAATTCTTCGCGGATAGCTTGAACAACGGTTTCAGCCGGAACGGTGATGGTTACACGACGCTCTAAACCTTGAGTCGTTTCAATATTTAATGACATTATGATGTTACCTCAAATTGATGCACTCGGCGAATGCTCACACCGAACACGTTATTAATAGAAAATAAGACGATGAATTATAACGGGACAAAGCCTTTCAGTCGAGGAAATGCAGGATAAAAGCGCATAATTGATTAAAAAACGCTCGATTTATCTACACAAAATTAACCACGTGGATGATAGCGTTCGTGCAAACGTTTCAAGCGCTCTTTCGCCACATGGGTATAAATCTGTGTCGTCGATAAATCGCTATGCCCCAACAACATTTGTACCACGCGCAAATCTGCACCGTGATTCACCAAATGGGTGGCAAAGGCATGGCGCAAAACGTGTGGCGACAACATATCGCTGTCAATTTCCGCCAGCACCGCATAATGCTTGATCCGATGCCAAAAAGTCTGCCGTGTCATTTGCGTACCGCGGCGGCTAGGAAATAGCACGTCGGAACTTTGTCCATCCAATAGAATCGGCCGGGCAAACAGCATAAATTGCTTCACCCAATGGGTTGCCTCCTCTCCCATCGGCACAATACGTTCTTTATTACCTTTGCCGATGACCCGCACCACGCCTTGATTCAAACTAATGCTATCGGTATGCAGTGAAACCAATTCCGTCACCCGCAATCCCGTGGCATACAACAACTCCAACATCGCCTTGTCGCGTAGTTCAATCGGCTGTTCCAAACTTTGCACATTCAGCAAATCCGTGACTTGTTGTTCGGTTAAATACTTCGGCAAACGGCTTGGTAATTTGGGCGAACTTAACACCGCACTTGGATCGTCGGTGCGGTATTTTTCTTGATACAAATATTGGAAAAGCTTTCGAATAGCACTCAATAATCGCGCCGTGCTGGTGGCTTTATACCCTTGCTCTACCCGCTCACCGAGAAACGTTTGAAGATCGACCGAATCCAAACCGAGCAGTGACAGTTTGCGCTCACCAATCCAATCACAAAGTGCGGTGAGATCCAAACGATAAGATTGCACGGTATTGGGCGACAAGCCTTTGCCTATCCATAATTCATTCAAAAATAAATCGAGCAAAGTAAGATCATTCATGTTTAGCCCCGATGCAGTAAAAAGGCTTCCACTTTACGTGGCGTCACCACGAACGCCAATGCCGCAATGATCGCCATTAAGACAAAGGTCATTGAGGGGGAATACGGGTAAATCACACCGCTCAATGCAGTCAAAATCGCCACCATGGCGCTGTTTGAAATGCCGTTATACAACGCTTGTAGTTTGGAAATGTGCGACTGCGGTTGCGTGGTGATATAGCGCACCATGCCGTAATGCGCCACCGCGTACGTTAGACTGTGAAGTAATTGCAAAAGCCCGATGAGCCAAACCTCACTTGTGCCAGCAAGCCCCGCCCAGCGCACAATGCACGCCAAGGTCGCCAAATGAAAAAGAGTGCTGACCTTCCAGTTTTGCAGTAAACGGCGAGAAAAGAAAAACAGCAAAATTTCGGCAATCACACCTAGGCCCCATAGTAAGCTGGTCTGCGAAACGGAAATCCCAAGACTTGTCCAATACAACACACTATAAACATAATAGGCGGCATGTGAGCCCTGAATTAAAGACGAAGCCAACAAAATCCGCAAGGTTGTTTTGTTTTTTAATAAATCCCAATAACCTACATTCGTGGTAGCCTGTTCCGAGAGTTCATCTTGCGGGGGAATTGTTGGTGTTACGCACTGCATCACCGAATATGCCAATAAAAGTGCGGTCAAAATCCAGACAATATTTTGCTCACCGAAAAAGCCAATCACATTGCCAAATAAGGTTACGCCCACCACAAAGGCAAGGGATCCAATGAGCCGAGCCTTACCGTAATCCAACTGAATTTGTCGTTGCCAAGTACTTGCTAAAGAATCCGTAATCGGCATGCCTGCCGCATTGACCATGGCAAATAAGCCGATAGCAGAAAATAACAACCAAAAATTCTCCGCGACAACACTTAAACCGGCCATAATCAATGCACTGGCAAGCGCCAAGACACGCAAAGAATTGATCAACTGTGAAGAGCGTTTAATTAAACCGGAAAAAAACAAACCGCCGACAAAGCGAAAGACATAAGCACTTGCCAACACCATGCCGATAAGCTCTTCGCCATAATGTTGCGACTTCAACCAAACAGGGAAAAAGGGGATAAAAACGCCATACGCGCAGTAATACCCGAAAAAGCTCAAAGCGAGCCAAGTAAAAGGACGAACAAGCATTAGAATAAGGTTTCCATTTCTTTAGAACGTGCGACACAAGCTTGCATAGCCCGTTGCACGATGTCATTAAATTGATGTTGATTCAACACATTCAGTGCAGCTGCCGTTGTGCCGCCTTTGGACGTCACATTTTGGCGCAATGTCGATAAATCTACCTGCGGATTTTCCACCACCATTTTGGCTGAACCTAACATCGCTTGCTGTACTAATTCGCGAGCATTGTCTGCAGACAATCCCATGTCAATCAGGCTTTGTTGCATGGCTTCTAAAAATTGAAAAAAATACGCTGGACTACTGCCAGACGCGGCTGTAACCGCATGCATGTGCTCTTCCGATGCCACCCAAAGGGTTTTGCCTACGGCAGACAACAAATCTTGCGCAAAAGTGCGGTCGTTTTCTGAGGTGTTTTTTACCGCAAATAATCCTGCCATGCCCTCGCCTACTAAAGCCGGTGTATTTGGCATCGCACGCACAGTAGATTGGGAGGTTGGCAAAAGCGCAGTCAATCTTGCCACGGAAATACCCGCAGCAATCGAAATGAGTAATTTATCAGAAAAATCCACCGCACTTAAAGGCGCACAAACGTCGGCTAATACTTGCGGTTTTACGGCTAACAATACGACCTCTGCCTGCGCGACGGCGGCGACATTATCCGTTGAAGTGTGTACCCCTTTTTGCGCAAATAAAGCACGTTTTTCTTCATTCGGATCGCACACAATAATTTTATCGGCAGGATAAGCTTGTTTTAATAAGCCGAACACGATGGCTTGTGCCATATTGCCGCCACCAATAAAACACACCAATTTATGTTGCATATTTCACCTTTAAGTAAGTTACAATAGCGCACATTTTACCTGATTAAGCATAAGGATCTACCATGTTTTGGTTCAAAAACGCCATGATTTACCGTCTGACTAAATCCCTTGATTGGTCGGCACAACCCCTCTCCACCGCCCTTGGAAACAATCAATATCACCCTTGCCATCAATCAGAACAAAGCAAATTTGGTTGGTCTGAACCGCTCAAAGGCAGTGAACTTTTATATTTTGTCGTCGGAAAACAGATTTTATTGTTGGCCCAAAAAGAAGAGAAAATTTTACCCTCTCATGTGGTGAAACGTGAATTAGACGCACGCGTAGAAAAACTCGAACAGGCGGAAAATCGTAAGCTGAAAAAAGTAGAAAAACAGACCTTAAAAGACGACGTGATTGCGACCTTATTGCCGCGCACATTCAGCAAATATCAACAAACCGCCATTTGGATTGATTCGGAAAAGAATTTGGTTTATGTGGACGCTGCCTCAGCAAAACGTGCAGAAGAGGTGCTAGCGCTGTTACGCAAATCCTTAGGGTCTCTGCCGGTGGTGCCGCTTACTTTTGCCAATGATCCGGCGCTTATCATGCAAAACTGGATCGCCCAGGAAAATACACCGGAATGGCTCGTACCGTTGGAAGAGGCGGAATTACGCGATAGCCAAACGAACGGTGTCATTCGTTGCAAACAACAAGCGTTAGACAGTGAAGAGATTCTTTCCTTGGTTCATTCTAAATTCGTCACCAAACTGGCACTGGAATGGGAAGAGCGTCTGTCATTTGTATTAAACGAAGATTGCAGCCTGAAGCGCTTGAAATTTGCTGATCAAATTCGAGAGAAAAATGACGATATTTTGAAAGAAGACTATGCCCAACGCTTTGATGCAGATTTTGTATTAATGACCGGCATTTTGAGTCAACTCACAGAAAATCTATTGCACGACTTCGGCGGAGAAAAAGAGCGGTTGTAATTCACAGAGAATTAACTCGCTGATTGCAGAAATCATAGAATCAAAAAGGGCTATTTAAACTAGCCCTTTATTTTTATTGAACAACTTCTGCCGTGTAATTTAACTTATGAATCGCGTTAATCAACTGTTCATCGGTCACTTTAGGATCTTCTACCACAGTAACCATGCCATCTTTAATAGAGGCTTTGGTGGAAATCACGCCGTCAATATTACGCAATTCTTTGTTCACCAAATAAGCACAAAGCTGGCAATTCATTTCTTTCACTTTCAGGACAATTTTCTTTTCTGCTTGTACGGGCGCTTCTTCTGCGTGCGCAAAAGACAGGGCAAATAAAGAGAGCAAAAGTGCGGTACATAATTTTTTCATTTTTTCGTTCCTAATCAGTTAACGCTAATATCCACGGTAAAACCGTTGGGTAGGTTAAGAAAAACAGCATAATGATAAACACAATCCAATACAACACTATGAGCTTTTTACGGGAAATGTATTTGCTGCAAATGATTTTTTTAGAAAACATTAACAACCAAAAGCCGTAAGCAAAAGCACACAATGACACAATAAGCATAGGTATGCGTAAATAATCATACTCACCAAAACCAATAAGCCAGGTAGATGACACGCCAAAGAGCAAATAAATCAAAGGTGCGATACAGCACAAGGTGGAAGCCACCGCAGCACTCAACGCGGTGGCAATCGCAACCCAAAAAGATTTATTGGAGTTTTTTGGAGACGTAGTCATATTTAAATGCTTTCGGATCAAAGGAATCTAGCGGATCGCCACCCACTTCAGCATACGGATAGCCAAAGTTGTTGATTGGTGCCAATTCCGGTTGTGGATATAACTCGAAGTCGCGTGCGTGATTAAAGCCGACCCAATTGGCTTCCCAGTTACCGAATAAATATTTCGCGACCGCTTGAGTGTCTTTATCTTCCACGGATTTTTTCTCTGCTAAACGCATTTTTGCCACATCAGCAGAATCTACCGGCACCCAACCGAAGCCGGCAAGATAAAATTCTGCACGACAGTGTTGACCGCCACTCACATTCGCCACACCATGTTCATCTGCGCTGCCGAATGCACCTTTGGAATATTTCCCCATTTTCTCCGCCGCACCTAAACGAATGCCGAAAATTTCACGGGCTGGAATTCCCGCGGCGCGAGCAAGTGCAACAAAAACAGAGTTAATGTCAGTACATTTGCCTTTTAAGACACCGGTGGTTAAGATTTTTTCCACATCGCCATCACCGCAACCTAAAACGGAATTATCACGTTCCATGTTAGCCACAATCCATTGATGAATTAATTCTGCCTTTTTCAGCGGATTGGTTTCAGAACCCACGATTTTATCCGCAAATTGTTTCACAATACCGTCAATTTTAATGTGTTGTGTTGGTTTTAAATATTCTTGTACATCGACGGAATACTGAATGTCTTTCGGTGGTATGTAGTTATCCAAAGCACCTTTTACCATCGGCTCGCGATCTTTAGTTTCAATCACCATGGTGACTTTCAAATCACGTTTTTGCGCCTCTTTATCCCATGTGGCAAACAAGGTTTTTGCGCCGTATTTGTTGTTTTCAGTCACATAGGCATCTAAATAATTGCCTTCAAAGTGAAGGGATTTAACCTGTTGATATTCGCCGTTAAATGGCAATGGCACCCACAAATTTGCCTGTCCTTGCGAACCTTTCGGCGCAATTAAGTCGTAAGTTTGGGTGAATTCATACAGATGAGAATCGGTATTATAATTAGGTAGAGAGGTATTGGCGTAAGCCATTGCGCTGCAAGAAAGCACTGCAGTTGCGATAAGATGCTTCATCCAGAAGACTCCTTAAATTAGATTGGAAGTTAAACTTAACATAAATCCACCGAAGTGAATGTGAACTATACTAATGAATTTCAGTAGGAAGCTCAATGCAAACTTAGATTATTTTTAAAAAGGGAAACTGAGGTGAAAATTTATTCGCAATTAAAAATTCAAACGTATTGAGGCATTCTAGTTGCATTGGCAACATTCAAAACATTATTTTTTGCGACCGCACTTTAGAAGGAGCAACGTCATTCTTTTGATTTTGCCGCAATTCCTTGCGCACAGGCATAGGCAGAACTCCACGCCCACTGGAAATTGTAACCGCCAAGCCAGCCGGCAACATCTAATACTTCGCCGATAAAATACAAGCCTTGCACTTTATTGCTTTCCATGGTTTTGGAGGAAATGTCATGAGTATCCACGCCACCCATGGTCACTTCTGCAGTACGATAGCCTTCTGTGCCATTCGGCACAAACTGCCAGTGGTGGATTAAATTCACCAAATTTTCTAACCGCACTTTACTTAATTGGGCAATAGCTTCGTCTTGTATAAAGCCTTTTTCAAGCCATAATTCCACCAATTTTTTGGGTAATAAACGGCTTAATACGGTTTTTAACTGTAATTTCGGTGAAGATTGGCGCAGTTCGTTTAAATGATGATGAATATCGTTATAAGGCAATAAATCAAGATGAATGCTTTCGCCCGGTTGCCAATAGTTAGAAATTTGCAAAATCGCCGGTCCGGATAAACCACGATGGGTAAAAAGCATTTGGTGGGTAAAGGTTTTGTGTTGATTGGTCGCGGCAACATCTAAGGAAATACCAGATAACGCCGCATAAAACTTATCGCATTCGCGCCAAGTAAAAGGCACTAAACTCGCACGTGGCGCAATCACGCGAATGCCGAATTGCTCGGCGATTTGATAACCCAAAGGCGTTGCGCCCAAGCCCGGCATAGATAAACCTCCGGTGGCAACAACTAAATGCGTACAATGCAAGGTTTCTCCGTTTGCCACGACAGAAAATCCGTTTTCCGTTTTTGCCACAGCAGAAATGCTTTGCCGTAAGGCAATCTCCACGCCGTATTTTTGACATTCCGTCAGTAGCATATTGACGATATCTTCTGCCCCGTTATCACAAAACAGCTGGCCGAGCTCTTTTTCGTGATAAGGAATGCCATACTCCGCCACTAAACCGATAAAATCCCATTGAGTAAAGCGTTTTAAAGCGGATTTCACAAAATGCGGATTTTGGCTGAGATAACGACCTGAAGAAAGCTCCATATTGGTGAAATTACAAAAACCACCGCCGGACATTAAAATTTTCCGCCCTGCTTTTTTGCCGTTATCTAAAATTCTGACTTTGCCACCGCACTTTGCCAGTTGTGCTGCACAAAACAAGCCTGCCGCTCCGGCTCCGATAATGAGTGTTTCAATGGCATGGTGGCTCACTGCAACTCTCCTTTTTGCATGAAATCGACCATTTTCATTTTCTGAATGGTGGCGCGACGATCCACTGCAGAATTGCCGGAATCCAAAATTTGCTGCCAATAATCAAGTGCGGTGGAATAATCGCGCATTTTGAACGCTTCTGCTGCCAACAACGATAAGGCAGAAACTTCTTTTGGATCTTGTGCTAACGCCTCATCCAAGAATTGTTGAACTTGTGGTGTAATCTGTTGATTCGCTTGAAGATATAATGCTGTCGCCATCAGCCCTCGCGTAGTCGGCTTACGACCATCAATTTTTTCGGCGTTGCCATAACAAACCAGAGCGCTGTCGAAATCGTTATTTTGCATATATGCGTCACCCAGCTTCACCCAGTTTTCTGCACTATTCGGATCTTGGCGTAATTTATCCTGAATTTTGCCGATAATCACCTCGGTTTTATTTTCTTCCGTCGTTTCAAGTTGCTGATTATGTTGTGCAATTTGTTCCTGTTCACCTTGCTGTACACGAGAAAAGCGTTCCAAAGAAAAATAATACGCAAAAGGAATGGCAAGCAATAAAGCAAAAACGATCAATGCCGATTTAAGTTCAAATTTGACCGCACTTTTCTCTTGTAAGGTTTGAAAGTGCGGTCGATTTTCCACCTGTTTTTCCGGTTCAAGCGGTGATGAACCACGACTGGAAACCCAAATCAACCCAAATGCTGCCAGCAACAAGCCTATCGGTAATAACCAAAGCAATGCGGTATTCCATTGGAACGGCGGCTTATAATTGACGAAGTTCCCAAAACGCGATGTCATGGAATCAATAATTTGCTGATTGGTTTTGCCTTCATTCACCATGTTATACACTTCAATACGCAAGTCGTAAGCAATCGGTGAATTAGACTCTACTAAATTTTGGTTTTGACATTGCGGACAACGCAAAGATTTCGCTAATTCCACGGCGCGGGTACGCTCCGCCTGGTTATGAAATTCAAAGGTATCCACCATTTCAGCAATGGCATTGACACTGATAAATAAAAAAATTAACGCGAAAAATCGTTTCATGGTTGTAATAGCTGGTTAAGTTGAGGCACGAAAGTTTTTTGCCAAGTTTCCCGATCTAATAAGCCGGAATGACGGTAACGGATAATGCCGTTGGCATCCACTAAATAGGTTTCCGGCGCACCATCCACACCGAGTTTTAACGCCAATTCGCCACGGCTGTCATCAATGACTAAGGTGTAAGGATTGCCCATATGTTGCAACATCGCAATACCATTTTGTGGTTTGTCGCGATAGTCCACGCCCACGATAGGAATCTCTTTTGCTAACTCAAGCAATAATGGGTGCTCTTGCTGACAATAACTGCACCAGCTTCCCCAAATATTAAGTAAAAATGGGCGTTTCGGAAAATCTTTTGGGCTAAGCGTTTGACGATTATCCAATAAATTTGCCTGATAAAACTCAGGCACAGGCTTATCAATTAACGCAGAGGCGATTTTTTTCGGATCTTGGTGCAACCCTGCTAACAATAAAACACATACGCCAAGTAACAATACTAACGGCAGGAAGAAAATCACTTTTCTATTCATCACGTTTTCCTCTTCGCTTCGTGGTCAATACAGAACACAATGCACCCAATGCCATCAATATACCGCCAAACCATAACCAACGAATCAGCGGTTTGTAATGAAGACGGAACGTAAACTCACCCTTGCCAAGCGGATCGCCCATAACAATATATAAATCGCCCCAAAAACCGCCAGACAGCCCTACTTCACTCATGGTCATGGTACGCACATCATAATAACGGCGTTCCGGCTGTAATTCGGCATACGGCTTACCGTTTTCTGCCACGCTAAACGTTGCCACTTCAGCCGTAAAATTCGGGCCGATTTCATTGGAAAATCGTTCATAGTGAAAATTAAATGCACCGAGTTGTTGGCTTTGTTGCGGCGATAAACGTACACCAATTTCACTACCGAAATAACTGCTCATGACGGCGCCCATTGTGGCAATGGCCACACCGCTATGCGCAAAAATCATCGCATAGTGAGAAAGGCCTAACTTTCGCCAATTTTGCCACAACGTCGCCAATAACAACCAAATCGCTAAGGTGAGTAGGAAATAGGCTGTCCATTTGAACTGTAATGCACTGTCATTTTGCATAACGTGGCGAATGGCTAAATAGGCAAGCAACAAAGAGGGCAACAATAACGCCGTACGTTTTAATAAAATGCGTTTATCCGCCTTTGCCCAATGCAAGCCGAGCGAAATCACCATGGCAATTAACACCAAGGCAATCAGCGGAAGGAAAATACTGTTGAAGTAAGGCGCACCAACAGAAATAGAGCCCCAATTCATGGCTTGGAATAACATTGGATAGAAAGTGCCGAGAAACGTGCTGACAGTAGCGATGCTCAATAAAACATTCAAAAAAAGCACCGCACTTTCCTTGGAAAGCAAGGTTAATTTCACAGCTTGTTGCTGCATATTGGCTTTGAAAGCAAACAAACCGAGCGCCCCGACAGTCAACAGGAAGAAAATCACAAGCAATGCGGTGCCTCGCTGGCTATCGACTGCGAAAGCATGTACAGATGTCAATGCACCTGAGCGCACGATAAAGGTGCCGAGTACACTGAACGCGAACGCTAACAATGAGAAAAGCGTTGTCCAATAATTAAAGATGCCCCGTTTTTCACTGACAATTAAACTATGTAACAACGCTAAACCTAATAACCAAGGCATTAATGACGCGTTTTCTACCGGGTCCCAGAACCACCAGCCGCCCCAGCCGAGTTCGTAATATGCCCACCATGCCCCTAGCACGATGCCTAAGGTTAAAAACAACCAAGAGACCAATACCCAAACTCGCATCACGCGGGCAATTTGGCTTTCTAAATGTTGATGTAACAAGGCGCTAACACTCAGGGCAAAATTTACCGCGAAGCCAACATAGCCGAGATACAACAACGGTGGGTGAAAAATCAGCCCCACATCCTGCAACATCGGGTTCAGATCACGCCCTTCCAAGGGTGCGGGAAAGAGGCGTCCATACGGATTAGAAAAGAAAACGATAAAGACAGCAAAGCTAAAACAAATTAAGCCTAAAATCACCAAGCTTTGTGCCACAAAAGTGCGGTCATTTTTTCGATTAAATAATGCAAACAGCACAACCCAAACGGAAAGTGAAAAAAGCCAGAACAACATGGATCCTTCATGCCCGCCCCAAGTTGCCGCAATTTTAAAGAACGTTGGCAATTGAGAATTCGAATGGGCGGCAACATATTCCAAGGTAAAATCATCGACCGCAAAGGAATACGCCAAGATAGAAATCGCGGCTAACGTAAATAAGCCAAAGCAATAGCTTAATCCCCAAGCTAATTGAGTCAGTGCCGGCTTACGCAGCCAAAACCCAAGTTGTGGAACAACGGCAAGCAGCAACGCGCTCATCGTAGCAAGAAGAAGAGAAAGAAAGCCTAGTTCGGGGATCATAAAATAATCTCGTGTTTTAGATTGTCATGTTGGTTTTGTGGATGAGCACTTCAGGTTTCGCTTGCATTTTATACTGCCTCTTTAATAAAGAAGAAGTTAAGAGGAGATATTGACGATATTAAACAACCCATAAGGTTGAAATCACTTCTGCCAAATCTCCCCTTTTCCTCTTTGCTAAAGAGGGGAAAGTGAGATAAAAACGTTTAAAATGTTAACCGCACTTTACTCGTAGAAAAAACAAATCAGATTTCCTTCTTTGACCCGCCTTTCTTTTTTATTTTTCTTTGCCAAAGAAAATAACACCAAACAAAAAGGCGTATTTTACTACGCCTTTTGATACAAACAAAAACCTTATCATGCGGTTGTAAGCTGTCCTGCGTACAGAATAAAGTAACGCAAGCATAACACGCCAATCAAGTCGAAAATCGACACAAGGATGATAAAATTCTTGTTGAATTTCAAACGATCGCTAACAAACATATTGGCAATCAACGGAATTAAGATACCGATAAAGAATACCCCAATCCAGAAGACTGCGCCCCAGAAGCCGGATAACGCATTATGTAACGCCACCACTTTTTGTCCGCCGCCGAAGTAGAGTCCCACGAAGAAACAGATTAATAGACCTAGCTCGGTTACCATAATCGGCACTTCAAATTTATGAATGAAGTGTGATTCGTGGGAATCGCCTTTTAATTTACCTGCAATCAGGATAAATAAGAAGGTCGCAGCGATACCGGAAGAGGTTCCGGAGGCTAAGAAGAGCGCCGGTAATACCGGGTTATTCAACATCGGATAGCTAATCAACGCAGAAAGTAAGAAACCGGTATAAGCCCCTAGCACCGCAGCTAAGATGAAGAGAATAACTTCAACAGGGGAGATTACGCGTTCTAATACATTGATAATTTTACCGACAAAGCTAAGTTTTGGCATAAAACGTTGGATCAATGCCATAATATCTTCTTTGAAGATAACGACACACCAACAAACCAAGAACAGCATATACACTTGGAATAACATAACCCCCATAGACATCACAGAATTAAATTGATAGTTAAACATCAATTTCCAGAATGTCCAAGGACGCGCCAAGTGGAAAATCAACAAGGTTAAACCGATTAATGTCGGCACACTCCCCAATACGGCAGCGGCACGAATAATCCAGTTTTTGTTTGGATTTTCAAGTTTGTTACTACGTTTATACGCAATCGCTAATTGTACCGCACCGGAAGAAATACCAAGTAAGAACAAGTAGATAGCGATTGTTGAATCCCACACCAAATTAGGTGTGTGAAACGGAACAGGATAATCTAATGTCATCTTCTTGGTTCTCCGTGTTGGAATGGAATATGGTAAAGATTCGGTTGTGTACCTAATTCCACTTTCGTGCGGTAAACAGGACTTTGTTTTACCTTGCGTGCCACTGCGCTTGTCGGATCATTCATATCACCAAAGGTTAATGCTTTGGTTGGACAAGCTTCTACACAAGCCGGTTGTTTACCAGCTGCTAAGTTTGTATCACGACAGAAGTTACATTTATCCGCAGTACGGTGTACCGGATGAATGAAACGTACGCGATATGGACAGACGGCAATGCAATATTGGCAACCGACGCAAAGATCTTTATTCACATCCACGATACCGGTTTCAGAATCGATGAATGATGCCCCGGTTGGACAAACCGCCACACAAGGTGCATTCGTACAATGTTGGCAAGATTGACGGAAAAACTCGTACTCTTGATTCGGGAATTCCCCATAAGGTTCGCTACGTAGGATTTCCAAACGTGAAACGCCTTCAGGCACGTGGTTAGTTTCACGACAAGCATCCATACACGCAGTACAGCCAATGCACGCGGTTTCATCGTGCACCATCGCGTAGCGTTTCGGTTTATCCGCCTTTTCCTCTTTCGCTAAAGAGGTCACTGATGTTCCCGTCATAAGGATCAACGCCCCCATGCCGGAAACAAAGTTTCGGCGTGAGCAAGTTGTCATTGTTTATCCTTTTGTTCGGTTGATTGAGTTTGTTCTTTTTGCGCTTTACGTTTTTGTTGTTCACCGTGGCAATCCACACAAAGTTTCACACGATTTTTCGGTTGAATACCTTTCATCGCATCATCTTTCGGGTGTAATGTGTGGCAACTTGCACAAGGCAATTTCATTGCATGAACATCATGCGCCCAAAGTTTTTCACGAAGTTTGTCCGGTTGGTGGCAAGAGAAACAGACTTGGTTTTGTTCTTGTGCGCTATACATCGGTTTTTTCTCACCGAAAATATCGCCGTCAAAACGCATCACGTCTTTTGCACCACGACGGTGATCTTCAGAAATATTGCCATGGCAGTTCACACAATTAATTGGTTTACCGTTATTCGGGTTTTTCTGATTTAAGTGCGCACCATGAAACTTACCGAAGTGTAATTCACCACCGGATTGATCCAAGGTTTGATTTTTATCGACTTTGTCAAATTTATGGCATTTAGCACAATATTGGTTTGGATCGCGTTGATTATCCAATTGCGGTTCGTAAGTAAACTTGTCCGCAGCAGACGGCTGACCTTCTGCTTGTGCAAGCATTGGTGCGGCGACCAATACTGCAAGCAATGCAAGGGCTTTTGCCGGTTTGCGGAGTAGAGACGTTAAATTCATTCTGATTACCTCAAATTTGTTTTTGAAAATGACCGCACTTTTATAAAGTGCACAAAAGTGCGGTACGTTTTTCTATTGTTTTGTTGCGGAATCTTCAGCTAATTTGCCATTGGCTTTAGCTTCTTTGACCCATTGAGGTACAACAGTTTCTAAGAATTCTTTTTTCGCTTTACGTTCTTTCTCAATATCAATACCCATAACTTTCCATGCTTTATCAGCTGTAGAAATATCTGGTACTTCAACCGGAGTTTTCACGCCATGTTTAGTTAAGATAGCGGCAAGTTTAGCGCGCGCATCTGCAGCTCTATCAAGACCAGAGCCTAACACACGAAGCATAACATCAGGTGCGTGCATATGACCACCATGGCTTGCTGCAGCGTAGTCCCAACGCCATTGCGCGTGACGAATATCCATTAAAGCCGGTTCCATTTCTTCTTTTGTTGCGCCGGCATCCCATGCGGCTTTCGCTTCAAAGTGGGCACGAACAACTTGATCTTCTAAACGACCCATGATGTCTTTCACTTCTTTCTTACGGGAGGCAACAATGTCTTTTAACTTCTCTTTGCTTTGATCGTGACAGTTTGCACAAGTGGTATCAAAGGCATCGAATGGGTTTTGGATTTGGTGGTCGGTGTAAACTTTACCGTCTTTACCTTGTACTTTAGGCATGTGACAGTCGATACAAGTTACGCCGTTTTTACCGTGCATACCTAAAGACCAAATTTCAAAGTCAGGGTGTTGTGCTTTTAACATTGGTGCTTTAGAAAGAGAGTGAGTCCAGTCACTGAAACCGATGTCATCGTAGTATTTTTCGATATCATCCACAGTTTGACCGTTATCCCATGGGAAGGTCACTTGTTTTAGATCGCCTGCGAAATAGTATTCAACGTGACAGTTAGCACAAATTTCAGCGCGTTTTTCAGTACGTGCTGCTGTATTGAAACTTAAATCGGCTTGCTCTTTGCCTGCGGCTTTCGCTTTGGCTTGAAGCGCATTATTTAGGTGATCCAACGCACGAAGTACGTGTGGACGCGCAATACGTAATGCCGGTTTACCTTCTGCAAAATCTTTGGACGTTGTATCGTGACAGTCGGCACAACCGATTGAGTTGACCACTTCAGGTCCACCTTTAGCCCATTTTGCACCAAAGTAACCATCTTCACCCCATTCTGCAATTAAACGAGGAACGTCTGGACCTTTACAAGTCCAACATGCCATTGGTTGAGGGCCATCATTTGCATTTTTGGGCGCACCAGTACGTAAAATATTACGTACATCTTCTACTGCATAAACGTGACCACGAGGTGCGTTATATTCTTTTGCGAAAGAATAGCCCCCCCATAACACGATTAAACGAGGATCTTGTTCATCAGCATAGATGATTTTGTCGCCTTTTTCAGTCGCTTTCCACGAATTGAATTGGCTAGGATATTTCTCAGCAAATTTTTCATTCACCGCTTCAATTTTTAGATTTGGGTTAGGGGCTTCAACCGGCTGCTCAACCGGTTTATACACCAATTCTGCCATCGCCGAATTACATACGCCGAAAGCTGCGAAAGAAGCTGCTACGAGTAGGCTTTTTCTCAATGCGTTCACGATAATCACTCCAATAAGGTTATAAAATGGCTTCTACTAGAATTAATAGAAGGTTACAAAAACATCTGTTATCAACTCATTACTAATGAGAATTTTTATCATTAATAACAATATGATAGAAGACATAAACGACTTAAAATCAGTGGTAAAATAGCGAAATAATCATGCTTTTTCTATGGATATTTGCACTTTTCTTGTTCTTGATCAATTTTTCAAATTTGAGTCTTAATTTTGTTTATTTTTGTAGCATCATTATTAATACCCCAAAGCTCCAGTAATACTTATTTATAGGTATTAAATTAAATGCTCACTATAAAATGGCTATTTCATAAATAACTACAAATAGGTACCAAATTTAATATCACGTGCTACATTTATGTGAACAAAACAAAAAGGCTAAATTCCGAGAAGAATTTAGCCTTTTTTTAAAAATAAGTGCGGTCAAATTTTAAAAATAAGTGCGGTCAAAAATTGAGTTATTTTTTCTAAAAATGAAATCAATTTTCCTTATTTGGTGTCACTTGCTGATGTTTCTCTTTTTCCTGACCTTCTAATGCATCACGCGCAGAACGAATGCTACGCTCAATAATTGGTGCTCTAGGGTCATCTTTCGGTAACAGTTTTAACATCATTGCCCATGTGACGGCTGCCATTTTGTAATCTTCCGTTTCAAAATAACTAAACGCCAGCAAACTTAAGGCTTCAATATTGCTATGATCCTCACGAATCACTTCGCGTAATAAATTATTGCCTTTTAACTTGTCCGTCGTGTCTTCTGAAAACATTAAAACACGAGCATACCCGAGCTTATACTGGTTATTATCCGGTTCTAACTTATTCGCACGGGCAAAGCTATCCAACGCCATTCTTGGTTGTTGCAAATTCATGCCAAGTTGTCCCAATAACCACCAGTTTTTCGCATTATTTGGGTTTTTCTGTAAATCAACCCGAAGTGCGGTCGCAAACTGTTGCATTTCTGCTTCATCTAGCGGGTTGGTGCTCTCACTTTTTATGCGCTCATAAAAGTACGGTAGTTTTTCTGCCGTTTTTTCTAACATGATTTCCGATTGCCAAGAACCCACTGCAAAATATGCGGCGCCCGACAAAATAGCTAATGCTAAGAAACCTGAAACAAACCATAACTTGCCGTAATTTTTCTCACTGAGAAAAGTACTTTCAGCCTGCTGAGGAATATCCTCCAAAAGGGATTGCTGTAATTCTAATTTAAGCTGTTCGGTATTTTCTAATAAGCCTTGATTTTCATCTCGTTCCAGCTCTTTTAAACGCTCGAAATAAAAGGCTTTATTGAGATCATCACGTTTTATAGATGTACTTTTTTTGGCTTTTAATAACAAAGGGAAAAAACAAATTAACGCTGCCACCAACGTTAAAATGAGAATGCTTAACCATAAATTCATCTATCATTCTCCTTGTTTAATAACGTATTCAAACGGTTTTGTTGTTCTTCGGTTAACACATTGTTGGCGTTTTCCGCTGTCTGACTCACTTTCTCACCTTGCGAACGTTTGCGACGGAAAAGTACCAAAACGCCAAGCAAAATGAAAAGAATCGGCGCACACCAAAGAATCATCGTAACGGGTGTTAACGGCGGATCATAAGTGACAAAATTACCGTAGCGATCCACCATGTACTGCACAACATCTTGTTTGGATTTGCCTTCTTGCAATAACTCAAACACTTTGCCACGCATATCCACCGCGATCACTGCGTTGGAATCGGCAATGTTGTTATTCTGACATTGCGGACAACGTAATTCCTGCGTTAACGCGTGGTAATCATCTTCCTGTTGCGGTGAACTGAAATTCAATGCATCAATCGCTGCAGAAGCACTAACGCTAAACAAAAGTGCGGTAGAAAATAAAAGTGTTTTTATCATTACTCTTTCCCTCCGCCTAATTTTTGATAAATCGGCTGTAAGGTTTCCTGCCAAACTTTTTCACTCACATCACCGGCATAGCGATAATGAATCACGCCATTGCCATCAACAATAAAGGTTTCCGGCGCACCATACACCCCTAAATCTAAAGCAAAAGACCCTTTTTCATCTTTCAACACAACTTGATAAGGGTTACCAAGATCCTTCAGCCATTTCATTGCTTTCGCGTTATCATCTTTATAATCCAAGCCAATGATCGTGACCCTTTGTTTCGCCAATTGATTCAGATATTGGTGTTCAGCATAACAAGTAGGACACCAGGTCGCCCATACATTGAGCAAAACCGGTTTGCCTTGCTTAAACAAGGATTCATCATAGGTTTTATCTGAAAGCAAATCCGGTAACGTTTTTGCCGGAACAGGTTTACCCACTAACGCAGATTCTAATGTTTTCGGATCATCACCTTGTGAATTACGTTGCAACTGCACCAGAAATGCCGCTGCTAAACCTAAAAAAATGATTAAAGGTAAATATAATTTTTTATTCATTATCAATACTCTATTATGCCAATGAAGATTTATTGCGCATTTTCACTGCTTAAAATTTTGCTAAAGCGATAACGACGGTCAAACATACACAATAAACCGCCCAGCGCCATAAACAATCCGCCTAGCCAAATCCAACGAATAAACGGTTTATAATATAAGCGTAATGCCCAGGCGTTATTCTCTAATTTTTCACCTAATGCCACATATAAATCACGGGTAAAGCCCCAGTCGATAGCCGCTTCAGTCATCGGCATTTTGCTTACGGTATAAAGACGTTTTTCAGCAAATAATGTCGCTTCCGGTTTACCATGATAGGTGATATCAATTTGTGCTTTTCCACCGATATAGTTAGGCCCGTTAGCATCACTAATGCCTTTGAAGGTGAAATCATAGTCAGCAATTTGTACGGTATCCCCCACACTCATGCGGACATCGCGTTCAACACTGTAGTTTTGACTGAACGCAATTCCCCAAACGGTCATCGCCACCCCTAAATGCGCGAATACCATGCCCCAGTGGGAACGGGATAATTTTGTAACCCCTTTCAAGAAACTTTCCCGATGGGTGGCACGTTGATGCATTTCATAAAGACTAAGCAATACGATAATCACCGCCATCATCGTACCTAATACAGCACTGACGGTGAGTTTGTCTTGCAACAAATAAGGCAGTGCAAAACCGGCAATAAGCATGATAATCAAACTGACAATCACCGGTGTGCGAATTGCAGAGAATTGGTCACGACGCCACTTCACAAGCGGGCCAATACCTAACAACAAAGCAAACGGTGTCATAATAATCAGGAACATTTGATCAAAGAACGGCGCACCAATAGAAATAGAGCCTAAGCCTAACTGTTTGTGTACAAGAGGCAACAATGTTCCCAACAATACGACACAAAGTGCGGTCATTAATAAAATATTATTTAACCACAACAGGCTTTCACGGGAATAACGCTCCGCATTATCACGTGAACGAATTTGGCTTCCTTTGTAAGCGTACAAGGTCAGGGAGCCACCAATCACCACGATTAAATAGGCTAAGACATATAAACCACGGGTTGGATCAGATGCAAAGGCATGCACAGAAACCAAAATACCGGAACGAACCAAGAATGTGCCAAGCAAACACAAGGAGAACGCAGAAATTGCGAGCAACACCGTCCAGGCTTTAAAAGAACCGCGTTTTTCCGTTACTGCTAAAGAGTGCAATAACGCCGTTCCCGCCAACCAAGGCATAAAGGAGGCATTTTCTACCGGGTCCCAGAACCACCAGCCACCCCAGCCGAGTTCATAATATGCCCACCAAGAACCAAGCACGATACCGAGTGTTAGGAAAACCCATGCAGCCATTGTCCAAGGACGTGACCAACGAGCCCACGCGGTATCAAGTTTACCGGTCATCAAAGACGCGATGGCAAAAGCAAAGGCGACAGAAAAGCCTACATATCCCATGTATAACAATGGCGGATGGAAAATCAATCCGACATCCTGCAATAACGGGTTAAGTTCTTTTCCGTCCACCGGAAATTCAGGGAAAGTGCGGTTAAATGGATTGGAGGTAAATAACACGAAAAGCAAGAAGCCGATACTGATAATCCCCATAATACCAAGCACGCGAGCAGTGGCTTCTTGTGGTAAGTGTTTGCTAAATAACGCGACCGCTGCACTCCACAAAGACAGCAACCAAATCCATAATAACAATGAGCCTTCATGGGAACCCCATACCGCAGATAAACGATAGTAAATCGGCAATGTCGTGTTAGAGTTATTCACCACATATTGCACGCTGAAATCGTTAACAGCGAACAAATAAAATAAGGCGCCAAAAGAAAAAGTTAACACGACAAACAAACCATATGTCATTGGACGCGCCAAGGACATCAGTTGTACACTCCCTTTTTCCGCACCCCATAAAGGGAAAATCGCCAATAAAATGGCGATTGCTAAGCTTAGTGCTAAAGCATAATTTCCTAATTCTGCAATCATTACTGACCTTCTTTCATTTTTTCTTGACGATCGCGTTCACTCTCACCTTTCAGATCAGAAACACCCATCGGCTTATGAACTTTTTGCATTTGTTTTTCTAAATCCGGCGGCACATAGTTTTCATCGTGTTTCGCCAACACTTCGCTTGCTTCTAACAAGGTTGGTTCTTTTAAAATACCTTGTGCAACAATGCCTTGCCCCTCACGGAATAAATCGGGAAGAATCCCTTCATATTCAACGCTGATAGATGGACCAATGTCGTTCAAATCGAAACGGACTTTTAAGCTTTTTGGATCACGTTCTACCGTACCGGCAACAACCATGCCACCGACACGAATACGTTGTCCTACTTCCGGTTTTTGATCGGCATTATCATTTTTACCGTAAACCACTTCTGATGGTGTATAGAACAGGTCGATATTTTGGCGTAACGCGTATAACACTAAAGCAGAAGCCACAGCCACACCTAACAGTACGAATAAGACCACGGATAAACGAGATTTACGTCTCGGGTTCATAGCGTATCTCCTTTTTGTTTCATTTGTTGTAAACGGGCTTCACGTTGTTGTTCGCGTTTGATAGATTTTAGCACCGCACTTTTGCCTGCAAGGCTTTGCACGATAAGCACCACAATCGCCAATAAGCTCAGACCATAAGAAAGCCACACATAAAAACCGTAGCCTCCCATATCCAGTAATTCACTCCAAGATTCAAAAAACATAGTTCCCCCGATTCAAACTAAAATTTTTCAGCCAATGCTTTTACCCACGGGCGTTTAGCATCTTCTTTCAATAATTCGTTGCGGTAACGCACCAACGTCAACCAAATGGATAACGTCATGAAACCAAAGATACATAAAATCAACGGCAGCAACATCGGTGTAGCAATAGATGGCCGTTCTAATTTTGTAATACTTGCACCTTGATGTAAGGTATTCCACCATTCCACCGAAAAGTGAATGATCGGCAAATTCACCACACCAACGAGGCACAAGACAGAAGCGGCTTTTGCACCGACATTGCGATCTTGAAAAGCAGAATACAATGCCAACACGCCTAAATATAAGAAAAACAGAATTAACTCAGCAGTTAAGCGGGCATCCCATACCCACCAGGCACCCCACATTGGTTTTCCCCAAATCGCACCGGTCACCAAAGCCAAGAAGGTAAATAATGCCCCAATAGGCGCCATGGCAATCATTGCCAATTGTGCCTGCTTAATTTGCCACACAAGTGCAACTAATGCCGCAACCGCCATGGAGCCATAAACCCCCATCGACCAAATTGCTGTCGGCACATGCACATACATGATGCGGAAGCTATTGCCCTGTTGATAATCCGCAGGCGCAAATGCGATACCCCACACGATACCGATGACTAATAACAGCGCCGTCAGACCCGCAAAATAAGGACTGAACTTACCGCATAATTGATATTGAGTTTCCGATTTTGCATAAGGATGCAACCACTTCCACATAAACTATCCTCTATTGATCTAAACTAATCCGTAATGCCGTCGCAATAGCAAAAGGAGATAATGTCACCACCGCGGCTAAAATCGCACCAAGAATGGCTAATTGCCCGCCGTAAGGTAAATTTAATCCGGCGGCATCTAACACCGACGCAGAAAAAATAAGCACAGGAATAAACAACGGGACAACCAGTAAACTCAACAGCACGCCGCCTTTGCGTAATCCCACCGTAAGCGCCACACCAATAGCACCAAGACAACTCAATACCGGTGTGCCCAATAATAATGTCAGAACTAGTGCCCACCAAATTGATATTTCCAATGACAGCAATAATGCTGCGATAGGCGACAATAAAATTAATGGCAAGCCTGTTAACAACCAATGCGCTAACACTTTCGCCAGCGCGGTTAATACCAATGGCTGAGACGTCAACATCACCTGTTCCAAAGAACCGTCAATAAAATCATCACGAAACAAACGTTCAAAAGACAATAACGCTGACAACAATGCTGCCACCCAAGCCACACCGGGCGCAATACGGGAAAGCAGTTTCGGATCAGGCCCAATAACCAATGGAAACAAGGTAATCACGATAAGAAAAAACCACAACGGATTAAGAATCTCCGCCTGTTTGCGCATGGCAATTTGTAGTTCGCGTTTAATAATATTCCAAAAGATCATGCCGTCACTCTATACACTTAAACTGTTCTAAATTGATTTTTTTCAACCGAGCACTCGGCACTTCCTGATGGCTGGTTAATATCACGATACCGCCATTTTGTGCGTGTTGCTCAAAAAGTGCGGTCAAAACCGCCACACCTTTTTTATCGATAGCGTTAAATGGCTCATCTAAAATCCATAACGGCGCTTTTGATAACCACAAACGAGCCAACGCAATACGTTTTTGCTGTCCGGCAGAAAGTTGTGCAGCAGGAATATCTTCTCGACCAAGCAAACCGACCGTTTGTAATACCTCCCACAACAAATCATCCCCCTGATGGCAATGCCCGATTTGCTGATAAAAGCGCAAATTTTCCCAAGCAGTCAATTCAGGTTTAATGCCGCTCTGATGCCCCAAATACAACAAATCATAATGGAAAATTTCACGCTGTTTAGTAATCTCTTCAGAATTCCACCGCACTTTTCCTTCCAGTGGTGAAGCAAGGCCTGCAACAATGCGTAGCAAACTGGTTTTACCAATGCCGTTATGCCCTTCAATTTGCACGAAATCTCCCGCCTGAATTTGTAAATTCAAGTGTTGGAAAAGGACTTTATCGCCACGTTGGCAAGCGAGATTTTCGAGAATTAATTGATTTACCATAACAGATTGTTTCACAGACTTATTTTTGCGGGGCATTCTATCATAAGGAAATTAAATGGCAGGGTTAAATCACATAACTATTTAGTGGTAGTTTAACCACTTTTTGACTTAGAACAAATTTCGTTCTTTGTTACAAATACGAATACCTCTCATAATGTGCGAAACCCTTGATATAACTGAGTTAATTCGTGGGTTATTCCCGATATTTAACCGTTAACGTAACGTAGCAAACGACCGCAATCACAGAACAAAGCACCATGGCGAATAACATTGGCGCCGCCGAATTGATCGGCAATAAAGACACCAAAGATCCCATGCAAGCGCCAATGCCAAACCGTACGCTCCCGACCATAGAATTCGCCGATCCTGCCGAATTGGGGAACTTTTCTAAAATAGAGGCCATCGCATTAGAGGAAATCAATGGATTTTGTCCCACAAACACTGCTACGCCCAGCGCCATTGACCAAAAACCCAAATCTAATAACGCCACAAGCAACAACCAGATGCCCGCCAAACCTTGTATCCCAAGCCCCAAACGGAACATGGTCTCCGCCCCCCATTTAGCCACTAAACGCCCATTTAAGAATGAACTAAAGGTCATCACGCCAATGTTCAACATAAAGAAATAGCCGAAATTTTCAGGCTTGATGCCGTAAATCCCGATATACACAATCGATCCTGCCGTTAAAAACGCAAATAAGCCGGCAAAGGCAAAGGACGTTGAGAACATATAACCTAACACCGGTTTTTGTTTCCATAACGCCATAAAATTACGGGCAATAATATTCAAGCGTAACGGAATCCGATTTTCTTTATGATGCGTTTCCGGCACCACAAAAAAGACCAGCAAAATACTCAATAGTCCCATGAAAGCAGTCACATAAAAAATGGCGTGCCAATGGAAAAAATAGACAATATAACCGCCGACAACCGGTGCGATCAACGGCGCAATCATAAACACCAGCGTAATTGTCGACATCATTTTGGAAAGTGCATTCTTGTCAAACAAATCACGCAACAATGCGCCAACCAATACCACCGGCGCCGCACCAAAAAAGCCCTGAACAAAACGAAGTGCGGTGAAATTTCCGATAGAATGGATTTGCGTTAAAATCAATGCCGCTATCGCAGAAACCGTTACGCCTAACAAAATAATTGGCTTGCGTCCGAAACTGTCACCGAACGGCCCCCAGAATAATTGCCCCAGCGCCAAACCATAAGCAAAAGCGGTTAGCGTATGTTGCACCTGATCGTTTGTGACCTGTAAATCCTGCGCAATATTCAAAAACGCCGGCAGGTACATATCCACACCCAATGGCGGCAACATGGACAAAATACCCAACGCCACCACAAAAATAAAATTTGTTTTGACTGTTTTATTTGAACTCAAACTAGGATTCTCCACCTAAGTATGCGATCTCTTCCTCAGTGAGATGACGAAATTCCCCTTCGCCTAAATCATCATCTAGCACCAAATTACCGATTTTCCAGCGATGCAACCCGACAACTTTATTCCCTAAAGCAGCAAACATCCGCTTTACTTGATGATAACGACCCTCGCTGATCGTCAAATTGACATTGTAATCATCTAAAATTTCTAATGCAGCAGGTTTGGTCGGCTCCTTTTCCCCACGCAATAAAATGCCCTCGGCACAAGCCTGCGCATAGTTCGCCTCAACGGGATCTGCCAAGGTCACTAAATAGGTTTTCGGGTAATGGTGTTTCGGTGAGGTAATACGGTGAGACCACTGTCCATCATCCGTCAACAGCACCAAACCTGTGGTATCCACATCCAACCGCCCGGCACTGTGCAAACGGGTAGATAAAGGATAATCAAAAAATTGATAAATAGTCGGATGATCGCCATCTTCATGGGAGCAAATGTAACCTTGTGGTTTGTGCAACATAATGTATTGCCCGTTTTCTACCCACGTTAAACGCTCACCATCATAATAAATTTCATCATCAGGGCTCACTTTCGCCGCCCCGCTCTTTTCAATTTTACCGTTAATCGTGACCGCACTTTGGCGTAATACTTTTGCTGCCTGTGAACGGGTTAAACCGGTTGTTTCCGCTAAAAACTTATCTAAGCGCATAAAAATTCCTTATAAAAATCCTCACGTATTATAGCGCTAATTTTCGCCCTTCGCCCACGGAAAAACACGACAAGAAGTGACCGCACTTTATTAAAACACCATAGACCAACATTTCATACTTCCGACAAATTGTTAATAATGTGTGAAATGTCACAGAATTCTTTTCTATTTTAATTATAATGCGGGGTACTTTTTTCTAACTGAATTTATTCAACAGAGGATATTTTTATGGATGAACAACTTAAAAAAGCAGCATTAGATTTCCACGAATTCCCAATTCCGGGAAAAATTGAAGTGACACCAACCAAATCGCTTGCCACCCAACGCGACTTAGCCTTGGCTTATTCCCCCGGTGTTGCGGCACCTTGTTTAGCCATTCAGGCAGATCCGGCAGATTCCTATAAATATACCTCTCGTGGCAATTTGGTGGCGGTAATTTCGAACGGTACCGCGGTGCTCGGTTTAGGCAATATCGGTGCTTTAGCAGGTAAACCGGTGATGGAAGGGAAAGGCGTGTTGTTTAAAAAATTCGCCGGTGTCAACGTATTCGACATTGAAGTGAATGAACACGACCCAGACAAACTCGTCGATATTATCGCGTCTCTTGAACCAACCTTCGGTGGGATTAACTTAGAAGACATTAAAGCACCGGAGTGTTTTTACATTGAACGTAAATTACGTGAAAGAATGAAAATTCCTGTCTTCCACGATGACCAACACGGCACCGCAATTATTTCTGCCGCAGCGGTGTTAAACGGCTTACGTATTGTCGATAAAAAAATAGAAAACGTGAAACTGGTTGCCTCCGGTGCCGGTGCTGCATCGATTGCGTGCTTAAACTTATTAGTTTCCCTCGGTATGAAACGGGAAAATATTACCGTATGCGACTCCAAAGGCGTGATCTACAAAAATCGTGATGATCGCATGGATGAAACCAAAAAACTGTATGCGATCGATGATAACGGCAAACGTACCTTAGCCGAAGTGATTCCGAATGCAGATATTTTCTTGGGCTGTTCCGCTGCGGGTGCGTTAACACAAGACATGGTAAAAACCATGGCGGCACATCCGTTAATTTTGGCACTCGCCAACCCGGAACCGGAAATCTTACCGCCATTGGCAAAAGAAGCCCGCCCGGATGCCATTGTGTGTACCGGTCGCTCCGACTATCCGAACCAAGTTAACAACGTACTTTGCTTCCCATTCATTTTCCGCGGGGCATTAGATGTCAGCGCCACCACCATTAACGAAGAAATGAAACTTGCCGCGGTGCGGGCCATTGCCGACTTGGCATTAGCCGAACAAAGCGATGTGGTGACATCGGCTTACGGTGACAGCGAATTGTCTTTCGGACCGGAATATATTATTCCAAAACCATTCGATCCTCGTTTAATCGTGCGTATCGCCCCTGCTGTGGCGAAAGCCGCGATGGATTCCGGCGTAGCAACCCGTCCGATCGAAGATTTTGATGCTTATATAGAACAACTCACCCAGTTCGTTTATAAAACCAACTTGTTTATGAAACCGGTGTTTGCGCAAGCGAAACAAGACAAGAAACGTGTGTTATTAACCGACGGTGAAGAAACCCGAATTTTACACGCCGTACAAGAAATCTCGACCTTAGGCATCGCTTATCCGATTTTACTCGGACGCCCAAGCGTGATTGAACAACGCATTAAAAAACTCGGTTTACATATTCAAGCGGGACGTGATTTCGAGTTAATTAACATTGAAAATGACGCACGTTATCAAGAATGTTGTAAAACTTACTATGACATGCTCAAACGCTCGGGCGTCACACCAAGCATTGCCAAACGTGAAATGTTTAACAACCCAACCGCTATCGGTGCCGTGTTGTTACATTTAGGTCATGCCGACGCCATGTTGTGTGGTTTAGTAGGACATTATGCTGATCATTTAAAAACCCTCAAAAACGTCATTGGTTTGCAAGAAGGCGTACATACAGCCGCTACCGTTAACGGTTTGGTGCTACCGGCAGGCAACTTATTCCTTGCCGATACCTTCGTGAACAACGATCCAACAGAGGAAGAATTAGCGGAAATTACGCTCATGACAGCGAAAGAAGTCAGCCTGTTTGGTATCGAACCGCAAATTGCCTTAATTTCACATTCTAATTACGGCAGCAACAACACCCCAGGTGCGGTCAAAATGCGTAACGTTTTACGTTTAGTGAAAGAAAGAGCACCGGAACTCTCTATTGACGGCGAAATGCACTGTGATGTTGCTTTATCACAACAACTCCGTGATGACGTGATGCCGGACAGCCCACTCAAAGGCGCGGCAAACGTGTTAGTGATGCCAAATATGGAAGCTGCGCGTATCAGCTTAAATCTATTACAAGGCACGGCAACACCGACAACTGTTGGGCCAATCTTAATGGGCTTGAAAAAATCAGCACATATTTTAACGTCAGTCGCTTCTGTTCGCCGTATTATTAATATGGTGGCGATTGCTGCGGTAAAAGCACAATAATGTGCATAACAAAAAATAAAGAAGATGGCTAGTTGCCATCTTCTTTTTTATGCATCAACCATAGCATTTAATGATCTTAATCAATTTTTGTGCTATCATTTTCCCGTTTTTTAAACATGAATTTACTCTAACAAAAGGAAAAAATTATGGCTTATACTTTACCTGAATTAGGTTATGCCTATGACGCATTAGAACCTCATTTCGATGCGCAAACTATGGAAATCCACCATACTAAACATCACCAAGCTTATGTCAATAACGCTAACGCTGTGTTAGAAAACTCCCCGGAATTACAAGAACTTGCCGATGGTTGCCCGGGTAAATTATTGGCGCACTTACATGAAGTTGCACCTGAAAAACGCCCAGCATTACGCAACAATGCAGGTGGTCACTTAAACCACAGCTTATTCTGGAAAAGTTTGAAAAAAGGCACAACATTACAAGGCGCACTAAAAGATGCCATCGAACGTGATTTTGGTTCCGTTGAAAACTTCAAAGCGGAATTTGAAAAAGCGGCAGCGACCCGTTTTGGTTCCGGTTGGGCATGGTTAGTGTTAGAAAATGGCAAACTTGCAGTGGTTTCTACAGCAAACCAAGACAACCCAATTATGGGTAAAGAATTTGCCGGCTGTTCAGGCACACCAATCTTCGGTTTAGACGTTTGGGAACACGCTTACTATTTGAAATTCCAAAACCGCCGTCCGGACTACATCAAAGAATTCTGGAATGTATTGAACTGGGATTTTGCTAACGAACGCTTTGAAAAAGCATTAGCCGGTGTTCACCACTAATTAAGACTTATAAAAACAAAAAGTGCGGTCAAAAATGACCGCACTTTTTTATTCTTACTTTTCACTGCTACTTTTTAAACTTATTCCACATTTTATCTTCTTCTCCGCGCCATAAACGTTGAATGTTCTCATGGTGACGATAAATGAGAAGACAACAAACTAAAGCAACAGGAAAGGTGAACTCCGGTTTAAACCACCAAACATAGAGCGGAACTAATAACGCGCTAATCACTGCGCTGAGCGAGGAATAACCGCTAATAAGGAAAACGAAAACCCAAGTTCCCAAAGTTGAAAATAATACCCCCCAACCAATTGGTGCAATGGCACCGAAAGCCGTTGCAACACCCTTTCCTCCTTTAAACTTGAAGAAAATAGGAAAAATATGCCCTAAACATGCACCTAACGCTACCATGCCTAATTCAAATTGGGTTAAGCCTAAAGAGTAACCGAGCCAAACCGGCAACATACCTTTTAAGAGGTCACAAATTAAAACCCCAAGCGCAATCCAACGTCCACCAATACGCAATACATTTGTTGCACCAGGATTATTCGATCCTGCCTTTCTTGGATCCGGTAAGCCGGCAATACGACATAATAAAATCGCGCTAGAAATAGAACCAAGTAAATAGCTCAATAACATGTAGAAAAGGGCGAAAAGGCTCATAGGACTTCCTTGGAATGGAAAAATTGTTCGTCTATTGTACCCAAAGTTGATAGTATAAGCCCACAAAAATTTAAGTGATAACGATAGGAACATCATGAAAGATCTCATTTTTATTGAAGGATTGAGCGTATTTGCGCAAATTGGCGTTTATGATTGGGAACAACAAATTAAACAAAAACTGATCTTTGATGTCGAAATGGCTTGGGATACGCGTCAGGCTGCGATAACTGATGATGTTCAATACACGTTAAATTATGCCGAAATCAGCCAATTTATCATTGATTATGTGCAATCCAAGCCATTCTTGTTAATTGAGCGGGTTGCCAATGAAGTGGCAGATCAATTACAACGTCAATTTAACATTAGCCGACTTCGACTCAAATTGAGCAAACCTAAAGCCGTTGCACAGGCCAATAACGTTGGTGTCATTATTGAGCGGAATCGCTAATATTTTTTAGAGAAAGAGATCATTTGAAAGGTTTATTTTTACGTATTATTGCAGGCATATGCTTGCTCTTATGGGCACTAGATATGGTATTTCCATGGCGGCAAGTCATGTCATCAGAAGAAAACCCTTATCACGCCATTCAAAGTCGTGGGAAATTAATTGTAGGAACCATTAATAATCCCATTTCTTACTTTATCAATGCTGAAGGCCAATCCGGTTTAGAATACGAACTCAGCAAAGCGTTTGCAGATTATTTGAATGTCGAACTGGAAATCAAACCTTTAAACAACAGTGAAGAACTTTTCACTGCCTTAAATGAGCATGCTATTGATATTGCGGCGGCAAACCTTTTTTATCAGCCCAATAAAGTTGAACATTTCCAATTGGGACCGTCATATTATTCTGCTTCTTGGCAAATTGCTTATCGAAAAGGTGAAAATCGACCGCATTCTTTAGCCCAAATTAATAGCCAACTCGTCATTCCGGATAATGCAGAATTGGAACATATTCTGAAAGAAGCCAAACTAAAAAATCCTCATCTAACCTGGATGGTCGATAAAAAACAAACGCAAGAAGAACTGTTATTACAAGTTGCTGATGGCAAAATTGATTATACGATTGCTAATTCTTTAGATATTTCAGCCGCACAACATATTAAGCCACAAATTGCTGTGGCCTTTGACTTAACCGATGAAATGGGCGTGCATTGGTATTTAGCGAACAACGCATCTAATGAATTGCAATCAGCTTTATTAGATTTCATGAATGGCGCTATAGATTCCGGCTTAATTGCCAAGATTGAAGAAAAATATTTTAGCCATTTTCGTGACTTTGACTATGTTGACGCAAAATCTTATTTAAATGCGATAGAAACAATTCTTCCAAAATTTGAACCGCTCTTTACTAAGCATAAAGGTGATTTAGACTGGCGCTTATTAGCAGCGATCGCCTATCAGGAATCCCATTGGAACCCTGATGCCACCTCACCAACAGGTGTTCGAGGCATCATGATGCTGACGAAAGATACCGCTGAACATATGAAAATTCATGATCGAACGGATCCCGAGCAAAGTATCAAAGCCGGTTCAGAATATTTACATTGGTTGCTTGAACAAATGCCTACCAGTATCAATGATGAAGAAAGAATTTGGTTTGCCCTTGCCGCTTATAACATGGGGCTAGGCCATTTGCTGGATGCCCGCCGTCTCACCAAAAATTTAGGGGGCAACCCGGATAACTGGGTTGATGTCAAAAAGAATTTACCTTTATTAGCCGAAAAACGTTACTATTCAAACCTTAAATACGGCTATGCAAGAGGCTATGAAGCATTTCAATACATCGAAAATATTCGTCGTTACATGAATAGTATTGTGAATTATTATCGCGTTCAGCAAAACCAAAGCGAGAAATTAACGCAAGAATCTGATAATGAGATCAAAAATGCAGAGAAAGAACATTCCGATTTGAGTGAAAATAAACAACATGAAAATCGACAAACAGAGGAAAATATCAATGAACAAGAAAAGATTTCTCAAACCAACTAAGAAAAAATTCATTCATCAACAACAAGCACGTACTTTGCGTTTAAAGCATTTAAAACAACGTAAAGCGAAATTGTTTGCCCGCCATGCGTTACAATTCGTGGTGCAAGATATATAAAATAAAAAAATGGTGTTGTTTTATACAACACCATTTTTTACATCTTTCAATAGAAAACGTTACTTGAATAAACGTCTTCTCCCTCTCGTATCAAGACGCTTGAATTGACTAATTAAAACAACTAACAACACAAGTAAATAAACGGCAAACATGACTACAATCCATTGCGCCATTGAAAAGCCAAGGAATGACCAAGCCACATCCTCACAAGAGCCTGTAGGTTGAAATAGCACTGGAAACCATTTATCTAATGGTAGAGTTTGTGGAAATTCCGGCAAATAAGAACACTGGTTCCAAGGTGCAGGATGAAGTTGGTAGTCTACATGTTTGAGAGAAAGCAACAGCCCTTTAACCACGCTGACAAAACCAATTAATAGCGCCAATAAACGGACTATTAAAAAACGTGGTGCGATTAAACCGAAAAGTCCTGCAAAGGCTACTCCAAATAACGCCACTCTTTCATAAACGCACATCACACAAGGCTGCAATTCCATGCCATATTGGAAATAAAGTGCAATCCCTTCCAACACCAATGCTGAGATTATCAATAACAACCAACCGCTACGTTGTACGGAAAGTGTTTTGAAAAACTTTAGCATAGCACTCTTTCTCCCTAAAAAATGTTAAATTGGCATGATTAGGCCTAAATTCGCCAACCAAATTGTCATTGGCGGTAAAATATATTCCACAGCCAAGAAACCTACCAACGATAACACAATGGTGTAAGGCAATGCCATGTAAACCATTCTACCATAGGAAAGGTTAATAAGCGGTGCAAGCGATGATGTCAATAAGAATAAGAAAGCCGCTTGTCCATTTGGTGTTGCGACGGAAGGCAAGTTAGTCCCCGTATTAATCGCCACAGCTAATAATTCAAACTGATGCGGTGGAATAATATTCGCAGCCAAGGCATTTTTTGCTTCGTTAATATAGACTGTCGCCACAAATACGTTATCGGAAATAGCAGAAAGGATACCGTTGAAAGCGTAGAATAATGTGAGTTGAGTACTTTCTTCCGCAGACAAAACATAGTGCACGATCGGTGCAAAAAGTTTTTGGTCAATAATCACTGCAACAATCGTAAAGAACACCACTAAAAGTGCGGTAAATGGTAAAGACTCTTGGAAAGCCTTACCTAAGGTATGCTCACTTGTGATACCACAAAATGCAGTACATAAAATGATAATACTTAACCCGATCAACCCTACGGAAGCTAAATGAAATGCTAAACCGATAATCAACCAAATGCCGACTATTGCTTGCACAATGAGTTTCAGACGTTCTTGTTTACTCATTTTTTTCATATTGGCGCGATCAAAATCGGCCAATACTTCCCATACCTTTTGCGGTAATTTTGCACCGTATCCGAACAAATGAAATTTCTCTAATGCAACACAAGTTAGCAAGCCCAAAACAAAGACTGGAACAGTCACCGGCGCCATGCGAAGGAAAAACTCAACAAAATTCCAACCAGCTTGATCCGCGATAATCAAGTTTTGCGGTTCACCAACCATCGTCATTACGCCACCCAATGCAGTACCAACCCCGGCATGCATCATTAAGCTACGTAAAAAGGCGCGGAATTCTTCTAAAGTTTCATGGTGAGTGCCGATTTTCTCGTCATTCGTAATATCGGTAGAATCATAGAATGTGCCACCGGAAGCGACTTTGTGGTATACGCCATAAAATCCCATTGCAACGCTGATGATTACCGCAACCACAGTTAACGCATCCAAAAATGCCGATAAAAAAGCTGCACTGAAGCAAAACGCCAAGGAAAGCACTAATTTAGAATGGATGTTAAGAAGCAGTTTAGTGAACACAAACAACAATAATTGTTTCATGAAGTAAATACCCGCCACCATAAACATCAATAGCAAAATCACTTCAAAGTTAGCCAACACTTCTGCTTTAATGTGCTCTGGTGTTGTCATGCCAATAAAAATCGCTTCAATAGCAAGTAGCCCGCCGGGTTGTAGTGGATAGCATTTTAGTGCCATCGCCAAGGTGAAAATAAATTCAATGACTAATAACCACCCAGCCCAGAAAGGCGAAATTGAAAATAAGATAGGGTTAATAACAAGAAAGGCGACAATCGTTATTTTGTACCAGTTCGGACTCGAGCCCAAAAAGTTTTTTAGAAACGCCTGTTGATAATTGTCCATACAAATTGACCTTAATTCTTTTAATTAACAATATTTTAACCTACGCTATTGGAGGCAATTCCGCGTTCAACTCTGTCAAAAATCGCAAATATTGTCAATGAATTTAAAAAATAATTATCTAATTGTAATGTATAGGCGTTTCTACGATAATAACGGCGAATTTACCCTCTATTTATACTGAACAATTATGCATAATGACTCGACTCTTCTAAAGGCACAAAGTCCTGCCGCTTTAGCTGAAGAATATATTGTAAAAAGCATTTGGAATAATTATTTTCCCCCAGGTTCTGATTTACCTGCCGAACGTGAACTTGCCGATAAAATTGGTGTAACCAGAACAACGTTACGTGAAGTATTACAACGCTTAGCTCGTGATGGTTGGCTCAGCATCCAACATGGTAAACCAACAAAAGTAAATGATATTTGGGAAACCTCCGGTCTTAATATTCTAGAGACCATGATTCAGCTCGATGGCACAAGATTGCCTTCGCTTATTGCCAACATGCGCTCGGCGCGTACTGACATTTCAATGATTTACATTCCCAAAGCCTTTAAACGCGCAAAGGAACAATCACTCAGTATTTTGCAACCGCTCAATAACTTACAAGATACAGCTGAAGATTACACAAAATTCGACTACGATGTATTCCGTAATTTGGCATTTGCTTCAGACAATCCAGTTTATGGCTTAATTTTAAATAGCTTCAAAAGCTTATATTCCCGCATCGGCTTATTTTATTTCCAAAATCCGGAAGCTCGCGCACTTGCCAAACGCTTTTACACTAAACTTCAAGATATTTGCCAACGCGAGGCTATTGATGAAGTGGCCCCTTGCGTGTTTCAATACGGAAAAGAAAGCGGCGTCATGTGGACCAATATGCAGGCGTTTTTACCGGAAAATTTTAGTGAATAACACGAAGCTAAAAATCATTCAAAAAAATGACCGCACTTTATGCTAAACAAAAAGCCCCGAATGGATATTCGGGGCTTTTTCTTCGGGAAGTCATTACTGATGATAATGCGACAAGAACCTCGCAAATTTGCCCAAAGCTTCTTCAATTTGATGAACATACGGCAATGTTACAATGCGGAAGTGATCCGGTGAATGCCAGTTAAAACCGCGACCATGCACCAATAACACTTTTTCCTGCGCCAATAAATCAAACACCATTTTTTCATCGTCATACATATTAAATTTTTTGATGTCGATTTTCGGGAACATATACAACGCCCCCATCGGCTTGGTACAACTAATTCCCGGGATTTGGTTGAGCAATTCATAGGCTTTATTGCGTTGTTCTAACAAGCGTCCGCCCGGCAAAATGAATTCGTTAATGCTTTGATAGCCACCAAGTGCGGTCTGAATCGCATGTTGCATCGGCACGTTGGCACACAAACGCATAGACGCCAACATATCTAAGCCTTCAATGTAACCTTTGGCGTGTTTTTTTGGCCCATTTAAAATCATCCAACCTTGGCGGAAACCGGCTACACGATAAGCTTTTGATAAACCGTTAAACGTGACCGTCAATAAATCAGGCGCTAACGCAGCGATATGGTGGTGTACCGCACCATCGTATAAAATTTTGTCGTAAATCTCATCGGCAAAAATGATTAAATTATTCTGACGTGCCACTTCAGCGATTTCTAACAATAATTCTTTGCTGTAAACCGCACCGGTCGGGTTGTTCGGGTTGATTACCACAATCGCTTTCGTGCGTGAGGTGACTTTGCTTTTAATGTCTTCTACATCCGGGAACCAATCCGCCTGTTCATCACACAAATAATGTACCGCTTTACCGCCGGCCAATGTCGCCGCGGCAGTCCATAATGGGTAATCCGGCATAGGAATTAACACTTCATCACCGTCATTCAACAGTGCTTGCATCGCCATCGTAATCAACTCTGACACGCCGTTTCCGATGTAAACATCATTCACTGTAACGCTACGAATATCTTTCGACTGATAATATTGCACAATCGCTTTGCGGGCAGAATAAAGCCCTTTGGAATCACAATAACCTTGGGCAGAAGGAAGATTGCGTAAGACATCAACGAGAATTTCATCAGGCGCTTCAAAACCAAAAGGCGCGGGGTTACCGATATTCAGTTTTAAAATTTTATGCCCTTCTTCTTCAAGGCGTAGTGCCTCTTTGTGCACGGGTCCGCGAATATCGTAACAAACGTGCTCTAATTTATCTGATTTGGGAAAGCGTTCCATAGTTTTGACCTTGAGTAATTAAGAAATGAAATATTTTGTGAAAAATTCCCGTAAAGTGCGGTAGAATTGCGGTTCATTTTTAACTTATTTTCCTGTTAAAGACAATGCTTTTTCAAAATGGATAGTTTGCAATCACTTAAAACGCAATTAATCAGTCAAATTAATGCATTACAATTAAATCAATCTCATCACATTGCGGTCTGTTCAGCACAAGCCGAATGCGAGGTTGATTTATTAAGTTGGCTAAAAGCACAACCGCACTATCCGCAATT
The DNA here is from genome assembly GCF_980469475.1 of Aggregatibacter sp. HK296. Lineage (NCBI taxonomy): Bacteria > Pseudomonadati > Pseudomonadota > Gammaproteobacteria > Pasteurellales > Pasteurellaceae > Aggregatibacter > Aggregatibacter sp. HK296. Next base: position 1,531,065 of record NZ_OZ413142.1, read on the forward strand.
CTATTTTCAATTACAGCAAACAACACAATGCTTTGCCACGCTTGGCGTCGTTCGTACATTTCAACACTTAGATGCAGCGCAAGATTTCGTGAATCAACACAATTTGCCTCTTTTCGGCGGCATTCAATTTTACGGGCAAACCACCTTTTTTCTGCCACAGTTAGTGTTAGAACAGCGCGACAATCAGATTCAAGTCACCGTTTTTATTGACCAAGATGATTTTATTCACAATAAAGACAAGGCGTTGCAGGTTTTAAAAACATTTGAAAAAACGACCGCACTTTTACCGCTTCAAAGCCAAGCGGATTTGATTGAGCAGCAAGCGAATCCGATACAATGGACAAATTGGGTAGAAAAGGCACTTACGCAAATTCATGAAAAATCGGTCACCAAATTGGTGTTGGCCAATAAAAGCACCTTTGCCCTCAATCAACCACTCAATCCCAAGGATTTTTTAGCGCAAAGTGAAATTTACAATAAAGGCTGCTACCACTTTCTTTTCGCGCAAGATGACAAAACTAGTTTCCTTGGTTCTTCGCCGGAACGGTTGTATGCACGTCATGAGCGTCATTTAAAAACAGAGGCTCTCGCAGGCACTGCGCCCATGAGCGAAGACCATGAAGCCAATCGTAACCAAGCCGATTGGTTACTTAACGACAAGAAAAACATTCATGAAAACCAATTGGTGGCGGATGGGATTTGCACCAATTTAGCCCCTTTTACTCAACACATTGAAGTCGGCAAGCTCGGCATCAAACAGCTACGTCAAGTACAACATTTACGCCGAGAAATCACCGCACTTTTAACCGATACCTGTACCGACTTAAACTGCTTGCAAGCCATTCATCCAACGGCCGCTGTTGCCGGTTTGCCACAACAAAATGCGAAAACATTGCTACAGCAAATTGAACATTACGATCGCAGTTGGTATGCGGGCACATTGGGCTTTTTTAATCAACAACAAGCCGAGTTTTGCGTAGCGATTCGTTCTGCCTTTATTGAAGCAGACAAAATTCATGTGTTTGCCGGCGCCGGTATTGTTGAGGGCTCAGTTCCCTTGCTAGAATGGCAAGAAATCGAGCGCAAAGCCGCGGGATTAATCTCATTATTAAAAATAACGAAATCTGAAAACGGAGAGCAAAAATGTCAGTAAGCGTCTTTAATCGTTGTTGGTCGAAAGTGATCTTGGAAACCCTTGTGCGTCAAGACGTAACCCACTTTTGTATCGCGCCCGGTTCGCGCTCGACCCCACTGACATTGGAAGCCGTACGTTTACAAAATGCCAATCGTGCCCTTTGCCATACGCATTTTGATGAACGCGGTTTAGGTTTTTTTGCCCTTGGCATCGCAAAATCCACCAAAAAACCCGTTGCCGTTATCGTGACTTCCGGCACGGCTGCCGCCAATTTATATCCGGCAATCATTGAAGCCCGTCAAAGCCGCGTCAATCTGATTGTGCTGACTGCGGATCGTCCGCCGGAATTGTTAGAGTGCGGTGCGAATCAGGCGATTTTGCAAGAAAATATGTTTGCCGATTATCCGCTTGCCAATTTAAATCTTCCGCGCCCAAGCCAAGATTATGCAGCAAGCTGGTTGATTTCAAAAATTGAGCACGCCTGCCATAAACAAGCGGAAGAAGCGGGCGTAATTCACATCAATGTGCCTTTCGCCGAACCGTTATATGATGCCAATGCAGAAGAAATTGACGTTCATCCTTGGTTAGCGCCCGTTCAACGTTGGCTAAGCCAAAATAAAAGTTGGACATCCTACCCTGCGCCACATCAAGAAGTATTGATTCATGAACATTGGGATCAGTGGCGCACCAAACGCGGGATTATTGTGGCGGGCAGAATGCCGGCAGAACAAGCCATGGGCATTGCTTCCTGGGCAAATACGATAGGCTGGGTGTTACTGACCGATATTCAATCCGGCGTGGAAGCCAGTTTGCCTTATGCGGATATTTGGCTTGCGAATCAAACGGTGAAACAAAAAATGTTGCAGGCAGATATTGTCATTCAGCTTGGTAACCGTTTTATCAGCAAACGCATTAACCAGTTTTTAGCCGAATTTAAAAACGAATATTGGATTGTGGATGAAAACCCGCAAGCGGTGGATCCTTACCATCATTCCCACACCCGTTTTGTTGCCAAAATTCATCATTGGTTACGCGCCCATCCACCGTTAAGACAAAAACCATGGTTATTGGAAGCCTTGGCGTTATCCAAATTCTGCGCCACCTTTATTGAGCAGCAAGTGGGCGGCAATTTAAATGAAGCTTCCTTAGCCCACCACATTGAACGTTTATTACCAAACAACGGTACCCTTTTCCTCGGCAACAGCTTATTTGTGCGTTTAGTGGATGCACTCACCAAATTGCCGGAAGGCTACCCGATTCATACCAATCGCGGCGCAAGCGGCATTGACGGTTTAGTTGCCACCGTTGCCGGCATTGGTATTGGTTCTAATCAACCGGTCGTCGCCTTAGTAGGCGATACCTCTGCGCTTTATGATTTAAACTCGTTGGCATTGTTCAAAAAACTTACCCAACCGACCATTTTGTTTATTATCAATAACAACGGTGGAGCAATTTTTGATATGCTGCCGGTGGATGCCGAAGTGAAAGATAAGTTCTATCGTATGCCACACCATACCGAGTTTTCCCAAGTGGCATCCATGTTCGATTTAAAATATGCCCGTCCTTATACCTGGGCGGATTTAAGCTCCGTGCTAAAACAGGCCTATTCACGCCGAGAAGCCACTATCATCGAAATTAAAGTGGCACCGAATGACGGCAGCACCATTTACAAACGCCTCATCGACCAAATCAGCTATGCGGTTGTTGGCGAATAAACGGAAAGATCAAAAGCAAACTCGCACACGCCAGTTTGCTTTTTTCATGTGATGAAACCTTACCTCATTTTTTTACACGGCTTACTCGGCACTCAAGCCGACTGGCAAAAACTCACGGAAAATCTACCGCACTTTCATTGCGTTGCCTTGGATTTGCCTTTACACGGCAGCGCGAAAAATCACTCTGTACAGGATTTTGATGACACCTGCGCTTATGTGGCACAACGCATCCAAAGTGCGGTAGGAAATCACCCGTATTTTTTAGTGGGCTACTCCCTCGGTGGCAGAATCGCGCTTTATTACGCCCTTTGCAGTCAACAGGACAAATACAACCTACAAGGACTGATTATTGAAGGTGGCAACCTTGGATTAATGAATGACGCAGACAAAAAAGTGCGGTGGGAAAATGATGTATTTTGGGCGCAACGTTTTCGCCATGAAACCGCGACTTCCGTACTGAATGATTGGTATCAACAACCTGTCTTCGCCCATTTAACGGAAGACCAACGCAAGGGATTGATCGAAAAACGCCAAGCCAACTGCAGCGACAATATTGCCAAAATGCTGTTGGCAACGTCTCTTGCCAAACAACCGGATTTACGCCCTTACGTCAAAAACAGTCCTTATCCGATCGAGTATTTCTGTGGAGAAAAGGATCATAAATTCAAACAAATGGCATTAGACAATCAGTTAAACCTAACACTGATTCCGCACGCAGGACATAATGCGCATCAAGAAAATCCAACGGCATTTGCCGAGCAATTAAATGCGTTATTACAGGATAAATTCGTTGCTTTTTCGCCGCGCAATGGCTAAAATCTGCTCTCCTTTGTCGTCGCTGAATTAGAGATCGGCGAACGATGTATCATTAACCACTTCATATTAGGAGTTATTATGTCTCTAAGTACTGAACAAAAAGCAAAAATCGTTGCTGAATTTGGTCGCGATGGTAAAGACACCGGTTCTTCCGAAGTTCAAATCGCTTTATTAACCGCACAAATCAACCACTTACAAGCACACTTTGCTGAACACAAAAAAGACCACCACGGTCGCCGCGGTTTATTACGCATGGTTTCCCGTCGTCGTAAACTTTTAGATTACTTAAAACGTACTAATCTTGAACTTTACAGCAGCTTAATCGCTCGTTTAGGTTTACGTCGCTAATCTTTTTAGTTGTGTTAATCGAAAACCCTCAGCGTTTGTTGAGGGTTTTTTCTTTTTTACCGATGCCATTATTAATAGCAAATGGACAAAATCCCTCTGACAAGTTGCATTTTTGGCCTAAAAGCGTATTATAGCCGTCCAGATGGAAATACTTCCAAATACCCTTACATTTATTCTGTATAAAATTATGCCGGAGAAACAATGAGCCAATATTTATTTACATCCGAATCCGTTTCTGAAGGACATCCGGATAAAATCGCCGATCAAATTTCTGATGCGGTATTAGACGAAATTCTTAAACAAGACCCAAAAGCCCGCGTTGCCTGTGAAACCTATGTGAAAACCGGAATGGCATTGGTGGGCGGAGAAATCACTACTTCTGCTTGGGTCGATATTGAAAATTTAGCCCGTGAAGTCATTTGCGACATCGGTTACACCAGCTCCGAAATGGGCTTTGACGGCCATTCCTGTGCCGTGTTAAACGCGATTGGCAAACAATCTTCCGACATCAACCAAGGCGTGGACCGTGAAAATCCGTTAGACCAAGGCGCAGGCGACCAAGGCATTATGTTTGGTTACGCCACCAATGAAACCGATGTATTCATGCCAGCCGCCATCACTTATGCCCACCGTTTAATGGAACGCCAAGCACAAGTACGTAAAAGTTGCAAATTAGATTGGTTGCGTCCGGATGCGAAAAGCCAATTAACGTTTAAGTATGAAGATCACAAGATTGTCGGTATTGATGCCGTGGTGCTTTCCACCCAACACGCTGAAACCGTCAGCCAAAAAGATTTGCATGAAGGCGTGATGGAAGAAATCATCAAACCGGTATTGCCGGCGCACTGGTTATCCAAAGACACCAAATATTTCATCAACCCAACCGGTCGTTTTGTTATCGGTGGCCCAATGGGTGACTGCGGTTTAACCGGTCGTAAAATTATCGTGGATACTTACGGCGGCGCAGCACGCCACGGTGGCGGCGCATTCTCCGGTAAAGACCCATCGAAAGTTGACCGCTCCGCCGCCTATGCTGCCCGTTATGTGGCAAAAAACATCGTTGCAGCCGGTCTTGCTGATCGTTGTGAAATTCAACTTTCCTACGCTATCGGCGTTGCCGAACCGACGTCCATCATGATCGAAACCTTCGGCACAGGCAAAGTCGCCAATGAATTATTGGTCAGCCTCGTGCGTGAATTCTTTGATTTACGTCCGTACGGCTTAATTAAAATGTTAGATTTAATCCAACCGATTTACCGCCAAACAGCGGCTTACGGTCACTTCGGTCGCGAACAATTCCCTTGGGAAAAAACCGATCGTGCAGCAGAATTACGCGCAGCTGCCGGATTAAAATAATCTTGAATTAAAATGAAAAAGGATAAGTCGAAAGGTTTATCCTTTTTTGTTAAAAAAACAGAGTACTTTTTTATCGTTCTTTATTAACAATGAGGCTTATCATTTGAATAATTCTATTAATCCAATAAAAATACCTAACATTGTAAATAACATATTCCATTTCTCCTGCCTTTTAATTTTCAAATCCTCAATATTTTTTCTTTTTTTATCATCATCTAGATTTAAAATATAATGCACACTAGATAATTGCTCTAATAATTCATCTGAAGCAGAATTTATGTCAAATACTTTATCTAAATATTTCCATGTTTCAATAAGACTAACATTTTTCATCAAAACTGGCTGATGAAATAAAAACACTGCTTTAAACTTTGTAGCTTCAATATAAAGCTGTCTTAACTTTTCAATATTATCACTCTGGCAACAAATACATTCTGAAAGCCTATTGCTTATATTTTCAATAGCTCCTAAATAAGCATAAGCCAAAGCTAATAGAATTAGCCTACGACTGAAATTATATTCTTGCTCAGGAATTCTAGAATAGAATCCCATTCCTCTACCATCAATATGCTCATAATGAGATGGATACTCTATAAAATGATGCTTCCTTATTGCTTTTGATTTTCTAATTTCAAGAGAAATCTCTTCAGCAAGAAGATCATCAAAAGCAGAATCATCAATGATCAATTTAGAAAGAGATAAAACCTGAAGATTCTTATAACTCAATTCTTTTTGAGAGAAATCAATAAATATAACTTGCTCATATTGCTCCCCTAAAAAAAATTTTAATAACCAATTGCCATTTTTATCCTCGTAAAAAGAATTATTAGATAACAAAACAGACCTTAAAAAAAGAATATTACTGTTATTAATCTTTAATTCATGAAATTTATTAGGTTCCTGACATTCAGTGACTTTATACATTCTAGCAGTAATGCGTTTCTTCATATTTCATTCCTTTAATAAAAGAATAGCGTTCCTTATGGAACGCTATTTCATAATTACACTATATTATTTAAAGACAACCCTCGCATTCCTAAACACCCGCATCCAAGCCCCATCTTCTCCCCATTCTTCCGGATGCCATGAGTTGCTCACCGTGCGGAAGACGCGTTCCGGGTGTGGCATCATGATGGCGACACGACCGTCCGTGTTGGAAAGCGCGGTGATGCCCTGGGCGGATCCGTTCGGGTTGGCCGGGTACACTTCTGTTGGGTTGAGGTTGTTGTCGATGTATTGCGCCACAATCAAGTTTTGCGCTTGAAGTGCGGTTAAATTTTCAGGCGTTTTGAATTCCACTCTGCCCTCGCCGTGGGAAACGGCAATTGGCATGTGGGAACCTGCCATGCCTTGGAACCACAGGGAGTTGCTTTCATTAATGCGAATCAAGGCGGCGCGGGCTTCAAAACGTTCGGATTTGTTGCGCACGAAACGCGGCCAGTTTTCCGTTCCCGGGATGATTTCCGCTAAGGTGGAAAGCATTTGGCAGCCGTTACAAACGCCAAGTGCGAGCGTATCTTCACGTTCAAAGAATTGGCTGAATTGATCCCGTAAGTGCGGATTAAATAAAATGGATTTCGCCCAACCGCCACCGGCGCCGAGTACATCACCGTAAGAGAAACCACCACAAGCTACTAGCGCATTAAAGTTTTGCAAATCATACCGACGATTATGCAAGTCGCTCATGTGAACATCGATAGCCTCAAAGCCGGCGCGGTCAAATGCCGCCGCCATTTCAACATGACTGTTTACGCCTTGTTCACGCAATACCGCCACTTTCGGGCGTTTGCCGGTGGCGATATAAGGCGCCGCAATGTCTTCGCTTGGGTCGTAGGTTAAATGCGCGGAGAAGCCTTTGTCCTGCGGATTTTTCTTCGCGGCAAATTCTTGGTCGGCACATTCCGGGTTGTCGCGTAAACGTTGCATTTGATGGGTTAATTCCGCCCAAATACCGCGCAAGTCAGAACGTTTTTCACTGAGCAATATTTTGTTGCCGCGGGTGATTTCGATTTCGTCGTCTTCAGTCACGGCGCCCAATTCTTTCACTAAGTGCAACACGTTATGTTTAGCAAAGACATCGCGCACGAGACTCAAATCGCTGTCGAGCACTTGAATCACAGCGCCCAATTCTTCGTTAAATAACACCGCTAAGTCGTTGTCGCCCAAGGCGCTGATATCCACAGCTACGCCACAATGTCCGGCAAATGCCATTTCCGCCAAGGTGACGATTAACCCGCCGTCGGAGCGGTCGTGGTATGCCAATAATTTTTCTTGCGCCACCAATTCCTGCATGGCGTTAAAGAAGTTTTTCAGTGTGTCGGCGTTGACCACATCCGCCGGCTTGTCGCCAAGTTGGGCATAAACCTGTGCTAACGCCGTAGCGCCCAAGCGGTTGTTGCCTTCTCCCAAATCCACTAACAACAAGCGGGATTGTCCTTTGTCGGTGCGTAATTGCGGGGTGACGGTTTTGCGCACGTCTTCCACTCGGGCAAAAGCGCTGATAATCAAAGAAAGCGGCGAAGTCACAGTTTTTTGCTCGCCGTTTTCCTGCCAAGTGGTTTTCATGGACATTGAGTCTTTGCCCACCGGAATGGTTAAGCCTAATTGCGGGCAAAGCTCCTCGCCCACGGCTTTCACCGCCGCGTATAAGCCGGCGTCTTCGCCTTTGTGGCCTGCGGCGGACATCCAGTTGGCAGACAATTTAATGCGTTTAATGTCGCCGATGTTCGTGGCTGCAATGTTGGTAATGGATTCTGCCACGGCTAAACGGGCAGACGCAGCGAAATCAAGCAATGCCACCGGCGTGCGTTCACCCATAGACATAGCTTCGCCGTAGTAGCTGTCTAATGTCGCTGTAGTCACCGCGCAGTCACCCACCGGCACTTGCCACGGGCCGACCATTTGATCACGTGCCACCATGCCGGTCACCGTGCGGTCACCGATGGTGATTAAGAAGGTTTTTTCTGCCACCGCAGGCAAACGAAGCACACGATGTAACGCCTCTTTTAATTGAATTTGGCTTTGTTCGAGCGGTTCGCCGTTAACGCTTGCCGTTTGCACATCGCGGGTCATTTTCGGGGTTTTGCCGAGCAACACGCCCATTGGTAAATCGATCGGATTGTTGTTGAAATGCTCGTCGTGTAAGGTTAAATGTTCTTCTTCCGTGGCTTCACCGATCACAGCATAAGGCGCGCGTTCACGGCGGCACAGTTCCTCAAAGTGCGGTAGTTTTTCCGGGTGAATAGCAAGCACATAACGCTCTTGCGATTCGTTACACCAAATTTCCAACGGGCTCATTTCGCGTTCGTCGCTTAAGATTTTGCGGAGTTCAAATTTACCGCCACGGCCGCCGTCATGCACCAATTCCGGCATGGCGTTGGATAAACCGCCCGCGCCTACGTCGTGAATAAAGGCAATCGGGTTGTCATCGCCCAGCTGCCAGCAACGGTCGATCACTTCTTGGCAACGACGTTCCATTTCTGGGTTGTCCCGTTGTACGGAGGCAAAATCCAAGTTTTCTTTAGATTTGCCGGATGCCATCGAAGACGCTGCACCACCGCCCAAACCAATATTCATTGCCGGGCCACCAAGCACAACCAGTTTTGCGCCCACCGGGATGTCGCCTTTTTGCACGTGTTCGGCACGAATGTTGCCGATACCGCCCGCCAACATGATCGGTTTGTGGTAGCCACGCACTTCTTCGCCATTGAAGCTATTCACTTTTTGTTCGTAAGTACGGAAATAGCCGAGCAATGCAGGGCGACCAAATTCGTTGTTAAACGCCGCGCCACCCAAAGGGCCTTCCAACATAATGTCTAAGGCGGAAGCAATACGGTTCGGTTTGGAAAGCGGTGCTTCCCAAGGTTGTTCAAAGTTTGGAATGCATAAGTTGGATACAGAGAAGCCCACCAAACCCGCTTTTGGTTTTGCACCGCGACCGGTCGCGCCTTCATCACGGATTTCACCACCGGAACCGGTTGCCGCGCCTGGGAATGGGGAAATAGCGGTTGGGTGGTTGTGGGTTTCCACCTTCATTAAAATGTGGGTGTCTTCATTGTGATAACGGTATGTGCCGTCTTGATCCGGAAAGAAGCGTCCCGCTTTGGAACCTTCCATCACCGCAGCGTTGTCTTTATACGCGGAAAGCACAAAATCAGGAGTTTTCTCAAAGGTATTCTTGATCATTTTGAACAGGGATTTATCCTGTTTTTTACCGTCAATAATCCAGTCGGCATTGAAAATTTTGTGGCGGCAGTGTTCCGAGTTGGCTTGTGCGAACATATACAGTTCGATGTCGTGCGGATTGCGTCCAAGTGCGGTGAAATTTTCCATCAAATAATCAATTTCATCTTCCGCCAACGCCAATCCAAGTTCCACGTTGGCACTTTCTAAGGCACTGCGTCCACCGTTTAAAATATCCACGGTTTTGAACGGTTTTGGTTCTTGTTGACGGAACAACACTTCCGCCTCGTCTGCCTTGCGTACGACGGTTTCCATCATGCGGTCATGTAAAAGTGCGGTCAGTTTTTCCGTTGTTTTTTCATCTAACGGCTGTGTCAATTCAAAGTAATACGCCAAACCACGCTCAATACGTTCCACTTCGTTTAAGCCGCAGTTGTGGGCGATATCGGTAGCTTTGGAGGACCAAGAGGAAATCGTGCCGACACGCGGAATCACAATAAAACTTTCCCCTTTGGCTTCATGTTCTGCCAAGGTTGGACCGTAATGCAACAAGGCTTTCAGTTTGGCTTCCTGTTCAGCAGAAAGTGCGTCATTTAATGCCACAAAATGCACATATTCCGCATACACGGATTTCACCGGTAATTGTTGCTGTTGGAATTTTTGCATTAAGCCATTGATACGGAATTCGGAAAGGGCAGGAGAGCCACGGAAAGTTTGGAACATGAGGATTACCTTTGAGGTTGAATTGAAACAAAAATTGCGGGCTATTATAAAGGAAATCGGGAGAAACGAAAACGTTTGCGCAAGAAAAACAAACGGGAAAAAACAATAAAAAAGCCCTTGTCATAAGGACAAGGGCGAGAATGAAAAATGAGCTAAAAACTAACCCATACCGTATTTTTTTAATTTTTTACGCAATGTACCACGGTTAATGCCTAGCATTGTCGCTGCACGGGTTTGATTACCACGGGTATATTGCATAACCATATCCAACATCGGATGTTCAACTTCTGCCAATACCAACTCATAAAGATCGTTGACATCTTGACCGTCTAATTGGGATAAGTAATTTTTTAAAGCCTGTTTTACAGAGTCGCGTAATGGCTTGTTGGTTACTTGAGATTGAGAATTTAGCACAGAAACAGTTAATGCTTCCGCCGGATTACGTTGTTCTAACATTGTTCTATCCATTAATTAAATCAAATTAAACGAAAAAATTGTTCTAATGCGTCTAACTGCGCCGAAGCGGAAGTGATCGCATTAAAATCTTGTTTGAAAACAGAATGAGGTTGAATATCCTGTAAATACCAAGCGATATGCTTACGTGCGATTCGGTAACCTTTTTCATCACCGTAAAACTGATGTAGCTCACGGATATGTTGCAAAATTACACCGCACTTTTCTTCTAAGCTTGGTTCGTTCACGATCGAATTGTGTTCCACCAACCCCACCATGGTTTGAAACACCCAAGGTCGGCCTAATGCCCCTCGGCCGATCATTACGCCATCTGCCCCCGTATAATCGAGCACAAATTTGGCTTGTTGTGGGGAAATCATATCGCCATTGGCAATCACCGGAATGGAAACAGCTTGTTTTACCGCTTTAATCGAGTCATATTCCGCGACGCCCTCAAATTTACAGGCGCGCGTGCGACCATGCACGGTTAACGCTTGAATGCCACTTTGCTCTGCGATTTTAGCAATTTCGACACAATTTCGATTTTCCGTATCCCAACCGGTGCGAATCTTCAACGTTACCGGAACATTGACAGATTTCACGACGGCCTCAAGAATCTGTTGAACTAAGTCGGGATATTGCAAAAGGGCGGAGCCCGCCATTTTACGATTCACCTTTTTCGCTGGACAGCCCATATTAATATCAATAATTTGAGCGCCGTATTCCACGTTCACTTGAGCGGCTTGCGCCATTTCGTCGGGATCGGAACCCGCAATTTGTACGGCATTGATACCGGCATCTTGGTGGTGCGCTAAGCGCAATTTCGATTTTTCGGTATGCCACACTTGCGGATTGGTTGACATCATTTCTGAAAAGGTTAAACCCGCCCCGTAATGGGCGCAGATTTTACGGAAAGGTTGATCGGTAATTCCCGCCATGGGTGCCAATAAAATGCGATTTTTTAATTGATAATGACCAATGCGCATTATGACTCCGCGACTTTCCAACAACTTGACCAAACTCGGCTGCCAACCGACAAGGTGCGCTATCATACGCACTTTTAATGCGTTTGCAAAGGGTAATTTTTATACAAATTATAATTTTTTTAGATCCAATTCAATTTGCCAAATTTCTGCAGAAATTTGCTATAAAAGAATTGACTTTGATGGGGAAATTGTCTCGTTCATTGAGCGCCGTAAAACAAAAAGTGCGGTGAAAAAACGTGATATTTCTCCACCGCACTTTTCTATTATACTTTGAGGCTTATTGTGCGTTATGCCTTTAGCTTACCGGTAATTCGACACCATTCTTCGCGTTCTGCCACCGGCGCCAACACAAAGCGCTCTGCATAGGCATCACACACGGATTGCGCTTGTGTCGCCAGAATACCCGACAAGCCCAAATCCCCGTATGGTTTCACCAACTGACTAATCACCGGGTAAAGCTCTTTTAACGGCCCCGCCAAAATATTCGCTACCACCACATCGGCTTTCAAGTCCGACGGTTTTTCATCGGATAAAAACAGTTGCAAGCGATCCGCCACGCCGTTTTGTTCCGCATTGTTGCGGCTGGCTAAAATCGCTTGAGGATCAATATCAATACCGACCGCACTTTTTGCGCCCAGCTTCAATGCCGCAATGGCCAAAATGCCGGAGCCACAACCAAAGTCGATCACCGTTTTATCTTTTAAATCTAAACTATGCCATTCCAAACAAAGCGCTGTGGTCGGGTGTGTCCCTGTACCAAACGCCAAGCCCGGATCAAGCATCACGTTCACGGCATTCGGATCCGGCACATCACGCCAGCTTGGGCAAATCCACAAACGCTGACCAAATTGCATTGGATGGAAATTATCCATCCACTCGCGCTCCCAGTCTTTGTCTTCGATTTGTTCGATTTTATAAGCGGTATGTTCATCCAAATGCTTCGCCTGTTTAAGTGCATCCACCACCACATTCATATCGGTTTCTGCATCAAACAAAGCAATCACATCGGTGTTGCCCCACAAGCGGGTTTCTCCCGGTAACGGTTCAAAAATCGGCGTATCTTGGCTGTCCATAAAAGTAACGGACACTGAGCCGATTTCTTCTAAAAAATCACTGATTTGCTCTGCCTTTTCGTTAGTACTGTTTAGGCGAATTTGAATCCAAGCCATGTTTATTCCTATATATTTTATGATGAATGGCGCTTCTCGCCGATTTTATTCCCAATCAAAAATGCCGCTAAGCCAAAGACGAGAGAAGGCACAATCGGGTTGAAGCCAAAGAGTTTAATGCCAAATTGGGTAAATAAAATAAACGAAACCAAGCCGACCAACATGGAGCTAACCGCACCATAAGCATTGGCTTTATCCCAGTAAAGTCCGAGAACGATGACCCACAAAAATGCAGCTTCAAGTCCACCAAAGGCAAACAGGTTCAGCCAAATGATCATATCCGGCGGATTCAGAGACGCAAAAATTAAAAGTGCGGTCAAAATTAACGTAATGATTGAGGAGATTCGACCAATCCGTTTTTGATTTTGCACTGCCTGCGGTTTTGCCGCCAAATACAAGTCTTTCACAAAAATAGAAGACGACTGAATAAGCTGCGCATCCACCGTGGACATAATCGCTGACATTGGTGCTGCAAGGAAAATCCCAGCCACAATCGGTGGCAACACTTGCAACATCAGGCTTGGAATCACTTTATCCGACACCGTTAAATCCGGCACGATGGCGCGCCCCAATGCACCCGCCAAGTGCATACCGAACATGATAATCGTCAACACGATCGTGCCGATTAGCATACCATTGTGCAGGGCTTTGCTGTCTTTAAACGCCATGCAACGCACGGCTGTGTGCGGCAAACCAACTACACCGAAGCAAACCAAAATCCAGAAAGACGCCATAAATTGGAAATCCAACATCTCATTCGGTCCGTACGGGCTGACGAGGCTTGGATCAATTTCAGTTAATTTTTTGACCGCACTTTCCACGCCGCCTACCTGATAAATCACGCCGACCAATAACACAATCGTGCCAAGAATCATCACGGTACCTTGGATTGTATCCGTTAACACCACAGCACGGAAACCGCCGATGAAGGTATAAATCCCCACGGTTAAAGCGAAAATCAGTAAGGCTTGAGTGTAAGGAATGCCGATGGTCGTTTCCAATAAACGGGCACCACCGATAAATTGCACGGTCATCGCCGCAAAGAACGCGATCAACAACGCGACACAGGCAATCCACACTAAATATTTGTTTTTATAGCGATAAAGTAATAAATCGTTGATGGTCAACGCATTGGTCTCACGGGAAAGCAAAGCAAATTTTTTCCCTAACGCACCAAGCGCCAACCACACTGCCGGCACTTGGATCATAGCAAGCAGAACCCAGCCCAAACCATACTTATAAGCCGCACCGGGGCCACCGATAAAGGAACTGGCACTGGCATAGGTAGAGGCGGTCGTCATGGCAAGCACGAAGCCTGTCATAGAACGATTGCCAACATAGTATTCGGAAAGAAAATCCCCGCCTTTCTGACGTTTGACATAAGCATAAATCGCTGCACCAAAGACAAAGGCTAAATAGATGACGAGTGGAAAAATAATCCCTAGGTTCATTAGTGACGCTCCGTTGTCGAATGTTGTTTTTTCTCTTCCACATCCAGCGGAATATCCTGAAACACAATTTTAATCAGCCAATACGCGACCACAATAAACAGAATCGGCAGGTAAATACAGGCCAGTTCAAACCACAGAGGAAAACCAATTGGGCCTTGTGTACCCTTTGGCAAGTAAGCACATAAGCACCAACCAATCACATAAAGTAAAGTTAAACCCAATGCCCAACGGGCTTCTTTAGTCGCTTGTTTATAACGTTGTTGTAAGTCCATATATCATTCCTAAACAAAAAAAGTGGATAAAATCCACTTTTTCTATTAATGCCACGTTTTATTCGTGCATACCTAATTTTTTCTCCAAATAGTGGATATTTGTACCACCTTTTTGGAAGTTTTCGTCTGCTAAAATCAGATCATGCAACGGAATATTCGTTTTAATCCCGTCAATGATGGTTTCTGATAACGCATTTTGCATACGACGGATTGCAACTTCACGGGTATCGCCGTAAGTAATCAATTTCGCAATCATGGAATCATAATGCGGAGGAACCGTGTAACCTGCGTAAACATGAGAATCCCAACGCACGCCTAGACCACCTGGGGAATGTAAATGCGCCACTTTACCCGGTGAAGGCAAGAAGGTTTTTGGATCTTCCGCGTTGATACGACATTCCATCGCATGGCCTTTCACTTTAATGTCTTCTTGTTTAAAAGAAATCGGCAAGCCCGCTGCAATACGCAATTGCTCTTTCACCAAGTCCACACCGGTAATCATTTCCGTCACAGGATGTTCCACTTGAATACGGGTATTCATTTCAATGAAATAGAACTCACCGTTTTCATATAAGAATTCAAACGTACCCGCACCACGATAGCCAATTTCCACACAAGCCTTCGCACAACGGGAACCAATATCGCGACGTACTTCTTCGCTAATGCCCGGTGCCGGTGCCTCTTCCACGACTTTTTGGTGGCGACGTTGCATAGAACAGTCACGCTCTGCCAAGTAAACCGCATTGCCGTGGGTGTCTGCTAATACTTGGATTTCCACATGGCGTGGGTTTTCCAAATATTTTTCCATGTAAACCATGTCGTTGTTGAAAGCCGCTTTCGCTTCTGCTTTCGTCATGGCAATAGATTCTTCTAACGCCTCTTCGCTACGGACTACACGCATACCACGACCACCGCCGCCACCGGAGGCTTTGATAATGATCGGATAGCCAATACGTTTCGCGATTTCTTTGTTTTTCGCGATGTCAGAGGTTAATGGGCCATCAGAACCCGGAACGCAAGGCACACCGGCTTTTTTCATGGCGTTAATCGCGGACACTTTGTCGCCCATCAAACGAATCACATCGGCAGTTGGTCCGATAAACGTGAAACCGGAGCTTTCTACCTGTTCGGCGAAATCCGCATTTTCGGAAAGAAAACCATAGCCCGGGTGAATAGCATCAGCGCCGGTCACTTCAGCTGCGGCAATAATTGCCGGAATATTTAAATAACTTTTTGCAGATTGAGCAGGACCGATACACACGGTTTCATCTGCAAGCAGAACGTGTTTTAACTCACGGTCGGCGGTGGAATGAACCGCAACAGTTTTAATGCCCAATTCTTTGCAGGCGCGCAAAATTCGCAGTGCAATTTCACCACGATTGGCGATAACAACTTTTTCTAACATAATAAATCCATTCTTGTTTAAATTATGGTCTGCTATGTTAATTATTCGATAATAATCAACGGCTCATCAAATTCGACAGGCTCACCATCATTTACCAAAATAGCTTTTACTACACCTGCTTTATCCGCTTCAATACGGTTCATCATTTTCATCGCTTCAACGATGCAAAGTGCATCACCTACTTTTACGGTTTGCCCCACTTCAACAAACGCTTTCGCTTCAGGGCTTGGACTACGATAGAACGTTCCTACCATCGGAGAGCGGATCTTATGACCAGAAACTTCTTCAGGTGCAGCAGCAGGGGCTGCCGGCGCGGCAGCTGGTGCAACAGGAGCCGCAACCGGAACCGGTGCAGCTGCTGGAATGGAATACTGAACATTTGCCGGCGCGGCAACAGTGGCACGACTAATACGTACAGAACCCTCTTCTTCTGAAACTTCGAGTTCCGTAATACCGGATTCTTCCACTAATTCAATCAGTTTTTTAATTTTACGAATGTCCATAGTTTTTTCCTAAAATATGCTAGATTTTCACCGCACTTTTGAAAAAAGCACGGTATGGATTAAGATAAATTTTCGCCCGAGAGATTACCTCAAAATCATTATTTTGGCGATAAAATTCTGCGATTTTTTGCTAAATTTCGCCGATCTTCACTTTTTTGAAAGATAATTTACGGCAAACTGTAATGCAAAATCATACCCCTGCGCACCACAGCCACAAATCACACTTTCCGCCACATCACTAAAATAGGAATGATGACGAAACGGTTCTCGTTTATGAATATTGGATAAATGCACTTCAACGAAAGGAATGCCAACGGCAAGTAACGCATCACGCAACGCCACGCTGGTGTGGGTATAGGCCGCGGGATTGATGATAATAAAATCCACTTTTTGAAAGCTTTGGTGAATTTTCTCAATCAATTTTTCTTCACTATTGGCTTGAAAACAATCCAGTGCCACTTGCTGTTTTACCGCTTGTTGTTGCAAATGCCGTTCAATTTCCGCTAAGGATAAATGTCCGTAATGACCTGGCTCACGCACACCCAACATATTCAAGTTCGGGCCATTTAACAGCAAAATGTTGTATTTTGATGACATATCACATTCCTTTTTATTGCGCGCATTATAATGATTTTTCGCTTTTGGCTGGTCTAATCTGTAAAAAACCGCACTATAAAAAATAATCGAAAAAACGACCGCACTTTTAATCTAAAATGACTTCGGTAATGAATTCCGAATCGAAGTCAACGACAGGTAACTCCGACCCTGGCCAGGTTCTGACGACTTGATAATCCATTAAATCGAGTGTGTCTAATCCCGGCGTGACATTTGGCGTATATTGTTGCGCCATGCGTGCCAGTTGGGTTAAACCGAAGCTACTTTCAATGCTGGAACTGATAACGGCTTTCATACCTAACGCGTGCGCCTGAGCAATTAACTCGGCACAACGTTCAATAGATCCCACCAAGGTCGGTTTAATCACAATCGCCACCAAGTGCGGTTCTTTTTCCACACGAAAATCAGGTTCACGTACGCTTTCATCCCAGGCAATGTTAATGCCGGTTTCTGCTGCAAATTGACGACTTTCCTCACGGGTTTTGCAAGGCTCTTCAATAAATTGAATGCGCGCACGGTGTTCCGGTTTCACATATTTGGCGAACATTTGCGCTTTAGCCGACGTCCAGCTACGGTTGGCATCTAGCCGTAATTGCAAATCCGGAATGGCTTCTAACAACATATCGGCAATAAGGCCATCACGATTGGCTTCATACATCCCCACTTTCACTTTTGCCACTTTTTCGCCCTGCATTTGATCCAGCGGTTCATAAAGCTCATCAGGATCGCCATAACATAAAGGCGCGGTTTGATAGTTGCCTTCGTCACCCAAACGTCCTTTCATTTCCATCAACGCACAACTGAGCCCGAACGCCACAGAAGGATATAAATCCGCCGTCAAATCCAGTTTTACATTACAACTGCGGGATTGATCCCATTTTTCCAGCCATTCGATGGCTTGGGCTTGGGCTTGGGCTAAGGTTTCATGACTAAATTCCGGCAACGGCGCAATTTCGCCCCAGCCTTCATTTTGCCCACAGCACACTTTCACTAAAAGGCCTTCACGCTTTTTCAAAAAGCGATTACGCAAAATCAGTTGCGAATCCACCGGAATGGAATAACGGAAAAGTTGGTAACGACGATGTTGAATGGAGCAATTTTTCTTTTCATAGAAGATTTTGCCCACCCGTTGAATATGTGCCAGTAAATCAGGATCGGTAATCTTGTCATGAATGACTAAATCAAATTTATACGGAATGGTAGTTTGCGACAGAGTTTGCTGTATATCATGCAACATGTCATTGGTAATGCCATCGCCTTTTAAGGCTAAATCAATGTCTGAGTCTTCACGAAAATTTCCCTTCCCACGTGAGCCAAACAAAATCGCTGTTTCAACATTGGGAAAATGGCGCAAATGCCAACCGATGTTTTTAATCATTGTTTCTGTTAAACCGAAATCCATTGTCTTTACCTATATCAATTACAGAGAAGAAATTGCTGTGTGCGAAATGGCAAAAGTGCGGTCGATTTAAAAAACATTTTTAAAAACGACCGCACTTTTTATCTTAAGGATTGCGCTTAAATTTACCGAAGTCCGGCGCGCGTTTTTCATTGAAGGCGTTGCGACCTTCTTGGCCTTCTTCCGTCATATAGAACAACATGGTGGCGTTACCGGCAAGCTCTTGAAGACCGGATTGACCGTCACAGTCTGCATTTAATGCCGCTTTCAAACAACGTAAAGCAATCGGGCTATTGCGTAGCATTTCACGGCACCAACGTACGGTTTCTTTTTCTAACTCAGCGTAAGGCACTACTGTGTTCACTAAGCCCATATCTAAGGCTTCTTGTGCATTGTATTGACGGCATAAGAACCAAATTTCGCGCGCTTTTTTCTGACCAACGATACGTGCCATATAGCTTGCACCCCAACCGCCATCAAAAGAACCTACTTTCGGGCCTGTCTGACCGTAAATCGCGTTGTCTGCGGAAATGGTCAGGTCACACATCATGTGTAACACATGACCGCCGCCGATGGCATAACCTGCCACCATCGCCACCACCGGTTTCGGGCAAGTACGAATATCACGTTGGAAATCCAACACGTTAAGATGATGTACGCCGCTGTCGTCTTTATAGCCGCCGTAATCGCCACGGACTTTTTGGTCACCGCCGGAACAGAACGCTTTTTCACCTTCACCGGTTAGCACGATAACACCGATTTTTTCGTCAAAACGGGCATCGGCAAAAGCGGTGATCATTTCTTTAACAGTTTGCGGACGGAAAGCATTGCGCACTTCCGGACGATTGATGGTGATTTTGGCAATGCCGTCGGTGGATTTGTGATAACGAATGTCGGTGTAGCCCGCGCTGTGGTCAACCCACTCAACCGGCGCATATAAAACATCATCTTTTGGATTTTGCATGATAAATTCCTTGAATTTAAGGTTAAAAAAGTGCGGTCATTATAGCGGAAGTTTCTGAAATCTGAAAACGAAAAGGGTCGGTATTCACCGACCCTCAAAGACAAAATGAAATTAGTTTTTCGCTTTTGCCGCAGCTTTCACGATCACCGCAAAGGCAGGCGCTTTTAAGGACGCGCCACCCACTAATGCACCGTCAATATCCGGTTGGGTGAACAATTCTGCTGCGTTAGCATCGTTAACAGAACCGCCGTATTGAATGATCACTTGATCAGCAACCGCTTGGGATTTTTTCGCAATATGACCACGGATGAATGCATGCACAGCTTGCGCTTGTGCCGGAGTCGCAGATTTGCCGGTACCGATAGCCCAAATTGGTTCATACGCAATCACCGCACCGTTGAAGGCTTCTACGCCCAATAGGTTTATGACGGCATCAATTTGACGCGCACAGACTTCTTCAGTTTTACCTGCTTCGTTTTCCGCTTCGGATTCACCGATACATAACACAGGCACCAAGCCAGCTTCTTTTAACGCACCAAATTTTTTCGCCACAAATTCATCACTTTCTTTGTGATAAGTACGACGCTCGGAGTGACCAATAATGATGTATTTCGCGCCAAAATCTTTCAACATTTCAGTGGAGATATCACCAGTGAATGCGCCTTTCACATTCACGTCCACGTTTTGCGCGCCTAATTGGATGATATTTTGACCGCCACAGCTGCAGCCGCAGCCTGATAATAATTTTTCAGCTTCTGCCAAATACATGACCGGTGGGGCAATTGCCACATCACAACCGGTCACACCGTGCAATTCTTCTTTTAAGCCGGTGATCAATTCACGAGTGAAGGCTTTGCTACCGTTTAATTTCCAGTTACCCATAACTAAAGGACGACGAGCCATTTTGTTTCTCCTTAATATGATTGAATAAAAACTGCGCCTACTATAACAAAAAACGCCTACTTTTTTTGGTAAAAAATCACAGTTCTAAAAAATTTTCTTTGTAACAGATGATTCTTTTGGGCTAAAAAGATACAATCTACTGTATAAATTTAACAAAAAATGACCGATCGCCTCATGATTAAAATTTTTAAAGCTGAACAATGGAACCTGGAAACACTCCTACCGCTATTTGAAGAATATCGTCTTTCTCAGGGCATGACAGAAAATCCGGAGCGCACGCTCACCTTTCTTTCCAACCGTATTCGTTTTAGCGAAAGCATTTTTTTCCTTGCGCTCGACCAATCCCAACAAGCGCTCGGTTTCATTCAACTTTATCCTCGTCTTTCTTCGCTACAATTACAGCGCTACTGGCAATTAACAGACATTTTCGTGCGCCAAGGCAATCAATCAAACGATATTTACACCGCACTTATTGCCAAAGCCAAAGAATTCGTCAGCTACACGCAATCCACGCGATTAGTGGTAGAACAAGATCGACAGCAACATCATTTACTGGAACAAGAAGGTTTCCGCTTAAACCCGAAAAAATCTGTGTTTGAATTGAATTTAGTGGGGTAATGATAAACGAAAAGTGCGGTTGAAATTTCCGATGAATTTCAACCGCACTTTTTATTTTAGAAAACAGGCGCAGAGATAGGCATAAAACCTACCCAGACATTTCAAATTAAATAATCCGCGAAAATTGCTGTTGTTTTGCTTGTGCGCGTGAATACGTGTCGAAACACAAACAAATATTACGAATCAACAAACGTCCTTTTGCGGAAACCGTGATTTGCGCCTCACCGATATCCAATAAACCATCGGCAGCCAAAGGTGCGAGCAAGGCCAAATCTTCAGCAAAGTGTTGTTTAAAATCAATATTGTACTGTTTTTCTAATGGGGCATACGCTAATTTAAAATTACAAATCAATTGCTTAATGACATCCCGACGCAAACAATCTTCTTCTGACATGGCTAAACCTTTATGCAAGGCAATGCCGTTGGTATCCACCGCGGTATAATATT
Organism: Aggregatibacter sp. HK296; assembly: GCF_980469475.1. NCBI lineage: Bacteria > Pseudomonadati > Pseudomonadota > Gammaproteobacteria > Pasteurellales > Pasteurellaceae > Aggregatibacter > Aggregatibacter sp. HK296. Next base: position 1,552,525 of record NZ_OZ413142.1, read on the forward strand.
CCTTCAAATCTTTCTGATTTTGCGCATAGGTATCCCCCAATAAGCTGATTGCCGACACACCCAGCCCCAACAAATCACATTCTTCCTGCGTCGTATAGCCTTGGAAATTACGGTGCAACACGCCATTTTGCTGTGCAATAGCAAGTTCATCGTCCGGTTTGGCAAAATGATCCATACCAATAAACTTATAACCTGCACTGCCCAGTGTTTCGATGGTTTTTTGTAAAATTTCCAGCTTCGTCTCCGGTTTCGGTAACTGCCAATCTTTTATTTTTGCTTGTCCGGCGAAACGGCTTGGCAAATGGGCATAGTTAAATACGCTCAATCGATCAGGGTTGAGTTCAATGACTTTTTTCAAGGTGAACATAAAGCTCTCAACACTCTGGAATGGCAAACCATAAATCAAATCTAGGTTAGTCGATTGAAAACCCAGCTCACGAGCGCGCATCAACAGCGCATTGACAAATGCCTCATCCTGTTCGCGATTCACCGCTTTTTGTACGTCTTTATTGAAATCTTGTACGCCCATACTGATGCGGTTAAACCCGATGTTATGCAAATGTTCTAACATCGAAAGCTCAATTTCACGAGGATCCATTTCAATACTGATTTCTGCGTTATCGGCGATATTAAAATGGTCGCGCAACATTTGCATTAAACGGGCAGATTGTGCTTCCGTTAAATACGTTGGCGTGCCACCGCCCCAATGCACTTGCGTTGCCACACGATTTGTAAATAATTTCGACCGCTCTTTTATTTCTCGTTCCAGAAAATCCAAGTAAATGTCGGCTTTGTGCTGATGGCGCGTAATGACTTTATTACAGGCGCAGAAATAACAAAGTTTATGGCAAAACGGAATGTGAACATATAATGACAACGGACGTGTTGGATAACGTTGTGCCGCGGCAATAAAGTCCTCATTCGTATACTGTTCGTTAAACTCAAGCGCTGTCGGATAGGATGTGTAGCGCGGACCGGATTGATTATATTTTTGAATTAATGCTAAATCCCAAATGATCTCAGACATTCAATTTCCCCCACGTTTATAATGTTTGGATATCCGTTAGAAGTCGGTTTAGTTCTAACTTAATCTTACTTTCAAGCTCGGCTTCTGTGCTTTCACGCTGTAAATCCAAACGCATTCTTTCGTTCTTTTTTAATTCTCTGCGAGCCTCATGGGTCGGCATATCTTCGACCGTTTCATACAATCGCCACATGGCAGAATAATGTTTTAGGCTCATGCCCACCGGTTCGAGTAGCATTTTCAAACGCAATACACCTTCTGATAAATTGCAATCACCGTTCAACATGGCTTTCGCAATAATCTCAAGGCTTTCTTTAATGCGATGAATACGGTTTCGGCGTGCTTGCAACAGTGCTTTTTTCTGCTTTTGCAACGCCAGCAACAAATACGCGGCATAACCGACCATACCGGCAATGATGATGACAGCTGCAATGAGTAAAAACGTTTTCCACATAATTTAAAGATACTTATTTAAATTGGTTGATGTCGATTCGTTCAAAAGTGCGGTATAAATCTTCATCGTTTTCTTCATCATCCACAATGCCTAACTCGTCCATTAATTGCGCGACACGCGCCAAACAGGTATCCACAAATTTTTGATCTTCGGCAGACAATTTTTTACCTTCATCCAATTGATCCAACAACTGATTCAAACATTCGTTATTTTCTAACTGTTCTAATTCTACCATCGGATCCAAGGTTGCTTTTGGCTCAGATTTTGCAGCTGATACTGCTTGCGCTTTTTGCGGTTTATTCACAAATTCCACCATCAACGGCACTTTTTTACGGCTACCGATTCGTGGATCCTGAATTTCTTTTACTTGATTCGCGGCTCTATTTTCCGGCGCACTATGACGAGAACCGGAATCCAATCCTTTATGCTTACGTTTTTTCTTCTCTTCACGGGCTTTCGCATCCAGTTCATAACGTGTCGCTTTGCGGCCGGAAAGGGGTTGTTCCGGTTTTTTATCGGATTTGCGGGCCGGCATGATATCTGTAAGGCGGCGAGTCTTTTTCTGACGGGACATAACTTATCTCTTGACTAATAAAATTGAGCGGCGATTGTATCACTCCGCAGGAAATTTAACGAGGGATATTAAAAAATGCTGAAAAAAATGACCGCACTTTTAATCATCAGACTTCGCTTCAGTCATCAACTGTTGCGCTAATTTCGCTTCTTTCTGCTGCGCGCGGCGTTTTTGAAAAAACGCACTGAGTTTTTCACTGCATTCCTGTTGCAACACGCCAGCGGTGATTTCGATGGCATGGTTCATTTTATAATCATCAAAAAAATGAAAACGAGAACCTACCGCACCGGTTTTATAGTCTGCCGCGCCAAACACCAAGCGGTTAATACGGCTGTGCAAAATCGCACCGGCGCACATAGTGCAAGGTTCCAACGTGACGTATAAGGTTGCATTCAACAAGCGATAATTTTGTAAGGTTTGTCCGCCTTGACGCAACGCGACAATTTCAGCGTGCGCAGTGGGATCAGAATCAATGATCGATAAATTCCATCCCTCACCAATAATTTCACCCTCTTCGCTCACTAACACGGCACCCACAGGAATTTCACCCAAGGCTTCTGCTTTGTCCGCCAACATTAAGGCGTGGCGCATAAATTGTTCATCCAGTTGCTGTTGAGATTCAGTCATGAGGCTATTCAGATAAAAAGTGCGGTGGATTTAAAAAACGTTTTTAAAACCGACCGCACTTTGTTAGACGGAAAACGGATATTTAATCGGTTCGTGGCATTGATAACCCGTGACTTTGAAATCATCCATGGTGACCCAGGTTTCCAGGTCTTCTAAAGATTTAATGTCCGGGTTAATTTCCAACTGCGGTGAAGGGAAAGGCTCACGTTTTAATTGCACATCACGCATGAGTTCCAACTGGTCTTCATAAATATGTGCATTCACAATGTGATGGAATACCTGCCCTGCTTTTTTACCGGTAATTTGTGCCATTAATGCTAAGAAAGTGAATACTTGGATTTGGTTGAAATTCAAGCCAAGCGGGACATCACAAGAGCGCTGATAACTGGTGAGATATAACGTATCACCCAGCAAGGAAAACGTATGTGTGTGCATGCAGGGACGCAAACAACCCAAATCAAATTCACCCGGATTATAGAACGTCAGAATCTCACCGCGGTCATCAATGCCTTTGCTGAGGTTATTGACGATTTTACGCAACTGATCGAGATGTTCACCATTTGGCTTGCGCCAGCTTCTGCCCTGCACGCCATACACGCGTCCCATGTCATCCGTGCCTTTGCGGTGCGGATTATTGAGCCAAGCCTGATTTTCATTGGCATTGGCATCCCAGGTTTTGGTGCCAAGATTGCGGAAGTCTGCTGCATTGTCATAACCGCGAATATAGCCTAAAAATTCTGCAATAGCCGCTTTCCAATAACTTTTACGGGTGGTAATCAACGGAAATTGGTTGTTTGCCACATCGTAAGTCAAACCGGCGTTAATCACGGTCAAACAACGTTTGCCGGTACGTTCGTTTTCTACCCAAACGCCTTCGTTAACAATGCGTTGGCACAAATCTAAATATTGTTTCATTTTTTCACCGCACTTTTGTTGTATGCCCAAAGCATAATGAAAACACCGCCAAGCATCATTGGCAGACAAAGAAGTTGGCCTCTTGTGATCACACCAAGAAACAGCTCTACATCGGGTTCGCGCACATATTCAATCATAAAACGGAAAACGCCATAACCGATGAGGAAGAGGCCGGCAACCGATCCCATTGGACGTGGTTTACGAATAAACCAATTCAAAATAAGGAACAACACTAAACCTTCTAACACAGCTTCATATAATTGAGATGGATGGCGTGGTAATAATAGCGGATCTGTCGGAAAAATCATTGCCCAAGGCACGTCCGTTGCACGCCCCCATAATTCTAAATTAATGAAATTACCAAGACGCCCCATTCCTAAACCGAAAGGAATGAGAGGTGCAACAAAATCTGCCGTCGCCCAAAAGCTGCGTTTTTGTATTTTAGAAGTAATGACCATGGCAATAATCACGCCAATTAAGCCACCATGAAAAGACATACCGCCTTCCCAAACTCGGAATAAATACAGCGGGTCCTGTAAAAAACGATCAAAATTATAAAAGAAGACATCACCAATTCGACCGCCTAAAAAGACGCCCATGAAACCATTAAAGAGTAAAGAATCGACTTGATCTATCGTCCAACCACTGTTGGCTTGTTGAGTACGGCGTACACCTAACCAACGAGCAAAAATAAAGCCAAGCAAATACATTAATCCATACCAGCGCAAACCGATGGGACCAAATTCAAAAATTGCCGGATCGAAATGCGGTAATACAAGGTAATCTGAATTCATAACGTTCCTTATTTCAATAACATATTAATCGCCACCACAATTAAAAAGGCGGCAAAGGCTTTCTTCAAGGTCGGCACCGGGAGTTTATTCGTTGCGTTGGCACCAAGTTTAGAAGTGAAAAATGAGGTGACCGTGATGCCTAATACAGCCGGGAAATACACGAAGCCGATCGAATAAGGTGGCATACCTTGCACATTCCAACCGCTCACCATAAAACTCAACATCCCCGCAATCCCCATCAACATGCCGCAGAACGCCGAAGTACCGATAGCTTTTTTAATATCTACGTTGCGAGAATTTAAAAACGGCACAATAAATCCGCCACCGCCAATACCGGCAACACTTGATGCCATGCCAATCAAAGCACCGCCAATAATCGAGGATAAAGGCGTAATTTTTTTATTCGGATCGATGTTTTTCGGCTTAATAGACAAAATCATTTTAGCGGCTAAATAAACAACTAAGCAGGCAAACAACTTGCTGGAAATGTCATGAGGCAATTTACTGATGTATTGTCCTGAAATGAAGGCACTAATCATTAATGCGGGGGCAAAATACTTTAAGGTGGACCAAACAACATTGCCAAGTTTGTGGTGTCGTTGTGCGGAAGAAAAAGCGGTAACTACGATAGTCGCGAAGGAGGTGCCAAGTGCGGTGGACATTAAGAGCGAATCCGGTACGCCGACAATTGGCAATAAATAAACCATCATCGGCACAATCACCATGCCGCCACCAATGCCGAATAAACCGGCTAAAAAGCCGGCGACACAACCGGCAAGCAAACAAAATAGGAAGAAGGTTAACATAATTATCTCTTATACTTTTGTGATGAATGTTTAGAATGCTTTGAATGGGTCTGTTTTGGCGTTGAAAAGGTATTCTTTTTCTCTTCTACTGCGCTAGAGTCAGCCCGCAATAACAAGTCTTTGTTATTTTCATCAAATAACACCGTAGCAAACTCTTTCATCGCTTTACGATAGACATCTCTTTTGAAAGAAACCACTTGACGCACCGGATACCAAAAACTCACCCAACGCCAACCATCAAACTCCGGTGTTTTACTGCATTGCATATTGATGTTTTTGGTGTCGCTGACTAACTGCAATAAAAACCAGCGTTGTTTCTGTCCGATACAAATAGGTTTGGAATCATAACGTAGCAGGCGTTTTGGCAATTTATAACGCAGCCAATGCTTAGAGGCATAGAGCACTCGCACATCTTTGCGTGTTAATCCTACTTCCTCAAATAATTCTCGGTACATCGCTTGTTCTGGCGTTTCATTATCATTAATCCCGCCTTGCGGAAATTGCCAGGAATTCTGTCCGTATCTTTTCGCCCACAGCACTTGCCCTTTGTCGTTGCAAATAACAATGCCTACATTCGGACGGTAGCCATCGAAATCGATCACTATCGTATCCTTAAAATTCAGTTAATTTTTTTAAATTGGAATAGCGACAAATTGTTTCATAAACTCCCCCTTCGGGCAACTCATTTAGCAAGAAACAGGGAGCTATAGAACATTTAAGAAATGTTTAAATGCTCTTTTTAAGCATAAATTTCACATTAGATGAGATAACTTTAGAGGCAAGAACTTAATAGCATTTGCGTTGATAACGCATGAAGCACAACGCTAAAAAATAAAAAAACCTTACCAACTAATAACTAATTGATAAGGTTGTAAAATTTGGTGGAGATAATCGGGATCGAACCGACGACCTCTTGAATGCCATTCAAGCGCTCTCCCAACTGAGCTATATCCCCGTATAGTGGCGGCTATGATAAATTCCGCCCCTTGGTCTGTCAATATTAAATTTTTAATTCATTGCCATCAGATTAAATATTAAACGTTTTGTGCGTGAATAAAATCAATGGCTCGTTGAATACGATTTAATACGCGATCACGCCCGATACCCACAAGGGTGACGTCCATAGACGGCGATTGCCCCGCGCCAGTCACGGCCACACGCAACGGCATCCCCACTTTACCCATGCCAACCTCTAATTCGGCAGCAGTTTGTTCAATGGCTTCATGAGTAGAATGCAAATCCCAAGTGGAAAGTGCGGTCAGTTTTTCTTTTACTTTTTTAAGAGCTTCTGCCGCACCCGCTTTGAAATGTTTTTTCACCGCGGCTTCATCAAAATCGTCAAACTCTTCAAAGAAATAACGGCTGGCAAGCGCCATTTCACGTAACGTTTTACAACGATCCGCCAGCATGGTGATGATTTCCGTTAATGCCGGGCCGTTGGACGTGTCAATGCCTAAATCCTGATATTGCCATGCTAAATGTTTCGCGACGTAGTCCGCTGGCAATTCACGAATATAGTGATGGTTCAACCACAATAATTTTTCGGTATTAAAGGCACTGGCAGATTTACTCACGGAGTGTAAATCAAATAAATCAATCATTTCTTGGCGGGTGAAAATTTCCTGATCACCATGGCCCCAGCCTAAACGCACTAAATAGTTAATGAGCGCTTCCGGCAAATAGCCTTCATCACGATATTGCATCACGCTCACTGCGCCGTGACGTTTAGACAGTTTTTGACCATCGTCCCCGTTAATCATGGAAACGTGTGCATATACCGGAATCGGTGCGCCAAGGGCTTTTAAAATGTTAATTTGACGCGGGGTGTTATTAATATGGTCTTCACCGCGTACAACGTGGGTAATACCCATATCCCAGTCATCTACCACCACGCAGAAGTTATAGGTCGGTGAGCCGTCGGTACGGCGGATAATCAAGTCATCCAATTCGCTGTTGCTGATTTCAATGCGTCCACGCACCGCATCATCAAATACCACAGAACCCTCAGTTGGATTTTTAAAACGCACAACATGCGGTTCATCGGCAGAATGTTCAGCGTGATCATGTAAACAATGGCGGTCATAACGCGGTTTTTCTTTATTTTGTTCTTGTGTATGACGTAATGTTTCCAAACGTTCTTTGGTACAGTAACAACGGTATGCCAAACCTTGCTCAATCATTTGATCGATAACTTGGTTATAACGGTCAAAACGCTTAGTTTGATAATAAGGGCCATGCTCCCAAGCCAAATCTAACCATTCCATCGCTTCTAAAATGGCTTGCGTGGCTTCCGGTGTGGAGCGCTCCAAATCGGTATCTTCAATACGCAACACAAATTCGCCGTGATTGTGTTTAGCGTATAACCAGGAATAAAGTGCGGTACGCGCGCCGCCAACGTGCAAATAACCGGTTGGGCTTGGTGCAAAACGGGTACGCACCTTAACGTTTGGATCTAAATTAAACAATGCTTCTAATTTCATTTTATAACCTTTTTCTGTGCAAATAATTATGCGGTATTGTACTACGAGTTGTTTGAATTCATAAGGAAAAATCTGTTTTTATGCCTATTTTTAAAACAACCAACGGATTTTTGGCAAAAATTTGTTGACTGAAATCATTGAGCAATTATAATGCACGCTCACAACATTGAGGGCGATTAGCTCAGTTGGGAGAGCACCTCCCTTACAAGGAGGGGGTCACTGGTTCGAGACCGGTATCGCCCACCACTTTCAAGGTTTCTCAATGTTGTCAATGTAACGACGTGGGCGATTAGCTCAGTTGGGAGAGCACCTCCCTTACAAGGAGGGGGTCACTGGTTCGAGACCGGTATCGCCCACCACTTCTTTACATACTTCCCTATTTTAAGATTCTAACGTGGGCGATTAGCTCAGTTGGGAGAGCACCTCCCTTACAAGGAGGGGGTCACTGGTTCGAGACCGGTATCGCCCACCACTTAAAATCTTAAAATACCGATTCGTCGGGCGATTAGCTCAGTTGGGAGAGCACCTCCCTTACAAGGAGGGGGTCACTGGTTCGAGACCGGTATCGCCCACCACTCTACTTTTCATGTAATGTTTTCTCTTTCAAAGCCTTCCTGACGTTTATTCTTTTTGTGTAAAGTGATAAAGTACAGCCTGTTTTTCAACAGAATAAACGGATTCATTTAATGCAAAAAACAATAAAAAATCAGACCGCACTTTTAATTTCAAACGGTCTATTACGCTTAACCGGGAACATTGTCAAAATCCTAAGCTACCCTTTCCATGCGCTTTTTCCGAAAAAACGCTTTACGATCCCCGAATTCAGTCCGGCTAAACGCCAATCCGGCAAACCAAGCAAAATTAATCGCGTGATTTGGCAAACCAACTACAGCAATAAAGTGACGTTGCCAATTTACTGCAACTATTTGGTCAACCGTTTATTTTCGTTAAGTTACGATTACCGCTATGTCAGCACTGAAGCACGTAGCGAGTATATTGAAAAATATGCTGATCCACGCACGTTTGCCGCTTACAGCCAACTGACTGACGGTGCCGCACAAGCGGATTTTTGGCGCTTATTCACACTCTACCAAGACGGCGGTATTTATATGGATATTGATGGTCATCTTGTCGGCTGCTTAGATGCGATGATTGACCCGGAGGATGACGAAGTCCTCATCACCCGTCGTGGACGTTACACTAACTTCTTCTTAGCCAGCCGCAAAGGCAACCCATTTTTAAAGGAAACGTTGGATATTATCGTAGACAACATTGAACATCGTCGCGTTGACGGCGGCGTATTTGTTCTTACCGGCCCGGAAACATTAAACAAAGCACTGGAAAACAAAGACGTAAATACGCGCCGTGATAAATTTACCTGTGCCCAAGGCACGTTCGCTAACGAGTATTTTCAATACATGGATAAAAAACGTGGTAAATGGATTCACGCAAAAAACGAAGATTTATTAAAATAACGGTCAATGACACAAAAAGTGCGGTCACAAAAAGCAAATTTTTTGTTGATCGCCTTTTTTGTTTCTGTGATATATTTTTTAACCAATGACATCAATCACAAATTAGAGGATTCTATGGCACTTTGGGGTGGACGCTTTACGCAGGCGGCGGACAAGCGTTTTAAAAATTTTAACGATTCATTACGCTTTGACTATCGTCTTGCCGAGCAAGATATTGAGGGCTCCATCGGCTGGTCGAAGGCTTTGGTTTCCGTCAATATTTTAAGCGTACAAGAACAGCAACAATTAGAACAAGCATTGAACGAATTATTGATTGAAGTGCAGTCAAATCCGCAAGCGATTTTGCAAGACGATGCCGAAGACATTCACAGTTGGGTGGAAAGTAAACTGATCGACAAAGTGGGCAATTTAGGTAAAAAACTGCACACCGGTCGCAGCCGTAACGACCAAGTAGCGCTCGACATCAAAATGTGGTGTAAAGAGCGTGTAGCCGAATTGCAACATTCCATTCGCGAGTTACAACGCAAATTGGTGTTTACCGCAGAAAATAACCAAGATGCTGTGATGCCTGGCTACACCCACCTACAACGTGCCCAACCAATTACCTTTGCCCATTGGTGCATGGCTTACGTGGAAATGTTGGATCGCGATTATTCCCGTTTAGCCGATGCTTACCGCCGTATGAATAGCTGCCCACTAGGCAGTGGTGCCCTAGCCGGCACAGCGTATCCTATCGATCGCGAACAGCTTGCCAAAGATTTAGATTTCGCATTTGCAACCCGTAACAGTTTGGACAGCGTCTCCGATCGCGATCATATCGTCGAACTACTTTCTGCCGCCTCGCTGAGCATGGTGCATTTATCCCGTTTCGCCGAAGATATGATTATTTTCAACAGCGGCGAATCTAACTTTGTGGAACTCTCCGATCGCGTAACCTCCGGTTCCTCCCTCATGCCACAGAAGAAAAACCCTGATGCCTGCGAATTAATCCGCGGCAAAGCAGGACGTGTTATCGGTGCATTAAATGGGATGTTAATGACATTAAAGGGATTACCGTTGGCGTATAACAAAGATATGCAGGAAGACAAAGAAGGCATTTTCGATGCATTGGACACTTGGCAAGATTGCTTAGACATGGCGTCATTAGTATTAGACGACATCAAAGTGAACGTGAAACGCACCCGCGAATCGGCTCTTAAAGGCTACTCCAACGCCACCGAACTGGCCGATTATTTGGTTGCCAAAGGCGTACCGTTCCGTGATTCCCATCACATTGTGGGCGAAACCGTGGTGTATGCCATCAAGCAACACAAGGCCTTAGAAGATCTGACGATTCCTGAATTTCGTCAATTTTGTGAAAAAGTATCGGACGATGTGTATGACATTCTTTCTTTACAATCCTGCTTAGACAAACGCGCCGCCAAAGGTGGAGTATCACCGTTGCGTATCGCAGAAGCCATTGCAGAAGCAAAAGCAAGATTTGCCTAACATCTCTTCTAAAGTGCGGTCATAAAAAATCTTATTTTTATGACCGCACTTTTGCCATCACCCTCCCGAAAAAAATAAATCCAATCTAACAAACAAATCTATTTTTTAGATAAAAAATAAAATAAGTTAAAAACACAAAACAATTTAATTATTTTTCGTAAAAATATTTGAAAACATATGATTTCCTGTTGCATAGTAATTCCGACTTAGCAATATAGCCAAGCGAAAATAAATAAAGCAAACACCAACATACTATCCACAGGAGAAATTCTTATGTCTCACGCAGTTGCCTCACTCGAAGAATTCTTAGCAAAAGTCGAACAACGTGACGGAAACCAACCGGAATTTTTACAAGCGATACGCGAAGTTTTCACGTCTATTTGGTCATTCCTTGAGAAGAATCCGAAATACTGCTCTGAAGCCTTATTAGAACGTTTAGTTGAGCCGGAACGCATTATTCAATTCCGCGTAGCATGGACCGATGACAAAGGCAAAGTGCAAGTCAACCGCGCTTTCCGCATTCAATTTAACAGCGCTATCGGCCCTTTCAAAGGCGGTATGCGCTTTCACCCGTCCGTCAACCAATCCATTTTAAAATTCTTAGGCTTTGAACAAATCTTCAAAAATGCCTTAACCACCTTGCCAATGGGCGGTGCCAAAGGCGGTTCAGACTTTGATCCAAAAGGTAAAAGTGATGCGGAAGTCATGCGCTTCTGCCAAGCCTTAATGACTGAACTTTATCGCCACATCGGCCCGGATACAGATGTGCCGGCAGGTGATATTGGTGTCGGCGCACGTGAAGTAGGTTATTTAACCGGCATGATGAAAAAACTTTCCAATCAAACCGGCTGTGTCTTTACCGGCAAAGGCTTGAGTTTCGGCGGAAGCTTAATTCGTCCGGAAGCTACCGGTTATGGTTTGGTCTATTTCGTCCAAGCCATGCTGGCAGAAAAAGGTCAAGATTTGAAAGGCAAAACCGTCGCAGTTTCCGGCTCCGGCAACGTGGCACAATATGCGATTGAAAAAGCCCTGCAACTAGGTGCAAAAGTCATTAGCTGTTCCGACTCATCCGGCACCGTTGTGGATGAAGAAGGCTTCACTCAAGAAAAATTAGCCGCTTTAATGGACATCAAAAATGTCAAACGCGGTCGTGTAAAAGATTACGCCGATCTCTTTGGATTGAAATATGTCGCCGGTGCTCGGCCGTGGCATTTAAAAGTCGATATTGCACTCCCATGTGCCACTCAAAACGAATTAGCATTAAGCGATGCACAAGCCTTGATTGCCAATGGCGTGCAAGTCGTAGCCGAAGGTGCCAATATGCCAACCACCATTGAAGCGACCAACGCCTTTATTGAAGCTGGCATATTATTTGGACCAGGCAAAGCAGCAAATGCAGGCGGCGTCGCCACTTCCGGTTTGGAAATGTCACAAAACGCACAACGCTTAAGTTGGACAAGAGAAGAAGTCGATGCAAAATTGCATCGCATTATGTTAGACATTCATGCTAACTGTAAAAAATACGGCAGTGATGCGCAAGGTAACATCAACTATGTCGTGGGTGCGAATGTCGCCGGTTTCGTTAAAGTGGCCGATGCCATGTTGGCACAAGGCGTGTATTAATCGACACGAAAAAACACCTCGAAAAACGACCGCACTTTTGATAGCAACAAAAAGTGCGGTATTTTTTAAGCTAATTTTGTTATGAGACAGCACATTTTGTTCTAAAAATGAGGTCGGTGGAATATTGAAATTAGCGAAATTATAGTGTTAAATCTGCACTTATTCTATGGTTATTCTACACAAGGGTTAAAACAAATTTATGTGCCAATTATTGGGAATGAACTGCAATACGCCGACGGATATTGTGTTTTCATTTGAAGGATTTCGTCATCGCGCCGGACTTACTGATTCCCATTCTGACGGATTTGGTATCGCTTTTTTTGAAGGCAAAGGCGTGCGGATTTTCCGCGACAATAAACCGGGGCATATTTCCCCTATCGCGGATTGTGTAAAACAATACCACATCAAATCCCTCAACGTCATTTCCCATATTCGCAAAGCGACGCAAGGCGATGTAAATCTTGAAAATACCCACCCCTTTATCCGTGAGATCTGGGGAGAAAATTGGGTGTTTGCCCATAATGGTAACTTAACCGAACTGCCCGACATGAGCGAATCTTTCTGTCAACCTATCGGCAGCACAGATTCAGAGACTGCTTTCTGTTACATGGCAGAACAATTAAAAAACCGCTTTAGCAAAAAGCCAAGTGAAGAAGAAATTTTTCAAGCCGTTCAAGATATCAGCAATAAACTCGCAGAACATGGCACCTTCAATTTTATCCTGTCTAACGGCGAATGGATGATTGCCCGTTGTTCCACCAATTTGCACTATCTCACCCGTAAAGCCCCATTTGGCAAAGCACAACGTGTTGATGATGACGGTGTCATCGACTTCAATGAATACGCCAAAGAGGGCGATAAAGTCACGATCATTACCACCGTACCGCTCACCAAAGACGAAGTCTGGAGAAAAATGGAAAACGGTGGATTTGTTTTCTTCAAAAACGGGGAGAAAGTGTGGGAAATTATCGGCACGCCGAGAACAGAAGTGATTGATGATGGGACGTTAGGCACGGCTAAAGTAGCCTAACCCAGCCCATACAAAAAGTGCGGTCGAAAAAAATAATTTTTTTCTGACCGCACTTTTTTATCTCTATTATCTATTCAAACTCCAATTCCACCGCACTTTCACCGAGCAATGTCACAAGTTCGGTCAGCAATTCATCGGTTGGGTTGACCGACCATTGCACGCCCATTTTGACTAAGGCTCTGCCTTCTGGGCTTTGGTAATAAATATGTACCGGCAGGGAATTGCCGCTGTAAGGCTGTAAAATCCGTTTAAATTGCTTAATGAATTGCGGTGTAATTTGTTCTTGAGACAGGCAAATCGCAAGGCTTTTCGCATAACGTGCACGCGCTTCATCAATCGTCATCAAATCCCGCACAGACATACGCAAGCCTTGTGAAAAGTCGTCAAAACTGACCTGCCCTGACACCACGATCACTGTGTCTTTTTGCAGTTTCTCACCGAATTTATCTAGCGCTTCGCCAAACAACGTTAAATCTAAACGACCGGATCGATCATCAATGGTGGCAATGCCGATATGGTTACCTTTTTTGGTCATGGCAATGCGCGTATTAACCACCAAACCGCTGGCGGTGCTCATTTGTCCGCGATAATTCGGCGTTAATTCTTTTAGACGCATTGGGCTGTAATGGGATAATTCTTTTAAATAACGACTCACAGGATGGCTACTCAAATACAATCCGAGAGTTTCCCGTTCACCGTCTAAAATCGTTTTTTCCGTCCAAGGCGCAATGTTGGCATAAGAATGTTCCACTTCCTCGTTGGTTTCTGTCAACACGCCGAACATATCCGTCTGCCCTAAAGCCTCGTCTTTAGCGTGTTGATCGGAGGCACGTAGCGCATCTTCCAGATTTTGTTGTAACGCCGCACGATGTGGTCCAAGTTTATCGAAAGCACCGGATTTAATCAGGCTTTCAAACGTGCGTCGATTGATTTTCTTTAAATCCACGCGGGCACATAAATCAAATAAGTTTTTGAAAATACCGTCTTTCTCACGAGCTTCTACCAAGGCGGCAATCGGCCCTTCACCCACGCCTTTAATGGCACCGATACCATACACAATTTCGCCGTTTTCATTCACGCTAAAATGATGTTTCCCGGTGTTAATGTCAGGCGGAACGACTTTCAAGCCCATGCGCATACATTCGTCATACAAGCCAACGATTTTGTCGGTGTTATCCATTTCCGAAGTCATTACTGCGGCCATGAACTCTGCCGGATAATGGGCTTTCAACCACAGGGTCTGATAGGACACCAAAGCATAAGCAGCTGAGTGGGATTTGTTAAAGCCATAACCCGCAAATTTTTCCACCAAATCGAAGATTTTCATGGAAAGATCCCCGTCGATGCCATTTTTGATGGCCCCCTCTTCAAATACGGAACGCTGCTTCGCCATTTCTTCCGGTTTTTTCTTACCCATCGCACGACGCAATAAGTCCGCGCCACCCAACGTATAACCCGCCAACACTTGGGCAATTTGCATGACCTGCTCTTGATACAAAATAATGCCGTAGGTTGGTTCTAAAATCGGCTTAAGGGATTCATGTTGATAGTTAGCATCCGGGTAAGACACTTCTTCTCGCCCGTGTTTACGGTCGATAAAGTTATCCACCATACCCGATTGCAACGGGCCGGGACGGAACAAGGCTACCAACGCGATAATATCTTCAAAACAGTCTGGCTTAAGACGCTTAATCAAATCTTTCATGCCGCGTGATTCCAACTGGAACACTGCCGTGGTTTCGGCATTGAGCAACACTTCAAAAGATTGATGATCATCCAATGGAATGGCATTGATATCCACTAACGGTTTGCCTTCTTTTTCCATGCGCGCGTTAATCATGTCCAACGCCCATTTTATGATGGTTAAAGTACGTAAGCCTAAGAAGTCAAACTTCACTAAACCCGCATATTCCACATCATTTTTATCGAAGTGAGTGACCGGATGTTTCCCTTCCGAATCACAATACAACGGCGAGAAATCTGTAATTAACGTCGGCGAAATCACCACCCCACCGGCATGCTTACCGGCATTACGCGTAACGCCTTCCAGCTTGCGTGCCATGTCAATAATGGCTCGGACTTCTTCATCGGCATCGTAAATTTCTTGCAGTTTTGGCTCGGCTTCAAACGCTTTCGCGAGCGTCATACCGGGATCCGGCGGCACCAACTTAGAAATGCGATCCACAAAGCCATAAGGTTGTCCCAGTACGCGCCCAACATCTCGAATCACCGCTTTTGCCGCCATGGTTCCGAAGGTAATAATTTGCGATACCGCGCCGCGCCCATACATTTCAGCGACGTGTTCAATCACGCGGTCGCGCCCGTCCATACAGAAGTCCACGTCAAAATCAGGCATGGAAACCCGTTCCGGATTGAGGAAACGCTCAAAAAGCAAATCGAATTCCAACGGATCCAAATCGGTAATTTTTAACGCATAAGCCACCAAAGATCCTGCCCCGGAACCTCGCCCCGGCCCCACAGGGATATCGTTATCTTTTGACCATTGGATAAACTCCATCACGATCAAAAAGTAGCCCGGGAAGCCCATTTGGTTGATTACATCCAGTTCCACCTGCAAGCGTTCATCATATTCTGGGCGGCGTGCTGCACGCTCGTTTTCATCAGGGAATAACACCTTGAGACGTTCTTCCAAGCCCTCTTTGGCGCGTTTCACAAGGTAATCTTCGGTGCTTAAATCCCCGGTTGGAAATTTCGGTAAGAAATATTCGCCCAATCGAATGGTCACGTTACAACGCTGAGCAATTAACAGGGTATTTTCCAAGGCACTTGGCACATCGGCAAAGAGCTCGCACATTTCTTGCTCGGAGCGAAAATATTGTTGACTGGTATAATTTTTAGGACGTTTCGGATCGTCTAACGTGAAACCGTCATGAATCGCTACACGAATTTCATGGGCTTCAAAATCTTCTGCCTGTAAAAAGCATACATCATTGGTCGCCACCACCGGCAATTGTTCGCGTTCAGCCAGTTCTAACGCGGCTTGAATATAACGTTCTTCATCAGGGCGACCGGTACGGGTAAGCGTCAGATAAAAATGGTCAGGGAAAAATTCGTGGTAAAAATCCACCGCACTTTTGAGTTCGTCAGTATTGCTGCGCAGTAATTTTTTACCCACATCGCCGTTCACACCGCCGGATAAAACAATCACCCCGGCACGATGTTCTACTAGCCACTGCTGATCAATATACGGCACATCCGAATAACCGCGCTCATAGGCTTTGGAAAGTAACAAGGTGATATTTTTGTAGCCTTCATTATTTTTTGCCAATAAGGTTAAACGGAATCTTTCCTCGCCACACAGATCGCTTTGCACCAGCACATCGGCACCGATAATCGGTTTCACGCCCGAAGACAATGCCTCACCATAAAACCGCACCAAACCACAAAAGTTGGTGAAATCCGTCAACGCCATCGCCACCATGTTATTTTCCACACAGGCTTTCACCAACGGTTTTACCTTGGCGATACCGTCAATCATGGAAAAATCACTGTGAACCTGTAAATGAACAAAACGTGGCGGTGACATAAACATCCTTAAAATAACAAAAAGTGCGGTCAAAAAATCCAATGGATTTTGAGCGTTGGCTTGAGCAACAGTGGCGAAGCCATAATGGGTAATTTTAGCGGTATTTTGCCGAGAATTATAGGGATAATTTGTCTAGTGGCATCAACACAATAAATCCCCACAAAACGCAGTTTTATTGCTAGAGTTTTGAGCCTCAATCCGCTATATTAGCGCACAACTGTTAGCTGACTTTGGATTTAACCATGGATCTCAATTTTCATTTTATTCACCGTGTGCGTAGTCAAGCAAAAACGTTGGCAAATCGCACCGCACTTCGTTACTTCAAAGACAACAACTGGTTGTCTATTTCTTGGTCAGAGTTTCAACAACAAATTGACCAAATTTCATTAGCGTTATTAGCAAATCATATTGATATTCAAGATAAAATTGGTATTTTCTCGCATAATATGCCGCGTTGGACGATCACTGATATCGGTGCATTGCAAGTGCGTGCCGTCACCGTGCCGATTTATGCCACGAATACCGCCAAACAAGCCCAATTTATTATTAACAATGCAGATATGAAGATCATTTTCGTGGGCGACCAAGAACAATATGATCAAGTGTTGGAAATCGTCGATGAATGCCCGAAACTGGAAAAAATCGTGGCGATGAAAAGTACGATCCATTTGCATGAACACGCCAAAGCCTGCCACTGGCAAGACTTTATTGAGATGGCAGATGAGCAATATCAGGCGGAATTACAACAGCGATTGGATGGCAAGTGCTTGGAGGATTTGTTTACGCTGATTTACACCTCCGGCACGACCGGTGAGCCGAAAGGCGTGATGTTGGATTACGCGAATTTAGCGCACCAACTCAACGCACACGATCAGGCGCTGAAAGTAGATGATACCGATGTATCTCTTTCCTTCTTGCCGTTATCTCATATTTTTGAGCGCGCTTGGGTGGCTTATGTGCTTCATCGCGGCGCGACCAACTGTTACATTGAAGACACCAATCAAGTGCGGTCGGCTTTGACGGAGATTCGTCCAACCTTAATGTGTGCCGTGCCACGGTTTTACGAAAAGATTTATACGGCCATTTTAGACAAAGTTCATAATGCGCCAAAACTTCGCCAACGTATTTTTCATTGGGCGATGGACGTTGGAAATCAGCATTTCGATGCCCTTGCCAAAGGGCAAAAGATCGGCTTTTTATTAAAACAACAGTATGCCCTCGCCAACAAACTGGTACTTGGCAAATTACGTGCGCTGCTCGGTGGACGCATTCGCATGATGCCTTGCGGCGGTGCTAAATTAGAACCGACGATCGGCTTATTTTTCCACAGCATCGGCTTGAACATTAAACTGGGCTACGGTATGACGGAAACCACCGCGACGGTTTCCTGCTGGGATGATCTCCACTTTAACGCTAATTCCATCGGTAGCTTAATGCCGGGGGCGGAAGTCAAAATTGGCGAAAATAACGAAATTCTCGTACGCGGTGGCATGGTGATGAAAGGGTATTACAAAAAACCACAGGAAACGGCCGATGCTTTCACTGCAGATGGTTTCTTAAAAACCGGTGATGCTGGCGAATTTGATGCCGAGGGGAATTTATACATCACCGACCGCATTAAAGAATTAATGAAAACGTCCAACGGCAAATATATCGCACCGCAAGTGTTGGAAAGTAAAATCGGCAAAGATAAATTTATCGAACAAATTGCAGTCATTGCTGATGCCAAAAAATACGTTTCCGCCCTTATCGTACCTTGCTACGCTGCCCTTGAGGAGTACGCCAAACAGGTCAATATCAAATATCAAGATCGGTTGGAATTACTCAAAAATTCTGAGATTTTGCAAATGCTAGAACAGCGAATCAATGAATTACAAAAAGAGCTTGCCGGTTGGGAGCAAATCAAACGTTTCACCCTGTTGCCTCAGGCATTCAGCACGCAGCTGGAAGAAATTACCCCTACCTTAAAACTACGCAGAAAAGTTATTCTGCAACGCTATAAAGAGCAGATTGAAGCGATGTATAGTTAAGTTTTTTACATAATAAGTGCGGTCAAAATTGACAATAAATTTTGACCGCACTTTTTTATTTTGAACACAAAACGTCCAATTTGTGATCAAAATCACAAAACAATAAAATTCTTTTATTTTTCTTTTCTACTAAATTTTCAACAAAACCAATGACTAACTTGCCTCACGACATTTAATACATTCCAAATACACAAAAACACTACATATTGTGTGTTGAATTTAAAAAAATATCTATATATAGTATCGCCACTTTGATAACACTCTAAATATAGGTGGCTGACATGGGGACATTTTTCGTCATTAAGCGTGATGGTTCACGCATCGGGTTTGAAATTCAACGCATTATTAATGCCATTAAAAAGGCAGCCCAAGCGGTGGGTATTCAAGATGAACGTTTTTGTCATGATATTGCGCAAAAAGTCAGCAATGACATTTTTGCGCATCATCAACAAGAAATTGACATTAGCCACATTCAAAAGATTGTCGAAAATCACCTGATGGCCAGCCAATACCCGCAAATTGCGCGCGCTTATATTGAGTATCGCCACGAACGTGATATGGCACGTGAAAAGCGCAGTCAATTAACCAAAGAAATCGAGGGGTTGATTGAACAAAGTAACGTGGAGTTACTCAATGAAAATGCCAATAAAGATGCCAAAGTGATCCCAACACAACGGGATTTATTGGCCGGTATCGTGGCGAAACATTATGCTAAACGTTACATTTTGCCACGCGATGTCGTCGAAGCGCATGAAAAAGGTGAAATTCACTATCACGATTTAGATTATTCACCGTTCTTCCCGATGTTTAACTGTATGTTAGTCGATTTAAAAGGCATGTTGACCCATGGTTTTAAAATGGGGAATGCTGAAATCGAACCGCCGAAATCCATTGGCACCGCGACAGCCGTCACCGCCCAAATCATCGCCCAAGTGGCTAGCCATATTTACGGTGGCACCACCATTAACCGCATTGATGAAGTGCTTTCGCCTTATGTGCAGTTAAGCTATGAGAAACACTTGAAAAATGCGGAACAATGGCATATTCCGGATGCACAAGGATATGCGCAAGCCTTGATTGAAAAAGAATGTTTCGATGCCTTCCAGTCCTTGGAATATGAAGTAAACACGCTACATACTGCCAATGGACAAACACCGTTTGTTACCTTTGGTTTTGGCTTAGGCACAACGTGGCAAGCACGTTTAATTCAAAAATCCATTTTACAAAATCGGATTCGCGGTTTAGGCAAAAACCACAAAACACCGGTATTCCCGAAACTGGTCTTCACTCAACGCAAAGGCGTAAATTTGGAGCCAAACGATCCGAATTACGATATCAAACAACTTGCTTTGGAATGTGCCAGCAAACGGATGTACCCGGATATTCTGAATTACGACCAAGTCGTCAAAGTCACCGGCTCCTTTAAAGCCCCAATGGGCTGCCGCAGTTTCTTGGGCGCTTACGAAGAAAATGGCGAACAAATCCATGACGGACGTAACAACCTTGGCGTAGTGAGCCTCAATTTGCCACGTATCGCCATTGAAGCCAAAGGCGATGAAAAACGATTCTATGAAATTCTGGATCAACGCTTGGCTTTAGCGAAGAAAGCCTTAATGACCCGCATCGCTCGTTTGGAACACACCAAGGCCCGCGTCGCGCCAATTCTCTACATGGAAGGTGCCTGCGGCGTGCGTTTGAAAGCAGACGATAACGTGGCACAAATCTTCAAAAATGGTCGTGCCTCCATTTCCCTTGGCTACATCGGTATTCATGAAACCATCAATGCGTTATATCACCAAGGGCATATTTATGACGATGAAATGCTACGAGACAAAGGCCGTGCCATCGTAGAGCATTTAAGTAACGCGGTTAAACAATGGCGCGCCGAAACAGGCTATGCCTTCAGCTTATACTCCACCCCGAGTGAAAACCTGTGCGACCGTTTCTGCCGTCTCGACACTAAACAATTCGGGGTTATCGACGGCGTGACCGACAAAGGTTACTACACCAACAGCTACCACTTGGATGTTGAGAAAAAAGTGAACCCGTACGACAAGTTAGACTTTGAAATGGTGTACCCACCATTGGCTAACGGAGGATTTATTTGCTACGGCGAATACCCAAACATTCAACATAACTTGAAAGCATTGGAAGACGTTTGGAATTACAGCTACGACCGCGTGCCTTACTACGGCACCAATACGCCAATCGACGAATGTTATGAATGTGGTTTCACCGGTGAATTTGAATGCACCAGCAAAGGTTTCACCTGCCCGAAATGTGGTAACCACGACAGTGAAAAGGTTTCTGTTACTCGCCGCGTCTGCGGCTACCTCGGCAGCCCGGATGCCCGTCCGTTTAATGCTGGAAAACAGGAAGAAGTGAAACGTCGGGTTAAACACATGTAATCTTAAGGCGTTACCAAATCTCCTCTAAGCCCTCTTTTACCCCCTCTTTGCTAAAGAGGGGGATTTTAGGTGCATTATCACGATAAAGTGCGGTTATTTTTTGGGGAGATTTTTAGTTAGAAACATGAAAAAATCTGACCGCACTTTTGCAACGCTCAAATAAAATGGGATTCCCGTATAAGACGCCTGAGCGGCTTATTCGGGGCACTTTTCTTTGCTCACTTTCTTTCGTGCAAGCAAAAGAAAGTAAGTCGCCGTCGGCGAAACCCGATATTTAAAAAAGCAAATTTAATTTAAACAAAACGAAAATGAACTATCTCCAATACTATCCTGTTGACATCGTCAACGGCGAAGGCACACGTTGTACGCTGTTTGTCAGCGGTTGTACCCATGGCTGCAAAGGGTGCTATAACCAAAAAAGCTGGTCGTTTAGCGCCGGGGTGCTCTTTGGTATTGAGATGGAAGAACAAATTCTTAAGGATCTCAAAGACACGCGCATTAAGCGACAAGGATTAACCCTTTCCGGGGGAGACCCTCTGCATCCGAGAAATGTAGAAGCCCTTCTACCTTTGGTTCAACGGGTCAAACAAGAATGCCCCGACAAAGATATTTGGGTTTGGACAGGTTACAAATTAGAGGAATTGGATGAATATCAACGGCAAATGCTGCCTTATATTGATGTTCTCATTGATGGTAAGTTTATTCAAGAACAGGCGGACCCAAGTTTAGTTTGGCGTGGCTCGGCGAACCAAATCATTCATCGTTTTAAGATTTAGTATTCCTGCACAAAAGTGCAGTGCTTTTTCACGCAAATTTACTCAGGCTATTTTGCCAAATTGTCTCGGCAATCATCTCCGGCGTTTCACGTCTTAATTCACACAACACCTTAAAAACCTGTTGCACTCTTTCCGGGCGATTCGGTTGACCTTGAAAACCAAATACCGGCATGTCGGGCGAATCCGTTTCTAACAGCAAGGCATCCAGTGGTAATTTTGCGATAGTTTGACGGGTTTTATTGGCACGTTCATAGGTAATCGTGCCGCCTACACCAATAGAATAGCCCAAATCCACAAAGCGTTTTGCCTGAGCGTAACTGCCTGCAAAACCATGTACGACGCCACGTTTCGGCACCTCAATGCGTTTGAGAAAAGAGAACAGCTGATCGTGTGACTTGCGGGAATGCATGTTCACCGGCAAATCGTACTTCTTCGCGAAATAGAGTTGCGTTTCAAAAAAATCACATTGCTTGCGCCATAGCTCATCAGTTAATAATTCCGGCACGGCACGTTCCAAACCGATTTCCGCCACAGCTGTGCAATTTGGCGAACGCGTTGCCAATGCCTGTTCCAATAAATCCAAATCCTGCGCTTGGTGCTCCTTGATATACAACGGATGTAGCCCCAAGCCGTAATACAAGTGTTCAGGATAAAGTGCGGTCATTTTTTCAATCGTTTTGAAGTCCCGCTGTAACACGGCAACAATCAAGATCTTTTGCATGCCAGCTGCACGCGCATTTTGCATAAGCTGCGCTAACGGCTCACCGGTGGCTTGCTGCAAATAATCGAGGTGGGTATGTGTGTCGAAAAATGAATACATATCAATCTAAAAAAATCAGGCAACTCAATGAGTTGCCCATAGTCTTATTCGTCAATAGTAACAGAGGTAATCACCACGTCTTCATTCGGCACGTCTTGGTGGAAACCTTTATTACCGGTTTTGACACCTTTGATTTTATCCACTACATCCATGCCTTCAACGACTTCACCAAATACCGCGTAGCCCCACTCTTGCACGACTTCTTTACCAAACATTTCTTTTGAGCGGTAATCCAAGAAGGTGTTATCGGCCACGTTAATGAAGAATTGCGCCGTCGCCGAATGCGGATCGGAAGTGCGCGCCATGGCGATGGTGCCGCGTTTGTTGCTTAAACGGTTGTTGGCTTCATTTTTAATCGGCGCGTTAGTCGCTTTCTCACGCATACCGCTTTCCATGCCGCCGCCCTGAATCATAAAACCGTCAATCACGCGGTGGAAAATTGTGTTATCATAAAAACCGTTTTTACAATAAGTTAAGAAGTTTTCTGCCGTTACCGGTGCTTTTTCATGATTTAAGGCAATTTTAATGTCGCCGAAATTGGTGTGTAGTGTAATCATTGTGCTTTTCCTATACGAATTAAAGAGCGTCATTATTTCATAATCCGCCCCAAATCGCTATAAAGTGCGGTGCGTTTTCAAAAAGATTTGGATTCCAATATGTTAAAACTTTTCAATACCCTCACTCGCGAAAAAGAAATTTTTAAACCGATTCACGCCGGCAAAATCGGCATGTATGTTTGCGGTGTGACCGTTTACGATCTCTGTCATATCGGGCATGGACGTACCTTTGTGTGTTTTGATGTTGTCGCACGTTACTTACGCTATTTAGGCTACGATTTAACCTATGTACGCAATATCACTGACGTGGATGACAAAATCATTAAACGGGCGTTGGAAAACAAAGAAACTTGCGATCAATTAGTCGATCGCATGGTCGTGGAAATGTATAAAGATTTTGATGCCTTGAACATTTTGCGTCCTGACTTTGAACCTCGTGCGACCCATCACATTCCTGAAATTATTGCTATTGTCGAAAAACTGATTCAACGCGGACATGCTTATGTGGCAGATAACGGCGATGTGATGTTTGATGTGGAAAGTTTCAAAGAATACGGCAAATTATCCCGTCAAGATTTAGAACAATTACAGGCGGGCGCGCGTATTGAAATCAATGAAATCAAGAAAAACCCAATGGATTTCGTGTTGTGGAAAATGTCCAAACCAAACGAACCAAGCTGGGATTCCCCTTGGGGCAAAGGCCGTCCGGGCTGGCACATTGAATGTTCCGCCATGAACAGCAAACAACTTGGCGAGCATTTTGACATTCACGGTGGCGGCTCTGACCTGATGTTCCCACACCACGAAAATGAAATCGCTCAATCCTGCTGCGCTCACGGTAACCAGTATGTGAACTACTGGCTGCATTCCGGCATGATCATGGTGGATAAAGAAAAAATGTCGAAATCCCTCGGCAACTTCTTCACGATTCGCGATGTATTAAGCCACTACGATGCGGAAAGCGTACGTTACTTCCTACTCAGCGCCCACTACCGTAGCCAATTAAATTATAGCGAAGAAAACCTCAATCTCGCCCATGGTGCATTAGAACGCCTCTATACCGCATTGCGCGGCACCGATAAAAGTGCGGTGGCTTTTGGTGGTGAAAATTTTATGGACGCCTTCCGTGAGGCAATGGATGATGATTTCAATACGCCAAATGCCCTTTCTGTACTATTTGAAATGGCGCGCGAATTGAACAAACTGAAAACCGAAGACATGGCCAAAGCCAACGGACTTGCCGCGCGTTTACGCGAACTTGCCGGCATTCTCGGTTTACTCCAACTCGATCCTGAACAATTTTTACAAGCCGGTTCCGATGATGACGAAATCACCAAAATTGAAGGTCTCATCAAACAACGCAACGAAGCCCGCGCAGCCAAAGACTGGCCGGCTGCAGATGCAGCGCGCAACGCCTTAATGCAAATGGGCATTGTGTTAGAAGACGGCCCGAACGGCACCACTTGGCGAAAACAATAAGTCGATAAGTAAAAAACAAAAAGGAAAGTGAATCACTCACTTTCCTTTTTTCTTATTGAAAGCCATAAAGTGCGGTTGTTTCTAGCAACATTTTTCACCTTGAAAAAGGCCAGTGAAAACCACCGCACTTTTCAGATTATTTCACCAGCCCACCGCTTGCTTGCAAATCAGCGTGGTAAGAAGAACGTACAAACGGACCACAAGCCGCATGTTCAAAGCCCATGGTTTGTGCTTTTTCGCGGAACATATCAAATTCTGCCGGCGGTACATAACGCGCTACCGGTAAATGGTGGCGACTTGGTTGCAAATATTGTCCGAGAGTCAACATGGTTACACCATGGTCGCGTAAATCCTGCATTACCGCCAAAATTTCTTCGTTCGTTTCGCCTAATCCCACCATTAAACCGGATTTGGTCGGAATATGCGGGAACATGACTTTAAACTCTTTCAGTAAACGCAAAGACCATTCGTAATCAGCACCAGGACGAATTTCACGGTATAAACGTGGCACGTTTTCTAGGTTGTGGTTAAACACATCCGGCGGATTCGCTTTTAATTTTTCCAACGCCAATTCAATGCGTCCACGGAAATCCGGGACTAAAATTTCAATTTTAATGTTTGGGTTTAAGGCACGAATTTCGCGTACGCAATCCGCAAAATGCCCGGCACCGCGATCGGGTAAGTCATCACGGTCAACGGAAGTAATCACCACATACCGTAATTTCATGTCCTGAATAGTTTCTGCCAATTTACGCGGTTCTTCAGGATCCGGTGGTAATGGTTTGCCGTGCGCAACATCACAGAATGGGCAACGGCGGGTACAAATTGCGCCAAGAATCATAAAGGTTGCCGTACCGTGATTGAAACATTCATGCAAGTTAGGGCAAGAAGCCTCTTCACAGACGGAATGCAAACCATGACGACGCATACCGGATTTAATACTTTGAATACGGGCTCCGTTTGCCGGAATTTTGATTTTCATCCATTCCGGTTTTTTCAGTAGCTCTTGCTCAGGATCGATATTTTTCACCGGGATAATGGAGGTTTTAGCTGCATCGCGATATTTAACACCGCGCTCCATTTTAAAAGGTGTTCCCATTGATATTCCTTAATTTTTCATGAAGATAATGAGATGAAATGCTGTTTATTGATGTTAACAAGTTGTTACATTATACCCTAACTGCTCGGCGAAATGCTTAACTAATTGTGGTGAAACCTTGTCGCAATCGGCGTCTTGAGCCGGAATAAAGTCCGCCAGCTGGCACATTTCTAACCCGGCATAGCCACAAGGGTTAATTTGATGAAAAGGGCTCAAATCCATGTTGATATTAAACGCTAAACCGTGAAATGAGCGCCCATGCCGAATGCGCAAACCGAGAGAACAAATTTTTCTACCATCAATATACACACCGGGCGCATCCGGTTTTGGATAACCTTCAATACCATAATCCGCTAGCGTTTTCACCACGGATTGCTCAAGTGCGGTGACTAATTGGCGCACATTTAAATTTTCATGGCGCTTCACATCAATCAGCACATACATAATTTGCTGGCCTAAACCGTGATAGGTAATCTGCCCACCACGATCCGATTGCACCACAGGAATAGCGCTTTGCTGCAACAAATGCTCCGGTTTGCCCGCCTGACCTTGAGTAAATACCGATGGATGTTGCACCAACCAAATTTCATCAGTGGTATCTTCCGTACGATTATCGGTAAACGACTGCATCTCGTGCCAAACGCTCTCGTAATCACGAATGCCAAGCTGACGTACAATTAATTCGGGTTGCATGATGATTTCCTAAAAACGCTATAAAAAATAACCGCACTTTGGTGATTACAACACCATTCTCACGCCGTTGATTTCTGCCAACTCTTTGTAGAGTTTCTCGATTTGCTCAATATTTTCGGCTCGTACTTTGATGGATACCGAATGATAAGTGCCTTTACCACTTTCTTTGGTGCTTGGCGTGTAATCGCCTTTAATGGTTTTATGAACCGTTTGAACCACATCATCCACTAAATCCGGGCGAGCGGCTCCCACCACTTTAAAAGTAAAATCACAAGGAAACTCAAGAAGATCTTTTAATTTTTTATCATGTGCAAGGTGGGTTAAATTTACCGTTTTTTTATCGTTCATTTGTCTTTTCCTAAAAAATTTAACCGCACTTTCCTAAAAAGTGCGGTCGGTTTTCGAAATGTTTTTTAAAGATTAACTAAAGAGGCTTTTAACCGTGAGTACTAACCAGTCCCAGATTTTACCGAAAATACCGCCCTCTTTGACTTCTTGCATAACTTGCAAATTCACGCTGGCAATGTCTTTACCATCAAGTTGATAGACCACTTTGCCAACGACTTGACCTTTTGCTAATGGTGCTTCGAGGTATTTTTTCTCTAATTCATAACGCGCTTTTAGCTCACTACTTTTACCTTTCGGAATGGTAATGAACGCATCCTGTAACACGCCTAACTGAATGTTGCTTTCATCACCGTAATAAACTCGTTGTTCGGAAATAGATTTGCCGGCTTCAAAGGTTTTAAAGGTTTCAAAATTAGCAAAGCCCCATTGTAATAATTTTTTGCTTTCCACTTCGCGGCCTTTGTAGGTTGGCACCCCCATCACGACGGAAATCAAACGCATATTATTTGGATTGGTAGCAGAGGCGACAAGGTTATAGCCAGCTTTATCTGTATGACCGGTTTTCATGCCATCCACATGAATGGTTTTATCCCACAATAAACCGTTACGGTTCGGTTGCTTGATTTTATTAAAGGTAAACTCTTTTTCTGCATAAATTTTATATTCTTCCGGTAAATCACGAATAATATGCGCTCCAATAATTGCCATATCCCGAGCAGAAGAATATTGATTCTCATCATCCAAGCCATGAACAGTTGTGAAATGAGTGTTCTTTAAACCAAATTGTTCTACATATTTGTTCATGGTCGCAACGAAGTTCGTCACCGTGCCGGAAACATGCTCTGCCATCGCCACACAAGCATCATTACCGGATACGATGACAATCCCTCTATTCAAATCAGCAACAGAAACTTGTTGGTTTAAGTTTAAAAACATTTTGGATGAGCCAGGGAAATTTTGCCCCCAAGCGCTTTCACCGATCGTGACAACATCCGTATCATGAATTTTACCTTGTTTTAATGCTTGTCCTGTGACATAACTGGTCATCATTTTCGTTAATGACGCCGGATATTGGCGCTGATCCGGATTTAACGCCGCCAATACAGCGCCTGAGTTATAGTCCATTAAAATATAGGTTTGGGCATTAATTTCCGGTACGGCAATATTAAATTGAATATCGTCTGCCACTGCACCAAATGATGCAGTTAAGGCACCGGCAATAAATGCCATTTTTGTGTGTTTTACTACTTTATTAAACATAAGATTGAACATCCTAACATCATGTAACGGTTATTTATTATAAGAATACACAACAAGCGGTTCGGAATGATTTAATCGCTTTAATTGTGTTTTCAAATCAGCCACTTGAGCCTTCGAGTTTAACGGCCCCAAATGAATATTATACTTTTGCCCATTTGCAGCAATTTCCGCTTTAATATTCTTTAGTGCAAGTTGATTAATCACCTCTTCAGCATGTTTTTTGCTGGCTAAATTAATCATTCTCAACTCGTAACTTTCATCTTGAATATGAGGTACTTTAACGTTTTGTAATGCTTCCTTATCAATATCAAGATCGTCCACCGGCAAACGGTTTAAGCCCTCTTCATTGTTACTGGTTTTCACCAACGTAGACGCGCCCGCGCCGGAAAGTTCGCCTTTTGAATCCACATGTAACGCTTCAATCTTTACCATGCCCATGCCGCTGCCGATAATACCGATTTCTTTTGCTGCCGCATGAGACAAATCAATAATACGACCTTTAGAAAAAGGACCGCGGTCATTAATACGAACAATCACTTTACGTTGGTTATTCATATTCGTCACAACCGCATAGGAGTTCAGTGGTAAGGTTTTATGCGCAGCGGTGTACAAAGTGGAGTTATAGAGCTCTCCGCTGGAAGTGCGACGTCCATTAAATTTATTATGGTAATAACTGGCAATACCTTCTTTGCTATAATCCTTCGCATCCTGATGCGTTCTTGTTGTGTAAACCTCCCCTTTTACTTGGTAGGTTTGCGTTGTATTAGAAAGAGGACGATGCGTCAACTTTGGCCCTTCTACACCATAAAGCTTTTTCGTTTCTGCTTGCACTGAAAGTGCGGTCAAAAATGAAAATAAAATAAAAACATATTTTACAGTTTGCTTTAAATTCATTAAATTTCTCCCTCTCTGCAGAGATGACTATTAAGAAAACTGAAAACTTAATTAGTTCCCTTCAGAAAGTGTTCTTTGTGAGTATGGACCGACATGATCAAGCCAAAGCCCGCCATAATTGCTACATAAGATGTGCCGCCATAACTCACCAATGGCAAAGGCACGCCCACCACAGGCAAAATACCACTCACCATTCCAATATTAACAAAGACATAAACGAAAAAAATTAACGTTAATGCCCCGACTAAAATACGCCCAAATGCGGTTGGTGCGCTGACGCCAATCATTAAACCGCGAGCAATAATAAATAAATAAATGGCTAATAAAATCAAGAAACCGATCATGCCATATTCTTCGCTTAATACGGCGAAGATAAAATCCGTATGAGGTTCAGGTAAAAATTCCAATTGGGATTGCGTGCCTTGCATCCAGCCTTTTCCCCACATGCCGCCGGAACCGATAGCAATCTTAGATTGCCAAATATGATATCCCGCACCCAATAAATCTTTTTCCGGATCAAACAAAGTTAAGACTCGGGTACGTTGATAATCGTGCATTAAATAAAACCACATAATCGGCAAAAATGCTGCCAATGCGAGAACTGCCGCTAAAATCAACCACCAACTCATGCCGGATAAAAATACCACAAATAGGCCTGAGCCGCTAACCAAAATTGATGTGCCTAAGTCCGGCTGAATTGCCACTAACAGCGTTGGAACAAGAATAATTACCAACGCAATCATGGTTTCCTTTATCTTGATCGGTTGAGGTCGATTCCCTAAATACACCGCCACCATCAACGGCACGGCCAGTTTGACGATTTCAGAGGGCTGAAAGCGCACAACCCCCAAGTCTAACCAACGTTGTGCCCCTTTACTGGTTGTCCCGATCAGATCCACTAAAACAAGCATGACGATACCAAGTGCAAATAAATAAGGCGCAATTCGCTGATAAAATTTAGGTGGAAATTGTGCCATCAGCAGCATAACGGCAAAACCAAGCCCAACCTGTACAATACGGTTATGAAACATAGCCTCATTTGCACCGGATGCACTATACAATACCAACATACCATAACCGGTAATGACGACGAGCCCGATAAACAACCACAAATCAATATGCAAACGACGCCATAATTCCAACCAAATATTACGATCATTCATTTTCATTTGGTGCCCCCGGCATTGTTGGCATTAACATTTCTTCCGTCGTTTGTCCGTTACTTTGCTTAAAATAATAGTCCATAATTTTTCTAACGACCGGCGCCGCATTACTGGAACCCCCGCCCGCATTTTCCAAAATCATTGCTACCACGATTTGTGGCTTATCATAAGGCGCAAAAGCGGTAAACCAAGCATGGTCATGTAATTCTTTTTTTAACGCTCCAGCGTTATAGCTCTGATTCTCTTTTAAACTGAACACCTGCGCCGTTCCCGATTTACCCGCTACACGATAAGGCGTTCCGGCAAATGCTTTACGCCCGGTTCCTGCTGCAGAATTCACAACGTTATACATACCGCGCTTGGCCACATCCCAATAGTATTGTTTTGGTTCGGTAATATCTTCATATAGCAACGGATCTTTATAAGGTTCGACTACCGCCCCCTCAATATTTTTCATTAAATGCGGTGTATTAACTTTACCGTTATTCACTAACACGCTCGTGGCTTTTGCTAATTGTAAAGGGGTTGCCGTCCAGTAGCCTTGCCCGATGCCCACAGAAACCGTATCGCCTTGTACCCACGGTTTTTTGTAGCGTTTTTGTTTCCACTCTCGGGTCGGCATATTCGCAGCAGTTTCTTCCTGAATATCAATACCGGTCGGCACACCAAACCCAAAGCGTTTCATCCAATCAGACAAGCGATCAATCCCCATGTTATAGGCGGTTTGATAAAAATAGGTATCGGAAGATTCGGTAATGGCTTTATTTAAATCCGTCATGCCATGCCCGCCTTTACGCCAATCTCGAAAACGTTTCGCGGTATTCGGCAAAACCCAATAACCGGGATCAGAAATCGTCATTTCCGGTGTGATCACATTTTCCTGCAACGCTGATACCGCAATGAATGGTTTCACCGTTGACGCCGGTGGATAAGCCCCTTGTGTCACACGGCTGTATAAGGGACGGTTCGGATCGTTTAACAAACGACGATAATCCTCACCGGAAATGCCATCCACAAACAGATTATTATCGTAACTCGGTACAGATACCATGGCTAAAATGCTACCGTCTCTCGGATCCATCACCACGACGGCACCTTTTTGGCCTGCCAATAGGTCGGTAACATAAAGTTGCAAATTCAAATCAATGGTTAAATGAATACTTTTTCCTGCCACTGCCGGCTGTTCGCGTAATTTACGAATCACTTTGCCACGGCTATTTACTTCTACTTCTTCAAAACCGGTCGTGCCGTGCAAGGCTTCCTCATAATAGCGTTCAATGCCTAACTTGCCTAAATCATGGGTCCCGGCATAGTTAGCCAACTTTTCCTCTTTCTTTAAACGCTCTACATCACGATCATTAATCTTCGACACATAGCCCAAAATATGGGTCAACGGCTCGCCATAGAGATAATGTCGTTTAAAATAAGGCTTCACATCCAAACTTGGGAAATTATATTGATTCACCGAAAAACGAGCGATTTGTTCTTCGGTTAGATTTGGTTTCAACAAAATTGGCGTATAGCGCGAAGAACGTTGGCGCTCTTTTTTGAAATTCTCAATATCCGTATCCGTTAAACCAACCAATACTTTCAATTCCTCAAAAGTGCGGTCTAAATTTTCCACCTTTTCCGGCACGATATATAACCCAAAAAAGGTCAAATTTTCTGCCAATAAGTGACCGTTACGATCGTAAATCAACCCGCGTGTAGGCGGCAACGGCAACAATTTAATGCGGTTTCCGTTAGAGCGGGTTTGATAGCTGTCGTAATTGACCACCTGTAAACCATAGAGATTCAACACTAAAATTGCCGACAAAGCCAAAACGCCGATAAATGACACCAAAGCGCGACGAGCAAATAAATTGCGCTCGGCTTTTTTATCACGAATCGGATCGTATTGCGGCTGAGACAGTAATTTCTTTAAGTTCATTTATTCTCGATGATAAGGATGATTAGTGGTTAATGACCAGGCACGATACAAGCTTTCTGCCACCACCACGCGTACTAACGGATGTGGCAAGGTTAAAGGCGATAGCGACCAACTTTGTTCAGCGGCCATCTTACATTCAGGTGAAAGCCCTTCCGGTCCGCCGATAAGTAAACAGACATCACGTCCGTCATTTTTCCAACCTTCCAGCTGTTGCGCTAATTGTTCGGTGGTCCACGGCTTACCGGGAATATCCAATGTCACGATTTTACCCTTTCCGGCCGCCGCCAACATGGCTTTACCTTCCTGTTCTAAAATCCGTTTAATATCGGCATTTTTACCCCGTTTACCGGCAGGTATTTCAATCAATTCAAAAGGCATATCTTTGGGAAAGCGACGTTGGTATTCCTCAAATCCCGTGGTCACCCACGCCGGCATTTTGGTTCCAACGGCAATTAACTGAATTTTCATTCTCGCGCCTCAAAAAACATCGTGAAAAACGACCGCACTTTATGTGCCCTATGCCCAAAGTTTTTCTAATTGATACATTTCGCGACTTTCCGCCTGCATGATATGCACGATAGCCTCGCCCAAATCGACAACCACCCAATCGGCCGTTTCTTTGCCTTCATCGCCAAACACGTCAATGCCGGCAAGTTTACATTCAGTAATTAATTTCTGTGCCAAAGAAGACACGTGACGAGAAGAAGTACCGGTGCAAAGAATCATGGTATCGGTGATGGACGATTTTCCTTTCACGTTTAAAGGCAGAATATCAGTGGCTTTTAAATCATCTAACTTATTCACCACGAAATCGACTAATAACATTATTTTTCCTCAATTGACAAAAGGCGCGAATTTTAACACTGAATAAAATACCCGCCAATCTTTTGACTAGCGTTTCGCGCGAAACGGCTTACGACGTTGATTGTTCGGCGCGCTAAAATTACCTTCCCGTTTTAACCGATAAGGCTTCGGAATATCCTGTAACAATGCATTCGGATCATATTGACTCACCGGAATACTATGCCCGATATATTCTTCAATTGCCGGTAAATTCATAGCGTATTGCTCACAAGCAAAGCTAATGGAAATCCCGCTTTCGCCCGCGCGTCCGGTACGCCCTATACGGTGCACATAATCTTCCCGATCATCCGGCAAATCATAGTTAAACACATGTGTCACCTCTGCAATGTGCAAGCCACGCGCTGCCACATCAGTGGCCACTAAAATATCCAAATCGCCATCGGTAAATTGTTTCAACAAAGAAAGACGTTTTTTCTGCGCCACATCGCCGGTTAACAAACCAACACGGTGTCCATCCGCGGCTAAATAGCCCCAAATCGCCTCACATTGATGTTTCGTGTTAGCAAAAATAATGCAACGCTCCGGCCATTCTTCTTCTAACAACGTGAGCAATAGCGGAATTTTATCTTGGTTAGACGGGTAAAATAATTCTTCTTTAATTTGCTGCCCGGTTTTTTGTTCCGGCTCAATTTCCACGTATTCCGGGTCATTCATATCTTCAAAGGCAAGTTCGCGCACTTTGTAAGACAGCGTGGCGGAAAATAGCATTGTCAGACGTTGTTGCGCTGGAGGACATTTGCGCAGTAAATAACGAATATCGCGAATAAAACCTAAATCAAACATCCGGTCCGCTTCATCCAACACCACCGTTTGAATCTGATCCAAGCGGATAATGCCCTGCTTCACATAATCAATGACCCGTCCGGTTGTGCCAATAAGCACATCCACGCCATTTTCGATGGCTTTTAATTGCTTATCATAGCCATCCCCACCATAAGCAAGTGCGGTCTTAAATTTCGTTGTTTTTAAGAAAACCTGCGCATCATGTTCAATTTGCACCGCCAATTCACGGGTCGGCGCCAAAATCAACGCACGCGGTTGATTCTTAGCCGTCTCAGTTGGGTGAGTTAATAAATGGTGAAAAAGTGCGGTCAAAAATGCGATTGTTTTTCCCGTGCCGGTTTGGGCTTGCCCTGCGACATCTTTTCCTCGTAAAGTCACCGGCAATGAAAGCGCCTGAATCGGTGTACAAAACTCAAATCCTTTATCGTTCAACGCCTGTAACACCAAGGGATGTAGCGGAAAATCGGCAAAACGTGCCGAACTCAAATAATTCTGTTGCATAATCTCAAATTCATTATAAAAAATTGCCGCTAAGAATAGCACGAACCAAGCAAATCCACCAAAAATTCATCCGCATGAATTACAGAAAATAAAACAGGAAAAATTAAAGTCCGCGCTAAAAACACTGTGAAAAACCGCCGCACTTTTGCTATACGGTTTGAAACCAATCAACCAAAACAAGAAAAACTCAGCTAAAAACTAGACAGTGCTTGAATTTAATGCTAATTTACGCGCCAATTTCAAATACCCCATTCATTTATTTCTAATTCATCTAATCTAAATAACTTTCAAATTAATTATGCATCTTACAGAACTTAAAAATATGCCCGTTTCCGATCTCGTGAAACTCGGCGAAGACCAAATGGGTTTAGAAAATTTAGCCCGTTTACGCAAACAAGACATTGTTTTTGCCATTTTGAAACAACACGCGAAAGGCGGAGAAGATATTTTCGGTGGTGGCGTTTTAGAAATTTTGCCGGACGGTTTCGGTTTTCTACGTTCAGCAGACAGTTCCTATTTAGCCGGTCCCGATGATATTTACGTCAGCCCAAGCCAAATTCGTCGTTTCAATTTGCAAACCGGGGATAAAATCGAAGGGAAAATTCGACCGCCAAAAGAAGGCGAACGCTACTTTGCCCTCCTTAAAGTTGACCAAGTCAATGACGACAAACCGGAAGTCTCCCGCAGCAAAATCCTTTTCGAAAACTTAACGCCATTACATGCCAATTCCCGTTTAAGAATGGAACGTGGCAACGGCTCTACCGAAGATTTAACCGCCCGAATTTTAGATTTAGCCGCCCCTATCGGGAAAGGCCAACGTGGTTTGATCGTCGCGCCACCGAAAGCGGGTAAAACCATGTTGTTGCAAAATATTGCGCAAAGCATTACCCACAACTACCCTGATGTAGAACTTATCGTGTTACTGATCGATGAGCGCCCGGAAGAGGTTACGGAAATGCAACGTTCCGTCAAAGGCGAAGTCATTGCCTCTACTTTCGATGAACCGGCAACCCGTCACGTTCAAGTGGCTGAAATGGTGATCGAAAAAGCCAAACGTTCTGTAGAACACAAAAAAGATGTGGTGATTTTACTCGACTCTATCACCCGTTTAGCGCGCGCTTATAACACCGTCACACCGGCATCCGGTAAGATTTTATCCGGTGGTGTGGACGCCAACGCATTACACCGCCCCAAACGTTTCTTCGGCGCAGCGCGTAACGTGGAAGAAGGCGGCAGCTTAACGATTATCGCCACCGCATTAGTCGATACCGGCTCCAAAATGGACGAAGTGATCTTCGAAGAATTTAAGGGCACAGGTAACATGGAATTACATCTTTCCCGTAAAATCGCGGAAAAACGTGTGTTCCCGGCTATTGACTTTAACCGTTCAGGTACCCGAAAAGAAGACTTGCTGACCACCCCTGACGAGCTACAAAAAATGTGGATCCTCCGCAAAATCCTTAACCCAATGGGAGAAGTGGAAGCGATGGAATTCCTTATCGATAAACTCGCCGTGGCGAAAACCAACGAAGAATTCTTTGAGATCATGAAACGCTCATAATTCTCACCGCACTTTCAACGAAAAAGCCGCTTTTGACATAATCAAAAGCGGCTTTTTGTTTACAACCATTTTATGAATCTAAAAAATGCGATGAAAAAATATTTCATTTTTCAACCGCACTTTCATCACATTAATGCAATTCTTTGCCTTTTAATTCCGGCACTAAACACACTGTTGCTAACATATCGATGACATAAATCACCGCTAAAAAGGCAATAGCAGTTTGGAAAGAATACGCGGAAACCACGGCACCCACCGCTACCGGGCCAAAGCCGCCCACCGCACGCCCCAAGTTAAACAACACGTTTTGCGCAGTAGCGCGTGCTTGAGTTGGATAAGCTTCTGCCATTAAAGCACCGTAGCCGCCCATCATGCCGTTTACAAACATCCCTAAGAACGCACCAGCAATTAACATGGTATTCGGATCTGTTAATTGAGAATAGGCGATGATACTGACCACAGCCCCAGCTTGGAACAATAAGAAACTCGGTTTACGTCCAATATGATCGGCCAAACGCCCGAAAATCCAAATGCCCGCCATCATGCCGCAAACGGTCACTGCCGTCCATACGCCTGATTTCGTCAAGCTAAAACCAAGTTGTTTGGAGAGAAAATTCGGCATCCAAATCATAATGCCGTAATAACCAAAGTTTTGTACGGAGGTCAAGATAACCACACCCAAACTGACTTTGGCTGTGGCTTTATCTTTCACTAATAACTTGAATGACTCCAATTTAGATGCCCAACGATTTGTTGGTTTTGGAAGTTCGGTCTGTTTTTGCACAAAAATTTCAGGTTCATGCAAACGGGCGCGTAAATACCACGCCACAAATGCCGGGAAGATGCCCACCACAAACATGCCACGCCAACCAATTTGCGGCAATAGTAACGGAGTTAACAATGCTGCCCCCAACACGCCGACCTGCCAACCAAGCGCCACATAGGAAGCAGCCTTGGCACGATGGCGCGCAGGCCAAGCCTCCGCCGCTAATGCCATGCCGATCCCAAATTCTCCGCCTAAACCGATACCGGCAATGGTGCGATAAATCAGCAAATCCCAATAACCTTGCGCCAATGCACATAAACCGGTGAATACGGCAAAAAGAATGATCGTCCAGGTTAACACGCGCACACGGCCATATTTATCACTTAATGCACCGAAAACGATGCCACCAAAAACAGCACCAATCAATGTCCAAGTTACTAAAGAACCGCCTTGCGCCGGGGTTAACCCCAAATCGGCAGAGATGGCACTTAACATAAAACCGAGAATAAGAAGATCGAAACCGTCCATCGCATAGCCGACGGCAGAGCCTAGCAAGGCCTTCCAGCCATAGCTATTTACTTTTGTAGTCATGTTGAATTGTCCTTCTGTTACTCACAGGTAACATTTAAAGTTTATAAAGAAGTGATTTTTTAGCTTGCATAAAATAAGGCCAAAAAATTGTGCGCTAGTTTACTGATTTCAAGAAAAATTTCAATAAAGTGCGGTAAGTTTTTACGGAGTCTTTTATGAGGGGGATAAGGTAACGCGAGATAAAATTTAGGCGGTTATAAAAACCGCCTAAATTTAGAAAATCAATTATTGATTGTTTTGAACGTAATCAATTGCTGATTGAACTGTTGTGATTTTTTCAGCTTCTTCATCTGGAATTTCGATATCGAATTCTTCTTCTAAAGCCATAACTAATTCAACAGTATCTAAAGAATCCGCACCTAAATCTTCAACGAAAGACGCTTCAGATTTTACATCTTCTTCTTTCACGCCTAATTGTTCAACGATGATTTTTTTTACGCGTTCTTCAATGCTCATTTGTTTCTTCCTATGTTTAAGTTTACGCTCATTGCGATAAGTTAAGTAGTGTATGTATTTGTAAAAAATTTGCAATATTTCCGGTGAGAGGTCAAACCTCAAAAACATTGAATTTTCACAAAACCATACAGTGAAAAAATAGTTACGTCTTCCACGAACCCTTGAATGACCTAACCAAGTTACATTGCGAGGGGATTTTAACACTAAGCCACACGTTTGGCTATTGCTTTTATCCGCTTTGCTGCGAGTAACCTTTTGCTAAATAGCGGTTAGCTCATGTACATGCCGCCATTAACATGCAACGTTGTACCGTTAATATAAGACGCATCCTCAGAGGCTAGGAATGCCACGGCTTTGGCGATATCTTTCGGCTCACCTAAACGGCCTGCGGGGATTTGAGTTAATAAGTTATTTTTTAACTCTTCACTTAATACGTCTGTCATATCGGTCGCAATAAAGCCTGGTGCCACAACGTTTACCGTAATACCACGGGAAGCCACTTCTTTTGCCAACGCTTTACTGAAACCGATTAAACCGGCTTTTGCTGCACAATAATTCGTCTGACCGGCATTCCCCATGGAGCCCACGACAGAACCAATGTTGATGATACGCCCGAAACGTTTTTTCATCATGGTGCGAAGCATCGCTTTAGAAAGATGATAAACAGAACTCAAGTTAGTTTGTAAAATATCAAACCATTCTTCATCTTTCATGCGCATTAACAAATTATCACGGGTAATACCGGCATTATTCACTAAAATATCAATGTCGCCAAACTCTTGTTTGATCTGTTCCAATACCGCATCAATGGAAGCTTGATCGGCAACATTTAATACCAATCCTTTTCCTTTCTCACCTAAATAGGCAGAAATACTTTCAGCGCCTTTCTCTGACGTCGCCGTACCGATAACAAAAGCGCCTTTTGATACTAATTCTTCGGCTACTGCACGACCAATACCACGGGTTGCACCTGTCACTAATGCAATTTTACCTTGCATAACTTTCTCTCCTTTTCACTACTATGCTAATACTTCTTCGACGGAATCGAGGGATTTCACATCATTTACAGAAATCGCTTGTAAGGAATCCACGATGCGTTTCGTTAACCCGTTTAACACTTTACCCGGACCCACTTCCACTAACACTTCGACGCCGTTTTGTGCCATTTTTTCTACGGTTTCTGTCCAACGTACCGGGCTATAAAGTTGGCGAACTAAGGCATTTCGAATCGCATCGGCTTCAATTTCATTTTTTACATCTACGTTATTTAAAACAGAAACGCTGGCTTCTTTTAATGTGATACTTTCTAAGGAAACGGATAATTGATCTGCTGCCGGTTTCATTAAAGCACAATGTGAAGGCACGCTCACCGCTAGCGGTAATGCACGTTTAGCCCCGGCTTCTTTACATAATGCAGCCGCACGTTCTACCGCCGCTTTCGCACCGGCAATCACGACTTGTCCCGGTGAATTGAAGTTCACGGCGGAAACCACTTCGCCTTGCTCCGCTTGTTTGCAGGCGTTAATAATGGCGTCATTGTCTAAACCGATAATCGCATACATAGCCCCGGTACCTTCCGGTACCGCTTGTTGCATAAGCTTACCACGCAATTCCACTAATTTAACCGCATCTTGGAAATCTAACACACCGGCACACACCAACGCAGAATATTCGCCCAAGCTATGCCCAGCCATCACTTCCGGTTTTAATTCTGGGTATTTTTGTTGCCATACACGATAAACAGCCACAGATGCGGTTAATAACGCTGGCTGTGTTTGCCATGTTTTGTTTAATTCTTCCGCAGGGCCTTCCTGCACTAATTGCCACAAGTCATATCCCAATACTTCTGAAGCTTGTTTAAAAGTTTCTTGTACAATTGGGTAGTCGCTGGCTAATTCCGCTAACATTCCCACCGTTTGTGAACCTTGTCCTGGGAAAACCATTGCAAATTTTTTCATGTGTCTTACCTATATTAAAAAATAAATCAATTTATTCCGATATGCGTTACAGTCGAAAAGTGCGGTCAAAAATAACCGCACTTTTTTCACGAATGATAACAGATTATCTAAAATCTCACTAAAGCCGAACCCCAAGTCCAACC
Organism: Aggregatibacter sp. HK296; assembly: GCF_980469475.1. Classification (NCBI taxonomy): domain Bacteria; kingdom Pseudomonadati; phylum Pseudomonadota; class Gammaproteobacteria; order Pasteurellales; family Pasteurellaceae; genus Aggregatibacter; species Aggregatibacter sp. HK296. The sequence continues at coordinate 1,592,442 of NZ_OZ413142.1, forward strand.
ACCGCCAAAGGCTTCAAGAAGGAGCAACTGCCCACGCTGAATACGTCCATCACGCACCGCTTCATCCAATGCGACCGGCACAGTTGCCGCACTGTTATTCGCGTAACGATCTAACGTGACCACCACTTGCGACATATCCATATCTAATTTTTTCGCGGTCGCAGAAATAATACGTAAATTAGCTTGGTGAGGCACCAACCAATCAATGTCTTTTTTATCTAAATTATTGGCGGCAAGGGTTTCTTCCACCACATTAGAAAGTTCACGCACAGCCAATTTGAAGGTTTCATTGCCTTGCATTTCGATATAACCGGATTTTGCCATGCCACGCTCAGGCTGAGGAAGTAACAATGCGGCATTTTTATCTGCTGAGGCGTGTAAATGGGTAGAAATAATTCCTTCTTGTTCCGATGCTTCCAAAATAACCGCACCGGCGCCATCGCCAAACAACACGACCGTGCTGCGATCTGTTTCATCTAACTTACGGGAATTTAAATCAGAACCGATCACGAGCGCTTTTTTCACTTTGCCGGTACGAATAAATTGATCAGCGACTCCTAACGCATACACAAAGCCGGTACAAGCCGCCGCTAAATCAAACGCAATGGCATCATCAATCTCCAACATACCTTGAATTTGGCAAGCTGCGCTTGGATAAGCATGAGAGTTGCTGGTTGTCGCCACTAAAATAAGATCAATTTCCTGTGGATTGATGTTTGCCGCTTCAATGGCTTTTTGGGCTGCTTCAAATCCCATGGTAGAGACGGTTTCATCCGGTGCTGCAATGCGACGTTCACGAATACCGGAACGGGTAACAATCCACTCATCTGAAGTATCTACCATTTTTTCTAAATCGGCATTGGTACGAATATGTTGGGGTAAATAGCTACCTGTCGATAAAATTTTGCTAAACATAGTCATCTCGTTAAAAATAATAGCGAGGGAACTCACTACTTCATTAATATTTCATTTTTATTTAAGCCCGCCAAAATTTTTTGTGGAATTTGACGTCGAGCTTGTAATGCCGCATCGGCAATAGCATAAGCAAATGCCTCTATATTTGCACTTCCGTGACTTTTCACCACAACAGAAGTCAAACCGATAAGCGATGCGCCATTATATTGATCAGGGTTGATTTGCTTTAATCGTTGGTATTTATCTTTGAAAAGATATTTAATTAAATACCCAAAAACGTGACTTAATATACTCTTTTTCTTATCACTTTTCAGTAGAGAAATCACGTTCTTTGCCGCGCCTTCCAAGGTTTTCAGCGCAACATTGCCGGCAAAGCCATCTGTCACAATCACATCCGCCTTGCCATTGAGTAAAAAATTGCCTTCAAGGAATCCAATGTAATTAAGTGCGGTGTCTTTTTTCAGTAAATCTGCCGCATCCCGGATGGATTTGTATCCTTTCACTGCCTCAATACCAATATTCAATAACGCAATACGCGGATAAACTAAATTGAGGGTATTTTCTGCAAAAATGGCACCCATCAAGGCAAATTGATACAAGTTTTCGGCATCGCACTCAACATTCGCCCCCAGATCCAACATAATCGAACGCTCACCTGTCACTGTTGGGATCGTAGAAATCAGTGCCGGACGATGGATACCTTCCAGAGGTTGCAATAAGATTTTCGATAAGCCCATCAAAGCTGCTGTATCACCGGCACTCACACAGGCCTGCGCATCCCCTTTTTGTACTGCTTCAATTGCCAAACGCATAGAGGTCTCTTTGCTATGGCGCAAGGCGTAGGAAATACCCTGACGACTATCAATCACACGAGCACAATGAACAATGTCACAACGTTGACGAATACTGTTGGGAGCAGAGGATAAAAGCGGAAGAATTTGTTGGCGATCGCCAAACAATAAGAGAGAAAGCGTTGGATCTCGTTCCAAGGCTAAAATGGATGCTGGGATAGTAATACGGGGACCAATGTCCCCGCCCATCGCATCTAACGCAAGGGTTAGACGACTCAAGTGATTACCTTTATGTAATTGAGATAATTACTTGTTAATCACTTTACGACCACGATAGTAACCGTCAGCGGTTACATGGTGACGCAAATGAGTTTCACCACTTGCTTTATCAACGGATACTGCAGCAGTTGTTAACGCATCGTGAGAACGACGCATATCACGACGTGAACGGGATTTTTTATTTTGTTGAACAGCCATTGGCTATACTCCTAAATTATTTTTGCTTTAAATTAGCTAATACAGCGAACGGGTTCGGTTTTTTTGCCAATTCTTCCGGCAATTCGCCAAAAACCTGTTCAGCCACGGACACTTCACAGTGTTCAGATGAATGCATTGGCACAATCGGCAAACTCAAAATGAGTTCATCTTCAATTGTTCCAAGTAAATCTATTTCACCGAATTCATTGAATTCAACTGGCTCATAGATTTCCGGCAATACATCAATTTGATCCAAATTAGCCACCGGACTGTAACAAAACGCACAATCAACGGTTTGAACGAAAGGTTCGCCACAACGCTGACAATTTAATTCAACATCAACCTTGGCATGACCTTTCATGACAACCAATTTTTGCGGATCAACAAAGAACGATAATGTAACCTGTGCATCGCTGAGCACTTTACTGACCGATTCGGCAAGACGACTTAATTGATTAGCGGAGTAATAACCCTGATAATCCAATCTTCGTTGCGCGTCCTTTACCGGATCAACAGTTAGGGGTAGTTTTACCTTTTGCATAGGGAGCGCATATTACCCTTTGAAAAAAAAATAGTCAAAGGAAATTATCGTTCCAAGCGTGAAAATCAGCGCTAAAAATCGATTTTCTCCATCAACATAAATTTTGTCTCCGGAAAGCGTTTGGCTAAGTAACTGCGCAGATATTGTTGTGTATCTTGAGTAATCAATTCGTCAGCCGGCGGATACAGATTATAAATCAATGCCTCTACGCTAATTTTTCGCTGAGCGCACGCCTCAAGGCTGAGCAAAGTGTGATTAATACTCCCCAGTCTGCCGGAAGTCACCAGAATTAACGGATACCCATGCGCCGCAAGGTAATCCAACGTGGTTTTCTCCTCGGAATAAGGCACCATCAAGCCGCCCGCGCCCTCCAGCAAAACATAATCATAGTTTTGCGCCAAAAGTGCGGTGGATTTTTCAATGATTTTTTCATCAATACACGTCTGTTGCAAACGTGCGGCCATGTGAGGCGAGCAGGGATAATCAAACAAATAAGGACATGTGATGCCCTGACGATCTTCCTCAGTTAACGCAATGCCTTGAATTTTTCGGTGCACGACAATATCTGCCGATATCTCCTGACAGCCCGTTTGCACCATTTTCTGTGTAATCACCGAATATCCTTGCTGCATTAAATGCTTAGCGTAATACCCTGTCGCGATAGATTTACCGATGTCCGTATCAATTCCCGAAACGAATAATACCTTTCCCATCATCTTTCCTCTTTTTTCTGCGCCAACATTAAAATCGGCACATAAGTTAACGAGACATAGCCTTGCTCGTCAGCATACTGTTGTCGATATTGCTCACAAAATTGGGCAACTTTCTTGTAATTCCAAATTTGATTATTGGTGGCCGTCACACCGGTCTCTTTCAAATGTTTAAGTACCGATAACGGCGAATCAAATTTCAACTGAATTTCTTTTTGCTCTAAATGCAATACGGAAAAATCTGACGTTAATGTCTCCTGCCATTGTGCTAAATCGGGGTAATCCAAACCGACGCCCGTTAATGCTCTAACTTCGTGTAAATTGGTCGGGGCAAACGTACCAAATAAAATCATGCCGTGAGGCGTTAAATAATTTGAACAACGTTGAAGAAACGCCAGCGGATCAGCAAACCATTGAATGGTCGAGGCAGAAGCAATCAAATCATATTGATGCGCAAAATCAAGACGCTCGCCACAACCTTGATAAAAACGATAATTTTTCTGTGGCAAATTACATGCCAAGTGGTTGACGACATCGCATAAATCGTTGCAATCCCAATGCGTTGCGTTGATATGTTGCATGAGCAAACGGGTAAAGCCGCCCGTACCACAACCAATGTCCAGCACTCGTTGAAATTGATTTCCGCCTTTCTCCAATAGCAACTGTAATAAATCTTCGGTGATTTGCTTTTGAGCAATGGCATTTTGTTCATAGGTTGGTAAGGCGGCGCTGAAACATTGCATCACCCGTTGTTGCGTTATTGCCATAGCTGTTCCCAAGTTTGTAGCAATGGGAATAGATAATGTCCACCACCCATTTCACTCACCTCACAGCGTTCATGCCAATAATTTCGTTGATTTTGTGTAGGGAAAATACGATCTTGTGTACCAATAATCGCTTTCGTCCAAGGTAACGCCGTATGTTGATGTTCTGCCGATAACGCATCATAAAGTGCGGTCAATTCTACGTGTATTTCTTCAATTGAACGCCGTCCTTCCAAGGATTGATATTGCTGCAACAACTGTTTGTCACCACACATACGACGCTCGAATTTGCCTTGATTGATTTCATCTAGCGTATCCAACGTGCCTTGAAAAACGGCGCATGGAATACCGTAGTCATCATGCATGGGCAAGCCTGTGCCATTTATTGCGGTTGCAGAAAGCAAAGGGATTTGTCTCATCACACGTTCAGCTACCCAAACGCCCATCGACCACGCCACCAAACGCACATTTTCATAACGGGAAAAATCAAACTCCAACGAAAAATCCCGATAGTCATAACACAGCAATAGATCATACGCCGGTGGAATAGCTAAATGTTGCACGACAGAAGGCGGTGTGCCCCAACCGGCAAAATAAACGATCAAATTCCGGCTTGGTGGATTTTGGCTAATTAATTGATATTGCATAAAAATAACTGTTCTATAAATTGCTCAAGTTCATCATGCGTAATGTCGGCGGTGAGAGACAAACGAATGCGCGAGGTGCCGACAGGCACTGTTGGCGGGCGAATCGGCAAGCAGTAATATCCTTGCTGTTGCAGACATTGCGCCGTTTGCACGGTACGTTGGTTGTCGCCCAGAATCAACGGCACGATATGACTTTCGCTTGGCATGGGCATATTTAACTGTTCAGCCACGACTTGCCGTAAGCGCGCACTTAATTGCATAAGATGTTGCCGTTTCGCCTGAAAGTGCGGTCGTTTTTCAAAAAGAAATTCTGTCCACGCCACATTAAACGGGGGTAATGCGGTGCTAAAAATCAACGGGCGCATGGTGTTAATTAAATAATCTTTGATCACTTGATCGCAAACCACATAAGCTCCCATCGACGCCAGTGCTTTGCCGAATGTGCCGACCAAGAAATCAATGTACGGAAGGCAATTCATCTGCTCGGCAACGCCTAAACCCTGTTCGCCGTAAACCCCAATGCCGTGCGCTTCATCCACATACAACATAACATTGTCGAATTGCTGTTTAAATGCCACTAATTGAGGCAAATCAGCAAAATCGCCGTCCATGCTAAACAGACTTTCCGTCACCACAATAATGCGTTTGTAGTTGAGATGCTGTTTTTGCAAAATCTCGTACAAATGGGCGTAATCATTGTGGCGATAACGCACAAACGGCGCATCGCTCAAACGGATGCCGTCAATAATACTGGCATGCACCAGTTTATCCGCCACGATCAACGTCTGTTTATTGGCTACCGCAGGCAAAATACCGATATTGGCGTGATAACCGCTGTTAAACAACAAACTGGCCTCACGCTGAAATGCCTCCGCCATTCGTTGCTCAAGGCTTTCGTATTCAGGAAAATTCCCGGTTAATAAACGGGAGGAGGATGAGGTAAAGTGCGGTCGTTTTTCCGCGAGTTTTTCAAGAAACGCTTGCTGCAAGGTGTCGTCATTCGCCAAACCTAAATAATCATTAGACGCCAGATTTAGCATTGAAAGCCCGTTCTGCTCTACGAACTTTCCCTTATGCACAATTTGCGGAAAACGACGATATTGTTCTTTTTGACGGAGTTTTTCCAACTGCGCGGCAAAATAATCTGACTTACTCATGGTATTCCTCTTTAATTGCCGCCAGCATACCAGCGGTTAATGCGGATAATTGGGCTGAACTGATAATAAACGGTGGCATGATATAGACAAGCTTGCCGAAAGGGCGCACCCAAACACCGTGCGCCACCAGACGTGCCTGCAAACTCGCCAAATCTACCGGTTCGTGCATTTCCAATACGCCGATGGCGCCAAGAACACGCACTTCTTTGACGGATTTAAAACTTTCTGCGACCTGTAACTCGGCTTTCAGTTGGGCTTCGATCCGTTGGACATTACCCAGCCAATCACTTTCCAACAACACATCAATGGATTCGGCGGCAATGGCACAAGCCAACGGATTCGCCATAAAGGTCGGGCCGTGCATAAAACAATGCGCTTCACCCTGACAAATGGTTTGTGCAATAGCGCGTGTGGTAATAGTGGCGGACAGGGTTAAATAACCACCTGTAAGTGCTTTGCCGATACACATAATATCCGGCGAAATGCCGGCATATTCAGCGGCAAACAATTTTCCCGTGCGCCCAAAACCGGTGGCAATTTCATCAAAAATCAGCAAGATGCCGTATTGTTCGCACAGCTGCTTGGCTCGGATCAAATACATCGGCGAATAGAAATACATTCCCCCCGCCCCTTGCACCACCGGTTCCAAAATAAGTGCGGTCAGTTCTGCGCCTTTTTTTTCTAATAAATCTGCTAAGGGTTTTATATCGTCTTCGTTCCAAGGCTGCCCAAAAGGCGTTTGCGGCTGCGGGAGAAAATATTGCACCGGCAAACTTTTCGCAAACAGCCCGTGCATGCCGGTCACCGGATCGCACACCGACATCGCATGCCAAGTGTCGCCATGATAACCGGAACGAATGGTGGCGAATTTATGCCGTTGGGTTTCGCCTTTCGCGTGTTGATATTGAATCGCCATTTTCATCGCCACTTCTACGGCGATGGATCCACTATCGGCAAAGAAAATTTGCTCCAAATCTTGCGGCAATAAAGGCAATAATTTTTGCGCCAATTTGACAGCAGGTTCGTGCGTTAAACCGCCAAACATAATGTGGCTCATGTGTTCCAACTGTTTTGTCGCGGCCGCATTTAACCGCGGATGATTGTAGCCATGCAACGCTGCCCACCAAGAGGACATGCCGTCAATCAGTTGGCGACCATCTTTAAGCGTAATCATCACACCGTCGGCACGCTCAACGGCATAAATCGGTGTGGTCGGTGGAAGAGCGGCATAAGGATGCCAAATATGTTCACGATCAAATTGCAATAACTGTTGTTGGTTCATAGGGTTAGCTTCAAAAATTAAGAAGTCGTAATTTTACCTTAGAAAATAAGGCAATTCTAAAGCTTTGCACTTCCCCATCCGATTTTTTGTGTTTTTTGAGGCATTTGCCACAATTTTGATGATTTTCACCGCGGAATAAAGCGGCGAATCCGCCGATACATTGCACAAGCCGAATAAGTTGTTATAATCACCGACTTCTTTTTGACACTGTAGAAAAAATAACCATTATGAATAAATTCACTTATTGGCAACGTGCGAAAGTTGCTTTTCAATACATTATGCCGCAACTGTATTTAACCCAATTAGCCGGTTGGTTTGCCCAACAAAAATGGGGTGCGGTAACACATTTCGTGATCAAGGTTTTCGCAAAGAAATACAACGTGGACATGAGCGAAGCAAAAAAAGAGAACTTTAGCGATTATGAAAGCTTCAACCAATTTTTTATTCGCGAGTTAAAAGACGACGCGAGAAAAATCAATGAAAATCCGACCGCACTTTGCTTACCTGCTGACGGTCGTGTGAGCCAAATCGGGCATATTGACGATGAACGTTTATTGCAAGCCAAAGGACATTTTTTCAGCCTATCTGATTTATTAGCCGGCGATGAAGAATTAGTTAACACCTTTAAAAACGGCGAATTTGCCACGATTTATTTATCTCCGCGTGATTATCACCGCGTCCACATGCCGTGCGATGCGACCTTGCGCAAAATGATTTATGTGCCGGGCGATTTATTCTCGGTCAACCCGTTCTTAGCGGAACACGTACCAAACTTATTCGCTCGCAATGAACGTGTTATTTGTGTTTTTGATACAGCGTTCGGCCCAATGGTACAAATCCTCGTGGGCGCGACCATCACTGCTAGCATGAGTACGGTTTGGGCTGGCGTCATTAATCCACCGCGCACCGGTGAAATCAAAGTCTGGACATATCAAGGAGACAACGCCATTAAATTAACTAAAGGCCAAGAGATGGGCGCATTCCAATTAGGTTCAACCGTCATTAACTTATTCCCGGCGAATTCCGTGACCTTAGCTGAACATTTAGAGGTGGACGTTCCGGTAAGAATGGGTGAAATCTTAGCCACGATGAAATAGTTTTATCAACAGAAAGGAAAACAACATGACAGCAGAATTTTTCAATCAAGTGACATTAGACGATACCGAAGCCAAAGGCAGTTACGGTATCGGTTTGCAAATCGGTCAACAATTATTGGATAGCCAATTGGCGGTGAAAGCAGAAGCGGTAGCAAAAGGGATTTACGATGTGTTAAATCAACATGCACCGGCATTAGATTTCAATGAAATCAGCCAAGCGTTGCAACAATTGCAACAACAAGCTGCGGAAGCCCAACAAGCGCAATTCAAAGAAATTGAAGCCGCAGGCAAAGCCTTCTTAGAGGCGAACAAACAAAAAGACGGCGTGAAAGTCACTGATTCCGGCTTACAATATGAAGTGTTAGTTGAAGGTAACGGCAACGTGCCATCCACAACCGATAAAGTACGTGTTCACTACACCGGCACATTACCGGACGGTACCGTATTCGACAGTTCCGTCGCACGCGGTCAACCGGCTGAATTTCCGGTTAACGGCGTGATCAAAGGTTGGATCGAAGCGCTTTCCATGATGCCGGTCGGTTCTAAATGGCGTTTGGCAATTCCACACGAATTAGCCTATGGCGAACGTGGCGCAGGCGCAGCCATCCCGCCATTTAGTCCATTAGTCTTTGAAGTAGAATTACTAGAAATTCTTTAATCGGATAACTTATCTCACCCAAAACGGCGTTAATCATAGCGCCGTTTTTTTATATAAAAATCTCCATGCTATTTAATTTCCTCAGCAAGAAAAGTGCATAAAAGTGCGGTCGTTTTCTAGGATGTTTTTTCATGCGTTCCAGTGTTTTTCACTCTCAAGATCTGATAAAGTCTGCGCTCACAACAGGCTAATTTTTAATGACCATTTTCAGGAGCAACAAGAATGAAAAAAATCGAAGCAATCATTAAACCGTTTAAATTGGATGATGTGCGCGAAGCCTTATCCGACATTGGCATTACCGGCATGACCGTCACCGAAGTCCGTGGTTTTGGACGCCAAAAAGGGCATACGGAATTGTATCGTGGTGCCGAATACATGGTGGATTTTCTGCCGAAAGTGAAAATGGAAATTGTGGTACCTGATGATTTATTAGAACAATGTTTGGACGCTATCGTCGATACGGCACAAACCGGCAAAATCGGAGACGGCAAAATTTTTGTGTATGAAGTGGAACGGGTGATTCGTATCCGTACCGGCGAAGAAAACGAGGATGCGATTTAGTTAATGGAAAAACACGCTTCTTTAGTAAAAGCACTGGTCGCCTGTGCTGCTATCGTGATTATTTTAGCCGGCATTAAGGCAGCTTCAGAAATTGTCGTGCCATTTTTACTGTCGCTGTTTATTGCGATTATTTGCTCGCCGTCACTCAATTACTTAACCAAGAAAAAAGTGCCCTACGGTCTCTCCATTGGTTTGTTGTTAGCATTGATTTTAATCGTCTTTTTCTTTCTGTTCGGCTTAATTAACAGCACAATCCAAGAGTTTAGCCAATCTATCCCGCAATATCGCCAATTATTGGGCGAACGCGTTAATAGTCTAGTGGCACTTTCACAAAGTCTGAAAATCCCGTTGGATATTTCCGAAAAAAGCATCATGGAGCATTTCGATCCAAGCGTGATCATGAATTTTGTGCGTCGTGTTTTTCTCAGCTTTTCCGGCGTAGTCACCAATATTTTCGTGTTGGTGTTAGTCGTTATTTTCATGCTCTTAGAAGCGCCTTATGCTAAACACAAATTTGCCGTGGTATTTAGCAGTGATTCGAAGGAAATCAGCCAACAAGAACGTTATTTAGATCGTATTCTACAAGGTGTTATCAGCTACCTTGGTGTAAAAACCATGATGAGTTTATTAACTGCTATTTGCATTTGGCTTTTATTGGAAATTGTCGGTGTGCAATATGCGATTTTGTGGGCAACACTGAGTTTCCTGCTCAATTACATTCCCAATATCGGCTCAATTATCGCTGCTGTTCCGATTATCGTGCAGGCATTATTACTCAACGGTTTTGTGGTGGGCTTGGAAGTCATTATCGGTGTCATTGCCATCAACATGATTATCGGCAATGTGCTTGAACCTCGATTAATGGGTAAAAAATTGGGGCTTTCCACGCTGGTGGTCTTCCTGTCTTTGTTGTTCTGGGGATGGTTGCTAGGAACAGTAGGAATGTTGCTGTCTGTGCCACTCACCATGGCACTCAAAATTGCCTTAGAAGCCAGCCCAACAACCGTGAAGTACGCCTTGTTGCTCGGCGATTCCGACAGTGCCCATGAAAGTAAATAATCCCGCGTATCAGAGCCTTGTTTCGACAAGGCTCTTTTTCGATAAAAAACACAATTTCGTGCTATAATCCCGCCACTTTTATCATCATTTTTACAACGTCTTTCACGACGCCACGATCACGCATATGAAAAAATTTTTCTTCCTTCTTTTGTTCCTCGTTGTCTTATTGGCAGGCGCCGGTTTTTGGGGATATCAACAACTACAACGATTCGTGCAGCAACCGGTGAATGTGCAAAACGATCAATTATTGACCATAGAACGTGGCACAACCGGTAATAAATTAGTCACGTTGCTAGAGCAAGAAGGTATTTTGGACAGTGCCGCATTATTGCCTTGGGCCTTAAAATTACACCCTGAATTGAGCAAAGTGAAAGCAGGCACATATTTATTGGATGATGTGAAAACCGTAGAAGATTTGCTGAAATTACTCAACTCCGGCAAAGAAGCACAATTTAACGTGCAATTTATTGAAGGCAACACCTTTAAAAATTGGCGAAAACGTCTCGAAAACGCACCGCACTTAAAGCAGACCTTAAAAGACAAATCCGAACAAGAGATTTTCCAGTTATTGGCACTGCCAAAAGTCTCAAAAGCCATTGATGAATGGATGAAAATCGACGGTTGGTTGTATCCGGACACCTATAATTACACGCCGAACTCTACCGACTTAGAACTGTTGCAGCGTGCAGCAGAACGCATGAAAAAAGCCTTGGACAAAGCCTGGAATGAGCGCGATAAGGACTTACCCTTAGAAGATCCTTACGAGATGTTGATTCTTGCGTCTATCGTAGAAAAAGAAACCGGCATCGCCGCAGAACGTCCTCAAGTGGCTTCAGTATTTATCAATCGTTTGAAAGCCAAAATGAAGCTCCAAACCGATCCAACGGTGATTTACGGCATGGGTGAAGATTACAACGGCAATATTCGTAAAAAAGATCTCGAAACGCCAACCCCTTATAACACCTATGTGATTGACGGTTTACCGCCAACGCCGATTGCCATGCCAAGCGAAGATGCATTGCAAGCCGTAGCCCATCCTGCGCAAACGGAATTTTATTATTTCGTTGCCGACGGCAAGGGCGGTCACAAATTCAGTCGAAACTTAAATGAACACAATAAAGCGGTGCAGGAATATTTACGCTGGTACCGCCAACAAAATGGGAAATAATATGGCAGGCAAATTTATCGTGATTGAAGGCTTGGAAGGCGCAGGCAAAAGCACCGCCCATCAATGTGTCGTGGATACCTTAAAGGAATTGGGGGTTAATGATGTCGTCTTCACCCGTGAACCCGGTGGTACACCGTTAGCAGAAAAATTACGCCACCTCATTAAACATGAAACAGAAGAACCAGTCACAGACAAAGCCGAATTGTTGATGTTATATGCTGCCCGAATTCAATTAGTGGATAATGTCATTAAGCCCGCCCTCGCCCAAGGCAAATGGGTCGTTGGTGATCGCCATGATATGTCGTCACAAGCCTACCAAGGCGGTGGCCGCCAGTTGGGAGAGGCTTTGTTAACTAACTTAAAACAAACCGTTTTGGGCGATTTTGAGCCGGATCTGACATTGTATTTAGACATTGATCCAGCCGTCGGTTTAGCCCGCGCCCGAGGACGTGGTGAGCTGGATCGTATCGAACAACAACATCTGGATTTTTTCCACCGCACTCGTGCCCGTTATTTAGAACTGGTAAAAGACAATCCGAAAGCTGTGATGATCAATGCGGAACAATCCATTGAGCAAGTGCAGTCAGACATTAAAAGTGCGGTCAAAAATTGGTGGGTTTCGCTGTCAAAATGAGCCTTTTAACCCCTTGGCTGACGCCAACTTATCACAAAATCACACAGGCTTTTGATGAGGCTTTAGGGCACCACGCTCTGCTGATTCGCGCGGATGACGGTCTCGGTGTAGAGCAACTTTGTTCCGCGTTGGCAAAACGTCTGATGTGCTTAACGCCCAAAGGGGCGGAGGCTTGTGGCGAATGCCATGCCTGCCATTTAATGCAAGCCAACAGCCACCCGGATTTCCAGCCCATCTCGCCTATTGAGAACAAAGACATCGGCGTGGATCAAATTCGTGCCATGAACGAACAAGCGACGCAACATGCGCAGCAAAACGGCAATAAAGTCGTTTATATCGAACAGGCACATCGTTTGACGGAAGCCGCTGCCAACGCCATTTTAAAAACACTGGAAGAGCCTCGTCCGAACACCTATTTCATTTTGCAGTGCGATATGCAAAAGGCGTTGTTGCCAACCATTTACAGTCGCTGCCAAGTGTGGAACCTCTTACCACCGAACACCGACAGGGCATTACAGTGGTTGCAATCACAAACGTCCGCTGAAACATCCGATATATTGACCGCACTTCGGGTGAATTATGCTCGACCACTGCTCGCGCTTGCCATGTTAGAGCAAAATTTACTGGCACAACGGCGGGAGTTTTTACGTCAATTTTGGTTGTTTTATCGCCGTTGTTCGCCTTTGGAATTACTGCCATTTTTTAATAAAGAAATTGTCTTACAGCAACTGGATTGGTTGTCGGCTTTTTTAAGCGACAGTTTGAAAAACAAACTGAATATTCGCGAAGATTGGGTTTGCCAAGACATTGAACAAGGCGTCATTCAATTTAGCCAAGGACTGTCTGCCCCGGCATTATTAAAAGCGACACAAATTGTTGGCAAAGTGCGGTCGGATTTATCGGCGAATTCGGCGTTGAATTTAGAATTGATTTTACTCGACGGGCTGACCCGTTTAATTACTGAAGTATTTGAAGGATAAAATATGTTTATTGTTGATTCCCATTGCCATTTGGATGCCTTGGATTACGAAACATTACATCAAAATATTGCCGATGTTGTGGCAAAGGCAAAAGCGAGTGATGTGAAACATTTATTGGCGATTGGCGTGACCTTGAGCCGTTTTGAAAAAGTGTATCCGGAATTAGCCAAATTCGATAACGTCTCTTTAGCCTGCGGCGTACACCCGCTGGATTTTGAAGAAGAACCTTATGATGCAGCGCGTTTGTTACGCTTGGCGCAAGATCCGAAAGTCGTTGCCATCGGCGAAATCGGCTTAGATTATTATTACAGTGCAGAAAACAAAGCCACCCAACAAGCCGTGTTTGCCAGCCAAATTGACGTGGCCAACCAGCTCAATAAACCGGTGATCATTCACACGCGTGAAGCACGCGAAGACACGATTCGCCTATTGCGCGACAATCAGGCAGAAAAGTGCGGTGGCGTTTTGCATTGTTTTACCGAAAACTATGATATGGCAAAACAAGCGTTAGACTTGGGTTTTTACATTTCCATTTCAGGGATTATCACCTTTAAAAATGCGGAAGAACTTCGGGATGTGGTGCGTAAACTGCCGCTGGATCGTCTGTTGGTGGAAACCGATTCGCCTTACTTGGCACCGGTGCCTTATCGCGGTAAACAAAATCAACCGGCATATACCCGCGAAGTGTGTGAATATGTTGCTGCGTTGAAAGGCGTGTCAGCCGAGGAAATGGCACAAATCACCACACAAAACTTCGAGCGTTTATTTAAAATTCAGGTACAATAATTAACCAATCTCATTTCAATAGGACAAAAAGATGAGAAAATTTCTAAAATATTTTTTTATTTCCGTCATTTTTATTTTTCATTTATGTATTGCCGCGGCGATAAATTATTCCATGCCGAGCTATGATGTCACCAAAGTGACCGGCGTTGAGGTGAAACGGGTGGATAAAGACGGACCGATTACAAAAGCCAATCCGGCAGACGGCCCGACCCGCGATGTGTATTTTATCAATACGCAACATGAAAACGGCAAAGTGATGGTATATCGCAATGAAGATACCCGTTGGGGTTTTCCGTTCTATTTCAAATTCGGCTCAGCAAATTTACAGGCATTGGCGCAAGCCTTGGGCAATGAAGAAAAAACCGTGGAAATCAAATATTACGGCTGGCGTCTGACTATGTTTGATGAGTTTCCAAATGCGTTATCCGTAAAAGAAGTAACGGAAACCAATACCCCAAGCCACCCGATTTTTAGCTATATTCTTTACGTACTTTTATTCTTTACCTTCTTCTTTGCCGTGCAGTTTATTCGCGGCTGGTTTGATAGCGAAAATTAGGTTTCTTTTTTCATTTCTTTTGTGCGGTTAAAAACACAGTCAAAATTAACCGCACTTTATGTCTCGTTTACATCAAGTTATTGAGAACCTTATGAGTTTATTCAGCGCAATTTTAATTTTAATCTTACTGATTATTGTCAGTGCCATCGTGTCCTCTGCCGAAATTTCATTGGCAGGCGCGCGTCGTATTAAGTTACAAAACATGACTAACGAAGGGAATACTAAAGCGGCCATGGTGCTCAAATTACAGGAGCAGCCGGGGCGTTTTATTACGGTGGTGCAAATCGGCTTAAACATGGTTGCCGTCTTGGGCGGGGTCATTGGCGAAGCGACTATTAGCGTGCATTTACAAGCATTTCTGCAACAATATACCGATGCACCTTGGGTTGACAGTGCCGCCTCTTGGCTTGCCTTTATCATCGTCACCGCTTCGTTCATTTTATTAGCAGATTTAATGCCAAAACGCCTTGCATTAATCAATCCGGAAGCGGTGGCACTACGCACGGTGCGCATTATGCAACTGTGCATTATCCTATTAAAACCGATTGTGTGGATTTTTGATTCATTGGCGAATGTGATGTTCCGCCTGTTCAGAATTTCCACCGTACGGGTTGAAAGCATGACATCAGAAGATATTGTCGCTGTCGTAGATGCGGGCGCAGAAGCCGGTGTGTTAAAAGCACAGGAACATTATTTAATCGAAAATATCTTCGATATGCAGCAACGCACGGTCACCTCAACCATGACCACGCGTGAAAACATCATTTTTTTAGACCGCACTTTTACCCGTCAACAAGTGCTAGACACGTTAACGAAAAACTCCCATTCTAAATTATTGATTTGCGATCAGGGCTTGGATCATATTTTAGGGTATGTGGAGTCCCACAGTTTGTTGACCTTGTTTTTAAAAGAAGAACAAGTGCAATTAACCGATAATCGCTTATTGCGCAAGTTGTTGTACGTGCCGGACACGTTGTCTTTATATGAAGTGTTGGAGCTGTTTAAATCCACCGGTGAAGATTTCGCCGTTATCGTCAACGAATATGCGTTAGTCGTAGGGATTGTGACCTTAAACGATGTGATGAGCATTGTGATGGGCGAATTGGTTTCCAGTGAAGAAGAGCAAATTATTCGCCGTGATGAAGATTCTTGGCTGATTGATGGCGCCACACCGTTGGAAGACGTGAAACGCGCCTTGGATATTGAAAGTTTTCCGCACGATGAAAATTATGAAACCATCGCTGGTTTTATGATGTATATGTTGCGTAAAATCCCGAAGAAAACCGATTTCGTGCTATACGACCGCTATAAATTTGAAATCATTGACACCGAGAATTTTAAAATCGATCAGTTGATGGTGTCTTTTAGAAAAGACTTGGCGGAATAAGGATTCTTTTCACTTGGGTAGGCGAGCGTTCCGTTTTTCTCCCGCTCGCCACCCCCATTCCAAGCATTCTTCCTCCCCCTACATCAGATCAAGGAGGAAGAATATCAAAATGCACGGAAAACCCACCGCACTTTTACTTACGCAAAAATCACTTTCTTACCAAAATCAAAAAACGGCAATCATAAGGATTCTGCTCATCGGCTGGACGGTATTGTTCAAATTCAATCGACCAGTCATGCCAATCGATTGGAGGAAAGAAAGTGTCGCCGTCTAATTCTGTTTGAATTTCAGTGAGATAAAGACGACTCGCCTGCGCTAGGTACTGCTTAAAAAGCTGTCCGCCACCAATCAACATAATTTCCTCTGAATCACGGACAAAATCCACCGCACTTTCTAGACTCGCTTTCCACACAACACCTTCATGCATGAAGGGTTGACGTGAAAGCACAATATTCGTGCGTTTCGGCAACGGGCGACCAATACTTTCAAAGGTTTTTCGCCCCATGATCACCGGCTTGCCGGTCGTGTTTTGACGAAACCAAGCCAGGTCCGCGGGCAAATGCCACGGCATTTGGTTATCTTTACCGATAACGTGATTTTTCGTCATGGCGACAATCAGGCTTAAATTCATGTATTTTCCTAAGTTATTTAATGGCTTAACATACGGTTACTATACCACAGGTTTTCCGCGATAGAACAATAAGCCCGGTAACGCCAAACCGAAAACCAAGGCGCCAAGAATAAACGTTGTATTAATAAAGGAATTGATCATTTGTGCAAACAATTCATCAGAAAAACCGTAATGGTGAATCTGCACAATCGCAATCATGGCTTTGTAAGCATGCACGCCGGGAATCATTGGAATAATTGCCGCCACGGTGAAGACTTTCGGATGGGCTAAATAACGGTGAGAAAGATGCACACCAATAAAGCCGATAAGTGCTGCCCCAACCAGCGTGGCAAAAATAATCGGCATATCCCAATGGAGCAACAAGGTACGGGTTACATGCCCTAACGCGCCAAGCATCGCGCAATATTTCAGTGCTTTAGCCGGCACATTAAACAACAGTGCAAAGCCCACGGCAGGAATCGCTGCAAAGAACATATCATCGAGTAACCAAAATAACCAATCCATCTTAATTCCCCCAGGTCGTGATATTCAGCACACTGAGCGCAAAGACAATGCCCAAACAGGCCCCAAAAGTGAGAATCGTCGCTACCGCCCAACGACTAATACCCATGTTAACGTAGCCTTTTAAAATATCCGCCAGTGAATTGATTAACGGGAATCCCGGCACCAGCAACAACGCGCTGGACGCCAAAGCAATTTGCGGATCATTGCCGATTTGATATTTCAGGCTCATGCCCGCAATCAATGACGCTACAAAGGCCGTAATACAAAAAACAATCATGGGGTTGTAATGGCGTTTCGATAATTCCTGCCGCACATACATCGCTACGGAGGAAGCCAAGAAAGTGATGAGACTAATTAATGCATCACCTCCGGATAAATGCGCAAAGGAGGCACAAGATAACCCCACCATCAATATAACAAAATAACGGTTATATTTTAATGGTTTGAGGTGGTCTAGTTTTTTCTTCACCAGGTGTAAATCGTATATACCATGTTCCGCAGAAATAATAATGCGTTGAACATCCGTGACCATTTGCATATTAATGCCTTTGTCGGCACTTTTACGGGTCGTCGTAATGCAATGTCCATTGGTGAGTGTGGTAAGAATCACTGCGTTGGCGGTTAATGCGCATTCCACGCTGGCAACCCCAAGTGCAACACCAAGTCGTTGCGTCATTTGCACGACCACCGCACTTTCCATGCCATGTTGTAATAACAACAATGCCGTTTCTACGCACACACGGGTCACCTCCCGTTGGTATTCCTGAGTAATCTGTTGAGCTTTCATTATACTTTTACCTAAATTAACTGTGCCGCCCATTATAAAACTTTCTAAAAGGAACAACAGTATTTCATCTTGCCACATCAAAGTGCGGTGGATTTTCCCGATAAATTTAATGCTTTTTGCCACGCTTAATGCTAACTTAAACGCATTTTTGACAAGGAGTCAGTATGCAACAGAATAACAAAACCATTGTGGTGAAATTCGGCACCAGCACCTTAACCCAAGGTGCACCAAAATTAAATTTAGCGTACATGATGGAAATCGTTCGTCAGTTAGCACAATTACATCGCGCCGGCTTTCGTTTGGTGATTGTCACTTCAGGCGCCATTGCCGCTGGTCGACATTATTTAAATCACCCGCAATTACCGCCCACTGTGGCATCCAAACAATTATTGGCGGCAGTGGGTCAAAGCCAGCTGATTCAAACGTGGGAAAAACTCTTTGCCATTTATGATATTCATATCGGACAAATGTTGTTAACCCGTGCGGATATTGAAGATCGCGAACGCTTTCTCAATGCACGCGATACATTGCATGCGCTATTAGATAATCACATCATCCCCGTTATCAATGAAAATGATGCTGTCGCCACAGCAGAAATTAAAGTGGGTGATAACGACAATTTATCCGCCTTAGTGGCAATTTTAGTGCAAGCGGAACAGCTCTATTTATTGACCGATCAACAAGGCTTGTTTGACAGCGACCCGCGTAAAAATCCTCAAGCAAAATTGATTCCGGTCGTGGAGAAAATCACCGATCATATTCGTTCTATCGCGGGCGGTACCGGCACGAATTTAGGTACCGGTGGCATGTCCACCAAAATCACTGCGGCAGATGTTGCCACTCGTTCAGGCATCGAAACTATTATTGCACCGGGTAATCAACCTAACATCATCATCGATTTAGCATACGATCAAGCTATCGGCACCAAATTCAAGGTACAAGCGGATCGCTTGGAAAGCCGCAAGCAATGGCTCTTCGCTGCGCCTTCTGCAGGCGTGCTAACGATTGATGATGGCGCGCAAAGTGCGGTGTTAATTCAGCACAAATCCTTACTGCCGGCGGGTATCGTTGATGTCAGTGGGCGTTTCTCCCGTGGTGAAGTTGTGCGCATTCGTAACTCTCAAGGCAAAGATATTGCTCTCGGCATGCCGCGTTATAACAGCGATGCACTGGAATTAATCAAAGGCAAACAGTCTCATGATATTGAACAACTGCTTGGTTATGAATATGGCGCCGTCGCCATTCATCGGGATGATATGATTGTGCTATAAACAAAAAACGGTATTCCATCAAAACAAGGGAATACCGTTTTTGTTTTAGTGCCCTCTAAAAATGCCGTCAAAAATGACCGCTCTTTCCTCCACGTTTAACTACGACGTGCAGATTTTGGGCGGAAACTGGCAATAATTTCCGGTTTGGTATCAATATATAATCCGTTGATGAGCTGCAAGCAATACGGCACGGCACTAAAAATCCCCTTCACCAACACATTGCCGTTTTCATCTTTTACGCCTTCTAACGTTTCTTTAATAGCCTTCGGCTGCCCCGGTAAATTTAAAATCAAACTGTCTTTGCGGATCACGCCCACTTGACGGGAAAGGATGGCTGTCGGCACAAAATGTAAACTGACTTGACGCATTTGCTCGCCAAACCCAGGCATTTCACGATCAGCGACAGCAAGTGTCGCATCCGGTGTAACATCCCGCTTTGCCGGCCCGGTACCGCCGGTGGTGAGCACCAAATGACAATGTTCTTCATCCACTAAGTTGCACAGCGTGCGCTCAATTTCCGGTTGCTCGTCCGGAATCAGGCGTTCGACTACCTCAAAAGGCTCCACCAACGCCTGTTCCAACCAATGTTTAAGTTCCGGAATGCCTTGATCCGGATATACGCCTTGCGATGCCCGATCAGAAACGGACACTAACCCAATCTTTAAAAGTGCGGTCATTTTTTCTCTCATTTTTAAGGTTTGTTAATCAATAAATCCGGCTAGAAGCCGTTCTCACAAAAATCCTACTAAGCCCAATAATATCTCACCACATGGAAGAAAATCGGCGCAGCGAAGCAAAGGGAATCCATGCGATCTAGCATACCGCCGTGGCCACTAATCATATTCCCCCAGTCTTTTACCCCCATGCTGCGTTTCATAGCGGACATCACTAAGCCACCTAAAAAGCCCATGAGGCAGATTAATAAGCTCATTAACACCGCTTGTACCGGGTTAAACGGCGTAAGCCAATAGAGCAAGCCTCCCAGCACACTGGCGCTGACGACACCGCCTACAAAACCTTCCACGGTTTTGGATGGCGAGAGTTTTGGCGCAATTTTGTGTTTGCCGAATAACTTGCCCCATACGTATTGCAACACATCACTGGATTGCACCACTAAAATCAAGAAAATCATCAATAGCAGTTTTTTACCTTCAAAACCTTCAATATCTAATGTCAGGATTGCCGGGATGTGAGAAATACAGAAGACGCTGATCATCAATGCCCATTGTACTTTGGTGGAACGATCTAAGAAATGCGCCGTATCGCCCAACAAGGCGGAGAGGATTGGCAAAAATAGAAAGCCATACACCGGAATGAAGATGGTGAACATACTGAACCAGTCAATTGCCACTAAAAAATATTGAAGAGGCAGTATGACGTAGAAACAAGCGGCAAGTGCGAGATGATCGCCACGACGAATATAAAGCAAGGATAAAAATTCACGTAATGCCATGAAAGAAATGATAAAAAATAACCCGATCACGCCATAAAAACCCAATGCCGCGGCGGCAAAGATGATCAGAATCATGACCCACCAGGCATTAATTCGCGCGTTAAGATTATCAATTACCGCATGAGGGGTGGAAAAACCGACTTTGAATTTCAATCCATAACCGATTGATGACGCAATAATTAAGGTGATAATTAAACCACCAAACAGTTGCCATATTTCCATTATGCTTTCCCTTTTTCGGTTAAATTTAGACTTAATAGTGCCTGTTTGGCTCGGTTCAAGAAATCGGTTTTGTCTTCCGCTTCACGGTAGAAGAGCGGCTCTCCCATGTATAAATCGCACAACAGCGGAATTGGCACCACAAAACCCTTCGGCAAAACATTATGCATATTACTAATCCATACCGGCACAAGTTCTAATTGCGGGTTTTGCTTTGCGATGTAATACAAACCGCTTTTGAAAGGTTGTAGCGCCACATCGTCGTCCATTTTACGGGTGCCTTCAGGGAAAATAATCAGAGAATGATGTTGCAGGGCATCGCTAATTTGTTGGGTAATGGCTTGTGGATTGTCGCCTCCCCGCTCAATCAGCAACATATTGAACACGTTGTACGCTAAGAAACGACGAATCGGCCCTTTTGTCCAATAATCCGCGCCGGCAACCGGGCGAGTG
Organism: Aggregatibacter sp. HK296; assembly: GCF_980469475.1. Lineage (NCBI taxonomy): Bacteria > Pseudomonadati > Pseudomonadota > Gammaproteobacteria > Pasteurellales > Pasteurellaceae > Aggregatibacter > Aggregatibacter sp. HK296. The sequence goes on from NZ_OZ413142.1 coordinate 1,613,930, forward strand.
TTTTTGCGCACTTGATAAGGCAAAGAGACCCACAACAAAATAAAATCACCGTGGCTATTATGGTTGGCAAAATACAAACGATGTTTATCCGCGGATTGCTGTTCCACATTTTTTTGCGGGCGCACACCGGTGATAAAGGAGGTGAAACGACATAAGAGAAAATCAATCAATTTGGCTAACATAATCACGCTCCTATTCATTACCCACTTCGACCAAGCCAGATTTCACACGTTTGACACAAGTGACAATTAATAGAATGATGACAACCCAAAGCAACCAATAGAGAAAATCCGGTAAAGTAGGGACAAAAACATAAACCAAGCCTAACACGCCAAACAAAAACGCCCGGTCGCTTTTACCTAACGGACCATCATAACGACGTGTTTTTCCTTGCACTTGCCCGAGCACACCACAAAATTCCGTCAATGCCGACAACCAAATGATCAAGCCGATTTGTAACGCATCAAAAGGATGGACAAAAGCAAAAGGCAGATATAACGCGGCGTCAGACACGACATCAGTGATTTCATTCAGGTATCCGCCCAAACGGGATTTTTGGTTAAATTCACGCGCTAACATACCATCAATGGCATTAAGTGCCATGCGCACGAACAACCAAATAGGAATCAGCATAAAAAGCCAGTGATAACCAGAAAGTGCGGTCAAAATTAGCCCTAAAATGACAGAAATGGCACACGCGGTTAAGGTGACTTGATTGGCGGTCACACCTCGTTGTTCCAGCTTTATCACGAGAGGTCGTAATAGATTTTGGAATTTGGGTTTCAGATCATAAATACTCATCACATTCTCCTTAAACCTTAAAAAGGAAAGAGTAAAGGAATAAGAAACACGCTCACCAACATAACCAAAAGAGTGAACGGCACACCGACTTTGACAAAATCAGAAAATTTATAACCACCGGGGCCAAAAACCATGGTATTTACCGGTGAAGATACCGGCGTCATGAACGCGGCAGAAGCGGCGATAGCCACCACCATTGCAAATGGCATCGGGGATAAATTGAGTTGGTGCGCCATCGTAATGGCGATTGGGGCAATCAAAATTGCAGTCGCCGTGTTAGAAATGAATAAACCAACAACGGCAGTGAGAATAAATAGGCTAATTAAAATCCAATGTTTGCCCATGCCTCCTACTAAATTCAGCATTAACTCGACAATCACCGACACCCCACCGGTTTTCTGTAAAGCCAACGAAAATGGCATCATGCCCACAATCAGGACAAGGCTTGACCAGTGAATTGAACCATAAGCACTTTTGCTATCTACACAACGGAAGTAGCCTAGCATTAAGCAAGCAATGAGGGCGGCTACCACATTTGGCACAACACGGGTCACCATTAACAGCACCATCACTAAAATACTCAACAAGGCATAAGGCGCTTGGCTTTGCGCCGGCACGGCACGGGTGATTTCAGTCGGGTAATTCAACACAAAGAAATCTTTGCTGTGGCTACGCATTTGCTGGATGAGTTTCCAATCGCCAATCACCAGCAATAAATCCCCGGCTTTATACGGCGTTTCGACAAAATGCCCACCAAGCACTTCTCCGTCACGCTTAATGCCTACAACGTTCAAGCCGTATTTAGAACGGAAAGCAAGTTCTTCAGTCGATTTTCCGATACAGTCGGAATCCGGCACTAAAATCAATTCCGCCATACCAATAGAACTGGCTTGTTCAGAAAAAGATTGCGCACGAATTTCCGCCCGTTCTAGATTATATTCCTGACAAAATGCTTTCAAATTGAGTTCAGGATCGCTGCTATCCATCAATAAAATGTCTTTCTCTCGGACTTCTGAGGAACCAAGCGCAGCAATAAATATCGGGCGAAAACGTTTCCAACGTTCAATCGCCAACACGTTCAAACCAAATTTAGAACGTAAATGTAATTCATCCAGATTTTTACCAATAAGCGGTGAGCCTTTTCTTACCACAAAACGCTGCGTGCGTTGTTGCAAACCATATTCATGAATCAAATCACTCATGGAACGTTTATCCATGCTGTTGGTTTCATTTTCTTTATCGGACTTTAACCAACGACGGGCAACCAGCATATAGCCGATCCCCATAAACAAAATCACTAAACCAATAGGCGTAAAATCGAAGAATTTCAAACGCATATCCGTTTCGCGTACCAACTCGGCATTCACCACTAAGTTGGGCGCTGTCGCAATCAACGTCAACATGCCACTGATAAGCCCGGCAACGCTCAGTGGCATCATCAAACGTTTCGGAGAGATATTCATTTGGCGACAAATCATCAGCACCACAGGAATGAAAATAGCCACGACCCCCGTGGAACTCATGAAAGCCCCCAGACCTGCCACGGCTAACATCATGAAAACTAATACACGTGCTTCACTGTTATGAGAAGCTTTTAACAACCATTCGCTCACTTGATACGCCACACCGGTGCGTACCAAGCCTTCCCCGACGATGAACAATAAAGCAATCAGAATAATATTGGGGTCACTAAAACCGGCAAACACTTCTTGTACGGTTAAAATGCCACTGAGGCTGAACGCCAGCATCACCAAAATAGCGACGACGTCCATGCGAATGCGGTTACGAATGAAGAGAATCACGGAAGCAATGAGCAACAACAGCACCCACACCCAAGGTTCTGGACGGAAAGAATCAAGTAAGCTGGTGAATTGGTTCATGGCGCCCTCCGTGCTAAAAATGTTCAAATGCAGGTTAAATTATAGCGATTCTAATAATTTTTTAACAGGCGCAAAACTACGGCGATACTGTGGTAAAAGGCCAAATTCGGCGATTTTTTCCAAATGCAATTTCGTTGGGTAGCCTTTGTGTTGCGCAAAGGCATATTGTGGATATTGTTGATCCAATTCCAACATTTCTTGGTCTCGTGCGACTTTTGCCAAAATAGACGCCGCGCTAATTTCCGCGACTAAAGCATCCCCTTTAACAACCGCTTGGGCCGGTATCGACAAATTCGGTGGAATCTGATTGCCATCCACCAACACAAAGTGCGGTTGAATTTTCAAATGTTTTATCGCCCGTTCCATAGCAAGCATGGAGGCATGCAAAATATTTAACTCGTCAATCTCATGTGGTTCCGCTCGCCCAAGCGCCCACGCCAAGGCTTTTTGCTTAATTTCTTCCGCCAACAATAAACGTTTTTTTTCCGACAGTTTTTTAGAATCGGCAAGTCCCTCAATGGGCTTATTCGGATCTAAAATCACTGCAGCTGTCACCACGGCCCCCACTAACGGCCCACGTCCCACTTCATCCACGCCGGCAATGAGTTCATAGCCTTGTGGGTATACAAACTTATCCATGGGATGGCTCCAATAAATCAATCACTGCTTGTGCGGCTTGCTGATCGGCATTGCATTGAATCATTTGGTGCAACTCAGCAAAACGCTGTAATAAAACGTGGCGATTTTGCACCGCACTTTTGTCCTCACTTAAATACAGGGACAATTTTTCTGCCAAATTCGTTGGGTTGCAGTCTTCTTGAATTAATTCCGGCACTAACATTTCGTCTGCCAGCAAATTTGGCAAAGAAACATACTTAGTTTTCACCAAGCGTTTGGCTAAGAAATAGGTGAAAGGTTTCATGCGATATCCCACTACCATCGGGGATTTACATAACATGGCCTCTAACGCGGCTGTGCCGGAAGCGAGCAAGGTTGCCTCGGCCGTAATCATTGCGGCACGCGCATTGCCATCCAATAAAATCATGTCCAATTCCGGCGCAACGCGTTGTTTGATTTGTTCAAATTGCTGACGACGTTTTTGATTAATTAACGGCACAAGAAATTTAACATCCGGATAGCGTTCATGTAGCAGTTGCGCAGTTTGTAAGAAAGGTTCGCTAAGAAATTCCACTTCAGAACCACGACTGCCCACTAACATCGCCACATAACATTGAGTTGGATCTAAATTGAGTAATTGGCAGGCTTCATCACGATTCGGTTTCAACGGAATGGCATCCGCCATGGTGTGCCCAATAAAACGACAAGGCACATTGAAACGATCATAAAAGGCTTTTTCAAAAGGCAAAAAGGCAAGGACTAAATTGGTGGCCGCTGCGATTTTATACACGCGTTTCTGACGCCATGCCCACACGGACGGACTCACATAATGAATGGTCTTAATGCCCTGCTGTTTGAGTTTCAGTTCTACGTCCAAATTGAAATCCGGTGCATCAATGCCAATGAAAATATCCGGTTTTAAGGCCGATAATTGCTCAATGATACTGCGGCGAATTTTGAGTAAGCGTGGTAGATGTTTCAGCACTTCCACCAATCCCATCACGGATAACTCTTCCATATCAAACAGAGTTTCAAATCCTTCGGCAATCATGCGTTCACCGCCAATACCGATAAATTTAGCGTTCGGGTAACGCGCTTTCAGGGCGTGAATTAAACCCGCACCGAGAATGTCACCGGAGACTTCGCCTGCGATGATTGCAATGGTTGGAGAATGATTGAGGGATATTGAATTTGGCATAGTCAAAACTCTGAAAAAAACGACCGCTCTTTTAGTCATAGAAAAGAGCGGTCGGCAATAGATGAATTTATTAAAAGGATTAACGGATAATGCCGCGGGTGGAACGCTTAAAGAAATCCAAGAAGAAACTGATCGCTGACTCTGTGGCAGCAATTTGTTCAATTTCCGGCATCACTTCATCTAGCGTTTTACCGCTACGATAAATCATTTTGTAAACGTTACGAATCGCATGCATTGTCGGTTTATCAAAACCGCGACGTTTTAACCCTTCAATGTTTACCCCGAACGGTTGAGCATGATTGCCTTGCGCCATGACATATGGAGGCACATCTTGGCTGACCATAGACCCGCCGCCCAACATCACATGAGCGCCTACAACAACGAATTGGTGAATTGCAGACATTCCGCCGACAATCACAAAATCGTCCAATTCCACGTGTCCGGCAAGGGTGGCGTTATTGGCTAAAATACAGCGGTTTTTAATCACGCAGTCATGTGCGACATGGACGTTAATCATGAATAAGTTATCATCACCGATTTTCGTCACTCCGCCACCTTGTACGGTACCACGGTGAATAGTCACACTTTCACGAATGCGGTTACGGTTACCAATCACAACACGTGTTGGCTCACCTTGATATTTAAGATCTTGGTTCACCTCACCAATGCTGGCAAATTGATAAATTTCATTATCTTCGCCGATTCGTGTATGCCCATTAATCACAACATGGGAGTGAACAACAGTACCTTTGCCGATTTCAACGTCTTTACCGATGATGGTAAACGGGCCGATAACCACGTTTTCACCAATTTTTGCACCTTCTTCAACAATGGCCTGCGGATGAACTTTGGCTGTTGGGTGAATCATATTTATCCCCTTGTCTGAATTATGCTGCACGACGAGCACACATTAGTTTCGCTTCACAGGCCACTTCACCGTCAACGGTTGCTGTAGCGGTAAAGGCAGTAATACCACGACGTTCTTTAATGACTTCAACGTGTAATACCATTTGATCGCCCGGAACAATCGGACGCTTAAAGCGGGCTTCATCAACACCGGCGAAATAGAAAATCTCACCACCGGCTAACTCATGGGTTTTGAAAGCTAAGATACCCATAGCCTGCGCCATGGCTTCAAGAATTAACACGCCCGGTAAAATGGGATTTCCCGGGAAATGGCCGGTAAAACAAGGCTCATTCACACTGATATTTTTAATCGCGGTCAACCATTTTCCTTCTTCAAAATTGATCACACGATCCACTAACAAAAATGGATAGCGATGTGGCAATAATTGCATGATTTCGTGAGATTCGATAATTCTTGAGGTTTGTTCAGTCACGGGATTACCTTTCAATATTAAATAAGAAACAAAAAATACGCATTAAATTATACGTTATTTAACGCATCAACACAAAATGAACGAAACATCACTCATCTGATTTCAGTTTTTTCTCAAGGGCTTTAATGCGTTTATTTAAACCATCAATGCCAAGCGTCAATGCCGCCGTTTTGCGCCATTCTTTATTGGTTTGGAGCGGAATACCGGAAGAATACACACCAGGTTCGGTAATCGGGCGCATCACCATCCCCATGCCGGTGACGGTCACTTGATCACAGATTTCCATATGCCCGTTAATCACGCTCGCGCCGCCAATTAAACAATAACGTCCCACGGTTAAACTGCCTGCCATAATCACCCCGCCGGCAACCGCGGTACCCGTGCCGATATGCACGTTATGGGCAATCTGACAAAGGTTGTCGATAATCACGTTATCTTCAATTACGGTTGCATCTAATGCGCCACGGTCAATACAGGTACAAGCGCCAATTTCAACGTGATTACCAATAATCACTTGTCCTACTTGCGGGATTTTGATCCATTTACCGCGCTCATTGGCATAACCAAAACCATCGCTACCGATGACTGCACCGGATTGAATTAAGCAATGCTGGCCAATTTCGACCTCATGATATACGGATACATTCGCCCAAAGTTGGGTGTGCGCGCCAATTTTAGTATTTTTACCAATAAAGCAATTTGCGCCAATCACCACGTTGTCTCCAAGCACAACGCCGGATTCAATGACACTGTTTGCACCGATAGAGACATTTTCACCTAACAAAACGTCGTCAGAAATGACCGCACTTTTTGCAATTCCACTTGCCGCTTTTGGTGTGGTATCCATATATTGTGCTAATTTTGCATAGGCAACATAAGGATCTCTCACGATAAGCAAATTACTTTCCGGTGAACAAAATTCCACATCCGCTTCGGATACTACCAAAATACCCGCCTTTGACTGTGCCAGTTTTTCACGGAATTTGGCATTAGAAATAAATGTTAGCTGATGTTTATCTGCTTTATCTAAGGGAGCGATATTACTCACAACAACATCGGCGTTACCACGAATGGTAGCGCCGATTTGTTGTGCTAATTCCAAGAGGGAATAGGTCTTCATTATTTAGCCTGTGTAGGAATTGCTTTTAATACATCTTCAGTGATGTTTTTACCGTCAACAGCAAAAACAACGGAACGATCATCAAGCACTAAAGTGTAATTTTTTTGTTTCGCTACATTATTAGTGGCGGTTTGAATGCTCGCAATCATTTTTGTTGTTTCTTCATTTTCACGTTTTGCATAACTTTCTTGGAAAGCTTTTGCTTTTTGATCGTGCTCAGTAATCAATTTATTAATAGCGTCTTGCTCATCATTAGCAAATTTATTAATTTCATCTTCGCGTTTTTTGATGTCTGCAGAACGTAATTTAGGCGCCTCTTTCTGTAAAGCAGTCACTTTTGCTTCCACTTTCTTTTGAACATCCGCAATTTTTGCATCAATCTGTTTTTTGTTTTCTGCTAATTTATCTGCGGTTGGTTTGAATTCAGCCTCTAATTTTTCAGCAACAACTTTACGATCCGGATGATTCTGGAAAAGGTAATCTGCGCTTACAAAAGCGATATTTTCTTCTGCCATTGCTAAAGAAGAAGTGAATGCTAAAGCTAAAGAAAGTGCGGTTAATTTTACAGTTTTTTTCATTTTTTTATTTTTCCTTTTAGTAAGTTAAACATTAAACTCTTCTGTGCCAATGTCTTGGCACAGATATCTCTTTATATCAATTGGATTAGACTGTTCTGTTTAGAACGATCCACCAATACTGAACTGGAATTGTTCAATATCATCATTTTCATATTTTTTGATTGGTTTAGCATAAGAGAACACTAATGGGCCAATCGGAGACTGCCATTGGAATGCAATACCAGCAGAAGCTCGAACACGAGAAGGATCGCCATAATCAGGTAAATTACTATTAAACTTGCCTTTCTCTGATTTCCAGTGTGTATCCCATACGCTCGCTGCATCAACGAAGAAGGATGTACGAACAGAATTTTGATTTTTCTCTGCAACAAACGGCGTTGGTACAATTAATTCCACGCTAGCTGTGGCCATCGCGTTACCGCCAACCACATCACCATTTAACTTATCGTCATTATAACAGCTAGGGGTTGTACTAACGCCACGACAAGCTGCTGAGATTGGCGTTTTAGCGTAAATCGCTTGTGGACCAATCGCGCCATAAGAAAAGCCGCGTAAACTACCAATACCGCCTGCGGTATAAGTTTGATAGAACGGTAGACGTTTACCTCCAAAACCATCAGCATAAGATGCGCCTAAACGTCCAGATAATACCCATGTCTGATCACGGTTAAGCGGGTAAAATCCTTGAACATCAGCATTGAGTCTATAGTACTTATTATCAGAGCCTGGAATCGTAACTTTACCACCGATAGACGCTTTCACCCCTTTAGTTGGCAAGAAACCACGGTTCAAGCTATTATAATTCCAACCAAATGAAACATCATAATCATGAGATTTGAACACCCAGTCATCAAAGTTCATAGAGGCTAAATACAAAGCTCGATTATATTCAGGGGTAATATTTTTTAATTTGTTATAGGCGTAACCAACACCAAGATAGTAGGCATTGTTTTCATTGACCGGGAAACCTAAGGTTAGGTTACCACCATAAGTCGTACGCGCATAAGCAGCTGATGTTGAATTTTTTGAGTTATCAAAGCTTTCAAAGAAAACATTTCCGCCTAAACTGACACCATCTTTAGTGAAGTATGGTTCTGTATAACCTAAATTTACGCTTGTACCGTAATCATTACGGGAGCCGGCCAAACTAAGAGAAGACCCCATGCCCAAGAAGTTATCTTGCTTAATACTGGCTTGGTAACTTAAACCGCTTTCCGTACCATAACCGATACCAAAATTAATACTACCGGTATTACGTTCTTTTACCTTATAAATAACATCAACTTGGTCATTGGTTCCTTCAACGGCTTCGGTACGGCTTTCAACGGTTTCAAAAAAGCCTGTACGATCCAACCGCACTTTACCTAATTCAACTAAATCAGTAGATAACCAACTCCCCTCTTGCTGACGCATTTCTTGACGCAAGGTGCTATCCGCACTCACGGTATTACCTTCAAAACGAATTTGACGGACAGAATAACGTTTACCGGCATCAACAACAAAACTTAAACCAACCGTTTTATTCTCATCATTAAAATCAGGCTGTACGTTCACTTGCGCACTACCATAACCACGTTCGCCAAGTGTTGCTTTAATACTTTCTTCAACTAACTGTACATCACTACGACGAAACTCTTCGCCAACATGAATTTGCTTAAGTAATGGCGCCAATTGTTCCGCCATACCGCCTACATCACCCACAATACGCGTGCCATTAACGGTATATTTTTCACCTTCAACAATATCAATTGTTACTCGAGCTTCCGTCTTTTCATCGTTTAGTTTCACGTCGGTATTGGCAATTCCGGCTTTAGCATAACCACGGTCAAGATAATAATTTCTAATTGTTTCAAGATCTTTAGTGAATTGGGTAGAATCAAATTTGTTACCAAAGAACTTCCACCAAGCATCCGGTTGGAGCTCCATTTGATCTTCTAAGCGATCACTATCAAAGGCTTGATTACCGACAAAAGTAACATCTTTCAACAATGCCACATCATTTTCGGTTACTTGAATCTTAATTTCCGCACGGTTATTGGGTAATGGGTTAACAATCGTTTCGACTTTTGCATTATAACGACCAACACTATGATAGTGCTCCTCTAAACCTTTACGAAACTCTTCTAATTTTTCACGATTCAACACATCGCCTTTACGAAAACCATTGGAATCTAAGTTTTGCTTTAATGCATCGTTTGGAACAGATTTATTCCCCTCAAACACCACATCAGAAATAATCGCTTTCGGCATAACCGAAATAACCAACGTACTTCCTTGCTGTGATGCTCTTACATCATCATACTGACCCGTTAGGAACAAATTACGGACGATATTAGAAATATTGGCATCATTAATTTTTTGGCCAATCTTTACCGGTAACGAGGCAATAATCTGACTTTCACTACCAGCCTGAACACCGTCAACACGAATATCTTGAACTACAAAAGGCCCCGCAAGCGCGGCGGTAGAACCAAACAACAAACTTACAAGTAAAAGTTTTTTCATCGTAATTTCTATCCTGTATAAAAATACTAATTTAAACGTAAAAAATCATTAATCAGTCCAAATCCCATTAACATCAACAATAAGATGGCACCGATTCGATAGCTGATATTCTGAACATGTTCGGAAACCGGCTTTCCTTTAAGCGCTTCTAATCCTAAAAAAACTAAATGTCCCCCATCAAGCACAGGCAATGGGAAGAGATTCATGATCCCTAAATTTACACTAATAAGCGCAAGAAAACTGAGGTAATAAACTAAGCCTAATTCAGATGACGCGCCTGCACCTTGCGCAATAGAAATCGGACCACTTAAATTATTCAAAGACAACTCGCCAACCAATAATTTCCCGATTATTTTTATGGTTAGCCAAGAGAGTTGAAACGTCTTCTCAGCTCCCTTCTGTAAGGATTCAAACATATCATACTTTAATTCAGTACGATATTCATCAGGCACAGGGGAAAAAGTCGGGGAAATACCAACAACTAAACGCTTTTGGTCATTCAGTTCTGGCGTAATAGTCTTCATCAACCACGCCCCATTACGCTCGATCTTCACAGATAATGGATTACCTAATTCCACTTGCTCAATAAAATCCTGCCATCGTATCGGCTGACCATCTGCCCAATATAATTTATCACCGACCAATAATCCCGCTTTTTGTGCAGGGGAATTCTCGACAACCTTAGACAAAGTCATATCGACTTTAGTTCTAACCGGTAACATACCAAGAGAACTAAAAGCTGTTTCTTTTTCAGGGTTAAAATTCCATTGAGATAAATCTAAGATTCTATGCTGTTCAATATTCGAACCGAATTCAACTAAGGTTAACTCTACTCTACTTTCACCAATTTTAGTTGCCAAAAGCATATTGATGGTTTCCCAATCAGGCGTAGCAACACCATCAATTTCAGTAATTTGCGTTTTTGGCTGAACCTGCGCCAGCTCTGCAATAGAATGAGGTTTTATATCATCAATAACCGGTTTAACGCTTGGAATTCCGATGGTATAAATCAGAAAATAAGCAAAAATCGCAAACAAGAAATTCGCGAGCGGACCGGCGGCAATAATAAATGCGCGCTGAGCGACCGTTTTATGGTCAAAGGCCTGTGATTTTAAGGTCTCAGGCACCTCTTCATTGCGTCCGTCCAGCATTTTGACATAGCCCCCAAGCGGAATGGCTGACACCGCAAATTCCGTTCCTTGTTTATCGGTGCGCGACCAAATGACTTTGCCAAAACCAATAGAAAAACGATGGACTTTCACACCGCACTTTCGTGCCGCCCAGAAATGGCCATATTCATGCACCGTCACTAAAACGGCAATCACAATCAAAAATGAAACGGTTGACCACAAAAATGACATATCGCCAATCCTATAAGACAAAGAAATAGAAGTAGGCAAAGAATGGAACCGCTGCCGTTAAGCTGTCAATGCGATCCAAAATACCGCCATGCCCCGGAATTAAATGACTGCTATCTTTGATACCGCTTTGGCGTTTAAACATACTTTCCGTTAAATCGCCTAAAATAGAAATGGCAACGGTTGCCACTGACAAAGCAATAAAGGCTTCGGACGAGACATTCGCAGTCAAACGTTGTTGTGCTATATTCACAAAAATGGCTGCAACAATGCCTGCCATCACTAAACCGCCAATCGCCCCTTGCCAAGATTTTCCCGGAGAAACTTTTGGTGCCAGTTTGTGTTTACCAAATTTACGACCGACAAAATAAGCACCGGAATCTGCCACCCAAACCAAAACAAACACATACAACAACAGCATAATGCCGTGGTAAGGCTCTGTCACATAATGCTCTAAACGTAACAATAATACGCCGATTAAAAATGGGATAAGGGTAAAGAAACAGAAAAAGAATTGTAAGACGGAATGTTTGCCCCAAATAACACTACTTTTCGGGTAAGTCACCACAAAAAATAAGGCCACCAGCCACCAAATAACTGCGCCCAATAAAATCGGCTGAGCATACAGTTCAAATACACGACCCGCGTCTAAATAATTGCCTTCCCCATAGATCCAGAGAAATAAAAAGGCAGCACTTAAACCTGTGATGGCATAGCGCCAAAAAGTGGGTTGCTTGAAATTAAAAAACTGCGTCCATTCCCAAACGCCTAACACGACGACAACCCCTAAGGCGAGGGCAAAATAATAAGGTGAAAATAAAAATAATGCGATAAAGACAAGGGCAATTAACACAATTGCCGAAATAACTCGTTGTTTAAGCACAATATATTCCTCAATTATTCGGTCCCGCCAAAACGGCGATGACGTTGTTGATAAGATAAGATCGCCTGATGAAACTCGGCTTCATTAAAATCCGGCCACAGTACATCAGAAAAATATAATTCCGCGTAGGCTGTTTGCCACAATAAGAAATTGCTAATGCGTTGTTCACCACTGGTACGAATCAATAAATCCACTTCAGGCTCATCTTTTGTCACCAAATGCTGTTGCAATAAAGCTTCATTAATGTCTGCGACGTTAAGCTGTTGCGCTTGAACCTGTTCTGCCAACTGCTGTGCAGCCTGAACGATATCCCAACGCCCGCCATAATTAGCGGCAATATTTAACGTAAGTGCGGTGTTATTTTCCGTTAATTTTTCCGCTTTTTTGATTTTTTCCTGCAAGCCTGCACTAAAGCGGGAAATGTCGCCTAAAATTTTCAAACGAATGTCATTTTTATGCAGTTTTTTCACTTCAAAATCAAGCGCTTGCATAAACAAACTCATCAATGCGCTCACTTCCTGCTCGGGGCGATTCCAGTTTTCGCTACTAAACGCATATAAGGTTAAATATTTCACCCCAATTTTGCGAGCATAAGACACGGCTTTACGTACTGCCGCCACGCCGTTTTTATGTCCAAAAACGCGCATTTTTCCTTGTTGCTTCGCCCAACGCCCGTTGCCGTCCATGATAATCGCAACGTGTTGCGGAATATTATTCCGATCTAATTCTGTCATTATCCCTTCTCAATGCAAAATATCAGTGTGACCAATATGCCAATTGTTGTCGCGCATAGTCACGAGCGGCACGATCCACCTCCAACACATCATCAATCTGTTTGATTTGTTGCGACGGCATTTGTTCCACGACAGTCTGATTCAGTTTGGCAATATCCGTAAATTTAATTTGGCGATCTAAAAAGGCTTGTACCGCCACTTCATTTGCCGCATTCATGGCAGTAGTCGCATACTGTCCTGCCGCAAAAGCCTCTATCGCCAGTTTCAAACAAGGATAACGTTGATAATCCGGCGCTAAAAAAGTCAGCCCATTTAATTGGTAAAAATCTAACGGAGCTACGCCGGAAAAAGTGCGGTGCGGATACGCCATAGTTTCTGCAATCGGTGTGCGCATATCAGGATTCCCCATTTGCGCAATAACGCTGCCATCAATATAGCGTACCATGGAGTGAATAATGGATTGCGGGTGAATAATGACTTCCATTTCATCGGCTGTCGCATTAAACAACCAACGGGCCTCAATATACTCCAACCCCTTGTTCATCATCGTTGCGGAATCCACAGAGATCTTCTTGCCCATAGACCAGTTAGGATGTGCTACCGCCTGTTCCGGTGTAATACCGCCAAATTCGCTTAAATCCGTATAACGGAAAGGCCCACCCGAACCGGTCAGCACGATTTTACTAATGCCCAAATCTGCCAACGGGCAAAATCCGATGTGTTGTTGCGCCTGCGGAGGCAACGATTGGAAAATGGCGTTATGTTCACTGTCTACCGGCAATAATTGCGCGTCATAGCGTTTTACCGCATCAATAAAAATCTGCCCGCAAGTGACCAACGCTTCTTTATTTGCCAGCAGAACTTTTTTGCCGGCTTTCACTGCCGACAGCGTTGGCAACAATCCGGCTGCACCAACAATCGCCGCCATGACCATATCCGCATCAGGATGTGCGCTTAATTCGCAAATGGCTTGTTGACCGGCAAATACTTGCGTCGGAAGCTGATGTGCTACCAATTTTTCACGCAAAATTTTCGCCGCACTTTCATCCGCTAAAGCAACAAAGTGCGGTCGAAATTTCACGCATTTTTCAAACATCGCATCCACATTGGAACCCCCGACTAAAGCAAACGCTTCATACTTTTCCGGATTGTGTTCAATCACCGAAAGGGTGCTATTACCGATGGAACCTGTCGCGCCAAGAATCACGACCTTTTGTTTTTTTTGCATAAAATTTCGACCGCACTTTGTCAATTTTTCGGGCAGTATGAAAACCTCATCCGCCCATATAAGAAAAGACGCAGTAAGGCACTGCGTCTGATGTTAACCTGTTTTTATGATTAGAAATCGAGTAATTCTTTTTCTTTTTCCGCTAACACTTCATCGACTTTTTTGATGAATTTATCGGTAATTTGTTGAATTTCGGTTTCAGCTTTGTGCTGATCGTTTTCACTGATTTCTTTATCTTTTAACAAGGCCTTGATTTTATCATTAGCATCACGGCGAACGTTACGAATCGCTACTTTGCCTTGCTCACCTTCTGATTTCACAATTTTAATCAAATCACGGCGACGTTCTTCTGTTAATGGTGGAAGTGGCACGCGAATCGTTGTACCGGCAGAAGACGGATTCAAGCCTAAATCAGAGGTTAAAATGGCTTTTTCTACCGCTTGAATCAATGAACGATCAAACACAGTCACCGCTAAAGTACGGGCATCTTCCGCCACCACGTTGGCTAATTGACGTAATGGTGTCGCAGAGCCGTAATAATCCACTTGAATCGCATCCAACAAACTTGGTTGTGCACGGCCGGTACGAATTTTTGCAATATGGCCTTTTAACGCTTCAAGGCTTTTTTCCATGCGGTCTTGCGCATCTTTTTTAATGTCGTTAATCACGATAATTCCTTCTCTATTAAATAAATCAAACCGTTAAACTAGTCTTTTGCACAAATCAATGTGCCTTCTTGTTCACCGACAATCACGCGACGTAGCGCGCCCGGTTTCCCCATATTGAACACGCGAATCGGCATACCGTGGTCACGAGCCAGTGTGAAAGCTGCTAAATCCATCACTTGTAATTCTTTGTCGATCACTTCGGCATAAGAAAGGTGCGAATAAAGCATGGCATTTGGATTTTTTGCCGGATCACAATCATAGACACCATCGACTTTGGTTGCTTTTAACACGACATCCGCTTCAATTTCGATGCCACGTAAGCAGGCGGCGGAATCTGTTGTAAAAAACGGACTGCCTGTACCGCCGGAGAAAATGACAACGCGTTTTTCACGCAACATTTTGATCGCTTCAGACCAGTTGTAAGTGTCACAAATGCCGTTTAATTGAAATGCTGACATTAATTTTGCATTCACATCCGCACGAAAAAGCGAATCACGCATCGCCAAACCGTTCATGACCGTAGCTAACATTCCCATATGGTCGCCGACCACACGGTTCATTCCCGCTTTGGCCAATTTAGCACCGCGGAATAAGTTGCCACCACCTAAGACGACACCCACTTCAACACCCATTTCAACCAGTTCTTTGATTTCTAACGCCACTCTATCAAGAATAGACGCATCAATGCCGAAACCTTCATCGCCTTGTAAGGCTTCTCCGCTTAGTTTTAACAAAATTCTTTTATAAATCGGTTGACTCATCTTATTTCCCTTTTGTCTTCACAAAAATTGGCTCATTTTAATAGATCTTATCTACCCTGTGAAGTCAACATAAAGAAATAGCGCCCTTAAATAAGGAAAAAAATGACCGCACTTTTAGACAAAGTGCGGTCATTTTTAAACGCGTTTTCTGGTTATGTAAAACTCCAGAGTAACAATGCCAGCAATTGTGGAGAAACAATACGTAAGAACATCGCCAACGGATATACTGTCGCATAAGAGAGAGAAGCTGCCCCGCTACCTTCTTTAATAGCATTAGCAAATGCCAATGCCGGTGGATCGGTCATCGAACCGGCAAGTACGCCGCACAGTGAAAGGTAATTCAATTTGCTGTATAAACGTGCGATAACTGCGGTAATGAGTAAAGGCACTAACGTGATAACGATACCGTAGCCCATCCATTCCAACCCGCTTCCGTTTAATAAAGTGTCCATAAAACTGCCGCCGGATTTCAACCCAACGACGGCCAAGAACAAGACAATCCCTAACTCACGTAACGCCAAGTTAGCACTTGGCGGCATAAACCAATACAGTTTACCGATGGTACCAATACGCGCCAAAATCAATGCAATGACTAATGGCCCGCCCGCTAAACCTAATTTTAAGGCAACAGGGAAACTTGGAATATAAAAAGGAATAGACCCAAATAACACCCCTAAACCAATCCCGATAAAGACCGGTAACATTTGCACTTGTTGCAATTTTTGCTCGGCATTACCGATCACAGAAATGGCGTTATTCATCATGTCTGTGCGACCAACCATGTGCAGTACGTCACCGAATTGTAAGGTCGTATTTGCTGTCGGAACCAATTCCACACCGGCACGGTTTAAGCGAGAAATCACTACGCCGTATTTTTGATGGATACCAAGCGATTTGATTTTTTTACCTAAGACTTTTTCACTCGTCACCACAACACGTTCTGAACGAATCTCTCCGCCTTTGGTGGAAACAGGCACATCCAACTCATCACCAATAATTAAGCACATTTTTTTCAATGCGCTGCCATCACCGACCAAATGCAACACATCATCCAAATGGATTTCTGAGCTGGCTTTTGGCACACAAACATTGTTGCCACTTTTCAAACGGGAACACACAATATCCCCTTCACCAAAGCCCGGGATATCGATTAGGCGTAAACCATCCAAGTTTTTATTGGTGACTTTTACGTCCATGGTGGTTAACGTTTCTTTATCTTGTCCGCTTTCATGTTGGAAATGTTGTTCTTCTTCATCTACCTTAATTTTAAAGAACAAACGCACCAACCACATGGAAAGTAAAATACCGCAGATCCCAAACGGATAGGCCATGGCATATGCCATCCCCATGGTGGAAGTGGCACTTTTTAGCCCAAGCTCCGCTAAAATTTGTTGCCCCGCCCCCAACGATGGCGTATTGGTTACCGCCCCGGAATAAATCCCCAGAATAATGTCTAACGGCACATCGGCAAGCTTATGAATAAGAATCACCGAAATCCCGCCAAGCAACACAATCAAAAAGGCAAAACCGTTAAGTTTTAACCCCGAACGGCGCAAGGAAGAGAAGAACCCCGGCCCCACTTGGATCCCAATAGTGTAAACAAACAGAATCAAGCCAAACTCTTGCACGAAATGCAATGTGTGCGTGTCTAATGCCAATCCGTATTGATTGGTAAAATGCGCCACAATGATCCCACCAAAGAGCACCCCGCCTACACCAAAACCGACACCTTTGATCTTCCAATGACCGATCCATAAACCAATCACGGCGACCAGGGCGAGTAGGCTAATCGTAATAGCAATATCGCTCATATTTACCTCAAATAAAATTAACTGTGGCAAATTATAGCAACTTCATTTTTTTTAGGGAAAACAAACACAAAAAGTGAAACCTCTATCACATTTTTTCTTGCCTAATAGGGAAATCTTTTTAAAATGAACCGCACTTTTTTATTAGCGGATTACATAATGGACTACTCTCAGGAAGCGATTACCTCCCTACTTTGGATTGCAAAAACCTTAGCAATCACAACCGTTGTTTTTAGCCTCAGCATCTTTTTGTTGGTGCGTTTCACCCACTGGGGAAAACAATTTTGGATGTTTGCCGGCGGCTACCTTTCACCGAAACGTAGCGTTAAACCATTGTTATTTTTCGTTCTGATTGTCGCTTTAACCTTGTTTAGCGTTCGTCTTGGGCTGGTACATTCCACTTGGTATAACAATATGTACACCTCGCTACAAGAGTTCAATCAGCCGGTCTTTTGGGAACAAATGATCCTGTTTTGTTTTATCGCCGGATTTTCCGTACTTTCTGCCTTAATTAGCTACTACATCAGCCAGCGCTTTTCCATTAATTGGATTGAATGGTTAAACCAAGAAATGTTGGAAAAATGGATGAGCCACCGCGCCTACTATAAAAGCCAATATACCGCCCAACATTTGGACAACCCCGATCAACGGATTCAACAAGACGTGCAATCCTATGTCAAAACAACGCTTTCCTTGAGTACCGGCGTCATTGATGCGGTCACCTCCATGATTTCTTACACGATTTTATTGTGGGGATTAGCTGGGTCAATGAGTTTATTCGGCGTCGAAATCCCACACATGATGGTCTTTTTAGTGTTCGCTTATGTGATCTTCACCACACTTATCGCCTTTTGGCTTGGTAAGCCGTTAATTCGCCTCAATTTTACCAACGAAAAATTAAACGCGAATTACCGTTATTCTTTAATCCGTGTAAAAGAATACGCTGAAAGTATTGCTTTCTATGCCGGTGAAAAAGTTGAAAAAAGCCAGCTTTATAAACAATTTCGCGCTGTTATCGACAATATGTGGGATATCGTCTTCCGAGCCTTAAAATTCTCCGGTTTTAACTTAGTGGTCAGCCAAATTTCCGTAGTGTTCCCTTTACTCATTCAAGTGGGACGCTATTTTGAAAAACAAATTAAACTGGGCGATCTGATGCAAACCTTGCAAGTCTTTGGCAAATTGCATTCCAATCTTTCTTTCTTCCGTAACACGTACGATAGCTTTGCCGAATACAAAGCCACTTTGGACCGTTTAACCGGCTTCCATTACAGCGTAGAAGCCGCACAGAAAGAAAGCAAAACCCAGATCACCGATCACCCAACCGATGTTATTTTCCAACATCTGAATGTGAAATCGCCACTTGGCAAAACACTGATTAACGATCTCAATCTCACGCTGCCGAAAGGGGATTCTTTGCTAATCCAAGGTCAATCTGGAGTGGGAAAAACCACCTTGTTACGCACCGTTGCCGGTTTATGGTCGTATGCGCACGGCGAAATCTTCTGTCCGCAACAAAACAGCCTTTTCCTTTCACAACGCCCTTATTTACCTCAAGGGGATTTGCTCACCGCACTGTATTATCCCAACACCACGGAGCAGGCTGATTTGACGAAAGTAAATGACGTATTACAGCAAGTACAACTTGCCCATTTACAAGAACGTTTGGAACAAGAACAAGACTGGAGCCGCATTTTATCCCTAGGCGAACAGCAACGTCTCGCCTTCGCGCGGCTTTTGCTCCATAAACCGCAAGTCGCCTTTTTAGATGAAGCCACCGCCAGCCTGGATGAAGGACTTGAAGATGCCATGTATCGGTTAATTCGTCGGGAATTGCCGAATACCACCATTATCAGCATCGGGCATCGTTCAACCTTAGTGCCATTACATGAAAAGCGTTTAGAATTGAAGACGGATGGGCATTGGGAATTAAGTACTCATTAAGCTTATTGCGCATGAAAGTGCGGTGGATTTTCATAACGTTTTTTTAAATATTTAAGAAAATTTACCGTACTTTTCTTTTCTGTCCTGTAAAAAAAGTAGAACTATTTATCAAATAAATTTTTCCTAGAATAAAAATTCACAGCAAAAAACAAATAAAGAACATAAATCCAACAAACTCAAAAATATCAGACAATAAATCCAAAGTTATTTCTAAAATAACGCAAAAATCAATATAAAACACTAAGCAAACGTTTGACAGAAGAATTTAAATCCGTAATATGTGACGCACTTTTACAGATTTTATGCATTAGGATTTTTCATGTTTATCACTGTTTCTTTATCCCTCAACCTGCTGCTCTCACATTCTTTGTGCGGCTAAGTTGTGGATGAAAAACAGTCAAATGTAAAACCCTCAAGATTTAAACCCGCACTCTAATTTGCGGGTTTTTTCGTTTGTACACGAGCAAAAACAACTGAAAAAGCGACCGCACTTTGAGTGATTGAAAGAAGGAAAATGTTATGACAGATCGCGTTATTATTTTTGATACGACCTTGCGTGATGGGGAACAAGCGTTAAAAGCAAGCCTTACCGTAAAAGAAAAATTACAAATTGCCCTTGCTTTAGAGCGTTTAGGCGTGGATGTCATGGAAGTGGGCTTTCCGGTCTCCTCGCAAGGGGATTTTGAATCCGTACAAACTATCGCACGCCATATCAAAAATAGTCGAGTTGCGGCACTTTCCCGCGCCGTAGATAAAGACATCGACGCGGCGTATGAAGCCTTAAAAGTGGCGGAAGCTTTCCGTATTCACACCTTTATTGCCAGTTCCGCATTACACGTGGAAGCCAAATTAAAACGGACATTTGACGATGTGGTTGAAATGGCCGTAGCCGCGGTAAAACGCGCGCGTAACTACACCGACGACGTCGAATTTTCCTGCGAAGATGCAGGACGCACAGGTATCGACAATATCTGCCGCATTGTCGAAGCAGCAATCAACGCCGGCGCCACTACCGTCAATATTCCGGACACTGTGGGCTACTGCTTACCGATGGAGTACGGCAACATCATCGCTCAAGTGCGCAATCGCGTACCAAACATCGACAAAGCGATTATTTCCGTGCACTGCCACAACGACTTAGGCATGGCGACCGCCAACTCTTTAACCGCCGTACAAAACGGCGCGCGCCAAATTGAATGTACCATCAACGGCATCGGTGAGCGCGCGGGCAACACTGCTTTGGAAGAAGTGGTCATGGCAATTAAAACCCGCCAGGCACTATTCGGCGTGGACACGCGAATTAATACCCAAGAAATTCATCGTGTCAGCCAAATGGTGAGCCAACTTTGCAATATGCCAATTCAACCGAACAAAGCTATTGTGGGTTCCAATGCTTTTGCACACTCTTCCGGTATTCACCAAGACGGTATGTTGAAAAACAAAAACACCTACGAAATCATGTCGCCGGAAACCATCGGTTTGAAGAAAGAGAAATTGAACTTAACCGCGCGTTCCGGCCGTGCGGCGGTGAAAGGCCACATGACCGACATGGGCTACACCGAACAAGATTACGATTTGGATAAATTGTACGATTCCTTCTTAAAATTGGCGGACAAAAAAGGCCAAGTGTTCGATTATGACTTGGAAGCCTTGGCGTTCATTGATATGCAGCAAGGCGATGAAGATCGTTTGGTGTTAGATAAACTTTCCGCTCACTCCACCAAGGAATATCCGGCGACTGCCTTTGTTCAATTACAATTAGACGGTGAGAAATTAAGTACTTCGTCAATCGGCGGTAACGGTCCGGTCGATGCGGTTTACAACGCCATCTTAAATTTAACCGGTTTAGAGATCAAAATGTCTCACTATAACTTAACCGCCAAAGGCGAAGGCGCTGAAGCCTTAGGTCAGGTGGATATTGTGGTAGAACACGAAGGCCGTAAATTCCATGGTGTAGGTTTAGCGACGGATATCGTTGAATCTTCTGCGCTTGCCTTAGTGCACGCCATCAATGCAATTTATAGGGCGCATAAGGTGGCAGATATTAAAAATCATAAACATCATTAATCCCTTCGTAGGGACAGGCTTTATGCCTGTCCAATATTAATGAGTAATCGGACAGGCATAAAGCCTGTCCCTACAACTAAATAACAAATAAAGGATAATTCAATATGCAATCATACAACATCGCTGTTCTACCGGGAGACGGTATTGGCCCGGAAGTCATGGCGGAAGCCATTAAAGTATTAAACAAAGTCCAAGAAAAATTTGGTTTTAAACTTAACTTCAACGAGTTTTATGTGGGTGGTGCCGCAATTGATCACTGCGGTTGTCCGTTACCGGCAGAAACCTTAAAAGGTTGTGATGACGCAGATGCAATTTTGTTTGGTTCTGTGGGCGGCCCTAAATGGACAAATTTACCGCCGGATCAACAACCAGAACGCGGTGCATTGTTGCCATTGCGTAAACATTTCAAATTATTCTGTAACCTTCGCCCGGCAATCCTTTACAAAGGATTGGAAAAATTCTGTCCGTTACGAGCAGACATCGCGGCAAAAGGATTTGATATGGTGGTTGTGCGCGAATTAACGGGCGGGATTTATTTCGGTCAGCCTAAAGGTCGCGAAGGCGAAGGCGCACAAACCAAAGCATTCGATACGGAAGTTTATTACAAATATGAAATTGCACGCATTGCTCATGCGGCTTTTGATGCGGCAATGAAACGTCGGAAACATGTGACTTCTGTGGATAAAGCCAACGTATTACAAGCGTCGATTTTATGGCGTGAAACCGTGACCGAAGTGGCGAAAGACTACCCTGAAGTGACCTTAGATCATATTTATATCGACAATGCGACCATGCAGTTAATCAAAGCACCGGAGTCTTTTGATGTACTCCTCTGCTCTAATATTTTCGGCGATATTATCTCTGATGAAGCAGGGATGATCACAGGTTCTATGGGCATGTTGCCATCTGCCAGCTTAAATGAAGAAGGTTTCGGCTTATATGAACCGGCTGGCGGTTCTGCCCCTGATATCGCAGGCAAAGGCATTGCCAACCCGATCGCACAAATTCTTTCTGCCGCGATGATGTTGCGTTACAGCTTCAACTTAAACGAAGCAGCGGATGCGATTGAAAATGCAGTACAAGAAGTCTTAGCAAATGGTCACCGTACCGGCGATTTAGCCGATGACTCCACCCCTGTTTCAACGGCAGAAATGGGTACGTTAATCGCTAACGCAATCTAATCAAAAACAATTAAAGTGCGGTTTAAAACACTGTCAAATTTAACCGCACTTACTACTCTAATGAATTGAGAAAAATTATGGCAAAAACACTTTACGAAAAATTATTCGATGCCCACGTGGTGTACGAAGCGGAAGGCGAAACGCCGATTTTGTATATTAACCGTCATTTAATCCATGAAGTGACCAGTCCGCAAGCTTTTGACGGTTTACGTGTTGCGGGTCGTCAAGTACGCCAAGTAAGCAAAACTTTCGGTACCATGGATCACAGTATTTCCACTCAAGTACGTGATGTGAACAAACTTGAAGGCCAAGCGAAAATTCAAGTATTGGAGCTCGCAAAAAACACAAAAGCGACCGGTATTCAATTATTCGACATGACCACCAAAGAACAAGGTATCGTGCATGTGATGGGGCCTGAACAAGGCTTAACTTTACCGGGTATGACTATCGTTTGTGGTGACTCTCATACCGCCACTCACGGTGCATTCGGTGCTTTGGCATTTGGTATTGGTACATCTGAAGTAGAACACGTATTAGCCACACAAACCTTAAAACAAGCTCGCGCAAAAAATATGAAAATTGAAGTGCGCGGCAAAGTAGCGCCAGGCATTACCGCAAAAGACATTATTCTTGCCATTATCGGTAAAACCACCATGGCGGGCGGTACAGGCCATGTAGTGGAATTCTGCGGCGAAGCGATTCGTGACCTTTCTATGGAAGGCCGTATGACCGTTTGTAATATGGCGATTGAAATGGGCGCGAAAGCGGGCTTAATCGCACCGGATGAAACTACTTTCGAATACTTAAAAGGTCGTCCACATGCCCCGAAAGGGAAAGATTGGGATGATGCCGTTGCTTATTGGGAAACCTTAAAATCCGATGATGATGCGAAATTTGACACGGTCATCACATTAGAAGCGAAAGATATTGCGCCACAGGTAACTTGGGGAACAAACCCAGGCCAAGTAATCGGTATCGATCAGCCAGTGCCAAACCCAGCAGAAATGACCGATCCGGTGACTCGTGCCTCAGCAGAAAAAGCATTGAATTATATTGGCTTAGACGCTAACACTGATTTAAAAAATATCCCTGTAGATCAAGTCTTTATCGGTTCTTGTACTAATGCGCGTATCGAAGATTTACGTGCGGCAGCGGCTGTGATGAAAGGTCGCAAAAAAGCCGATAACGTAAAACGGATTTTAGTGGTGCCGGGTTCCGGCTTAGTGAAAGAACAAGCAGAAAAAGAAGGTTTGGATAAAATCTTTATTGAAGCGGGAGCAGAATGGCGCAATCCGGGCTGTTCCATGTGTTTAGGGATGAATGATGACCGTTTAGGCGAATGGGAACGTTGTGCTTCCACTTCAAACCGTAACTTTGAAGGTCGCCAAGGCCGTAACGGACGTACCCACTTGGTGAGCCCAGCCATGGCAGCCGCAGCGGGAATGTTCGGTAAATTCGTTGATATTCGTGAAGTGGCATCAAATTAAGGCCCAAAGAAGAGGAAAAAGAAAAATGGCAGGATTCAAACAACTTTCAGGCTTAGTAGTGCCATTGGATGCCGCGAATGTGGACACAGATGCGATTATTCCAAAACAATTTTTACAAGCCATTACCCGCGTAGGTTTCGGCAAACACTTATTCCATGAATGGCGTTATTTGGATGTAGAAGGCACCAAATCGAATCCGAAATTTGTGCTGAATTACCCACAATATCAGGGGGCGACTATTTTATTAGCACGCAAAAACCTCGGCTGTGGTTCTTCGCGTGAACACGCGCCTTGGGCATTAGCCGATTATGGTTTCAAAGTGATGATCGCACCCAGCTTTGCAGATATTTTCTATAACAACAGTTTAAACAACCACATGTTACCGATTCGTTTAAGCGAAGAGGAAGTGGAAGAAATCTTCCAATGGGTGTGGGCGAATGAAGGTAAGCCAATTCATGTGGACTTGGAAGCCATGACCGTGACCGTAGGTGACAAAGTGTATCACTTTGAACTGGACGAATTCCGCCGCCATTGTTTGTTAAACGGCTTGGATAATATCGGTTTAACCCTTCAACACGAAGACAAAATCGCAGAATACGAAAGCAAGATTCCGGCGTTCTTACGCTAACTTTTTATCACTCGGAAAGCAGATATTTTCTGCGCTAAAAGGCGGACAAATTGTCCGCCTTCTTTTTCTCAAAAACACGTCAAAAACCGACCGCACTTTATGTGTTTTTTCTCGCCTTAACAAACAACAATACCGGGCGATGTTGTAAATCTTTAAACTCATCCTGCCATTGCGGTTGGTCTGCAAGCATTGGCTCCGCCATTTGCTCAATGTGAAAACCAGCAGAAATCAAATTGTTGATGATGGTCGCAGTGGTGCGGTGATAGGTAGTGAAAGGCTGTTTAAACCAGTTGCGTTGGCGTTCGCCTTCATCACGATAGAAATTGAGACGATAGGCGAGTTGGCGTTTTTGTGCGTCTTTTTCCCAACGCTCACCGCCTTGATAACAGGTCACAATGGGATGCTCTTGAGAGAAAACCAATTGTCCGTTTGGTTTCAGTTTGGCATGAATTTTTGCTAATAAGGCAGGAAAATCCTGCACATAATGAAAAGCAAAAGAACTGGTGATTAAATCAAAACCTCCCTCATTTAACTGATCTAAACGCTCCATGGGAGCTTGCTCCAGTAAAAAGTGCGGTCGAAATTCTGCAAGATTTTTTGCTGCCTGTTGCAACATGGCTTGGGACAAATCTATACCGGCAACAAATGCGGCACCCCGTTCTAAATAGCGCTTGAGATGTTCTCCGCAACCACAGCCTAAATCTAAAATACGCTTATCTGACACGTCGCCGACTAAGCCCAACATGGTGGGCTTTTCGACGATTTCATTTAAGCTGTTCGGGTTACTGCGCAGTTTCTGGTACAGGTCGAAAAAACCGTCCTTGTCATACACGCTTTGCTTGTCTTGCATATTATCCTTTGAAATCAGCAATCCAACCGAGCTGCAATGCTACTTGCGCAAAGATGTTTAATAAACCGAATAAAATCACAAAATACACCATGAAGTTACCGCCATGTACGCGATAGGTGGCATTCGGGAATTTTTTACGGCTCGCTTTTGCCAACAATGCCGGCACAATGGCAGCCCAAATCGTGGCGGCTAAACCCGCGTAACCGATAGCAATAACGAAGCCGAACGGGAATTGCAAACTCAGCAATAACGGCGGCAGGAAAGTGACTAATGTCGTTTTCGTGCGTCCTAAGCGGCTGTCATCGAATTTACATAAGTCAGCGATGTAATCGAATAAGCCTAAGGTGACACCAAGGAAAGAACTGGCGATAGCCATGTAGGCAAAGAAATTCAAAATAATCCCAATGTAATCCGTTTGGATGTATTTGTTCAAAGCTTCTAATAAGGCCGCTACATCACCGCCTTTGGCGATGACCGGTGCAAACTCGGCTCGCGGTAAGTTACCTTGAACGGCAAGCTGCCATAAAATATAAATAATCAACGCCAAACCGGTACCAAGG
This sequence comes from Aggregatibacter sp. HK296, assembly GCF_980469475.1. Taxonomy (NCBI): domain Bacteria; kingdom Pseudomonadati; phylum Pseudomonadota; class Gammaproteobacteria; order Pasteurellales; family Pasteurellaceae; genus Aggregatibacter; species Aggregatibacter sp. HK296. Next base: position 1,640,127 of record NZ_OZ413142.1, read on the forward strand.
AAAATGGATTTCATCACGCGCTTGCCGTCACGATCATAGTATTTCACCAAACTCGGGACGTTGCCGTGGAAACCAAATGACACCAAACACACCGGAAGTGCGGTCAAAATATAAGGTAAATATTGCTGTTCGCCCTGTGCCACTGTATTAAGCAACACATCGGCTTTCACCGAACTCAACAAACCGGAGGTAGAAAGGAAGAAAGAAATGATCATACCGGCAATTAACACCGTACTAAAACGGTCAACCGCTTTGGTAGAGAACCACACAAACGCCGCCAACACAAAACAGAAAATCAAGGAGCCTGCAGTGCGCCCCACTTCCACGTTTTCACCTAACTGATTCAGGAAACTTTCCGTGATGCTGCCACCGGAAGTGATGTAAGCATAAGTAAGTATGTAAAGCACAAAGGCGACGGACAAGCCGTTAATCACATTCCAGCCTTTGCCCAATAAATCGGTCACAATCGTATCGAAACTGGCACCGGTCGGATAATGTAAATTGGCTTCTAAAATCATTAAGCCCGACGTAGTCATACAAAACCAGGTGTAAATCAGAATCGCAATTGAACCAAAAAACCAAACACCGGCAGTGGATGTTGGGTTGGCAAGCATACCGGCACCAATTGCCGTACCTGCAATAATCATTGCGCCACCGAGTAAGGAAGGGCGTTTTTGTGTTGTCATTGTAAAGTCCTCTCTTTGAAATTTTGGACTATTATAATAGTACAAGAATAAAAGACAACCGGATTTTATTATGTCATTTTCCCTCAACTCGACAAATGAAGCCGATTACCGCTATAATTGCGACGTTTATTTAACTCACAAGAAGGAATAACAAATGGGCTTAGAAAGCGTACCAGCAGGTAAAGAATTACCAGATGACATCTATGTTGTTATTGAAATCCCTGCAAACTCCGATCCAATCAAATACGAAGTTGACAAAGAAACCGGCACATTATTTGTAGACCGTTTCATGGCAACCGCCATGTTCTATCCGGCAAACTACGGTTATGTGAACAACACCTTATCTTCTGATGGCGACCCTGTTGACGTATTAGTGCCAACACCGTATCCGTTACAACCGGGCTCCGTTATTCGTTGCCGTCCGGTAGGTGTGTTGAAAATGACCGATGAAGCCGGTGGCGATGCGAAAGTCGTTGCGGTACCGCACACTAAATTAAGCAAAGAATACGACCATATCAAAGACGTGGGCGATTTACCGGAATTATTAAAAGCACAAATTAAACACTTCTTCGAAAGCTACAAAGCGTTAGAAGCAGGTAAATGGGTGAAAGTCGAAGGATGGGAAGGCGTTGACGCAGCGCGTAAAGAAATCCTTGATTCATTTGAACGTGCGAAAAAATAATAAAAACAATCTCAAAACAGGACCGCACCTTTAAAAAGTGCGGTCTTTTTTACACACGAATCCACGAGGGAAAATCTATGTTCAAATTTGGTAAAACATTAGCATTCATCTCCATCATCGGTATTTTAAGTGCTTGTGCCGACTCCGCTTCAATCAACCAACAAGCGGCAATGGGCTATCGTCAAATGATCACTGAAGCAAAAGCGAAAGGACAATTGGATAGCCAATCTAGAACCGCTCAACGCGTACACAAAATTTTCAACAAAATGGCACCTTATGCCAATGAGGAAAATCACACCGGTCAGCCGTTTAACTGGCAAATCGAAGTGATTAAATCGAAAGAACTGAATGCTTGGGCAATGCCGGGCGGTAAAATGGCGTTTTATACCGGTTTAGTAGAAAGCTTGAACCTCACGGATGATGAAATCGCGACAGTGATGGGGCATGAAATGGCTCACGCCTTAAAAGAACATGGTAAAAAGAAAGCCAATATGGGGCAATTCACTGACGTACTTGCCGGCGTTGCACACGTTGCGTTATCCACTCAGATCGGTTCTGATGGTAGCGCTATTGTCGTTGGTTTAACCAAAGACTGGGCGTTAGATAAACCTTATTCCCGTAGTGCCGAAACAGAAGCGGATGAAGTCGGTTTATTATTAATGGCCAAATCCGGTTACAACCCACAAGCAGCACCGGGATTATGGGACAAAATGCAAAAAGCGTCTAAAGGTTCACAAAGTGTGTTGGATAAACTCAGTTCCACCCACCCAAGCGACAAAGATCGCCAAGAAAACTTATTACGCCTCATGCCGGAAGCAATGGCGCTCTATCAGAAAAGCAAACACAGCTAATTTTCTGCATTAAGAGGCAATAAAAAGTACGGTCAAAAATTTATTTATTTTTTGACCGCACTTTTATTTGTAAGAAAGAAATTATCTCAGATTGAAACTGATCGGCACCGTAATACTGGAAGAAACACCTGCAGGACGAGGGCCGATAGAACGAGCACTGCCCACAGCTTTTAATGCGGCACTATCCAAATCCTCAACACCGGAGCTTTTCACTACACTAGCACCGCTGATACTACCATCGGCTGCAATTGAGAAGGACACGGTGACAACACCTTGTTTACGCATCATTTGTGCACGTGCCGGATAACGTTTATGTTTTTCAATCTCACGTCGAACGGCTGACAAATAAGCATCTCTCTCACTGCCGCCCACGCCATTACCAACCAAATTCGGATTGGTCGTATTTGCCGGACCAGTAGTGGTTGCCTTAGAGTTAACGGACGCATTGGATTCAACAGTTCGATCACCTACCACCGCATCAGTTTTTGGTTTCGGTTTATCCTTTGGCTTCTCTTTTGGTTTTTCTTTCGGTTTTTCTTTTGGTTTCTCTTTCGGCTTTTCAGGCTCTTTCGGTTTTTCAACCTTAGGTGGTTCCGGTTTTAATGTTGGGTCTTCCACCATTTCCTGTTTTTCCGGCTCTGGTGCTTTTTCCACCACCGGTGGCGTGTCCGCTTCCACCATCGCCATAAGCATCTCCATAGAAATACTGGTAGAAATTTCGCCGGTTGCGCTATTTGCCGTTGTATCTGTTTTCGTTAAATGGCTCCAAAACAACACAAGGACAATAATGGCATGAATAACAACAGATAACAGGAAACTTAACAGCGAACGTTTGGCATTCTGCATTCAGACTCTCCTACTGCGCTGCCGATTTTGTTTCTGCATTGCCCTTTTGTGGAGCGGCAGGTGTTGCCAACGGAGCATCTGTCGATTTTGATTTTTCGCCGCCTTTAGTTGCCACAATGGCAACATCTTTAATCTCATTTTTTGCCAATAAATCAGTTACTGACACGAAATCTTGGAAAGTAGCGCCAGCGTCAATTTTCAACGTCACTTTTTGGGTTTTATCCCAAGCAGAAATTTCTGTTTCTAACGATTCCAAGCTGGTCGGTTTGTCGTTAAAGAATACTTCCCCTTCAGCAGTCACCGTCAATAATTTCGCCAACTCACTGGATTTAAATGCCACAGAAGAACTGGCTTTCGGCACATTCACTTGGATTTTCCCTTGAGAAATGAAAGACGCCGTAATCAATACGATGGCAAGCAACACCAACATAATATCAATGAACGGGATAATGTTGATTTCATCAAACTTTTTCACGGTGATTCCTTATACTTCGGTATCTTCTTTATTCTTTTGAGAATGTAATACTTTCCATTTCAAACGGTTAACTTCTACTTTACGACCTAAGGCGTTATAGAAAATCATGGAAGGAATTGCCACAAGAATCCCAAGTGCGGTCGCTTTTAACGCTAAAGATAAGTGCATCATGATTTCGCCGGCATTGACATCACCACCGGATTGACCAATTTGGTAGAACGTTAAAAGGATCCCAATTACCGTTCCCAATAACCCCACGTAAGGCGCATTCGCACCAACGGTGGAAATCACAGTAAGGTTGCGATTTAAATCAATTTCAAGAGCGTGAATCGTAGAATATTGGTTGACTTTAACACGAGATAAAAAGAAGAAACGCTCGATTACCATGGCGAGCATTAAGATGCTCATAAATAACAATAAACCGATGATGATGTAATCACTGTAATTGTGTAAAAATTCAAAAATTTGTGGCATTTGTTTTCCCTTAGACGAGGTGCTTAAAATATAAAAAAGAAGGAGATAAATCACACTCCTTTTACAACTGATAATGAATCGCATTAATTATAAGAATCTTCCATCGTTTGTAAATTAAAATTTAGCAATAAAAAAAGCGATGAAGACACTTCATCGCTTTAATTTGATTTAAGTCAGATTTTAGAGCTTAACTACTTTCGCTTGTTTAATCATGTTGTCACTCACTTCCAAAATAGTCACTCGCAATCCATTCACTTCACAAACAGTGCCTTCTTCAGGAATTTCTTCCAAATGCTCCAAAATCAAACCGTTAAATGTACGCGCATCTTCGGTGTCTAAATTCCAATTAAACATTTTATTTAAATCGCGCAAATTGGCAGAACCCTCAATAATCATCGAACCATCAGATTGCTGTACAACTTCTTCATCAATTGTCGGCGCGTTAGATGTGGTGAAATCTCCCACGATTTCTTCCAAAATGTCTTCCAAGGTAACCAAACCTTTAATATCGCCATATTCATCCACCACCAAGCCGATACGCTCTTTTTTATTACGGAAATTAGCTAATTGTGTCTTCAAAGCCGTGCCTTCAGGAATGAAATACACTTCATCGGCAGCACGGATCAAGGTTTCTTTGGTAAATTCATTTTTTTCCAGTAACAAACGAAACGCTTCACGCACACGCAAAATACCGAGCACGTTTTCGTCCATACTGCCTTTATACAACACCACGCGGTTATGTGCCGCATGATTGAGCTGGCGCATAATAGATTTCCAGTCATCATCAATATCAATGCCGCCGATTTCATTGCGTGGCACCATGATGTCATCCACGGTAACGGTTTCCATATCCAAAATAGACAGCAACATTTGCGGATGTTGCTCATCCGGTGTCGCTTCCCCCGCTTCGGAAACGATGCTGCGCAATTCTTCGCGGCTAATGACTTGTTTTTTCAAATCCGGTTTTAAGCCCACCAAACGCATTAAAAATTTGGTTAATACATTCATCACCCAAACTAAAGGAGCAAAAACTTTGAGTAATGGGGTTAATAGATGGCTCGAGGTCAACCCCACTTTTTCCGGGTGCATCGCTGCCACCGTTTTGGGGAAAATTTCAGAGAAAATCAACATCACGAACGTTAATGCACCGGTGGCAATCGCCACACCGGCATCACCATATAATCGCATCCCAATCACGGTCGCAATCGCCGAGGCACTAATATTCACAAGGTTATTAAAGATAAGAATAAAACTCAGTAGTTTGTCCGGTTTGGCAAGCAACATCTCCGCTTTTTTGGCGCCTTTATTGCCCTGCTCTGCTAAAAAACGCAGGCGATATTTATTTAAAGAAAGCAAACCTGTTTCAGAACCGGAAAAATAGGCAGAAAGGACTAAACAGGCAATTAAAATGATAAATAACGTACTAAGGGGAATACTATCCAAAGTGAAATCCTTATATTGACTTAAAAATAAAAAAGGCGGGAAAAACTCACCGCACTTTTTTCTCATTTACTGATATTACACAATCAGACGACTACCGAAATAAGCAATCGTGAGCAAAATCATACCTGAAATTGCATAAATAATCATCTTTTTTCCACGCCAGCGGTAGTGCTTATAGCCTAAAATCGCAATGCCGAATACAATCCAGCCGAATAACGAAAATAAACCTTTATGAATATTATCCGGCGTCATGGCGTTAACCAAATGAAAGGTGCCGGAGATGAGGGTGAATGTCATCAATACTTCGCCACTGACCAATAAACGGAAAAAATGACGCTCTACTGTCATAAGCGGCGGCACCATTGGTGAAAAAGTCATCTTTTTGCTTTTCAAACGACGATCAAGCCAGACCAATTGAATCGCATACAGAGTCGCGATACAGCACACGGCATAAGCAAAAATCGATAAGCCGATATGAAAAAGCATAGACGTATTTTGGTTCAATAATTGAATAATGTGGCTTGGAAGAAAAGTGGCATAAATCAAATTAATAATGGAAAAACAATAAACAATCGGTAACACAAACCACATGGTGTTGACGCGCAACATGGCTAACGTGGCAAGTATAGCAATCATGACACTCATCAATGAAGCCACTTCCATAATGCTGAAATTCTGCCCTTCTGCCAAGTTTCCCAATAGCGGGAAAGTGCTAATAAGGTGAAAAACCACCGCCAAAAGTGCGGTCAAAAAAAACTGTGTTTTTTTAGTTTTAACATCGGCTCCCGCCACTTGCGAGGTTAATAAAATGGGAGCAATGCGTAACACACTGATGAGGTAAAAAAGAATTGATAAAACAGCAAACCACATAATTGTTCTTCCTTTGTTTTGTTGGCGTTTTATTCTAACGAGATCAAGCTAAAATCGCCACGACTTTATTTGACGTGAAAATGCGCGGAATTTCAGTATAATGAACGGCATTTTACCGATGATACCTTTCCGATTTAACCACAGGAAATATTATGTTTGAGAATTTATCCGATCGTCTTTCCAAAACCTTACGCAATATTAGCGGTCGAGGTCGTTTAACCGAAGATAACATTAAAGAAACCTTGCGCGAAGTTCGCATGGCATTGTTAGAAGCTGATGTGGCGTTGCCGGTCGTGCGCGATTTTATTAACAATGTAAAAGAACGTGCCATTGGGGTGGAAGTCAATAAAAGCCTTACCCCGGGACAAGAATTCGTCAAAATCGTCCAAGCCGAATTAGAAGCGGCGATGGGTGAAGCCAACGAAAGTTTAAATCTGGCTACCCAACCGCCTGCCGTGATTTTAATGGCGGGTCTGCAAGGAGCAGGGAAAACCACCAGCGTGGGTAAACTGGCCAAATTTCTGCGTGAACGTCATAAGAAAAAAGTGCTTGTTGTTTCTGCCGACGTCTATCGTCCGGCGGCGATTAAGCAATTAGAAACCCTCGCTCAAGGGGGTAATGTCGATTTCTTCCCGTCAGATGTGAAACAAAAGCCGGTAGATATTGCGAAAGCCGCGTTGGCAGACGCGAAATTAAAATTCTACGATGTGCTGATCGTGGATACCGCCGGTCGTTTGCACGTTGATAGTGAAATGATGGATGAAATCAAGCAGATTCACGCAGTGTTAAATCCAATTGAAACACTCTTCACCGTGGATGCTATGACCGGTCAAGATGCCGCGAATACGGCAAAAGCCTTTAATGAAGCCTTACCGCTTACCGGTGTCATTCTCACCAAAGTGGATGGCGATGCTCGTGGCGGTGCCGCACTATCGATTCGTCAAATCACCGGCAAGCCGATTAAATTCCTCGGGGTGGGTGAAAAAACCGATGCATTAGAACCCTTCCATCCGGATCGTGTGGCGTCACGTATTCTTGGCATGGGTGATGTGCTTTCCTTAATTGAAGATTTAGAACGTTCCGTTGACCGTGAAAAAGCGGAAAAAATGGCGCAAAAATTCAAAAAGGGCGACGATTTCACCTTAGAAGATTTCCGCGAACAATTACGCGAAATGAAAAAAATGGGTGGCATGATGTCCATGTTGGAAAAATTACCAGGCGCTAAAAACCTGCCGGATCATGTGAAAAATCAGGTGGACGACAAAATGTTCAACAAACTCGAAGCCATCATCAATTCCATGACCTTAAAAGAACGCGCGAATCCGGACATCATCAAAGGCTCTCGCCGTCGTCGCATTGCTCTTGGTTCCGGCACGCAGGTGCAAGATGTAAACAAGCTACTCAAACAATTTGACGAAATGCAACGCATGATGAAGAAAATGCGTAAAGGCGGTATGGCCAAAATGATGCGTGGCATGCAAGGCTTAATGGGCGGCGGGCTCGGCGGATTAGGCGGAATGTTTAGACGTTAACTCAGACGCAAAGAAAAAGCCATCTAAAGGAAGATGACTTTTTTATTAACAAATAATTTAAGAAACCAAAGTGCGGTCGAGAAAAATAATGTTTTTTATGACCGTACTTTTATTATTCTGTTTCTTAACTTTCGTTGTGTTCTTTCTCTTCTACTTTTGTCACGGCACCGTTAATCGTTAAGCAAATTTCCGTTGAAATCAGATGGGTTAGAATCTCTGCTAATACATGCAATTTTTCGGTATTTGCACTGCCGCTTTCATTGAAATAGCCTTGGTCTTTTAAACTATTCGTAAAGGCTGAGAAAACCGCTTTATCAAAGAATTCAGGTGCATTAATGCCATGTAGGACAGACAACCGTTGTGCCACAGACTGACTTTCTTTTTCCAAATCTGCACGGGAAATCAATGGATTATTTTGCAGTAAATTCACTGTAATGTAATAGCGTTGTAAGATTTCACGTACACCGGCAGACCAAAGTTGCAACATCCGAATATTCGGCTTATTGATTGTCAGCATATTCTCACTGTGCTTAATAATATTTTGGCGTTGAAATTCGTTAATGATTTGCTCTACACGCTGTACGATCTGATTTTCTTCCGTAAAATGCAAGAATAATTCGCTACGCAAGAACGGGTAAATCTTAAGCACGGCATCTAACACTAAATCCTTTTGAATACCTTCGTAATGCAACACAATACTTGCGACCAAGGATGGCAACACAAATAAGTGTTGAATGTTATTGCGGTAGTAGGTCATTAACACGGCTGAAGAACGTTCCAAACGGACAATTTCACCGAAGTTGTCTTTCTCCACCAAAATACCGACTCGATCCAGACTTAACACATGATCCAGCATAATTTCCGGTTTTTCAGCCGGAACAACAATATCGTCAGAATATGGTACGTTTTGCAATAATTGTTGATAACTGGAAAGTTGCTCTAACAATTGCTCACGAGAAAGTGCACGTTGACGGGAAGACAATAATGCCGTGCCGGTTAAGTTCATCGCATTCACTGCTGCGGCTTTATTAATGTTCACCATTACTTGATGAGAAACCGCATCGACAGCTTTGTTAAACCATTGCGGGCGATCTTCCGGTGGCTCTTTCCATTCCGGGAAGTTTTGATTTAAATAAGCATTTAACGTAATAGGCTCACCAAAATTCACATAGCCTTTGCCCAAATTACGCAATTTTTTAATCACACGTAATACCAAGCCGGCATTTTCTTTTTCTTTCGCCGCACCACGTAATTCTTTGGCGTAAGTGTCCACTTCTAAAACGTGTTCATACCCCACATACACCGGCACAACCGTAATCGGTCGGCTCTGTTGTTGCTGTAATGCCTGTAATGTCATGGACATCATACCGGTTTTTGGTGCAAGTAAACGCCCCGTACGTGAACGCCCACCTTCAATAAAGTATTCCACCGCATACCCACGATGGAACAACTCCGACAAATATTCACGGAAAATCGTAGAATATAAGCGGTTACCTTTAAAGGTTCGACGAATGAAAAATGCCCCACCACGGCGGAACATCCCACCAACCGGCCAGAAATTAAGGTTAATTCCTGCGGCAATATGCGGAGTCACCAAACCTTGGTGATATAACACATAGGAAAGCAATAAATAGTCAATGTGGCTACGATGACAAGGCACGTACACGATTTCATGGCCTTCTAACGCCAGTTTACGCACGCGATCCGCATTCTCTACTTGAATTCCTTGATACAATTTGTTCCACAACCAACGCAAGAAACGATCCGCTACACGTAAACTTTCATAGCTCACATTCGCCGCAATTTCATCCAGAATCTTTTCAGCTTCTTTATACGCTTTCTCTTTACTGATGTTCTTACTTTTCGCTTCGTCTTCGATTGCCGCTAAAATCACCGGCAGTTGCAATAATTTATTGAACATGGCTTGGCGATTTGGCAAGCGCGGACCGGTCGCCGAAATTCGCTGCTTAGCAAAATGCATTTTGGCTACACGAGCTAATTTTTGTGCAATTTTCTGATCAAATCCATGTTCACGAGTCATATAACGTAAAGACACCGCTTGAGAGAAACGCACAAAGGTGTCACGTCCAAACCATAATGCCGCGACTGTTTTTTGTAGCCCGTTTAACAAACGTAAGTTTGGCAAGCCCGTTTGATCTTCACGCCCCGGAGCTCTTCCCCATAACACCGAAACAGGAATTAACTGCACGTCTAAATCCGGTGAAGTGCGGTGCAATTCCAAATATTTATTGAAAACAGTGATCGTTTCTTTTTTGGCGCCTTTCGATTTAAAAAAACGGCGACCTTCATCTAAAAAAACAAAGCGAGGTAATAAATTGCCATTAATTTCATTTTGTTCTAAAGGATCCGGCAAGCCCACACTCAAACAGTTTTTACGGAAAATCACAAAATCGGTTTGTGATGTATAAGGCAACACATAAACGATAGGTTGGGAAATATTTAGTTCTAGTTCTTCAATAGGATGATGAGGAATCGGATTATTTTTTACTAAAATCGACAATGGCAATTCAAGTAATTTCCGGTAAGCATTCAGAAAACCAGCCATAATAAATGTCCTTGTATAATTAACGTTATTTCACATACTTTGTGCAAAATTGGCGCTAGTTTAGCATAAAAACTTCATAGAATTAGTGACGAACAACACAATTCTAGGATAAGCCTCTGATTCGATTTATATTTCAACAAAAGAAAGGTTGCGCCCCAAGTTTTTCTGTATATAATACCAGTTAATTATGTATAAAATAACAGGGTGATTTTATGAAACCACTTACAGCTCGGCAACAGGAAGTTTATGATTTTCTGAAACACCATCTTGAAACAACCGGCATGCCACCAACTCGGGCGGAGATCTCTAAAGAATTGGGATTTCGCTCTCCAAATGCGGCTGAAGAACATTTAAAAGCATTGGCAAAGAAAGGCGTGATTGAAATTGTCTCCGGCACATCCCGTGGTATTCGCTTATTGCTTGAAGATAATGGGCAAGAAGAACCGGGATTACCGTTAATCGGGCGCGTAGCCGCGGGTGAACCGATTTTAGCGGAACAGCATATTGAAGGCACATATCATGTTGATCCGACTATGTTTAAACCACAAGCGGATTTTCTACTCAAAGTTTATGGTCAATCCATGAAAGACATCGGCATTTTGGACGGTGACTTATTAGCCGTCCACAGCACCAAGGACGTACGCAACGGACAAGTTGTCGTTGCCCGCATTGAAGACGAAGTCACAGTAAAACGTTTGGAGCGCAAAGGTTCAACGGTTTATTTACATGCCGAGAACGAGGAATTTGCCCCGATTGTCGTGGATTTGACTCAACCGACGCAATTCGAAATTGAGGGTATCGCTGTCGGCATTATTCGTAATAATGCTTGGATGTAAAAACACCGGAAAAATCGACCGCACTTTTCTTGCAAAAACCAGCTTTCCGTGTATAATTTGCGCCCTCAGTCACATCCGAATTAGTTCCTTGCTTCCACAAGATTGGTGACTGGTCTTACGTTGGAGGCTGATTAACCCGTAAGGAGCAGTAATGCGTCACTACGAAATCGTGTTTATGGTTCATCCGGACCAAAGCGAGCAAGTACCGGGCATGATTGAACGTTACACCGGTTCTGTAAAAGAAGCCGGCGGTCAAATTCATCGCCTAGAAGATTGGGGTCGCCGTCAATTAGCATACCCAATTAACAAATTACATAAAGCACACTATGTGCTTATGAATGTAGAAGCGCCTCAACAAGTAATCGACGAGCTAGAAACGACTTTCCGTTATAACGATGCTGTATTGCGCAGCCTTGTTATTCACACTAAGCACGCCGTAACCGAAGCGTCCCCAATGGTTAAAGCAAAAGATGATCGTAAAGCTTTAACTGAAGTTGAATCCAACGATTTTGAGGATGCTGAAGAGTAATTTGAACATTGAAAACCGTTTATCCATTATTGGTATCGTTACCGGTAATCTTAGACGGCGCAAAAGCCCAAACGGAATCGAACATTGCCAATTTTTATTGGAACATCGTTCAAACCAAGTGGAAGCCAATTTAAGCAGACAAGCTTGGTGCAAAATTCCGGTTCAGGTAAGCGGCAATCAATTAGTAGAAAAAACTCAAGGCATTACGGTCGGCAACAAAGTCTTAATTCAAGGTTTTCTAACCACCCATCAGTTAAATAATGGGTCAACGCAATTAGTCTTACATGCCGAGCAAATCGAATTTATAGATTAGGAGACCAGCCAAATGGCACGTTATTTCCGTCGTCGTAAGTTCTGCCGTTTCACAGCGGAAAATGTTGTTGAAATCGATTACAAAGATATCGCTACATTAAAGAACTACATTTCTGAAAGCGGCAAAATTGTACCAAGCCGCATTACCGGTACTCGTGCGAAGTACCAACGCCAATTAGCTCGCGCAATCAAACGCGCTCGTTATTTAGCGTTATTACCTTACTCTGACACGCATCATCACTAAGAAGGGGAAGGTCAAATGCAAGTAATTCTTTTAGATAAAATTGCACACTTAGGTAAAGTGGGCGATCAAGTAAATGTTAAATCCGGCTATGCACGTAACTTCTTAATCCCACAAGGTAAAGCAGTTATGGCAACCGCAGCTAACATTGAACACTTTGAAGCACGTCGTGCAGAATTAGAAGAAAAAGCAGCACAAGCATTAGCCGCTGCTGTTGACCGCGCAGCACGCTTAGAAGCATTAGGTTCTGTAACCATCGCGTCTAAAGCAGGTGACGAAGGTCGTTTATTCGGTTCTATCGGTACCCGTGACATCGCTGATGCAATCACTGCAAAAGGCGTTGAAGTGGCGAAAAGTGAAGTTCGTTTACCAAACGGTTTAATCCGTACTCTTGGTGAACATGAAGTAACTTTCCAATTCCATGGCGAAGTTTTCTCTCACTTGAACGTGATTATCGTTGCTGAATAATTCAGTGCGAAAAGAAAAACCCGGCTATCCTGCCGGGTTTTTTATTTGACACTAAAAAGTGCGGTAATAAAAAATAATATTTCTCCCCCACCTCTCCTAATTTTTATCCTCTTTCTTTTTAAATTACGATCCTGATCGCAAAACTTATTCCCTTTTTATCTTCCTTATTTCTGTTCTTCGTATAATTTTGCTTTAAAAAGAATCACAGAAGAACATGAAGAACCATTTACCTCTTTTACTTCGCCTATTACAAATTCCGAAACTAGGCCCAACCTCAATTCAAAAAATACTTGATCAAGTAAATTTATCTGATTTACAAGATTACGATGTTACCGCATTCAAACATATAGGTTGGAATGCCCAACAAATCCAAGCGTGGTTCAATCCTGAAAAACGCTATATTGAACCGGCACTTTTATGGAGAGAAAAAGAAGGAAATCATATTCTTGATTATTATCATCCGGACTATCCTGAGCAATTAAAACAAATTGACAGCGCGCCACCTGTGTTATTCGTCAAAGGTGAAACATCCACCTTATCTCACCCACAGATTGCTATCGTTGGCAGTCGCCAATGTTCTAGTTATGGGGAATACTGGGCAAAGTATTTTGCCTCAGAACTAACAACCAATGGTTTGATCATTACCAGTGGGCTCGCCTTAGGCATTGACGGATTTTGCCATCAAGCCGCTGTAGATTTGAGACAGCCGACTATCGCGGTATTAGGGAGTGGTTTGGAAGAGGTTTATCCGGCGAAACACCGTAAATTAGCACAACACATCATTGAGCAAGGTGGTTCGTTAGTTTCTGAGTTTTTCCCGTTGCAACCGCCTATCGCAGAAAACTTTCCCCGCCGTAATCGCATTATTAGCGGATTATCTCTCGCAACGTTAATTATCGAAGCCACTGAACGTAGCGGATCTTTAATCACCGCTCGTTATGCTCTGGAACAAAACCGAGAAATTTTTGCTCTACCCGGCAATATCCAAAGTCAATTTAGCCAAGGCTGCCATAAACTTATTAAACAAGGCGCGATGCTAGTAGAAAATGTAGAAGATATTTTAGAAAACCTTGCACCACAAATGGCATGGGAAAAACACCTGAAAAATAGACCGCACTTTTCTTCCCCAACGGCCATTTCTCCGCAACAAGAGGAAAAGGTACCACCTACTTATCCTGAACTTTATCAAGCGATTGGGTATACGCCAATCAGCATTGATTCCCTCTCTAGCACACTCAATTTGTCGGTGGAGCAACTTCTTATTCAGCTTTTAGAATTAGAACTTCAAGAACTGATTTACAGTGAAAACGGGTTATACCGCCGCACTTAATTTATCCCTCAAAAGACATCAAAATCCTCAGAATAAGAAACAATCGATGCTTATTGTTCAGAGAAATCATGCATTAACTTATGCATTTTTTTACAATTTTTAGCAAATGCGCGACAGTACGGACAAATAGCCAAATGCAGATACACCCGACCTTGTGTTAATAAGGACAGGGGTTTTTCTTGGTGCATTGAGATAAATTTGGTGACTTGATTACATTTCATCATTTCTCTCCTGCGTTATCCGTATGATCAAACCAATGGCGGGACAAGCATGCTTGTAATTGTAAGCGGGCGCGGTATAGCAACACGTGCAAATTAGAGATGGATAAATCACATTCTTGGCAAATTTGTTCACTTTGCATATCAAAATATTCTCGCATCATAAAAACACGCGCTTGCTGTGCCGGCAGATGATCCAGGCATGCTTCAAAAATAATCCAAAACTCTTTTTTATATGCCTGTTCTTGAGGTTCTTCCCAAGTTGAGGGTAAAAATCGACTACGATCCCAGTGCCCTTCTTGATCAAAAAACGCATTCGGGTCATCGTCATCACTGACTTCCGAAACGGTAAGTACACGCTGCCGATACTTCAACAAATCAATAATCTGATTTTTCAAAATGGCAAAAAACCACGTTTTTAATGCTGCCACACCTTTAAATGACGCAGCATGCTGATACGCCTTTGTCAGGGCTTCTTGCACCACATCTTCCGCCAAATCCTTGTCGCGCAACTGCAGCAGTGCAAATTTTAACATTTGCTCCCGAATCTCTTGTATTTGCTGAGATGAAATCAATTGAAAAGCCAACGGCATCGTTGAAGACATAAGAAAATCCGTTTTATCTGTACTTGCAGGCATTCATCATAATCCTCCCTCTTTCACAAAGAAAGCCATACCGCAGAATTCATAGATATGAATGATGTGCTTTTTGAAAAGGCTTGTTTAGCACAAGCCTTATCATTTAAAAGTTACATTTTTGGCTTCATTGCTTCAGCTTCTTTCATGCCCTGGTTCATTTTATTTTCCATCATCTTTTTACCTTCTTTCATCTTTTTCTTCATATCGTGTTTCATCGATTTTCCCTCTTTCATATCATCCATTTTCTTGTCCATCATCGGCTTGGCATCCTTCATGCTGTCCATTTTATGTTCCATTTGCTGTTCCATTGGTTGCATACTTTTCATTTCAGCAAAAACTTGAAAAGCCATTGCCATGCCAAGAACACCGGCTAATGTTACGAATGATGTCATTTTTTTCATAAGAAACTCCTTTAATCCTATTAAGATGTGTTGAAATTTTTTGATTAAGAAAAACCGTAAGAAAACGAATGCTTTCCTACATGCTGATTAGACGGAACTCGCCGACAATTTCTTACAAAAATTTTTATGAAAAAAGAGGGGATGGGAAGAGGAAATAAGCTGCGATGACAGAAAACAAAAAAGTGCGGTTAAAATCCATCGTGAATTTCCACCGCACTTTTCCTCTTAAAATCAGCGCTTACTTTCCGCCTGTTTAATTTCCGGCGTTGTGTATAAACGATGTTTATACAAGTAGCTGCCTAACAGCGCGTGCGCCAAGGCTTCTTTGACCATACTTTGCGGCACTTCCGCTTCCGTTAAAGTTTCAGTAGCTTTGTCGTAACGATAAGTTTTGGCACCGACTTTTGGGAATTGAATTACCACGTCATTGCCGCGCATCAGTGCCTGCACTTGGTCGTACTGCATAATGGCGCGGTTTGGATCGTTCGGTTTGGTGAGGTCATAACCGATCATTGGGTAGTCGCCACTAATACCAGCCAAAGAAAGCAAGGTGGTCGGCATATCGAATTGGCTGACCAAACGGTTATCGCGACGCGGTTCGATGCCTTCGCCCAAAATCAATGCCGGAATGTGGAAATGCTTAATCGGCATCAAGCTGGCACCGGCGACACGAGAGTCGTGGTCGGCAATCACTAAGAAAATCGTGTCTTGCCAATAATTGGAGGCTTTCGCTAGCTTAAAGAAATGCCCAATCGCATAATCCGCATATTTTGCCGCGTTGTTGCGCGTGGCTTTTGGCTGTTCGTACAGATCGATTTTGCCATCCGGGAATTCAAATGGATCGTGGTTGCTGGAGCTGAACACGAGGCTAAAGAACGGTTTGCCTTCTTTGTGTAATTGGGTAAAGGTCTCATTGGCTTTGGTGAACAAGTCTTCGTCACTCACGCCCCAAGTCCCGGTGAAGCTTGGGTTTTGATAATCCATTTGGTCGATAATACGTTTAAAACCATTACCGTAGAAAAAGCCCGCCATGTTATCAAAATGCTTTTCCCCACCGTAAATAAAGGACGTGTCATACCCCCGTTGGCTTAATAGTTGTGCCAAGGTAAAGAAACCATTTTGACTGTTATTCAATTTCACAACTGCACGAGCCGGTGTCGGGGTAAAACCGGCGGTAACGGCTTCAATACCACGCACGGAACGGGTACCGGTGGCATATAAATTATCAAATAACCAGCCTTGCTGTGCCAACTTGTCAAATTCGGGCGACAATGGCAAACCACCTAGCGTACCGATAAATTGCGCCCCAAGGCTTTCCTCCAATACAATCACGATATTTTTCGGTTTGCCTTGGTAAGTGGCTTGGTTACGGGTCAAAGTTGGAATATCTTTGGAAATATAGGCGTCTGCCGGGCGACTGCCGCTGTTTTTCACAATGGAAAGCATTTCTTCCACCTCCATTTTGCCATAGGCTTCGGAAGACGTACCTTCGTCTTTAAATTGTTGCGCCGCATAAATGACGGAATAACCTGAATTTAGCACCAAAGAGTTCACCATGGCATCAGAAGAAAACGCCACCATGGCCGGGTTGATTCCGCGGTGTTGAAAACTGGAACGTGCGCCAAGAAAACTCAAGGCAATCACCAATAACGCCACCACAGGTCGCCACGTCCAACGCATTGGCGTGATATTGCGCACCGCCCAACCGGCCAGTTTCCAATACACCACCACAGCAATAAGGGTAAAAATGAGGCTAAAAATGACCGCACTTAGATGCCCTTCCATCAACATGGAGAACACTTCTTTCGGGTAAATCAAATATTCGATGAACAGACGATTCGGGCGGTAATCATAGGTTTCAATAAATGCCGGTGTCGCCAGTTCCATAAACACAATAAACACACTGCCTGCCGTCAACCAGAAACGCAAAATACGCTGCCAAATGCGCCCTAACGCGTTTTGATGATATAGCAACACGGTCAATAACGCCGGCACGCCAAATAAATAACACAAAGATACTACGTCCATGCGTAGCCCTTGCAAAAACAACTCGCCCCAACCATTAACGGCACTGACCCGTTCTTGTTGCCATAAAGACAAGCCGAGGCGAGACAGGGTAAATACGATGAGATTAATCAAAGAAAAGAAAAAAATCGGAAAGAGCAACGAACGAGGTCTGCCTTTCGTAAATAAATATCGTGACATGTCAGTCTCCAAAACATAAAAAACCCGCTCTTTTAAGCCATGACAACAAAGAGCGGATTTGAGAAAAAATTATTCGATCCAATGAACAATCTCATTGAGTGGCTTGCGGGATTTCGGACGAATGTCTTTGGCACGATAACCGAAAGTCACCGCAACGGACACCGCATATTTTTCTGCGTCATACGCACCGGTTTGCGCCAAAATACGGTTGACTTCGGCATAGTTAAACCCTTCGATCGGGCAACTGTCGATACCGATTAAGGCGGCGCCCGTCATCATGTTGGCAAGGGCGATATAGGTTTGTTTGCTTGCCCAGTCAAATAAAGTGCGGTCGTTTTCCAACACGTTTATGTGTTCTGTTTGAAAGCGTTGATAGGTTGCCATATTGGCTTGCATTTGCTCTTCCGTTAAGCCGCGACGTGCAAGGTTTGCGCGAAAATCCTCAGAATCGTAACGCATATGTTTATTCGCCAAAATCACCACCACATGGCTGGCATCATCTAACTGCGTTGCCATGCCCCAACTCACCGGTTTTAAGGCTTGGCGTAATTCGGGATTTTGTACCACTAAAAATTGCCATGGCTCGGATCCGACGGAACTTGGCGACAGGCGACCAAGTTCTAAAATATAGTCAAAATCTTCTTTGCTGATTTTGCGCTCGGGATCGTAATAACGCGTTGCGCAGCGAAAATGGAAGGCATCTAATACTTGTTGTTTAGTGATGCTCATAAATGTCTCCTTTACAATAACATAATGAGAAATAAGAATAAGTTGCAATTTGCTTGCTCATTCTCCGCTTATTTTGATATTTGTCCAGTAAAAAACATATGGATTTTTGACCGCACTTTTACACGGTTAAATAAGCTTCAATTTGTGGCGGAATCGCCTTAGGGCAAGGAATGAGAACCTGCTTATGTCGATTAAGCTCCCCTTTTTCCAGCATAATGCTACTTTTGGGCACTTTGAAAAGTTTACTGAGGAATTTGAGTAAATGGGCGTTGGCTTGTCCATCCACAGGAGGTGCGGTAATGCTGATTTTTAATTCATCATCATGCAAACCGACAATCTGATCTTTGGCGGCTTTGGGTTGTAAAAAGATTCTAAGGCGCAAATCATCGCCGTTTCGTTCTACTGCCGCCATATTGATATTCCTAAAATGTCGTTAGCTTAAAACGCTGCCACAGCCCAAAGACCACCGAAGATGTCATAGAGTACACGATTGAGTAAATACAAGATAAAAACTACCACCATTGGTGAAAAATCAATCATACCGGCATTAGGTAGAACTTTACGGATCGGACGAAGCACTGGTTCACTTAATTGGTACAACAAATATTGTGTTTGACCGGCAGCACGATTAAACCAGCTTAAAATGGCCCCTACTAACAACACATAGAAAATAGCCTCACCAATGCTGTGCACCACACTTAATACACCAATCACGGCATATTCAAATAAGGAAGCGCCTGCGATAGTCCCAAAAAAGTTTAATAAAGGAAATTTTACCCATCCCAAAATCAAACATGCCAATAACGCAGCAATATTCACACCTTTCACTGTTGGCGCGAACCGACTGAGAGGCGCGACAACAGGTTGTGTCGCTTTCACTAAAGCTTGTGACAAAGGATTATAAAAATCTACTCGCGCTAGCTGGAACCAAACACGTAAGATTAAAATAAAGCTATAAACACTGATCACAGTCGCAATCAAAAATTGAATTGAATTCATGCTTTTTCCTTAAAATTATAACCAGCCTTTGCGTTTGAAATACCAATAGGGTGCAAACGCCGCCAATGCCATTAACCCCAACGCCATCGGATAGCCAAATTTAAACCCAAGTTCCGGCATATCGTTGAAGTTCATGCCGTAATTGGAAGCCACCAATGTTGGCGGGAGGAAAATGACCGACACAACGGAGAAGATTTTAATAATACGGTTCTGCTCAATATTAATGAAACCCATCGCAGCTTGAAGCAAGAAGTTCACTTTTTGGAACAAGGATTCATTATGCGGTTGCAAAGACTCAATATCTCGTAAAATTTCACGCGCCTGTTCTAACTGATTTGCCGGCAAGCGAGTTTTACGCACTAAGAAACTAAGGGCGCGCTGCGTATCCATCAAACACAAACGTACTTTAGAGCTAGTATCTTCTTGTTCTGTTAAAGTTGCCAAAGCCTCATCAAAAGCTTCCCCTTGAGTGCCGTCTAATACCACGCGACTTAATTTTTCCAAATCCGCATACACGTTTTCAATCACATCAGCCAGTTGCTCGATTTTTGTCTCAAATAAATCCAACAACAATTCATAGGAGTTACATTCGATTAAACGCTGATTACGAGAACGCATACGATATAAACGGAACGCCGGTAATTCGCGGTCACGCAAAGTAAACAAACGCCCGTCACGAATGGTGAACGCCACGCTGGCTAAATCCGCATAGTCATTTTCATCTTCACAATAAAAGAAGGAGTGCAAGTGCAAACCGTCTTCGTCTTCAAAAAAACGCGCAGATGCTTCGATGTCTTCCAATTCAAGAAAAGAGGCTAAACTCTGACCTAGATTTTCTTGCAAGGTCTCACGTTCTTCAATGGTTGGTTCAATTAAATCAAGCCAAATCGCGGTGTTTAACGGCTCGGTGGTTTCATCAATACGAACCAAGCGAGCGTCCTCAAGGGCAAAAGCATTTATCATTTTGTCATACTCCCGTATTGGACTATGCACATGGCAGTGAACGACGGCAAACGAAAGGAATATTACAAGCAATCACGATCAAAAGTGCGGTCGTTTTTAGATGCGTTTTTTAACGACAAGTAAAGAAAGCTGTAATGAAAGAATATGTTGCAAATTTCGTTTGACGAAAAGATGCCGAAAAAGAGAAGGTAAAAGAAACTTACCAACGAAACCATCGCCGATAAGTGAGAAAGGCGATAGTTACAGTGAAAACTCCGTTCGGTATCGACTGTGACTGTCCAAAGTGTGTGTCCTCATGTTACTAAATCGCGCGCAATGTTACGCCTGAAAGCCTGATTCGTCAAGGCGAAGGCGAAAAAATCCCCTTCGCCGAATAACCTTTTAAAGTGAAAAAACACCTCAAAATTGCACCGCACTTTTAAGCCACATTCCACCAAATTAACGCCCATTTGCGTTGCCCGTGTTCGATGGCTTCGTTGTTCTGTTGTTTTTGACGATAAAATGCAAATAATCCTTGTTTTTCTTTGTCGTTCAACGGACCAAGTGAAAATTCCACGGAATTCAACAAATCTTCATAGGTTTCGCCCATAAAACGGCCGGATTCCGTTTCAATGAAACTGAGGTTGGCTTGAATGCCTTTTTGGTAAAGCCGATTGAGCAGGTAAATATAGGTCGGGAAACCAATATCATCACGCCCGATGGCGGAAAATACGCCTTCATCTAAGAAATGGCGCTGCGTCACGGAAGTGAGATACACCCGTTTTTTCGCTTTAGCGCAAAGTTTCTCGATCATGTCATCTAAATCATCCACTAAGGTAGAACGTGATGCCAAAATCACATCCACTTGTGGCACATCGTCCCAATTCTCCGCCCAAGAACGACGAATCAGATTTAAATTTTCCAGCTGCAATTTTTGTTTATATTCCGCCAACACATCCAACATCCCCGTGCTGTAATCCAAGGCATACACTTGACTGCCTTGCTGTGCCAAAGGAATGGCAAAGGTGCCCGGGCCACAACCGATATCGAGAACGCTTTCGTCAGGTTGCACCTGCATGGTTTCCAGTAATTGTTGGTTATAACGGCTGGCTTTCCCCACCAGATTTTCCGCCATTTTGACGGCTTTCTTGTCCCATTTCTCCGGTGGTAAATTGTAATGGTTGCAAGCAATAAGATGTTGTTTGTAGAGGGCATTAAAATCAATATCGTAGAAAGTCATTGTATTTTCCTAAAGTACGGTGGATTTTGGCGATAGATTTTACTGCATTGCTATATTCTTTGAAATATAACGCATGCAAGATTTAACGCAAAAAGAAACCGCACTTTGATTGCTCAACAGTGCGGTTTGTTTTACAGATGATATGAATTAGTGATTAATCTCACCTTCAATCGGTTTGATATTTTCATCAAATTCCGGAAGCGGTTTGTGTTCACTTGCCACGTAAGAATAAATCACCGGCAACACGAACAGGGTAAACAACGTACCAACCGCCAAGCCTGAAACGATCACAATCCCCATACTGAAACGGGAGACTGCACCGGCACCGGTCGCATAAAGCAATGGAACCAAGCCGGCAATCATCGCCGCAGTGGTCATCAGAATTGGACGTAAACGGACTTTTGCCGCATGCGTAATCGCATCAATACGGGAACGTCCGTGGTTCAACTGTTCTTCTTTTGCCACTTCGCACATCAAAATACCGTGCTTGGTGATCAAACCGACCAGCGTAATTAAGCCGACTTGAGAGTAAATATTCAGCGTTGCTCCTGCCGTGCCAATGAAGCCAAAGAAGTTCAAAGCAAGCAATGCCCCACTGATCGCCAACGGTACAGAAATCATGATCACCATTGGGTCACGAATGGACTCAAACTGAATCGCCA
Organism: Aggregatibacter sp. HK296; assembly: GCF_980469475.1. Taxonomy (NCBI): domain Bacteria; kingdom Pseudomonadati; phylum Pseudomonadota; class Gammaproteobacteria; order Pasteurellales; family Pasteurellaceae; genus Aggregatibacter; species Aggregatibacter sp. HK296. The sequence continues at coordinate 1,662,302 of NZ_OZ413142.1, forward strand.
ACACCAAGAAAATAATAATGACTGCCAACACGAAAGTCACCGCTAAGGCATTACCTTCTTGTACCAACTGACGGGCTTCGCCTTTGAAGTCATAGTTGTAGCCTTGTGGTAACAATTCTTTTGAACTGTCTTCAAGCCATTGAATCGCATCTCCAATGGAAGAACCCGGCATCGGCACCGCGCTGATCACCGCTGAGTTCAGCTGGCTGAAACGCGGCAAAGAGCTTGGTTGCGGTTCTAATGACACGCTGATCAAACTGCTTAATGGAACTGATTCGCCATTTGCAGCTGAAACATAATAATTATTCCAGCTTTGCGGGGATAAGCGATTATCACGTTTTACTTGGGAAATAATCTTATAAGCACGACCATCAATATCCACACGTTCAACGGTAGCGGCAGATAAGAAGCTGCCTAACGTTGCACTGATTTGTTTCATCGTAATGCCGTAAGTGCCGGCTTTTTCACGATCAATTTTGATGTGCATTTGTGCCGTGTCGAATTTCAAGTCTAAGCTTGAGTAAACGAACTTACCGGATTTCTGCATCGCTTCTAAGAATTTGCCTGCCACATTCGCCAAATCTGCATAGTCTTGAGAAGTACTGATCACAAAGCCGATTGGTGGCCCTTGCTCCCCGGTTTCAATTTCAGGGAAGGCAAAACCACTGACAGACACTTCAGGAATACCTTTGGCTTTGGTGTTCAATTCTGCCAAAACCTGTGCCTGACTTCTGGAACGATCTTTCCAGTCTTTTAACGTCACTACGTTTAAGGACTGGTTAGTGCTTGGCACCCCTGAAATGGTCATCGCAAATTGTACTTCTTCCGTATCTGTTAAGATTTTTTGATACGGTGCCATGGCCGCTTGTACATAATCTACGTTCACGTTAGACGGCGCAGAACCAATCGCCAAGAATGCGCCTTTATCTTCCGTCGGGGTCAATTCACTGGAAAGGGATTTGAACATAATCGGCAAGGTCGCAAAAATAATGGCAGCGAAAAACACCATGCATTTACGATTTGCCATCACCAAATCCAAGACATAAGCGTAAGCGTTATTAATTTTGGTTAAAGTGCGGTTAACACGCTCTTCCAATTTGCTTGGTACTGAATGATCTTTAAGTAATTTACTGGTCATCATCGGAGAAAGCGTCAACGCCACGATACCGGAAATAAATACCGCACCGGCGAGCGTTAGCGCAAATTCTTTAAATAACGTACCGGTAATTCCCCCCATTAACGCCATCGGGGAATATACTGCAATCAACGCAATCGTCATGGAAATGACCGGCACTGCAATTTCGCGCGTACCGATAATTGCCGCGCGGAATGGCGTTTCACCGAGCTTAATATGGCGGTCAACGTTTTCTAGCACCACAATGGCATCATCCACCACCAAACCGATCGCTAAAATTAAAGCCAGCAATGTCATCAGGTTGATGGAGAAATCCAAGGTTTGCAGCATCATGATCACCCCAATAAGGGAAATCGGAATGGTAATGACCGGAATCAAAATCGCACGGAAGGAACCAATAAACATGGTGATCACCACCAATACGATAAGCGTTGCTTCAATGATGGTTTTTACCACTTCTTCAATGGAGTTGTTAATGGCAACAGTGCGGTCATATAAAATGTCTGTTTGAATGGCATCCGGCAAATTATTTTTAATGCTTTGATACAACGGCAGGATTTTTTCCGCCACCGTTAACGGGTTTGCCGAAGACGTCGGATTCACTGCCAACACCACCGAATCAGAACCGTTTGCCACCGCACGGGCATTATCGCTGGATTTATTCAATTCAATATCTGCAATATCGCGTAAACGGACAAGTTTATCGCCATTGGAATACACAATCAGTTTGCTTAACTCATCAACGGATTTTGTGGTGGTATCCACTTTGTTTTTGTACACCACGTAAAAACCGTTGTCGTTACCCGCTGCCGTTTGCACGTTGTTTGCCGATAAGGCAGACATCACTTGCGTGGCAGAAAGGTTTTGTGCTGCCATTTTTTGTGGATCCAACCAAATGCGCAGAGCATATTCGGATGCACCGAAAATATCGACGCTTGCCACCCCTTCCACGGTAAAGAACTGCGGTTTTACCACACGTTGAATATAGTCCGTCACCTGGCTTGCATCTAACTTATTGGAACGGAAACTAATATACATAATGCCCGAACCACCGGTCGAAGAAGTCACCGTCGGATCTTCAATCCCACTTGGCAATTCTGAACGCACGGAATTCACCTTCGCCAACACATCGGCAAGCGCCGCATTCGGGTCAGTATTTAATTTCATTTTCACCGTGATCGAAGAACTGCTCGGTCTACTGGAAGAAGACATATAGTCCACGTTATCCGCCTGCGCGACCGCTTCTTCAATTTTCGAGGTCACAAACGCCTGAATCAAGTTCGCATCTGCGCCGGGATATGCCGTTGTCACGGTGATCACCGTAGTTGTCATTTTAGGATATTCACGCACCGCCAGTTTGGAAATCGCCTGTAATCCCAAAATAATGATTAACAGACTAATCGAAACCGCAAGCACCGGGCGACGAATAAATATATCGGTAAATTTCATTCGTATTTCCTAATTAAAGATTGGTTTTCGATGCAGGTTGTGTGGTGCCTACGCCTTCTTTATCCGCCACAAGCACTAACGCACCGTTACTTAAATTTTGCTGACCACCGGTCACGATTTTATCGCCGATTTTCACTTCATCACCTTTTAGCTGAGCATAGATACCTTGGCGATCTTTGGTAAACACCGTGATTTGCTTCGCACGATACATTTTGTTCACATCGCCTTGGCTAGCAAATTTCTCTTTTTCCTCATCAGAAAGTGCGGTCAAAATATAAAGCGATTCGCCATACATGTTGTAGCTCACGGCGACTTGTGGCACGACAATTTGGTCATACTCCGTTGCCAATGCCACGTTTAAACGGGTGAACATACCGGATAACAGTTTTTCGCCATCTTCCGGATCAAACGTGGCTTGCACGTCAATTAACCCGGTGGAAGAATTAATCGCCGGTTCAATCGCAGAGATCGTTGCCGAGAAGGTTTCGCCTAAACGGGCATCTGCTGTCGCGGTGACTTTTTGACCGATATGCAATTTTTCCAATAAATTCTGTGCAATCGCAAAATCTACTTTCATAGAACTACGATCTTCCACACGCACGATTTCTGTGCCGTTCGATACATACTGTCCCACATTAACTTTCACGATACCCGCTTTGCCATCAAAAGGTGCAACAATCTGACGGCGCGCAATTGTGGCTTTTAAGGATTCCACATTCGCCACTTGCGCATCATACGCCGCTTTGGCATTGTCTAATTCTTGCTGAGAAATGCCACCACTTTTCGCCAAATTCGCATAGCGTTGATACGTTTGACGTAATGAAATCACTTGTGCTTCAGCCGCTTGTAAGCTTGCTCGCTCCACGGAGCTGTCTAATTCCACCAACAAATCGCCTTTTTTCACGCTTTGTCCGTTAGTGACTAACACTTTTGAAATCGTCCCCGCACTTTGCGCACTCAACATCGCCCCTTGATTTGGACGAACCAACCCGGTGGTCTCAATCACCGGCGTCCATTGCTGAGCAGAAACGGTCATTGCCGTCACCGGAACAGCTCTTTCTCCTTGATTAGCCAAGAAATCCGCAATGCCTTTCGCTTTCATCTGATTCATCACAATCATTGCGATGAAAATTAAAACAAATATTCCAAGCGTCAGTTTTAACAAGAAAACGTGCAAGCGCTTTGGTTTGATGGTTTCGGTCATACAAACTCCGTAATATCTCTTGAGTGATTATTGATTTTTAACAGCCCGCCAAGCCCGTTCAATCACAGACTCCAGCATTTCTGTTGAAACTTCTTTGATAAAATGTTGGCATTTGAAGGCGATATTAATCGCGCTTTCCAACGAGATGGCAAATAAAATATGGGTTGGCAAATCTGCCACTTCGCCCGCCTCTTTTGCCTTGTTACAAAAGTGATGCCACAGGCTATCTTGCTCCCATTCCCGACAAATATCAGTAAATCCCGGTAAAGATTCATATTGGTGCATATTACTCATGATCGTCGGATCACTTTGCAAAAACGTCCAAATATTCCACCACATTTTCCGATACTGCTCGGCAAAAGATTGCGTTTCATCGTGATCTTTTTCCATCGCACGTTGAAATGAGAGGAAAATATGACGAGCGAATTGGGCCAACAATTCTTCTTTATTTTTAAAATAAATATAAATGGTCCCCGGCGAAATTTTTGCAGCCTTTGCGATTTTATGCATCGACAAATTCGGCAAGCCTTCCACCGCCATCAAGTTGTCCGTTGCAGAAAAAATCCGCTCAATCATATCCATTTCAGATTGATTCATAGTCATTCGTAAACATTGAGTAAATCGTTAAGAAGTGCGGTGAAAAATATTTTCACCTCGCACATGGGGTAGGTTACATACAGTAAATACATTACCACTGAATGAACGTTCGTTCATTTTATTGATTTTTTGTTTTTTGGCAAGTTAAAAATAAAAAAAGTGCGGTGAAAAATCACCGCACTTTTTTGTTATTTCATTCATTACATGGCAATCACAACACAGTTAATTACGCTCTTAGCTTTTTCCTGCATCTTCACTGCGGCGTTGCGATCCCCTGCCGGACCAACCACAACACGGTTCCAATCCGCACTTTCTTTCACTCTCGCCGGCAATCCGAGCAAGCTTAAACGCGCCTGTAAACCTTCTGCCTGTGCTTTATTTTTAAAAGCGCCACACTGTAAGCCATATTTTCGCTCACCACTATTACTTGTCGGTGTTTGTTGCGCTGGCTCCGTTTTTTTCTGAGGTTCAGCCTTCACTGTTTGCTCAGCTTTTTTCTCTTCTTTTGGCATTGTAGCCTTCTTCGCTTCTACAACCTGAGGTTGCGGCTTCGATTGTACTTGAGGCTGTTGTGTTGCTTGTGTAGTAGCCGATTGAACCGATTGTTGCGTAGCTACTTGTGCAGTTTGTTGGGTTTCTGCCGCTTTCGTTTTTGCCAATTCAGCTTGTTTTTGCTCTTCTTCCATCGCAGCTAAAATCTTGCGTTGTTCTTCTGTTAAACGCATATTTTTATCCAACGATTTTGGATTATCATCAATCGGTACCGTGCGTGTTTCCAATGCTTTGATATAACTCCACACTTCTTCCGGGCGATTCGGTAAAACACTTTTCGGCTGTGTTTTTTCGACAGTTTCTTGCGGTTGTACTACATTTTCCGGCGCTTTTTCCTTCAACAAATACAATCCAAATGCAAATGCCGCCACAATCATGATTGCAAGCATTAACAACATCGACTTATTACTTTTGCGCTGCTTCTTCTTTTTCTTTGCGCCGCTACGGGCGGCGTAATCACGTTGAGCCACGATAAAACCTGTTTAATCTAACTAAAATAATCAATAACTATATGACAATAAAAAATTCTGCTAATTCTACTGAAAAATTACTTTATTGACTACAAAAAAGCCGAAACTAGCTTAAATCCAACGGATCCACATCTAAAATCCACCGCACTTTTGTTGCTTGATCGCCTTGGTCGCGTCCAAATGCCGTCAAGACCTGATGCAAAGTTGCACGAGAAGGATGCTGCAATAATAACTGCCAACGATATTGCCCTGCTTTTTTGCTGAATGGCGCGGGCATTGGACCTAATATTTGTAATTCTGGGGCAATATCTCGTTTCACCTGCTGTAAATATGCCGCAAACTGCGCCAACAAATGCTCTGCGTCTTCGCTATGGCGGCTTTGCGCTTTGAACAAGGCTTGCGAACTGAAAGGTGGTAACCCCATCGCTTTACGCAAGGCGAGGGCATTGAGGGCAAATTGGTTGTAACCTTGTTGCAACAGACTTTGTAACAAAGGATGTTCCGGGTAATGGGTTTGTAAAAGCACTTCACCTTGTTGGGTGCCACGCCCCGCACGGCCTGCCACCTGCATATAAAGTTGAGCCAGCCGTTCTTCCGCACGGAAATCCAATGAAAATAACGCACTATCCACATTTACCAACGCGACTAAGGTGACATTAGGGAAATGGTGTCCTTTCGCCAACATTTGTGTCCCGATAAGAATTTGGCTTTTACCCTGTTGAATATCTTCTAAATAACCTTCTAACTTACCTTTGCGCGCCGTCGTGTCACGGTCAATTCGGGCAATGCCGTAATTTGGGAAAATTGCTTTTAAGGAATCTTCTAGCTGTTCCGTACCTAAGCCCGTAGTGATTAATTGGGTGGAACCACAATTTCCGCATTGGCGCGGAATCGGCTTTTGTGCACTGCAATGATGACAACGCAACACATTGTGTTGTTGGTGATAGGTATAAGGTTTATCGCAATGGCGACATTCCGCCATCCAGCCGCATTCATGGCACAGCAACACCGGTGCAAAACCGCGTCGATTCAGAAATAACAAGACTTGATTGCCTTTTTCTAAATGCGCCTGCATACGTTTTATCAGGATTTCAGATAAACCATTGCGCATTGACTGATGTTTTAAATCAATGATGTGTTGCTGAAGTGCGGTGGACTGATTGGCTTTTTCTGATAGGCACAAGCGCTGATATTTTCCCTGTTGCACGTTATTCAAACTTTCCAAACTGGGCGTTGCCGACCCCATTAAAACGGGAATATTCAGTTGTTTTGCATACACCACCGCCAAATCGCGAGCATGATAACGCCAACCGTCTTGCTGCTTAAAAGACGCGTCATGTTCTTCATCGATAATAATCGCGCCTAAATCGGCAAATTGTGTAAACAGCGCAGATCGCGTACCAATAATGACCGCACTTTGCCCACTGCGCGCACGTTGCCACACGTGTAATCGTTGCGTGTCATTTAAATTGGAATGCAACACATCAATCGCCACGTTAAAACGGGCTTGGAAACGACTTACCGTTTGTGGCGTCAACCCAATTTCCGGCACCAAGACCAACACTTGTTTGCCTTGATTTAAAATCTCTTCAATAAATTGCAGATAGATTTCTGTTTTGCCGGAACCTGTCACGCCGTCCAACAGCCAAGCCGTAAAGCCTTGAGTAAATTTCAATTGGCTAAACACCAACGCTTGTTGTTTGTTAAGTGTTAATCGATCTGCTTTATTGACGATTGTCTCGCCAACTAATTGCTGTTGCCAGGTTTGAATTTCCGATTCTTGGGAAACTTCAGTAATGTATTCTTTGGCTTTCAACACCGACCAAATGCCACTGCCAAAGGGATTGTTGCCTTTTTCCATCCCCTCCTTTGCCGCCTGCAATGCTTCAAGTTGTTTTTTCGAGCGTTTTAGTAAGCCTTGCGCCAACGCTTGATCGCCAAGTGCGGTCGGTTTCCAAAAAACTTTTTGTTTTTCCACCGCACTTTCACCTTGGCGCAACTTCACCGGCAATGCTTGCGACAACACTTCTCCCAAAGGCGCATGATAATAATTTGCCGCCCAACTTAAGAACTGCCAACTTTCCGGAGAAAACAGAGAAGTATCATCAAGACAGGCTAGCACAGGCTTCAACTGTTCTTCAGGCACATCCGTCTGTTCCACCACGTCAACCACGACGCCAACCAGCTTCTGCGTCCCAAACGGCACAAGCACCCGCGCCCCAACGACAACCTTCATCGACGCAGGGAGGACATAGTCAAAATAGCGATGTAGCGGCACCGGAAGTGCGATTCGGGCAAATGGCATGAATGGAAATTAAGTGAACTAAAATGGGCTCGGAATATAGCATTTTGGGGGATTATTGTCTATTTAGGGGCTTTCACATCTTGAAGATTTAACTGTTTTAGGTAAAATCGCCCAACAAATCTAACTTTATCTAGGGTATTACTTATAATGATCTCCATCATTCTACCAACATATAATTGTGCTGATTATCTCGATAGGTCAATAATGTCAGTAATTAGACAAACGTATAATAATTGGGAATTATTAATTATTGACGATGGCTCAACAGATAATACTAAAGAAATATGTAATTATTATTGTAACATTGACAAAAGAATAAAATATATTTACCAAATAAACCAAGGTGTTTCAGTAGCTCGGAATAATGGAATAAACTTAGCTCAAGGGCAGTATATAGCCTTCTTAGATGCAGATGACCTTTACACTTCCAATTTCTGCTCTGAGTTAATATACAAAATATATAATTATGATATAGCTTACTCAGGATTTACATATAAAAAAGAAGATAATACTAATAAAAGTAAAATACTAAAGGAAACCGGAAATATATTAATACCTTACTTAAACTCTATCTCCAATCAAGAACACCCATTACACATATGCTCCATGCTTATAAAAAAAGATATTCTGATTAAAAATCAGATATTATTTACTCCTCATGTAAAGAATTGCGAAGACACTGAATTCATTATAAAAGTCCTATATGTAGCAAATGCCAACTACTTTAACGGACACCTATTCACCTATCTACAAGGAAGAGCTGGTTCAGCAACATCTAACACCCCTATAATAAATCAAATAACATCAATATTAGAAAGCTTTAAAAGAATTTATATATCATCTCCTGATAATATAAAACCACATATTAGATATCTAATTAAAAAAGAAATTAATTTCTGGCTGAAGACATTACTCAGTAGAAAGTTAAGAAAAAACATCAAGACTATTTTATCTATAAAAAAATGGGAAATATATAATAGAAATATATTAAATATAAAGGATAAAAAATGACAATACCTAAAAAAATACATTATGTTTGGGTAGGAACAAAAGAAAAACCTCAACTTGTTATTGATTGTATAAATTCTTGGAAAATTATTTTACCTGATTATGAAATAATAGAATGGAATAATAACTCTTTACAAAACATAAAAAATGACTATGTAAGTGAAGCTTACAAGAATAAAAAATGGGCTTTTGTTTCTGATTACCTAAGATTATATGCGTTATATCATGAAGGTGGAATATACCTTGATTCAGATGTTGAAATAACACAAAAAATAGATCAATTTCTTCATTTAGATTTTTTTAGCGGATATGAAGTATATGGTGAAAACAAAAGATTCTTCCCTATTACTGCATTAATGGCCGCCCAAAAACACAATGACATCATTAAGGATTTGTTAGATGAATATAGCAATATTCACTTTGAAACAAAAGCGGGATTAGATCTAACACCAAACACATTTAGAATAAGTGAGTATTTTAAAAATAAATTTGACATCAAAGAACCTTATAATGGTGAAAGCACAACCAAGATAAATGAGAAATCTATAATATACCCATATTATTATTTCTGTACTCCTAGAGATAACTTTGATAATTTTTCCATTCACCATTTTAATGGCTCATGGAAGCCTTCTCATGAAAGAAAAGATAAATTCAATCTATTTAATAGATTTATAATTTCTAGATTCAAGAAAAAAGGAATAGGAGATCTACCAATAACACAAAATGAAAAAATACTCTTTTCAATAAGAGTATCCAATCTAAAAAGTTATGTATTAATAAAAATAAAGGACTAGAGAATATTATTATGAAGAGATATCTTATTGTATTTGGAACTCGACCTGAAGCTATTAAAATGGCACCTCTTATAAAACAGATGAAATATAATAATCTAAACTTCAGAGTTTGTGTCACTGGGCAACATAGAAAAATGTTAGATCAAGTCCTAGAAATATTTGAAATTAAGCCTGATTACGATCTAGACATTATGAGTAATCAACAAACATTATCTACTATTACCTCTAGTATCTTACAAAAAATACAACCAATTATAGAGGAATATAAACCAACCTTGATTTTTGTTCATGGCGATACAACAACAAGCTTTGCAACTAGTCTAGCAGCTTATTATAACAGAATAGATATAGCTCATATTGAAGCTGGCCTAAGAACTAATAATATTTATTCTCCTTACCCAGAAGAAGGCAATCGAAAATTAATAGCTGCAATCACAAAATACCATTTTACCCCAACACAAACATCAAAAGATAACTTATTAAAAGAAAACATACCTGATAAAAATATTTATATTACAGGAAATACTGTAATTGATGCTTTATTTACAGCTCGCAATAAAATAAATAAAAATATTACACTATTGAATAAATTAAAAAGTCAATTCGACTTCCTAAACTCAGATAGAATTATTCTAATTACAGGTCATCGAAGAGAAAATTTTGGAGAGGGTTTTGAAAACATATGCCGAGCGATTTCGGAATTATCATTGCTTCATCCAGAAGTTCAATTTGTATATCCAGTACATCTAAACCCTAATGTCAAAGAGCCTGTTAACCGGTTATTAAGCAACAAATCTAATATTCATTTAATTGAACCATTAGACTATTTATCTTTTATCTATTTAATGAATTCTTCATATTTAATTCTCACTGACTCAGGAGGAATCCAAGAAGAAGCACCATCTCTAGGAAAACCTGTATTAGTAATGAGAGAAACAACTGAAAGACCTGAAGCTATAAAATCAGGAACTGTAAAATTAGTTGGAACATCTAAAAATATGATAATTGAACAAGTTAATTTATTACTCACTAATGAACTTGAATACAATAAAATGTCTCAAGCACACAACCCATATGGAGATGGTTCTGCGGCAATGCAGATAATATCTATATTACAAAGAAATTAATATACAAATAAGTTATACTTTAATAGTGGGCAATATGAAATTAAAAGAATGGTTCTATAAAATACTAAAACATAATAAAAAAGAAAAATTTAAAGATGTAAAAAAAGGAAATCAAGTTCAATTTTTTATAGAAGATGATCTCATTATAACTGATGATTGTGAAATTGGAGATTATTCTTACCTACATAAAGGTATGTTTAAAAACACCAAAATTGGACGTTATTGTTCAATTGCTACAGGAGTTAAAATTGGTTTAGATAATCATCCTATAAACTGGCTATCAACACATCCATTCCAATATGCTGACTCTTATACAAACTTTCTACCTAAAAGAACTCATATTGGCAATGATGTTTGGCTAGGGGCAGATGTTATAATTTTAAGTGGCTTAACTATTGGTGACGGCGCAATAATTGGAGCAGGAAGTGTTGTTACAAAAGACATTCCACCATATGCAATAGCAGTTGGTGCTCCTGCAAAAGTTATTAAATATCGTTTTGAGCAAGATATTATTAGCAAACTACTAAAATTAAAATGGTGGGAATTAGGTTATCAAGATTTACAAAATGTAGATTTTGATAATATTTACACTGCTATTGAACAAATAAAAAGAATTAAACAAGGAATTGATATCAAATAAATGGTACAACATCCTTTCCCAAATTCTCTTTAAGGCGTTGTTGTTCTTTCCATTTTTCTTTATTGAGTGCCCGTATAGTATTATCTTTTATTCGATCTAAACGCTGTCTTAGTGTTTTTTTTAGTTGTATTGCTGTATTCTTCTTTCGATCTTGCTGGAGCCCACTCGTCAATGTGCTACTTTCCTGATTCAATTGCAATTCTTGTACACAAATTGCAGGGTTAAGTTGATACACCTGATAAAGATCAATATTTATCCATTCATTGAACATGATTTCATCAATCGCCTTAACTTCTTCTACAGTAAGTTTTTCAAATACATGAATAAAGTATCTCGCAGCAGCATTAGAAATAATATAGCCTGCCGTGCCAAAGTGTTTAGATTTTAAAATATCAATTTCTCTTTGATGGTAAGGCAATATCTTTTCCTGTTTTTCAAGCTTAACAGGCATCAAAAAGGTTTCTAAACGCAAGACAAAAATCTCTTGAAAATTGAACCGCACTTTTAACCACTCATCTTCTGCAAGAAACCGTTCTGCATTCTCACCAAGCAAAATATCGTCCTCAAAAAGCGTGATGAAATCTAAATCATCATCAACACACTTTTTCCACAACATGAAATGACTCATCAAACAGCCCTTCTCTCCCATGGTTAACTTAGGAGTGGCTGCAACATTGGGAAGATAACGCAGTAAATGATCAGTGAGACGCTCAGAAGGTGTAAACGCATCAAAAAATTCAAATGGGATGTTCTGTTGACCGAATTGTTGGATGATGTGATTTCGACGTTTATCCGCAGTGGAAATGCTGATAACAAAGTTTTTATTTTCAATGAAATGCATACGGAGATATGAAGTTAGCCTTAAGTTACCGATTATCTTACTATTTTGAGGCAATGAAATGAATCTTAATATGCACAAAAAATCAAAGTGGCAGATCGGCTCACAGCTTGAACTATGCTAATTTTTTCTGTAAAATTTGCACCCTTACACACAAGCGTGCCATTTATAATGGCGTAATATTAATCTCATGCGGTGTCAGGGATTGCTTTTGCGATTGGCTTGATAGCGGCATGGCTTCAAATTTGAGGTTTTCTATGAAACAAGGTATTCATCCTGAATATAAAGAAATTACTGCAACTTGCTCTTGCGGTAACGTGATCAAAACTCGTTCTACCTTAGGTAAAGACATCAACCTTGATGTGTGCGGTAAATGCCACCCATTCTACACAGGTAAACAACGTGTTGTTGATACCGGCGGTCGCGTTGAACGCTTTAACAGCCGTTTCAAAATTCCAGGTACGAAGTAATCTGAATCTTAGCCCTCGCAATTGCGGGGGTTATTTCTATGTAGTTCAAGGTGATATGTTTATGAGTAATGCTTACAATCTTCCCCCAATTTTTGTTATTAGTTTGAAAAACTCTTCCCGCCGGGAATTTATCACAAAACGCCTAAAAGGACTTGGACTGCAATTTGAATTTTTTGATGCGGTTTATGGAAAAGAGTTAAGTAAAGAAGCGCTTGCTCAAGTAGATTACCATTTTTATAAAACATATAACTCTCTTCCACTGACCCTTGGAGAAATCGGATGTGCAACTAGCCATATCAAGGTTTATGAGCATATGGTAGAAAATAATATACCATCCGCTATCATCCTTGAAGATGATGCAATTATTTCTCAATTCTTTAAGGAAATCATAGAAGATATGCTTGGTAAAATTCATCATAGCTATGAATTGATTTTCTTAGATCATGGCAAAGTCAAATCATATCCTTTTAAAAAGAAATTAATTGAAGGATATCGATTAGCCCATTACCGTAGCCCTTCAAAAAACTCGAAACGATGCATAATATACGCAACCGCCTATTTAATAACACTTTCCGGCGCTCAAAAATTATTAAAGTATGCTTATCCAATAAGAATGCCGGCGGATTATCTAACCGGGTTAATACAAAAAACCAAAGTAAATGCTTATGGAGTTGAGCCTCCATGCGTTTTCAGAGGTCTTGATGCAGATTCGGAAATTGATCAAATTGAAGATAGACATAACAAATGAACATTAAACTAATTCTTCAGACTATACGTCTATCAATAGGGAAACTTATCTTAGATAAAAAAACACCTAAAAACGCTACCGCACTTTCACCTAAGAAAATTCTTTTCTTACGACAAGATGGGAAGATTGGCGATTATATCGTGAGTTCTTTCGTTTTCAGAGAAATTAAGAAATTCAATCCTGAGATTAAGATTGGCGTAGTTTGTACGACAAAAGGCGCCTATTTATTCAAACAAAATCCTCATATTGACCAACTTTACTTTGTGAAGAAACGTAATATTTTTGACTATATAAAATGTGGTTTATCTCTTGCAAAAGAAAGCTATGATGTTGTTATCGATCCAACATTATTAATAAGAAACCGTGATTTACTTTTGTTAAGATTAATCAATGCTAAAAATTATATTGGTTATAAAAAACAAAATTACAAACTATTTAACTTCAGTATTAATCAGGAGCAATTACATTTTTCTGAAGTGTACGCAGAAGCAATAAAATTGTGTGGTATAGAGAATATTGATATTAGTTATGACATTCCAAATCACAGTGATAAAAAAGAAGATATCGCACATTTTATTAAAGAAAATCATCTTGCTAACTGTATTACTATCAATTTCTTTGGTGCCGCTAGTTCTAGAAAATTCAAAGAACAAAATATTTGTTTATTTATTGAAAAACTTCAATCAGAGAATAAAAGAGTTTTGCTGTTAACTTATCCTGAAGTCACACCTTTATTAAAAAGCATTTCAGAAAAATACGCTAACGCATTTGTTTATGAAAAAACCGAAAATATTTTTGATACCATAGCATTACTTCATCATTCTAGTCTGGTTATTTCACCTGATACTTCTATTGTTCATATTGCCTCAGGCTTAAATAAACAAATCATTGCTTTCTATAAATTAGCTGATAAAGAGAATTTTGCCCACTGGAATCCGAACTGTAAAAACAAAACTCACATTATTAACTTTGTTGAGAATGTTAATGAGATATCTCCAGAGGACGTATTGGAAGTTATCAGATAATACCTATCCTTTCTTCTGACACATCGGGCAATAAAAGCTGTTTCGTTGTCCGATGATTAAACTTTCAATTTTTGTACCGCACGTTGAACAAGGTTTGCCTTTATTCCCGTAAACCAACAATTCTTGGGCGAAATAACCCGGTCTGCCATCAGGTTGTAAGAAATCTTTGAGTGTCGTTCCGCCTTGTTCAATGGCTTTGGCTAACACGGATTTGATGGTATCTACCAAGCGTTCACATTGCTTACGCGTCAGATTGGCGGCAAGTTTCATAGGATGCAGACCACATAAAAATAAACTTTCGTTGGCGTAAATATTACCAACGCCCACCACCACAGCATTATCCATTAAAAAGGTTTTAAGTGCGGTCGTTTTTTTGCGAGATTTTTTGAAAAGATAGTCGGCGTTAAATTCCTCTGATAGCGGTTCCGGCCCCAGTTTCAAAAATAAATGAAACTCATCTAATTTTTCCGTCCACAACCAAGCCCCAAAACGTCGCGGATCGTTATAGCGTAATAATCTGCCGTTATTCATCACAATATCCAAATGATCGTGTTTATCAATCGGGCTGTCATGCGGTACGATTCTTACGGTTCCTGACATCCCTAGGTGTCCGATGATATAGCCTTTTTCGGTATGAATGATAAGGTATTTAGCACGGCGGCTCAGCTCTAGAATTTTTACTTGATGCAATGTCGCTAATTCCGGTGATACTGCCCAGCGGAGTTTCGGCTGACGTACCTCGATTTTTTCAATCGTGTAATCTTTTAGATAAGGGCTTACGCCACGTAGTGCGGTTTCGACTTCAGGTAGTTCAGGCATTCTCTTTCTCCGATAGCCACTGGATATAAAAAAACCCGAACAATGTCGGGTTTTTCAATTCGTGCAAAATTATTTGATTTTTGCTTCTTTATAAATAACGTGTTTACGCACAACTGGATCAAATTTTTTGATTTCCATTTTTTCAGGCATATTACGTTTGTTTTTGTCAGTTGTGTAGAAATGACCGGTTTCTGCGGTAGAAACTAAACGGATTTTCTCACGAGCACCTTTTGCTGCCATTTGTTAGCTCCTTAGATTTTCTCGCCACGAGCACGGATTTCAGCTAAAACTGCATCAATGCCTTTTTTATCAATAATACGCATACCTTTTGCAGTTAAGCGTAATGTTACGAAACGGTTTTCACTTTCAACCCAAAAACGGTGAGTGTGAAGGTTAGGAAGAAAACGACGACGAGTCGCGTTCATTGCGTGAGAGCGGTTGTTACCCACTGCCGGACGCTTGCCTGTTACTTGACAGACTCTAGACATATTAATCTCCAATAATGAAATTTAAGCTCGAGCTTACGGTTCGGAATACTTCAAAAATAACTTTTGAATGACCTCGTCAGGTCGTATAACCCGACCCGCATACTATATTAAAGGTCGTGCATTATACTCACTTTATATTGCATTCTCAAGCCTAAATCCTGAATTTGCTGACATTAAAACTAAAATTTATCCAAAAGTGCGGTCAGTTTTAGAGAAGATTTTGTTCCGCAAAGGAAAAATAATCGCCTTTGCCAATCACAAAATGATCCAGCACTCGAATTTCCACCAACTCCGCCACCTGTTTGATAGTCTCCGTAATTTGTCGGTCGGAAAAGCTTGGTTCCGCTACGCCGGAAGGATGATTATGTGCCAAAATAATCGCCGCAGCATTGCACGCCAACGCCTCTTTGATCACTTCGCGCGGATAAACCATCGCTTTATTAATTGTGCCAAGAAACAAGCGTTCCTGCTTAATCAAGCGATGCTGGTTATCCAAGAACAGCACTAAAAAAATTTCTCGCTCTGTATTTTCCAACTCTGTTTGTAAGTACATTTTCACTGTCTCTGACGAGCTAAAACAATACCCTTCTTTAAGTTCCGCCAATAAATAACGACGGGTCATTTCCGTGCAAGCTTGCAATTGAATAAACTGCGTAATGCCAATGCCTTTCATGGCACAAAACTGCTTTTGATTGGCGTTAATAAGCCCACGCAACGACCCAAAATGTTGTAACACATTTTTCGATAGCTGCATCACCGGACAATCTTTAATCCCCGTACGCAAGAAAATGGCCAAAAGTTCAGCATCTGTCAGTGTGGCGACTCCATATTTTAAGAGCTTTTCCCTTGGCATTAAGGCCTCATTCATTTCTTTAACCTCGCAAAAAATAACAGATTCGCTATTCATTCACAGGGCGTCGTAAAATCCAAAAAGTACATTCAAAAGATGGGATTGCGATCGCAAAATAAGATTTTTGATTAAATCATAATTCAAGTAGAATAAGCGAATTCATCTCCGAGTCAGTCAATTCATGGGATTCAAGCATGATTAATCTAGAAAATAAACGCATTGTTGTGGGTATTACCGGCGGCATTGCCGCGTACAAAACCATCGAATTAATTCGTTTATTACGCAAAGCCAATGCGCTGGTTCGCGTAGTGCTCACGCCTGCTGCCGCAGAATTTGTGACCCCACTCACCTTACAAGCGATTTCCGGCAATGCTGTGGCGCAATCGTTATTGGATCCGCAAGCAGAACTGGCAATGGGACATATTGAATTGGCGAAATGGGCGGATGTCGTATTAATCGCACCTGCCAGTGCCGATTTTATTGCGCGCTTAACTGTCGGTATGGCGAACGATTTACTGTCCACGATTTGCCTTGCCACCAGTGCACCGATTTTTCTTGCGCCGGCGATGAATCAGCAAATGTATCGCCAAGCCATAACGCAGCAAAATCTGACCGCACTTTTAAGCCGTGGCATACAACTTATCGGCCCGAACAGTGGCGAACAAGCCTGTGGTGATGTGGGCGCAGGGCGGATGTCCGAACCATCGGAAATTTTCACCGCACTTTGCCATCATTTTACTGTGCAGCAAGATTTACTCAGCATCCATGTTGCCATTACGGCAGGCCCAACGCGTGAAGCCATCGATCCGGTGCGTTACATTTCCAATCACAGTTCCGGCAAAATGGGCTTTGCCATTGCAGAAGCCTTTGCAAAACGTGGGGCAACTGTGACGTTAATTGCCGGCCCGGTGAATCTCACCGCCTCACCCAATATTCATCGTATTGATGTCACTTCCGCGCAAGAAATGTGGAAAACCGCCTTAGAAAGTGCGGTCAAAAATCACATTTTTATTGGTTGTGCGGCGGTGGCAGATTACCGTATTGCGGATATCGCTGATCAAAAAATCAAAAAATCGGCTGAAGAAATGACGTTAAGGCTCGTTAAAAATCCGGACATTATCGCGGATGTGGCGCATCTTACGGAAAAGCGCCCTTTCACTATTGGGTTTGCGGCTGAAACGCAGAATGTTGCCGATTACGCGAAAGATAAATTGATGCGCAAGAATTTGGATATGATTTGTGCCAATGACGTTTCCGGCGGGCAAGTGTTCGGACAAGATCACAATGCGCTACACCTCTTTTGGAAAAACGGAGAGAAAGCCTTGCCGCAGGCGGATAAAAATACATTGGCAGAAGCATTAGTCAGTGAAATCATGGCGCGTTACCGTCAATAAAAAAACACAGCAAAAACCAACTGCACTTTATCAAAAACATAAAAGATTTCGTTAAAGGAAAAGATCACAATGAAAAAAATTGACGTTAAAATTTTAGATAGCCGTCTTGGCAGCGAATTTCCTCTGCCAACGTATGCCACCGAAGGATCCGCAGGATTGGATTTACGTGCACTCATAGACAATGGCATTGAAATTCAACCGGGTGAAACCAAATTAATTCCAACGGGACTTTCTATTTATATTGCCGATCCCAATTTAGCCGCAGTCATTTTACCTCGTTCCGGTTTAGGCCATAAACACGGCATTGTGTTGGGCAATTTAGTCGGTTTAATTGATTCTGATTATCAAGGACCGCTCATGGTTTCCGTGTGGAACCGTGGCAGTGAGCCGTTCAAAATTGAAGTAGGCGATCGCATCGCACAATTAGTCTTTGTGCCCGTTGTGCAAGCGGAATTTAATATCGTCAACGAATTTCATGCCACAGAACGCGGCGAAGGCGGTTTCGGCCATTCAGGTAAACACTAATGGAACAAACCAATAAACGCAGTATTAAAGAACGCCGCCAACAAGTGTTGACGGTGCTCACGCATATGTTGCATTCCGAACGCGGCATGGAGCGTATGACAACGGCGCGTTTAGCCGCAGAAGTGGGCGTGTCAGAAGCGGCGTTATACCGTTATTACCCAAGCAAAACCAAGATTTTTGAAGCCTTAATTGAGAATATCGAAAGCACATTGCTTAATCGCATTTCACAATCTATCAAAAATGAAACCAACACCATGCAACGGGTAAAAGACATCCTGCAGATGATCTTGGATTTTGCCCGTAAAAACCCCGGTTTAACCCGTGTGTTAACCGGCCATGCGCTGATGTTTGAAGATGCCAAACTACAAGCCCGCGTTGCCACCTTTTTTGACAGGCTGGAATTGCAGTTTGTGAATATTCTGCAAATGCGAAAATTGCGCGAAGGACGCGGATTTAACGTGGACGAACGCATTATCGCCGCACACCTCGTCACCCTCTGTGAAGGGCAGTTTATGCGCTATGTGCGTTCCAACTTCCGACACTCACCAAATCAAGGGTTTAGCCAGCAATGGCAGCTCATTGAAAGCTTATTTGCATAATTTATTTATTTAGGTAATATGTCGTGATTATTCCTTGGCAAGAACTGGCGGAAGACACTTTAATCAATATTGTGGAAAGCGTCATTTTACGTGAAGGAACCGATTATGGTTCACATGAACAGACTTTCGAACAAAAAAAGAAAGCGCTACTGAACAGAATCCGCCAAGGAAGTGCGGTGATCGTTTGGTCTGAGTTACATGAATCTATCGATATAAAAAATAAAACGGAATTTTTTAAATAAACTTTTTAGTTTTTTATTGTTAGCTGGAGGTTTTCAACGTGCAGGAACAAAACGCACAAGTTACAACTCAATCAACGGATCCAACCCTTGATTGGTTTTTATCTCACTGTCATATTCATAAATATCCATCTAAAAGCACATTAATCAATGCCGGTGAAAAGGCTGAAACCTTATACTATTTAATTCAAGGTTCCGTTTCCGTTTTAGTGAAAGATGAAGATGGCAAAGAAATGATCCTGACTTATCTAAGCCAAGGCGATTTCTTCGGGGAAGCCGGTTTATTTGAAGAAGATCAGCGTCGTTCCGCCTGGATAAAAGCCAAAGCAGCTTGTGAAGTTGCTGAAATTTCCTACCGTAAATTCCGCCAATTAATTCAAGTTAACCCTGAGATTCTGATGCTCCTTACCGCACAGTTGGCACGTCGTTTACAAAACACCTCACGCCAAGTCAGTAACTTGGCTTTCTTGGATGTTACCGGGCGCATTGCTCAAACCTTGTTAAATTTAGCCAAAATGCCGGAAGCCATGACACATCCTGACGGAATGCAAATTAAAATTACGCGTCAGGAAATCGGCCAAATGGTAGGCTGTTCCCGTGAAACCGTTGGACGCATTCTCAAAATGCTGGAAGATCAACATCTCATTTCAGCCCATGGCAAGACCATCGTTGTTTATGGAACCCGTTAAAAACACGATAAAATAAGATCGCACTTTAGTTAAAGTGCTAAAGTTTGCGTCTAACATACAGAATAAAGAATACAAAAAAGGTCTGAAAACTCAGACCTTTTTTTATTTAATAAGTGTTAATTAACGCATTGTGACAAACTCTTCCGAGCCTGTTGGGTGAATAGCCACTGTGTTGTCAAAATCCGCTTTTGTCGCGCCCATTTTAATAGCGACAGCAAAACCTTGGATCATTTCGTCCACGCCAAAACCAATGCCGTGTAAGCCCACAATTTTTTCCTCTTTACCAACGCATACCAATTTCATGCGACAAGGTTGACGATGCTGGGTGACAGCCGTGTACATAGAAGTAAAAGAAGATTTATACACTTTTACATTTTCCGCACCATATTGTTCAATGGCTTGTGGTTCGGTTAATCCGACAGTGCCAATTGGCGGATGACTGAACACCACGGACGGCACGAGATTATAGTCTAAATGCTCGTTCGGTTTATTGTTAAACAGGCGTTCGGATAAACGACGTCCGGCTGCAACCGCCACCGGTGTGAGTTCAATACCGCCTTCAATAATATCGCCTACCGCATAAATCCCCGGCACATTGGTGTTTTGGTATTTATCTACCTTGATGAAGCCACGCGCATTCGCTTCTACGCCGGCAGCTTGTAAATTAATTTTATCAGTCGTCGGCTCACGTCCAATGGCCCAAATCAAGCAATCCACGGTTTGCTCGCGACCATCCTCTAATTTAAGGGTCACAGAACCATCTGCATTTTTTACCACCTCTTTTGGAATGGCATGAGTATGCAGCGTAATGCCGTCTTGTTGCATGGATTCCACTAAGGTTTCCACCATCATTGGATCAAAATTACGCAACGGCGCGTGTTTACGCACAAATAAATGGGTTTCCACACCGAGGCTGTTCAAGACACCGGCTAACTCCACGGCAATATAACCTGCGCCAACAACAGCTGTGCGTTTAGGCAGCTCGGTTAACGCAAAAACGCCATTAGAATCAATACCGTATTCCGCGCCTTTTATTGCCGGAATACTTGGACGTCCGCCGGTAGCAATCAAGATATGATCTGCTGTCACTTGTTCGGTGGAACCATCGGCGAAAGTCACTTCAAGGGTATTTTTATTGACAAATTTGGCAAAACCGCGAATCACATCCACGTTATTTTTTGCCAACACGTTATCGTATGAAGTATGAATGCGGGAAATATAGGCTTGACGGCTTTCCACCAACTTAGCAAAATCAAATTTTTTGACGTCCACATCAAAACCGTAATCCGGTGCATAATGATGGATGGCTTCCGCAATTTGTGCGCCGTAGAACATCACTTTTTTCGGCACGCAGCCCACATTGACACAGGTTCCACCTAAATGTTTTGCTTCAATAATGGCACATTTTTTGCCATAACTTGCTGCACGGTTGATGGAAGCAATTCCACCGCTGCCACCACCGATGGCAATGTAATCATAATGTCTGGTCATACTCTTTTCCTTATTAATAAATTGGGCGCTATTCTGCCCAAAGGATGTTCACAAATCAAACAAATAGGATAAATCGGTCTAATCGGTATTATCTTATGCTGGCGTCATCTTATTCAGGTGTAATCCAGTTTACCGACCAACTGCCGGTGCCTTCCGGCACAAGTGCGGTGGTTAAATACGGCAAAATGGATTTCATCTGTTGTTCCAACATCCAAGGTGGATTCACCACAATCATACCGCTCGCCGTCATGCCACGTTGATCAGAATCCGGGCGCACCGCCAATTCAATTTGCAAAATTTTACGAATCCCCGTGGCCTCTAAGCCTTTTACAATACGTTTAGTTTGCTGACGTAACACCACCGGATACCAAATCGCATACACACCGGTTGCAAAACGTTTATAACCCTCTTCAATGGTTTTCACCACCAAATCATAGTCTTCTTTCAGTTCATAAGGGGGATCAATTAGCACCAAGCCACGACGCTCTTTAGGCGGCAATGTGGCTTTGACTTGCTGAAAACCATCGCCGATTTTCACCGTCACATTTTCAAATTCTTTGAAATTATTGCGTAACAAAGGAAACTCGCTTGGGTGCAATTCCATCATCAGCGCACGATCCTGTGGGCGCAATAAATTCGCTGCCAACAAAGGGGAACCAGCGTAATAGCGCAATTCTTTGCCGCCATAATTGAGTTTTTTAATCAGTGCCACATAGCGTGCCACTTCAGGCGGTAAATCCTCACGCCCCCACAAACGACCAATGCCATCCACATATTCAGCCGTTTTCTCCGCTTCTGCGCTAAATAAACGATAACGCCCTGCGCCTGCATGGGTATCTAAATAATAAAAACCTTTATCTTTCTGTTGCAGGCTTTCGATAATCAGCATTAACACGATATGTTTCAACACATCCGCATGGTTGCCCGCATGAAAACTATGACGATAACTGAGCATAATTCCTACTTATAAAACATTAAATAAAATGACCGCACTTTTCCCCAAAAAGGAAGCCCGACAGCTACCGGGCTTCAAAAACAAGTCTCGGTCTAGAATAATTCTTCCCGTTGTCCACCCGGTGCGCCGCTTTCCTGCAGATCGCTAGGCACATAATAACCACGTTCTTCCACATAAGCTCGGGTCGGCTCGGTGCCTTTAATGAAGTATTCGACACGTCCACCACCAGATAATAATCCGGAACGCGGATCAATGTTTTTCTCGACAATATTCGCCGGGGTTGGCAAGGTACGTTCAGGCACCTCTTTCAAAATGGCCTTCATGTAACTAATCCATGCCGGCATCGCACTTTTCGCACCGGCCTCTCCGCGACCTAAATCGAATTTATTGTCATCAAAACCAATATACACAGCCGTCGTTAAGTTTGCGCCAAATCCGGCATACCACGCCACTTTGGAGTTATTGGTCGTCCCGGTTTTGCCACCAATATCCTTACGCTTGATCTCATTTGCCATGCGCCAACTGGTGCCTTTCCAATCCAATCCTTGTTCACCATAAATCGCCGTATTTAATGCGCTACGAATTAAGAACGCCAATTCACCGCTAATGACACGTGGTGCATACTCGACTTGCGAGCTGTTGGTTTTTGCTTGCGCCATGAAATTTAAATTTTCTTCTTTCACAGCATCAATGCGTGGCTGCAATTCCGGAATATCCGGCACAGTTTCACCTTGATCCACTTCTTCGCCGTTCGTGGAATCATCGCTGCGTTTCAAATCGTCAGCCATGGTCAAATCGGTATTCTTGAAACCATCTAATTTTTCCGTTTCGCCGTAAATGACAGGAATACTGTCGCAAGTTAGGCAGGCGACTTTAGGGTTGGCCACAAAAATTTCCTTGCCGGTATTATCTAAGATTTTATTGATAATATAAGGATCAACTAAATAACCACCGTTATCGAATACTGCGTAACCACGCGCCATTTCAAGCGGCGTAAAGGAAGCCGCTCCTAATGCAAGTGCTTCACTAGCAAAATACTGATCTCGTTTAAAGCCAAAACGTTGCAAGAAATCCGCAACAAACTCGACACCGGCCATTTGCATGGAGCGAATGGCAATCATGTTTTTAGATTGGCCTAGTCCCACACGTAAACGTAAAGGACCATCATAACGATCCGGTGAGTTTTTCGGACGCCATTCCTTTTGACCAGGCTTTTTCAACACAAGAGGCGTATCTTGTAACACACTAGATAAGGTCAACCCTTTTTCCAATGCTGCCGCATAAATGAACGGTTTAATGGAAGAACCCACCTGCACTAATGATTGTGTTGCACGGTTAAACTTACTTTGTTCAAAACTGAAACCACCCACAATCGCTTCAATGGCGCCATTGTCACTATTTAAAGAAACCAACGCCGAATTGGCACGTGGAATTTGCCCTAAGATCCATTCGCCTTTGTCGTTTTTACGTAGCCAAATTTGCTCACCTATTTTCACCGGAGCAGACTGTCCCGTCCAGCGCATCGCACTGCTTGGCAACGTTATTTTCTCACCGGATGCCAATAAAAGCTCTGCACCGGATTTAGATACATTCATGACAGCAGCCGGAATAAACGGCTCAGAATTTGGTAACTTTTTCAAAAAACCAATAATGGTGTCATTATCCCAAGAGGCTTCGCCTTTTTTCCATAAGGGTTCACCACCACGATAACCATGACGCATATCGTAAGCGATTAAATTATCGCGCACCGCTTTTTGTGCCGTTTCCTGATCTTTGGAAAGCACCGTGGTGTACACTTTATAGCCTTTGGTATAGGCGTCTTCTTCACCGAAACGTTTTACCATTTCCTGACGCACCATTTCTGTGACGTAATCAGCACGAAAATCCAATTGCGCACCGTGATAGCTGGCGACAATCGGTTCTTTCAACGCAGCATCATACTCTTCTTGAGAAATATATTTTTGATCCAACATACGCCCCAATACTACATTACGGCGCTCTAACGCACGTTTCGGGGAAAAAAGCGGATTCATCGTAGAAGGGGCTTTCGGCAAACCTGCAATCACCGCCATTTCGGACAAAGTCAGTTGATTTAATTCTTTACCAAAATAGGTTTTTGCCGCGGCTGCCACACCATAAGAGCGGTATCCCAAATAAATTTTATTTAGGTAAAGCTCAAGAATTTCATTTTTATCCAGCGCATTTTCGATCTCTATAGCTAAAATCGCCTCTTTGGCTTTACGAATCAAACTTTTTTCCGGCGTTAAGAAGAAGTTACGCGCCAACTGTTGCGTGATGGTACTCGCCCCTTGGGAAGCGCCACCTTTACTGATCGCCACCATCACGGCACGGCCGATCCCGATCGGGTCTAGCCCATGGTGTTCATAAAAACGGCTGTCTTCCGTCGCCAATACCGCATCAATTAACTTTTGCGGCACATCATTTAATTTCACCGGAATACGACGCTGTTCGCCTACTTCGCCAATCAACTTCCCGTCAGAAGTATAAATTTGCATTGGCTGTTGCAACTCAACCGTTTTCAATGTTTCCACATCCGGCAAATCGGATTTTAGCTGCACATAGACAACACCCACAGCGATACAACCCAAAATGAACAACGTTAATAAGGAACTTAATATTAATTTTGCGATCCGCATCGAAAAATTCTCACTTAGTTAAAGGCAATAAAAGGAATTAAAAATATAGTGGCTAAGTATAAAGACTACGCAACAAAAACGACAGTAAATATTGCAAACAAGGATACTTCATGTTCATCAGACATCAGTCAGCCATTCAAGTCGGCCTTTGCTACCACCCACAACATATTGATGTTCTTTGGTTCGATTCACAAAACCAAGCCCAGTTCTTACAATGTAGCGAACTGGATTTACTGACGCTCTCCTCCACGTTAAATCAGAAATTAAATCAATCACCGAGAAGAGCAAACTATAAATACATCACCGCCATTATGCCGCAGCATATCTGGCAAAAGAGTCTTATTCTGCCGCAGAATCTAAACACCCAAGAATGTGAACAACAGTGTCATTTTACCCTTACCCATGAATTACCGATTCCACTTGATGAGGTTTGGTACGACTATACCGCCACACCACTAAAACAAGGATTTCGTTTAGATATTTTCGCCATTAGACAACAAATTGCGAAAAACTATTTAAATCAATTTATTCCCTTGCAAATTGATGTGTTAGATAGCGTTGCCAAAGCTGTTTTACGCGCCAGCGAATATATTTTAGAGCAACCATTACCGATCGACGCCTTAGTGTTGTACCAAGACGAAAGCGGCGCATTAGCGATTCACCAAAAACGACAACAAACCCAAACACTGTTTCAAACGGACGGAAATTTGACCGCACTTTTTGAGCAATATTGCCAGCGTTATGATGAAAAACCGGAAAAAGCGTTCTATTACAGCACTGAATCTACGCCACACATTGGATCAGACTGGGTGGGAATAAACACCTCCCTTCCTTTTATCGCCCTTGGCAATGCTCTATGGCAACAAGAAACGTTACAAAAATCCACCGCACTTTTTGATGTTAAAGCGCCATCTTTAGAGAAAATGACATGAAAAAAGACATGAATTTGTTGCCTTGGCGCATTAAACAGCTGCGACAGAAAAATCGGCGTTTGTTCGTTACCCTATTTATTGGGGCAACCTTGTGTACGATCGGCACATTATTACTCACCCATTTTGCGCAAAACTATACCGACAATGCAGGCAAAGCACAGTTGCAATACACCACTCACCAACAAGAATTACAGGCGACACAGCAACAGATTCAACAATTTCGCCACAGTTATGCGCAATTGGAAACCCTTCAGGAAATCCCAAAAGAAACACTTTTTTCTTTGTTACATCAATTAGCTGAGTTTCCACTTACACAAGGTGAATTAACGGAGTTACACCTCAATAGCGAACATCTTATGCTCAAGGGATATGCTGAAAATCAAGAAGAATTTTCTCACCTCAATGGATATCTCTCCGCACAACCGTTATTTCGCGAAGTTAATCTGGTGGAATTTAAACCACAAGCCCAAGAACTACGTTTCCAATTTGATGTAAAGATAAAAACAACACCATGAATTTCAGAGAAAAACTTACCGAGACATTGGCCCATTGGCACCGATTACATCCCTGGAAACAACACTCCACGTTATTTTTCCTCGGCGGATTTATCCTCTCTTTCCCCTTGCAGCATTATTGGCAACAACGTGCTCACATGACACATATGGAGCAACAATTACAAACGCAACGGGAAAGTTTGGCACATCAACAAAAACTTTTAGCAACGCTAAAAGAGAAAGCGGCAACGCAATTACTCACACCGGCGCTGGCTGCCAAACTGCCGCCGATAAATCAACAAATCCAACAACTTGCTCAACGTTTGCAAATCGTACAAAGCCAATGGGATTTCCATCAAAAGCCCTTACTCAGGCTACAACTTCAAGGTCATTTCAAAGATTTACATTCATTTTTGACCGCACTTTTAAACGCGAACATAGAATTGGAACTCGTGGAATGGCAAGTGCTGCAAAGCGATGAAGCCAATGAAACATCATCCATTCAAACAGCACTTTTATTTCAATTAAATAGCAAAGGAAACTAAGGAAAAACGAATGCGAGAACCACTTTTATGCTTAATATTGGGCATTTTGCTCAGCTTACCCGCAGCAGCGAATGATCCTTTTGATAAAACACAACGCCATCGCACCAAATCAGAACATGTCCAAAAGCAAGGTCAAGTGCTTGAGCATTCATGCCAAACAGGGCTTTTCCCAAATACGCCTTTTGCTCAAATTCAGATTGTCGGCATCATTCAGCAACAAAAAGATTGGCAACTTATTTTACAAGTCGATCAGCTGGTTCATTTGGCTAACGTTGGTGATGTCATCGCCACAGAAGCAATCAAAATAAACCATATCACCAAACAGCAAATTTCGTTTCTGCGCAGAGAAAACAATCAACATTGTGAACCGACTCTCCCGTTTAATGTGCAGTTTTAAATCATTGTAAGGAAATATCATGCAATCGCTTTTTCTCAAGATCTTAAAGTGCGGTCTGTTTTTCGGATGTTTTTTCACGTTCACCGTGCATGCCGAACAACATCAAACCTTTTCCATTCAACTCAAACAAGCGCCTTTAGTGCCAACCTTACAACAACTTGCGCTGGCGCAAAATGTTAACTTGCTGATTGACGACGAATTACAAGGCACACTGACATTAAAGTTAGATAACGTAGATTTAGATCAGCTCTTTCGTTCCGTTGCCAAAATCAAACAATTAGATTTATGGCAGGAGGACGGCATTTATTATTTAAGTAAACGTGATACCGCCGCCAAATTTGCCGGCAATATCACAGAACCTCAACCCATTGCAGCCCTACCATCGGAGGAAGAAACCTCGCTCGCGACGGCCACCATTAAACTGCACTTTGCCAAAGCCTCTGAAGTGATGAAATCGCTTACCGGCGGTAACGGGTCGATGTTATCGCCGAATGGCAGCATTACCTTTGATGACCGCAGCAATCTCTTACTGATTCAAGATGAACCGAAATCTATCACCAACTTGAAGAAATTGATCAAAGAATTGGATAAGCCCATTGAACAAATTGCCATAGAAGCACGCATCGTCACCATCAACGCGGAAAGTTTGAAAGAATTAGGTGTCCGTTGGGGAATTTTCAACCCAACGGAAAACGCCCACAGAATCGGGGGAAGCCTGGCAGCGAACGGATTTGACAATATTGCGAATCAATTAAACGTGAACCTGCCGACCGCCACGACACCGGCTGGGTCTCTCGCGTTACAAGTGGCTAAAATCAACGGACGACTTTTAGACTTAGAATTGACCGCACTTGAACGGGAAAACAATGTGGAAATTATCGCCAGCCCACGTTTGCTTACCACTAATAAGAAAAGTGCCAGCATTAAGCAAGGGACGGAATTGCCTTACATTATGGTGAATGAAAAAAGTGGCACGCAAAGTGTGGAATTTCGCGAAGCCGTATTAGGGTTGGAAGTCACACCGCACATTTCCTTGGATAAGCAAATTCTGTTGGATTTAATTGTCAGTCAGAATGCCCCGGGCAGCCGCGTGGCATACGGTTTAGGCGAGGTGGTTTCCATTGATAAACAAGAAATTAATACGCAAGTTTTCGCCAAGGATGGTGAAACGATCGTACTTGGCGGGGTCTTTCACGACACCATTACCAAAAGCTTGGACAAAGTGCCATTACTGGGAGACATTCCCGGCATTAAGCATTTATTCAGCAAAGAAAGTGATCGCCACCAAAAGCGGGAATTGGTGATCTTCGTCACGCCACATATTTTGCGCCAGGGTGAGACATTGGAAAACTTGAAGAGCAAGCAGTCAACAGAGAAAAAGAACAAGAAACAAGAGAAATCCAAGACCGCACAAAACAAACTGAAAAAGGAAAGAAATCCGTAGTTTATTTTGCCTTTAACGCGGGATAAACGAAATAAATCGCCTGTTTATGTTGAAAAGAATGGCGATTTATTGAGATAATCTCGAGCAATTTTGGGGTGATCTTTTCAATTTTATTCAAAACTTTCACACGACCACATGAATCATGACTTGCGGTCGTTTCTTATTTTCTAAAAGATCACATTCTTTACGACGACATAAATTTAAGATTATAGCAATGGCAGAAAAACGTAATATTTTCTTAGTGGGCCCTATGGGTGCAGGTAAAAGCACCATCGGTCGCCAACTCGCACAATTACTCAACATGGATTTCGTCGATACCGATGCGGAAATTGAAGAACGCGCCGGTGCCGATATCGGTTGGATTTTTGATGTTGAGGGCGAAGAAGGGTTCCGTAAAAGAGAAGAACGTCTCATTAATGAATTAACGCAACGTCAAGGCATCGTATTATCGACCGGTGGCGGCGCTGTGTTATCAAAAGACAACCGTAATCACCTTTCCGCTCGTGGCATCGTGATTTATCTCGAAACCACCGTGGATAAACAATATCAACGCACACAGCGAGACAAAAAACGTCCATTATTGCAAGATGTGACCGATCCACGCCAAGTGTTGGAAGACTTAGCTAAAGTTCGCAATCCACTTTATGAAGAAGTGGCGGACATCACCCTGCCGACTGACGAACAAAGTGCCAAAGTCATGGCGACACAAATTATCGACCTGATTGACAACTACAACGGTTAATACGAACGGTTAAACACCTCAAAGGTAAAGTAAATGTTGTGTGTAAATGTTGAATTGAAAGAAAGAAGCTACCCGATTCATATCGGTGCCGGATTACTCACGAATACCGATTGCTATCCGTTGGAATCCGGCAATAAAGTCATGATCGTGACCAATCCAACTGTTGCACAACATTATCTTTCCACCGTGACGGACACCTTAGAAAAAATCGGTTGTCTTGTTGAGCACGTGTTATTGCCGGACGGCGAACAATACAAAACCCTGGATTCTTTGAACCTGATTTTCACCGCACTTTTAAAAGCCAACCACGGACGCGATACCACGATCGTGGCATTAGGCGGCGGTGTCATCGGTGACGTGGCAGGCTATGCCGCAGCAAGCTATCAACGTGGCATACGTTTTATTCAAATCCCGACGACGTTATTAGCCCAAGTAGATTCTTCCGTGGGCGGTAAAACTGCGGTAAATCACGAATTAGGCAAAAACATGATCGGCGCGTTTTATCAACCGAGTGCCGTCATTGTCGATACGCTCACCCTAAACACCTTACCAAAACGTGAAGTCAACGCCGGCCTAGCCGAAGTCATAAAATACGGTGCGATTTTAGATTTCCCCTTTTTCCAATGGCTAGAACAACACATCGATAATTTAGTCGCCCTTGAGCAAAACGCATTACAACAATGTATCGCCCGTTGTTGCCAATTAAAAGCAGATATTGTGGCGCGTGATGAAACGGAAAAAGGCGATCGTGCGCTATTAAATCTGGGCCACACATTCGGCCACGCCATCGAGACCCATTTAGGTTACGGCAACTGGTTACACGGCGAAGCGGTATCCGCCGGCTGTATGATGGCTGCTGCGTTATCAGAAAAATTAGGCGATTTAACCCCGCATGATGTCGCACGTTTAGAAAAACTTTTAGCGCGCGCCAATTTACCAACCGTTTCACCGGATGGCATGATCGCACAAGATTACTTGCCGCTAATGATGCGTGATAAAAAAGTGCTCAATGGCAAATTGCGTTTGGTGCTCCTCAAAGCGCTTGGACAGGCTTATGTGGCGACGGATATCCCACAAGAACAGGTGATTGAAGCCATCAATCGTTGTACGCAAGTTGACTAACCCCATGCCTAAACCCGCTAACCCCACAACAAAAACCAAAAGCCGCCCCTTTCTTAAATGGGCGGGCGGTAAATATCGTCTGACAGACGAAATCAACCGCTTATTGCCAAAACGCAAACAATGTTTGGTCGAACCGTTTGTCGGCGCCGGTGCGGTATTTCTCAACAGCCATTTTGAACGCTACATTCTGGCAGACATCAACCCTGATTTAATCCACCTATTCAATATCGTCAAACAGGATGTAGAAGGCTATATCCAAGCATGCAAACCGGTTTTCTTTCACCCCGATGCCAATACGGAAAGTTACTACTACAGCAAGCGTCAAGAATTTAACCAAAGCACCGATGTCTTCCAACGTGCCGTATTATTCCTGTATTTAAACCGTTTTGGTTTTAACGGCTTGTGTCGCTACAATTCCAAAAACGAATTTAATGTGCCTTTCGGTGCTTACAAAACCCATTATTTCCCGGAAGAAGAACTCCGTTTTTTCTCAACGAAAGCACAAAGTGCGATCTTTATTTGCACCGATTTTCAACAAACCTTCCAAATGGCGGATGAAAATTCAGTCATCTACTGCGATCCCCCTTACGCCCCTCTTTCACAAGACAGCAATTTCACCAATTATTCCGGCAATGAATTTTCCATCGCCCACCAGCGTGATCTTGCCAACCTTGCCAAAGACACCGTAAAACAACGCAACATCCAAGTGGTCATCTCCAACCACGACACGCCATTCACCCGTGAAATCTACCAAGGCGCGAAAATCCGCCGTTTAAAAGTACAACGCTCCATCAGCCAAGCGTCACATAAGCGAATTAAAGTACGGGAGCTGATCGCAATATTTAAAGCAGAAAAACACACAGAAAAATGACTGCACTTTTACGTTAAAAATACACCGACTTTATGTTATAAAAAAACAAAGGGTCTGACATAACGTCAGCCCTTTATCATTTTTGTACTTTTTTGTTAACAAAAGCAGTTTGTTGAGCATATTCCTCCTCAAAAACAAAACACCACCGACCTAGCATTTACCCATGATTACGTAGCCTGAAGCGATTCGAATGCCAGTGAATAATCAAAAATCATCTGAAAATAAAAATTCGGACGATTTTTTTTGATTGTTAGGTTTCACCCAAACTCTCAGTTTGCAACTTGTCATTTGTCTTAATAAAATTTATCCAAATCAATCCAATTTCTCCACCTTAAATCATTGTCAAATTGAGCAGGAAAATAAACACGCTTCTGAATATCTTCAAACGATAGTGATGCGTCTTTTTCTAATTCTTCAGCAATACAAGCTTGTTGCATTCGGGATAAATGCAGATAAACAAATTTATCTAGCGCTACAATCGAAGCAAACCATTGCTGTTGGAAATTCAGGATTTGATTAATTTCGTTTTGAATGAAATTTTCTCTATCCTGTTTAGGAAGCATTATTTGGAAATATTTCACTAAAGCTCTATCTAGGACACTTCTAGCAATTGAGTAAGGATTCCCAAAATCCCAGTCCTTCCACTTCTCAAAAGCTAATTTGCATAAATACTGAACCCTATTTTCATCAGCATGAGCAAAAAAATACTCCAAACATTCTTTGATAGTTGCCTCATCTTGATTTAATTGTAAACTGTCAATATAAATGCGGATTTTTTCATCGGTAGCATTAGTCAAAAACGCACCGAATCCTAGCTGTAAAGAAGGGTATCTGACCGGATATTGGTTAAAAATATCAAACCATTCATTAGGGCAATCTTCCCAAATATCTGATAATTGGATTTGCTCGTCTTTCATCTCATTTCTAGATAAATGATCTAATTCAAACAGCAAAAGAAATTTAGCTAAATTTTTAGTTGTTTGCAGCACAAAAGGCTGGCGATATTTTTCTGGTAGTAAAGCAAGCCAATATAAAAGATTAAAAACCTTCATTTCCTGATTAATCAATGACAAGATTTCGCAGTCATAGTGTTCGGATATAAATGAATATGATTGATGAAAATTTAAAGACAGGTGATTATATAATTCATTTAAATGCCATTTATCTTCTGCGAGTTCTTTCCATCGTTCATTTTCTAAATTTTCTGTTAGAGAATCCATTCTCTCATTGTCATTAATTGATGCATTTTGGAGAGTAGACAACTCAATTTTCAGATGAGATAAATATCTCATCGCTAAATTTTTAGAGGATTGAGAGAAAATAATTCCTTCTTCGTAGCTGATTGCCCAAAATTTAGGAAGAAGAAAAGTCAATTCAAAAGCGATCTTTTGATCTTTCTCACTAGAATGCTCATCTTGCAAAGTGTTAATCAGCCATGAAATACTTTCTATCAGCCTATTTTTCTTATCAAGATTATCAATATAAATAACCGCATCATGGTAATTAATGCTTGATGGATAAAAATTATTATAATATTGCCAGAAATGATCTTTCTCCTTCCATTTCCAATTGGCAAAATCAAAATGCTCACCAAATAAAGAAAGTATTTCATCAGGAATGCCGGTATCATAATCAGAGGATTGCACGAGGCAAAGTATTTGAGCTGTAGTTAATTGTTCTTGGATTTCCATAGGATATTACTCTCGTTGCAAATTGATTGTTCCCACATTTCTTCAAAAACATCAGCAATAATCTGCCCATCTTCAACTTCTTGAATAATGTGATGACTTTTCCCTAAGCTATTCACCGATGTTCCCAATGACCAAGCTCTTACGGGTTCATCTATAGCTTGTGGAAAAATAATAAAACGGTCATGAAAATCGCCAACCTTAGAACGGTCAGCGTTGACAAAGATCAGATTTAACCAGCTAACTTGACGAATTGCTTGGTTAATTTCGTTTGCAAGGTCGGCTTTATAAGATGGTGTTTTATTTTCTTGTGGAGCAATTTTTAAGCCTGTTAGTGCTTTGATTGGCGAATTAGCATACGGGCTAAAAAATACAGTTTCCAATAAATCTTTTGCATTCAAATAGGGATCCCAAAGATAAATACCATTTTTTCCATATTTTTCAATCAACTCTCTAATAAAATCCAACGCTTCTTGACGCATATCCCGCTTAAATTGTCTCAATTTTAAAGTATCATGTAATTCTTGTTTTTCTATTTTAAGAAATCTATTTCTAACCCAATTTCGATAATCTTTAGTCTTATTGCCAATTTGACTTTGTGATGTCGGGGTAAAAATATTAATTCTTTTCTCTTTTCCATTAGGTAATTTGAATATTCGTTGATTATACTCATGCAGGTTCATAGAGGAATTTACAATCTCGACGAAGGAGGGTACTTGGCCGCCATTGCAAATTATCTGATTATTTTCATCCCAAATTACATAATATCCACTTCCATTAATTTGCTGAAAAGGGATGATATTTTCTCCTATAACCAATGAAATTTTTTGAAAATCAACAATACTGCCATGTTGTTCCCGCCAAAAAATACCTGAAAAGTTTATCTCTCCTGAAAAATGAGGACTAACTGCTAAATTAGATAATAACTGATGACTGTGTTTATCTCTTCTTTCTATTGTAAACACCGTCGCAGCACAAGAAATTTGTACGACGATATTGCCCAATCTATCAGAATGAGTACCGATTTTAACGGGTAAGTATTCCTGTAGTTTTTCAGAAAATTCGTCTAAGGCAGCGAAATTGTCTATCAGTGGCGCAACATACTCTTTGCTTTCATCAAACCATTCAAAAAGATGTGAACCACCAAAAAAATTATTCTTGAGTAAACCTAAAAACTCATTCCTTCCTCGCTCTAAGGCTGGAACATAAACTGGAGGAATACCTTTTAACTGGCCATAACAAAGTTTATTACCATTATCTCCATTCGAACCTGGAGTAACTAAGTAAGAAATGATATTAAGAAAATCTTCTATAGAAACAATCCTTTTAAAAACTCCAAACTTTAGAGATTTATCAGCCTTTAATTTAATAAGATTTGGTGTAATTTTCTCTTTCTCTGTCAAAGGCAAATCTGTCTCATGAGCAACTGCTAGTGAGAAAATATTAAAAGGCGGGTTATTATCTTTTATACCAATCACTTCAAAAAGCTCAATACATTTAAAATTACCGATAGAGGGCATTGCTAATATTCTTTCCATCGATTCAACAGTCATTTAATTTCTCCATACAATAATCCGCAAAGAAATCCCTTCATCTATTTACCTTTCCATCAAAATCTTAACCTTATACGGGCTAGTCCTAAATTTAATTATTACTGTCTTGATGCTATTTTACTATACTTACCCCTAACCAGCTGTACTTTGCTGCTCAGGTATCGTTCTATCCCCTCCGATGGCGCAAGCATCTATGCTTGTGTCAATTTTCCTAAGGATTAATCAATGAATAAACGCCTTACAAAAAACTCTTACGTTGGAAATGTCGTAGTATCCAGTAATTGCGTTCTAAAATGTTCTATTTTCTTATCACGATAAAAAAAGTGTGGTCAAAATTTGCAATATTTACAGCAAAAAACGCCAAGAAAAATGACTGCACTTTTACGTTAAAAATACACCGACGTTATGCCACAAAAAACAAAGGGTCTGACATCACATCAGACCCTTTTTAATTTTGCACTGTGTTCCTTAGAATGGAATATCATCATCAAAGTTATCCATCGGTGCTTCGGCTGCCGGTTTGCTTGCAGGGGTTGCACGTGGTGCGCTCTGCGCTTGGCTTGGATAAGTTGGTTGAGCGGTTGGTGCATAACCACCGGATTGGCGATCAGTGCGACTGTCTAACATTTGTAAAACGTCGCCTTGAATTTCTGTGGTGTAGCGATCTTGGCCGTTTTGATCTTGCCATTTACGGGTTTTTAAACGTCCTTCAACATAGACCTTAGAGCCTTTGCGTAAGTACTCACCTGCCACTTCTGCTTGACGGCGATAGAACACAATGCGGTGCCATTCAGTCACTTCACGGCGTTCGCCGGTGTTTTTATCATTCCAGCTTTCACTGGTGGCAACCGTGATGTTGGCAACCGCTTCGCCATTTGGCATTGTACGGATTTCAGGATCGTTACCTAAATTACCAACAATAATTACTTTATTTACTCCAGCCATAATATCCTCTTTTTTATTCAATCTTAGGGGCAAAATTTTTGCCTTATTCTGCCTGAAAATAACAAAGAAATCCATGCCTTCAATAAAATTAACTGGATATTTGCACAGTTATTTAGGAATGTGCGATAATCGCCGCAAATTTACACTTCTTTCATTTATAAAATCTATTATGGATACCATCGATATTCGTGGTGCAAGAACCCACAATCTGAAAAATATTAACTTAACCATTCCCCGTGATAAATTAATCGTCATTACCGGCTTATCCGGCTCAGGTAAGTCTTCTTTAGCCTTTGATACGCTGTATGCCGAAGGGCAACGCCGTTATGTGGAATCCTTGTCCGCCTATGCACGTCAATTTTTGTCATTAATGGAAAAACCCGATGTAGACCATATTGAAGGGCTTTCACCAGCTATTTCTATTGAGCAAAAATCTACCTCACACAACCCGCGTTCAACGGTGGGTACCATTACCGAAATTCACGATTACCTGCGTTTGTTGTTTGCCCGCGTGGGCGAGCCGCGCTGTCCTCATCACAATGTGCCACTCACGGCACAAACCATCAGCCAAATGGTGGATAAAGTGCTTTCCCTGCCTGAAGAAAGCAAAATGATGTTGTTGGCGCCGGTGGTAAAAGAGCGCAAAGGTGAACACGTTAAATTATTACAACAAATTGCCGCGCAAGGCTACATTCGCGCCCGTATCGATGGTGAGATTTGTGATTTATCCGATCCGCCAAAACTGGAATTACAGAAAAAACATACCATTGAAGTGGTGGTGGATCGCTTTAAAGTGCGGTCGGATTTAGCCACAAGATTGGCGGAATCCTTTGAAACCACGCTCGAGCTTTCCGGCGGCACGGCGGTTGTCGCTTATATGGACGATCCGAAGGCGGAAGAACTGGTGTTCTCTGCCAACTTTGCCTGTCCGCACTGTGGCTATTCCGTACCGGAACTGGAACCTCGTCTGTTTTCCTTTAATAACCCTGCCGGTGCGTGCCCGACTTGTGACGGTTTGGGCGTGCAACAATATTTCGATGAAAAACGCGTGGTGCAAAATCCGAGCATTTCCCTTGCCAATGGCGCCATTAAAGGGTGGGATCGTCGCAATTTCTATTATTACCAAATGCTCACGTCCCTGGCGAAACACTATCATTTCGATATTGAAACGCCTTTTGAAGAACTGCCGAAAAAAATTCAACAGATTATTTTGCACGGTTCCGGCAAGGAAGAAATTGAATTCCAATACATGAACGATCGCGGCGATGTCGTGTTGCGCCACCATGTCTTTGAAGGCATTTTGAACAACATGGCGCGCCGTTATAAAGAAACGGAATCCATGTCAGTACGGGAAGAACTTGCCAAACACATTAGCAATCGCCCTTGTGCCGATTGCGGTGGTTCGCGTCTGCGTCCCGAGGCACGCAATGTTTATATTGAGCAAACCAATCTGCCTGATGTATCGGAGAAAAGCATCGGCGAAGCCTTGAGCTTTTTTGGAGAGCTACAACTGAGTGGACAAAAAGCACAAATCGCCGAGAAGATTCTGAAAGAAATCAAAGAGCGGTTACAATTTTTGGTGAATGTGGGCTTGAATTATCTTTCCCTTTCCCGCTCCGCTGAAACGCTATCTGGTGGTGAAGCACAACGCATTCGTCTTGCCAGCCAAATCGGTGCCGGCTTGGTCGGTGTGATGTATGTGTTGGATGAGCCGTCTATCGGGTTACATCAACGGGATAACGAACGCTTGCTCAATACCTTGATTCACTTACGAAATCTCGGCAACACTGTGATTGTGGTGGAACACGATGAAGATGCGATTTTAAGCGCCGACCACATTATCGACATCGGCCCAGGCGCAGGTGTGCATGGTGGCAATGTTATTGCGGAAGGTACGGCGCAACAAATCATGCAAAATCCAAATTCATTGACAGGTAAATTCTTATCCGGTGCGGAAAAAATCGAAATACCGAAAAAACGTACCGCACTTGATAAGAAAAAAACACTCAAGTTGTTTGGCGCATCAGGTAATAACCTGAAAAACGTCAACTTAGAAATTCCGGTCGGCTTATTTACCTGTATCACCGGCGTGTCCGGCTCAGGCAAATCCACGTTGATTAACGATACCTTATTCCCGATTGCTCAAAACGCATTAAACCGAGCGGAAAATGCCGAAGCAGCGCCGTATAAATCTATAGATGGTTTGGAATTTTTCGACAAAGTCATCGATATTGACCAAAGCCCAATTGGTCGTACTCCGCGCTCTAACCCAGCAACCTACACGGGCGTATTTACCCCGATTCGTGAGCTGTTCGCCGGCGTACCGGAAGCCCGTGCACGCGGCTACAACCCGGGACGTTTCAGTTTTAACGTACGCGGCGGACGTTGCGAAGCCTGTCAGGGGGACGGCGTGATCAAAGTGGAAATGCACTTCCTGCCGGATGTGTACGTGCCTTGCGACCAATGTAAGGGCAAACGCTACAACCGCGAAACCTTAGAAATTCGCTACAAAGGCAAAACCATTCATCAAGTGTTGGATATGACCGTGGAAGAAGCGCGCGAATTTTTCGATGCTGTTCCGATGATTGCGCGCAAACTACAGACCCTCATAGACGTGGGATTGTCTTACATTCGCTTGGGCCAATCTTCCACTACCCTCTCCGGTGGTGAAGCGCAACGGGTAAAATTGGCAACGGAACTCTCTAAACGGGATACGGGCAAAACGCTGTATATTTTGGACGAACCTACTACCGGGCTACATTTTGCCGACATCAAACAGCTGCTTTCCGTGTTGCACCGCTTGCGCGATCAAGGCAATACCATCGTGGTCATTGAGCACAATTTAGACGTGATTAAAACCGCTGACTGGATTGTGGATCTCGGCCCGGAAGGCGGTAGCGGCGGCGGACAAATTATCGCCACCGGTACGCCGGAGCAGGTCGCTAACGTAGAAGGTTCGCATACCGCGCGCTTCCTGAAAGGGATTTTGGCGAAAGGTTAAAAACGTTTTATTTTTCCACCGCACTTAAACAACTCAAAGTGAGGTCTCTTTTCACGACGTTTATCACGAAAAAAGGATTGTCATTCACTGACAATCCTTTTTTATATTGAGTGTAAATGCACTTACAATGTGATTACAAAATCATCTTCACTAATTTGTCCGCTTTAATACGGGCAAATTTTTTCAATAATTTTTGCACCGGTGTCGGGTATTGCTTCATTTCTTCCAACTCGGTGTAATGTTGAAGCACCGTGGTATGTTGGCGAATACAATCTAATTCCTGAACCACTTGAGGCAAAAGTTGTTGTTTCGGGTCATGGATAAACAAGCCATTTTCCGCATCCAATCGCCACGCGCGCGGATTCAGATTATTACCGGTCAACAAAATATAATTATCGTCAATCCAAACGCCTTTTAGATGATAGGTATTCGCACCGTCTTTCCAGGTCCGAATGATCAGCTGACCTTGTGCCATTTCATGTTCAAACTTTTTGCTGAAGCGGCGTAAATTGTTTTCATACAAATAAGGCAATGCCCCCACCATTTTGAAGGGCTGTTCCGGTGGAATGTAGAAATCATTCGCCACTTTATCGCCCACGATAATTTCAATTTTTTTGCCTTTACGTAGCAAATGGCGGATTTTTTGTTGCAATGTCCGCGGGAAATTAAAATACGGCGTACAAATAGTGAGCTTTTCATCGACCAGCTGGAATAAATCTTCGATCGTGCAATTCAATACATTGCCCGCGCCGCCTAAACCAAACAACGGCGTTACCGTCAATTCATTGCCAAAATCAACCGCACTTGACAGCTTATATTGCCCATTAAGTGCAAGATTTTTTCTAAAATGGCGGATATTTTGTCGAATTTCTTTGGTTTTCGGGCGATTAACGCTATCCAACGGCAACACCACATCGCTATTCAACAAAAAGTCGCGAATGAAGGCCACCATGCTATCAGCCAACTGCGGATGGGTGATTTTCTGATAACGGTCATAACGGTATTTTTCATTTTGTTGTAAATACACGTTATTGATACTAGCACCGCTGTAAAGCACGGTATCGTCAAAAACAAAGCCTTTGATGTGCAACACGCCAAACACTTCGCGCGTATTGATTGGCACACCGAAAAATAGATTCGGGTCATCGGCAAGTTGATATTTTTGACGTTGTTCACAATACCAATCGGCATTGGTTGCACTCTTTTCCGCCCCTAATAAATTGCGCTGTGCACGATGCCAGTCAATTAAAATTTTCACTTCAAGTTCAGGCTTATCTTGTTTCGCACGGTAAATTTCATCGAGAATTTCTTGTCCGGCTTCGTCATTTTGCCAGTAAAGTGCGGTCACAAAAATACGCGTTTTCGCCTGTCTGATCAGTTGAATAATTTCATTTTTGAATGCCATTGGGCTGTAAATAAATTCAACTTGTTCCGCCTGTAAAGCTAAACATGGCAGGCTTTCAAGACGCTTCTGAGCCCGTTTTGTCTTATCTCTAAACATAAAATTTGTTCTCTGTTGTACTCAATGAGTCGGAACCTAATTGGGGCGATAGTTTACAATATTTATCGCCCCCCTTGGTAGAAAAAAGGCTGGTTTTCGTTATAATGCTCACAAATTTATTGCCTACAGCGCAAATTTATTCCATTCATCCACCCTATCGGCAACACAACTATGAACCAAAATTCAAACAAACCGACTTTCAAATCAAACAACCGTACTTTTTCCGAACGCAGTGTCGGTGACGACCGTCAAAAACGCGATAAAAATCGACCGCACTTTACCTCCTCAAAAACCGATTCTCGCCAAGAATTTCGCAGAGAGCGAGATAACGACAGAAATACTAAGCCGAAATTTAAACGCGCTGAAAGCCAAGAAAAAACCTTACATATTGCCGAAAGCACTATGAAAAAAGCCGGTGGTGCGGAAGGCAACGTGAAAGTGACCGTCAAAAGCAGTCGTTTCGATGATAAGCCGAGAGAGAAAAAAACCGGCCCATTGTCACCACGCGCACCGGAAAAAATCAAAAAAAATCGTGCAGAAGAAATGAAAGTGTATGGTGAAAATGCGTGTTTAGCCTTATTCCAACAACGCCCGGGAAGCATTGTGCGCTTGTGGGCAACCGTACAAATGGCGCATAAAATTGGGGATATTTGCAGTTATTTAGCTACCAATAAAAAGGTGTATCACATTGTAGACAACGACGAGATGATCAAAGTCAGCGGTACAGAACACCACGGCGGCATTTGTATGTTGGTGAAAAAAGCCCATCCATTTACGTTGCAAGGCTATTTGGATGTGCCGCATCAAGAAGATTGCTTGGTGTTGTTAGATAATGTGAACAACGCACAAAACATTGGCGGTATTTTACGCACTTGCGCCTTTTTCGGGGTGAAAAATATTGTGGTGGAAAACGCCGAAAGCCTCAATTCAGCTGTGACGTTACGTGTCGCAGAAGGCGGCACGGAATATGTGCGTGTATTGGAAACCAATGACACCCGCAATGCGCTTTCTCAATTACGCCAAGCCGGTTATCAAATCATTCACGTAAGTAGCGATGAAAACGCAACAGCATTGGATAAAGTGCGGTTAAAAAATAAGACGGTTTTTGTGCTGAGTGAAGGCGTGACAGAGGCTTTATCAGAGAAAAACGATGAACAGGTTCGTTTGGCATTTGCCAGCCCACTGAAAAATGGCTTAAACGTATCGGTCAATGCCGGCATTTTACTGGCAAAATGGTATTTTAGATAAAACGAGAAAAGTTAGGGCGGGTAAAAACGCCCTCTTTTTTCACCGCACTTTCAAATGCGTTACAGTTTATCCCCGTGGTGAATTAACACAAAACGTTCCCACAGCTGTTCTTCACTTTCCACGTGATCTGGGTCGGTGATAATACATTTGCTGATAGGGCAAACTTTTTGACAGGTGGGCGTGTCGTAGTGACCGACACATTCGGTGCAGAGTTCAGGATCGATGACATAGATCTCATCGCCGATTGAAATTGCTTCATTCGGGCATTCCGGCAAGCACATATCGCAATTCGTGCATTTGTCAGTGATGAGTAGAGCCATAGCGTCCTCGGGGAAAATGAAAGGGTCGGATTATAATCAATACGTTAACAAAGTGAAAGGAATTTTATGAACGAGAAACGTATGTTGCTACTGTCTTTTTTTGTGGTGGCATTTTTAATGTTTTTACTTGCCGGTTGGTATTATTTTTCTCAACAGAAACAAGCGGCGGAGGTGGTTGTTGATCGTAATTACGATTACGTCATGAAAAACGATCCTATCGGGCAAAATAAACAGGCACAAACCGATTATTACACCCTCGTGTTATCTTGGTCGCCGGCATTTTGTGAACGACAACGTCAACAATACGGCGATAATTTGCCGACCTCTTTGCAATATCAATGTGGCTTAACCCAACAATTCGGTTGGATTGTGCATGGATTATGGTCACAAAACAAACAAGCCCGAAGAGTCGCCGATCACCCGCGCTTTTGTCAGGGCGATTTGCCAAAATTACCGCAAGACCTTATTGAACGCTATTTGCCTGAAGTACCGAGCGCCGGATTATTACAAGGCGAGTGGGAAAAACACGGCGCGTGTATGTTTAACAATGCGCAGGATTATTTTGAAAAGATCAAAATTTTATACCGCACTTTGAAGCTACCGAACTATGAATTAAGCCGTACCGAACTGTTTAAATGGATGCGAAAAAACAACCCGCAATTAAGGGATGTTTATCTTGGTGCCGCACGTAACGAGCTCTTTATTTGTTACGATTTAAACTGGCAAATTATGGATTGCCCAAGCAGTCGAACCGGTTATTAATCCAATAATTCGACATGGATCAATGAAATGTGTAATCCTGAATTTGAGCCCTTGAATTCAGGTTACAAGCTACTCAGTTACGGGTATAATGCCAACAGTTTTTAATTTTAACCAGTAAAAAGAGGTAAATTATGTCAGTAATTAAAATGACCGATTTAGATTTGAATGGTAAACGCGTATTTATCCGTGCCGACCTAAACGTGCCGGTAAAAGACGGTAAAGTCACATCCGATGCGCGTATCCGTGCCACCATCCCAACCTTAAAATTAGCCTTGGAAAAAGGCGCAAAAGTAATGGTCACTTCTCACTTAGGTCGTCCGACCGAAGGTGAATTCAAACCTGAAGATTCCCTCCAACCTGTTGTTGATTATTTAAACGAACATCTTGATGTCCCGGTACGCTTAGTACGCGATTACCTTGACGGTGTTGAAGTGAACGCCGGTGAAATCGTGGTATTAGAAAACGTGCGCGTCAACAAAGGCGAAAAGAAAAATGATCCGGAATTAGGTAAAAAATACGCCGCACTTTGTGATGTGTTCATCAT
The DNA here is from genome assembly GCF_980469475.1 of Aggregatibacter sp. HK296. Classification (NCBI taxonomy): domain Bacteria; kingdom Pseudomonadati; phylum Pseudomonadota; class Gammaproteobacteria; order Pasteurellales; family Pasteurellaceae; genus Aggregatibacter; species Aggregatibacter sp. HK296. The sequence continues at coordinate 1,705,482 of NZ_OZ413142.1, forward strand.
GGATGCCTTTGGTACAGCACACCGTGCACAAGCCTCTACTTACGGCGTTGCAGAATTTGCACCGGTTGCCTGTGCAGGTCCATTACTTGCAGCAGAATTAGATGCGTTAGGTAAAGCGTTAAAAGAACCTGCACGTCCAATGGTGGCTATCGTAGGTGGTTCTAAAGTTTCTACCAAATTAGAAGTGCTAAACTCACTTTCTAAAATTGCCGACCAAATTATCGTGGGTGGCGGCATTGCGAACACCTTCATTGCTGCCGCAGGCCATAACGTGGGTAAATCCTTATACGAAGCCGATTTAATCCCGGTTGCTAAAGAATTAGCGGCAAGCACAGACATTCCTGTGCCAGTAGATGTTCGCGTAGGGACTGAATTCTCCGAAACTGCACCGGCGACAGAAAAATCCGTGACCGAAGTGAAAGATGACGAATCTATTTTCGACATCGGCGATAAATCTGCAGAACAATTAGCAGAAATCATCAAAAATGCGAAAACCGTTTTATGGAACGGCCCGGTGGGTGTATTTGAATTCCCGAACTTCCGCAAAGGAACAGAAATCATTTCTCACGCCATTGCTAACAGCGATGCGTTCTCCATTGCAGGCGGTGGTGATACGCTTGCTGCTATCGACCTATTCGGTATCGCAGATAAAATTTCCTACATCTCTACCGGTGGCGGTGCTTTCCTAGAATTCGTCGAAGGTAAAGTGTTACCGGCAGTAGAAATCCTCGAAAAACGTGCGAAAAACTAACCGCACTTTTTCTGCGTAAGATCGTCATAGCACGTGTCGCCTGATGCGTGCTATCAATCAAAAACGTAAAACAAATTCTTCAAATGGTGGGTTCAACCCACCCAACACAAAAGGAAAAAACGAAAATGGCTAAATTATTAGATATCGTCAAACCGGGAGTGCTTACCGGTGAAGATGTTCAAAAAGTATTCGCATACGCAAAAGAACACGGCTTCGCACTTCCTGCCGTAAACTGCGTCGGCTCCGACTCCGTGAATGCCGTATTAGAAACGGCTGCCCGCGTGAAAGCGCCGGTAATTATTCAATTCTCTAATGGCGGTGCCGCATTCTACGCAGGTAAAGGCATCAAACCGACCAGCGGTGCTCGCCCTGACGTTTTAGGTGCGATTGCAGGCGCAAAACATGTTCATACTTTAGCCAAAGAATATGGCGTACCGGTCATTTTACACACCGACCACGCAGCGAAAAAATTACTTCCATGGATCGACGGCTTACTTGAAGCCGGTGAAAAACACTTCGCTGAAACCGGTCGTCCACTATTCTCTTCCCACATGCTTGACCTTTCCGAAGAGCCGATGGAAGAAAACATGGCAATCTGCCGTGAATACCTTGCCCGTATGGACAAAATGGGCATGACCCTTGAAATCGAAATCGGTATCACCGGTGGTGAAGAAGATGGCGTGGACAACTCCGGTGTAGATGAATCTCGTCTTTACACCCAACCGTCTGATGTGCTTTATGTTTACGACCAATTAAATCCGGTTAGCCCGAACTTTACCGTTGCAGCCGCATTCGGTAACGTACACGGTGTGTACAAACCGGGTAACGTAAAATTAAAACCATCTATCTTAGGTGCAAGCCAAGAGTTCGTTGCCAAAGAACGCAACCTTCCGGCAAAACCAATTAATTTCGTGTTCCACGGTGGTTCCGGTTCTTCCCGCGAAGAAATTCGTGAAGCGATTAGCTACGGCGCAATTAAAATGAATATCGACACCGACACCCAATGGGCGGCTTGGAATGGTATTCTCAACTTCTACAAAGCGAACGAAGCGTATTTGCAAGGTCAATTAGGTAACCCAGAAGGTCCTGATGCACCGAATAAAAAATACTACGATCCACGCGTTTGGTTACGCAAAATGGAAGAGTCTATGTCTAAACGCTTAGAACAATCTTTCGAAGACTTAAACTGCGTTGACGTTTTATAATTTAAAAACACGCTGAAAACCGACCGCACTTTAGATGCACTTTTTGAGATGTACTTTAAAGTGCGGTTATTTTTTTCTCTTTTTATTTTGAAGCCTTTTGCCTCAACAGCTCATTTACCATGCACAACATAGAGAATACCCCATTACACCAATTTGCCGAACAATTTCCCCTACAATACCTTGAGGGGCAACGTGGATGCCGATTGGCTTATCGACATTGTGTTCACCAGCCGGCTGCCGATAAGTTGGTCATTTTGGTGAATGGACGAGTAGAAAACATCCTGAAATGGACGGAAATTGCACAGGATTTCTATGCGCAGGGATATGATGTGTTGCTGTTTGATCATCGCGGTCAAGGCTATTCACAACGATTATTGTCGGACAGCGAAAAAGGACATTTGGACGAATTTCGGTTTTATGCGCAGGACATGGCAAAAATCATCGAAAATCTGACCGCACTTTATCCTTACGCACAACAATATTTGCTCGCCCATTCTTTAGGGGCGTTGATTTCGACCTACTATTTAGCCAATTTTGATCACCAAATTAGACGTGCAGTTTTTTCCGCACCCTTTTTTGGCATGCCGTTAAGCCACCCTATTCGGGATGAAATCGCGCTGAATTTCATGATGTTATTTGGACAAGGAAAACATTATGTATTCGGCAAAGGGCCTTATAAACCGGTGGATGTGCAGGAGAATTTGTTAAGCCATGACAGCACGCGTATGCAAAGAATGAATGAAATTAATTTAACTAACCCGGAGATTCGTTTGGGCGGACCGACTTTCCGTTGGGCGTATTTGTGTCTGATCGCCATTAAGAATTTGCCAAAAATTTTGCCACGCATCGAAACACCGGTATTGGTGTTAGAAGCGGAACAAGAACAAATCGTCAATAATAAAACGTTGGAAAAACTCACCGCACTTTTGATGTGTGGCAGTCTGAAAAAAATCGCCGGGGCAAAACATGAAATTCTGTTTGAAACCGATGCTATTCGTTCACCGGTGTTACAGCAAATTCAGGCATTTTTTACTTCAACACATAACGCATAAGCCACACGCCAAAAACAGTAAAAAGCAAACTGCCAAAAACATGGGCGGCAATTAATCCAATGCCGATAGAAAATTTGCCGTTCAACAAATTTTCCACAACTTCGATCGAAAATGCTGAAAAGGTAGTCAAGCTGCCAAGAAAACCGGTGACTAAAAAGAGTTTCCATTCAGAAGGAAGAGAGGGAAAAGACCAAAAAACGGCAAACAACACACCAATAATAAAACAACCTAAATAATTGGCGATCAACGTGCCGAAAGAAAAAGCTGTAAACCACGGATTGAGCAACAGCCCTAAGCTCCAACGCAAGCAAGCGCCGAGCACGGCACCACCGCTAATCCAGAGTAAAGAAGATAATACCGGCATCAATAAATCCCAAAAATCGCGCGAAGGTAAGACGCAACGGCTTCATGTCCATGGCGACCGATCACTTCTAGCTGTGGACACGCCTGCACTAAGCGCGGATCGGCATTTCCCATAATGCATCCCTTGCCGACTTCTGCCAGCATTTCGACGTCATTCATACCATCACCAAAGGCGATACAATCTTGCAAACCGTATTCCCGTTGCCCAATTACCTGCGCAAGTGCGGTGGCTTTTGACACATTTTTATTCATCACTTCCAAGCAAATCGGCGTGGAATATGTCAGGCTGATTTTCTCGCCGAAGTCCTGACGAAGACGTTGTTCCAATTCCACCAAATCTGCCGGCGTGCGGGCAATGAAAAACACTTTCTCAGTATCTCGTCCGTGATGTTGCTTAAAATCCACCACCTCGTACACAAAACCGGAATCTTTGTGATACTTGTAAAGTTCAGGAATATCTTTGTTGATAAACCAGCCATCCGCCTGATAGCTGTTCACACAGACTCGTTTATCGTCAAAGGGCAAATTCATCACTTGATACGCAATCTCTTCCGGCAAGGAATTATTTAGTAATAACCCCCCTTGTAAGTTATGTGCTTGTGCGCCATTTGACGTAATCAACACTGCCTCTTTCACTTTGGTTTTCTTTAAAATACTGGATACATCAAAGTAATTACGCCCCGTGGCAAGGATAATATCGACTTTGTTGTCATACAGATGTTCCAAGGTTTGCGCAGTAAAATCACCGATAACATGATGTTCGTTCAGTAAGGTTCCATCCATGTCCGACACGATGGCGCGATAGGGACGTTTTTGCATAATTTTTCACCTTAAATGACATAATGGCTAATGGTAGCAAATTTTGCATAAAAATATTGGCGGTTTTCTTGAATTTTTTTAGGAAATGTAATAAAAGATTAAACCTTTCACATGAAAAAATCGCGTCCCTAACAATTGAACACAGCTACGAATATGAACGGTGCAAATTTAATCATCGAGTGCTTAAAAGCACATCACGTGGATACCATTTTCGGCTATCCCGGCGGTGCCATCATGCCGACCTATGATGCAATTTACGATTCCGGCTTAGACCATTTACTTTGCCGTAACGAACAAGGTGCTGCCATGGCGGCTATTGGCTATGCGCGTGCCTCCGGCAAAGTTGGCGTATGTATTGCCACTTCCGGCCCAGGCGCAACCAATTTAATCACCGGTTTAGGCGATGCCTTAATGGATTCCATTCCTATCGTTGCCATTACAGGCCAAGTTGCCTCTCCACTTATCGGTACCGATGCCTTTCAGGAAGCGGATGTGCTAGGCTTATCCCTTGCCTGCACCAAACACAGTTTCATCGTGCAAAACATCGACGAATTACCGGAAATTATTGCCAAAGCCTTTGAAATTGCCAAAAGTGGCAGACCAGGCCCGGTATTGATCGATGTGCCGAAAGACGTACAAGTTGCGCCAACCAACGCAAAACCTATCGTGAATCCGCCGCCAAAAACGACCGCACTTTGCGACAAACAATTAACGCAAGCCCTTGCCTTATTAAAACACGCCAAACGCCCGATGGCGTATATCGGCGGCGGTGTAGGTATGGCAGGCGCCGTGCCGGCATTACGTTATTTCTTACATACGACCCAAATGCCAAGTGTCGTCACCTTAAAAGGGCTTGGCGCGGTATCACCTGACGATCCTTATTATCTCGGCATGATCGGCATGCACGGTACCAAAGCCGCCAATTATGCGACGCAAGAAGCCGATTTATTACTCGTGTTCGGCGCACGTTTTGATGACCGCGTGACCGGTAAACTCGACACCTTCGCGCCACACGCGAAAGTGATTCATGTGGACATTGATGGCGCTGAATTAGGTAAATTACGCCGCCCTGATGTGGCATTACGCGGCCATTTAATCACCACGTTGGAACGCCTGAGCGTGCCGCTTGATATTGCCCCTTGGCAACAAACCGTCGCGCAATATAAACAACAATTTGCGTTCAGCTACGGTGAACATGGCGGCGAACAGCTCATTAATCCGTTATGGTTGCTCAACAGCATTTCACGCCAAAAAACACCGGAAACTATCGTCGTCACCGATGTGGGACAACATCAAATGTGGTCGGCATTACACGTGCAACATCACGCCCCGGAAAACTTCATCACCTCCGCCGGTTTCGGTACCATGGGTTTCGGCTTGCCTGCTGCCATCGGTGCGAAAAAAGCCCGCCCGGAAGATGACGTGATTTTAGTCACTGGCGATGGCTCTATTATGATGAACATTCAAGAGCTCGGCTCCATTGGTCGCGGCAAAGCCCCAATTAAAATCGTGTTATTGGATAACCAACGTCTCGGCATGGTGCGCCAATGGCAATCCCTCTTCTTCAATGCGCGTCACAGTAGCACCATTCTGGACGACAACCCGGATTTCGTGGTACTCGCCTCAGCGTTCGGCATTAAAGGAGAACGCATTGATTCCGCCCACCAAGTGGACGCCGCACTAGAACGCTTATTCAACAGCCAAGAGGCTTATTTATTGCATATTTGCATTCATTCCGATGAAAACGTGTGGCCGCTAGTGCCGCCGGGCGCGTGCAACGCAGATATGTTGGAAAGTATGGAGTAATCACATGGAACACCAAATCGACCTCACCGCCCAACACCGCCCCGAAGTATTAGAACGCATTCTCCGTATAGCCCGCCACCGTGGTTTCACCGTGACTCAAATGGATATGCAACTGATTGACGACAAAGTGCGGTTAAAATTCACAGTAAAATCCGACCGCACTTTGGATTTGTTGGTCAGTCAGTTAGAGAAAATTTATGATGTGGTGGAGATTAAATAATGAAAAATATACGTTTGTTATTGGGGTTACTTATTACTTTCGTACTATTTGGATGCACTTCATTACAAGATAAAGAACTATCTTCTCAAAAAGAAGTAATACACTCTTTCTTTATAGCAGAAGACAACATTTATGCTATAGGGCAACTTAATAGTTATCACTTTGCCGGTTCAGAATATAGTGAAACTGGAGATTTAATTCGTATCTTACGATCACCTTACGTAAAAAACATATCATCTGTGGAAATTCATTCTATCGCCAAAGATGTTGAAAAAAACAAAGTGAAAGCTACATTAACATTATATTTTAATGATAAAGAGCTTACTCAAAAGCAATCTAATGAGCTCTATGGACAAAAATATTACTATATGCATGAACATAATATATTTTTTATAATGAAAGATGGTGAAATTGTTGATATTAAAAATAAAAATGAGATTTTGAAAAAAGCCAAATTGATTAAACCTTTAGAAACTAAGTACTTAGAATATCGTCAAGAAAAAAGATTCAGTGCTGAAGCAACAGAGGATAACGTTACAGTAGCTGGACGAGCATCAGCGGCAATGATTATTTTTGTACCGTTAGCAATTATCTCATTACCTTTTTATGCAATTCAGTCTTTATCTGGAAAATAAAAACAAACCCTAAAAATTTACTCGGAGAACTTATTTATGCCAAAACTACGCTCAGCGACCAGCACTCAGGGTCGTAATATGGCGGGTGCACGTGCCTTATGGCGTGCAACAGGGATGAAAGAAAATGACTTCGGCAAACCCATTATTGCGGTAGTGAACTCTTTCACCCAATTCGTGCCGGGACATGTGCATTTAAAAGACATGGGACAACTGGTCGCGGCGGAAATTGAAAAAGCCGGCGGCGTGGCAAAAGAATTTAACACCATTGCGGTGGATGACGGTATTGCCATGGGACACGGCGGGATGCTTTACTCCTTACCAAGCCGTGATTTGATTGCAGACAGCGTGGAGTACATGGTCAATGCCCACTGCGCCGATGCCATGGTGTGCATTTCCAACTGTGACAAAATCACCCCGGGAATGTTAATGGCGGCAATGCGTTTGAATATTCCGACCATCTTTGTTTCAGGCGGTCCAATGGAAGCCGGCAAAACCAAACTTTCCGATCAACTCATCCGCTTAGATTTAGTCGATGCGATGATTGAAGCAGCGGATCCTAATGTCAGTAATGAGCGTATTGATGCCATTGAACGCAGCGCTTGCCCGACTTGTGGCTCCTGCTCAGGGATGTTTACTGCCAACTCCATGAACTGTTTAACGGAAGCCCTTGGTTTGAGTTTACCGGGCAACGGTTCTATGCTTGCCACACACGCCGACCGTAAAGACTTATTCTTAAAAGCCGGTCGCCAAATTGTCGAACTGTGCAAACGTTATTACGAACAAGATGACGAAAGCGTATTGCCACGTTCCATCGGCACTTTTGACGCCTTTGAAAACGCCATGAGCTTAGATATCGCCATGGGCGGTTCCAGTAACACCGTTTTACACTTACTTGCCGCAGCGCAAGAAGCCGGCGTAGATTTTAAAATGGCCGATATCGACCGTTTATCTCGCAAAGTGCCTTGCTTAAGTAAAATCGCCCCGAACACTAACAAATACCACATGGAAGACGTACACCGCGCAGGCGGGATTATGGGCTTATTGGGCGAATTGGATCGCGCTGGTTTAATTCACCGACACACCAAAACCGTGTTGGGCATGAGGTTGGAAGAACAATTAAATCAATACGATATTATTCGCAATAAAGACGAAGCATTGCACAAATTCTTCCGTGCCGGCCCTGCAGGCATCCGTACCACCCAAGCTTTCTCACAAGATTGCCGTTGGGACAGCGTGGACGATGACCGTGTAAACGGCTGTATCCGCAATAAAGAAAATGCCATTTCCGAAGAGGGCGGATTGGCCGTATTATTTGGTAATCTAGCCGAAGACGGATGTATCGTCAAAACCGCAGGCGTGGATGAATCCATCTGGACATTCACCGGTCGTGCCATCGTATTTGAAAGCCAAGAAGACGCTGTTGCCGGGATTTTAGGCGGCAAAGTCAAAGAAGGTCATGTCGTTGTGATTCGCTATGAAGGCCCGAAAGGCGGCCCGGGTATGCAAGAAATGCTCTATCCGACCAGCTATTTAAAATCCATGGGCTTAGGCAAAAAATGTGCCTTGTTAACGGACGGACGTTTTTCTGGCGGCACATCCGGCTTATCTATCGGCCATGCCTCGCCTGAAGCGGCTTCCGGTGGCGCTATCGGTTTAGTACAGGATGACGATATTATCGAAATCGACATTCCAAATCGCACGATTAACCTCAACATCAGCGATGAAGAATTAGCCAAACGCCGCGCCGAGCAAGATGCCAAAGGTTGGCAACCGGCAAACCGCCAACGTGAAGTGTCTTTCGCCTTAAAAGTATTTGGCCACTTCGCCACATCCGCAGATAAAGGTGCGGTGCGTGATAAAACCTTATTAAAATAAAAATTGTAGAGACAGGCTTTATGCCTGTCCTTATCAATATCGAACAGGGACAGGTATAAAACCTGTCCCTACAACAAAATTCAATAAAGTGCGGTCATTTTTCTGAGTGTTTTTTAAATGGTTAGAAAAATAACCGCGCTTACAAGATGGGATTTATCCCAGCCCTTAACATAAATGAATAACCTGGCGAGCTAAACGTACTACGATATTATGAAAACCCTACTCACCAACCCACAACCCACCCAAAGCGACTACATCAACGCTATCGTGAAACTTGGCGGACGCGTTTATGAAGCGGCTACAGTCACGCCGTTACAAAAAATGGGCAAATTATCCGACCGTCTGCATAACAACATTTGGATTAAGCGTGAAGACCGCCAACCGGTTAATAGCTTCAAACTGCGTGGCGCTTATGCCATGATTTCCAGTCTTTCTTCTGAACAAAAGCAAGCAGGGGTGATTGCCGCTTCAGCAGGCAACCACGCGCAAGGCGTGGCATTATCGGCAAAACAACTCGGTTTAAAAGCCCTTATCGTAATGCCACAAAATACCCCAAGCATTAAAGTGGATGCAGTACGTGGTTTTGGCGGCGAAGTGTTATTGCACGGTGCTAATTTCGATGAAGCCAAGGCTAAGGCTATTGCACTTTCCAAAGAAAAAAACATGACGTTTATTCCGCCTTTCGACCATCCGTTAGTCATTGCCGGGCAAGGCACATTAGCGATGGAAATGTTGCAACAAGTGGCAGATTTGGATTATGTCTTCGTGCAAGTGGGCGGTGGCGGTTTGGCCGCCGGTGTGGCAATTTTACTGAAACAATTCATGCCGGAAATTAAAGTCATCGGTGTGGAATCCAAAGATTCAGCCTGCCTGACAGTCGCATTAGAAAAAGGCGAACCGACGGATTTAGCACACGTTGGCTTATTCGCCGACGGCGTCGCGGTAAAACGTATTGGTGATGAAACTTTCCGCCTGTGCCAACGCTATTTAGACGACATGGTGTTAGTGGACAGCGATGAAGTCTGTGCCGCGATGAAAGATTTGTTTGAAAACGTCCGTGCCGTATCCGAACCCTCAGGAGCCTTAGGCTTAGCCGGTCTGAAAAAATACGTCAAACAGCACAACATTCAAGGCAAAAACATGGCGGCGATTTTGTCCGGTGCCAACTTGAATTTCCATACCCTTCGCTATGTGTCCGAACGTTGCGAAATCGGTGAAAATCGCGAAGCCTTGCTTGCTGTCACCATGCCTGAGAAACCCGGCAGTTTCTTAAAATTCGTCCATGTACTGGGTAGCCGCGCGGTGACGGAATTCAGCTATCGCTATGCTGATGACAAACGCGCCTGTGTCTTCGTGGGGGTTCGTACGGCAGATGAACAGGAAAAAGCCGACATCATCGCCGATCTCACACAAAATGGCTTTGATGTGGAAGATATGTCCGACGATGATATCGCTAAAACCCACGTTCGTTATTTAATGGGCGGGCGGGTCGCGAATCACGGCGAACGCCTGTACACCTTTGAATTCCCGGAACAAAAAGGCGCATTGTTGAAATTCCTTGAAACGCTGCAAAACCGTTGGAATATCTCACTCTTCCACTATCGCGCCCACGGTGCCGACTACGGCAACATCCTCGCAGGATTTCAGTTGGAACAATGCGATGTTGCCGAGCTTGAAAACGCCTTAGAAAAACTGGACTACGTCTATCAAGACGTCACCGACACCAAGTCATATCGTTATTTTTTGCGTTAAAACCCTTAAAAAAAAAGACCGCACTTTGATCTTAAATCGTCAAGTGCGGTCTTTTTTATTGAGGATTTTCTTATAACGTCTCTTTGTAATAGCAATTAAAAATTCATCAAAATTAGGATAAAATCTAACCTTTATATTTAGTCCAATATTTCTAACCTATGTCAGACGCTCAAAAACATATTTTAGTAGTTTCTTACTCTCAAACAGGACAGCTTGACGCGCTGGCCAGTCATTTTCTTCATCCATTAAAACAACAAGAAAACACCGTGATCGAAGAATATAAAATTCGTCCGCTTCAACCTTATACCTTTCCTTGGAAATTTATTCCGTTTTTTAATCAATTTCCGGAATCGGTACACCTAAAGCCGGCACCAATAGAAACACCCGAATTACAACAAAAACACTATGATTTAGTCATCATTGCTTATACAGTTTGGTTCTTGTCACCTTCACAGCCCATCACCGCCTTTTTGCAATCAGAGCAAGCCAAGATTTTGAAGAATACACCGGTGATCACACTTATCGGCTGTCGTAATATGTGGTTAATGGCACAGGAAAAAATGAAAAAAATGCTGACCGCACTTGACGCAAACTTGATTGGCAATGTGGTGAAAACCGATCAATCCAATTCTTGGGCGAGTTTTATCACCACACCCGCTTGGATGTTAAGTGGAAAGAAACGTTATTTTTCATGGCTTCCCAGTGCCGGCATTAGCGATGATGAACTGCATGACATGCAACGCTTTGGCACCAAATTGGCAGAAACCCTGAATGAAGACCAACCGCTCAATAACGCGCTCTTTCGTCACATGGGTGCAGTCAAAATTGACGAAAAACTGATGATGAGTGAGAAAGTCGGTCACCGTAGTTTCTATTTGTGGGGCAAATTGCTGTTAAAGTGCGGTCAAATTTCACCGCGTTTTCGCCGTGTTGTGCTCTATTTTTATATTCTCTTTTTAATTATACTGATTCTCACGGTCGTGCCGCTCTCTGCGGTCATCAAACGCTTACTTAAACCATTATTAAAAGAAAAATTAGCGCGTCAAAAACGCTATTTTGCCGAACCATCAGGGGAATAATCTTGACTGCATTAGCCGATGTTTACATTAACCGAGTCGCTGCTTTTTTACCCAATACGCCTGTGGATAACGATCATATGGAACACGTATTGGGCATGGTAGGCGATACGCCGTCCCGTGTACGCAAAATGATTTTGCGTTCCAATGCCATCAAAACCCGTCATTACGCAATTGATCCAACGACACGAGAAACCACACACACCGGCACAGAATTAGCGGTTGAAGCAATCAACGGGTTAATTGCTCAAGGGATGGATGTTAATGATGTCAGCTGTCTTGCTTGCGGCACCTCCTATCCTGATCAAGTCATGCCCGGTCAAGGTGTGATGGTGCATGGTTTAATCCCAAATGCACCAGCTTATGAAGTGCTCACGACAGCAGGAGTTTGCGTGGCGGGCATGGCTGCGATGAAACATGCTTATAACGCCATTCGCACAGGCGAGCATCAAGGCGCCATTGCCGTGGCATCCGAAACGGCTTCCGCCATTATGCGGGGTGAACATTTCCAAGCGGAAATCGACCAAAAACAATTGGAAGACACCAAACCTGAAATCGGTTTTGAAAAAGATTTCTTACGTTGGATGTTGTCTGACGGAGCTGGGGCGGTGCAATTAAGCCATCAACCAAACGCGCAAGGCGTGAGTCTGAAAATTCACTGGATTGACCTGATTTCCTATGCCAACGAAATGCCGGTGTGCATGTATGCCGGCGCAGAAATTCAAGATACGCGATTTATTAGTTGGAAAAACGTCACTAAGGACGAACGCGACGCACGCAGTCTCATGTCGGTCAAACAAGATGTCAAATTGCTCAACGAAAATATTGTGCGTTGCACGGTGGAAAACGCCCTGTTACGTTTAATCGAAAAACATAACTTGAACGCCGAAGATATTGATTATTTTTTACCACATTATTCTTCCGGTTTTTTCCGTGACAAATTGTTGGACGGGCTGAAAAATATCAATTTCGTTATTCCACAAGAGAAGTGGTTTACCAATTTGGAAACAAAAGGGAATACCGGCTCAGCCTCCATCTACATCATTCTTCAAGAATTTTTAGAGAAATACCCGCTTAAAAATGGACAAAAAGTATTGTGTTATATCCCGGAAAGCGGGCGTTTTTCCTCCTGTTTTATGTTGCTTGAGGTCGTCAATGGAAATTAACGATATCCCGCAAGACAACAGCAAAATCTTTCGCGGGCAACGCAAAGTAGTCTATGCTACCAAAGACGGCAACTACCAAACCGCTACCACTAACGGCTGGGAAACGGAAGAATTCGCGACAGAACAAGCGGTAGAAGAACTCAACCAACTCACCGTTGAAGCGTTAGACGCCGTAAAACGCGGTGAAAAGTCACCGCTCTTTTATTATATGTACCGTTATCGTTTCGACCTCCCCTGCCTCGCCCAAGCCACCGGCTTTTGGCAATGGCAAATCAAACGACATTTTAAACCAAGTGTCTTTGAGAAACTGTCGGATAATGTATTGGCTAAATATGCAGAAGCATTTGGCGTATCAACTTCAACATTAAAAACGATCTAAATAAAAATCACAGTTATATATTAATTCCTATGAACAATTTCCAGCATCAGCACACGGCTCACTGCGAAAGTGGTGTTATGTCCACTATGTTGAAAGCGCAAGGTGTCGATTTTAACGAAGCGATGGTATTCGGTTTGGCATCGGCGTTGACCTTTGTTTATATTCCGTTGGTTAAAATTAACGGATTGCCGCTGATTTCCTATCGAATGCCGCCACGTTCCATTATCAAAAGGCTATCAAAGCAGTTGAAAGTGCGGTTGAAAATGCAAAAGTTTCGTTCGCCACAAGCCGGACAGCAAGCGTTAGATCAAGCACTTACCGAAGAAAAATTGGTCGGTTTACAAACCTCTGTTTTCTGGTTGCCTTATTTCCCGCCTGAAATGCGTTTCCATTTTAATGCGCACAATTTAATTGTGTACGGCAAAGAACAAAATGACTATTTAATTAGCGATCCCGTGTTTGAAAGCGTACAACGTTGTACTGCAGAAGATTTGCAACGGGCACGTTTTGCGAAGGGCGCATTAGCGCCGAAAGGGTTGATGTATTATTTTGAAAATCAACCTGATTTAACACAAATTGACTTACCAAACCTCATCCGTAAAGCCATTCGTAAAAATGCCAAACAAATGTTGGCTCCGCTCTTTTTCGTAGGTGTAAAAAGCATTCGTACCGTTGCCAAGCAAATTGAAAAACTGGCAACGCATCCTTCGGAAAAATACAAACGCTTATACCTCGGTCATATCGTGCGTATGCAAGAAGAAATCGGCACCGGCGGCGCAGGTTTCCGTTATTTATACGCCTATTTCCTTGAACAAGCTGCCAATATCTGCCAGGAGCCTAAATACAAACAAGCCTCCGAACACATGACGGAAATCGGCGATATGTGGCGCCAATTTGCAGGCTTATGTGTGAAGCAATGCAAAAAACCAACAACGGAAGGCTATAAAACGGTGGCGGACTATTTGCGGGAGATTGCGGATAAAGAACAATACATTTGGCAAACCTTACGTAATTTATGATTCAAATAAACCATCTTAGCCATCACTACCCCAACGCAGAAAAGAACGCATTAAGTGCGGTCAGTTTTCGCATTGAATCGGCTTCCACCGTAGGCCTACTTGGCCCTAATGGTGCGGGAAAAACGACATTAATGTCCCTGCTTGCAGGTCTGCAATCCGTACAACAAGGAGAGATTTATTTTGATGGCGTGCCTTTGGCGAAATTGAGCAAGAAACAACGCCATCAGATTTCCTTGGTTCCACAGGATTTTGCTTTTTATCCGTTGCTGACCGTTTGGGAAAATATGACATTTTTTGCATCATTGTATGATGTTCGGGATAAAAACTATTTGTTGGAATTATTAACCAAAGTAGATTTAATGTCGCATAAAAACAAGCTGGCGAAGCATTTATCCGGCGGGTTAAAACGCCGTTTAAATTTTGCTATTGGCTTAATTAATCGCCCAAAAGTGATTTTTCTCGATGAAATCACCGTGGGGATTGATCCGCAATCCCGTCAGTTTATTTTAGATAGCGTAGCGGCGCTGAAACAGCAAGGCGTGACGGTAATTTATACCTCTCATTACTTGCAAGAAATTGAGCAATTATGTGACAAATTAGTGTTGTTAAATGAAGGCAATCTCATTTATCAAGGCGCGGTGCAAGGCATTTTAGAAGAAGGGCAAAGTCTGGAACGTTTTTATTTAGATTTTTTAAATAAGGCGGGAAAAACATGTTAATTGCCTCGATTATCAAAGAAATGCGTCTATTAAGCCGCGATCTGCATGGCGTTGCCGTATTATTTATTATGCCGATTTTGTTTATGTTAATTATGTCGGCAGCCTTGAGTAACGATAATGCGTTAAGTAATCGCTCAGAAATCGTGTTGTTAAGTGAAAAGAATCAACTAAATGATGATTTCTTAGCCAAACTCAAACAAGAAAACCTCGCCGTTAAACAAGCACCACGGTCAGAGTTAACACAATATCAAGCCGAGCTACAAACGGGTAAGTTTGATTTATTAATTTTAAATCCGAATGAAAAACAGACCGCACTTTCTGAAGAACAAGCTTTGCAGCTTTGGTTAAATCCGAGTGTAGATCGCAGTTGGCTACTGGGTGTGAAAGGTGTGTTGCAAAAGCATTATTCGCAACTGCGTTTAAACGATTATTTGGCAGACAATCACATTACGTTAGAAAATAACAAACGTAAGCCAATCAAAGAGATTCAAAATAAAGTCAATCAAGAACTGGACAGCAAATTCGCGCAAATTAACGATTATCTTGCGAAAGATTTGTGGCAAGAAATTTATGTAAATCGACAAGGAAAAGAGGTTTCTAAACCTAATTCTGTGCAACACAGTGTTCCGGCATGGCTGATTTTTGGTATGTTCTTTATTATGATTCCGCTTTCCAATGTGATGGCGATGGAACGCCAAACCAACACTCTGACTCGGTTGCGTATGGCGCGAGCTTCTGCATTGAGTTTGATTATTGCCAAGCTAATTCCTTATTTTTTGATCAACCAATTACAATTTGTCGGCATGGTGGCACTAGGTTATTTTGTATTGCCTGCGCTAGATATGCCTGCGTTTACGCTTTCCGGAAGTTGGTTGCCTTATTTTGTCTTATCCGCTGCGGTAAGCCTTGCCGCACTAGGCTACGGATTGTTAATCAGTGTGCTGGCAAGAACGACCGAACACGCCGTCGTATTGGGCGGTGGCGGTATTATTATCATGGCGGCCATTGGCGGTATTATGGTGCCGGTTTATGTGATGCCGGAAATCATGCAAACCATTGCTCAATTTTCCCCTATGGGATGGGCATTAAGCGGTTTCCAAAATTTATTGTTAAACCAATATCACCTCAGCCAAATTCAACAACCGCTCTATTTATTAAGTGGCTTTGGTGCGATAACGTTACTTTTTGCCACGTTAACTTATCAACGACAATTAACCAAACAAGCGAGATTCTAATGGCTTATCTTTTCACGCTGGAATACCCGGCATTAGAACAAGAACTCAAAAAACTGATTATCCAAGAAACAGAAAAAGACGAATTTGACCCAATGGAAATCAGCGATGATGAATGGCTCTTCGGTGAACAAAGCCGCATTCAGTTGGATTCTTTAGATGCTTTGCAGGTCGTTGTAGCATTACAAGCACATTTTGGCGTGCGATTACAGGGAGATCGCATGGTGCGCAAACACATGATGAACATACACGATCTTGCCTCCTTTATTCGTGAACAACACCAAAAAGCCTAATGAACGTTTATCTCACCGCGGCTTCTGCCAAATTTGCCAATCATCTCGGGCAACGAACCTCTCATATGTTGGGGCAACCGCTTCATTTTCCTTATTTCAACGCGTTTGATGAGGCGTTGCTCTCTCTTGAACAACTCTATGCCTATTTTGATGTAGAAATCGACCGCACTTTACAACTGGCAGGCTGGGATAAAAGCGAATTAAAAAACATCCCCATTTTGCTCGGTTCAACAGCCTATGTGATCAGTGATTGCGAGGCCCGTTTAGCTAATCATCTTCCTTTGCCGGAACAACACAGCCTAGCAGTCATTGCCGATGATTTACGCCGACGTTATCAAACGGAGGTCTTTAGCTTCGCAACCTCTTGCACCTCCTCTGCGCAAGCGATGGGATATGCTTACAAAATGCTACAAAACGGTCTGTATGAAAAAGCCTTGGTCATCGGGTTTGAAACATTTAATCGCCTGACATTTGAGCATTTTCAAGCAATGAATTTGTTATCACAGGACGCACAATATTTGCCGTTAATCCAGCCAACAGGCATTATGCTAGGCGAAGGCATCGGTTGTGTCGCCTTATCTGTTCAACCGAATCCGCAATGCTTTTGTGAACTATTAGGCGTGGTCACGCTAACCGACAATGAAAACCTAACGAACAGTAGCGAGTCCGCATTACGTCACCTGATTCACGCCTGCTTAAACAAAGCCAATTTATCTCCTACACACATTGATGGGGTAAAGGTACACGGCGTTGGTGGAAATAGCGATGAAATGGAGATCCGCGTTTTACAAGACCTCTTCCCGCGCGCGCAACAGCTTTCACTAAAAGCACGAATGGGGCACACGCTCGGCGCCAGCGGTGCATTAGAAAGCGCATATTTATTCGAGCAATTTACAAACAATGAGCAAAAGTGCGGTTATTTTTTAAATTATTTCTTAGGCTTTGGCGGCAGCAATATTGCTTGGGTACTTAAGGTGAAGCAATGACGTATTATATTCAGCAAATCCATCACTTCAGAGGCAATCACAAAGATGACAAGTCCTTGCGTCAAGAATTGAAAACCTACGGCGTAGATGCTCGTCGTTTAAGCCGGTTTACGCAACTTGCCTTACTTGGCGCCCTTCCCCTCAAGGCTTATTTAGCAGAAAAAAGTGGGATTTACTTAGGCTCTCCGTTTAATTCGCCAAGCAAATTCGACAAAATATTCCACCAACTGACGGCACAAAACCTGCCAAGTCCGTTAGATTTTATGGCGAACATTAACAATGCAGCGACCTTCCAACTGGCGCAAACCTTACAAATTAACGGGAATTCGCTCTTCTTAGCGGTCAATCAACACACTATTTGGCAACCGCTACAACTGGCATTATTGGATTTAGAACAGGACACAATACCATCAGCTCTCGTCGGTTGGGTATTAGAAACGGATGACGAGCAACAAGAAGGCGCATGTTTTTGGGTGATATCGAAAGACGCTAAAAGTGCGGTCAAAAAATTAGCTGTTTTACCTAGCACTGATAACATGAAAGAAAAAGATTTTTTATCTCTAGTGCAAACGGCACTTTACTAGGTCGGGCGCAAAACCCGACCTTACACATTAACCCTGCCAGCGTTTAAAAATTAACGATGTATTCACACCGCCAAAAGCAAAGTTATTGTTCATGACATAATCCGTGTCAATATAACGACCATCACCTTGAATATAATCTAGCTTGCCGCAACGCTCATCGATATGATCTAAATTAATGGTTGGCGCAAACCAGCCATCACGCATCATTTCAATGGAAAACCAAGACTCTAATGCGCCGCAAGCCCCAAGTGTGTGACCTAAATAACTTTTTTGTGAACTTAATGGAATGTGACCGAATATAGCTTCTGTCGCGAGCGTTTCTGCAATATCACCTTGTTCTGTTGCCGTACCATGTCCATTCACATAACCAATATTTTCCGGAGATAAACGAGCATCCTTTAATGCCAATTCCATGCAACGTTGCATGGTGTCTTTTTGCGGGCGGGTCACATGCGCACCATCACTATTCGCCCCATAGCCCACGACTTCAGCAATAATATTAGCGTTACGGGCAAGCGCGTGCTCCAGCTCCTCGAGGACAAAAATCCCTGCCCCCTCACCAATGACCAAACCATCACGATCTTTATCATAAGGACGTGGTGTTTTGTCCGGATTGGCATTATTGCGGCTGGCCGCATATAAAGAATCAAACACATAGACTTCCGACGGGCAAAACTCCTCCGCACCGCCAGCCAACATCATGGGAATTAAACCATATTTTATAGATTCATAAGCGTAGCCGATACCTTGGCTACCGGAAGAACAGGCACTAGAAGTAGGAATAATTCGTCCGGTCAAACCGAAGAAAATACCGATATTGGCGGCGGCGGTATGCGGCATCATGCGCACATAAGTATTCGCATTAAAACCATCGGATTTACCGGTCATAAGCAACTCTGCCGCGTCACGCACATCATTAGTAGAGCCTGTCGAAGAACCACAAGCAACGCCCATTCTGCCATCCTTTAAATAAGCCAGAATTTCGCCGTTTTCATCCAATAATCCCGCATTTGCTAACGCATTTTCAGTGGCTTCCACAGCAAGTTGAGAGACGCGTCCTAAACTGCGTAATTGTTTGCGATTCCAATGTTTCGGTGGCTCATACCCTAAAATTTCGGCGCCCAGATTAGCGCCCAACTCAGGGTAACGTTCTGCCCATTCTGTTTTTGCCTGCACTGCATTTTGTTTGCGTTGAAAAGCCGCTTTGACAGACGACCATTCTTTACCAAAGGCAGTAACGGCGCCGATTCCCGTAATCACAACTCGTTTCATTTATTTATCTCTTTGACGTCTTCATGGTTTCTAGATGCGTTAGCATAAACCGCCATTCACGGCGATCACTTGGCGGGTGATGTAAGCCGCTTTTTCATTCATGAGAAAATCTACCGCATGTGCCACTTCTTCCGGCTCGCCCATTCGCCCTACCGGAATCACTTTTAGAATTTCATCAATAGGCACATTTTCATCCAGAATATCCGTATCAATTAATCCCGGTGCCACACAGTTTACCGTAATTTTACGTTTTGCTAATTCCACTGCAAGCGCCTTCGCCGCACCGATAATCCCGGCTTTGGAAGCACTATAATTGACCTGACCACGATTGCCGATTAAGCCAGAAACCGATGTAATACAAACAATACGCCCTGCTTTGCGGCGGCGAATCATAGGCATCATAATCGGATGTAATACATTGTAAAAACCATCCAAATTCGTACGCAATACTTGATCCCAGTCCTCTTCGGTTAAGGCTGGAAATGCGTTATCACGGGTGAGTCCTGCATTCAGCACCACACCGTAATAAGCGCCGTTCTCTTCCACATCAGCAAGTAGCTTTTCTGCGACCTCCGCGCGATGACTGACATCAAACTGCAATACGCGAGCACGTTGCCCCAATTCACGAACAGCCTGAGCAACCTCTTCCGCCTCTTCCACTCGACTACGGCAATGTACCACAATATCAAAGCCTGACTGCGCTAACTGTAAGGCAATCGCCTTGCCAATACCTCGGCTAGAACCTGTGATTAAAACTGTTTCACTCATATAAATTCCTTAGATTAGATAAAAAGTGCGGTGGTTTTTAGCGATGAATTTACGCTTGCGGTCTGAAGACATTTAATGCGCCTTCCACGATAATCTGTTGACTGTTAACATCAATTAATTGGCAATCGAACACGCCGAAACCGGAAGCATCTTCAATGGAAAGCTTAATTTGAATACGTAATTTACTGCCCATAGCAATATAAGGCTGATGAATACTTAATTTACGCGAACCCAGCCAGTACCCTAATCCGATGGGTTTTCCGAGTTGCGCACATTTACAGCCATCCCAGGCGGCAACGCCTTGCGCCATAATTTCCGCCCCTAAAAAACTCGGCAGTCTCTCCCCCTGGAGAAAAAGGTTATCCGGTCGAACCTCCATCTCGGCAATCAAAAAATCCGTACCAAAATCAAGAATTTTGTCCAGCATAATCATTTTGCCACTGTGCGGCACCAAAGGTGCAATGTCTGTTATCGGACAGGTTAAATCAGGCATGTCGTTCCCCTAAAATCAATACGGTATTATTTCCACCAAAAGCAAAAGAACTGCTCGCGCCAATGCGTTGTGACTTAGCCCACTGGCTTTGTTCATGGGTGATATTTATTACCGGCAATGCGGCATCGGTCTGATGATCCCACAATTGTGCCGGCAACTTACCTGTTGGATTTAATGTACGATCGATAATGCCCCATACAATCGCAGCCTCTACAGCCCCAGCCGCGCCAAGAGTATGCCCTGTGTAGGGTTTGGTCGTGGTACATGGCGTGTCATCGCCAAATACCTGATGAACCGCTAAGGTTTCCATTTGGTCGTTATGTACTGTGCCCGTGCCGTGTAAATTAATCCAACCTATTTCATCCGCTGCTAATTTGGCTGAGTTCAGTGCAGCACGAAACGCAGCAATCGCGCCCTCACCTTCAGGATGCGGAGACGACATATGATAAGCATCGCTGCTTGCGCCGTAACCTAACAACGCAATGTTGCTTTCTTCTAATTTTTCTCGTGTCATGATAAAAACAGCGGCGCCCTCACCAAGATTGATGCCATCACGATTAACCGAAAGCGGGTTAGAACGTTTATCGGACAACACAGACAAAGAGGAAAAACCGCTGATTGTGAGCGGGGAAAGTGCATCCACACCACCGCAAATCACCGCATCACACAAGCCGGCATTTAACAAACGCGCGGCACTGATTAAGGCTTTTGCGCCGGAAGTACAGGCAGTAGAAATACCGTAAGTTAGCCCTTCCAAACCATATTGGTAGGCGACAAAATCAGCTGGTGCGGAAAAATATTGTTGCTGTTGTTTAAAGCGTTCACTCGACCAATCATGATGCTGTGCCGCATATTTAAACACCGGAATATTTTCATCAACGCCTGTTGTCGATGTGCCAATTACTACGGCAATACGATGTTTTCCAAAACGTTGAATGACTGACGCGATCTGATCTTCTATCTGCGCCAAACAATGCCACAGTAATTGATTGTTACGGCTCACATGAATTTCCGGCAAATCCTTTGGGAAAGGACGTAAAGAAACATTCACTTCACCAAAGACACGTGATTTTCCTTCTAGCCCATAAATATGAAAAGCACGCTCGGAAAGTTTTAGTGGCGAATCCTCGGCATTCAGTAAATGTTGAACATGTCTCTCGATACCTTCACCTAAACTACTTAGGATTGCCGGTTTGCTTAAATAAAGTGCGGTCATTTTTCTCTTAATTTAGTTCCTCGATTCGCCAATGACTATGATCCGACAAATCGATTTCAATCATGGATGGCAATTGTCTGATTTGCCATACTTTTTTCTGTTTAACAAAATAATCTGCGCCGTTTGAAATAGGCTGAACAGCGCTAAAATCAAATAAAGGTTGCTGCGGGTTTAACGCCGTAGAAAGGGCAGAAAAGAGCTGACGAGCCTGTTGATTCGGCATAACAAAACCGTCATTTTGCCACCCTTGTTTAGTTAAAATCACTCTCGCTAACGGTGCACCAAGTGGATCTGTCTGCACCCAACGCCACTGTTGCGCATCCATTTGTAAAGTTAACAAACTGGCTTGCTGTAATTGATTTTCAGCCGTCACTTGTTCGACTTTAAAGATTCGAATGCCTTGATGCGCCGGCAACTGTTTTACCGTGGGCAATGTGCTACACGCCGTTAGCATGGCAAAAAAGAGAATTAAACAATATTTCATACTTCCTTACCGCAACATTTTAAACGTAATGATAACACTGAATAACACACCAAGACTGACGCTTAAACCAAAAGAGGCGACAGCAGGTGTCGAGCTTAAGCCCAGTAAAACAAAGGAAATGAGCGTTGTGATTGCCGCCAATAATACCGCAATGTACTTACCGTATAAAGGTTCATTTGCCGTTTGCATATAGGCGGTATAATCAATCCCGATGGCAGACACCAATAACAAACCGAACATCGTAAATAAACTGATTGGCCAGCCTACCCAGCCGAAAATGGCTATCGTCAACACAATGGCACACAATGGTGGCAATAACATGGTCACCGTCTTTTTCACACCAAAGAAACGCCATAACAATAAACCGGCAAACAAAAATGACATTGCTTTAAGCCAGGCTGCCTGATCACGAGTGGCTTGAAATGCTTGATTCAAATGCGATCGTTTATCCGTCCAAAAGATATCTTGCTGATTGGCCAAATTTTCTAATGGAAAGGCCGATTGACCGACAATCTGAACGATACCTGCAACATTCCCAGGCACCAAATGACCTAAATATAATGTTTGCCACGTCTGCCCGATTTGTTGCTGCAAGGCAGAAGATAAAGATATAGGCATTTCTGTACCTAATGCCACCAAAGCGGTTTGGATGGTTTCCGGCGGAATCCCAATATCCTGCAACACAGCATAATCTTGCGGATGAACTGTCGCAGCAAGCTGCTGAATAAATTGCTGCTGTTGGTTTGTGGACATAAGCCATTGAGATAAGGCTCGGTACGGAATATTTTGCGCCTCTAGTTGCTGAGTCAAGACAGTCTCTTTTTCCAGTAATTCATCATCATGCTCCGCAAGCACTAAGAAATAACGATTACCCAAGTCAATTCCGGTTAAATCAGCGATTTGTTTAGCTTCCATCAGCATGCCTTGCGGCATAGCAACCCATTCGCGAATATCATCGCGCCAACTTGATTGAAACAACCCTGCCGCAACAAAAAGCAAAGCGATGCTTTTCGCAAAAATGCCGAATTTGTAGTGTAAAAACAGCGTAAAAATCGACCGCACTTTAGGGCGGAAAGGTAAAGGTTTAGCCTGATAATGACGAAATAGTGGCGGCAAAAAGAGCAAGGTCGCTAACATAGCAGCAATCAGCGCTACGGCAGAAAAAAGTGCGGTTTGTTTTAATACCGGAAGCACCGTAAAACCCAACAAGCCATAGCCAAGCAACGTCACCAATAGGCTAATCAAAAAGGTAAAACGCAATTTCCGCATGGTCTGCGCGGCGTTCCAGACAGGATGAGAAAGTGAAGATGAAAGCCAATGAAGCGGAAAATCAATGAGCACACCGATTAAGCTGGTGCCGATAACAAGGGTTAAAATATGAATTTGCCCGAATGCGTACACCGTTGCCGTCACGCCACTTAACATACCGGCTAAGATCGGCAAAAACAACCACAGCACACGAAAGGTTCGAAACGTAAATAGCAACAACAATAAGGTCAGACTAATGCCCAAGATACTCATGAAAGTGCTTTCTTGTTCGGCTTTCACTTTGGCATGAGCCGCAAATAACGGCGCACCGGCAGCACGCATCTGCCCTTTATTTTCTTCAATTTGAAGACGATTTTGCGCCAAAAGTGCGGTCAAATTAACAGATGGATTAATCAAACTACTCTGTCGCAATACGCCTCGTAACAACACCCATGTTTGATCATTTTCCGTCACATAAAGCATGCCATTTGCCGTATTCCATTGAATACGACTTTGTATTTGCGCCTGTGGCAAAACAAAACGCCCTAATCCCAACCAATCTTGCTCTAAAGACAATAAATTGTTTTGCGTAAAAGGATTGAGCAATTGTTCCGCATATTGTTGGAAGTAAACTTGGGGTGCCGTTAATAACTGCTGACGAATCTCTTGAGACAAGGTGGCTAAACGTAGATGTTTGATTTCATTACGTAGCGCATCGATATCCGGTTGCATTCGGTCATTGACCTGAGCAAACAACCCACTTTCCCGCCATTGCTGTGCCACCGACGCATTCAGTTTAAAGGCCGTTTGTGCATCAGCGTGTCCCACAAGTAAAATCACTTGTTGATTGAGTTGTTCTTCTTGATGTTGATCCGCCTTCACTTGCCAAGATGACCAGCCTTGTTCTTGCGGCAATAAAGCGCGCAAATCCGTTTGTAGCCAATGGCCTTGCTTCACAGCGTAGCCAAACAGCCACAAGGTGATCAGTAAAAATGAGGCATAAAGAAAGGCAAGTGCGGTGGATTTTTTCATCGTTTTTTATTCCAACGCCGCCTGAGCGAACGCCGTTAATGATTGGTTTTGCTGAACATTGTCAAAATGAATCCGGGTTTTATCTCCTTGTTTTTCATCTAACACAATGGTTTTCACCACGCTATTACCTTGAATTTCAATATGATTAAAAATCTGTTTCATCAGCAACGAACTTGGCGTTAACGTTAAAGACCAATTTTTCGCTTCACCAACCAGCGTCGCATCAAATTGCGTTTTTAACCCGGAAATATCCCCTGACAACAAACCGAGGAACAAGCTAATTTGTTCCGCCTGTCCCATTTTTCCATTTGCCACCCATTGCTTCCCGTCCCATTGCATAATGCCGTCTTTTTTTACACGGAGCTGATTGGTAAAGGGTTTTTCCATTTGCCATAAAAGCCCTTTCTGTGCCAATAAGACAAATTTACCTTGGGTGGTAATTGGCTTATTTAAAGATTTCAGAAAACGCTGTTGGGTAAAATCACCTTGCACGTTTTGCGGGGTTTGTAACAAGGTAATGAGTTCATTTTCAGAAAACGCCCAACTCAACAGACTCAGCCACAATAAACAAATAGCCAATAAAATGCGCATTATGTGTTCTCCTGTTGAAAACTCGGATGATTTTCCACCGCACTTCGCCAACAAGGCGGTGTCTGCAATTGCATCTCTCTGCTTTTAATTTCTACCGCGACTTGCGTTGTGCTACCCGCAGTGAGTTTCTCATTGGTTGCGACATCACGAATAATGTAATCAATACGAATACAGGTTTCATATTCCACCAATGAAAGCTCCACGCGAATTTTTTGGCGAAACAACGCCGGTTTCACATATTTCAAATTCAACTGGACGATAGGCCAACCGTAGCCTTTTTCTTTCATTACGTCGTAGGTGTAATGAATTTCGTCCAAAAATGCACAGCGTGCCATTTCCAAATATTTCACATAATGCCCATGCCACATAATATTCATGGAATCCACATCAAAAAACTGGATTTCATATTCAGAGGCATGGTGACAATAAACGTGTTTTTTCTTTCTCAACATTTTAATCATCTTCCCAAAAATCGTAAAAATTGAACCAATACAAGGGGTTTTCTGCACATTCTCGCGCTAATAAATCCGCATAGCGTTGCATTGCCTGTTCAATATTGTCAGCTCGTTGCTTTCCACGCCCCTCGATAGAGTCGGAAAAATGACGCAATTTTAAATGATAGTCGCCCCATTTTTTTAAGCAAAAGATCGTATTAATCGGTGCTTTCAGTAAACTTGCCATTAGCCAAACACCTTGCGGAAAGGATGCCTGCGCACCTAAAAAATCCACTTTTTGCGTTTTATCGCCACGTACCGGCACGCGATCGGCCGCAATTGCAATCCACTCGCCACGTTCAAGCCGTTCATGTAATTCCAACATTTTCTGCGCATCCAAATCCTCCACTTGAATTAATGGCAAGGAGGAAGCGCCCGCCTTTTCGAGAGATTCATTAAAGGCTTGTGCATGACGGTTATGCACCAAAATGTTTAGCTTAAAATTGCTATGATTTGGGTTATCGACCAACGCACGACAAATCTCGATATTGCCAAAATGAGAACAGACCAAAATTTGTCCACGACCTTCTGAACGAATGGCTTGATAGACGTTATCCGTGTCATCGTCAATTAAATCGGCATAACGAATTTTTTTCTGCCAGACGGCGAAACGATCGGTGATCGCCTCACCAAAGGCTAAAAACTGACAAAATACGGGATAACGAGGCAAATGAACCTGCGGAAAGGTTTGTTGTAGCCGTTGTTGATAGCGGTGAATATTGCGGCGAGCCTTTTGAGACGTCAGGAAAAAATAGCTCACCACAAAAAAAGTGACCAGTTTAATCACCCACAACGGGCAGTACTGCACAATAAGGCGGGTTAAATTTAAGGAAAGCTTACTCCCGCGCTCATTTTGCTCCGCCCAATGCTGAGAGCTCATACTTTTCGCCCCGTTAATACACGAGCCAACATGCCAAAAAATAAACGACTGTGCATTTTACTGATGCCCCAGTTATCCGCGAAACCACGGAAATGGGATATGCCGTCCTGTTGATAACGCACCGGCGTATCGACCCAAATTAAAGGGATTTGATGCCAATGGGCTTTCACCACAATATCAATATCGAAATCCATACGACTTCCTAACGACTCCGCTTGCATCAAATCCAAAATCGGCGCTAAAGGATAGAGACGAAAACCACACATACCATCTTTAATATCAAGCGAAAGCGTATGAATAGCATTCCAAAAATCTGTAATTTTACGTCCGTATAAACGCGCTTTCGGTGCATCCTCGCCATAAATCGGTTTACCGCAAATAAGTGCGGTCGGATTTTTTTGCATTTCGAGCAACATTTTTACCATATCTGGAAGGTGGTGCTGACCATCGGCATCTACTTGAATACCATGTGTAAACCCCATTTCAGCCGCTTTCATGAAGCCGATTTTCATTGCAGCGCCTTTTCCCCCGTTCAGCGGGCAATAATGTATAAAGACGTTAGGCGCGTGTTGCAATGTTTTTAAGACGGGCAGGTGAGTTTCGGCAGAGCCATCGTCGACAATCAACACCGGGAGATGTTGTTTCAACACCTGCTGAACAACATGTTCTATCGTGTTGGAATGGTTGTAGTGAGGAATAATGACAATGACCTTGTTCATAGAGCATCCTCTTTTTCTGCTAAAAAGGCTTGCTCAAAGTCAGGCTTACTAATTTTGGATTGGCTATTACGAGGCAATGTTTCCACAAAGCGCCAAAAACGTGGCAACCCTGAATGTTCTTGAGTTTTTATTAGAAAGTGACGTAACTGACTTACAAAGGCACTTCGTCCAAGTTGCTGATAGGATTGTATACCATCGAGATTTAACGCGACCCAAGCCGCCGGTCGAAAATGCACCGGA
The DNA here is from genome assembly GCF_980469475.1 of Aggregatibacter sp. HK296. Lineage (NCBI taxonomy): Bacteria > Pseudomonadati > Pseudomonadota > Gammaproteobacteria > Pasteurellales > Pasteurellaceae > Aggregatibacter > Aggregatibacter sp. HK296. Next base: position 1,732,851 of record NZ_OZ413142.1, read on the forward strand.
TGCTGTGCGATATAGCAATCCGCCACCCAAGGATGTCGCAATAAATCCTGTTCGATTTTTACTAACGAAATACGTTTATCACCAAATTTCACAATGCGATCGATACGCCCTAATAAATGAAATTTGTCCTCAAATAATTCTGCACCATCTGCCGTTTGTTCCCGCTGATTTAACCAGGCAGAATCGACCCACAAAGCCCCTTCGCTATTCAGCCCGACCTTGGTCATTGTAGTCGGCTGCCACAAACCATCATCGGCACGGAAAGCAATTGCACCGGTTTCCGTGCTACCGTAGCACTCAATCACATCAGCTTTCAATTGTTGTCGAATGGCATTGCCGATATCTGCCGGTAACACACCGCCGGAGGAAATCATTCCCAGCAAAGGACATTGGTGTAACTTCGCATCATCCAGGTTTAAGCGGGTCAAAAGCGTTGGGCTGCTAATCCAAATACTTGCCGGCGCAGCAAAACTTTCTTCAATCAAACCTTCAGGGTAAGGCTGTTGCTGACGTGCAATCGTCCACCCCATAATAAGCGGCAACATAATACGATACGAGAGACCGTAATGATGTTGTACAGAAACACTGGAGACTAAATGAATATGGTTCCCCTGCGGGAAAGGAAGAGATTGATGGATGGCTTCCGCCTCTAACCACATTTGCCGGGCGGTTTTAACTAATATTTTCGCCTGTCCGCTACTGCCTGAGGTTTTTAACCAAATTTCTGTCGAATCGTGGCAATCAAAGTGCGGTGGATTTTCAGGGTGTTTTTGTGCAATACCGTAATGATTAAACAGAGTGTCATCAAACAGAAAATCCGCATTTTCTTTGATCCATTGTTGATTTTCCGAAAGCAAATTAGGAGGAAGTAAAATACGCGTACCGGAATGAAAACACGCTAGCATAGCGCATGCGAACAATGCCGCATCATCAAACCAAAAAGCCACCGACTTAATTTGTTCTTGCTTTAATTGTGCTGAAATTTGGCATGCTCTTGTCAAAAAATCTTGCCATTGCCAGTCAGGATGGCGGGCAATTAGTGCATTAGGATCCCGTAGATTATTCATAATGTTTTTTTACTTTTTGTCTGACCAACCATTCACCGGCCATCACAATCGCCATAATGCAATAGGAAATCACACCGGTGTAGAGTGCCCAGAAATCATAATATTCCAATCCAATGGCTGTCGCAGTAATCAAGATATTTACAATAAAAACCCCACACCACAGTTGAGTGACTTTTCGGGTATAACGAACACCATGCTCATTTAAATCCGGTGTTTGAAGACGCGCTAAACGCTCCACTACCGTTTGCCCACGCAATAGGCTCCCGCCAAATAACGAGAGCATTAACACATTAATGATGATAGGGTACCAAAACATGGTTTCAATGGAGCGGGTTAGCGCCACCACGGCTAAAATAAACGCCATACACCAGGCAAAATAACGTTGTCCCTGCTGTTGAAAAGCCCCTTTACATGCCCAAAGCAACGCCATAATCCAAGGTAAATGAAACAGCATTTGCTGATTATCGGCGAATAACCAGAGTATCGGATAAGCGATACCGGTTAACATTAGTAAAAGGTTGATAATAATCTTAATCATATTCACAAGAGGCAACACAATTTATGAGGCAAACAAGTGATAACATGGTTAACGATACGATAACACTGCGACGCCGCTACAGCACATATCATTTTCTACTTTCAGTTGGAAAGTGACTTTATCCCGTTTCTCGGCGACGTTTAATTCAAGAGAAAAACGGTCATTCGGACGTAAGAATTTTTGGAATTTCAATTTATCCAAACGGCTAAATTCAACATCCTGCGCCACCAACGCTTTAATCTTGTCACTAATCCATTGCAATTCAATTGCGCCCGGTACTAAAGGGAAATTTGCAAAATGATCTTTAAGATACAACAAATCTAATGGCACTTTGCCGGTTGCCTGATAATGATGTTCAGTTTGCTGTTCGGTTAACCAAATCGGTTCACGCTGCGGCTCAATACAAGTGCGGTTAAATTCCAGTTTGTTTATTTTAGATTGGCTATTGCGCGGCAATTTATCCGTAAAACGCCAAAAACGTGGAATCGCTGTCTTATCCTGTGTTTCAGCCAAATAGGCTTTAAGTTGATCTATCAAATGACGTCGACCATTCTCTCTTAAAATTTCAATCCCTTGTGCATTTAAGCCGACCCAAGCAGCCAATCGAGGTTGTTCAGGATGTTGCGCAATATAGCAATCCTCAACCCAAGCATGTTGGTTTAACTTGGTTTCAATACCGGCTAATGAAGTACGTTTATCACCGATTTTGACGATACGATCACTGCGCCCTAATAAACGGAATCCACCATCAAGAAACTCCACCACATCTGCCGTTTGCTCACGTGTCGAAAGCCAACATCCCTCGATCCATAGCGCACCATCTTCATTACAGCCTAAACGACTATTCGGCAAGGTTTGCCATAAATGAATATCATCACGAATCGCAATCGGGCCGGTTTCCGTACTGCCATAAATTTCAATGACAGGCTGCTGCAATAAATGGCGCATTTGTTCTGAAGTTTCTTCCGGCAATGCACCACCGGAAGAAATCACACCGACGATATTTTTCGGCATTGTCATATTAAACCAGTCAATACGGGTTAGCATGGCGGGGCTACTGACGATCACTGTCTGTTCAGTATTCCGTGCTTCAGCAAGCATACATTCCGGATAAAATTGTTGCTTACGTCCAATTTGCCAGCCATTGACCAAGGACATCATGATGTGTACGGTTAAACCATAAATATGTTGAATACTGACCGTACTAATAGCCGTCACATTATTCTTTGCTTTAAACGGCAAGGCTTCCGCCAAGACTTCCGCACCAAGCCACATTTGCTCTGCGGTTTTAATGATTGTTTTTGCCTCACCGGTACTGCCGGAGGTCTTCAGCCAGATTTCCGTTTGGTTGTCATAATCAAAGAGCGGTCGATTTTCAGCGTGTTTTTGGCAAGACTGTTGTGCACCAAAATCATCAAAACACACCACCAAGGAAGAGTGAATCTCCACATCGGTTAGCCACAAACCCGCATGGGCGCTCACCCATGCTACACTTTCCGGCGTAACATTTGGCGGGAAAAGCACCCGCACTTTGGCATGCCAAGCGGCTAAAAGCGTACACGCCAATTTGGCGCCGTCTTCAAACCATACTGCAACAGCTTGAATCTGACGGTGTTGAAATTCTGCGGATATTTGATACGCTTTTTGTTCGAAATCCGAATAGCACCATACAGGGTCGAGTGAAATGAGATCGGTTGGGGCATATTTACGCATTATTGAACGCTCTGACTAATTTTTAGCACGGCTTTGACCACATCATCTACGGTACGGACATTACGAAAATCTTCCGCTTGCAATTTGTGGCCTGTTTTACGTTTAATGTGATCAATCAAATCAATCGCATCAATGCTATCAATTTCTAAATCTTCATACAGATTGGTTTCCGGCTTAATTCTTTCCGGTTCGATTTCAAATAAAGACTCAAGCGCCTCAGTCAATAAATCTCGAATTTCTTGTTCGGTCATATTACGCCTCACCTTTTTGACTACGAATAAAACTTGCCAAGGTCGCTACACTTTCAAAGTGATTACGTACTTGGGTTTGTTCACTATCCAGTTGCAAATGAAATGTTTTTTGCACTGCCAAGCCCAGTTCAAGCGCATCAACAGAGTCCAACCCTAAACCATCATCACCAAAAAGTGCGGTGTCATTTTCAATATCTTCAACACTGATATCTTCTAATGCCAAACTATCAATAATTAATTGTTTAATTTGCTGTTCCAGTTCCATTTTTGTTGTCCTTTGTGTGTAAATTAAAATAATCTTCTAAATATTTAGTCAATCGACGGGAAGCCATTGGTAAAGATTGGGTTTGTAGCCAGTCTTGAGGATCGATATCTTCCCCAACAATAAGCTCATATTGAATGAGTCTTTTCGGAATTTGATACCACGGTTGACCTTTTTTCAAATTTAACGGAAGCATTCGAATGATAACCGGAGTAATCACTTTAGCGCTACGTAAACCGATAGATACTGCACCTCGGTTAAGTTTAACCACCCCATCCCAACCGGTTCGCGTTCCTTCTGCAAAAAGCAACAAGGCTTGTTCTTTGAGTACTTCGTCGCTTTGTTCTAATAATTCGACAGACTCTGTATTGGGTAAAAAACCACAAGCCAATATCTGATTTCGCATGGTAGGGTTATTTAATAAATCTTTTTTAACAATACAGTTAAGCGTTGGCACTTTACCTAAAATTAATACTACATCCAATAGAGAAGGGTGATTTGGCAGTATTAATTGTCCAGGACGACCAAGCTTTTCAAATCCTTTATAAGTGACTTGTAATACACCAACAAAAGATAAATAACGAATAAAGTAATACCAAATCCGACCAACAAAACGGCGCGTCTTTAATTGATTTTGTAGCGAGTCAGTTTTGCGAGTAAGCATGTAGGGATACAAAACCAACTGAAGTAACACGCCTGCCGTCCCCCAAAAGAAAAAACCAATTGCTGTCCCGATAAATCGTCGAAGCCAATCTAGTTTTTCTGCCATGTCCAAACGCCTCCCGTACTATTTGGCGTTTGCCATTGTGTGCAGTTTAAATGCTGATTTTTAACCCATTCTAAGGCCGAATCCAAAACAGGTTCCATTTCAAAAGCGCTATTAGAAAGACTTAATTGGTATTGCTCCCCAGCTTCCACCACCAATGCCAACGCATAGCTAAAAGGCTGACGCATAACCGGATGAGCGTTGTATTCCAGGGCAAGAGGTGATTCTGCGACAACCACAAGAACCTGCTTTTCACCTTCCCGTAACAGGAGATAGGCTTCCAATAATGCAATCTCCAAATTGTCTTTGTTAGCAACCAGCGCTGTGGTTTCTGCTTTCACTTGACGCAATTCAGACCATTGCCCGATTAATGCATTGTGTACTGATAAACTGAAGGAGGTTGGGTATACATCCCCTTCCGTTAATAAAGCATGCCATAAACTAAAGTTGCGATTAATTTCACTATTTGCTGACGCATAAACCACCGGTAAATTGGTTTTCTCCTCAACCAGATTCCAAGCCGCCTCAAAAATTAAACGGGCGGAATCGCTTAAACGGCGACGTTTTAATGGCGCTAAAAACTCAAGTTTAGGAACAAAATCAGGAAAACTTTCGCTGTTTTTTTGCCAATGCGTATATCCCAGAGCCCAATCACTGTCGGACAAAGTCTTATTACAAACGATTTTCCACGCTGAAATATTGCAAGAAAACTGACAAATTGTCTTAGTCATTATGGCTTATTGAAACAGTTGGTTAATCATTAAATCCGTTTGACCTTGTAAACCAACCTGATCAACACGTTCTTTCTCATCACCGCGACGTTTATACGATAATGATCCCAAAGATTGTTTTGTTCCCATCTCTTTCAACTCAAATTTAGCACGGCCAATAATATGATTATTTCCTCTTACGTTAAAAAATAAGACGTAATCACAATCCGCTTTATTTCTCATTAATTCAGCTGAAATATTTTTATTTTTTAAGCTACGCGTTAATGCATCAATAAAATTATCCGGCGCAGCTTTAATACTGCCTTTTAAACAAATATGCTTAATGTTCTGAGTCGCACTAACAGGTTTTAAATCAACAACACCGGAAGAACAAGCAGTCAAAGCAAATGCGGCTAAACTCATAGATAACAATAATTTTTTCATGAAATGATCCATTTAATTAAATTTAAAATATCAAAATGCAAATTTTGTCAATTTTACCTACCCGACCTAATTAAAGCAATCGCAACCCAATAAGAAAGACAATATGTTAATTCGTAACTAAAATAAAAATGCTATACTCAATCTGATTGTATTCACGATCTCAATTTATTCACTACCCAAGGAGAGGTTTATGAAACTTACTATGAAATTAAGCGTTGTCTTAGCCAGCATCTTCATCGCCGGTGTTGCACTAAAAGGCGATATTGTAAAATAATCGGAAATATTCATTCATAAAATAAAAAAGGCATAGGTTGACTATGCCTTTTTCTTTATCAAAACACGGTAAAAAAGGACCGCACTTTTAACAACACAACGACAACAGCGCCGATAAATCTGACATTTCTACCGTTGGTAACAGACGAGCATCGCTGAATTGGTGAATATGCTTTGGGGTTAAGTTTAACCAAACTGCTTGGCAGCCGGCTTGGATGGCGCCTTGCACGTCTGTTTGTAAATTGTCACCTACGTGCAAAAGTTGGTGTGGCAAAATATTAAAATGACGCGCGGTCTGCTGGAATAAATCCTCATGAGGTTTAGCTCTGCCATGCTCACCGCCGCGTAATATTAAACCAAAGTGGTGAAAGCCAATACGTGCCGGTTCTACATTGCCGTTAGTTATCGCCACAAGTTTATAGTGTTGTTTGAGTTGTTTTAGAACCTCAAAACTTTGTGGTGGCACGTCGATTTGATGGCGCCAGTGTAAAAAATACGACATAGCTTTTTCAGAAATAGCGGAAATATCCACCGCACTTTTTTGTCGTTTTGCTAATAGCGCCTGTAAACTTTGCGTTCGCCATGCGGTAACATTTTCTTGTAGGAGAGGATTTTCTCGCCCAACCGTTTCTTTCCAAAACACCCATTCAGCATGTGTCACGTCTTGAACGCCGTCATATTGGCGTAAAAATGTCAAAAATTCACTTTCCGCTTTAATCATCACCTGTGAGTTATCGTATAAGGTGTCATCCAAATCAAAACTGATCACCTGAAAAGGCTGTAAAGTGCGGTAAAATTTCATGACGTTTCTCTTATTTTTTCCGTTTGGCTCGCGGATGCGCCGCATCATACACGTCTGCTAAATGTTGAAAATTTAAGTGTGTATAAATTTGCGTTGTTGATAAATGACTGTGTCCGAGCAATTCTTGTACCGCGCGTAAATCCGAACTGGCTTCCAACATATGGGTGGCAAAAGAGTGGCGGAGTTTATGCGGATTCAAATGGCTATTCAACCCTTGTCGAATGCCCCAGCGTTCCAAGCGCATTTGAATCGTGCGCGTGGACATGCGATTCCCCAACTGACTGACAAACAACGCATCATCTTTGGGGTTAAATAACAACCGCACTTTGAGCCATTGTTGAATCGCATGGGAAGCATAACGCCCCAGTGGCACAATGCGCTCTTTGTTCCCTTTACCAATCACCCGGACTTCACGCACGCGAAGATTAATGCTGTTTAAGTTCAATCCTTGCAATTCCGACAAACGCAAACCTGAGCTGTAAAACAATTCAATCATGGCGCGATCGCGGATATCAATGGGCTCTTTGCTGTCGTTGGCAAGTAATAGCTGAATTTGATCCCTATCGATATTTTTGGGTAAGTGTTTGGGTTGCTTAGGCGCGGAAACCCCCACAGCCGGATTCACTTTAAGCTGCCCTTGATACACCAAATAACTCAAAAAGCGGCGCAACGCAGAAAGGCGTAATGCTAAGCTTTTTTCTTTTAGGCCATCCTGTTTACTGCTTTGTGCCAACACATAGCGCACAACACTTGGTGTGACTTGTTGCCATTGTTGAATTCCGGCGTCCTGCAAAATGGCGATAACGCGCACCAACTGATGTTGATAGTTGGTCAGCGTATGAGGACTCACTTGACGTTCAATGCGCAAGTAAGTCAGGTATTTTTGCAGTTCGTTTTGCATCGCAGATGATCGAAAATTAGAGATAAATCACACCGTCATAGACGTGGGTGGCGCTACCGGTCATATACAGCGGATGCCCTTCGCCTTGCCATTCAATCAGCAAACTGCCGCCAGGCAAATCCACCTGCACTTCATTATCCAATACGCCTTGTATAATCCCCACAGCGACTGCCGCACAAGCACCGCTACCGCAGGCTTGGGTTTCGCCCGCGCCACGCTCATGTACGCGTAATTTAATATGTTTGCGGTTCACCACCTGCATAAAACCAGCATTCACCCGTTCCGGAAAACGCTCATGGTTTTCAAGTAATGGTCCGAGCTGCGCCACGTTGGCGGTGTGAATATCGTCCACCTGCACCACACAATGTGGATTGCCCATGGATACCGCGCCACAGAGTACCGTTTGAATTTCCGTGCGCAGAATATAATTTTTCTCGAATTTATTGGCGGTAAACGGAATTTTATTCGGCTCCCAAATGGGTTCGCCCATGTTCACACGCACATTGTCGTCTTCTTTAACGGTTAACACCATTTTGCCGTTTTGCGTGCTGACGGCGATATCCTTTTTGTTGGTTAGGCCTTTGAGCGTCACAAAGCGGGCAAAACATCGAGCACCATTACCACATTGCGCCACTTCACTGCCATCCGCATTAAAAATACGATAATGAAAATCCAATTCGGGATCATAAGGCGGTTCCACCACCAACAGCTGATCAAAACCAATGCCACGATGACGATCGGCTAAACGTTTAATGGTGTCGGCAGGAAAATAAACGTTCTGCGTAACCGCATCCACCACCATAAAATCATTGCCGAGTCCGTGCATTTTAGAAAATTGCATGTATATCCTTAAAATCGTTTAAATCATGCCAAGCATTATAATCAGCCCTATCCGTTGAGTAAATCTATTGCTTCTATGCTGAAAAAACACCGCAAAAAGAAACCGCACTTTGCCAAGCAAAAGTGCGGTCGTTTTAGAAGGTATTTTTAATCTGTGTGCCCACTCAAGAAGCCACCACTTTGGTGCTGCCATAATTTGGCATAGAGACCGTTTTGTGCGAGTAATTCGGCATGTGTGCCTTGTTCTACGATTTGTCCGTGATCCAACACAATCAGACGATCCATCGCGGCAATCGTGGATAAACGATGAGCGATAGCAATAACGGTTTTGTTTTCCATCATTTTATCCAAACTTTCCTGAATCGCCGCTTCCACTTCAGAATCCAACGCACTGGTGGCTTCGTCCAATAACAAAATCGGCGCATCTTTTAACATCACGCGGGCGATGGCGATACGCTGGCGTTGTCCGCCTGAGAGTTTCACGCCACGTTCGCCAACGTGCGCATCATATCCCTTGCGTCCCTGCGCATCGCTTAAAAATGGAATAAAATCCGCCGCTTCGGCACGCTCCGCCGCATCAAACATTTCCTGCTCGGTGGCACTTGGTCTGCCGTACACGATGTTATCACGCACGGAACGGTGCAATAACGACGTATCTTGCGTCACCAAGCCGATTTGACTGCGCAGACTTTCCTGTTGCACGTCCATGATATTTTGCCCGTCAATGGTGATAGTGCCTTGCTGCGCTTCATAAAAGCGTAAAAGCAAATTCACAATGGTAGATTTACCCGCGCCGGAACGCCCAATCAATCCCACTTTTTCACCTGGTTTAATGGTCAAATTGAAATGGCTCAACAAAGGTTTTGCCGGATCATAGGCAAAACTTAGGTCGTTAAATTTAATCTCTCCACGCGTGACATTTAACGGTGGGCAATTTGGTTTATCCAAAATGGTCTGTGGCTTGGTCAGCGTATTCATACCATCATTTACCGTACCGATATTTTCAAACAAGCGTGCCGATTCCCACATAATCCAACGGGACAAACCGTGAACGCGCAATGCCATTGCCGTAGATGTAGCAATCGCACCAACACCGACTAAACTTTGTTGCCATAGCAATACACCAATGATCGCCGTACTTAAAATCAGCACGACATTATTGATGTAGGTTAAGCTGTCTAGCGAGGTTGCCAAACGCATTTGGGCGTGTACCGTGACCATAAATTCTTCCATGGAACGCTTAGCGTAACCCGCTTCACGAGCACCATGAGAAAACAATTTTACGGTAGCAATATTGGAATAGGCGTCAGTGATTCGCCCCGTCATTAATGAACGGGCATCTGCCTGACGCTGAGCCGTTTTGGAAAGACGGGGAATTAACAAACGCAAAATGGTGATAAACAGCACAATCCAAACAAAGAACGGCACGAGGAACCAACTATCCAATGATGCCAACACTAAGCCTGAGGTCACAAAATACACCACTACATAAACCAACATATCGGCGATAGTGAGCACCGTATCGCGCACCGCAAGAGCGGTTTGCATCACTTTCGCGGAAACGCGTCCGGCAAATTCGTCTTGGTAAAAACTTAAACTTTGTCCCAACATCAGACGATGGAAATTCCAACGCAGGCGCATTGGGAACACGCCTTGTAAGGTTTGCAGACGCACGGAGGAGGCTAAAAACAACCAAAGAATGCTGAAGACTAACAAGCCGCCCATCCCCATGAGTAAATGGCCTTTTTCCTGCCATAAGGTTGCCGGTGTATAAGCCCCCAACCAATCCACCAACAAGCCCATAAATTGGAACAACATGGCTTCCATCACGCCGTTGCCAATCGTCAGTACCGCTAACAGTAAAATCCAGCCTTTCATGCCGTCGATACTCGACCAAATAAAGCGGAACAAACCGTTTTCCGGAGTTTTCGGCGATTGGTCGGGATAGGGGTTCAAGCGATTCTCAAACCAACTAAAAATTTTATTTAACATATCATCTTTCCTTAAAAACAAAGGGCAACCTTATTCGATGTTGCCCACAAACTGTGGCATCTTATAGCCTAAATTGTCTTCAACCCATACTAAAGGGAGACACGTTTACGGTATTGGCTTGGACTCATACCGTAGGCGCTTTTAAAAGCCTTGCTAAAATGCGCTTCCGATTGATAGCCCACGTCCAACGCCACCGCCAATACACTTTTCTGGCTTTGGTTTAATAATAACGCCGCTTGTTGAAGACGAAGCTGAGTTAAAAATTTACCCGGTGCCATACCGATTTTTTGCTGAAATACCCGCATAAAATTCGCCCGCGACATTGCCGCCAACTCGGCCAAAGAATCCATATTCCATGCTTGTTGCGGTGCACTTAATAACTGTGCCAGCACATGACTCAAGCGTTTATCTTGCAACCCCGCCAACACCCCTTGATTTAACTGAGTTGATTGCAATCCGTGGCGCAAAATATAAATAAACAGCACCGTGACCAGTGAATCAATCAAAGATTTCGCCCCACTTTGCGTTTTGTCCGCCTCCTGTTGTAGCACCTGAATCAATGCTAACAACGGTGTATCATGCAAAGACAAATGCAAGTATGTCGGCAACGCCTCTATTAACAACGACGGACGACTGTAATACAACATGCCGCAAAACATTTTCAAATCCGGTGAATTCCGCCCAATATGATAAACCTTAAATAAATCTGTCTGGTTTTCTTGCGGTGTTGCCAGAATTGACGATGCTTGAATTGCCGCCTGTGGTGAGTGGCTGGTAATCAAGTGCGGTCGATTTTGTGGAAGAAAAAAGACATCGCCCGCTTGCAAATGAATCTGTTGATTTTCCAAACTCAACCAACAATTCCCTTGTTCAATCAAATGAAAAATGCCGACATATTGATTTTCACCAATGTCCTGCTGCACCTGCCAATCACCCTGAAATAAACAACGGACGTTCACTTCTCCGCTGACCTGCGCTAACTGAATAAGTTTATCTAAACAATCCATAATGAGATTTTAAGTATAAAAGTTAAGACGAATTGGCAAGTATGATACAAGAATTCGCCTATAATTTGTTCCGAAATTCAGAACACATTTTAAACATATTTAAGGAGAACAAGATGTTTGCAGATTGGAAAAATGATGTTGCCCATGTAAAAAAATCATTCGGCGAATTAGGTAAAAAACACCCTAAAATGTTACAAGCCTACGGCGCACTAAGCGCAGCAGCGGCAGAAGGCGACGTGTTGGATGCTAAAACCCGCGAATTAATTGCCCTTGCAGTGGCCGTCACCACGCGCTGTGAAAGCTGTATCGGCGTACACGCCGCGGAAGCGGTAAAAGCCGGTGCAACCGAAGAAGAAGTAGCCGCAGCCTTAGCGATGTCAATCGCACTCAATGCCGGTGCCGCCTACACCTATTCTTTACGCGCATTAGAAGCTTATAATACACAAAAAGACTAACTTTATTTATTAGGAACTTTATATCATCGGCACCTTTTATAGGTGCCGATTTTTTTATAAAAAACAAGATGAAAAACCACCGCACTTTTACGGCAAGAGAAGGGCTTCCATTTGTTTAACCACCTCTTTCACTTCAATTTGCGCCATTAAATTTTGCCCTTTTAACTTGGTTGCCCAAGGTAATTGCGCTGAAGGTTTGCCGTATTCTTTTTGTACATTTTGTTCATACACAGAAACCACATTGTCTAAATTGCAGTAAGGTCCCGTGCGGAGCGGATTATGGTAGGCGTATAGCCCAATAACAGGCGTCCCTTGTGTCGTGGCAATATGCGCTGGACCGGAATCCGGTGAAATCACTAAATCTACTTCACGAATTAATGCGGTAAGTTGGGTTAACTCTAACTTACCGGCCACCTCTACTGGAGCAAAATTGCATAAGGTTTTTATTTCCTCAATCATTGCTAATTCACGTGGCGCGGGTGAGCTGCATAAAATCACATTGATATCATGTTGATGTGCCCAATTTGCCACTGCAGCATAACGTTCCACCAGCCAGTCTTTTTCTTTTTTGCTGGAACAAGGTGAAATCAGCAGATTTTTGCGATGCGGATCAAGATATTCTCGCACGGCTATTAAATCCGCTTCCGTCACCGGTAAATCCCACTGAGGTTGAGACGAGGGAACACCAAGATAGTCGGCAAATGCCATAAACCCGTCTAATACATGCGGCTTAGCAGGATCATGAATTCGTTGATTCGTAAACAACCACTGCCCTTCTCGTGCCCGTTGCTTGCCGAAACCAATACGGTATTTTGCATGGATTCCGAGAGATAAAATGGAGGCTCGAAAGGCTGTTTGCATATTCAAAAGTGCATCAAATCGACGATGTTTCAATTGCCGCCATAAATCCCACACACCACGCCAACCGCTCTTTTTATCGTACACAAGAAATTCAATGCCCGACACATGGCGAAATAACTGCGCTTCAGTTTTGCCAATAATCCATGTAATTTGGGTGTTCGGCCAATAACGTTGAATATGTTGCACTGCCGCTAACGCATGACAAACGTCACCGATAGCGGATAAACGTAGAATGCAGAGAGATTGAGGTGCTTGGGAGAAAAGTGCCATGGGGATTTGTTATCTCGGTTAAACTTGGGAATCGGCTTATTTTAAAGTAGAATGCGCCTATCTGCTATCTCATTTTCATCACTTAAAATGCTTGAATTTCAACTCAAAAACGACTTTTTTCTCTTTAATTTTGATCAACAGCTGGCAAACCAAGATCTGTTTTTTAATCCAACATTTTGGCAACAACACCATCGCATTATCGGCTCCGCCAAAGGGCGTGGTACTACGTGGTTTCTCCAAACCGCAGATTTATTTGGCGTAAACACGGCATTACGACATTATTATCGTGGTGGCTTGTGGGGAAAAATCAACAAAGATCGTTATCGCTTCAACGATTTGAACCATACTCGCAGCATGGCGGAATTCAACCTACTCAATCAATTACATCAAGCTGGTTTACCGGTGCCGAAACCGATTGGGGCTCGGGTGCGTAAGGGTAATTTAGGTATTTGTTATCAAGCCGATTTATTAAGTGAAAAAGTAGAAAATGCCCAAGATCTGACCGCACTTTTACAACATCATGCCCTTGAACCCAAACAATGGCAAGAAATCGGTAGACTTATTCGCCGCTTACACGATTTGCAAATCTGCCATACTGACCTCAATGCCCATAATATTCTGTTTCAACAAAACGAAAGCGACAACCAATTCTGGCTCATCGACTTCGATAAGTGCGGTGAAAAATCCGGAAGTTTTTGGAAAGACGCAAACTTACAACGATTACATCGTTCCTTTACTAAGGAAGTGGAACGAATGCACATTCAGTTTGATGAACAGAATTGGCGGGATTTACTCAAGGGATATTCAAGCTAAGGAGAAAATGCTAGTGCCGGCAAAATGCATGCACTAGTGACATAGCAAGTTACAGATGCCTACACACCTAACTCTCGTTTATGCTGCAACGCCTTTAACACGGCCGGCGGAACAAGTTGGCTCATGTCGCCGTTATGAAGATAAATTTCTCGAATCATCGTAGAAGACACATAAGACCATTGTTCGACCGGCGGAAAAAATAGGCTCTCAACACCATGCGTCAACAAACGGTTAAGATGGGCTAACTGAACTTCATATTCAAAATCTGTCGTACTACGCACACCGCGAATAATCGCTTTGACATGATATTCCGCAATGGTGTCCGCTAATAAATTATTAAACCCAATCACTTCAACATTTGGCAAATGCGCTGTTGATTGACGTACCAACTCTACCCGCTCCGCCAAACTGAATAACGGTTTCTTACTTGGGCTTTCGGCTACGGCTACCAAAACGTGAGAAAAAAGCACCGCACTTCGCTCAATAATATTTAAATGGCCATTAGTTAAGGGGTCAAAAGTACCGGGATAAATTACCGTTGTCATTTAGTTTGCCTCATTCAAATAAGGTTTTAACAAATCCATCACTCGTTGCAACGCACCGCGATTTTCATTTAATACGGCATAACCCGCATTACCATAACGTTGGCTAAGCGTCGGTGATTCTAAAAACTGTGCGACAGCCTCTGCCACGGCTTGAGGATTTTCTTCCGTCATTAACACACCTTGACGTTGTTCCAACTTAGTAAAGATTTCAGGAAAATTAAAGGTATGTTTACCACTAATTACCGGCAACTTAAACGCTAACGGCTCCAACGGATTATGCCCGCCATGTGCTACTAAACTCCCGCCAACTAAGGCAACATCTGCCATGGCGTATAGCAACATCAGCTCACCCATCGTATCACCGAGTACTACTTGCGTTTCTGCCTGTGGAATCAAATATCCGCTACGACGTGTATAATTAAAACCTTGTTGTTCAATAAGCTGTGCAACAGAATTAAAACGCTCAGGATGGCGTGGCACTAAAATCAGCAATAAATCGGGAAAGCGCTGCAGTAAAGTGCGGTGGCTTTTTAAGATGATTTCATCCTCGCCTTCATGGGTACTCGCCGCAATCCAAATAGGACGACCAGTATTCCATTGGTTTTTTAATGCCGAAATGTTAACCAATAAATCGTCTGTTAAATTTAAATCGTATTTAATGTTGCCGGTCAATTTTAAGCGTTCTGGCGCAATCCCTAATTGAGCGTAACGCGATAAACTCACCTCATCTTGCGGAGCAATTAAAGTAATATTCTCTAAAAGCGGTTTTAATGCCTTTTTAAACCAACCATAACGCTTGGTAGAACGTGCTGATAAGCGAGCATTCACAATAACAAATGGAATTTGTTTTTTCGCCAGTTGGTGAATCAGATTAAACCAAAGTTCCGTTTCAATCACCACGACTAAACTTGGCTGCACAAAACGAATAAAGCGTGCAACGGCATCAGGTAAATCATAAGGCAAATAAACATGAGTAACACTTTCTCCAAAAACCGCTTTAACGCGATCAGAACCGGTAGGTGTCATAGTCGTGACGGTAATCGGCAAATCCGAATAATCGTGCTGAATACGCTTAATCAGTGGCACTGCAGCGATGACCTCTCCCACAGAAGCGGCATGAATAAGCACACCATTAGGTTTAGGCGAGGAGAACTTACAATACAAGCCATAACGTTCACTCAAACGTTTACGGGAATTAGATGCTTTCATACTACCAACCAGCAGTGACAACCACAAAAATGGCTGGGCAAGATACATTACACAGGTATAAAAAAAACGTAACATAGAAAATACGCCGGCTTATGATAGAATTGCGAAAATTAATAATGATAAACAAGCGCTTAGTATAAGCGTTTGCAACAGATTCACAAAGGATAAAAACATGCCTACTATCAGTGTTGCAATGATTGTCAAAAATGAGGCCCATCACCTCACATCTTGTTTAGATACGGTGAAAGATTGGGTAGACGAAATCATCATTTTAGACTCAGGCAGTACAGACGATACACAACGTATCGCCGAGCAATACGGCGCAAAATTTTACCAGAATATTGATTGGCCTGGCTTTGGTAAACAACGCCAATTGGCTCAACAACATGTCACCAGTGATTATGTACTATGGTTAGATGCAGACGAACGAGTCACACCAGAATTACGCCAATCTATTCAAAATGCAATAGCACAAGATGCACCAAATACAGCATACAAAATCCCGCGTTTAAGCGAAGTGTTCGGTAGCCAAATTCGCTACTCCGGCTGGTATCCCGATTATGTCATTCGTCTTTACCGCACAGATTTCGCCCACTATGGAGATCAATTAGTGCATGAAAAAGTTGAATTGCCTGCCAATGCCGAGATTCAAAAATTAAATGGCGATTTGCTTCATTACACTTATCAAGATATTCATCATTACTTAGTCAAATCTGCCGGCTATGCCAAAGCATGGGCAGAGCAACGAGAAAAAGCGGGTAAAAAAGCCACCTTATGGCAAGGCATAACCCATGCTATCGGTTGTTTTGTAAAAATGTATTTTATTCGATTAGGTTTCTTGGATGGCAAGGCAGGATTATTATTAGCAATTCTTTCTGCACACTCTACTTTTGTAAAATACGCAGATTTATGGGTTAGAAAGAGAACTAAATAAGAGTGATATATTACGATATTTTAAGCCTATAACTCTTTAAAAATAAAAAAGGTCGAATGTTGCCATTCGACCTTTTTAGTTAATAAATTAAAATCTTATTCCGCTACAGCTTCTTCAGTAGAAACTTCCGGACGATCAACTAACTCAATGTAAGCCATTGGTGCATTATCGCCTGCACGGAAACCACATTTAAGAATGCGGGTGTAACCACCAGCACGCTGAGCAAAACGTGGACCTAATTCATTAAATAATTTTGCAACAGTTTCAATATTGCGTGTACGAGCAAAAGCTAAGCGGCGATTTGCCACAGTGTCTACTTTTGCTAAAGTAATTAACGGCTCAACTACTCGACGTAATTCTTTTGCTTTAGGCAAAGTTGTTTTAATGATCTCATGACCAATTAAAGAACTTGCCATATTACGGAACATCGCTTGACGATGACTGCTATTACGGTTTAGTTGACGACCACTCTTACGATGGCGCATAACCTTATCCTTCTCAGAAAAATCTTTAACCTACGACCAAACTAGTCTTCAGCAATACTTGCTGGTGGCCAATTTTCAAGGCGCATACCTAGTGATAAGCCTCTTGAAGCGAGCACATCTTTAATTTCGGTAAGTGATTTTTTACCCAAATTAGGTGTTTTTAACAACTCAACTTCTGTACGTTGTACTAAATCACCGATATAGTGAATTGTTTCTGCTTTCAAACAGTTAGCAGAACGAACTGTCAACTCTAAGTCATCAACAGGACGAAGCAGAATCGGATCGAATTCAGGCTTCTCTTCCTTAACTTCAGGCTGACGAACATCACGCAAATCAACGAATGCATCAAGCTGTTCTGCTAAAATTGTTGCTGCACGACGAATCGCATCCTCAGGATCAATAGTACCATTTGTTTCTAGCTCAATAACCAACTTATCCAAATCGGTACGTTGTTCAACACGTGCTGCTTCAACATTGTAAGCAATACGGTCAATTGGGCTATAACAAGCATCCACTAATAAACGTCCAATTGGACGATCCTCGTCTTGATTCTGAGTACGAGCAGATGCTGGAACATATCCTCTACCACGTTGGACACGAATACGCATATTAATTGACGCATTCTCATCTGTTAAATGGCAAATGACATGTTCAGGATTTACAATTTCAACATCACCATCATGGGTAATGTCTGCAGCAACAACAGGGCCAATTCCAGACTTACTAAGTGTCAAAAGAACATCATCTTTATTTTGTACCTTTACAGCTAAACCTTTTAAGTTTAATAGCACTTCGATAATATCTTCTTGTACACCTTCTTTACTACTATATTCATGCAGTACACCATCAATCTCTACTTCAGTAACAGCACAACCTGGCATTGAAGATAAAAGAATTCGACGTAATGCATTTCCTAGAGTATGACCGAAACCACGCTCTAAAGGCTCTAAGATCACCTTAGCTTGAGTTGAGTTAGTTTGCTCAATGTCAACTAAACGTGGTTTTAAAAATTCTGTAACAGAACCCTGCATTTTATCCTCTCTTTGCTTCTAAGCTCTATTATTTAGAATAAAGCTCAACGATCAGATGTTCATTAATGTCTGCTGATAAATCAGAACGCTCAGGAACACGTTTGAATACACCTTCCATTTTAGCAGCATCAACTTCTAACCAAGTTGGTTTTTCTTTCTGTTCTGCTAATTCTAATGATGCTTTAATACGTGCTTGTTTTTTAGATTTTTCACGAACAGCGATCACATCATCAACTGAAACTTGGAAAGATGGGATGTTTACCACACGACCATTAACAACGATAGCTTTATGGCTCACTAACTGGCGAGCTTCAGCGCGAGTTGCTGCAAATCCCATACGATAAACTACATTATCTAATCGACCCTCAAGTAATACTAATAGATTTTCACCTGTATTACCCTTTAATCGATTTGCTTCTTTGTAGTAATTACGGAATTGACGTTCTAAAATACCGTACATACGGCGAACTTTTTGTTTCTCACGTAACTGACTACCATAGTCAGATAAACGTGGCTTACGTGCACCATGTTGACCTGGCGCAGTATCAATTTTACATTTTGAATCAATCGCACGAACGCCTGATTTAAGAAATAAATCAGTACCTTCACGGCGGCTTAGCTTGAGTTTAGGACCCAAATATCTTGCCATTTTCTTTCTCCAACTATCCTATAACGTCATTAAACACGACGTTTTTTCGGTGGACGACAACCGTTATGAGGAATCGGAGTCACATCAGTAATATTCGTAATACGGAAACCTGCCGCATTTAATGCACGAATAGTTGACTCACGACCAGGACCAGGTCCTTTTACCATAACTTCCAAGTTTTTCAAGCCGAATTCTTTTACAACTTCAGCACAACGTTCAGCAGCAACCTGTGCAGCAAACGGGGTGGATTTACGAGAACCACGGAAACCTGAACCACCTGCGGTAGCCCAAGCGAGGGCATTACCTTGACGATCAGTTATAGTAACGATTGTGTTATTGAAAGATGCGTGAATATGTGCAACGCCATCTACAACTTGTTTTTTTACACGTTTACGTGCACGAACTGGTGTTTTTGCCATCTTAATTTACCCCGACTATTTTTTGATCGGCTTACGAGGACCCTTGCGGGTACGCGCATTAGTTTTAGTACGTTGACCACGTACCGGTAAACTACGACGATGACGTAAACCACGATAACAACCTAAATCTAATAGGCGTTTAATGTTAAGTGTTACTTCACGACGTAAATCCCCTTCGACGGTAAATTTACCAACTTCGTCACGCAGTTTGTCAATCTGCTCTTCAGACAATTCGCTGATCTTAACATCTTCAGCAATACCTGCAGCAGCACAAATGCTTTTTGAGCGGGTTTTGCCAATACCGTAAATTGCAGTTAAAGCGATTACAGCGTGTTTATGATCAGG
The DNA here is from genome assembly GCF_980469475.1 of Aggregatibacter sp. HK296. NCBI lineage: Bacteria > Pseudomonadati > Pseudomonadota > Gammaproteobacteria > Pasteurellales > Pasteurellaceae > Aggregatibacter > Aggregatibacter sp. HK296. The sequence continues at coordinate 1,752,433 of NZ_OZ413142.1, forward strand.
AATGTTAATGCCTGCAATACGGGCCACTATGCACTCCTATTGTTAATTAGTTGACACTCTGATCTTGAAAAGCCCGTTTTCAGGATACTCAAACAGAGCGTCAAGGAAATAAATGAGTTGGGTAGTATATATACCCAACCTGTTCTTTGCAAGAAAAATATCAACTAACCTTGACGTTGCTTATGCTTAGGATCGCTACAAAGTACACGAACAACACCTTCGCGTTTAACAATCTTACAGTTACGACATAATTTCTTAACGGAAGCACGAACTTTCATTGCTTATCCTTTTTAATAATTGGACTATTGTCCAAAACCTTTGAGGTTTGCTTTTTTCAACGCAGATTCATATTTTGTAGACATCAAATGACTCTGAATCTGAACGATGAAATCCATAATGACCACCACAACAATTAGCAAGGAGGTACCGCCAAAATAAAACTGCACATTCCAAGCTGATGTCATGATATAAGGAACTAAACAAACAAATGTGACATATAGACCACCAATAAGAGTTAATCTAGTCATAATTTTATCGATATACCGAGATGTTTGTTCCCCAGGTCTAATTCCAGGTATAAATGCACCTGATTTTTTCAAGTTATCTGCTGTATCTCTAGGATTATATTGCATTGCAGTATAGAAAAAGCTAAAGAAGATAATTGCAGTAGCATAAACAATCAAGTATAAAGGTTGTCCAGGATGCAATAACATTGATAAATCAGTTAGCCATTCTAAGCTTGACCCTTGCCCAACCCATTGAGTTAATGTTGCTGGGAAAAGAATTATACTTGATGCAAAAATTGCTGGGATAACACCTGCCATATTCACTTTTAATGGAAGATGAGTCGTATGCCCCCCCAAGATTTGTCTACCTTGTTGGCGTTTAGCATACTCAATTTTAATTCTTCTTTGCCCTCGTTCTACGAAAACAACAAAATAAGTAACTACGAAGACAATTACAGCAATTAATATAAGAACAAGAAAATGCATCTGACCAAGACGAGCTTGCTCAATTGTTTGACCTACAGCAGCAGGCAATCCTGCCACAATACCAGCAAAAATAATTAAAGAAATGCCATTCCCAATACCACGCTCTGTAATTTGCTCGCCTAGCCACATTAAAAACATAGTTCCTGTAACTAAACTAATCACGGCAGTAAAATAGAACCCAAACCCAAGATTCGGAACTAGGCCTGGTAGCATGTTAGGTAAACCCGTTGAAATACCAACCGCCTGCAAGGTAGCAAGAACAACCGTAGAATAACGGGTATACTTACTAATTTTACGACGACCAGATTCACCTTCCTTTCTTAACTCAGCAAGTGCTGGATGAACCGATGCTAACAACTGAATAATAATTGATGCCGAGATATAAGGCATAATGCCCAAAGCAAAAATAGAAGCTCGGCTCAATGCACCACCAGAGAACATATTAAACATATCAATGATGGTGCCTTTTTGCTGTTCAATTAATTGAGCTAACACAGCTGCATCTATACCAGGAACCGGAATGAACGAACCAATACGGAAAACAATAAGCGCTCCAAGAACAAATAATAATCTGCTTCTCAGTTCACTTTTACCGTCTTGAACACTTCTCGTTTGATAGCCTGGTTGCTTAGCCATTAATTATTCCTCAATTGAACCGCCAACAGCCTCAATAGCTGCTTTAGCGCCTTTAGTAACACGTAATCCACGAACAACTAACTTAACTTTAACTTCACCAGCTAAAATTACCTTAGCAAACTGAATATCCTTAGTTAAAATATTAGCTGCTTTTAGTGTCTCTAAAGTTACAATGCCATTTTCAATTTTGTTTAAGTCATCTAAACGAACTTCTGCTGTTACTGCAGACTTCATTGAAGTAAAACCAAATTTAGGTAAACGACGATATAAAGGCATTTGACCACCTTCAAACCCGCGACGAACACCGCCACCGGTACGAGATTTTTGACCTTTATGACCACGTCCACCGGTTTTACCTAAACCAGAACCGATACCACGACCAAGACGTTTAGCACTATGCTTAGCACCTTCAGCCGGAGATAGAGTATTTAAACGCATCTATTACTCCTCCACTTTAACCATATATGAAATCTGGTTAATCATTCCACGTACTGCCGGAGTATCAATTAACTCAACAGTATGATGCATATGGCGAAGACCAAGACCACGTAGCGTAGCTTTATGCTTCGGTAAACGAGCAATAGAACTACGAACTTGCGTTACTTTAATAGTTTTAGCCATTATTAATTACCCCAAAATTTCATCAACTGATTTACCACGTTTAGCAGCAACCATTTCTGGTGATTTCATATTTGCTAAAGCATCAATAGTTGCACGAACAACATTGATTGGGTTAGTTGAACCATAAGCCTTTGACAATACGTTACGTACGCCAGCAACTTCTAACACAGCACGCATTGCACCACCGGCAATGATACCGGTACCCTCACTAGCAGGTTGCATAAATACTCTAGAACCTGTATGGACACCCTTAACAGGGTGCTGCAATGTTCCTTCAGTTAAAGTTACATTGATCATATTACGACGCGCCTTCTCCATTGCCTTTTGAATAGCTGCAGGAACTTCACGCGCTTTGCCATATCCAAAACCGACACGGCCATTACCATCGCCCACTACGGTCAACGCAGTGAAACTCATGATACGACCACCTTTCACAGTTTTAGATACGCGGTTTACCGCAATTAGCTTCTCTTGCAGTTCACCAGCTTGTTTTTCGATGTTTGACATCTCAAATTACCTCAATTAGAACTGTAGACCAGCTTCACGAGCAGCATCCGCCAAAGATTGGACACGGCCATGATATTTAAAACCAGAACGATCAAAAGCCACGTCTTTAACGCCTTTTGCTAATGCTCTTTCCGCAACAACTTTACCGACAACAGCGGCTGCTTCTTTATTTCCGGTATATTTCACTTGCTCACTAATTACTTTCTCAACAGTAGAAGCAGCAGCAAGCACTTCCGAACCGTTTGGTGCGATAACCTGAGCGTAGATATGACGTGGAGTACGATGAATAACTAAACGAGTTACTCCCTGTTCTCTCATCATATGACGCGCACGAGCCGCACGACGGATACGAGCTGATTTCTTATCCATAGTGTTACCTTAATTATTTCTTCTTAGCTTCTTTAATACGTACCACTTCATCAGCGTAACGTACCCCTTTACCTTTATACGGTTCAGGGCGACGATAAGCACGAATATCTGCAGCAACTTGACCAATCAACTGTTTATCTGAGCCTTTCAAAACAATTTCAGTTTGAGAAGGACACTCAGCAGTAATTCCTGCAGGTAAAACATGCTCAACAGGGTGAGAAAATCCAAGACTTAAAGCAACAGCATTTCCCTTAATTTGAGCTCTATAACCTACACCTACTAATTGTAGTTTTCTTGTAAATCCTTCAGTCACACCGATAACCATGGAATTAACTAATGCTCTAGCAGTACCTGACTGAGCATTACCACCTTCAATACCTTCGCGAGGTGAAAATGTTAATTCATTATTTTCATGCTTAACTTCTACTGAATGATGAATAGAGCGAGACAACTCACCATTTTTACCTTTAATTGTTAGTAACTGTCCGTTAAGTTTTACCTCAACACCGGCAGGAATACTAACAGGTGCTTTTGCAACACGAGACATTTTCCTACCTCTCCATTAAGCTACATAACAAATGATCTCACCGCCTAAACCCGCTTGACGAGCTGCACGGTCAGTCATTACACCTTTAGATGTAGATACTACAGCAATACCTAAACCACCCATTACTTTCGGTAATTCGTCTTTACGTTTGTAAATACGAAGACCTGGGCGACTTACACGCTGAATACTCTCTACAACCGGTTTATTTTGGAAATATTTTAATGTAATTTCCAATTCAGGTTTTACACCTTCAACTACTTTAACGCTTTCGATATAACCTTCGCTAGCTAATACATTGGCAATTGCAACTTTTAGCTTGGATGAAGGCATACTGATCGCAACTTTATTCGCAGCTTGACCGTTACGAATACGGGTCAACATATCTGCGATAGGATCTTGCATACTCATTGTGCTTTTACTCCGATTCCAAATTAAAGTGGCATACTACCAGCTAGCTTTCTTAAGGCCTGGGATTTCACCGCGCATAGCAGCTTCACGAACCTTAATACGGCTTAAACCAAACTTACGAAGAACGCCGTGAGGACGTCCAGTTTGACGACAACGGTTACGTTGACGACTAGGGCTAGAATCACGTGGTAAAGTTTGTAACTTCATCACGGCATTCCAACGATCTTCGTCAGAGGCATTAACGTCAGAAATAATTTTTTTCAATTCTACGCGTTGCGCATAAAATTTTTCAGCCAATTTGACGCGCTTTACATCGCGTGCTTTCATTGATTGTTTAGCCATTTGCAACCTGCCTTACTTACGGAATGGGAAATTAAAGGCAGCCAATAGTGCTCGACCTTCTTCATCATTCTTAGCTGTTGTGGTAATAGTAATATCTAAACCACGTACACGATCTACTTTATCATAGTCGATTTCAGGGAAGATGATTTGCTCACGCACACCCATACTGTAATTTCCACGACCATCAAATGATTTCGCGCTTAAACCGCGGAAGTCACGAATACGTGGAACAGCAATTGTAATTAAACGTTCTAAGAACTCCCACATACGTTCACCACGTAGTGTTACTTTACAACCGATTGGATATCCCTGACGGATTTTAAAGCCTGCAACAGACTTGCGAGCTTTAGTAACCAAAGGTTTTTGACCGCTAATCGCTGCTAAATCTGCTACTGCATTATCTAGCAATTTTTTATCGGTCAATGCTTCACCCACACCCATATTTAGGGTTATCTTTTCGATTCGTGGGACTTGCATGACAGATGAGTAGTTGAATTTAGTTTTCAATTCATTTACTACTTGATCTCTGTAGTAATCATGCAGTTTCGCCATCGCATTACTCCAGTTTGTTAAATAATTTCATTGTTAGATTTGAAGAAACGTACTTTTTTGCCATCTTCGAATCTAAAACCTACGCGGTCAGCTTTATTTGTTGTTGGGTTGAAAATTGCAACGTTTGATACATCAATTGCAGCTTCTTTCTTCACTAAACCACCTTCTTTACCTAAAGCAGGTACCGGTTTTTCATGTTTAGTGATGATATTTACGCCTTCAACAATCACTTTACCGTTAGATAACACTTTTGTTACCTTACCGCGCTTACCTTTGCTTTTGCCGGTAAGCACAATTACTTCATCATTTTGACGGATTTTTGCAGCCATTACATTCTCCTTACAGTACTTCTGGAGCTAAAGAAATGATCTTCATGAATTTCTCAGAACGAAGTTCACGAGTCACCGGTCCAAAAATACGAGTACCGATTGGTTGCTCGGTGTTATTATTTAAAATTACACAGGCATTACCATCGAAACGAATAACTGACCCATCTGGGCGACGAACACCCTTCTTGGTGCGCACAACAACTGCTTTTAACACATCACCTTTTTTCACTTTACCACGTGGAATTGCTTCTTTTACGGTAATTTTGATGATGTCGCCAATAGCAGCATAACGACGGTGCGATCCACCTAGAACCTTGATACACATTACGCTACGAGCCCCTGAGTTATCAGCAACATCCAGCATAGTCTGTTCTTGGATCATATTAGTGCTCCGTTAAATTAAAAAACCACCCTTGCGGGACGAACCTTCCGAAAATACACATTAAATAAATGTATATGACGGAGAGGTGGCGGAGTTTAGCAAAATTAGATACAAAAAGCAACGGGATTTTATTTCTAAAAATTTACTTATAGGAAAAAATTCCAGTTAGTAAAATCTCATCTCACTCTTATACTTATGTGAGAAAACAGAAGTGCGGTCAGAATTTCAAGCGTTTAAAAAATGAAAAGCCAATAACTTTACGCTATTGGCTTTTATTTTATTACTTTTTGTTGTTAATTAAGCAATCACTGCTTTCTCAACTACACGAACTAAAGTCCATGATTTAGTTTTAGAAATCGGACGACATTCGCGAACTTCTACTAAATCACCTAATTTAGCTTCGTTATTTTCATCGTGCACATGTAGTTTAGTTGTGCGACGGATAAACTTACCATAAAGTGGGTGTTTAACCTTGCGTTCAATAGCAACAACGAAAGATTTCTCCATCTTGTCACTTACTACACGACCTTGCACGCTACGAATTTTATCAGTCATTACTCACCCGCCTTTTCGGTTAGAACAGTTTTAATTTGTGCAATACTACGACGCACTTGTTTTAACTGATGGGTTTGTTGAAGCTGACCGGTGGCTGCTTGCATACGCAACTTGAATTGCTCACCTAACAAGTTAACCAATTCAGCATTCAGCTCTTCAACACTTTTTGTACGTAGTTCTTGAGCTTTCATTACATCACCGTCTTAGTTACGAAAGTGGTCTTAATTGGCAATTTAGCAGCTGCTAAAGCAAATGCTTCTCTTGCGATCTCTTCAGACACACCATCCATTTCATAGAGAACTTTACCCGGCTGGATTAAGGCTACCCAGTACTCAACGTTACCTTTACCTTTACCCATACGGACTTCTAATGGTTTTTCAGTAATTGGTTTATCCGGGAATACACGAATCCAGATTTTACCTTGACGTTTTACTGCACGAGTCATCGCACGACGAGCGGCTTCAATTTGACGCGCAGTTAAACGACCACGACCAACTGCTTTTAAACCGAAAGTACCGAAGCTAACTTCTGTACCACCCGCGATACCGCGGTTACGGCCTTTGTGAACTTTACGGAATTTTGTACGTTTTGGTTGCAACATTTAGCGATTCTCCTTACTTACGACCTTTACCGCGCGGAGCCTTTTTAGGCTTGTCGGCAGGTTGTTGTTCCGGTTGCGCTAGCGCAGCCATTCCACCAAGAATCTCACCTTTGAAGATCCATACTTTAACGCCGATTACGCCGTATGTAGTATGAGCTTCTGCAGTGTTATAGTCGATGTCCGCACGCAATGTATGTAGAGGCACGCGACCTTCACGATACCATTCAGAACGAGCAATTTCAGCACCGCCCAAACGACCGCTAACTTCAACTTTGATACCTTTAGCGCCTAAACGCATTGCATTTTGTACCGCTTTCTTCATAGCACGACGGAACATAACACGACGTTCTAATTGTGAAGCGATGCTGTCTGCAACTAATTTTGCATCTAATTCAGGTTTTTTCACTTCAGCGATGTTGATTTGAGCAGGAACGCCGGCAATTTTTGCCACTGCATTACGCAATTTTTCAACATCTTCACCTTTTTTACCAATTACGATACCCGGGCGAGCTGTGTGAATAGTAACACGAATACTTTTCGCAGGACGTTCAATAGTGATACGTGAAACGGAAGCATTCGCTAATTCTTTATTCAAGAATTGACGTACTTTGAAATCGCCTTCAAGATTGTCAGCGAAGTCTTGTGTATTCGCAAACCAAGTAGAGCTCCAAGGTTTTACAATACCTAGGCGAATACCATGTGGATGTACTTTTTGACCCATTGTTATTCCTCTACGATTAACGATCTGACACAACCACAGTAATGTGGCTTGTACGTTTTAAAATACGATCTGCACGACCTTTAGCACGTGGCATAACACGTTTCATGCTTGGACCTTCATCTACGAAAATCTTCGCAACTTTAAGATCATCGATATCTGCACCGTCATTGTGCTCCGCATTAGCAATCGCTGACTCAAGAACTTTCTTCACTAAAGCAGATGCTTTTTTATTCGTGTAAGTAAGAATTTCTAGAGCTTGAGCAACTTTCTTGCCACGGATTAAATCCGCAACTAAGCGAGCTTTTTGCGCTGAAGTGCGAGCGTAACGATGTTTTGCAATAGTTTCCATCTTTTACCCCTTACTTCTTAGCTTTCTTGTCCGCAGCGTGACCGCGGTAAGTACGAGTCGGTGCAAATTCACCTAATTTATGACCGATCATTTCATCAGAAACATAAACAGGAACATGCTGACGACCATTATGGACTGCGATGGTCAATCCAATCATTGATGGAATGATCATTGAACGACGGGACCAAGTTTTAATTGGTTTTTTATCCCCGCTTTCCACCGCCTTCTCTACCTTCTTCAACAAGTGTAGGTCAAGGAAAGGACCTTTCTTGAGAGAACGTGGCATGGCTTATCCTCTTATTTAATTAAAATTATTTACCACGACGACGTACGATATATTTATCAGTACGTTTGTTATGGCGAGTTTTCTTACCTTTAGTTTGAACGCCCCAAGGTGTTACTGGGTGTTTACCAAAGTTACGACCTTCACCACCACCGTGTGGGTGATCTACTGGGTTCATTGCTGTACCACGAACTGTAGGGCGTACACCTCTCCAGCGGTTAGCACCGGCTTTACCCAATACGCGAAGCATATGCTCTGAGTTGCCTACTTCACCAATGGTGGCAGAACATTCAGCTAACACTTTACGCATCTCGCCAGAACGGAGACGTAAAGTCACATAATTACCTTCACGGGCAATGATCTGTACATAAGCACCGGCCGAACGAGCAATTTGACCGCCCTTGCCTGGTTTTAATTCAACGTTATGTACGGTAGAACCAACCGGGATATTACGCATTGGTAATGAGTTACCAACTTTAATTGGAGCATGTGCACCCGCTTGGATTTGATCACCTGCAGCCAAACCTTTTGGTGCTAAGATATAACGACGTTCACCATCTTTATACAGCACTAAAGCAATATTTGCAGAACGATTCGGATCGTATTCTAAACGTTCAACAACACCAGGAATGTCTAATTTATTACGTTTAAAATCAATTAAACGATAGTGTTGTTTGTGACCGCCACCGATGTGACGAGTAGTAATACGACCATAGTTGTTACGACCACCGGTTTTAGATTTAGTATCTAAAAGCGCAGCAAAAGGTTTACCTTTATGCAACTCAGGGTTAACAACTTTAACAACATGACGACGACCAGCGGAGGTCGGCTTACATTTAACGATAGCCATTATCTTCTACTCCTCCGTAATTACTCTGCTGCGCCTTCAACGAAGTCCAAAGATTGTCCTTCTTGAAGTGTAACATAAGCTTTTTTCCAGTCACTGCGACGTCCCATCTTAGCACCACGGCGTTTAGTTTTACCTTTCACCACAACGGTACGAACAGAATCCACTTTCACTTCAAAAAGTTGCTCTACTGCATTAGCAATTTCTACTTTATTCGCATCTAAAGCGACTTTAAAAACGATTGTGTTTGACTTCTCAGCGTTATTTGTTGCTTTCTCAGAGACATGTGGTGCTTTAAGCACTTTTAGCAAACGTTCTTGACTCATGCTAACATCTCCTCAATTTGCTTCACAGCATCCACAGTTACAACTACTTTATCGAAAGCAATTAAACTTACCGGATCGATACCTTGAGCATCACGAACATCTACTTTGTATAAGTTGCGTGCTGCCAAGAATAGATTTTCATCTAAACTTGCTGTGATGATTAACACATCTTCAAGTGCTAATTCTTTTAATTTTTGTACTAATACTTTGGTTTTTGGTGCATCAATTTCAAATTTATCAACAACAACTAAACGATCTTGACGAACAAGCTCGGAAAGAATGCTTTTGATTGCACCGCGGTACATCTTCTTGTTCACTTTTTGACTGTGATCTTGTGGTTTCGCTGCGAAAGTGACACCACCAGAACGCCAAATTGGTGATTTAATATCACCGGAACGAGCACGACCTGTACCTTTTTGACGCCAAGGTTTTTTACCTGAACCAGACACTTCAGCACGAGTTTTTTGTGCACGAGAACCTTGACGAGCACCTGCTGCGTAAGCAACAACAACTTGGTGAATCAACGCTTCGTTAAACTCACGGCCGAAGGTAGTTTCAGAAACAGTGAGTGCATTAGCACCAACAACTTGTAATTCCATCTCTATCTCCTAGACCTATGCTTTAACTGCCGGCTTAACGATAACATCACTACCAGTAGCACCCGGAACGGCACCTTTTACTAATAGCAATTTACGCTCAGCATCTACACGAACAACTTCAAGGGATTGAACGGTTACACGCTCAGCACCTAAGTGTCCTGCCATTTTTTTACCTTTAAACACACGACCCGGAGTTTGGTTTTGACCAATAGAACCGAGAACACGATGTGATAAAGAGTTACCGTGGGTAGCATCTTGAGTACGGAAGTTCCAACGTTTAACACCACCTTGGAAACCTTTACCTTTAGAAGTACCGGTAACATCAACTTTTTTAACATCTGCAAAGATGTCAACGTTAATTTCTTGACCTAAAGTGAATTCTTCACCTTCAGTACGAAATTCCCATAAACCGCGACCAGCTTCAACGCCAGCTTTCACGAAATGACCCGCTTCAGGCTTCGTTACACGACTTGCTTTTTTAGAGCCAGTGGTAACTTGAACTGCAGTATAGCCATCGTTTTCAAGAGTTTTAACTTGAGTTACGCGGTTGGCTTCGATTTCGATAACGGTAACCGGTACAGACACGCCATCTTCATTGAAGATACGGGTCATACCGACTTTACGACCGACTAAACCAATCATTGTAATAACCTCTTAATTAACCTAGGCTGATCTGCACGTCAACGCCGGCAGCCAAGTCTAAACGCATTAAAGCATCAACAGTTTTTTCTGTTGGCTCAACAATATCAACTAAACGTTTGTGAGTACGGATTTCATATTGATCACGCGCATCTTTGTTTACGTGTGGAGAAATCAATACTGTGAAACGCTCTTTACGAGTTGGTAAAGGAATCGGACCACGCACTTGCGCACCGGTACGTTTAGCTGTTTCAACGATCTCCGCTGTGGATTGATCGATCAAACGATGATCAAACGCTTTAAGGCGGATACGGATTCTTTGGTTCTGCATGAGACCAGAGCTCCAATAAATTTAGCTAATAAAAAAACTAACACCATCACAATTCTTACATCAAAACAACAAGAAAAGGAGGTGCAAGCTACCTGTTATATAGTCTCCAAATCGGAGACATTGTTAGTATTACATATCGTAATACCCGTTTAATAAATGATTACATTAAACGGCTTCTATAATTAAAGCCCGTGAATTCTACTAAAACCTCGTCTTCACTGCAAGCCTTTTCTTACTTTTTACATCAATAAAGTGCGGTGAATTTCAAAAACGTTTTCTAAAACGACCGCACTTTATTGATGAAAAAGTGAATTACAACGGCAATTCGGTAGTAGATTTAATGGTTTTTAGCGATACTTCGGACTTTAACGTTTTAATGCCGATCTCTTTGGTTAAATATTTGGTTTTTATAGCGTGAAATTCATCCAAATCGGATACCAGCATTTTTAAAATAAAATCATAACTTCCTGCCATCAAATGACATTCTGTGATTTGCGGAATCAATTTCACTTCAAAAATGAACCGCTCTTTGAGGGCAGGATCTTCTTCAAAAAATGTACCCTGCACATAAACAAGTAAATTGCGGTTTAATTTTTTAGGATTCAATAACGCCGTATAACCATCGATAACACCGCTTTCTTCTAAATGGTTTACTCGACGCAAACAAGCGGAATTTGACAGCCCGATTTCTTTGGCGAGCTCATTATTTTGCAAGCGCCCGTTGCGCTGTAAAGCCTTTAAAATGCGCGTATCAATGTTATCGAATAATTTCTTAAACATAAAAAATCCCTTTTTTAGGAAAGAAAATGCGTGCGCATTATAACAAGGCCACCTATAAAAAACTGTGATATAGGTGGCCTTTATTAAAATTGATGTTAAACACTATATAAGGAGACTTGAACAACCAGTAGGATTGCCCCGATGACCAATAAGCAGCCAATCATCGGCATCACAAATTTCACCCATTTATTAAATGGAATGTGCAACATTTGTAATGTCACCAACACCAAACCGGTCGGTGCCAAGAACAACATAGCGTATTGACCCCAGTTATAGGCAGAAACCACGATGTCACGCGGAATACCCACTGCGTCCGCAAGCGGTGCCATAATTGGCATGGAAAGCACTGCCAAACCGGAAGAAGATGGTACGATAAGACCTAAGAAGATGAAGACTACTAATTGACCGAGGATAAAGACGCTACCCGGCATACCACTTACAAGGTTAGACATGTAATCCAAAATGGTGTCGGAAATCATACCTTGTTCAAGCACTAAGTTTACACCACGAGCCAAACCGATAATCAAAGATACACCAACCAATTCGGAAGCCCCTTCGGTAAAGGATTCCACAATATCTTTTTCTTTCAAGCCACTGATAAACATAATGATAATCGTGATGGACAAGAAAGAAGCAGCCATTTGTGGGAACCACCAACCGCCCGCCATTACCCCCCAAATCATGATTGGGAAAGCAATACAGAAGAGGATTAAGATCAGTTTTCTTCTTAAGGTAAATTCAAGCACGGTATTTGGGTCAAAGTTTTTCATATAACGATGATAAAACTCTTCTCTATCTTCATAAGTATAGGAAAAACTCGGATCCGCTTTTACTTTCTTACCATACCAATATAAGTACGAAATCACGCAAGTTGCCCCTAACACGAGACCAATCGCACGGAAACCAATCCCTTCAGTAAATTGAATACCCGCCGCATTAGACGCGATAACCACTGAGAATGGGTTAATCGTGGAAAATGCTGTACCCATGGAGGAAGCTAAGAAAATTGCCCCAACACAGATGATGGCATCATACCCCAGCGCTAAAAATACCGGCACCAAGATAGGGTAAAACGCAACGGCTTCTTCTTCGATACCGCAAGTTGTACCACCTAACACCATCAACACGGAAACACTAAATACAATCATAAATTCATTGCCTTTCGTGCGCCGTGCCAACGCCATGAGCCCTGCGTTAAATGACCCTGTTCTGTTAATCACACCGATCATACCGCCCAGCACGAAGATGAACACCATCACATCTACCGCTTCGATGGTTCCTTCCACCATGCTGATAGGAATATCTTTGATACCTTTGTAATGTTGTTCAATACGTTGATAAGTGCCCGGAATGGCAATCGGTTTTTTGATCACCCCTTCGGTGAAATTGGAGAGTTTAATTTTGATATTAAGATTATTTAAGGTTTCTTCCGTAGCAGGATAGGTTTTATCTTGCTCACCATAAGCTTTTACTACAAAGACTTTTTCGGTCGTATTATAGGTCAACTTAGAATAGGAACCGGAAGGAATAACCCATGTTAATCCCACCGCAAGGATTAAAATGAAGAATAAAATCGTGAACGCTGATGGGAAATTAAAGACCTTTTTTTTATTAGACGCTTCCATAGCAGACTCCTCGTCAATATCGAAGTTAGCAGATCGGCATAATCATTCATCAACCATGCCGACCGCACATTCTACTTTGAACTGCTAAAATACTCAAAGTGAGTTTATTATTATGAATAATAAGAAATTTCTTTCACTTTATTCGTGATACGTGTGCCGGCTTTACCTTTCACAATATCAACGATATCAGAAAGTGATCCAATCACGGCATCTTTACCCGTACTACGTGCAAAATTCACTGCAGCCTGTACTTTTGGTCCCATCGAACCGGCAGCAAAGCCCATTTTTTCAATTTCATCCGGTGGTGCTGATGCGATAGCTTTTTGTGTTGGTTTGCCCCAATCCACAAAGGTAGCTGACACATCAGTCGCGATAATGAATAAATCTGCTTCCAGATTATCGGCAAGTAGTGCAGAACATAAGTCTTTATCGATAACCGCTTCTACGCCACGCAAATTATGTTGCTCATCGTAGTAAGTCGGAATACCGCCACCACCGGCGCAAATCACGATACTGCCTTTTTCTAACAACCATTTCACCGGGTTGATTTCAAAAATGCGTTTTGGTAACGGACTCGGCACCACGCGGCGATATTTGTCACCATCTTGTGCAATGCTCCAGTTTTTCTCTTTTGCCAAGCGTTCGGCTTCCTCTTTGGAATACACCGGACCAATTGGTTTGGTTGGATTTTTAAATGCCGGGTCATTAATATCGACTTCCACTTGTGATAGCAATGTGGCGAACGGCACTTCAAACGGCACTAAGTTACCTAATTCTTGTTCAATCATGTAACCAATCATACCCACAGATTCTGCACCCAATACATCTAACGGATAAGGAGGCACTTCTTTATAGGCTGCACTTTGTAATGCTAACAAACCTACTTGTGGACCATTACCATGTGCGATGACCAATTCGTTGTTTGGATAAATCTTCGCAATTTGTTCACAAGCGATACGCACGTTTAATCGCTGATTCTCAGCGGTGAGCGGCTCGCCGCGACGCAACAAGGCATTTCCACCCAATGCAATAACAATTCTCATACGCCACCTCTTAAATTAAGCTGGAATAAAGTACGGCTTTAATGGTATGCATGCGGTTTTCCGCTTGCTCAAAGGCCACATTCATTGGAGACTCAAAGACATCTTCGGTCACTTCAATACCATTGGCTAATTCAGGATATTTTTCAGCAATTTGGCGGCCCACTTTGGTTTCGCTGTTATGGAATGCCGGTAAGCAGTGCATGAATTTCACACGCGGATTGCCGGTGCGTTTCATCAATTCAGGAGTGACTTGATACGGTAATAATAATTTAATCCGTTCGCCCCAGGTTTCTAATGGTTCACCCATGGAAACCCATACGTCAGTGTGCACGAAATCAACGTCTTTCACGGCTTTATCAATATCATCGGTCACCGTAATGCGTGCGCCACTTTGTTTTGCAAATTTTTCGCACATATCCACTAACTCTGCATCCGGTAATAGGGCTTTTGGTCCGCAAATACGTACATCCATACCCAATTTGGCACCGATTAATAACAAGGAATTCCCCATATTGTTGCGCGCATCACCGATGTAAACATATTTGATTTCACTTAATGGTTTATCGCAATTTTCAATCATGGTTAACACGTCCGCCAACATTTGTGTTGGGTGGAATTCATCGGTTAAACCGTTGAACACCGGCACGCCGGCATATTCGGCTAATTCGTCCACAATTTCTTGTTTGAAACCACGATATTCAATAGCGTCATACATTCTGCCTAATACGCGGGCAGTATCTTTCATACTTTCTTTATGGCCAATTTGAGATGAGTTTGGATCGATGTAAGTGACTTGGGCGCCTTGGTCATAAGCAGCAACTTCAAAAGCGCAACGGGTACGGGTAGAGGTTTTTTCAAAAATTAGCGCAATATTTTTGCCTTTTAATTTTTGTTGTTCGGTACCGGCATATTTTGCTCTTTTTAAGTCTCTGGATAAATCTAATAAATATTTGATTTCACGTTCTGAGTGATTAACAAGACTTAATAAGTGTCTGTTTTTAAGATTGAAAGCCATAATAATCTCCTTGATTTTTGTTTATTGACTTAATCCGAATAGCCAAGCTATTCACAAACTATTTATTCGACATACAACCTACTCCTTGCGAACGTCTTTATTCTAAAAGAAAGGCAAGTAAATATCGTTTCGAATTTCCGCTCGTAATGTAAAGATTTTGAACAAATTTCTAACAAAGGGCTTTTTATTGGTATAAAATTCGAACAAAAAATTTTCTATGTGAAAAAATTTTAACCTCATCACCCAACATTAATCTCATCATGAACACTGTGCTTCTTTTTTTACGTCATAACGCCATTAAAGTGCGGTATGTTTTACACAAGAAATTACGTCAAACCTATCGAATTTCACACAAAACCCTCGAATTTACCTGTTTACTGATAGGCGCCAGCTTGGTCTCTCTGTTTTCCCTTGGCTTTGCCAAACTTGCGGATTTGGGCTTGGAATGGAACGCCCATTGGACACAACAATATCCCCTTGCTGTCTGGTTTATTTTGCCCGGCGGTTTGGCGCTCTTAACCTGGTTCGTCGCCAAATACACACCTTATGTCGGTGGCAGTGGCATCCCACAAGTGATTGCCTCCCTTAGCCTGCCCCATCAAGCCAATAAAAACCGTTTAGTCGCCTTTGGACAGACTCTATGGAAAATTCCACTCACGTTTTTAGCAATGCTCATCGGCGCCTCTGTTGGACGGGAAGGGCCGTCCGTACAAGTCGGTGCAGCCGTGATGTTATGGTGGGGCAACTTGTGCCGAAAATATGGCGTGGCATTTACCGGATTGAGTGCGAATGAACTGATGGCAACCGGGGCAGCCGGTGGTCTCGCCGCCGCATTTAATGCGCCTTTAGCCGGTGTTATTTTTGCCATCGAAGAATTGGGTCGTGGTGTGCTATTGCGTTGGGAACGACGCGTATTGTTAGGCGTACTCGCGGCTGGTTTTATTTTAGTGGCTATTGAAGGCAACAACCCCTATTTCCCCACATATCGTGGCGTAACCGATATGCCTTATTTATGTTTATGGGTTTTAGTTTGTGGTGCGGTAAGTGGTGTCAGTGGGGGAATTTTCGGCCGTTTGTTAATCAAAGGCGCAGCCGGCACCTTCCCTTTCTGCCGCCATTGGATACGCAAGCACCCTATTTTCACCGCCATTATTTTAGGCCTAATTTTGACCGCACTTGGCGTTTACACCAACGGCCAAACTTACGGCACCGGCTACCAAGTCGTCACCCAAGCGCTCGATGGCCAAGCGGTACAAAGCGACATTGGTATTCTGAAACTGTTCGCCACAGTAGGCACATATTGGACGGGCATTGCCGGCGGTATTTTCACCCCTTCACTCACCATCGGCGCAGGACTTGGCGTACAAGTTGCCGCCTTTACTGACGGTTCAGTCGACCAGCGCTTGCTGGTGTTGTTATGTATGGCGGCATTTCTCGCAGGTGCGACCCAATCGCCGGTCACCGCCAGCGTTATCGTGATGGAAATGACCGGCTGCCAACCCGTATTGATTTGGCTATTGATTTGCTGCCTGATTTCCTCCATTATTTCACGCCAATTTAATCCGAAGCCGTTTTACCACATGGCAGCAGGGCGTTTCCGCCAACGGATCAAAGAAGAAATGCCAAAAGACATGAAGGAAAACCCATAAAAATGTCCCAACATCAACCGCACTTTTACCGCGGCCGCTTCGCCGTTGCCCCGATGCTCGATTGGACAACGCGCCATTGCCGTTATTTCCATCGCCAATTTTCCCGTCACGCCTTGCTTTATACGGAAATGGTGACCACCCAAGCCATTATTCATGCCAAATATAATCACCTTGATTTTGATACGGCAGAAAACCCGGTGGCGTTGCAACTGGGCGGCAGCGATCCAAAACAACTTCAACATTGCGCTCAATTAGCGCAACAGCGTGGTTACCAAGAAATCAATTTGAACGTAGGTTGCCCATCCGATCGCGTACAAAACGGTATGTTTGGTGCGTGTTTAATGGCAAAAGCGGAACTGGTTGCAGAGTGCGTACAACAAATGCAAAGTGCGGTGCACATTCCCGTCACCGTAAAAACCCGCATCGGCATTGATGATTTTGACAGCTATGATTTCCTGTGTGATTTCATCCAAAAAGTGCAGCAAGCCGGCTGTCAGGAATTTATTGTGCATGCCCGTAAAGCGTGGTTATCCGGTTTAAGCCCGAAACAAAATCGTGAAATTCCGCCGCTAAATTACGAACGTGTGTATCAACTAAAACAGGATTTTCCCCATTTGCTCATCAGCATCAACGGTGGCATTAAAACCACTGAAGAAATGCAACAGCACTTGAAGTATGTGGATGGTGTCATGGTAGGTCGCGAAGCTTATCAAAATCCCGCTTTGCTCGGTCATATCGATCACGCATTGTTTGACGCCAATGCCCCGATTATCCCCCCACGCCAAGCGGTGGAAAACATGTTTCCATACATCGAACAGCAACTCAGCCAAGGCGTCTATCTGAATCATATCGTGCGCCATATGCTCGGTGCCTTCCAAAACTGCAAAGGCGCACGCCAATGGCGTCGTTATTTAAGCGAAAATGCCTACAAAGCCGGCGCCGGCATTGATGTAGTCGAAACCGCATTAGGGTTTGTGGAAACGTAAAAGTGCGGTCAGTTTTAGATGCAAAAAAGCACGCATGAGAAAATGCGTGCCATCAATAAATCAGTTATAAAACAAAAGTGCGGTGGATTTAAAAAACGTTTTTCAAACCCACCGCACTTTTTCATCTATTACAGAATATGTTGATATTCTTCTAACATTTCTTTCGGCCAAACGCTGGATTGCACTTCGCCGATATGTTTTTTACGCAATAACAACATCGCCAAACGAGATTGACCGATACCACCACCAATACTTAACGGCAATTTGCCTTGCAATAATTCTTGGTGCCAATCCATGTTGAGACGGTCTTCATCACCGGTTAAGCTCACTTGTAAACGTAACGCTGCTTCATCTACACGAATCCCCATAGAAGACAACTCAAAGGCTTTGCCAAGTTGGTCGTTCCAAACCAAGATATCACCGTTCAAGCCTTTGTAGCCGTTTTCTGACTCTGTTGTCCAGTCATCGTAATCCGGTGCACGTCCATCATGTGGTTTGCCATCAGACAATTTACCGCCGATCCCCACTAAGAAAACCGCACCGTATTCTTTACAAATCGCATTTTCACGCTCTTTGCCGCTCATGTTTGGATAACGTTTCACAAGGTCTTCACTGTGAACGAAAGTAATGTGTTTTGGTAGTACGGATGGAATATCAAAACGGGCTTCCACTGCCAATTCTGTTAAGCGAATCGCACGATAAATCGAATTCACGGTTTCTTTTAAATAGGCGAAATTGCGACGACCTTCCGGAATCACTTTCTCCCAGTCCCATTGGTCCACATAAACGGAATGGGTCGCATCTAACGAATCTTCGTCCGGACGCAACGCTTTCATGTGTACAAACAAGCCTTCACCTTCTCTAAAATGAAAACGAGCCAATGTATGACGTTTCCATTTTGCCAAAGAGTGAACCACTTCAAACACCGCATTTGGAATTTGTTTTACATGCACTTGAACCGCTTTTTCAATACCGGAAAGGTTATCTTGCATGCCATTACCAACCTGACTTAAGATTGGGCCTTGAACTTCGATGATGCCTAATTGCTCGATGAGGTTTTGAGTAAATGTATTTTTTACAAAACTAATCTCTTGTTGTTGCAAAATAAATGTCTTTTTCATTGTTTTTACCCTATATTATTTAACGTTTCTACATGAATGCGGTAGATTCTCCCTATTCTTTAGGGTTAATGCAACACAATTTAGCCAGAATTAAAGAAACTTCATCATTATTTAAATAACATCTAAAAAATAATATAATTATTTAGAGTTTTTAAAACAAAGGAGTGTGTTATGCACAATATCGACAATTTAGATCAACAAATATTGCGTGTATTAACCAAAGATGCCCGAACCCCTTATGCAGAAATGGCGAAAAATTTTGGTGTTAGCCCCGGCACCATTCATGTTCGGGTGGAAAAAATGCGCCAGTCAGGCATTATTGAAGGGACAAAAGTGAAAATCAATGAACGCAAACTAGGTTATGATGTTTGCGGTTTCATCGGCATTATTTTGAAATCGGCAAAAGATTATGACAAAGTGATCAAAAAGCTAGAGGCCATTGATGAAGTAGTAGAAGCCTATTACACCACCGGCAATTATTCTATTTTCATTAAAGTCATGACACACACCATTGCCGAACTGCACTTAGTCTTATCGGCTAAAATTCAGTTAATCGACGAGATTCAATCCACAGAAACCTTAATTTCCATGCAGAATCCGATTTTGCGTGATATTAAACCGTAAAAAACAACGAATAAGAAAGGAGGATGTTATGTCTGAAGTCTTTCACCTTGGCTTAACGAAAGCCATGTTAGATGGGGCTAAATTAGCCATCGTCCCGGGCGCACCGGAGCGTGTGGAACGCATTGCACGCTTATTGGATCGCCCAAAATTCCTCGCCTCTACCCGCGAATTTACCTCTTGGCTCGGTTATATTGAGGAGCATGCCGTGGTCGTATGTTCCACCGGTATTGGCGGCCCATCGGTTTCCATTGCAGTAGAAGAATTAGCCCAGCTCGGTGTGCGTACTTTCTTACGTATCGGCACAACCGGCGCCATCCAACCGCACATTAACGTCGGTGATTTATTAGTGACAACCGGTGCTGTACGTCTCGATGGCGCCAGCCGCCATTTCGCCCCATTGGAATATCCGGCGGTAGCAAACTTTGAATGTACCGAAGCCCTTTACAAAGTCGCTAAAGAAGAGGTCGGCGATGCCGTCCATGTGGGTATCACAGCTTCTTCCGACACCTTCTATCCGGGACAAGAACGTTATGACACTTACACCAGCAAGATTTGTCGTCATTTCCAGGGTTCATTAAAACAATGGCAAGAATTGAACGTGATGAACTATGAAATGGAGTCTGCCACCTTGTTCACCATGTGCTCCGCACTGGGTTTGCGTGCCGGCATGATCGCAGGTGCTATCGTCAACCGCACCCAACAAGAAATCCCGAATGAGGCGACCATTCAATCCACGGAAGAAACCGCCATTCACGTAGTAGTGAAAGCGGCAGGCTTGTTAGTGTAATTGACGTAAGCACACAGACACAGCTTATCGCATAAAAAGAGCGGTCGAAAAACACCATGAATTTCGACCGCTCTTTTTATTGTCTGTATCAAATCAATGGCAATAAAAAAGCCTCCGTTAAGAGGCTTTTTTTAGCATTTTATTTTGAGTATAACGGTGCAGGACCTGTTTTACCCATCGTTTTCGTGCCTTCAGCTTTTACTAACGCGCCGGAAGAGGAAATCTCTACACGACGGTTAGGTGCTAAGCAATCTTTTAGTGCTTGACCACTGCCATCACAAGCTTTCACTTGGTTTGCTTTACCGTGTCCGATAGCTACGATGTGCGCTTTCAAGCCTAACTCAGCCAAACGCGCTTTCACACGGTCTGCACGACGTTGTGATAAAGCTAAATTATAACGATCAGAACCTAAGCGATCGGTATAGCCGTCAACAGTGACTTCTTTTGCTTTAGCAGATTTTAACTGCTGTGCAATATTGTCAATCACTTCTACACCTTGTGCAGTCAATGTGTCCTTGTTAAAATCAAACAAGAAATCGCCGGACAAACTGAAAGAATAGTTGCTGTTACAGCCGTTTGGATACCAATAGAAATTTTGTGCGTTCATCTCAGAATCGAACAATACTTTAAATTGGCATACTTTATTTGCACCGTTTTCACGGTAGTTAAACACGTAATCCCATTCGCGCACGCCGAATAAGCCTTCCGCAAAATGCGGGCGGCCGATCAAATAATAGAGTTGATCTTTATTCATGCCTTTTTCAATCATTCGAACGTTATCCCAGTTCGGCCAAGAACCGTATTGGCTACCGTCATGATTAAATGTGGAATCTTCAACTTTAGGCCACACTAATTGGGTGTTCTCCACCGGTGCGCCATCTTTAGATACGTGACTTAAGTTACCGCAAGCAACCAACATAGTTGCAGCGATAGTTGATAATAACATTTTTGCTAAGGTCATCTCTTCACCTCGTAGAATTCATAAAATAGTTGTTTGTTTCAACCTTGGGTTGCTTCTCTTTGGTTACCAAGGGAAATCACATTATTTAACCGGATTGCACATAAAAGTGCGGTCGGTTTTTATCGTGAAATTCACCTTGGTATGCCTTCAAAAATAGGAAAGCTATCGCTTCCCTATTTTATTAGGCGAACGGTATTACCATTGGTAGCCCGCACCTACACCAGCACCAAAGTTGCCACGGGTGTCGCTGTTACCAGTCAATTTCACCACAACTTTACCGTTATCAGAAACGCGGGATACACCTAGGGCAATCGCGCCTTCACCACGGTAAGTACCGGCAGAAACAGCAACCATGTTTTTACCCGGCAAGTAAGCTTGCGGTAAAGATGCTGCTGCGTTAGCACCCGCTACACCGGCACGCAGATTTCTGTCAACACGGTTAACCTTGCCTTCAAGAATGCGCAATTGTCCAACATTCGCTGCATCGGTATTGTTCACGCCTGGTGCAACATTTTTGATGGTCATATTGTTAGCATCGATACCATTGCTCTTCGTCATGCTTGGGCCATCTTTAATGGTTACGCCATCATTGGTGATTTTGGTAGTACCACCAACAGTTACGTGTTCAGTTGCAGTGACGCTATTGACATTAACATCGTTTGCCAAGCCTACAGTCACGGTGTTTCCTTCGACTTTGGTCATAATATTTTTACCGCCATCAAATTTAGTCCAATCCGTGTTTGTTGCAGCACCTTTAATATCGACTTGAGTATTCAATTTGGCATTATGAACTGTGCCGTCATTTGCACCAAATTTTAATCCGTCATTTAAAGTTGCTACATATTCACGTGCACCACCGTCAACATCGTAAACGATACGAGTTTTCTTCTCACCCGCTGCACCATTTACGTCAGTTGCACCTTGAGCAACAGTGACCTTGCCTTTAGCATCTTCACCATCAATACCAATAGAACCATCTTTGCCGTTTAAAGTAACGCTGTTTTGATCGTCTTTACTTTTCACCGCTAAAGTTCCATCTTGGTTACCCTTAGTTGTACCGCCAAGAGTAATCTCGTTATTTAAGCTAACTGTTAATTTCGCAGTTTTCTTGCCATCAACTTGTTGCTCTTCAACTTTAGTATTGATGTTGTCATCACCGGTAATTTGAGCTGTAGTACCTAGGTCTTGTTTAACCTCGTTATTGTTTTTGTCTTTCAAACCGAAAGCATCTGTCGCTACTGTTTTCAAATCACCAACATTAACAGCATTTTTTAGTTTAGTGTCTGGTGCTTTAGTGACATCTGTAACACCATCTAAACCACTTGCAAGTCCAGTAATTGCTTTGTCATTCATCGCAATACCGTTCTTAGTTATGCTTGGACCACCTGTGATGGTAACACCTTGGCTGTCTACCGTAGTACTATCGTTACCCTTAACGAACTGAGCGCTTGTTAAGTCTTTCAACTCTTTGTTCAACGTCACCTTAACATCACCACCATCGGCTTTTGTTGTGATGTTGGTATCGCCTTTCACACCAACTGTGTCACCCAGCTTACGTACGCTGGTATTACCACCATCAGTTGCGAAGGTTAAACCTTCATTATCGACTTTAGTTTTAGCATCAACACCTTTTTGAATATCGGCTTTAGCTTTGTCAGATAAGTCAACTTTATAGTTTGTTACATGAACAGTGCCTTTTTTCGCTTCTGCTTCAGCTTCAACTTTAATCATGTCAGAACCGTTTGAAACAGAGGCTGAAGTATCTTTAGCAGAGACGGTGTAAATAGTCTGTTTACCAGCACCTGTTTGAGTAGTAACGGTAACATTTTCACCCGCTTCAACTTCTGTCTTCGCAGCTGTAACCGCAGTCTCAAGATCGGTTTTCACTTTATGCAACTGACCACCGTTAACAGCATCTTTACTGTCTGCTGCAATTGTGCCATCAGCCACATTGGTGATTTTCTCGTTGCCTGCGTTGATACCATCAGTTGTCACTGACACCTTACCAGCAGTTAGCCCTTTGTCAGTCACTTTTACATTCGTACCAACAGCTAAACCATCTTTATTCAAGGTAGTTTGGTCAATTTTGACACTTCCTGCATCACCAAGGTTAAGATTTTTGTTTAATGCAACTTTTACGTTACCAGCATCGTGAGTTACAGTGATATTGTCATCGCCACTAATGTTGACTTCACCCTCAGGCTTAACAACATGCTTGTTGGTATCGCCTGTACCGGTACTGAGCGTCCAGCCTTTGCCTGCTGTTGCTGCTGCATTTTTTACTTCATTCAACTGAGCAACATTTACTGCATCAGTATCAGCTTCACCTGCTTTAACATTAGTGATTTTCTTATCACCTGCATTGATACCGTTAGTAATTGTCAT
Source organism: Aggregatibacter sp. HK296 (assembly GCF_980469475.1). Classification (NCBI taxonomy): domain Bacteria; kingdom Pseudomonadati; phylum Pseudomonadota; class Gammaproteobacteria; order Pasteurellales; family Pasteurellaceae; genus Aggregatibacter; species Aggregatibacter sp. HK296. The sequence goes on from NZ_OZ413142.1 coordinate 1,776,345, forward strand.
ACTTGGACCATTGTCGATGGTGACACCATCTTTAGTCACTTTAGTAGCACCAACTTTAACGCTTCCATCTTCGGTGAGATTAAGATCCTTGTTTAATTCAAGTTTTACGTTGCCTTGATCATTGCTTACAGTAATATTTGCATTAGCAGAGCTAATATCGACATCACCACCCGGCTTAACGTTGTGCTTATTACCAGATTTAGCCGTAGTAAGATTCCAGCCTTTTTCTGCGGTTTCTTTCACTTCGTTTAATTGGCTACCGTTAACCGCATCTGTACTGTTTGCGTTAACATCACCAGCTGCCACTTTAGTGATTTTGTTACCATTAGCATCGATAGAGGTCTTAGTAAAGCTTGGACCATCTTTGATAGTTACACCAGAACTATTAACGGTTGTATTGGCATTATCATCACCGAACTGAGCACTTGTTAAGTTTTTCAGCTCTTTGGCTAATTTGATATCAACTTGGTTTGTACCATTTACAACAGTACCGATATTTTCATCAGAAAGCGCCCCTTTGGCACCACCGTTAAGTTTAAGTGCTTGTCCGGCTGCGCGTTTAACCATAGTGATACTTGCATCATCAATTGCTAAGCCATTCAGATCTTTTCCATCTGCACCTGAATTATCCGCAACAAATCCCATTGGACGGGTGTGTGCATACAATTGGCTACCATTGATTGCATCAGTACTATGCTCTGCCACTAAACCAGCCGCAACACCTTGAAGACGACGAGTCTCAGCCTTATTACCGATCGTAACAACACCTACCGGTGCGCCACCTGCGTACTGATAAGCTGGGAAGCCATTAGAAACGAACTGACTGTAATTACCCTTTCCTGCAGATACTGTAGCTTCATCAATAAAGGCAGAGCTTGTACCTAAGTAAACAGAGTTTTGCAATTTTGCATCAACGTTGTTACCTAAGATGAAATAACCTTTACCGATCTTAGCTTTTTGACCGGCAGCAGCTGGATCAGATGGATCCTCAGCGTTATCGAGTAGGTCATTTGATTCATTAATGGTGTTTCCGGTACCAATAACATAGGAATCAGTAATGTTTAATCCCTTAGTAGCAGGCGACGTACTACCAATAGTATTGCCCGCCCCCATTACAAAAATATTTTTGCTATCTTCTAACGGGTTATTAGCGGTATCAATGGTATTGCCGTGACCGGTAACATAGACATTTTTCACTGGCAATGCATCGGCATCTTTTGCCGCAAGGTTACCAATTTTGTTGTTATTCCCCATAACACGCATATTTTGAGAACCACGTACTAAGTTATTATTACCGAATACGCCAGACTCATTAGAAGGAATTTCACCATTCATATTACCGATAGAGTAAGTACCACTACCGCGTACTCGCGTTGCTCCTGGACCATAGTCACCTGACAAAGAAGCTCCGATACTTTTATTGGTAAATGTTCCTGCATAACCAATACTACCAGAGTTTTCACCAACAACCTGTTGATGTGAACCAATAGCGATTGAGTTTGCGCCTGCCGCCATAGCAGCTGTACCGATCGCATTTGCTGATTGTGCTAATGCTTGTGCTTGGCTACCAAATGCGTTAGCTTGTAGGGAATTTGCTCGAGCACGTTCACCAATCGCATTCGCTTTAGCTCCTGAAGAAACAGCGTAATAACCAAGTGCAATTGCGCGATCAATGCCACCTTCCGCAAGATTTTGAACTGAGGTTGCAGCTAAGCTACCAATAGCAATTGAATTATTACCTTGAGTCTGAGAACCAGCCCCCAAAGCGATACCGTATTTATAACCTTCGTTTTGTTTAGATACGGCAGTTGTGTTGTCAGTTTTTTTACCATCATCCAGTTCATCACTACCAACATATTCTGTCCCGATAGCAATACCACCCTCATCATAGTTAGTCACTTTATTACCTAAAGCAACGCTATTGTTGGCATATGTAGCTGCTGAGGTTCCGATTGCCATTGAGCGTTCACCTTTCGCGCCCATATTATCGTAGTTAGCGATACCTGTTTTCTTAGCATCATTGACACTAAAATAATGGTGAGAATTTTGAGCAATTTCATCTTTCAATTGTTTCACATTTACAGCATCAGTATCACTGTTTCCTGACGCAACATTTTGTAAACGTGTAAGTTTTGCTGGACTACCAGCCGGTCCACCAAATGTAACACTGTTTGTCTCAGGATCATTATCGCCATCATCAGTGTCATAAAGAACTGCACCGGCAACGGATGCACTGGTATTCCTAGCAACAGTAATTGTTTTTCCTAATTCTACTTCTAGCTTTTTCAATTGTTTTACAGTTACTGCATCTTGATCATCTGCGCCATCTGCAACATTAACTAGACGACGATAAAGCTTATCGTTACCAACATCGTTACCAACAGATACCACCGATGTAGATTTCATTCCAGTATATACACCAGCACCATCTTTATCATTAGCAACTGAATTAGCACCTAAAGCCACGCTACCACCATGAGCTTGCGCGGCAGAACCAATTGCAACTGACTCTTCCCCTTCTGTCGCAGACTCATTACCAATCGCTACAGATTTAGATTTTTTAGCTTTAGCGCCATAACCCACGGCAGTTGCCATATCTTCAGCTTGCGTTTGAGAACCTAAAGCCGTTGCTTTCACGACAGAAGACTGACCATCACGGGCATTTGCTTGGTTACCAATAGAAACGTTCTCAATCATCGCCTCAGGACTAGAACTCGAACTGATATTCTTACCAGCACCTAAACCAATTGCGACACTAGCCTTACCTCTAACATACTGGCCAGCTTTCTCGCCCAAAGCCACATTAAACTGACCAACTACATTCGTACCTGAGTCAACACCAATATTAATATTTGAATGTTTTGTTCCTGTAACATCAGCTTCTTGTCCAACACCCGCATTTAAACCAATAGAAATTGTTTTATTTTGGTTTGCTGAAGCCGACTTACCAATAGCAATCCCATTCGTGGTTGAACTAGCTAACTCACCTAATGCGACACCCGCTTCAGATGATTTTGCAGTAGTACCAATCGCTAAACCGCCTTTCTCTGCGGAAGCTGCATGACCAATTGAGATTGTATTAGCATCTTTAGATTCTGCAGCTTGTCCCATTGCGATAGAAGAATCAGCTCCCCAATGATTCATAGCCCCGTTACCAAAAGCAATCGCAGAATTTGAACCAATGCTCCGCGCTCCAGAACCAATTGCGATACTATTAGAAGCTAATGTCTCCGCTTTGTCTTTATTTGTTGTTAATGCACCTTTACCAATTGCGATACTCTGATCACCTCTGCTGACAGCGTGATCACCAATCGCAATACCACTTTTACCATCACCAAGCATAATCTGCTGAGCGTTGTCATATTTAGTATCCTCAGTTTTAGTACCTACTTGAGCACTATGACCTAATACAACTGAAGAGGTAGAACTTCCTAACGCAGCTGCTCCATGACCAACAGCAACAGACTCTGCGCCATTAGAAGAAGCATTCACACCCAATGCAACAGTATTATTCCCACCGGCTTTAGCCTCTGGGCCAATTGCAACAGCGTCAGTTCCACCGGCTGTAGCATCAGGTTTTGTTGAATTTGCACGGAAATATTTAATACCGTTATAGGTTTCACCAATACCTAATTTTTCTGTAGAAGTTTTTAGCTTTTCAAGTTTATCGTCAGTAGTAGTTTTATAGTTACCAAAATCAGTTTTTAATGTATTTAGATCATCTTGGCTAGCTTTACCATTAACGGTAGTTGTTAATGTATTTAGAGCATCTTGACTAGCTTTACCATTCACTGTGTTTTGTAATGTAGTTAAATCAGCTTGGCTAGCTTTAGTTGCTACATCATCGGTGGTTGCTAAATTTTTACCATTCAATGTAGCAGTACCATGTAATGTTGTTGTACCTGTTGCTGAACCACCAGCGGCAGCTGCAGCACCAACAGTTAATGATGTTGTTGCGGTAACATTCGAAGCATTAACATCAGCAGCAAATACTGAAGATGCGCCGAAGCAGAATGAAAGAGCGACAGAAAGTGCGGTTAATTTTGTGCGTACTTTTGCAGTGTTGCTTGATGCCGCTGTTGAATTGCGTCCTGATACCCCTTTAGAGCGCGCTAATTCGGATACAACGACTAATACGTTAGTTACCTTACTCCAGATAACCTTGTATATATTATTCATGGAAGTTCTCCTAATGGTTAAATTTAATCAAGATATATTGATATATAACTTTAATGGATAAATGCTTTACTCTTCATAACGAAGATGGATATGTAATGCATAAACAAAAAATATGTTGAGCAATGACTATTGCACAACATAGGAAAAAGTGAATGCATCACTAGTAGGCCTAATAGATACCCATAACTCTAAGGCCTTCTATCAAAACACCTACGGAATCGCTAAAAACAGACTCCTCGCCTCGAGACAACATCATTGACAACGCCCATACATTTGAACAACTAAACTACACAAATAAATTGTCGCCAATGATGCTGTCGCCACAGGTATAAATTTAAAACAGCTCCTATTCTACTTATTCAATAAGTAACATATACAAAATTATGCCTATGGCATGGCGCGTGAATTTTAAAGCTAATTCGATTCATCGTCAATTAATACTGCTTCTAATGCAATTTTAATCATTTCATTAAACGTTAACTGACGTTCTTCCGCACTGGTGAGCTCGTGGGTACGAATGTGATCAGATACGGTACAGATGGTTAATGCGCGTGCACCATATTCTGCGGCAACACCGTAAATACCGGCGGCTTCCATTTCCACACCAAGAATGCCGTATTTTTCCATCACATCAAACATGCTGACATCCGGCGTGTAGAATAAATCGGCAGAGAATAAGTTCCCAACGCGAGCTTTCACACCTAACTTATTGGCCGCTTGCACGGCTGCTTGCGTTAAACCAAAATCCGCGATGGCGGCAAAATCGTTATCTTTAAAACGGATACGGTTTACTTTGGAGTCGGTACATGCACCCACACCGATAACCACATCACGCAATTTCACATCCATACGTACTGCACCGCAAGAGCCAACACGAATCATTTTTTTCACGCCGTATTCAGTGATAAGTTCTTTTGCGTAAATGGAACAGGAAGGGATCCCCATACCATGTGCCATCACGGAAATGCGACGACCTTTATAGGTACCGGTGAAACCTAACATATTACGTACGTTAGTCACTTCCTGTGCGTTTTCCAAAAAAGTTTCCGCAATATACTTCGCACGTAGCGGATCACCCGGCATTAATACAGCATCAGCAAATGCACCGGCAGGTGCGTTAATGTGTGGAGTCATAGTTTTTCCCTCTTGTTGACATGATGAAGCAAACGTTTCCGTTGCTTATAAACGACAACACCACGAACGTTGTCGTGGTGTCATCATAAAAAACATGGCGAAATCATACCGCACTTTATAGCACGGCACCACTTAAACCAATAAATAAACCTGCAATTGTTGCGCTCATTAAGTTAGATAATGAACCCGCAACTACGGCTTTTAAGCCTAAACGCGCAACATCACCGCGACGATTTGGTGCCATACCGCCTAAGCCGCCGATTAAGATTGCAATGGAGCTGAAGTTAGCGAAACCACAAAGAGCAAAGGTAATAATTGCTTTGGTTTTATCACTTAGCACAACAGCAGAATCCGGTTGTAAATATTTAGCAAATTCTAAATACCCCACAAATTCATTCACCGCTAATTTTAAACCAATCATTTGGCCGGCAATGGCAGATTCTTCCCAAGAAATCCCGATTAAGTATGCCAATGGTTTGAAAATCCAACCTAAAATCACTTGTAAAGTTAAGTTTGGTTCACCAACAATGCCACCCAAACTACTTAAAATCCAGTTGATTAAGGCAATCACAGAAACAAACGCAATTAACATCGCGCCTACATTCAGTGCCAAATGCATACCGTCACGCGCACCATTTGCTAAGGCTTCAATCGCGTTGGACGGTTTTTCCACATCAGCTCCCTCTTTTAACATATCATCGGTTTTTTCCGTTTGTGGAAACATGATTTTAGCGAATAATAAACCACCCGGTGCAGCCATAAAAGAAGCCGCAATTAAGTAAGTTAACGGCACGCCCATTCCGGCATAACCTGCCATCACAGAACCGGCGATAGAAGCCACGCCACCCACCATCACAGCGAATAATTCAGATTGGGTCATACGACCGATAAATGGCTTAACAATTAACGGCGCTTCCGTTTGCCCCACGAAAATGTTTGCTGCTGCAGACATGGATTCCGCTTTTGAAGTACCTAATAATTTTTGTAACCCACCACCGATAAGTTTGATAATCCATTGCATCACCCCGATGTAATAAAGCAAGGAAATGAGTGCGGAGAAAAAGATAATCACCGGTAATACTTTAATGGCGAAGATAAAACCAAAACTTTGGCTTGGGTCAGTCAATCCACCAAAAACAAAACTAATCCCTTCATTACCAAAACCGATAACTTTACCGATAAAATCGGATGCCGCTTGTAATGCGTGACGGCCGGCCGGCACATAAAGCACGAAAGCACCGATAGCGATTTGAATGGCCAGTGCGCCAAACACAGTACGTAAATTGATCGCTTTGCGATTGTTAGAGAATAAAACGGCAATCCCTAACAGCACCAAAATACCGACAACACTAAGTAAAATGTCCATAAATACCTCAAAAGTCATTGAATAAAATTTCGCGTATTCTACTTGGTTTCCATAAAAAAGGAGAGTGAATTTTATTAATTAATATCATAATTAGTGCAACGCGATATCAATAGAAGCAAAATCTGCCTTAAAAAGGAATAAAGTGCGGTCAAAATTCAATGTAATTTATTTAGACAGCATGACTAAAGCTTGGGATAATGCACACAAATTATTAACAAATGATGGATTAAAGATAAATGAAGCAAGCACAGGTTCTGCCGCATACACTTTGGGCAGCAAAATCCCTTTGGGCATTTGAGCCTAAATCCTTTTGCGTGTTGCTTTTATCTTTAAGTGTCATGGGATTTGGCGAAGCGTTATTGCTTCTTTCTGATTTAGGCTCTGCACCTTGGACCATATTATCGCAAGGCGTTGCACTACAAGGACAATTTAGTGTGGGTTGGGCATCATGGATAATCAGTTTAATGGTGATGTTAGCATGGTTTCCATTAAAACTGAGGCCGGGGCTTGCCACTGTCATGAATATTTTTGTGATCGCCCTCTTTCTCGGGTTAACCGTTTATTTGCTGGAAAAACCTACCGCACTTTATCTGCGTTTCACTTACGCTGTCGTTGGTATCTTACTCTTCGGCATCGGTAATGCCTTTTACCTGACCTGCCACCAAGGTCCCGGACCACGTGACGGCTTAATGGTCGGCTTATGCTATCATTTTCACTGGAAAATCGGCATTGTGCGAACATCCATTGAAGTCTTAGTCTGCCTCTTCGGCTATCTGCTCGGTGGCGTGCTCGGAATCGGCACGCTTATGTTTGCACTGGGAATTGGCTGGGTAGTCCAATACACCTTATTTCTTATCCATCGTCGCGTGCCACACCCGAGTGATAAACCGCGCGATCTCCTCTAATTTCTCGCCAATATGAATTTTGCTTAAATCCGTTTGACTCGCTTTGTCGTTTGGCGGACAAAATGCCAAATGTTTATCAACCTCATTAATCGGCTGCCAACGCAACGGTGTTGCAGAACGACGGCTCGGATAAAAACCGATGGTCGGGACATTCAATGCCCCACTTAAATGCAACGGCCCGGTGGAACCTGCAATAAACAAATCAGCACACGCCAGAGATTGGGCAAAATCCACCATGCCGTTATTTTTGTCATAAACGACCACCCGCGAATCCTGCACCAAATTTGCCAGTTCGCGGGCTTTTTCACTTTCATTCGGCCCTGCCGTTAAAATCACATACGCATCAAACCGCGCTAATAAGCCACGAATGAGCTCCGCATATTGCGCCAAGGATAAATTATTAGCAGACCCACCCGAACCGCTGTGCACAAAAATCCATTTTTTCTCAGCATCAATGTTCAACTGATGGCACAAAGATTCACGCTGAAAATCCACCGCACTTTTAGGGAAAGTGAGATATGGTGGGCATGGCTCGACAATAGCAATGCCTTGGTCACGTAAAAACGTACGGGCCAAATCCAAGTTATATTCAAATTCAGGCTTAGCCGATTGGGAACGGCGTTGCGTTAAACGATGATTATAGAAAAATTGCACCCATTTTGTTGCCGGCGCTAAACGGTAAGGAATGCGACATTTCCACGCCAATTTGGCGTTATGTGTATTGGAAAAAAAGCTAATCATCGCGTCAAACTGCTGTGCTTTGATCTCATTTATGACACGCTGAAATGCGGCCTTATCATCTTTTGGCGCGTCAATAATAACGTCATCTACATAAGGGCATGCCCGAGCAATATCTGCTGTGTAAGCAGGCACAAGTGCGGTCAGTTTTAGCAATGGTTCAGAAGCTTTTAACATGGCAAAGGATGGCCATGCCAACATAAAATCGCCCAATTTATCGTTACGAATCACCAATACGTTTTTCATTATTACCACCCTATGCAAATTCTTTTCCAAAATGAGACGTTATTCTAGCCTGACCAACCGCCATTAAAAAGCGACAAATAAAAAATCAGCGCCTTAATCCCTTAAGACGCTGATGTTGAGCTAAATAAACAAGTCAATCTTGAATTTTATTTATTCAATTTCGCTTTATAGGTCGGATTCATCAAGTTTTCTACGGAAAGGATGTCATCCAATTGTTCTTTGGTTAACAAGCCTTTTTCCAAGACGACTTCACGCACACCTTTACCGGTTTGCGCACAGATTTTACCCACTAAGTCGCCGTTGTGGTGACCGATAAATGGGTTCAAGTAAGTGACAATACCGATAGAATTGTAAACGTAGTTTTCACACGTTTCTTTGTTGACGGTGATGCCATCAACGCATTTATCGCGTAAGTTCACACAAGCGTTGCCTAAAATCTCAATAGATTCAAACATAGCTTGTACAATTACCGGTTCCATCACGTTTAATTGTAATTGACCTGCTTCTGACGCAAAGGTGACGGTGGTGTCGTTACCAATCACTTTGAAGCACACTTGGTTCACCACTTCAGGCACAACAGGGTTTACTTTTGCCGGCATGATGGAAGAACCGGCTTGTAATTCAGGCAAGTTGATTTCTTTAATACCCGCACGAGGGCCGGAAGAGAGTAAACGTAAGTCGTTACAGATTTTTGACAATTTCACGGCAGTACGTTTTAACGCGCCATGTACGGAAACATAGTCACCACAGTCAGAAGTGGCTTCAATTAAGTTCTCTGAACCGGTGCAATGTAATCCGGTGACGTTGGATAAATGTTTCACGATAGAAGGCACATAACCTTGTGGGGTATTTAAACCGGTACCGATAGCGGTTGCGCCCATGTTCACTTCAAGCAAGTGTGCTGCAGCGGCTTTTAAATGTTTCACTTCTTCCGCCATTAACACTGCAAACGCTTTGAATTCTTGCCCCACAGTCATTGGCACTGCATCTTGTAATTGGGTACGTCCCATTTTCAAGACTTTCTCAAATTCTTTCGCTTTATTTTCAAAACCTTGTTGTAAATAAGCGACTTTTTCGAGAAGTTTGATTACGCTGTTGTACACGGCAATGTGGAAACCGGTAGGGTACGCATCGTTGGTGGATTGGCTGGCGTTCACATGATCCATTGGGTCGAGGTATTTATATTCACCTTTTTTGTGACCTAAAATTTCTAACGCTAAGTTAGCAATCACTTCATTGGTATTCATGTTGACGGAAGTGCCTGCCCCGCCTTGATAAATATCAGATGGGAATTGATCCAAACATTTGCCATTCACCAACACTTCATCACAAGCTTTTACAATGGCTTCTGCAATTTCTTTTGGAATGGCACCCAATTCACCGTTCGCCAATGCCGCTGCTTTTTTCACCATCACCATGCCGAGAACAAATTCCGGCACATCGGAAATGGTGACATTCGAAATATTAAAATTTTCTACCGCTCTTAAGGTGTGAATACCCCAATACGCGCCTGCCGGGACTTCACGTTCACCTAACAAATCCACTTCCTTTCTATATTGTGTCATTTGTGTTCTCCTTTATGCTTAACACGTTTGGTTGAATTGTCTAAATTATAGAAATTTCGATTAAAATTAAATTGATCCAAGTCACAGATTTTTATACGCATTTAAGAGTTATTTTTATTTTTCAGATTAGTTTTTCTAACCTGAAAGATGTAGCTATGAATAAAAGTTGCACCGCAAAATAAAGCGGGTAATATGCACATCCAACATGTTTTTAAGGAGCTACTATGCCGTTTATCGCCTTTCTTTTTGCTGTTTTTCTATTTATTTATGTGGAACTGAGCCTACTGGTTTGGGTAGGAAGTCACCTCGGCATTCTTATGCTCATTTTGTTACTGGTCGGCTCCTCATTACTGGGCATTACTCTCATTCGTGTTCGTGGTTGGTACAGCCTTACACGGATAAAACAGCAACTCACCCAAGGTCAACTGCCCACCGATGCGCTTTTTGGCTCACTACGCTGGCTTGTTGCCGGTATACTTTTTGTCATTCCCGGCTTTGTTACCGATATTTTCGCCTGCGTACTGTTAAGCCCACTCGGTCGTTACATAATCAACGCCTTCATTGGCAGTCGGTTTGTATTCTTTCGACAAAACATATTTAAAACCGACCGCACTTTTTACTCGTCCCAAGACAATAGCCAGAACGACAGCGAGATTTTTGAGGCGGAATTTGAAAAAGAAGCGGATGAAAATAAACGGTTAAAATAATTTTGCCTTTCCCTTGAAAGCGTAAAAATGATTCCCATATAGAAAAAGCTTTTTTATTAATTTAAGAAATAGAGGAAATTTCAGATGAATATTCGTCCATTACACGACAAAGTGATTTTAAAACGTGAAGAAGTGGAAACCAAATCTGCCGGCGGTATCGTATTGACCGGTTCTGCAGCCACCAAATCGACCCGCGCGAAAGTATTAGCGGTCGGCCCAGGCCGTTTATTAGAAAACGGTAGCATTCACCCAATGCACGTAAAAGTGGGCGACATCGTGATTTTCAGCGATAGCTATGGTGTGAAAACAGAAAAAATTGATGGTGAGGAAGTGCTCATCCTCTCCGAAGGCGATATTTTAGCGATCGTTGAATAAGCAAAAACGCGCTGAAAAACCACCGCACTTTAAACGAAATAGATCATGGTGGGAGCAATCTCACGCAACAAAATAAAAGGAAATTAAACATGGCAGCAAAAGACGTAAAATTCGGTAACGACGCACGCGTGAAAATGTTAAAAGGTGTAAACATTTTAGCTGACGCAGTAAAAGTCACTCTTGGTCCAAAAGGCCGTAACGTAGTATTAGACAAATCGTTCGGCGCACCAACCATTACCAAAGACGGTGTGTCTGTGGCACGCGAAATCGAATTAGAAGATAAATTTGAAAACATGGGCGCACAAATGGTGAAAGAAGTTGCTTCCAAAGCCAATGATGCCGCCGGTGACGGTACCACCACTGCAACGGTATTAGCGCAAGCCATCGTAAACGAAGGCTTAAAAGCCGTAGCAGCGGGCATGAACCCAATGGATTTAAAACGCGGTATCGACAAAGCTGTTACTGCCGTGGTTGCCGAACTTAAATCCCTTTCCAAACCTTGCGAAACCTCTAAAGAAATCGAACAGGTGGGCACCATTTCCGCAAACTCCGACAGCATTGTGGGTCAATTAATCGCACAAGCCATGGAAAAAGTAGGTAAAGAAGGCGTGATTACCGTAGAAGACGGCACCGGCTTAGAAGACGAATTGGATGTGGTTGAAGGGATGCAATTTGATCGCGGTTACCTTTCCCCGTACTTCATCAACAAACCGGAAACCGCGACCGTAGAATTAGATAACCCATTCATTTTATTAGTCGATAAAAAAATCTCTAATATTCGTGAATTATTACCAGTATTAGAAGGTGTGGCGAAAGCGGGTAAACCGTTATTAATCATTGCGGAAGACGTAGAAGGCGAAGCATTGGCAACATTGGTCGTAAACACCATGCGCGGCATCGTGAAAGTAGCTGCAGTGAAAGCACCGGGCTTCGGTGATCGTCGTAAAGCGATGTTACAAGACATTGCGATTTTAACTGCCGGCACGGTGATTTCTGAAGAAATCGGTATGGAGTTAGAAAAAGCCACTCTTGAAGATCTTGGTCAAGCGAAACGCGTTGTCATTAACAAAGACAACACCACTATCATCGACGGTATCGGCGATGAAGCGCAAATCCAAGGTCGTGTGGCGCAAATTCGTCAACAAATCGAAGAATCTACTTCCGACTACGACAAAGAAAAATTGCAAGAACGCGTGGCGAAACTCGCCGGTGGTGTTGCGGTAATTAAAGTCGGTGCCGCAACCGAAGTAGAAATGAAAGAGAAAAAAGCCCGCGTTGAAGATGCGCTACACGCAACCCGTGCAGCAGTGGAAGAAGGCGTGGTTGCCGGCGGTGGTGTGGCGTTAATTCGTGCGGCCAACAAAGTTGCTGATTTACGTGGCGACAACGAAGAACAAAACGTTGGTATTAAACTTGCCCTTCGCGCCATGGAAGCACCATTACGTCAAATCGTCGCAAACGCCGGTGAAGAAGCCTCTGTGGTCGCAAGTGCGGTGAAAAACGGCGAAGGAAACTTTGGTTATAACGCAGGTACTGAGCAATACGGCGATATGATTGCGATGGGTATTTTGGATCCGACTAAAGTGACCCGTTCGGCATTGCAATTCGCGGCCTCTGTCGCCGGTTTAATGATCACCACCGAGTGCATGGTGACCGAACTACCAAAAGATGACAAAGCTGACCTCGGTGCTGCCGGTATGGGTGGCATGGGAGGCATGGGCGGAATGATGTAATTCCTCCCTTGTCGAAAAAACAAAAGCCCTTGAGTTAATTCAAGGGCTTTTTTATCTCTGTCAAAACGCTATTTTTTATGACCGAACTTTTACACTAAATTTTCATGTTTTTCATAAGCAGAAAGCGTATTGTACATGAGCATTGCTACCGTCATTGGGCCAACGCCACCCGGCACCGGTGTAATATAAGCAGCACGCTCGGCAGCAACCTCAAACTCAACATCGCCAACCAACTTGCCATCAATACGGTTAATTCCGACATCAACGACAACTGCGCCTTCTTTAATCCATTCACCTTTAATAAATTTAGGTTTACCCACAGCAACCACTAAAATATCCGCTTGACGAATATGACTCGCTAAATCCTCGGTAAAACGGTGAGTTATTGTGACAGTACAGCCGGCAAGTAACAATTCTAATGCCATTGGACGACCAACAATATTGGATGCCCCAACAATGACAGCGTGTTTTCCATAAAAAGAAATACCGGTGGTTTCCAATAATTTCATCACACCATAAGGCGTACATGCACGCAACGTTGGAATGCGTTGACACAAGCGCCCGACATTATAAGGATGAAAGCCATCCACATCTTTTCCCGGTGAAATTTTTTCAATCACTTTGGTACTATCGATATGCTTTGGTAACGGTAACTGCACCAAAATACCATCGACCTCCGGATCTTGATTTAACTGCTCAATGAGATCTAATAATTCTGGTTCAGAGGTGGTTTCCGGTAAATCGTAAGATTTGGAAAAAATACCGATTTCAGCACAACTTTTACGCTTGCTTCCCACATAAACCTGAGAAGCCGGATCTGCACCAACAAGAATTACTGCCAGACCAGGAGCTCGTTTACCCAGCTCAATATACTGTGCAATTTTTTGTGTAATATTCAATTTAATTTGCTGGGATAACTGAGTACCTGAAATAATTTGAGCCGTCATTGAATTCTCCGCATAAGGTAAATATTTACGCACGCTATTTTGTCAGAAAAATCCGTTTTATGTAAACTGAATTGAAATAAATTTAGACGATTGGCAGTAAAACCATAAAAATTGATTGACTGAAAATGAAAGAAAACTATAATGCTACACATCTTTCGGCGAGTAGCGCAGCTTGGTAGCGCAACTGGTTTGGGACCAGTGGGTCGTAGGTTCAAATCCTATCTCGCCGACCACCTTTCTCTATTCTTTCATCATCCCATTTAAAATGCGCCCTTAGCTCAGCTGGATAGAGCAACGCCCTTCTAAGGCGTGGGTCAAAGGTTCGAATCCTTTAGGGCGTGCCATTTAATAAGCCAGACTAAATATTTTTTACTTCCAATCCAAGGAAAATAGAATGAAAAAATTAGCATTTGTATTGCTAACATCCTTAGCAACATCGAGCTTTGCTCATAACCTCCAATTCAATACAACTCTCCCTTATGTTTCCGTTCAAACTGACGGAGAAGTAATCATAAACAATGGAAGCATCAACTATAAAAACTGGGAATCGCCAGCACTTGCAGGAAAAGTACGAGTTCTTCAGCACATGGCAGGAAGAAGTAGCATTAAAGAAAAAAATGATGCCTTAATGGAAATGATCAAAGCTCAACACTTTGATGCTAGCAAATATCAAACAACAACGATTATTAATGCAGAAGATGCTATCTTCGGCACAGGTCCTTTCGTCAAAAGTAGTGCTGAAAAAGGCAAAAAAAATAATCCACACAGCCAAGTTATTTTGGATCAAACAGGTCTAGTTAAAAACGTCTGGGGATTACAGCCTAAAGAAAGCCTAATTGTAGTATTAGACAAATCTGGAAAAGTGAAATTTGCACATGAAGGGAAGTTATCTGAGCAACAGATGAATCAAGTCATCGAACTAATTAAAAACTTAGTTCAGTAGAAAGTAGTAAAAATAAAAAGTGAGAAGATAAGAAAATGAATGGCAGGGGCGGAGAGGCTCGAACTCCCAACACCCGGTTTTGGAGACCGGTGCTCTACCAATTGAACTACGCCCCTATTGGTACTTAACTTTGGAAAAGTTATAAAATTGGCGGAATGGACGGGACTCGAACCCGCGACCCCCTGCGTGACAGGCAGGTATTCTAACCAGCTGAACTACCACTCCGAGATTGGGATTAGCAGTGACCTACTCTTACATGGGGATGCCCCACACTACCATCGGCGTAACAGCATTTCACTTCTGAGTTCGGTATGGATTCAGGTGGATCTACTGCACTATGACTGCTAAAAAATTTTTATTACTTTAGTTAACTAATAATATTTAATTAACTAAAGTAATAAATTTGGCGGTGACCTACTCTCACATGGGGATGCCCCACACTACCATCGGCATTACGGCGTTTCACTTCTGAGTTCGGTATGGAGTCAGGTGGGCCCACCGCACTATCGCCGCCAATATTCTTTATGATTTCTATCTCTTCTTATTCGCGTCTTCTTAATCTAAAAACAAGCCTTCTCTCAACTCTCTCTTCTACGTCCATTCTCTTAACTGTTATCCTTCCAACTCGCTCATGTCCAGGGTAACCCCAAAAACACTTGAGCGTTGTATGGCTAAGCCTCTCGGGCAATTAGTATGCGTTAGCTCAATGTATCACTACACTTACACACCGCACCTATCTACGTCTTAGTCTTAAACAACCCTTACACACTTAATGTGTGGGAGAACTCATCTCTTGGCAAGTTTCGTGCTTAGATGCTTTCAGCACTTATCTCTTCCGCATGTAGCTACCCAGCAATGCCTCTGGCGAGACAACTGGAACACCAGTGATGCGTCCACTCCGGTCCTCTCGTACTAGGAGCAGCCCCAATCAATTCTCCAACGCCCACGGCAGATAGGGACCGAACTGTCTCACGACGTTCTAAACCCAGCTCGCGTACCACTTTAAATGGCGAACAGCCATACCCTTGGGACCTACTTCAGCCCCAGGATGTGATGAGCCGACATCGAGGTGCCAAACACCGCCGTCGATATGAACTCTTGGGCGGTATCAGCCTGTTATCCCCGGAGTACCTTTTATCCGTTGAGCGATGGCCCTTCCATGCAGAACCACCGGATCACTATGACCTACTTTCGTACCTGCTCGACTTGTCTGTCTCGCAGTTAAGCTTGCTTATACCATTGCACTAACCTCACGATGTCCGACCGTGATTAGCAAACCTTCGTGCTCCTCCGTTACTCTTTGGGAGGAGACCGCCCCAGTCAAACTACCCACCAGACACTGTCCGAGACCACGTTTCGTAATCTTCGTTAGAACATCAAACGTTAAAGGGTGGTATTTCAAGGACGACTCCATAATCACTGGCGTGACTACTTCAAAGTCTCCCACCTATCCTACACATCAAAATTCAATGTTCAGTGTCAAGCTATAGTAAAGGTTCACGGGGTCTTTCCGTCTAGCCGCGGGTACACCGCATCTTCACGGCGATTTCAATTTCACTGAGTCTCGGGTGGAGACAGCCTGGCCATCATTATGCCATTCGTGCAGGTCGGAACTTACCCGACAAGGAATTTCGCTACCTTAGGACCGTTATAGTTACGGCCGCCGTTTACTGGGGCTTCGATCAGGAGCTTCTCTTTCGATTACACCATCAATTAACCTTCCAGCACCGGGCAGGCATCACACCCTATACGTCCACTTTCGTGTTTGCAGAGTGCTGTGTTTTTAATAAACAGTTGCAGCCAGCTGGTATCTTCGACCGGTTCAACCTTCGCCCGCAAGGGACTACAATCTACGCCGGCGCACCTTCTCCCGAAGTTACGGTGCTATTTTGCCTAGTTCCTTCACCCGAGTTCTCTCAAGCGCCTGAGTATTCTCTACCTGACCACCTGTGTCGGTTTTCAGTACGGTTTAGATAAACCTGAAGCTTAGTGGCTTTTCCTGGAAGTGTGGTATCAGTTACTTCAGCTCCGTAGAGCCTCGTCATCATCTCTCAGTGTTAAGGAAGTCCGGATTTGCCTAAACTTCCCACCTACCAACTTAAACGTGCATATCCAACAGCACGCTAACCTAACCTACTCCGTCCCCACATCGCAGTTTATCCAAGTACGGGAATATTAACCCGTTTCCCATCGACTACGCTTTTCAGCCTCGCCTTAGGGGCCGACTCACCCTGCCCCGATTAACGTTGGACAGGAACCCTTGGTCTTCCGGCGAACGGGTTTTTCACCCGTTTTATCGTTACTTATGTCAGCATTCGCACTTGTGATACGTCCAACAGCCCTCTCGAACCATCTTCATCCGCTTACACAACGCTCCCCTACCCAACAGACTTACGTCTGATGCCGCAGCTTCGGTGCTATATTTGAGCCCCGTTACATCTTCCGCGCAGGCCGACTCGACTAGTGAGCTATTACGCTTTCTTTAAATGATGGCTGCTTCTAAGCCAACATCCTAGCTGTCTAAGCCTTCCCACTTCGTTTCCCACTTAATATAGACTTTGGGACCTTAGCTGGCGGTCTGGGTTGTTTCCCTCTCCACGACGGACGTTAGCACCCGCCGTGTGTCTCCTGAGTATCACTCTTTGGTATTCGTAGTTTGCATCGGGTTGGTAATCCGGGATGGACCCCTAGCCGAAACAGTGCTCTACCCCCAAAGGTGTCCGCTCAAGGCTCTACCTAAATAGATTTCGGGGAGAACCAGCTATCTCCCGGTTTGATTGGCCTTTCACCCCCAGCCACAAGTCATCCGCTAATTTTTCAACATTAGTCGGTTCGGTCCTCCAGTTAGTGTTACCCAACCTTCAACCTGCCCATGGCTAGATCACCGGGTTTCGGGTCTATACCTTGCAACTAGCCGCCCAGTTAAGACTCGGTTTCCCTTCGGCTCCCCTATTCGGTTAACCTCGCTACAAAATATAAGTCGCTGACCCATTATACAAAAGGTACGCAGTCACCCTTTCGGGCTCCCACTGCTTGTACGTACAAGGTTTCAGGTTCTATTTCACTCCCCTCACCGGGGTTCTTTTCGCCTTTCCTTCACAGTACTGGTTCACTATCGGTCAATCAGGAGTATTTAGCCTTGGAGGATGGTCCCCCCATCTTCAAACAGGATATCACGTGTCCCGCCCTACTTGTCGTTAGCTCAGTACCACAAAAGTATTTTCGAGTACGGGATTATCACCCTCTACGATTCGGCTTCCCAGCCAATTCCTCTAATACTTCCGCTATCACTAACAGGCTCCTTCGCTTTCGCTCGCCGCTACTCACAAAATCTCGGTTGATTTCTTTTCCTCGGGGTACTTAGATGTTTCAGTTCTCCCGGTTCGCCTCATTATCCTATGGATTCAGATAATGATAGTAGGTTCTTCACCCACTGGGTTTCCCCATTCGGACATCTTGGATTAAACGCCTCTTATCGACTCATCCAAGCTTTTCGCAGATTAGCACGTCCTTCTTCGCCTCTGATTGCCAAGGCATCCACCTTGTACGCTTTGTCACTTAACCATACAACCTCAAGTATTCTTACCTTATTATTTAAATAATATTAAACAACAACTTTCAAACACTTCAGCTACGATTAATAACAGTTAATTAAGAGCAATCGCCTTTTATCAATCACTCTCACTCAGACTTTCTTGAAAGTCTCGTTTTCAGCTTGTTTCCAGATTTTTAAAGAACAGATAAAACAATGTAAGTTAACTTACTTACCATCATCATAGTTAAATTCATTTTAACTAACACAACACAATATTTAATACCATCAAATAAAATGATAAAAAATATACTTCAATAAACTTAACTATGACGATATTGGTGGAGATAAGCGGGATCGAACCGCTGACCTCCTGCGTGCAAGGCAGGCGCTCTCCCAGCTGAGCTATATCCCCAATCACATCCCTTGGCTTTCACTCACACATAGTGGCTTGATATGTTTAAAATTAGTTAATGTAATAAAAACTAATCTACCAAACTCACCAGTCTAAGTGGTGGGTCTGAGTGGACTTGAACCACCGACCTCACCCTTATCAGGGGTGCGCTCTAACCACCTGAGCTACAGACCCAATAGGATTTTGTCTTCGATATTGTTGTTCTTTCCTTGTCTACAACCATCAAACAAACTGTGTGAACACTTAAAGTCGAGTCTATCTTTGGTAAGGAGGTGATCCAACCGCAGGTTCCCCTACGGTTACCTTGTTACGACTTCACCCCAGTCATGAATCATACCGTGGTAAACGCCCCCCCGAAGGTTAAGCTATCTACTTCTGGTACAACCCACTCCCATGGTGTGACGGGCGGTGTGTACAAGGCCCGGGAACGTATTCACCGCGACATTCTGATTCGCGATTACTAGCGATTCCGACTTCATGGAGTCGAGTTGCAGACTCCAATCCGGACTTAGACGTACTTTGTGAGATTCACTCCACCTCGCGGCTTCGTCGCCCTCTGTATACGCCATTGTAGCACGTGTGTAGCCCTACTCGTAAGGGCCATGATGACTTGACGTCATCCCCACCTTCCTCCGGTTTATCACCGGCAGTCTCCTTTGAGTTCCCGACCAAATCGCTGGCAACAAAGGATAAGGGTTGCGCTCGTTGCGGGACTTAACCCAACATTTCACAACACGAGCTGACGACAGCCATGCAGCACCTGTCTCATGGTTCCCGAAGGCACTCTCATATCTCTACAAGATTCCATGGATGTCAAGAGTAGGTAAGGTTCTTCGCGTTGCATCGAATTAAACCACATGCTCCACCGCTTGTGCGGGCCCCCGTCAATTCATTTGAGTTTTAACCTTGCGGCCGTACTCCCCAGGCGGTCGATTTATCACGTTAGCTTCGGGCACCAAGCTTAAAGCCCAATCCCCAAATCGACAGCGTTTACAGCGTGGACTACCAGGGTATCTAATCCTGTTTGCTCCCCACGCTTTCGCACATGAGCGTCAGTACATTCCCAAGGGGCTGCCTTCGCCTTCGGTATTCCTCCACATCTCTACGCATTTCACCGCTACACGTGGAATTCTACCCCTCCCTAAAGTACTCTAGACTCCCAGTCTGAAATGCAATTCCCAGGTTAAGCCCGGGGATTTCACACCTCACTTAAAAGTCCGCCTGCGTGCCCTTTACGCCCAGTTATTCCGATTAACGCTCGCACCCTCCGTATTACCGCGGCTGCTGGCACGGAGTTAGCCGGTGCTTCTTCTGTATTTAACGTCAATTTGTCGTGCTATTAACACAACAACCTTCCTCAATACCGAAAGAACTTTACAACCCGAAGGCCTTCTTCATTCACGCGGCATGGCTGCGTCAGGGTTGCCCCCATTGCGCAATATTCCCCACTGCTGCCTCCCGTAGGAGTCCGGGCCGTGTCTCAGTCCCGGTGTGGCTGGTCATCCTCTCAGACCAGCTAGAGATCGTCGGCTTGGTAGGCTATTACCCCACCAACTACCTAATCCCACTTGGGCTCATCCTATGGCATGCGGCCTTGCGGTCCCGCACTTTCGTCTCTCGACTCTACGCGGTATTAGCGACAGTTTCCCGTCGTTATCCCCCTCCATAAGCCAGATTCCCAAGCATTACTCACCCGTCCGCCACTCGTCAGCAAGAAAGCAAGCTTTCTCCTGTTACCGTTCGACTTGCATGTGTTAAGCCTGCCGCCAGCGTTCAATCTGAGCCATGATCAAACTCTTCAGTTCAAAAAGTTTAATCGCTCAATACTGCTAGCTAAGTAATCTATCTATAAATAAATAAACGTTTTTCGTAGCACTATTCAGTTCAATTTTAAAATCTTTAATGATAAAAACGAATCTTCAAGTGCCCACACAGTTTGTCTGATTGATTGTTAAAGAACAAAAAACGACGCGCGGTTTTATGCTTTACAACGGCGCGTCGTTGTGGGGGCGTATTATAGGCATTTATCACTCCCTTGCAACCCCTTTTTACGATTTTTTTACAAAATATTTTTTAACTGATTATTTTTTAGATCTTTTGAGTAGAAATTAATCTTGGCAGATCCGCAATGGAATCTAATACATAATCTGCTGCACTTTCCCCCTCAGGCGTAATCTCTTTGCCGGTTCGCACTAAAATATTCGTGTTAATCTTTGCCCCTTTCCCCGCAAGTAGATCATCAACTTTGTCACCAATCATAATCGATCTTGACGGATCAATTTTCAGTTCTTCAATCGCCTGCAATAACATCCCCGACTTCGGCTTACGGCAATCACAATCCTGTTTAAACTCCACAAGTTTTGCCTCTGGATGATGAGGACAGTAATAGATGCCATCCAAATCAACACCACGATCCGCCAACGACCAATCCATCCACTCCGTCAACTGCAAAAACTGTTCCTCGGTAAAAAGACCTCGTGCAATGCCAGACTGATTTGTCACCAGAACCAACAAGTACCCCATTTCTTTGAGTTTTTTTAACGCCTCAATGCTTCCTTCAATAAAATGAAAATGATCAATGTCATGCACGTAACCGTAATCAATATTCAACGTACCGTCTCGATCTAAAAAAACCGCTTTTTTCATCTTTGTTTATCCTGTCTATCTATGTATAGCTGTCGATTATCTTCTTTATTTCCATCTCGTGCAAACCTTCTGCCGTTTTATTCTATAGAGGAACAAATAATTATAAGAATGTCGCGGATAAATATTGACATAGCATTCTAGACGTCTAGAATACAAAAATTCTTTTCGATAAAAATTAAACAGCAAAAGGGCTTATATGATTAAGCTAGAGAATGTCAGCAAAATTTTTGACGTTTCAGGTAAAAAACTGACCGCACTTGATAACGTTTCTTTAGATATTCCGAAAGGGCATATCTGCGGCGTTATCGGCGCATCCGGTGCAGGTAAAAGCACCCTGATTCGTTGCGTCAACCTATTGGAAAAACCCACTGTGGGCTCTGTCATTATTGACGGTAAAGATCTCACTCAACTTAGCGATGCGGAACTTGTATTAGAACGCCGTAATATCGGCATGATTTTCCAACATTTCAATTTATTGAGCTCCCGTACCGTCTTCGGTAATGTCGCGCTACCTTTAGAGTTAGAAGCTACACCAAAAGAAAAAATCGAAGCAAAAGTCAACGAATTGCTTTCTTTGGTAGGCTTAAGCGATAAAAAAAATGTGTATCCATCTAATTTATCCGGTGGTCAAAAACAACGCGTCGCCATTGCACGTGCACTAGCAAGCAATCCTAAAGTGTTATTGTGCGACGAAGCCACCAGTGCGCTTGATCCGGCAACCACGCATTCCATCTTAAAATTATTAAAAGAAATCAACCGCACTTTAGGGATCACAATTCTCTTAATTACCCACGAAATGGATGTCGTGAAGCGGATTTGCGATTTGGTGGCCATTATTGACCATGGCAAACTGATAGAACAGGGCTCGGTAAGCGACATCTTCTCCAATCCGAAAACCGAACTGGCACAACAATTTATTCGTTCGACTTTTAGTGTCAATTTACCAGATGAATATTTAGATAACCTGTTGCAAACGCCGAAGCACGCCAAGTCTTACCCGATTATCAAATTCGAGTTTACCGGACGCTCCGTGGATGCCCCATTGTTATCCCAGGCCTCCAAAAAATTCGGCGTGGAATTAAGCATTTTAACCTCCCAAATTGAATATGCCGGCGGTGTAAAATTCGGCTTCACCGTGGCTGAAGTGGAAGGCGACGAAGACGCTATTACACAAACCAAAATTTATTTAATGGAAAATAACGTACGCGTTGAGGTATTAGGCTATGTGGAATGATTTTTTAACGCAACTTACGCCTCAAATGTGGCAAGCGGTGTGGGTTTCTACCTATGAAACCGTGTATATCAGCTTTGCATCGACCCTGTTAGCCGTGCTCATCGGTTTACCTTTTGGTGTGGTGACGTTCCTCACCGGCAAAGGCGAAATTCTTCAAAACGCACGGTTAAATCTCATTTTAAACATTGTGATTAACATCGGACGCTCCATTCCATTCATTATTTTGTTAATCATTTTGTTACCGTTTACCCGTTTCATTTTGAACACGACGCTTGGTACAACGGCGGCAATTATCCCATTAAGTATTTGCGCAATGCCGTTTGTGGCACGTTTGACTGCCAATGCCTTAGTAGAAGTGCCAAAAGGCTTAACGGAAGCCGCAAAAGCGATGGGCGCGACAAACTGGCAAATCATCCGCAAATTCTATTTGCCGGAAGCACTACCAACCTTAATTAACGGCATTACACTCACCTTAGTTACCTTAGTAGGCTATTCCGCCATGGCGGGCATTGTCGGCGGCGGCGGTTTAGGTAGCCTCGCCATTAACTACGGTGAATACCGCAATATGGTGTACGTTAAATGGGTCGCCACAATTATTATTGTCGTATTCGTCATGATTTCACAAAAACTTGGCGATGATTTAGCAAAACGCGTCGATCATCGTTAATTCACTTAGCATTAACATTAAAAGAGGATCTTTTATGAACTTAAAAAAATTACTCGGCGTAGCAACACTTGCCTCCGTATTTGCATTAACAGCGTGTAACGAAGAGAAAAAACCGGAAGCGACAGCAGAAGCTCCGGCAAAAATTAAAGTCGGCGTAATGGCTGGCCCTGAGCACGAAGTGGCTGAAATTGCCGCGAAAGTCGCGAAAGAAAAATATAACTTAGACGTAGAATACGTTTTATTTAACGACTATGCCTTACCAAATACGGCGGTTTCTAAAGGTGATTTAGATGCTAACGCTATGCAACACAAACCGTATTTAGACAAAGATTCCCAAGCGAAAGGCTTAAACAACCTCGTTATCGTGGGCAACACCTTTGTTTATCCGTTAGCGGGTTATTCCAAAAAAATCAAAAGCGTAAATGAGTTACAAGATGGCGCGGTGGTTGCTGTACCAAACGACCCAAGTAACTTGGCACGCGCGTTAATCTTGTTAGAAAAACAAGGCTTAATTAAATTAAAAGATGCCACAAACTTGTTCTCTACTTCCATGGATATCATTGAAAATCCAAAACATTTACAAGTGAAAGAAGTGGATACCTCCGTTGCAGCACGCGCATTAGACGATGTGGATTTAGCGGTTGTGAATAACAACTATGCCGGTCAAGTAGGCTTAAATGCACAAGATCACGGTGTGTTCGTAGAAGATAAAGATTCTCCATATGTGAACATTATCGTGGCACGTACTGACAACAAAGATAGCAAAGCAGTACAAGATTTCGTGAAAGCTTACCAAACACCGGAAGTGGAACAAGAAGCGAAAAAACACTTTAAAGACGGCGTAGTAAAAGGTTGGTAATTTGAAGCCCCTGTAAAAACACCGTAAAATGAGACCGCACTTTTAGGCCATAAAAAGCAAAGTGCGGTCTTTTTTTTTACACGTTTTTTACGATGAAATCAGGATAAAAAATCCTCACCATATTGACGAGGATTTTTTATGAGCGCTTTTAGACACCCTTTTTGCGCCTATAATAAGCTGTTTATTTTATTCAATCGAGAACACCATGTTAGATATTGTTTTATACGAACCGGAAATTCCGCAAAACACCGGAAATATCATTCGCTTATGCGCCAACACCGGCTTTCGGTTACATTTAATCGAGCCACTGGGTTTTACCTGGGATGACAAAAAATTACGTCGCTCTGGCTTGGATTACCACGAATTTGCCGACATCAAAAAGCACAAAACCTTTGAGGCATTTTTACAAAGCGAGCAACCCAAACGTTTGTTTGCCTTAACAACAAAAGGCACGCCTGCACATAGTGAAGTGAAATTTGAATTGGGCGACTATTTAATGTTCGGCCCGGAAACCCGCGGCATTCCAATGGACATTTTAAACAGCATGCCGGCGGAACAAAAAATCCGTATTCCCATGACAGCCAACAGCCGTAGCATGAACCTCTCCAACTCAGTGGCGGTCACCGTGTATGAAGCGTGGCGCCAGCTAGGGTATCAAGGTGCCGTCAATTTAAACCGATAACAAAAAGCCCATCGTCTGATGGGCTTCTTTTTTAAGTGCGGTCGTTTTTTCTCGCATTTTTACGGTAAATATCTAGCGCACGTTTAGTGCAGCTGCCATATTTTCCTGTAATTGTTCCAACATGGCATAACGTTTACGGTGCATAGACCGCTTATTGCTTGGAATATCATCCATATTTTTGGTTTCAAAATGCAGCGGTAATTCCCAATAGTCTTTTAACGTGCCGGCAGATTCCGCGAAAATCGCATCATAGTCCACCACATAACGTTTGCTTTGCACGAAACGGGACTTGTTTTGATATTTATGCGGAATTCCCCACAAGGCAGAATAACCTAACACATTGGTCAAGGCTTTCATGGCTTCTACCATCAAATAAGCCGGACGCAAACCATGGCATTTCTTGGTCAGCAATTTAACTATTTCTTTTGAACCTTCAAAATTCGGCCCTTGAATCACCGCAATTAAAAGCGCCTGTTGCACTTTGCCGAAGGTCAATAAATAAACCAATTCTTGGCTTGGAGAATGAACCAGTTCTAACGTCCAAAACCCTTCCATCGGCTGATAATCGGTGATAGTAAGCCTCATTTCAAAATCAGGAATCACTTCACCAAAAGAAATAACTTGTTGCCACAACGGCGGTAAACCAAGTGCGGTTAATTTTTCCGGTAAAAACGTCAGGTTGTCGCACATGGCGTCAAAACGTTGTTGCGTATTAAAGCGTTTATCCAAAAAACGATGCACCAACGGATAGCTAAAATTTGCCCGTTGATTAAGCAAGTCAACAAGCCAAGGTTTTTGGTTCACCACGCTTTCGAATTTTTTCACGGCCTGCCAGTGCAACCAAGAACGCAAGCGATAGCGGAAACGCTTCATACGGTAAGATTTCTGATTTCTATCCGGATATAACGCATGAGGATCCGGCCATTGATAAACATGTTGCTGTGTCATAATAAATTTATTTAGGTTCAAATAAGGAAAAATCGGGGCACATTTTCGCATAATCCCACCTTTTTTGCATTTTTTTATCGTTTTTTTACGGCCAATAAAGTATCCTAGCCGGCAATTTATCACCTTGGACACAAAGCACATCATGTCAGAAATTAAACTGAATTATCAAAAAACCCATTTTTTAACCAGTTCACCGAACCTAAAAAGTCTACCGGAAGACAGCGGTGTTGAAATCGCCTTTGCCGGTCGCTCTAATGCGGGGAAATCAACGGCATTGAATGCCTTAACGAATCAAAAAAACCTTGCTCGCACATCAAAAACCCCTGGCCGTACCCAACTCATCAATTTGTTTGAAGTGGAACCGCAATGCAAATTAGTGGATTTGCCGGGCTATGGCTATGCCGCCGTGCCGGAACAAATGAAATTGCAGTGGCAACAAGCCCTTGGCGAATATTTGCAAAAACGTGAGTGTCTTGCCGGAATTGTGATTTTGATGGACATTCGCCATCCGCTCAAAGATTTGGATCAGCAAATGATTGAATGGGCAGTGGCTTCCGAATTACCGGTGTTATTACTGCTCACGAAAGCGGATAAACTGAGCCAAAGCGAACGTAGTAAGCAAGTCAAAATGGTGCGTGAAGCGATTTTACCGTTCCAAGGCGATATTCAAGTAGAGGCTTTTTCTGCCTTGAAACGTACCGGGATTGATCGCTTAGCCGCCAAATTAGACGCCTGGTTTGCCCCGGTTTTCGCCTAAAAAAAGCCACTTCTGCGATCCTGATCGCAAAAAAGTGCGGTGTGAATTTCTTTCATTTCGCACTTTTTTTATGTTTGTCGCTCTGCCTTTTTCTTTTGCATGACGGAGCCCAACATGTCTTTAGCCATCGTTTACAGCCGCGCCTCCATGGGCGTTCAAGCACCACTGGTCACCATTGAAGTACATTTAAGCAACGGCAAACCGGGCTTTACCCTTGTCGGTTTGCCGGAAAAAACGGTGAAAGAAGCCCAAGACCGAGTCCGCAGCGCGTTGCTCAATGCCGAATTTCGCTACCCTGCTAAACGCATTACCGTCAACCTTGCCCCGGCAGACTTACCCAAAGAAGGCGGACGTTTTGATTTGCCTATTGCCATCGGCATGCTAGCCGCCTCCGGCTATATTGATGCAGAAAAATTAAAACAATTTGAATTTATCGGCGAACTTGCCCTGACCGGTCAACTGCGCGCCGTGCATGGTGTCATCCCTGCGATTCTGGCGGCGAAACAAGCTAAGCGGAAATGCATTATTGCACAAGGCAATGCCAATGAAGCCTCTCTGGTTTCAGAGCAAGAAACCTATTACGCCAATTCCTTATTAGATGTGGTGCAATTTCTCAATCAGCAGGGCGAATTGCCTCTTGCAGGCGACATCAAAACCCAAAGTGCGGTGGATTTTTTCCCTGAAAATCCCAAAGATCTAACAGACATCATCGGCCAACAACATGCCAAGCGCGCTTTAATGATTGCCGCGGCCGGGCAACATAATTTGTTATTTTTAGGCCCACCCGGCACAGGAAAGACCATGCTCGCCAGTCGCTTAACCGGATTACTGCCGGAAATGAGCGACCAAGAAGCCATTGAAACCGCCTCTGTGGCCAGTTTGGTACAAAATGAACTGAATTTTCACAACTGGAAACAACGTCCTTTCCGTGCGCCTCACCACAGTGCCTCCACACCGGCATTGGTGGGAGGCGGTTCGATTCCGAAACCCGGGGAAATTTCCCTCGCACACAATGGCGTGTTGTTTTTGGATGAACTGCCTGAATTCGAACGCAAGGTATTGGATGCACTCCGCCAGCCGTTAGAAAGCGGTGAAATCATCATTTCCCGTGCCAATGCCAAGATTCAATTTCCGGCAAGATTTCAGCTGATTGCCGCCATGAACCCAAGCCCCACAGGGCATTATCAAGGCACGCATAACCGCACCTCACCACAACAAATCATGCGCTACTTAAATCGCCTCTCCGGCCCCTTTTTAGATCGTTTCGATTTATCTATTGAGGTACCATTACTGCCGCAAGGTAGCCTGCAAAATAGTGGTGACCGTGGCGAATCCAGTGCCACCGTGAGAGAAAAAGTCTTACAAACACGCGCTATTCAGCTTCAACGTGCCGGCAAAATTAACGCCCATTTAACCAGCAAAGAAATTGAACGGGATTGCAAACTAGAGGAAAAAGATGCGCTATTTTTAGAAAATGCGCTAACCAAACTCGGGCTGTCTGTGCGGGCATACCACCGCATACTCAAGGTTTCCCGCACCATTGCGGATTTAGAAGGAGAAACGCAAATTCATCAGCGACACTTAGCAGAAGCATTAGGTTATCGGGCGATGGATAGGCTGTTGCAGAAGCTTTCTAAAGCATCTGTGTAACAGACCAGCAAGACTAAGGCACGCCACGCAACAATGGTACTGAGGTATAAGGTGGAATGGAGGTGGGCGCAGGCATTTCGCTAAAGAGAAGGATAAAAGGTTTCGGCGGTGCTACTTTTTCGTTTCGCCACAAACTACCCATAGAAACCAGCTGCACGTCCGCAGGCAAATTGGCGATGCCCGCTTGCAAGACGGCAATGGTATTTTTTCGCGGATGCCCGATGGCAATGGCGATGCCGTGTTTCTGTGCATATTGCACGGCGGCTTGAAATTGTCGTTGCACATCAGCAAACGTATCGCTGTCGTCTAAAAAGATATGCCGATCTAACGTGCGTACACCTTGTTCTTTTGCCATTTTACCCGCCACACTGCGACCAATAGTGCGGCTATCCAGGAAAGACAAATGACGCTCACGAAGTGCGGTCATTAATTTGGTCATTAACGGCCCATCTGCCGTGGCGGCGCTTCCCATATGATTGTTCATCCCAATGGCGTTGGAAACAATATTGTGAGCGGTTTGAACGCGGTGATTCACCTCCCCTTGTGACATGCCCAAATGCAAACCACCGTCTTCAATTTTCATTTTAGACTGCGTTTCCATGGGCATATGAATGAGAATATCACGCCCTTGTTGGAACGCCTGTTGATTACGCTGTTTGGCGTAAGGCGCAGCCGGAATAATCGCCACCGACACCGCTTTCGGCATCGCCAAAATCTGAGCATCTTCTTTCGCATGATAGCCTAAATCGTCAATCACTATGGCTAGTTTAGCAGAATAGGCAAAGGGTGCCGACAAAAGTGCGGTCGCCAACAACAACGTTTTTCTGATCGCCCAATTCATCGCAACCAACCTAACGGATTCACTGCCACACCTTTGCGACGAATCTCAAAATACAATCCGTTTTTCGATTGGCCGCCGCTATTGCCCACTTCACCGATTTTTTGGCCGGCTTTCACGAGCTGCCCTTCTTTCACCGCAACCGATTGGTTATAGCCATACAAACTCAAATCGCTATCGCCATGTTTCACGATCACCATTAAGCCGTAACCTTGCAGCCAGTTAGCAAGAATCACCCGCCCGTCAGCAATGGCTTTCACCGGTGTACCAGCGCCCGCCGCAATCACGATCCCCTTCCAACGCAACTCGCCCATTTGAGTTGAACCAAAACTGTTCACGACTTTGCCCGCCACCGGAAAACCATATTGTTTTTTCGGCGTGCCTAACCCTGCGGTGCTGTTCAACAGTTGCAGCTCCTGCGCTGTCGGTTGATAAGGCTTGTGATGTTTGGTTTCTTCCGCCTGTTTTTTCTGCGCCAAGGCTTCTCGTTCACGTTGTTCTTGCTGACGCGCCACCTGCTCCGCTCGTTGGATTTCTTGGCGCAACGCATTTTCGTTGGCTTTCAGCGCTTCTAATTTATTTTCATCACGCGTTAAGTTTTGATTCAGTTGGTTCAACGTGCTTTGCCGTTCCTTCTGTACTTTTTGCAATTCTTGCTGCTGTTTTTTCTGCCCGGCAAGTTGCGCTTGTTGTTCCTTTTGCTGTTCGGCAATCACATCTTTTTGTTTTGCCAACTGTATTTGTGTATTTTTTAATTCCTCAATAAGTTTCATGCGGGCTTGATTTAAATGCTCATAATACGCTTTCATGCGTTCTGCATTTTGCCCTTTATCGGACAGCATCCGCTCCGCCACCGATGGATTCGTGCCGGAACGATATGCAGAATCCAACTGCTTCGCCAGTTTTGCTTTTTGTTCTTTTTCTTGTTTTTGTAACTGTTTGATTTGTCTATCGGTATCGCCGATATTTTTGCGAATTTCTTTTAAATCCGATTCCGTTTGACGTAATTGCCCGATCACCGAATTAATCTGATTTTCTTGAGTTTTTAATGTGCTCTGTAGTTTCTGCTGTTCCCGCTTTTGCTGCTCAATTTTCTGTTTTTGTTGTTGAATTTGCTGATGAATTTTTGATAAATCCTCGTTAGGTGCAGCAAAAGAAAGGGGCGTGCAGAACAAAAGTGCGGTGAAAATCAGACGCATTTTTTGCCTGCTTAACATGTTTTTAGCCCGAAGTAGTGACTTATTCATTTGATACTGCATAACCATAATTATTCCTTTCTTGTAACGCCGCACAAATATACCACTAATTTGTACCAGACCTGATTTCTCCTGTTAAAAAAATGAATTATTTTTCATCATTGCAATCTGTTCCCGATAAAAAATATAGCCCATCTCACCAAAAGTGCGGTTAAAATCTCCCTCGTTTTTAACCGCACTTTCGTAAATTCCCGTTGACTTCTCTTCTCCCTCTTCCCCACAATATGCGCTTATTTGTTTCGTTTTAATACAAGGAAAGAAAATGGCGTTTAGCTCATTATTTACTTTATTGGATGATATTGCATCGTTATTGGACGATGTGTCTGTGATGACCAAAGTGGCTGCCAAGAAAACGGTCGGTGTGGTGGGGGATGATTTGGCGTTGAACGCCAATCAAGTGACCGGCGCCACTGCAGAACGGGAATTGCCGATTGTATGGGCAGTGGCAAAAGGTTCCTTGGTGAACAAAGTTATTTTAATTCCTATCGCGCTGTTATTAGCTGCCTTTTTACCGGCACTGATCGTGCCTTTATTGATGCTCGGCGGAGCCTATTTGTGCTTTGAAGGCGTGGAAAAAATCCTGCATAAATTTTTTGCTCATGAACACCATCACAAAAAAACTGCTTTCGATGAAAAAGCCAAAATTCGTGGTGCCGTGCGTACAGATTTCATTCTTTCTGCCGAAATCATTATTATCGCCTTAGGTGAACTTGCCGAATCGCCGATTTCCGTGCAAATCATCGCCCTTTCACTCATCGGAATTGGCATCACTGTTTTCGTTTACGGCATTGTGGCGCTTATCGTCAAAGCAGATGATTTCGGTTTATTTTTAATGCGAAAAGGCGGTATCGCAAGCCATGTCGGCAAAGGCGTTTTATTTTTAATGCCCAAATTCATGCGATCATTAAGCTTCATTGGCACCCTAGCGATGTTCTTGGTCGGTGGCGGGATTTTCGTACATAACGTTGAAGCCATTCACCACTTTTTAGAAAATCTTCACCTCGCTGAAGGCGTTTTAGGGCAAATCGCCACACTGGTTACCGGTTTGGCTGTAGGCGCAATTTGTTGTTTAGTGATATTGCCATTAATGAAATTCTTTGAGAAAAAAGCGGCATAAATCCACCGCACTTTCCAAAAGAAAACGGTATTCTTAAATAAGAATACCGTTTTTTATTTCTCGTTAGTCGGGCTGATTAGCAATCCTGCTTACCATACGCCTCTTGACGTAAAATCGTGCGAACTGCCGCATCGAATTCCGCCAACACATGATCGGCATTTTTCGGATCTGTACCACGTGCATCAAGATAGAATTTGATTTTCGGTTCAGTACCGGACGGACGCGCAATAAGGCGGCTGCCGTTTTCCAAGACGAAGACCAAAATGTCGCTTTGACGGTCGGTTTTGGTGTGGTCGATAAATTGTACCACATTGAAACCACCGATTTGGCTTGGCGGGTTGTTGCGAAGTGCGGTCATTAATTTGCCGATTTCAGACAAATCGCTCACACGAATAGAAATTTGTCCGCTCACATAAGCGCCAAATTCTTTGGTGAATTCCTCTGCATAATCTGCCAAGGTTTTGCCTTGTTTCTTCAAGCTACGCACTAAATCCAAGAATACGATAGCGGCTGAAATACCGTCTTTATCGCGTACTTTGTCCGGATCCACCAAATAACCCAACGCTTCTTCAAAACCGAATAACAAGCCTTGAACTTTACCGATATATTTGAAACCGGTAAGGGTTTCTTGGGATTCAAAACCATAACGTTTCGCAATCTCTGCCAAGGCAGGCGAGGACACGAGGGAACAAGCCAATACGCCTTTTTTACCTTGTGCTTGATATTGTTTCGCCAAATACCAACCTAAGAAGCAGCCCACCACGTTGCCGTGCAATGGTTTCCAGTTGCCTTCAGCATCCGGCACTGCCACCGCTAAACGGTCAGCATCCGGGTCATTCGCAATAATAAATTCGGCATTGTGTGCTTTTGCCACTTGAATCGCTAAATCTAACGCACCTTTTTCTTCCGGATTAGGGAAGTTCACGGTTGGGAAAGTGCCGTCCGGCCAGACTTGTTCAGCAACGATGTGCGGTTGTGGCAAGCCTGCTTTGGCTAATGTTTTGCTCAACACTTCATAGCCCACACCGTGCATGGCGGTGTAAACATAGTTAATGTCGGTTTGAGGTTCTTTCGCAAGCGCGGCTGTTTTCGCAATGTAAGCATCCACCACAGTGTCATCTAATACGATGTAATCTTGGCTACGCGGTAAATCTTTCACACTGCCGGCAGCGACTTTATCAATTAACGCCGCAATGTCTTTGTCTGCCGGAGAAACAATTTGTCCGCCGCCGTTGGCTTTGCCCAAATAAACTTTATAGCCGTTATCTTCCGGTGGGTTGTGGCTGGCTGTCACCATCACGCCTGCGGTGGTATCAAAATATTGAATAGCGTAAGCCAACACCGGGGTTGGTAAATTGCGTGGTAATAAATACGCTTTAATGCCCGCGCCCGCCATGATTTCAGCCGTGTCGCGTGCAAATACATCGGAGTTTTTACGGCCGTCATAACCAATCACGATGGAAGGCTGTTTGTCATACCCTTTTAAATACTCAGCCAACCCGCCGGCAGCTTGCGCCACCAACACACGATTCATCCCCATAGAACCGGCTTGCAGGCGACCACGTAAACCGGCGGTACCGAATTGTAAACGTCCGTCAAAACGGGCAGCAAGTTCAGCTTCCGCTTTTGCATCTCCACCTTTTGCCGCGCTTAAAAGTGCGGTTAATTCTGCGTGCGTTTCAGCGTCCGGATCTTGGTTTAACCAATTTTGTGCCATCTCGAAAAGTGCTGACATAGTGACTCCTTGTAACATGAATGATTAAAAAACTCCCCCTAGCCTATCTAAAAAGCGCTGTGATGGGAACGTTTATTTCCGATTAATTCCCTGTATTTTGATCTATTTCACAGATTCACCGAAGGCAATCGGTTGCCTCTTTTTTATGAAAATAGACACACGAAAAAACCTCGCGAAAGATGCCCTTTTGACGCAAAAGTGCGGTAGAAAATAAACGAGTTTTTCCTTTATAAAAAAGCGTTTTTTTGCTATAACTGAAGCAGTTTTTTTAATTAATCTAGGAGACTTATTATGGAATTAGTTTTTATTCGTCACGGCTTCAGTGAATGGAATGCAAAAAACTTATTTACCGGTTGGCGCGATGTCAATTTGACAGAGCGCGGCGTGGAAGAAGCCAAAACCGCAGGTCAAAAATTATTGAATGCCGGTTTTGAATTCGACATTGCTTTCACCTCCGTCCTCACTCGTGCGATCAAAACCTGTAATATCGTGTTGGAAGAATCTCACCAATTATGGATTCCACAAGTAAAAAACTGGCGTTTAAACGAACGTCACTATGGTGAACTACAAGGCTTAGACAAAAAAGCCACCGCCGAAAAATACGGTGATGAGCAAGTTCACATTTGGCGCCGTTCTTACGACACATTGCCACCATTATTAGATCCGAAAGACCCAAATTCTGCCCACAATGACCGTCGCTACGCACACTTACCGGCTGATGTCATTCCGGATGGCGAAAACTTAAAAGTGACCTTAGAGCGTGTACTTCCGTTCTGGGAAGACCAAATCGCACCGGCATTATTAAGCGGTAAACGCGTTTTAGTGGTTGCGCACGGTAACTCTTTGCGCGCACTTGCAAAACACATTGAAGGCATTTCTGATGCGGATATTATGGATTTAGAAATCCCAACCGGTCAGCCATTGGTGTACAAATTAGATGACAACTTGAAAGTGGTTGAAAAATCTTATTTGTAATCCCAAATAAAATTCACCATAAAAAAACAACCGCACTTTAGTCACTAAAGTGCGGTTTATTTTTGCGTTGTTTTTAAAAATTAAGCATTCAAGATATTCTCAATTTCTGCCATGCTTAAATGATATTCATGCGGGCACGCTTTCCAGGCATCGATCATGCGAGAATATTTGTCTCTCATTGGCGTTTGAGAATCGCAACCGTGTTCGCAACGCATAAACTCCTGATATTTTCCTTCCACGCTTGTGATAAAACGGAGATAGTTAAGGTATTTTTTCTCACGTACCGCGCAGTAACCGACAAACTGTAATCGGTGTTCGCTCAATTCGGATTTATCACTCAAATTGTTATAGGAAATTTGCAACGCTTTATACATTTCCAACGTATCCAATACCGTGTGGCATTCTTCTTCCGAAATTACTGAAAACTCATTGTCCAATTCACCCAATTCCAAGCTAAACCCACCTTTCACAATGGCTTCTAAACGTTGGTATTTTGCCGCATTGTTCGGATCCAATAGCGCCATTAATTTATATTGGTTAACTAAAATTAAACGTTGGGTAGATGACATTTCCATAACCGCTCTCCTATTAATCAATTTGGTTGAGAATATCGTTTGATAAAACCGGATCCGCTTTTTTCTCTTTATCGCCGTTGATGCGTTGTTCCAATCGTTGGAAATAAGCTTCACGGAAAGTGAGGTACGGGTCTTGTGCCTGATCTAATAGCGCTTCTTTATCCATCAATTTCGCACGCGTATCAATGCCTTGCAACCCGGCTTTTAAGAAGCCCCAAGGACCAAGCAAGGAAAGCATTGGATAAGTCGTATCCGCCAGATTACCAATGTCTTGGCGCGGTGTTGCGGCACCATATAACGGCAACATCACATAAGGGCCGGTTCCAACACCATAGCGCCCTAACGTATCACCAAAACGGTTATCATCTTGTTTTTTCAACGGATCGCTATAACTTGCCACATCAATTAAACCACCCAATCCGAAAATCGTGTTAATCCAGAAACGGTTAAAATGAATGAGTGCCTGCTTAAAATCACCTTGAATCAAACGGTTGGCAAAACTTGCCGGTTCATCAAGGTTATCCGCCACATTAATGACACCGGTACGCACCGGACTTGGCACATAGTTTTTCCAGCCCTTAGCTAACGGTTTCAACACATAAGGGTCAGCAACGTGATAGTTGAAATCCCACATTGTGCGGTTAAACCCTTCTAAGACGTCTTTACGTTCGCCGGTTTGCGGATCGATAGAAGAAGAACATCCGGTTAATAATACGGAGCCTAATAATAATGCGGCAAGGTATTTTTTTATTTGCATAATGACACTCAAGCTGATGAAAAGATGGGCTCATTGTAAACAACTTACCTTGCAACTACAAAAACTTTCTAAAAACCCACCGCACTTAAGAAAACAAAAGGCACGATGTTTATCGTGCCTTCATAACCAAGAAAAAATTACAGAATGAAACGGCTTAAATCTTCGTTCTCGATCACCTCACCCAAGGCTTCAGTGACATATGCGGCATCAATGTTCACGGTTTGACCATCCATGTCGCTGGCGTTGAAAGAAATTTTATCCATTAAGCGCTCCATTACCGTATGTAAACGGCGCGCACCGATATTTTCGGTCTTTTCGTTGACACGAAATGCCGCTTCGGCGATTTTCTTAATGGCGTCTTGAGTAAATTCAATATTCACCCCTTCCGTTGCCATTAAGGCTTTGTATTGCTCGGTTAAAGAGGCATTCGGCTCAGTCAGAATACGCTCGAAATCCTCGGCAGTGAGTGCAGAAAGTTCCACACGAATCGGCAAACGGCCTTGTAATTCCGGGATTAAATCTGACGGGCGTGCCACTTGGAACGCACCGGAAGCGATAAACAAAATGTGATCGGTTTTCACCATACCGTGTTTGGTGTTGACGGTTGAACCTTCCACTAACGGCAATAAATCACGTTGCACACCTTCGCGGGAAACATCCGCACCGCTGTATTCGCCTTTCTTACAAATTTTGTCGATTTCATCGATAAACACGATGCCGTTTTGCTCCACCGCATCAATGGCTTTTTGTTTCAACTCTTCCGGGTTCACCAGTTTCGCCGCTTCATCGTCAATTAAGGTTTTTAACGCATCCTTAATTTTCATTTTACGTTTTTTAGTTTGGCTACCGGAAAGATTCTCGAACATGGATTGTAATTGACTCGTCATGTCTTCCATGCCCGGAGGTGCCATAATTTCCACGCCCATAGATACACCTGCGACATCGATTTCCACTTCTTTATCGTCTAACTGACCTTCGCGTAGTTTCTTACGGAAAATCTGACGGGTGTTGCTTTGACTATCACGGTTTTCCACTTCACCCCATTGGTTCTTCGCCGCAGGCAATAAAGCATCTAAAATTCGCTCTTCTGCCGCTTCTTCTGCTTTAGCACGATTTTTGACGATTTCCTGTTGGCGCACCAATTTCATGGCGCTGTCGGTTAAATCGCGAATAATGGAATCCACTTCTTTGCCCACATAACCTACTTCGGTAAATTTAGTGGCTTCTACTTTAATGAACGGCGCATTGGCTAATTTTGCCAAACGGCGGGCAATTTCGGTTTTCCCCACGCCAGTCGGCCCAATCATAAGAATATTTTTCGGGGTCACTTCATGGCGCATTGGCTCTTGCAGCTGCATTCTGCGCCAACGGTTTCTTAGGGCAATTGCTACTGCGCGCTTGGCGTCGCTTTGACCGATAATATGTTGATCTAATTCAGAAACTATTTCACGAGGCGTCATTTCAGACATGGTTTATTCCTTATAAATTTTTAATTCGGCAATTCTTCAATAGTGAAATTGGTATTGGTAAACACACAAATTTCACCGGCAATTTTGAGAGATTTTTCTACAATTTCACGCGCCGATAATTCCGTATTTTCCACTAACGCACGGGCAGCAGATAAAGCGTAGTTGCCGCCGGAACCGATAGCAAGAATCTGATCTTCTTCCGGTTGTACCACATCACCGATACCGGTAATGATCAGGCTTTCTTTTTCATCCGCGACGATTAACATGGCTTCTAATTTACGCAGTGCGCGGTCGGTGCGCCAATCTTTCGCTAATTCCACCGCACTTTTCAATAAATGCCCTTGGTGCATTTCCAATTTACGCTCAAAAAGCTCAAACAATGTAAAGGCATCTGCCGTGCCGCCGGCAAAACCGGCCAACACTTTGCCATTATACAAACGACGCACTTTGCGCGCGTTACCTTTCATCACCGTATTGCCAAGGGAAACCTGTCCGTCACCGCCGACAACCACTTTGCCGTTGCGACGTACACTTACAATCGTAGTCATAATGCTATCCTTTAAAAATGGAAAATGTGGAGGTTATATTGAGGTAATTTAGGGGGAATTCAAGGGGGAAAACAATATTGGCTATTTATTCACCAATCACATGATAAAAATGTGATCACGGTCAGAATTTTGTATAGCAAACGATTGCTCGAAATTGCGTAATAGAACAAAAAAGGTAGGATTACCGCCGATATATTCACAATCTCATCAGGAGTCACAATGAAAAATCTTGTTAAACTTTCTCTTGTCGCCCTTTTAACCGCGGCAGCAATTCCCGCCATGGCGGCCAAAACCGAACCTTATACCAATCAAGGTACCAATGCCCGTGAAATGCTCGTGGAACAACCAATCCACTGGATTTCCGTTGAGCAACTGAAAAAAGAATTGGAAGGCAAAGCACCGATCAATGTAAGTTTTGATATTGACGATACCGTGCTATTCAGTAGCCCTTGTTTTTATCACGGACAACAAAAATATTCTCCGGGCAAACATGATTACTTAAAAAACCAAGATTTCTGGAATGAAGTAAATGCCGGTTGTGACCAATATTCCATTCCAAAACAAATTGCCATAGATTTAATTAATATGCACCAAGCCCGTGGCGACCAAATTTATTTCATCACCGGACGCACTGCCGGCGATAAAGATGGCGTTACCCCAGTATTACAAAAAGCCTTTAATATTAAAGACATGCACCCGGTTGAATTTATGGGCGGACGTGAGCTTACCACCAAATACAACAAAACCCCTGGCATTATCAAACACAAAGTCACCATTCACTACGGTGACAGTGACGATGACATTCTTGCTGCCAAAGAAGCCGGCGTTCGCGGCATCCGCCTCATGCGCGCCGCTAACTCCACTTACCAACCAATGCCAACCCTTGGTGGATATGGTGAAGAAGTGTTAATTAACTCAAGCTATTAATTTTTAAAAACACATAAAAAATTGACCGCACTTTGAAATGCTCAAAGTGCGGTCTGTTTTTTCAATGAATTTCAGCTTGGATTAGAAGCGAATTTCGACGGAGGCGGCGAAGTTTCTGCCCGGTTGATAATAACGCTCTAGGCCAGAGATAACTGCCATAGGTTGAATAACGCTAGATTGTAAAAATAAAAAATAAGAGGAAAAATAGATCTACTTGAGAATAATTTGCATTTGTATGATCTGGTACGACTTACTTATTATTGTCTAAAATCCGACTGATTAATTTCAGCCATTGCACCGCTAACTCCCGCTGCATAACGCTCGCATTAAACACCGGATCTTCGCCCAATACACCGCAAGGCAAATCAGGTGGAATTTCGCCTTGTTCATAAGCGGCATAATCCTCACGCCAGTCACCGTCAAAATAATAGCGCTCCAAAGCTTCCATTTTCGGCAGAAACGCCTGCCATTTTTCCAAAAATGCCTCGGCATCCGCTAAAAAATCATTGGCTTCGTTCAGAATGCCTTCCATTTCTGTGATTTGCTCTAAACGGGCTTTCGATAACATACGACCTCCAAAACATTCAAAAAAATGACCGCACTTTCATTTAAAGTGCGGTCCATTTACAGCGTGTTTTACAAATTACACATCATACGTGGTGGATGCGGTATTGCCGCCGCGCCCCGTCCAGTTGGTGTGGAAGAATTCGCCGCGTGGTTTGTCGGTGCGTTCGTAAGTGTGCGCGCCGAAGTAGTCACGTTGCGCTTGCAACAGATTTGCCGGCAGGCGGGCGGAAGTGTAACCGTCTAAGAAGGTAATCGCCGACGCCATACATGGCATTGGAATGCCCACTTCGATGGATTTTGCCACCACTTTGCGCCATTCGCCCATGGCGTTTTCCAAAATGCCTTTGAAGTAGCTGTCGGAACCTAAGAAGATTAAATCCGGGTTCGCTTCGTACGCATCGCGAATGTTGCCTAAGAAACGGCTACGGATAATACAGCCTTCGCGCCATAATAAGGCGGTGTTGCCGTAGTTGATGTTCCAGTTGAAGTTTTCAGACGCTTCACGAATCAACATAAAGCCTTGTGCGTAAGAAATGATTTTTGACGCCAACAGAGCTTTGCGCACCGCTTCAATCCATTCATTTTTATCGCCTTCCACTTTGCCAACGGTTTTGCCGAATAATTGGCTTGCGGCAACGCGTTGATCTTTAAAAGCAGATACGCAACGGGCGAACACGGACTCGGTGATTAAGGTCAATGGAATACCGAAATCAAGGGCATTGATCCCCGTCCATTTGCCCGTACCTTTTTGCCCTGCCGTATCTAAAATTTTATCCACTAAACGGTTACCGTCTTCATCTTTATAGCCAAGAATATCGGCGGTGATGTCGATTAAGTAGCTGTCTAATTCGGTGTTACGCCATGCTTTGAAAGTCGCTTCCAACTCATCATCAGACAAGCCCACGCCTTCTTTTAAGAATTGGTAGGCTTCGCAAATTAATTGCATATCGCCGTATTCAATGCCGTTATGCACCATTTTCACAAAATGACCTGCGCCATCTTTGCCCACCCAATCACAGCACGCTTCGCCTTTGTCGGTTTTGGCGGAAATTGCTTGTAATACCGGTTTTACGAATGGCCATGCTTCTTCGTTACCGCCCGGCATGATGGATGGTCCGTGGCGTGCGCCCTCTTCACCGCCGGAAACGCCGGTACCGATAAAGCGAATGCCTTTTTCACGCAACGCCGCCACACGACGGTTGGTGTCCGGATAGTTTGAGTTACCGCCATCAATAATGATGTCGCCTTCTTCTAAGTGCGGGAGTAATGCATCAATGAATTGATCCACCACCTCCCCCGCGCGCACCATTAACATCACTTTGCGCGGTTTTTCTAATTTGCTCGCTAAATCTTCCAAAGAATAAGCACCGATAATGTTCGTGCCTTTTGCCGCACCTTGTAAAAATTCATCCACTTTGGATGTGGTACGGTTATACGCCACCACTTTAAACCCGTGGTCGTTCATATTTAAAATGAGGTTCTGCCCCATCACGGCCAAGCCGATAACACCGATGTCGCCTTTTACTGACATTGTTTTCTCCTGTTTTTATATTAATCCATTGTCTTTGATTTTAAGATTTTTCTAAGTTCTTTTAACGCAATCACTGAATGCTCTCTTCTACTAGATGGATGAACAGTTCTATAACATAAAATATCCTCATCGTAATTACCTGAAAAATAAAACTGTTCTAAATATTTTTTATCTAAACCAGACACCGCACTTTTACCTGCTGGCTTTAAATCATCTTTAAAATAAGCTCTTCTAGCAATGATTGCTTGTCTATCAAGTCCAGATGCCAATATGATGATATTAGGTTGTAAAATTTCAATTTGAGCTTTTAATAAAGATTCTGATATTTTCTTTATATTTGCAAATACTGATTCACTATCTATTTTACCAGGGTTCGATTTTTTATAAGACACACAGAATATATTCGCCCATAAAATACTTGCATTAGGGTTTTCTTGAGATACTTTTCTAAAGAAATTAAAGAAACATTTTCCTTTTTTATTTACTGAGTCAGACCTTTCTAAATTGCGAATAACCCAAGATTTACTCAAACTCATTAATTGATAAACTGAGCTCTGATCATATTTTTCTAGATCCTTTCGCTTCTCTCCCCAACCTCTAGTTTCTCTCCCTACAATTAAAATTCGATGTTTTTTCTGTTTAAAGTCATCAGGCACAAATCCTAAATGAATTTTTGATAAATTAGAGTTACTTAATAAAGCATCAATTATTTCTTGGTTTTCTTTAAAAATATCTTGGTATCTTTTCACCAATAGCATCTCAATATCAAAATCTTTTGCCGCCGCTTTATCCAAATACCATTCCGTCACGCCTTTTCCCCCTCAACAACGCACGTTTCCCTACATATGCCTTTATCTACAAACACAGACTATGAAGCGTGCGCTATCATCAGTGATGCTGCTATCAAACTGATTACTTTTTGTTAATAAAATAATGTAATTTAATATTTTTTCTGCTTGCAGCTTTTTCTAAATCGGCTTTATCGCTTTCACTGTCACCCATCATATAGACACCGACATTTTTACCGACTTGCGTGACATGTTCCAATGCATAAAGTGCAGTGGCTTTATTAATCATTTGACTATTCCCTGCCACACCAATATTGGCATTATCAATAGATAAAGCTTGTACCATACTTGACGTTGATGGAGAACCTGATGTTTTAATCATTCCTACCACCATCGAATCCGAAAGTGGATTACTGGATGCAGGGATTTGCAACACCAAAGTGCGATCACTTTTCGGCATTTTCATCATAAGCTCATCAACATTGATACCTGAAGAACAAGCAACCAGCACGGTTGCTAAGGCAATTATTAAAAGTTTTTTCATCTTTTATCTCCATTGAAGGGGGACTTATCGCCCCTATGATAGCGCACGTTTCCCAACATGTGTCTTTATCTACAAGCACAGGCCATGAAGCGTGCGCTATCAGTAATCCATCTTCTGACTACACAAAAGTGCGGTCACTTTTCCAAACGTTTTTTAACTCTTTGTCCATGCACTCATGTGCTGTGTAAACCCAATGTGCGGATAATAATCCACCGCTTGCGGAGCAGATAACAGCACGATTTTGGCTTGTGGATGTAATGCCTGTTTGGTGTGTTCGATTAACTGCAAACCGATACCTTGTTTTTGATATTGCTCGTCCACCGCCAAATCAGACAAATAACAACAATATGCAAAATCCGTCACCGAACGGGCGACACCCACCAATAACTCACCATCCCAAGCTGTCACCAATAAATCGGCATGATGTAACATCGCCGCCACACGTTTTTCATCCTCTAACGGACGGCGTGCGCCTAAGGTACTTTTATTGAGTAGCTCAATAAATTGTTCTACTGAAATAGGAAAATTGGTTTTGTATTCGATCATGTCTTTAAGCCTACTATGCCTAATCGCAATCCGTTATAGCAACTTCGCCGCTGCTTTATCCAAATACCATTCCGTCACGCCGTTTTTTGCCTGAATTTTAGCTGCCGGGTAAGGCAGATTCTCCACCGGTGTGGTTTGAATTTCTTTGAGGATTTCCGCTTTGCCTTCGCCTGTCACCAAATAGGTAATGCGTTTGGCTTGTTCAATTAATTTGGCGGTTTTGGAAATGCGGAGCTGTCCGCTTTCAGGATGTTTGGCGATAACGGCAAGATTTTCATCCGCGAAATTGGTTTGATTCGGGAACAAAGAAGCTGTGTGCCCGTCTGCGCCCATGCCGAGGATAATCCAATCAAAAACGCCGCCAGAAATGACCGCACTTAATTCTTCTTCAAAGCGTTTAAGCTCTAAGTGCGGTTCGTTTTCACCACAAATTCGGTGAATGTTTGCTGCCGGAATGTTGATGTGATCAAACAAGAGTTTTTGTACTTCACCGTAATTACTTTCGGAATCAGATGGCGGCACCATGCGATCATCGCCCCACCAGAAATGGAGGTTTTTCCAGTTAATGGCATTCGCGTAAGGAGCTTGTGCCAAGGTTTTAAACAATAATTTCGGTGTAGAACCGCCGGACAAGGAAATGTGTACAGGGTGGTTTGCTTGACTATAAATCACAAATTCTTGGGCGATTTTTTCCACCGCATGTTGAGCAGTTGGAAAGGTAATATAGTTCATTGTTTTTCCGTAGAGTGACTAAATTAAACTTTTTTCTTCATCAAACCACTCGGTTTGCGCCATACTTTGCCTTCTTTGGCAATCAGTTTATCTGCGGCTATCGGGCCCCAACTGCCGGCTTCGTAGTCATACACGCGACCGCCTTGAGCTTTGTAATCCAAAATCGGTTGCACAAATTTCCAAGCGGCGTGTACGGCATCAGTACGGGCAAATAAGGTCGCATCGCCTTTCATGGCATCAAGCAATAAACGCTCGTATGCGGTCATTACGGTGGCGCCTGCTAAATCCGCATAGCGGAAATCCATGGAAACTTCTTTTGCTTCAAAGCCTGCGCCCGGTTTTTTCAAGCCAAAACGCATGGAAATCGCTTCATCCGGCTGAATACGGATAATCAATTTATTTTCCGGTGCATTTTGGCTAAACACCGGGTGCGGTGTGGTTTTGAAGTGAATCACGATTTCAGTGACACGCGCCGGTAAACGTTTGCCGGTGCGTACATAAAACGGCACGCCCGCCCAACGCCAATTTTCAATTTCACAACGCAATGCCATGTAAGTTTCCGTGCGGGAATCTGCCGGCACGCCTTTTTCTTCCAAATAGCCTTTCGCCATTTTGCCGTTAATTTCTGCGGCAGTGTATTGTCCAAGCACCAAATGATGTTCCATGTCTTCATGGGTTAATGGGCGTAAGCAGTGCAATACTTTCGCCACTTCATCACGCATGGAATCCGCATTGATAATCGCCGGTGGCTCCATTGCCACCATCGCCAACACTTGCAACAAATGGTTTTGGAACATATCGCGCATTGCACCGGAACCGTCGTAATAACCACCGCGATCTTCTACGCCAATAGATTCGGCACCGGTAATTTCCACATACTCAATAAAA
Source organism: Aggregatibacter sp. HK296 (assembly GCF_980469475.1). Classification (NCBI taxonomy): domain Bacteria; kingdom Pseudomonadati; phylum Pseudomonadota; class Gammaproteobacteria; order Pasteurellales; family Pasteurellaceae; genus Aggregatibacter; species Aggregatibacter sp. HK296. The sequence goes on from NZ_OZ413142.1 coordinate 1,820,366, forward strand.
TTGCGGTTCCAAAGCGGCTCAAACCAACCATTAGAAAAACGCAATACAAGCAGGTTTTGTACGGTTTCTTTACCAAGATAATGGTCGATACGATAAATTTGGTGTTCCTCAAAGAAGCGGTGAATTTGAACGTCCAACGCTTCCGCCGTTTTGCGATCATAACCAAACGGTTTTTCCACAATGAGACGTTTCCAACCATTCTCTTCTTTGTTTAAACCATGTTCTGCCAAACATTCCGGAATCACGCCGTATAAACTCGGTGGGGTGGATAAATAATATAAGGTGTTGCCGTTGGTTTTATAGGTTTCATGCAAGGCATCAAGGCGCGGAATCAGTTTGGCATAATCCGCTTTGTCTGAGGTGTTAACGGCTTGGTAATATAAGTGGCGACAAAATTGTTCTAAACATTCGCCTTCCGCGCCTTCGTGTTCAATGAGCGTTTGACGCATTTTTTCACGGAAAGAATCGTCGTTTAATTCGGTGCGCGCCACACCCAAAACGGAGAAATCATCGCCCAACCGATCAATTTTATAAAGGTCATACAACGCCGGAATAAGTTTACGATAGGTTAAATCTCCGGACGCGCCGAAGATAACGATACAACAGTTTTCTGTTTTCATTTGGTTACCACATTAATGTTACGATTTAATAAATGCGTCGTATGATAAGGAAAATCATCCGGCATTTCTAATCACTCTGATAAATCGGAGCGAAAGATATTATCCCATGGAAAATCTCGCGTAACGCCCATTAAAAAGTTCGGATTCACGAAAGATTCCCGTTGATTGTAAGTCAGCGGTTGATAATTTAAGTCAAATACCACCCCGCCCATTTCCGCCAGCAAAATCTCTGCGGCGGCCGTGTCCCACTCACCGGTGCGACCTAAGCGAATATAACAATCGCATACACCGTCCGCCACCAATGTGCTTTTTAAGCTGCTGGAACCACAAATGTGAAATGCATAATCAAAATTCGGGCTTAAAATCGACCGCACTTTTTCCGCCGTTGCTGCAGAACCGACGGCAATGCGCAAAGGTCGGTCTAAAGTAATATCGCGGAACGCCAATTTACACGGTTTTCCCTCTTGCAGCTTATAGGCGCCGAATCCTTTCATGGCGTAATAGGTGTAGCCCAATATCGGTGCATGGATCACGCCCAACACCGGTTGATGATTTTTCACTAAGCTAATGAGCACGGAAAATTGATCGGTGCGATTAATAAATTGTTGCGTACCATCAAGAGGATCAATTAACCAATAAGACTCCCACGCCTGCCGCTCCGCAAGGGGAATATTGCAATTTTCTTCTGACAAAATGGGAATATGCGGTGTAAGTGCGGTCAGTTTTTCCGTTAAAAATTGACTGGAAAACAAATCCGCTTCCGTCACGGGTGTGTTGTCCGCTTTGATTTGAACAGATACCGAATGTTGATAAAAACGACGTAAATGTTCGCCCGCTTGCCGGGCGATATGAATCACATCCTGTAATAAATGCGTTGTGAGAATTGGCATAGTCTTCCCTCCTATGTTCTCAATCCAAGTCGCAATTTATCTCGTTTTCGGCAACAACAAAGGCAACACGAGAACCGAATACAGTGCCATACCAAAGCTGAGCAAAAATGCCATATCAATGCCGCCGCCATGCAACCACACGCCAAAGGTCATAGCAGGTTGGGTTAGCGTCATATAAATAAAACTCGCGATGTTTCCATAACAAAAGGCAATAGTCAGAGAAATTAACACGATCGCCACCACGTTATAACGCGTGTAGCGATAAATCTTTGCCCATAACGCAATCAACAGCGCCGGCACAGTTGCCACGATAAATGTGGCTAAGAAACTAAATAGCACGACATCCGCTATAGTAAATAATTCATCTGTGTTGTCATCAACGTAAATGCTCACGAGCGTGCCAATAATTTGAGCAAGCAAAGGAAATAAAACGAGTGCTTTTAGGTATGGAAATTTAGACGGCATAAGAATTCCTGAGTAAAAAAATAGGCTATCAAAAGACAGCCTATTGTAGAGGAATTTTAGCGTTTACGCAGATTTTTTTGCACGTAATACACGCAAGGTGAAAATGGTCACACCGGCGATAAATACGGCTAAACCAAGTACTTCACCAATCGTACCCCAGTTTTCCAAATTCAAGGCCAATGGCGCTTCAGAACCACCGGAGGTAACGGAGGCAGCAATAATAAAGGCTAATACAACGCCCATTAAGCTTTCACCTACAATCAAGCCTGCCGCGAACAAGGTACCAAAACGTTCTGCTCGTTTGTTCACGTCCTTGTCGCCGCTACGCGCTGCATATTTGGTGATGTGGCGATTAATTAACCACGCCAAGAATGCCCCTGTGACAACCGGCATATTAATAGAAGGTGGTAAGTAGATACCAATCCCCACAGCCAATACCGGTAACGCAAAGGCTTTGTTACTCATTTTTTTCAAGAAACTGTCAATAATAATTAACACCGCACCTAGACCCACGCCGGTTAAGATGTAAGTCCACTCTAATTTATTAGAGAAAATCCCTTGTGAAATGGTGGTCATTAACGTTGCTTGTGGAGCAGACAAGGCTTGTGAAGGATCCATGTCCGCACGCGGTAACGCACCGGTGAAACCGTAAGCGTGGTAAAGGATTTCCAATACCGGCGCAATCACTAATGCACCCACGAAACAACCGATAATTAACGCCACCTGTTGACGCCAAGGCGTCGCTTCGACTAATAAACCGGTTTTTAAATCTTGTAGGTTATCGTTAGAAATGGTCGCTGTTGTTAACACGATAGACGCGGTAAACAAGGTAAGTGCGGTCAAGAATTTCTGTCCATCCGCCGTTTCAAATAAACCGGAAGCATTGCCGATAGAAAACAATACTAAAGAAATCACGATCACGGAAATGATCCCGATACCGGAAATTGGACTAGAGGAAGAACCCACAAGCCCCGCCATGTAACCGGAGGCTGCCGCCACGAAGAAACCGATAAATACTGCCAAGAAAGTACAAACGACCACTAACAATAACGCCAATTCCGGAGAAATCGGTGCGGCAGCGATAAAGTGATGTAAGGAAACCACGATTAACGCCACAGCGGCAATTAAAATGTAAATCATGGTTTTTGGTGAAAGGTCGATATCAATACGATGTTCAGACGCACCTTGTGTGCCTTTCAACATACGGAAAGAATGCACCATACCTTGCACCATTGGTTTCATCAGAATCAATAACGTCCAAATAGCCGCAATCCCGATTGTTCCCACACCGATAAAACGTACTTTCGTTTTCCACATGCTCATGGCATAACTCACGATAGTTCCATCAGTTGGCATATCACCGGACATGGTAAAGAACGGTACCGCTAAGCCCCAAGCTAAGAAGGTACCCAACAATATCGCAATACCGCCCACGATACCGATTAAGTAACCGGCGCCTAATAAGGCTAGAGAAAAGCCCATCGGCAGTTGGAAGATAGCTTTGCCACCCGGGCCGGTAAACCACGCGCTGGCACCATCTGCCATCAAACGCAAACCGTTGGTTAAGAAAGCCACGACGCTGGCAAAAATACCACCATAAGCAATATCTTTCACGCCGCTGTCTGCATCAGAATTATTGCCGGCTTTTAAAATTTCTGCCGCTGCAACGCCTTCCGGATAAGGTAAATCGCTATTTACCACCATCGCGCGACGTAATGGAATCGTGAACAACACGCCCAATGTACCACCCGCAGCACAAATCAACATGGTTTGCCAGAACGGAAAGTCTTGCCAGTAGCCCATCATCAACAAGCCCGGCAACACGAAAATCACTGAAGAAAGCGTCCCCGCAGAAGATGCTTGAGTTTGCACCATGTTGTTTTCCAAGATACTGGAATCTTTAAAGAATTTCAGTACCGCCATGGAAATAACTGCCGCCGGAATCGACGACGCAAATGTCATCCCCACTTTTAGACCCAAATAAACGTTAGATGCGGTAAACAACACCGTAATCAACGCCCCAAGGAACATGCCTCGGAAGGTCAACTCTTTTAAGTTTGTAGATTGCATAACACATTACCTATCTTTTAAATAAAAAAACGTTGCCACCTTGACAAAAAAGCAGCGAATAATCAAGTTTCATTCAATTTATTTTGCTTAAATTGAATTTTATTTAAATATCAGCCATATTTTTAAACTATTTATAATCCTATAACCTATTCAATAGTAAAACAGCCCTCCACTCAACATCGCTATAATCTTAAATCCATCTGATTTAGTCTCAATTATAAAAAATAGCGAATCTCATCAAGTTATTTATTCTTCATATCCTATATAGTTCGCCGAGCCTATTCCATTTAGGTAAATAACCACTACATTTTGTATCATCCATTGAATGATGAAGTTCTATGAGGCTAAAAAATGAATGCATTAATTGAATTACTCGCGAAAATTGTTGCCCCGATGCAACGCCAATTTATTAACTTTATACGAATCGCCATTTGTATCGTTATGGTATGGATTGGCGGGCTAAAAGTATGTCAATATGAAGCAGATGGTATTGCCCATTTTGTCTCAAACAGTCCATTTTTAAGTTTCCTCTATAAAAACGGGCCGAATTTAGTGCAAAACGATAAAGGCGAATTAGTAAAAGAATATACCCTTTATAAAAATCCCGAAGGTAAAATGGTGGCGAAAAATATTGAATGGCACAAAGCTAACGGGACTTACACCGCATCTTATATTATCGGTGCAATCATTGTGACCATCGGCTTATTAACGTTAGCCGGAATCTGGTCTCCGACTTTCGGGCTACTCGGCGGTTTGCTGACGTTCGGTATGTCCATTGTCACCCTGTCGTTCCTCATCTTCACGCCGGAAACGTGGGTGCCTAATTTAGGGGGCGATTTGCCTACACCAAATTACGGCTTTCCATATTTATCCGGTGCGGGACGTTTGGTTATTAAAGATATTATTATGATGGCCGGGGGATTAGTTGCCGCTGCCGAATGTGCGAATCGCTACTTAAAATATAAAGCATCCGTCTAATTGAAACACCGATACGAAGCTTATCACTCTGTGATAGGCTTCTTCATTTGTTAATCAGGAGAAAAGTAGAACATGGACTATTTAGATCAGCTTGTCCGACAGTCAGGCATTGAGGGAGAAATCAATATCCTCTGTCGTTTTCAAGGTGACTGGCTAATCCATCATAAACAGGAACCGAATTTAATTGGCAGATTTCATATTGTGTCACGAGGGGAATGCCAAATTCGACTGAAAGACCAAACCTGCAGGCTCAAACCGGGCGATGTCATTTTTCTGCCCTACGGAGAAGAGCACGTTATTTATCACGGCACCGACACAGAAACACAAATTACCAAAACTACACAAGGTGTTTTTACATTACATCGCAATAGTTCAAGCGAATCTGCTGATTTTGAAATGTTTTGCGGTTATTTCCGTTATTTAAACGTTGCGCAAAGTTTACTGTTTAATCTACCGCAGTGGCACCTTGCCGGAAATAACGATTCCATCATGGCCTTACTGAAATTGCTACGCAAAGAAACAGAGGATAACCTCGGCAATGAAGTTGTCGTCAATGCGTTATGCAACATTCTTTTCACTTATTTAATCAGAGATTACCTTCAACACCATCAGGTCAATCAAGGCATCTTCGGCGCATTACAGGACAAGCGTTTAAGAAATGCCGTGAATGCCATCATAGCCAATCCCAAGGAAAGCTGGAGCATGGAGAGCTTAGCAGAAAGTTGCGCCATGTCGCGCGCCAATTTTATTCGTGCATTTAAACAAAAAACGGGCATTTTACCCGGTAAATTTCTCACTATAATGCGAATGAATATGGCAGGAATGTTACTAAAAAACACACAAAAACCGATTAGCGTGATTGCCTCGGAAGTGGGCTACCAATCAGACACCCACTTTACTAAAGTGTTTAAATCCTATTACGGCATTTCTCCGGGGAAATACCGATAAATACAACCACCAATTTATGGGTTAACAGGCTTTCCGTTGTAAATAATCCCGAAGTAAATAAAGTGCGGTCAGATTTTTCGCTTCATTGAATTCAGGATCATGCAATAACTCGTTAATGTTTGCCAACGGCACGCGTACCACTTGCAACGGTTCCGGCTCGTCGCCTTCCAGTTTGCTCGGATAAAAATTCTGCGCCAATAAAATGTGCATAGGATTATTCATGAAGCCAACGGATGAATTAATCGTGCGTAAATGCACCCAAGATGTTGCGCCTAAACCAATTTCTTCTTGCAACTCGCGATTGGCGCTTTGTTCCGGCGTTTCGCCTGCATCCATTCTGCCCTTCACAAATCCCAACTCATAGCGCTCTGTTCCCATGGCATATTCACGCACTAACAACATATCGTCGCCATCAATCGCCACCACCATCACCGAAGCGTACTTGCCGGGGCGAAAACGTTCATAAGTGCGGTGCGTTCCGTTGGCGAATTTCAAATCCACCGATTGAATTTCAAATATTGTTGATTTTGCTACAGTTTTTATATTGAGAATGGTTGGTTTTTGTAACATTGTTCTCTTCTTCCCTTGTTTTACAAACCACTGAAATAGCGATACCATACCCCACTATTTTTACAAAGAAAAGGGACCACAACAGGGATGGCGCAACAAAAATTTGACTGGCAAGCAATCGACACCGTGATTCTGGATTTAGACGGCACGCTAATCGATCTGTATTTCGATCACCGCTTCTGGAAAAAGGTGGTGCCGCAGGCATATGCCAACAAATTCAAGCTTTCTGTGGAACAAAGTCGCGAACTGATCCATCGTCGTTATCAACAGGTGGAATTCAGCATGCAGTGGTATTGCATTGATTTTTGGGCGAAAAATTTGGATTTGCCATTACGCGACTTACTACAAAAACAGCATAACTACATTAAAGTGCGGTCAGATGTTTATCCGTTTTTACAGGCTGCCCGCGAACGCCGTAAGAAATTGATTTTGCTCACCGACAGCCACCCGTTCAGTTTGGCAGAAAAATTAAAACACTGCGATTTAGCACAGCACTTTGATCTGTTGCTTTCTAGCCATCAGTTTAATGCGCCAAAAGTAGAGCAATCCCTGTGGCAACGCTTGCAACAATTCACGCCATTCGATCCGAGCCGAACCCTTTTTATTGACGACACAGAGCCGGTGTTAGATAGCGCTAAAAAATTTGGCATCGCCTACACCATCGGCGTGGAAAATCCAGACAGTACATTGGCGGACAAATCCTTTGAGCGTCATTTCTCCGTCAAAAACTACCGCACTTTACTGTAAGGACGCGGCAACATGGCAAAACATTCTCAAATGGAAGAAGAAAAAGAAGCAGTGCGTTTGGACAAATGGCTGTGGGCAGCGCGTTTTTACAAAACCCGCACACTCGCCAAAGAAATGATTGACGGAGGCAAAGTCCATTACAACGGGCAACGTAGCAAACCGAATAAAATCGTAGAAGTGGGTGCCACCCTAAAAATACGCCAAGGCAGTGACGAAAAAGAAATCGTTGTGTTGGCGCTTTCCACCCAACGGAGAGGCGCACCGGAAGCACAGCTGCTTTACCGAGAAACGGAACAAAGCATTGCCAATCGAGAAAAACTTGCCATGGCACGCAAAATGAACGCGCTGTCCATGCCGCACCCTGATCGCCGCCCAGACAAAAAAGAACGTCGCGATTTACTTAAATTCAAACATCAAAACCAAGCATAAGCGCCGCCTTGTAATCGAGGGAAACGCCCTTATATTTGGCGAACAACATTCAATTAGGAATAAAAAGATGACAACTTATACCCAAGACAACGACCAACTTTATCGCTACCTATTCAAAGACCGTGCGGTGCGCGGCGAATGGGTGCGATTAAATCAAACCTTTAACGACACCTTAAACACCCATCATTACCCGCAAGCCGTGCGCAATTTATTAGGCGAAATGATGGTTGCCACCAGTTTGCTGACCGCCACCTTAAAATTTAACGGTGATATCACCGTGCAAATTCAAGGCGACGGCCCATTAAAACTGGCATTAGTCAACGGCAACGATCAGCAACAAATCCGTGCGCTTGCCCGTTTGCAAGGCGATATTGATAACGGCATGACCCTGCACCAAATGATTGGTAAAGGCGTGTTGGTGATCACCATTGCGCCAAAAGAAGGCGAACGTTATCAAGGTATCGTGCCACTGGACAAGCCCACCATCAGCGAATGTTTGGAAGACTATTTCGTCCGTTCCGAACAACTCCAAACACAACTGATTATCCGCAGTGGTGAATATGACGGCAAACCGGTCGCCGCCGGTGTGTTATTGCAAATCGTCCCGGATGGTTCAGGCTCACCGAACGATTTCGAGCATTTAGCCACCTTAACCGCCACCATTAAAGACGACGAGATTTTTGGCTTAAGCGCAGAAGAATTGTTGTACCGCTTATACCACGAAGAAACCGTTGAACTCTTCGCACCGCAATCGGTGTCCTTCCACTGTGGCTGTTCGCAAGAACGTTCAGGCGCTGCCTTGTTATTAATTTCGGAAGAAGAAATTGACCATATTCTTGCTGAACACCAAGGCACCATCGATATGCAATGCGAATGCTGTGGCACGCATTATTTCTTCAATAAAGAAACGATTGAGAAATTAAAAGCAGGTTCGCAAGCTTAACCGCAAACCTATCTCATCTAAGGCGTACATTTTAAATGTGCGCCTTTTTCTTTTATTCCAATTACCACAGGCAAAAGTCTGCTCGGTTAAGTGCGGTGCTTTTTCCATTTGTTTTTTACAATAAATCCATGCTGATAATTATTACGTTAAGCCTTATCCAACAAGGCATTAACCCAATATGAACTAAATCAAGAAATACAAAAATAATCCTGCCTAGCTATTGTTCAAACTGCGTAAAACGGGTATAGTTTCGCACGTTTTTTATTTATTACTTTTATAGAATGACGAGGTTTTTATGGGCGGTATTAGCATTTGGCAATTAGCGATTTTAGTCTTAATTATCGTGTTACTGTTCGGTACGAAAAAATTACGTACTTTAGGTACTGATTTAGGTGAATCTGTAAAAGGCTTCAAAAAAGCCATGAACGAAGAAGCCAAACCGGCTGATGCAAGTTTCGACAAAGTGGAACAAAAACAAAGTGCACAACCGGAACAAGAAAAAAACAAAGAAAAAGAACAGGCATAATCCGTGTTTGATATTGGTTTTTCCGAGATTGTATTAGTTTGCATTGTGGGCTTAGTAGTACTAGGCCCACAACGTTTACCAGTGGCGATTCGTACCGTAATGGGTTGGGTGCGCACAATTCGCGGCCTGGCGGCGAACGTCCAAAATGAACTAAAACAAGAGCTGAAATTGCAGGAATTACAAGACAGCATCAAAAAAGCGGAAAGTTTAAACCTCAAGGCGTTGTCGCCGGAATTAGGCAAAACCGTGGAAGAACTTAAAGCTTCCGCTGACAAGCTACGCTCTGAGCTAGAACAAAAAGCCAATGAGACCAACACAACGCTTCAAGATCAAATCAATGAATTGAAGCAGGTGCAGACAGATAAAAGTGCGGTAGAAAATCTCACTGAATCGCTACAAACAGAAACGCCCGCATTGGAAACTGTCGCTTTAGAAACACCAAAAGAAGAAACAGCGGAAAATATAACCGTACTTTCTCCGGCAGAACAGGCAGAGCAAGAAGAAATTGAATTAGACGAGAAACTCGCCTACTACATCAATCAATATGATCCGGACAACCCGCTACCAGCTCACACGGAATCGGACACGTCAGACAAAGCCTCAGACAAAAGTTAACCGTGCTTTGCGGGGCAGCCTCACATCAGGATAACTTATGACCAGCGTTGATGATACTCAACCCCTTATCACTCACTTAGTAGAACTACGCAATCGCTTATTACGCAGCATTATTTTTGTTGCGGTGATATTTGTTGCGCTCGTTTACTTCTCCAATGAAATTTATAACTTTGTGGCGGCACCGTTAACCGCAAACTTGCCAAACGGTTCCAGCATGATTGCCACCAACATCGCCACACCGTTTTTCACGCCGATTAAACTGACCGGGGTTGTCGCTATTTTTATTTCCGTGCCATTTTTGCTATACCAAATTTGGGCTTTTGTGGCACCGGCATTATATCAGCATGAAAAACGCCTCATTTATCCACTGCTATTTTCTAGCACGCTGTTGTTTTATCTAGGCGTAGCCTTTGCTTACTATGTCGTCTTTCCATTAGTGTTTAGCTTTTTAACAAAAACAGCACCGGAAGGCGTCTCGATCGCCACGGACATCAGTAGCTACTTAGATTTTGTTCTTACTCTATTCCTGGCTTTCGGCATTTGTTTTGAAGTGCCTGTTGCTATCATTTTGCTGTGCTGGACAGGAGTCACCACGCCGGAAGATTTAAAAGCCAAACGCCCTTACATTATTGTGGGTGCGTTCTTTATCGGTATGCTTTTAACTCCGCCGGATGTATTCTCACAAACTCTGCTTGCCATTCCGATGTGTTTGTTATTTGAAGTGGGTATTCTTTTCTCCCGTTTCTACCGTCCGCGTGAAGAAAATGAAACCGCTCAAGAAGAAAACAACACATCTAATCACTAATTGAATTCGGGAGATAATATGACACAACAAATTTTTACCGGTTTTCCAACCCGCCGTTTACGCCGTATGCGTAAACAGGATTTTAGTCGCCGCTTGATGGCGGAACATAAACTGACTGTTGATGATCTGATTTATCCCGTATTTATCATTGAAGGCGAAAATCATCGTGAAGCTGTGCCTTCCATGCCAAACGTAGAACGCTTAACCATCGACCAACTGTTAATTGAAGCGGGTTTATTGGTGAAATACGGCGTGCCGGTGATTGCACTGTTTCCCGTGGTAGAACAGGCGAAAAAATCCTTAATGGCGGAAGAAGCCTATAATCCAAACGGCTTAGTACAACGCGCAGTGAAAGCACTGAAATCTGCCTACCCGGAACTTGGCGTGTTAACCGATGTGGCGCTTGACCCTTACACCCTACACGGACAAGACGGCATTATCGATGAAGAAGGCTATGTGCTGAACGACATCACCACCGATGTATTAATCAAACAAGCCCTTTCCCACGCGGAAGCCGGCGCAGACGTGGTGGCGCCAAGCGACATGATGGACGGTCGCATCGGCAGAATCCGCAACGCCTTGGAAGAAAAAGGCTTTATTAACACCCTCATCATGGCTTACTCCGCTAAATATGCCTCCAACTATTACGGCCCGTTCCGTGACGCTGTGGGCTCTTCCGGCAACTTAAAAGGCGGTGATAAAAAGACCTATCAATTAGATCCGGCCAACAGCAACGAAGGCTTACAAGAAGTGGCATTAGACTTGGAAGAAGGCGCCGATATGGTGATGGTGAAACCGGGTATGCCATATTTAGACTTAGTCTATCGCGTAAAACAACAATTCGGCGTACCAACCTTTGCCTACCAAGTTTCCGGTGAATACGCTATGCACATGGCGGCTATTCAAAACGGCTGGTTGAAAGAAAAAGAATGTATCATGGAATCTTTACTTTGCTTCAAACGTGCCGGCGCTGACGGCATTTTGACTTACTTCGCCAAACAAGTGGCAGAGTGGTTGTATTTGGAAGGAAAGAATAAATAATTTCTTGATAGAAGATCTAAAGAAAAAGCCGAATAATCCTATTCGGCTTTTTTTATACGGAAAGTGCGGTGGAAAAAACACATGATTTTATGACCGCACTTTTATCTTTTATTGCAACAACGAAATATCCGCCACTTGCAAGAATAAACCTTGCAACGTGTTCAAAATAGCTAGACGGTTTTGACGCAATTTCGCGTCTTCCGCATTCACCATCACATTGTCAAAGAAGTTATCCACCGGTTGACGCAAGCCGGCGAGTTTATCCAATACTGCCGTGTATTCGCCTTGTGCGATTAACGGCTGAACCTCTTTTGCCAAAGTTAACACGCTTTGGGCAAGCACTTGTTCTGCCGGCTCAACGCATAATGCCACATCAATTGCTCCGATGTCGCCTTCTGCTTTCGCCAAAATATTTGCTACACGTTTATTGGCGGCCGCTAAAGCTTCCGCAGAATCAAGGGTACGGAAATGTGAAACTGCACGCACGCGTGCATCAAAGTCTGCCGGACGAGTTGGGCGACGCGCCAATACCGCTTGAATCACATCCACCGCAATGCCTTCATCTTGATACCACGCACGGAAACGACCGAGCATGAAGTCCACCACATCGGAAACCACGTTTTGATTCGTGAGTTTATCACCGAAAAGTGCGGCTGATTTTTTCACTAAATCTTCTAAATCCAGTGGTAAGTTTTTCTCAACGATAATACGCAATGCACCTAATGCTGCACGACGTAATGCAAATGGGTCTGCGCTGCCTTTAGGCGCTTGTCCGATACCAAAGATACCCGTCAAAGTGTCAAATTTATCCGCCAAAGCAACCGCACTTGCCACTAAGGATTTCGGTAACTCATCTCCCGCAAAGCGTGGCATATACTGTTCATTTAACGCCACTGCGACCTCTTCATCTTCACCGTCATGACGGGCATAGTGCATCCCCATCACGCCTTGCGTATCGGTGAATTCAAACACCATGTTGGTCATCAAGTCACATTTTGACAGTAAGCCGGCACGTTTTGCTTTCGCTTCGTCTGCACCAATTTGTTTTGCAATTTCGCCTGCAAGTTGTTCGATACGATCAGTTTTATCTTTTAATGTGCCCAGTTGTTGTTGGAATAACACGGTTTCTAAGCGTGGTAAACGATCAACCAGTTTTTGTTTTAAGTCAGTTTTGAAGAAGAATTCCGCATCGGTTAGACGTGGACGAACCACTTTTTCGTTCCCTTCGATAATCGCGGTTGGATCTTCAGGGTTAATGTTAGAGACAAAAATAAAGTGCGGTAATAATTTGCCGTCTTTATCATAAATTGGGAAATATTTTTGGTCGCCTTTCATAGTGTAAACCAAGGCTTCCGCAGGCACGGCTAAGAAACGTTCTTCAAATTTAGCCGCTAAAACGTTTGGATATTCCACCAACGAAGTCACTTCTTCAAGCAAGGTTTCTTCAATGTCCGCTACGCCGCCAAGTGCGGTCGCTTTTGCTTGCGATTTTGCCAAAATTTCTGCTTTACGCTCATTGAAATCTGCCACCACAGCCCCTTTTTCACGCAATAATTGCGGATACTGGTCAGCATGTTGAATTTCAAATTCTTTCTCGCCTAAGAAACGGTGTCCACGAATGGTGCGCGCACTTGCCACACCTAAAATTTCGCCTTCAATTAACTCATCGCCTAACAGCATGGTCACCGTATGAACGGGACGAATAAATTGCACAGTTTTGTCTGCCCAACGCATTGGCTTTGGAATTGGCAATTTCGCCAACGCATTTGCCACAATGCCGTTAAGCAAGTTTTTAGTCGGCTGACCTTCAATTTTTGCACGATGAACAAGCCATTCACCTTTATCGGTCGCAATACGTTCTGCTTGCTCTACAGTAATGCCGCAACCACGCGCCCAGCCTTCTGCCGCTTTAGTTGGTTTGCCTTCTGCATCAAAGGCTGCAGACACTGCCGGCCCGCGTTTTTCGATTTCTTTGCTTGGCTGTTGTGTGGCTAAGTTCAACACTTTCACCGCCAAACGACGCGGCGCCGCAAACCATTCGATTTTGTCGAAGGTTAAACCTGCTTGGTTTAATTCCGCCTCAACGTTATCCGCAAAAGAAATTGCTAATGTTTTGAGAGCTTTTGGTGGCAGCTCTTCTGTGCCGATTTCTACTAGGAAGTTTTGGGTTGTCATTTTGTTTTCTCTGGTAAGGTGCACCTTGGCACCATTTTATTTTAATTTAATCTTTTTCAATAATAGCTTCACATTTCACTGGAAAATTAAGTGAATTTGCAATAAAACACGCGTGATGCGCATTTTCATGTAATGCCAATGCCTTAACAGCATCCGACTCACTTGAAATTCTTACACGAGGTTTTAATGTTGCTGAAATAAAACGTCCTGCTTGTTCAGAACTGCCTTCATCCATAATTGCTATTGCTTCATCACGGTATTCTTGCACAATAATGTTATTAACGGCACAAAAATGTAAATACCATAATTTATGACAGGCAGAAATGGAGGCTAATAACATATCTTCTGGGTTCCAACGTGTTTTATCACCACGAAAAGCAGGATCAGCAGAACCTAAAATATTAGGTTTATTCGGTGCCGAAGCAATAAAATCCCGCTCATACGCGGTATAAGAAGAAGTGCCTCTCCCTGAATTTCCAACCCATTCTACGGTAGTTTGATAAGTATGTTGCTTCATTATATTTTCCGTTATCTCTTATAGCGTATGTAAATTAAGAAATTCATGTACTATTTGATTATTTTCTTCGTTTTCACTTCTGCCAAAAACAAATAAATTTGCTCGACTACCGCTTCAATTTCATACATGACTTCATCATTGCTAAATCTCATCACCGTAAAACCAAGTGAATTTAATTGCGCATCTCGCAATGCATCTTTTTCCTGATAATCAGGTTCATAGTGCTGACTACCGTCCAATTCGATAATCAACTTTGCTTTTGCACAATAAAAATCAACGATATAACTTAAAAGTAGCTTTTGTCGATTAAATCGAAAACCTAATAATTGATCTCGATTGATGCGTTGCCATAGCTTTCTTTCCGCATCCGTTTGATCCACTCGCAATTTCTGCGAATTCTCTTTTAAGTATTTTTCATAGGGTTGCATGAAAGCTACTTCTTGCCGTTCTCAATCCCTTCACTCAACACCTGTTGAAACCGCTCATAATCACAAAAGCCCTTTTCATCTTTTTCACAGCCTTTAAGGGTTAATGCTGTTTGGTTTGGTGGTGTCGCTAAACTTAATGGCGTGATGTTAATCAGCTGTTCAGTGCTTTGATACACATAATCCAACTTAAATTTGAGCTTGCCACTGGGTTTGTGCTTCCACACTTCAAATAGCAACTTGCCACCGATTGGGATATTTTCCAATGAATCATCCAACTCATAAGGCTCAACGTCTAGTGCAGCAAGCAGAGCGACGATATTAGAATCATGTCCAACCAACAAACTAATTTTATTTTTACTATTTAGCTGTTGCTGGATAAATGCTAACAACGGATATGAGACATTTTGTGCCAACGCTTCGTTGTTTTTAAATAAAGTGCGGTAATATTCGTTTTTAATTTCATTAATTGCACGCCATTTTTCTTGGCTATCCACGCGGCCGTTTGCGATTTCTGAATCAGGCTTACCCACATAATGCGCAAGCAATAATGCACTGACAATTTTCTTCCCGGTGCTAATAGAACCCGTAATTTTGACCGACTTTCCGTCTTTAATACTGTATTCACCGACTTTCCCACCTAAATCACACTCGCCTTTTTGCAAACAGTTTGGTGAATTTTTATAATCGATGATTTCACTTAATAACGCATAATTTGGCGCTAATTTTTGCTGTAAAGCGGTTAAATCAACATTATTTTTTGCAGATTCAATCAAGGTTTTACTTGGATTATGCGCCTGTGTATTAAAAATCAGATCTTTTTCTGAACCAATTTTACCGTAATGTTGCAGTTGAACATTACAGCCTGCAAATGCGCCAGAAACAATCGCCTGACCTGTTGCAATTGTGCGTTGCACACCATTCGCATAAGCGAAAATGCCTTCGCCCGATGCACAACGTTCTGTTGTTAATAACCCTTTATCCGCAAGCCATTGCCCTAAATATTGCCCGAAATAGGTTTCTAGCACGGTACCTTTTGCCGTGAGATGACCGGATGGCACATCCCATTTCGCCCACGCATACGGAGAATATTTTGCCATTTCTTGCGGATCTTTTTCCACCGGCGAGCGTAATCCATGACGGCTGAAAATTAAGACTTTCTCAAGTTCATACTCTACACTCGGTGTATTTGTGCGATGTTCCTCGGCAAATACACCGCCCGCAAAGGCAGAACCAAGCAAAAGTGCGGTCAGAATTTGAGGTGTTTTTTTCATCTTTTTTACCTTTCTAAATAAGAATAACT
The DNA here is from genome assembly GCF_980469475.1 of Aggregatibacter sp. HK296. Classification (NCBI taxonomy): domain Bacteria; kingdom Pseudomonadati; phylum Pseudomonadota; class Gammaproteobacteria; order Pasteurellales; family Pasteurellaceae; genus Aggregatibacter; species Aggregatibacter sp. HK296. Next base: position 1,836,433 of record NZ_OZ413142.1, read on the forward strand.
CGATAACCGCACAATGCTATCATCTTTCGTGCTTATTTCTGTCGGGTTCGATTGATTTACCAGCGATACCCTACTTTCAAACCAAACTGATGTTGTTTATCCAACTGTTTGCCGCGAGATTGAGCAGCATAACCGCCAACCTGCCAACCGCTGAAATCAGCACTTAAGCCAATTTCTTGCTGCCAATAACGATCAAAACGTTGCATCAATGGCGCCTGATTTAACTGCACGGTGAGTTTGGAATCAGAAGCATCCACATAATTTACGCTAAGCGATGGACGAAGGGTTACGCCTTGCCATGGCATAAACGAATAATCCACCGTCACGCCCGCTTGGTAAACATTAAAATTCGCCGCCGGCACATGAATTTCTGATTGCTCGTATTGGTAATTTTTGCCGGAAATGTGGTAGCGATGAAGACTCATATTCGGTTTAACAGCAAGTTTGCCTAAATTGATTTGGTATCCCACCCCTGCGCCTAGAGCGACAATATGGCGTTGAATATCCGCATCTTGCAATTCACCGCGAATTTCACCCGCACTTGAACCATAGCTCATATCGGCAAAGACATTCAAGCCGTTAGCAAAATCATATTTGCCAAAAGCAGACAACATGGTCAGGCGATTTTTCCCACCGATATTGTCATCAAAGCTATTCTTCGCACGGGCATGAGAGAACAATAAACCGACGCGATAATTGTCATCAATATGTTGTGCGCCGAGCTGAGTTAAATAAGTGTTTTGCTTGTAGCCACGGAATTCATCTGCCTCATAACGACGAGAAGAACGAACCGTATTTGCCCACACATGTGATTGGCTCTCTCCAACAAGATGTTTATTTAATTCATCAATAATGAGCAAGGCGCCATTCACACTTGCAGACAACTCGGATAAGGCGCTATTTGAATAACGGCTGATCATCTCTTTTTGCGTTTGCCCATCTGCTTTGCGTTTTTGTTCGGCTTTACGTTTTTCTGCCTCGATTCGTGCAGCTTCCTCTGCTTTACGTTTATTTTCCGCAATTCGAGCTTCTTCCGCTTTACGCTTTTCTTCCGCGATTCGAAGCGCTTCCTCTAGCTTACGTTTCTCTTCAGCGGTTTTTGCCGCTTCTTCTGCCTTGCGTCTCTCCTCAGCAAGTCGTTTTTCTTCTGCTTTACGTTTCTCTTCGGCGATTCGTGCTTCTTCCGCTTTGCGCTTCTCTTCCTCTAAACGAGCCTGTTCTTCCAACTCCAGTTCTTTTTTCGGATTGTATAAACGGTAATCGTGATTATCATTTTTCAGCTCGTAGCGATATGTCCCCGCATCGACTTTGCCATTTACCAAAGAAACCTTAACGTTATCGGTTTGAGCAGCATTTGTCAGAGTCAATAAACTGAGCTGTTGCAAGGTTTGAGGCTCTACCCCGGTATTGCGTACGTTTAACACAAAATCACCTGTTGCCAAGCCATTCACTGTCACATGTGCGCCTTTATTTTCTTGCAAATGAGTAGGGTAACTAAACGTTCCCTTTCCGTTTAAATCACCTAACACCGTAAGTTTCTTAAATATTTGATCATTCGCTTGAGATGCAATATCCGCACCAAGGGTCACTTGCCCGTTATTGAGGCTTAAATTACCTATTGTTGTGCTGTTCGGTAACATCCAGTTTGCATTGTCTGATAAAGAAACCAACGTCTCTTTACTTCCCTGAATTTGATGATTAAAACGAGCGTTAATGAAGTTTAATTTTGCCTGATCAGAAAGCGTTGCATCGCCCGTCAAAGTCGCATTTTCAACCGTTGCTGAGGCTTGGTTATTAAGTGAAAGGGCACCGGTTTGGGTGGCTTTATGTGCCAAATGATATTGACTTTGCCCGTTTAACACCACATTCCCCATAACATCTGCAAGTCCTACAACCGATAATTTCGCACTGTCGCTCAGGACAAAATTACCATTGATTTTGCTGCGTTCAATGCTCGCAAAGACTTTATCGGATAAAGTTTGGTTGGCGCATTTCGTCAGCCCCGTCCAGTCAGAACGCGCACAAATGAAATTCGCCTGTTTGTCGGTCACACCTAATGTAGCATTGGCGTTGTTGCTTAATTGCCAATCGCCGTTTATCGCAGAAACGTTTCGAGAAACGACCGCACTTCCACCGTTAATAATGTATTTTTCCGCTTTAAAGGTACGGCTTAGCCAGTCATCGTCCATCACCACTTCGCCTTGAGGTCGTCCAATGAGCGCAGGTCTATTCAAGTGGTTGTAAGCATGAGGCGTTGGACGACCGCTAAAAACTAACGTGCCGTTTTCTTGTGTAATATTGCCTTTTAAATTGCTTCCGCCTGACAATAAAAAGACGCTGTCGGCGTTCGTAGGTTGATAAGCCACATTTAATCGACCATTGTGAAATGCCGCATTGGTTTCACCAAACCAACCGTTAAATGCGGTGGCTTTGGATTGATTAATGTTCTTTTCATTATTGATTTGTGCATTACCAAGAAGCGTGACAGTGGCTGCCGTGTCTTTGTTGTGGTTGACAATTTGTGCGCCTTCATCGGTATTTTGAATGCGATTAAAGGTAAGCGAATGACCGTTGAGATCTAAACGACCACCGCGGAAACCGAAATAAATATTGTTTGGATTGACTTGGTCGTCACTTTCTAATTTCACCGTTGGGCGGCCGCTCACAATACCTAGTTGATTAAAGGCTTGTTTTTTGCCTTGTTCATCCGCTTGTTGATTTAAAACGACAACACCATCCCCCACGCTGATATCACCAAGATTTTCGCCTTTGCCATTAACCAATAACGTGCCTTGCCCAATTTTAGACAAACGATCGCCTGCCGGATTTTTGACTTTCCATGTAACCGTACTGCCTTCCCCCACTGAAACGCCAGCACCTTTCCAGGTTTCATCAGTGGTAGGCTGCACCACAAAATCCCCTTCAAAGGTCAACCCACCGGCGCCCTGATCGATATTATTTTTCAGGGTTATCGTGCCACTTTGCATATTTCCAAAGTAAATGTTCTTACCGTGATGCTGTGCCGGCATATAAGGGTTTGGTCCGCCATATCCAAAAAATTCATCTCTACCGGAAGAAGGCAGGCTGTAATTGGCCAGTGGTGTGGTCGTGACAGCACGGCTACCTTTGGTTAAGGTGCCACTGCCATTGCCGTCTGTTGCCCAGTCATAAGAGGCTGCTGTAGCTTCAAATACCGTGACCAAATCTCTTGCAATGATTTCATCCAAATAATTCTTACGTGCAATTTGGTAGGTATTTTCTTTGCCTTGAAAAGGATGCCCACTACGCAATACGCCGTTTATCAGCCATTTCCCTGCGGTTTTATCATAAATGAACATCGGGGAACCGCTGTCACCCAAAGAGCCGGAAATTGGCAATACGCCATATTGGTTCGGATGACGCACATCACCACTTAAACTGACCTCACCATTGTTCGCCCAGCCTTGCATGAAAGTATTACCTGCGGTTCTGTAGTTATATGCGCCTGAAATCTCGTGATAATTGTCCTGATCATCACGCACAAATTGCCGACCGCTACCAATTCGCACTCGCATCGGATACTTTTCTAAATCGCTATAGGTGCTGCCCTGCATCTTTGGCACCATTTCTATCGGCGCTGCTTCTGTAACGAATTTAGCTAATCGAGGATTATGATAATCCGTCATGTAAGGGTGAGTAGGGTCGTTTTTATAATTATTTCGTTTAACGATGTTATAACCAAATCGGTGCTGATCGGGGTTATTACCCTCCATGCCAAAGTCAACACCGCTATAACCCACATTATGTGCCACGCTAACGATATATTGATCACCCACCAGCGCTGCCACACCATTACGGCTAACCACCGAAAAATCCATCATCGGCGCATTTTGCATCATGGTGCCGACAGACTCGCCTTTTTTATTCACCACCGCAATATTTTGTGCACCGGGGGTAAATTTGCCTTTATTCTCGGCAAAATCACGGAAATATTGATAATCCACGCCGGAATAGACATGTCCAGCAAAGGCCGCTGGGGTTACGTTTAACGCCACAAACAGCGCAATGAATTTAGGTTGAGAATGTATCTTTTTCATAAAATGGATTTAATAAAATTGAACGAGGTTTATCAAAATTTAGCGAGTTTAAGCATGGTGCTCATATCAAGCAAAAACGGTTTTTAATTGGGTTTGATCCAAGATAACGCGATCATCGTCCAACAATAACGCAGGGAAGCCGGCATAACCTTGTGCTTTCACCTCATCAAATGCAGGATGACGATCACGTAAACGCAACCATTGTTTCAAATTAGGAATAGAAGATAAAACTTCCACTTTCTCATATTCCACACCAAGGCGTTTTAATTCCGCCACAAACGGGGCTGTATCGGGACATTGCTCGGCATAATAAAGAATGGGTTTCATCACGGCCCCTTATTCTTTATTTGCCACAGCAAGTGCAGTCGGATTTAATGTCGGCTCACCGATTTTGGTTAAACGGTTACGATCGCGATGCTCAAACGGCTTGTCATAATTCGGGATAATCATCGTGGTAGTTTGATCGTAAGACCAAGTGCCATCCTCATGAATTTTCACCGTAATTTCATAGCTTTCTGTCGTGAAAGATTGTTCTAAAAACGGATTCGAGATAATGCCATTCGTTAAAGAGCCGCGCACGGCTTTTAGCGTAAACTCTTTCGCATCTGCCGCCGCATTACCGGTAGCAATAAGGCTTTGTCCACGTGGAATACTCAACGACAAGGAAATATTGCCTGTTGCCGGTTCCCATAACCAATAGCCTACTTGATCATGAAAGGTTTCCACTTCATCAGGCTGCACAATATGCGTGTGATAGCGCAAGCCATAAAACAATTGCGGCCCATTGGTTTGCGCATCAATCGGTTGTAATTCGTAATATTCGATATAAGGATCTTTCACTGCCCCTTCAGCTTTCGGGTTGATATCAAGCCCACGCTTGCCTTTCCAAATTCCCGCCATAGGCGCTAAAGGCCCTAAATTCGCTAGCGTGTTTTCGTCCGGTTCAGCTTCGGTGTAAATATCGTCGGGGTATTGAAAATCTTTCATGATGTTCTCCTTATATCACGGTGTTAACACATAAAGTGCGGTGACTTTTCGCTTTATTTTTTACAACCCGGGAAGCCTAAGGCTTCACGGCTGGCATAATAGGCTTCCGCCACGCCTTTAGTAAGGGCACGAATGCGTAAAATGTAGCGTTGACGCTCAGTAACGGAAATCGCTTTGCGCGCGTCTAACAAGTTGAAACTGTGTGCCGCTTTTAAAATGCGCTCGTAAGCCGGCAGTGGCAACGGGCGTTCTAATTCCAATAAGCTTTTCGCTTCTTTTTCATATTGATCGAAACAATGGAATAAGAAATCGGTGTCGGCATATTCAAAGTTGTAGGTGGATTGTTCCACTTCATTTTGATGGAATACGTCACCGTAAGTGGTTTTGCCAAGCGGGCCGTCAGACCAAACTAAGTCATACACGGAATCTACGCCTTGAATGTACATCGCCAAACGTTCTAAACCGTAAGTCACTTCGCCGGTAACCGGTTTACATTCTAAGCCGCCCACTTGTTGGAAATAGGTAAATTGGGTCACTTCCATGCCGTTTAACCATACTTCCCAGCCCAAACCCCATGCGCCTAAAGTGGGGTTTTCCCAGTTATCTTCTACAAAACGAATGTCGTTTTTGGTCGGGTCAAAACCAAGCATTTCAAGGGAACCTAAATACAACTCTTGGATATTGTCTGGGGACGGTTTAATCACCACTTGGAATTGGTAATAATGCTGTAAACGGTTTGGGTTTTCGCCATAGCGACCATCGGTCGGACGACGGGAAGGTTGCACATAAGCAAATGCCATCGGCTCAGGGCCTAACGCGCGTAATGCAGTCATCGGGTGAGAGGTCCCTGCGCCCACTTCCATATCAAAGGGTTGCACAATGGTACAGCCTTGGTTCGCCCAGTATTCTTGTAAGGCAAGAATCATGCCTTGGAAAGTTTTTACATTAAATTTTGTCATAATATGTTCTGTCTATTTAGGTAAAAGAAAATGTGTCCCATTATACTGAAAACACAAGGCGGGATAAAGGAAAGGCGGAAAAAAGTGCGGTGGAAAAACATGTCGATTTTTCACCGCACTTTAGCAAGCATCATGCCGTAGTTCTTACGGATTCGCGGCTTGCTTCGACAAAATTCCGTCAAGATTTGTTTCCAACCAATCCACCAACTCAAACATTTTATTGGACGCCTGCGAACCGAATTCCGTTAAGGTGTAATCCACTTGCGGCGGCACGGTATTGTAGGATTTGCGAATTAACATGCCGTCCGCTTCCAGTTCCTGCAAGGTTTTTGTCAACATACGCTCGCTCACGCCATCAATAGAGCGACGAAGTTCGCTAAAACGCTTGGTGCCGGAATGCAAACTCACCAATACTAACGCCCCCCAGCGACTGGTTAAATGCTGCAAAATTTGCCGAGAAGGACAGGTAGAAGCCAACACATTGCCACGCTCAAAAACTTTTTCCATTTTTAATTCCTTAAAAATCAATCAATTAAAAATTATTTTCAAAAAATCTCAAAACTTACGTTTATGTGAGTACTTCTCAAAAGTAAGTATTGAAAATATAATACGCTACATCAAGCGAACAATCAAATGTTCAAACGTCATTTCAATTTAACGAGAAGGAAAACATCATGACAACGAAAACTATCGCCATCACCGGTGCAACAGGTCAATTCGGTTCAATCGCCCTAAACTTATTAAAAGCAAAACACGCAAACGTGATCGCGCTTGTACGTAATCCAGCGAAGATTTCAGGCACAGAAGCCCGCCAATTTGATTATGCAAAACCAGAAGGACAAGTAGAGGTGTTACAAGGCGTGGATACGTTAATTTTAGTCTCAAGCAGTGAAGTGGGGCAGCGAATTCAACAACATAAAAATGTGATTGAAGCGGCAAAAAAAGCCGGTGTGAAACACATTATTTATACCAGTTTATTAGGCGCCACTAATGAAAATACCGTCAAATCTCTTGCTGGTGAACACGTTGAAACAGAAGCCGCCTTAAAAGCCTCCGGTATCACTTATACAATTTTACGCAATGGTTGGTACACCGAAAACTACACAGAGTCAGTTCCGGCCGCATTAGAAAACAATGCTTTCTACGGTTCGGCAAAAACAGGCAGAATTTCATCCGCACTTCGTGCAGAACTTGCGGAAGCTGCAGTCAATGTCGCACTGGGTGAAGGCCATGAAAACCAAACTTACGAACTCGCCGGATCAACCAGTTGGACATTAGCCGACCTTGCCGCAGAAATCAGCAAACAAACCGGCAAAGAGATTCCGTATGTAGATATTCCGGCAGAAGACTACGCTGCTGCGCTTGTACAAGCCGGTTTAGATGCCGGTTTTGCAGGCTTAATTGCACAATGGGATGTGGATGCGTCAAACGGTGCATTATTCTCAGAAGACAAAACCCTTGAGAAATTGCTTGGCCGCACAACAGCAGGTTTGGATGTGGCGGTGAAACAGGCGCTGTAATTGTTCATTTGATCTGTGTCCCTTAGATTGGCGCTCCTCAAAAACAATTGGCAAAAGAATAAAAAAGAGCGGTCGATATAAAAACATTTTTAAAACCGACCGCTCTTTTTATTTTTAAACACTCCCCGCCTTTTCAATCACCAAAATCCGTGCTTCGCCTTGCGGGTGCGCGACGTGTTCGGTGCCGATGCCGGCATAGAAAATATCGCCGGTTTCTAGCAACACTCTTTTGGCTTCGCCGCGTTCTTTGTAGTGCATTTCCACCACGCCGTCCATCACCGCAAAGACTTCCTCGCCATCATTGATATGCCATTTATAAGGCTCATCCGTCCAATGTAACCGCACGCTGATGCCATTCATTTCAGTGATATCCAAACCACCCCAAGCGCGGGTGGCGGTAAAATCTGCGCTACAGATAATTTTGTGTGCCATGTTCTCTCCTTAACCTTAGTGGGCTTCGTCCCAATTCTCGCCCACGCCGACATCCACAATCAGCGGCACCACAAGCTCAGCGGCCGCTTCCATATGTTGTTTGATGAGCTCGCTAAAAAACGCGATTTTTTCTGACCGCACTTCAAACACCAATTCATCGTGCACCTGCATGATCATGTGAATATCCGGATTATCACGCGTAATTTCATCCAATTTAATCATGGCGCGTTTGATGATGTCGGCGGCGGTGCCTTGCATTGGCGCGTTAATCGCAACCCGTTCTGCGCCTTTACGACGCATGGCGTTGGAAGAATTGATTTCCGGCAAATACAAACGGCGTCCGAACAAGGTTTCCACATAGCCTTGCGCTTTCGCCTTCTCACGAATGTCGTGCATAAAGGTTTGCACGCCCGGGTAACGTTGGAAATACAAATCCATGTAGCGTTGCGCATCCGCGCGGGAAATCCCAAGCTGACGGGAAAGCCCGAAAGAGGACATACCATAAATCAGCCCAAAGTTAATGGCTTTCGCGTTGCGGCGTTGTTCGCTCGTCACCTGTTCCAACGGCAAACCGAAAATTTCCGCCGCGGTGGAACGGTGAATATCTTTGCCTTGCGCGAACGCATTAATCAAACCGGTATCGTTGGACAAATGCGCCATAATGCGCAGCTCGATTTGCGAGTAGTCTGCGGCAATAATTTTATAACCGTCGCGGGCAATAAAGGCTTGGCGAATGCGACGGCCTTCCTCGTTACGAATAGGAATATTCTGCAAATTCGGATCACTGGAAGAAAGCCGCCCGGTTGCCGTTACGGCTTGATGGTAAGAGGTGTGCACGCGCCCGGTTTGCGAGTTCACCATTTGCGGCAATTTGTCGGTGTAAGTGGATTTCAGTTTGCTCAAACCGCGATGTTCCACCAACACTTTCGGCAATTCGTGGCTGTACGCCAGTTCCTCCAACACTTCTTCATTGGTGGACGGTGCGCCTTTCGGCGTTTTTTGCAACACCGGCAAGCCGAGTTTATCGAACAGAATGTCTTGCAACTGTTTCGTGGACGCCAAATTGAACGGTTGCCCCGCCAGTTCGTGCGCCTGCATTTCAAGTGCGGCCAATCTTTCGGTAATTTCGTTGGACTGCAGGAACAGTGCATCAGAATCAATCAGTACGCCGCAACGCTCCATACGCGACAACACGCCAAGCAACGGCAATTCGATGGACTGATAGAGTTCCACCAAACTGGGTTGCGACTGAAGTTTTTCCCACAACACTTGTTGCAATTTCATGGTCACGTCGGCATCTTCCGCCGCGTATTCGCCTGCTTGCTCTAGCGGGATTTGGTTGAACGTCAGCTGATTTTTCCCTTTGCCGGCAATGTCTTCAAAGCCAATGGTTTGGTGCCCGAGATAACGCTTAGCTAAGTCGTCCATGTTGTGTCGACCGGTGCTGTCCAAGGTGTAAGAAAGCAACATGGTGTCGAATTCAATACCCTGCAACGCAATGCCATTACGAGCAAAAATGGTCATATCAAACTTGAGATTCTGCCCGACTTTACCGATATTCGGATTCTCTAAAATGGGTTTGAGGGCACCAAGTGCGGTGCTTTTTTCGAGCGTTTTTGGCGCACCGAGATAATCCAAATGCAACGGTAAATACGCCGCTTCGCCATTTTCTAACGCAAAAGATACGCCGACCAAATTAGTAGACATATAATCCAACCCGTCGGTTTCCGTATCCACCGCAATCAGTTTCTCGGCACTTAATTTTTCCACCCAACGAGCTAAATCTGTTTCAGTCAGAATATTTTCATAGTGGCTGCGGTCGATGTTAAATTTAACCGAGTTTTCAACCGCACTTTCATCGGTTTTGACTGCCGGCGTCGCTTGATAATGGTTAATTTTCACCGATTGCGTCGGTTGCGTTACAGAATTGGTGCCGTTCATCACCTCGCCTAGCCAGCGTTTGAATTCATACCGCCCGAAATATTCGATTAAGGCGTCATTGTTGCTGTCACCAAGCGCAAGTTCTTGCGGAGAAAATGCCAATGCCACGTCGGTTTTGATGGTTGCCAACGCGTAGGACAAATCTGCCATGTCTTTTTCAGCAAGCAATTTTTCACCGAGTTTCTTCGCACCACGAATCGGCAGTTCGGCGACTTTATCTAGATTGGCATAAATTTGCTCCATGCTGCCGATACCTTGCAAAAGCCCTAGCGCTGTTTTTTCGCCTACGCCGGAGACACCGGGAATGTTGTCGGAGCTGTCGCCCATCAACGCCAGATAATCAATAATCAACTCAGGCGGAATACCGTATTTTTCAATCACGCCATCACGATCCAGCAGGCTGTTGTTCATGGTATTAATCAACATAATGTTGTCGTCCACCAGCTGTGCCATATCTTTGTCGCCCGTACTAATAAGTACCTTCTGCCCGTTTTTTGAGGCTTGGCACGCCAGCGTGCCGATCACATCATCCGCTTCTACGCCTTCCACCACCAACAGCGGAATACCCAAGGCACGGATCATGTCATGCAACGGCTGGATTTGTTTACGCAGATCGTCCGGCATCGGCGGACGGTGAGATTTATATTGCTCAAACATTTCATCGCGGAAAGTTTTGCCTTTGGCATCAAACACTACCGCAATGTGGCTTGGCTGCACCTGAGAAATCAAGCTTTTCAACATATTCAGCACACCATACATGGCGCCTGTCGGTTCACCGTTGGAATTGGTAAGCGGAGGGAAAGCGTGAAAGGCACGGTATAAATAAGAAGAACCGTCCACGAGGACAAGGGGATTTGCAGCAATTTGAGCCATAATCATCTCATGATGTTGATAAAATGTTGTCGCATTATAGCGAAAATCAGCCAAGGGCGCATGAGAAATCCCCTTGAAAACAAGATCAAAAAACACCGAAAAAACAGACCGCACTTTGTCTTTCAAGATCCTTGATATCACTAAAGGATCTTGATCCTTATAGTAAAAATGCCTATACTCACACCGTTTTTTAACTCAATCAGACAGAGGGTCTTATGAAAAAATTAACACTTTTAGCACTTAGCGCTGTTGTTCTTGCTTCAACTTCCGCAGTCGCATCTGACTTCACCGGTTTCGGTGTAGGTGTTGGCGTAGGTACAACCAAATACGAAGATGCAAAACGCATCTCAAACGTAGATTTAATTGCGGACTATGGTTTCAACCATAGTGAAAATGTTGTGGGTATCGTTGAAGGCAAACTCAAACCACACAATTCAACATTAGTGGACGACGCTGACACTAAAGTACAACAAAAAGGCCGTTTAGGCGTAGGTTATTTGCTAGGCTACCGTGCGACCCCATCTGTGTTGCCTTATGCAAAAGTAAGTGCTGAAATCGTAAAATTTGATGCAACAGATCACTACGATGGACTAGTAATCAAAACCACCGAAACAAAAGCCGGTTATGGTTTAGGTGCAGGTGTAAAAGCGAACTTAGCACCAAACTTTGAATTAGGTTTGGAATATTTACGTACTAGTCACAAATTTGATGGTGAAAATGTTAAAGGTAATACCTTCAGCACCAATGCATCTTACCGTTTCTAATGTAATGTAACTTAAATTTTATTGCGCCGAAGGAAAACCAACGGCGCATTTTTTTGCCCGAACAATCTTGTGCAAACCTTTCCACATCTTTTCTTATTTGGTGTAAAATCCGCCCACTTATGAAATTTCAACCCTTAAAAACAGTGCTTTTTTCGACCGCACTTTTCACCGCAAGTGCCTGTGGCACCGTGGTAAAACTCGTGGATCCGACAGAACCTTATAGTCCTTATGCGGGTACCAAATATGATTTTGAGATGGCGAAACGTTGGGGCTTGCCGATTTTGGATGTGCCGTTGTCTTTTCTGTTGGATACGGCGCTACTGCCTTATGCGTGGCCGCAAAGTGAATAATCAATGACTATGAAACTCAATCCGCAACAACAACAAGCCGTGGAATATGTTTCCGGCCCTTGCCTCGTTTTAGCCGGTGCAGGCTCAGGAAAAACGCGCGTCATCATCAATAAAATTGCTCATCTCATTGGCAAGTGTGGCTATCTTCCAAAGCAAATCGCCGCCGTCACTTTCACCAACAAAGCCGCTCGCGAAATGAAAGAACGCGTGGCACAGTCTATTGGTAAGGAATCCTCCAAAGGGCTAATTGTATCCACCTTTCACACCCTCGGTTTTGACATTATTAAGCGTGAATATAAGCACTTAGGTTTTAAAGCCAATATGACGTTGTTTGACGAGCATGATCAAATGGCGCTGTTAAAGGAACTCACCGCCGATCTATTTCAAGAAGACAAAGAGTTACTACGCACGCTGATCAATCGCATTTCCAACTGGAAGAATGATTTATGTAGCCCGCAACAAGCAATGGCATTGGCGCGTGATAAGCAAGAACAAACCTTTGCTCATTGTTATGACCGCTATAACAAACAATTGCGTGCTTACAACGCGTTGGATTTTGATGATTTGATTATGTTGCCGACCCTACTGTTCAAACAGAACGCCGAAGTGCGGTCAAAATGGCAGGAGAAAATTCGCTATCTGTTGGTAGATGAATACCAAGATACCAACACCAGTCAATATGAGTTGATTAAGTTGTTAGTGGGCGATCGTGCGCGTTTCACCGTAGTGGGTGACGATGATCAATCCATTTATTCTTGGCGTGGCGCACGACCACAGAATATGGTGCGATTACGCGATGATTTTCCGGTGTTACGGGTGATTAAACTGGAACAAAATTACCGTTCCAGCCAACGCATTTTGCATTGCGCCAATATCCTCATCGATAACAATGATCATGTTTTCGACAAAAAACTCTTTTCCAATTTAGGCGAAGGGGAAAAGTTACAAATTATTGAAGCAAAAAACGAAGAACATGAGGCGGAACGTGTCGTGGGCGAACTCATTGCTCACCGGTTTATCGCCAAAACCCATTATCGTGATTATGCTATTTTGTATCGTGGTAACCACCAATCGCGCTTGCTGGAAAAAATTCTGATGCAAAACCGCATTCCATACAAAATCTCCGGTGGCACATCCTTTTTCTCCCGCGCGGAAATTAAGGACATGATGGCGTATTTGCGTTTGGTGGTGAATCAAGATGATGATGCGGCATTTTTGCGCATTGTGAATACGCCAAAACGGGAAATCGGTACGGCAACCCTGGAAAAATTGGGTTCATTGGCACAAGAAAAACATGTCAGCTTATTTGAAGCGATTTTTGATTTTGAGCTAATTCAGAGGGTCACCCCGAAAGCCTATGATGCGTTGCAAAAATTCGCCCGTTGGATTGTGGAATTGAATGATGAAATACAACGTTCCGAACCTGAACGCGCTGTGCGCTCCATGCTTGCTTCGTTACATTATGAAGAATATTTATACGAATACGCCACCAGCCCCAAAGCCGCTGAAATGCAGAGTAAAAACGTGGCAACGCTGTTTGATTGGATTGCTGATATGCTCAAAGGCGATGAATTTAACGAGCCGATGAACCTCAATCAGATCGTTACCCGCTTAACCTTACGCGATATGTTAGAACGGGGCGAAGAGGAAGATGACAGCGATCAGGTACAATTAATGACGCTTCATGCCTCCAAAGGGCTAGAATTTCCGCATGTGTTTTTAATCGGCATGGAAGAAGGCATTTTGCCACACCAAACCAGTATTGACGAAGACAACGTGGAAGAAGAACGCCGTTTGGCGTATGTGGGCATTACGCGTGCACAGCAGAATCTGTGGTTCTCGTTGTGCAAAGAACGACGCCAGTTCGGCGAATTGATTCGTCCGGAGCCAAGCCGATTCTTACTGGAGTTGCCGGAAAACGATTTGCAGTGGGAACGGGATAAACCGCCGTTAAGTGCCGAACAGCAACAAGCAAAAACACAAAGCCATATTGCCAATTTACGGGCGATTTTACGCGGGAAATAATCAGCGAAGGGGATACTTGAAGTTGTCGAGAAATCGCACAACTAACTTGATTTCAAGCACTTTTCGGAAAAAATAATTTGACTTATTGTCATAAACCCGTATTATACCGCCCACAAACCAATTGTGGTGAGATGGCCGAGTAGGCTGAAGGCGCTCCCCTGCTAAGGGAGTATGGGGTCAAAAACTCCATCGAGGGTTCGAATCCCTCTCTCACCGCCATTTGTTTAATTTGTCTCGCACCCGTAGCTCAGCTGGATAGAGTACTCGGCTACGAACCGAGCGGTCAGAGGTTCGAATCCTCTCGGGTGCGCCATTTTAAATCGACTCTATTGTTTAAAATGGTTTGAGCAAATTGAACACCAACTACGCACCCGTAGCTCAGCTGGATAGAGTACTCGGCTACGAACCGAGCGGTCAAAGGTTCGAATCCTTTCGGGTGCGCCATTTCACTTCTTTATAATCCCCAACTCATTTTCTAGAACAACCAAAAGTGCGGTCGTTTTTTCGTGTATTTTTAACGAAGCCGTTCTAACACCTGTGGTTGATCCAATACTAATCCGTACACGTTTGCCAAAAAATACGTTTGTTCTTCTTCGGGAATCGCCAACGGAATTACTTTCAATATCTTTTGGTGAATCTGCAAAACTTGCGGAAAAACCACCGCACTTTGAATTTCATCCAAAAAATCGGCATACAACGGCGAAGCTCGATGGCCACGTTGAATCCGCCCCAATGCACTAGCAATATGCACTAACATCATTTTTACCTGCTCGGTTTCAACATCCACCCGCCAATCTTGTTGCAAATGACAACGCACATTCAGCACGATTTGCACAATATGTTCGTCAATTAATTCTCGGACTTGAAATGCCCAAAGCCGTTGTTGAAGATCCATTCGCTCGCTCTCAAAAAAGTTGCCCAAGTATAACCGAATCGCGATGAATTAAACGGTGCATTGATCACAAAATTGTAGCAAAATAACTCCCCTCTCATTTTATTAAAGTAATTCGGAAAGCAACATGTTAGATAATGACGTAATAAATCAGTATGACGGTTTAATTTTTGATATGGACGGCACCGTCATTGACACCATGCCTAGCCATGCCAAAGCATGGGAAATGGTCGGGCAACATTATGGTTATCCGTTTGATGGCAACTTATTGTATGAAATGGGCGGCGCCCCAGTAAGAGCCATTGCGCTAGAAATGATGAAACGCTATGCCATGCCTTTAGATAAGTTAGAGGATGTCATTGAATTAAAAAGAGAATATGGCAAAAAACTAATTATGCAACACGCCACATTGCTGCCTGCCGCCAATATTGTTCGCGCATTTTATAATAAAAAGCCTTTGGCATTAGGCACAGGCTCTCACCGCCCGATTGCCAAAATTTTATTAGACAAATTTGATTTTGAGAAATATTTCTCCGCCATCGTGACTGCCGAAGATATTCAGAATCATAAACCGGCACCGGACACCTTTTTACGTTGTGCCGAACTGATTCAAGCCAAGCCACAACGTTGCTTAGTCTTTGAAGATGGCGATTTTGGCATTCAAGCCGGATTACGCGCCGGCATGGATGTGTTTGATGTGCGGGTCAACAAATTAATACGAGGTAATTCGTGATTATCGACGGGCAATCACAGCAGATCATGAAAATGACTTACGCACTTATTTTCCGCACATTTAATCATGTTTGATCTTTTTAGCTGGGATGGGTGGTTCGCCTTATTTGGCGAGCATCGATTGTGGATTATGTTCGCCAGTGCTTTTCTCAGCGCGACTGTCCTGCCCGGCAACTCCGAAATTATTTTTATCACTCTCATCACACCGCTTTTATGGGCGGGTACGCATTATCTTTCTGTGGATATTCAAAGCCTATTGTGGACTGCCGTTGCCGGAAACACGCTGGGAAGTCTGACCACCTATGCACTTGGGCGTTGGCTCCCTACTTTTAATACACCGCCACAAAATGCAAAACTCGCGTGGGTATTAGAAAAAACACGGCGCCACGGGAGTATGATGCTATTTTTTAGCTGGTTGCCAGTCGTCGGTGATGTGTTTTGTGCTGTGGCAGGCTGGTTGAGATTAAATTGGGTGGCGTGTCTGATTTTTATGACGCTGGGAAAAATAGTGCGGTACGTTTTTTTATTATTTTTGGGTGTTGCCGTTCTTTAAAGAACGCGATTTTACGGTAGAATGGCTAAAAAAATGCCTCTCACGAGGAGAGGCGAATAACCTAAGGAACCAATTTTATTAAAACAACTGCAAGTTGCTCGTTGTCTATGACAGCAGTATAGTGAAAAAAGTTCGTAAATAATTTAAAAAATCTCAAAAAAACGTTCAATTGATTATTTTATAAACAAAAACAACTCCATTTGAGGAAAAAGAAATGCCATTACTTGATAGTTTTAAAGTCGATCACACTCGTATGAATGCCCCTGCAGTGCGAATCGCCAAAATAATGCAAACTCCAAAAGGAGATAACATCACTGTTTTTGATTTGCGTTTTACCATTCCAAATAAGGAAAATTTGCCACCGAAGGGCATTCACACACTAGAACATTTATTTGCCGGCTTTATGCGTGAGCATCTCAATAGTCAAGATGTTGAAATTATTGATATTTCCCCGATGGGTTGCCGCACCGGCTTTTATATGTCCTTAATCGGAACCCCAAATGAGACTCAAGTTGCACAAGCCTGGGCAGACTCCATGCAGGATATTCTCAATGTGAAAAATCAACGTGAAATTCCTGAACTGAATGAATATCAATGCGGAACATACACCGAACATTCTTTGGACGAAGCACATCAAATTGCGCAAAATGTATTAGCACGCGGTATCGGTGTGAATAAAAACGAAGATTTAACCTTAGACGAAAGCCTACTCAAACAATAAGGAGCCCCCCATGACCACAATAGGCACGCCATTAACCCCAAAAGCACTGAAAGTAATGATGCTTGGTGCGGGGGAATTGGGCAAAGAAGTTGTCATTGAATTACAACGTTTAGGTGTTGAGGTGATTGCGGTAGATCGCTATGAAAACGCCCCTGCACAACAAGTGGCACACCGTGCTTACACCATTTCTATGTTGGATGGCGTGGCATTACGCGCCGTTGTGGAAAAGGAACGTCCTGATTTTATCGTGCCGGAAGTGGAAGCTATCGCCACCGATACTTTACTTGAACTGGAACAAGAAGGTTTCACCGTTATCCCGACCGCCAAAGCCACGAAGCTGACCATGAACCGCGAAGGCATTCGTCGTTTAGCCTCGGAAGAATTGGGCTTGCCAACCTCACCTTATGAATTCGTAGATAACTTTGACGACTTCAAAAGTGCGGTCGAAAAAATCGGTGTTCCGTGTGTGGTCAAACCGATTATGTCCTCTTCCGGTCATGGGCAAAGCGTTATTCGCACCCTCGATCAAATCCAATCCGCATGGGATTACGCCCAAGAAGGCGGACGTGCCGGCGCAGGACGTGTCATTGTGGAAGGGTTCATCAAATTTGATTACGAAATTACCCAGCTCACGGTGCGCCATGTGAATGGCACCTCATTCCTTGCCCCTATCGGGCACATTCAAGTGGATGGCGATTACCGTGAATCTTGGCAACCTCAAGCCATGTCAAAAACCGCATTGAAAAAAGCGCAAGAAATTGCAGAGAAAATCACCGGAGCATTAGGCGGTCGTGGGATTTTCGGGGTAGAAATGTTCGTGCGTGGCGATGATGTGATTTTTAACGAGGTTTCCCCTCGCCCGCACGATACCGGTATGGTGACCATGATCTCACAAGAGTTATCACAGTTCGCCTTGCACGCTCGTGCCATTTTAGGATTGCCGATTCCAAGCATCGATTTCATCAGCCCGTCCGCCTCTAAAGCCATTGTGGTAGAAGGCAAATCCAACCAAGTACAATTTGCCAACGTAGAGCAGGTACTTGCCGAACCGCAAACCAACTTACGCATTTTTGGTAAAGGTGAAGTGAATGGCCATCGTCGTTTAGGGGTGATTTTGGCGCGCGATATTAGTGTTGAAAAAGCCTTAGAAAAAGCCCGTCGTGCTTATGATAAATTAGAGGTGATTTTATAAGTTCAGCTTATCGTTGAATCACAGTTAAAGTGCGGTGAAAAAATATCTTATTTTTTCACCGCACTTTTTTATTAAAAACCGACCGGCGCGGTGAATCCCATCGTTTCTCCGGTAATCGGATGTTGAATCTGCAGGCTTTCCGCGTGCAAGCAGAGACGAGGCGATAACGCTTTGGCTTGTGGATGTGCGTAGAATTTATCACCTAAAATCGGATGCCCAAGTGCCAGCATGTGTAGGCGTAATTGATGGGAACGCCCTGTAATCGGCGTAAGCTTTATGCGTGTCGTATTATTGGGATAACGTTGTAAAACATCGTAAAAAGTGACCGCTCTTTTGCCTCGTTCAAAGCAAATTTTTTGCCGTGGGCGATTTTCCCAATCACAAATGAGTGGCAATTCCACCACACCATGATCTTGCTCGACATGCCCCCAAACCAGAGCTTGATAATATTTTTTCGGTTCGCGTTCACGAAATTGGCGTTTTAACTCGCGATCTGCCGCTTTGCTCAAAGCAAACAACAAAATGCCGCTGGTGGCCATGTCAAGGCGATGCGCCGGTTCACAAAAACCGTACTTTTCTTTCACCCGCGACATTGCGCTGTCGTAATATTGCGGCTGATTGCCCGGTACGGAAAGCAGTCCACTTGGCTTGTTCACCACCGCAATATAATCATCGCGATACACCAAATCCAGCCAAGGTTCCTGCGGCGGATTATATTCAATCAGGGCCATGTTTATTCCTTATTGCTCACAATCACACGCAAGCAATCTAAACGCCAGGTTGCCTGTTGTAACAGCTGTAAAATTTGGGTGCGTTGACGTTCTAACGTGTGAATTTCATCGGCGCGAATGTTTTTATTCACTTTTTGTAACGCGATTAATCGGTTGAGTTCTGCATCCAATTGCTGCTCGGCTTCTTGCTGTGCGGCATTGATAATTTGCTCACTTTGTGCCACCACCAAACGCTCCCCTTGGGCAATCAACCCTTCAATGCTCGGACGCAACATTTTCACAATTTTATTCGCCACATTGCGTTCCATCGGCTTCAATTTGCGTTGTAATGTGTCAAATGCCACCTGCGACGCCAAATCATTACCGCGATTATCCAGCAACAGACGAATCGGTGTTGGCGGTAAGAAGCGGGTTAATTGTAACCCTTGTGGCGCTTGACTTTCCACCACATAAACCAACTCCAGTAACAGCGTGCCTGATGGCAGATTTTTATTCACCAACAACGCCACGGTGCTTTTGCCAATGTCGCCAGAAGTGATTAAATCAATGCCGTGGTAAATCATCGGATGATCCCAAGTGAGGAACTCCAACTCCTCGCGTGCCAACGCCAGTTGACGGTCAAAAGTGACCGTGACACCTTCCTCTTTCAAGCCCGGGAAATCGGGCATAAGCATCGTTCCTGTGGGCGTGATGACGATAGATTGCTCACCTAAATCTTCCTGTTCCACACCGATGACATCAAACAGATTCAAGGCAAAATTGACTAACTCCTGACTACCATCTTGCTCGGCAATGTCTTGTGCCAGCTGCTTCGCCGCCTCGCCACCGTTAGAGTTAAGCTCCAACAACAAATCACGCCCTTGTTCCAACAGCTGCTTCAGGCGTAACCGTTCCTCTTGAGTACGCTCAATTAAGCCCTGACGAGCGTCAAGTGCGGTCGGATTCTTCAATGTTTTTTGCAATACTTCGGCAAACTGTTCGAACAATAAGGCGCCCATCGGACAGGTTTCATTGAAAGCATTCAAGCCTAAATGATACCAGTCAGCCAGCACCGCTTGCGCACTGTCGGCAAAATACGGCTGATAAATTTGAATTTCTCGCGTTTGTCCAATGCGATCCAAACGCCCGATGCACTGCTCTAACAAATCGGGATTTTCCGGCAAATTAAACAGCACCAAATGACAGGCAAATTGGAAGTTTCGCCCCTCAGAGCCGATCCCGGAACTGAGTAGCACCTGTGCACCATTTTCTTGTTGGGTAAAATACGCCGCCGCACGATCGCGTTCCACAATAGACATTTTTTCGTGGAATACCGCACTACGAATGCCTTCTTTTTCACGCAGAATTTGTTCCAGCTGAATTGCCGTATCTGCATAACGACAAATCACCAACACTTTTTCCTGTCGATGTTGTTTTAAAAAATCGATGAGCCATTGCACACGTGGGTCAAATTCCCACCACGCCATATTGGCGTTAAGTTCTCGCAGAAAATGTTCAGGATAAAGCGCGCATTGCAACGGATTTTCACCAAAGGCAAGGAGCGTTTTCACTGCATTTTCATATTGCTTCGGCTGAGATAAGGCAATGGGGTGATACACCCTTTTCGGGAAGCCTTGTACACTTTGACGGGTATTGCGGAACAATAAACGCCCGGTGCCGTGGCGGTCGATAAGCTGTTGAATTAACTTCGCCTTATTGCCGGTTTCAAAATTAATCGACTTAGCCAACAACAAGGAAATCGTGCGCTTTTCATCCACATTTAATGGGCGATTATCCAGTAATGCCTGTGTGGCTTCAGCAATCGGCTGGTAATTTTGCTGTTCCTTTAAAAAAGCCTGATAGTCATGGAAACGATGTGGGTCCAATAAATTCAAACGGGCAAAATGACTTTGCTGACCAAGCTGCTCCGGTGTGGCGGTGAGTAACAACACGGCCGGAATCTGTTGTGTCAGTTGTTGCACTAACTGATATTCCAAACTTGGATTGACTTCGTCATACACCAAATGATGCACTTCATCGACAATAAGCATATCAAAACCGGCCGCCAAAATTTGTTGTACCCGTTTTGGCGTTTGCACCAACCAATCCAAGGCACAAATAATCATGGATTCGGTGGTAAACGGATTCACTTCTTCTTGCTCTTCTGTCGCGGCAAAATCCGCGCAACGTTCTTCATCAAACAGCGAAAAGTGCAAATTAAAACGACGCAACATTTCGACCAACCATTGATGTTGCAACGTTTCCGGCACAATAACCAGCACGCGGCGTACCTTTTCGGCAAATAATTGCTGCTGCAAAATCATGCCGGCTTCAATGGTTTTACCTAAACCCACTTCATCGGCCAACAACACGCGTGGTGCAATACGCCGCCCGGCTTCTTTCGCAATGTGTAATTGATGAGGAATCAGCCCAGCGCGGATACCGCGTAAGCCCCGCAAGGGCGATTGAAATTGCGCTTTTTGGTATTGCAAAGCTTGGTAACGCAACACGAAATGGTCGTTACGATCAATCTGTGCGGAAAACAGGCGTTCTTGCGGTCGGCAAAAAGAAATGCGATGAGCCAACTCCATTTCACTGACGACACGGTCTTCCTTGCCCTCTTGTTGTACCAAATAGAACAGCAAGCCATTATTTTCCGCCACATTGAGCACTTCGCCATGCCAACTTTCTACATGTTGAATCAAATCACCGATACGAAATTGCACACGATTTAACGGCGCGTTTTTCACCGCATAAATACGTTGTTCTTGTGCGGCAGGGAAATCAATTGTCACTTGCCGAACATCCACGGCACGAATGACTCCTAAGCCTAAATTATTTTCCGTTTCACTGATCCAACGCTGCCCAACCGCAAAAGTCATGATGTTCTCTCTATTGATAAAAAGGCGCTATTTTAGCCCTGTTACGCTGAAAAAGAAATGACACGATGCCATTCATGTTTAACGTGATGACATCTTTTTTGTGATCAGCAACACAAAAACGTAGCAAATCCTTTACATTCTAAAAAATACTTCCTAAGATGACCGCACTTTATCCCATTTGTGAGGTGACTATGAATCTACAACCGTATTTACATCAAATAAAACAAGAACTTTTTTCCGACTGGAAACCTTTTGAAGTGTTTTGGCTATTTCTCTTTATTGCCGCACAAATTGTTGCTTTTGTCTTAGATCCACAATCGCCGCTTGCCATGATTTCCGGTATTACAGGCGTGATTTGCGTGGTGTTTGTCAGTAAAGGGAAAATCAGTAATTATCTGTTCGGACTGATTTTTGCCTACACTTACTTCTATGTAGCATGGGGTGAGAATTTCATCGGCGAAATGAATACCGTCTTGTATGTTTATATTCCAGCGCAATTTATCGGTTATTTCATGTGGAAAACCCATATGCAACAAGAAAAGAGCGGTGGAGAAAGCGTAATTGCCAAATCGTTGACGTTACAAGGCTGGCTCATCCTTGCCACCACAGTGATTGTCGGTACGTTATTGTTCGTGCAAGCCCTTAATGCGGCAGGCGGCAGCTCCACAGGATTAGACGGTTTAACTACCGTAATTACTGTTTCAGCCCAATTATTGATGATTTTACGCTACCGTGAACAATGGCTTTTATGGATTTTGTTAAATATCCTTTCCATTGCCTTATGGGCGGAAACCCCGGCCATGTATTTAATGTATAGTGCCTATTTACTGAACTCGTTATACGGTTATTACAACTGGACGAAATTAATGAAATAGGCCTAAGAAACAAAGAAAAACACCGCACTTTTAAAGAAAGTGCGGTGTTTTTTTATGGTGTTTTTAGAAGTTCAAATAAAAATCCTGCGTCAATGCAACAAAATCGGCGTGATATTGATTCTGGGTGTCGTAGATAATCAACTCGTCATATAGCAATGTTTGTGGTTGTGTGGCAAAGGTCAACAACATACGTTGTGGCGCTTTGCCTTGCTTAGTAATGACATCGCAACGCACAACACAATAAAGTGCGGTGCTTTTTAGCAAAGTTTCTCCTGCGTCAAAAGGTAACACAAAACTGATTTTTCCCTTGGGTGCCAAGCAAGCAGCAGCGGTCTCTAACCAATGTAAATGACTTTGTGCGGCAAAATAACGGGCTGTATTCCGCTCCTCATTACGACAATCTACCCCCGTTTGAAAATAGGGCGGATTGGCGACAATCAAGTCGAAGCGCTCTGCTGTTTGAGTACAAAAACTATCTATATCCTGCTGATACACCTGAATTTTATTCTTCCACGGTGAAATTAATACATTTTCACAGGCTTGTTGTGCCGCCGCGTGATCAATTTCCACGGCACAAATTCGGCTTTCGGCAGAACTGCGTTGAGCCAACATTAAGGCGATTAAGCCGCTGCCGCTACCTAAATCCAATATCTGGTTTGCCTGCGTCACATCCGCCCACGCGCCCAATAAAATACCGTCCGTCCCCACTTTCATGGCACACCGCTCGTGATTGACCTGAAATTGTTTAAAACGAAAACCCGTCTTACTCATCGAAAAACACCGTCAAAAAGGACCGCACTTTAACGGTAAAGTGCGGTATAATTCGGCGCAATTTTAATGCTAATGAACAACAAATACCAATGACAAACCTCACTCAATTTGCAGATTTTGATCTCGCGCCTGAATTACTCAACGCCCTCCAGAAAAAAGGCTACCAACGTCCTACCGCCATCCAACAGGAAACCATTCCTGCCGCGATGGAGGGCTTTGATGTCCTCGGGTCGGCACCGACCGGCACTGGAAAAACCGCCGCGTTTTTGCTACCGGCGATTCAACATTTGTTGGATTATCCACGCCGTAAACCGGGCGCGCCGCGTGTGTTGATTCTTACACCAACCCGTGAACTTGCCATGCAGGTAGCGGAACAGGCGGAAGAACTTGCCTGCTTTACCAAACTCAGCATTGCGACCATCACCGGTGGTGTGGCGTATCAAAATCACGGCGAGATTTTCAATAAAAATCAAGACATTGTTGTGGCGACCCCGGGGCGTTTGTTGCAATACATTAAAGAAGAAAATTTTGATTGCCGCGCGGTAGAAATTCTGATTTTTGACGAAGCGGACAGAATGTTGCAAATGGGCTTTGGGCAAGATGCGGAGAAAATCTCGGCAGAAACCCGTTGGCGTAAGCAAACGTTGTTATTCTCGGCGACCCTTGAAGGGGATTTATTGGAAGATTTTGCCGACCGCACGTTAAACGAGCCGGTGAAAATTGATGCAGAACCGAGCCGACGTGAGCGGAAGAAAATTCAGCAGTGGTATTATCACGCCGACAGTAATGAGCATAAATTCAAATTATTAGCGCGTTTCATTGAGCAAGAGCAAGTGAGCAAAGGCATTGTATTCGTACGCCGTCGGGAAGATGTACGCGAACTGGCGGAAAATTTGCGCAAACGCGGTATTCGCAGCACCTATCTGGAAGGTGAAATGGCGCAAACCCAACGCAATAATGCCATCGATAAACTGAAAAACGGCGTGGTGACGGTGTTGGTCTCCACGGATGTCTCCGCACGCGGTATCGATATTGATGATGTTAGCCACATTATGAATTTTGATTTACCGTACAGCGCCGATACTTATTTGCACCGCATCGGGCGTACCGCGCGTGCCGGCAAAAAAGGCACCGCCGTGTCTTTCGTGGAAGCGCACGATTATCGTCTACTGGGCAAAATTAAGCGTTATACCCAAGAAATTCTGAAAGCCCGTGTGATTGAAGGTTTGGAACCGCGCACCAAAGCGCCGAAAGACGGTGAAATCAAAACCGTCAGCAAAAAACAAAAAGCGAAGAAATTAGAAAAACGCGAAGCGCAAAAGAAAGCGGATAAAAAAACCAAACAACGTCATCAAGATCGTAAAAATATCGGCAAACGCCGTAAACCAAGTGCCGCTACAACGGAAACCGCCCAATAATCGCCGGAATAAGATAACAACATGATGTCAAAAGAAAATTTCGAACAGCATACGCCGATGATGAAACAATATCTGCAACTCAAAGCGGAGAATCCGGATATTTTGTTGTTTTATCGCATGGGCGATTTTTACGAGCTGTTTTATGACGATGCGAAACGTGCCTCCGCACTGTTGGATATTTCGCTGACTAAACGTGGACAATCTGCAGGGCAGCCGATTCCCATGGCAGGTGTGCCTTATCACGCGGTGGAAGGCTATTTAGCGAAGTTGGTGCAGTTAGGGGAGTCCGTCGCCATTTGCGAACAAATCGGTGATCCGAATACGGCGAAAGGCCCCGTTGAGCGCCAAATTGTGCGCATTGTCACGCCGGGCACGGTGAGTGATGAGGCGCTGTTACCGGAACGGCAAGACAACCTCATTGCCGCGGTGTATCAGGAAAAAGATCATTTTGGTTTGGCGACATTAGACATGACGTCCGGTCGTTTTCAGCTATGCGAACCGCAATCCAAAGCGGATTTGCAAACGGAATTGCAACGCATCTCGCCGGTAGAATTGCTTTATTGCGAAGATTTTGCCGATTTTCAGCTCATTGAACACGCTAAAGGTTTGCGCCGTCGCCCTATTTGGGAATTCGAGCTAAAAACCGCCATTCAACAGCTTTGCCATCAATTTAATACCAAAGACTTGTGCGGATTCGGTGTGGAAAAAGCGATTCTGGGATTATGTGCGGCCGGTTGTTTATTGCAATACGCACGCGAAACGCAACGCACCGCCTTGCCGCATATTCAAAGCATTCATCTCATTCAACACAGCGAAAATATTCAGTTGGACGCCGCAACCCGTCGCAATCTGGAGCTCACTCAAAATCTGGCGGGCGGTACGGAAAACACGTTGGCAGCCGTATTAGACAAATGTGTGACCCCAATGGGCAGTCGCTTGCTCAAACGTTGGATTCATCAGCCGATTTGCGATGTGACAAAACTCACGCAACGCCAACAAGCCATTGGTGCGATTTTAGAACAAGATTTAGTGGCGGATTTACAACCTTATTTGCAACAAGTGGGTGACATGGAGCGCATTTTAGCGCGCGTGGCGTTACGCACCGCCCGTCCGCGTGATTTAACCCGCTTGCGTACCGCGCTGGAACAAATTCCTCATATAAAAAATTGTCTGTCGGAAAAAGCATCGGAAAAAAATCCGTTGGATTTTGTGACCGCACTTTATCAGCAGCTAGGTGATTTTTCGGCACAATTTGACCTTTTACAACGGGCGATTATTGATAGTCCACCGGTGCTAATTCGTGATGGTGGTGTCATTGCGGCAGGCTATAACGCCGAATTGGATGAATGGCGTGAATTAGCCGACGGTGCCACCCGTTATTTGGAAGATCTGGAACAGCGGGAACGGGAAAACACCGGCATTGATACCTTAAAAATAGGCTTCAATGCGGTGCACGGTTATTACATTCAAATTAGCCAGGGGCAAGCCCATAAGGCGCCGATTCATTATGTACGTCGTCAAACCTTAAAAAATGCCGAACGTTATATCATTCCTGAGCTAAAAACCTATGAAGATAAGGTGTTGAAAGCGAAAGGCGCTTCTTTGGCGCTGGAAAAACAGTTATACGATGAAATTTTCGACCAATTATTACCGCACTTAGGTGACTTACAGCTCGCCGGTTTGACATTAGCCGAATTGGATGTGCTCACCAATTTAGCGGAGCGGGCGGAAAGCCTGAATTATGTGGCGCCGACCTTCTCGGAGCAAACGGGCATTCATATTCAAAATGGCCGTCACCCCGTGGTGGAACAAGTGTTGAAGGAACCGTTTATTGCCAACCCAACAGTGCTTACGGAACAGCAACATTTTCTCATTATCACCGGCCCGAATATGGGCGGTAAAAGTACCTATATGCGCCAAACAGCACTGATTACCTTAATGGCATACATGGGCAGTTTCGTGCCGGCAGACAGTGCCATAATTGGCCCTGTTGATCGCATTTTTACCCGCATTGGAGCCTCTGATGATCTCGCTTCCGGACGTTCAACCTTCATGGTGGAAATGACGGAAATAGCGAATATTCTGCATCAAGCGACAGACAAAAGTTTGGTGTTGATTGATGAAATTGGCCGTGGAACCTCCACTTACGACGGTTTGTCCCTTGCCTGGGCTTGTGCTGAGTGGTTGGCGAAGAAAATTCGTTCTTTAACCTTATTCGCCACCCACTATTTTGAGCTCACCGTACTGCCGGAACAGGTACAAGGCATAGGTAATATTCATTTAGATGCCATTGAGCATAATGATACCATCGCTTTCATGCATGCCGTGCAGAAAGGTGCTGCCAGCAAAAGCTATGGTCTTGCCGTCGCTGCCTTGGCAGGTGTGCCACAACAAGTTATCAAGCTCGCCAAACAAAAACTGGCGCAATTAGAAAAACTGTCACAGCAAAATGCCAATCAACAGATTCAGGATCTACGTTTATTAAATCAACGCCAAGGTGAATTAGCATTTGATCAGGCAGAAGATGAAAATAAGGATATGTTATTGAATATGTTACAAGAATTAGATCCAGATGAATTAAGTCCAAAACAGGCATTGGCCTATTTGTATCAGTTAAAGAAAATGATAAAGCAATAAAAATAGAAAAAAATAAAACCGCACTTTAGATAAAAATCTCAGTGCGGTTTTTCTTATGGTTTATCTCAGCCATTTATAGTTTATTGTCAGTTTTCTTCTATTCTTTTTTAATACGAC